>NZ_JALHLE010000001.1 GCF_022832385.1 Novosphingobium album (ex Hu et al. 2023)
TCGCAGGCGCCACGACAGCGCCCTGCCCGGCCACAGCCGTCGCAGCAGCGTATTGCGCGCGCGAGGCGGCAGCCGCGGCCTGCGCCTGCTCCAGCCGCGCATCGGCATAGACGCCGTTGTCATGCAGGAACTTCACGCGCTTCAACTCGGACTGGGCCTGCGCCATCTGCGCCTGCGCGGCCGCGGCCTGCGGGCCAAGCTGGCTGTCGACGATTCGTCCGATCGCCTGACCCTTGCGGACCATGTCGCCCTCATGCACCGAGAGCGACGTGAGGATGCCGGGGATACGCGCCATGACCTGCGCCTGATCGACGGTCGCGATCTCGGCACTAACGTCCTGCCAGTCGGCCGTATCGCTGGCCTGCAGCACGAGTCGCGGGCCCGAAGGCGCCTTGGCTTCCTGCGCCACTTCCTCGCTGCTGCCGCAGCCTGCCAGCGGCAGGCCCAGCACCGACAGTCCGATGGCGGACAGGACCAGGACTTTTGCGCGCATCATGACATCCCCTGCTTGTAGTTCTTCTGTCGAACGACTCAGCGCTCAACCGGCAACCGCGCCGCCGTCCACGCACCGAAACCACCAGCAAGGTGCGTATCCACCTCGGCCTGCGCAACACCGCACTTGTCCAGCGCCATGCCCGAGCGCTTTCCGCCCAGACAATTGAGAATCAGCGTCTTGCCTTCCGGATGCGGAAGCTTCGACGGCTGGAAGCTCGAAAGCGGCATGTTCACGGCACCGGGTATGTGCCCCGCAGCAAACTCGTCCACTTCGCGAACATCGACCACCAGCGCTTCTCCGGCCTTCAGCATCGTATCGAGCTGTTCAGCCGAGATTTCCTTGTGACGCGGCTTTCCGAAACCGAACACCATTTGATTCACCTCATTGCCATCACGGGATACGCGCCGGAACATCCGGCCGTACATTGCCACTTGCATATATTCTAATGTACTTATATTAGTCAAGTCAGATGCAGCCTATTCTATCGGGGCGCTCCCGGTGAAAGACTCACCAGATGCGGGCACCTGACAACGGGAGAGCTAGAGATGTCTTTGCCCCAGATCATAATCCTAGGTGCTGGCCTTGGCGGCACCATTGCAGCCTACGAGATTCGCGATGCCGTGAAGGGCAAGGCGGAAGTGACCGTGGTGAACGACCAGGACGATTACTGGTTCGTCCCCAGCAACCCCTGGGTGGCCGTGCGCTGGCGCGAACCCGAGGCAATCAAGGTCCACCTGCCCCCGATCATGAAGAAAAAGGGCATCGGCTTCACCTCCATTGGCGCGAAGAAAGTCCACCCGTCTGAAAACCGCGTCGAGCTCAACGACGGCACGTCGTTGAACTACGATTATCTGGTCATCGCGACCGGCCCTGAACTCGCCTTCGACGAGATCGAGGGCCTCGGCCCCCATGGCCACACCGTATCGGTGTGCAAGACGGATCACTCGGCCGAAGCGGCGGATGCGTTCGATCGCTTCTGCGCCGATCCCAAGCCGATCGTAGTCGGCGCCGTTCAGGGCGCCTCCTGCTATGGTCCAGCCTACGAATTCGCGCTGATCCTCGACACCGAGCTCAAGCGCCGCAAGATTCGCGACAAGGTGCCAATGACTTTCGTCACCGCCGAACCCTATATCGGCCACCTCGGCCTGGACGGCGTGGGCGACACCAAAGGCCTGCTCGAGAGCGAGCTGCGCAACCGCCACATCAAGTGGATCTGCAACAACCGCGTCACCAAGATCGAAGTCGGCGTGATGCACACCGAGGAACTGGCCGAGGACGGCTCGGTCAAGGCCACGCACGATCTGCCGTTCGGCTATTCGATGTTGCTACCTGCATTCCGCGGTATCGATGCGGTGATGGGCGTGGAAGGCCTCGTCAATCCGCGCGGTTTCATTCTCGCCGACAAGCACCAGCGCAATCCCAACTTCAAGAACGTTTATTCACTCGGCGTGTGCGTCGCCATCCCGCCGGTCGGCCCGACGCCAGTACCCGTGGGCGTGCCCAAGACCGGTTTCATGATCGAATCGATGGTCACCGCGATCGCCGCGAACCTGAAGCTGGAACTGGCCGGCAAGGAACCCGCCGAGGAGGCCACCTGGAACGCGGTTTGCCTCGCCGACTTCGGCGATGGCGGCGTGGCCTTCGTGGCGCAGCCGCAGATCCCGCCGCGCAACCTCAACTGGTCGTCGAGCGGCAAGTGGGTCCACCTCGCCAAGGTGGGATTCGAAAAGTACTTCCTGCACAAGGTGCGTCGCGGCACCAGTGAACCGTTCTACGAAAAGCTTGCCATGCATGCCCTCGGCATCCGCAAGCTGCGTTTCAAGTAAAGGAGAGGATCGATGAATCTCGATGCTGCCGTTCTTCGCTTCGCCGGCGTGGTCGTCCTCGCCAGCGTTCTGCTCTCGATCTATGTACATCCCTACTGGATCGGCCTGACGATCTTCGCCGGGCTCAACATGATCCAGGCGAGCTTTACGGGTTTTTGCCCTGCCGCAATGATCTTCAAGATGCTGGGTGTGAAACCCGGAAACGCCTTCCGCTAAGCGAGACCGACTATGCGCCGTGCCCTGCTTCCCCTGCTGCCCCTGTCCTGTTTCCTGGCGTCCCCCATCGCGTCGGCGCAGGATCTGAACGCGGCCATCGCCGATGCCCTGGCGCATGCGCCCGCGCTGGAGGCAGCCAAGGCGGAAGAGGCAGCGGCGCAGGCCCGTCTCGATCGCGCTAAGAGTGAGAGCAATCCCCTCCTTCGGGTCGAAGGGTCGGTCGGGACGGGCCACATAGACAATGGCGGGTTCTTCGGAATTACCGCCGACGATACGACGCCGCTGGCACTGCAAGGGACCGCGGAAATGCCGCTCTATGCAGGCGGCCGGATTTCCGCGGCGATCGATCAGGCCAGAGGCGGCGCAAAGATCGCCGGCTTCCAGGCCGAGCAGACGCGCCTGATGACCGTGATACAGGCCATTTCCGCCTACACCGAGGTGCTGACCGCACGGAAGCTTAACGCCCGCTTCGATCAGCTGGTCACCGAACTCACCGAAGTCGAGCGTCAGGCCGGGCTGCGGTTCAAGGCGGGAGAAATCTCAAGCGCCGATCTCGCGCAGGCCAAAGCCCGCAAGGCGCAGGCGGATGCCGGGAAAGCCCATGCGCAAGGCCGCCTCGCTTCGGCGGAAGCTGCCTATCAACGCCTGACCGGCACTCCGGCCGGGGATCTTGCGCCGCTGCCCGATTTGCCCCGCACGCCGCCCACGCTCGACGAAGCGCTGGACCTCGCCCGCGCTTCCAATCCCTCGCTGCGTCAGGCCAAGACCGCCGTCGACGTGGCCAAGGCCGGCGTGCGCGCCGCGAAGGCCGAAGGCATGCCGCAGGTCGGCGCCTATGCCGAAGCGGCGCATGTCCGCGACCAGTTCTTCCCCGGCTACAAGGCGGATTCGTACTCCGTCGGCATCCGGGGCAAGTGGACGATTTTCGCCGGCGGGCGCGTCGCCACCCAGATCCATGCCGCCGATGCCGGGGTCGATGCCAGCGAGGCCCTCCTACGTCAGGCCGATCAGGCGCTGCAAGGCATGGTGATCGATGCCTGGACCGGCCTCGCCACTGCCAATCGCATGGTCGATGCCACAAACCTGCAAAATCAGGCCGCCATGGAAGCCCTGCGAGGCCGCAAGCTGGAAGCCAAAGTCGGCTCCCTGCCGGTGCTCTCCGTGCTCGATGCCGAGCGCGAGGCGATCGCCGCCGAAGCCGCGCTGCTGGAAGCCCAGGGCCAGCGCCTTGTCGCCGCCTGGCAGCTCAATGCCCTGACCGGAAATATCGACTGATGACCGACACCCATCTCGAAACCGCCGTGGCCCAGGTGAACGCGGCCATCGCCGCGAAGCGCCAGCCGGTGGTTCGTACCTTCTTCGACGAGGCAACGTTCACAGCCACCCACGTCGTCCACGACCCGGAAACCAAGCACGCGGCCGTGATCGATTCCGTGCTCGATTTCGACCAGCCCTCGGGCCGCACCACTCATGACTCGGCCGATGCCGTGATCGCCTATGTGCGCGCGGAAGGCCTGACGGTCGACTGGCTGCTCGAAACCCACGCCCACGCCGACCACTTGTCCGACGCGCCCTATATCCAGCAGGAACTGGGCGGTACGCTGGTGATCGGCAGCGAAATCCGCACCGTGCAGGACGTGTTCGCGAAGGTCTTCAACGAACCCGAAAGCTTCGTGCATGACGGCTCGCAATTCGACCGGCTTATGCACGATGGCGAACGTTTCTCGTTGGGCGGGATCGACGCTGTCGCACTGCATGTGCCCGGCCACACGCCAGCGTGTCTCGCCTATGTGATCGGCGATGCCGTGTTCGTCGGCGATACGCTGTTCATGCCCGATTATGGCACCGCCCGCGCGGACTTTCCCGGCGGCGATGCCCGCACGCTGTTCCGCTCGATCCGGCGCCTGATGCAGCTGCCTGACGCGACGCGCGTGTTCCTGTGCCACGACTACAAGGCGCCCGGCCGCGACGACTACGTCTGGGAAACTACGATCGGCGCGGAAAAGTCCGGCAACGTCCACGTTCACGACGGCGTGACCGAGGACGAATTCGTAGCCATGCGCGAGGCCCGCGACGCGACGCTGGGCATGCCACGCCTGATCCTGCCCTCGATTCAGGTCAATATCCGCGCCGGGCATTTCCCGGAACCGGAAGCCAATGGCGTCAGCTATCTCAAGCTGCCGCTGAACCTGCTCTAGGCCGGTTCGGTGACCGAGCTTCAATACCTGCTGGGCGGCCTGAGCGGCATCCTGGTCGGCTTCACGCTCGGACTGGTTGGCGGCGGTGGCTCAATCCTCGCCGTGCCGCTGATGGTCTATTTCGTGGGCGTGAAAAGCCCGCACCTCGCGATCGGCACGAGTGCACTGGCCGTCGCGGTCAATGCACTCTCCGGAGTGTGGAACCATGCTCGTGAACGCAACGTCAACTGGCGCTGCGGCGCCGCTTTTGCCGCAGCAGGGATCATCGGAGCACTCGCCGGATCGACGGCGGGCAAGGCTTTCGACGGGCAGAAGCTGCTGTTCCTGTTCGCCTTGCTGATGCTGGTGGTCGCCTTCGCCATGTATCGCGGACGCAAAGATGCAGGCGTCGAAGGCGTCACCTGTAACCGCGACAACCTGCCCAAGGTCCTGAGCTTCGGCTTCGGCACCGGTGTATTGTCAGGTTTCTTCGGGATCGGCGGCGGATTCCTGATCGTGCCGGCGCTGGTCGCTTCCACCTCCATGCCGATCTACCGCGCGGTGGGAACCTCGCTGATCGCGGTGGCGGCATTCGGCCTGACGACGGCGGCAAACTATGCCTGGTCGGGGCTGATCGACTGGCCGCTGGCCGCAACCTTTATCGGCGGCGGTGTCATCGGAACCGGCCTCGGCGCGCTGTCAGCCCGGCGTCTCGCTGCCTCCAAGGGGCGCCTCAACACGCTATTCGCCGCCCTGATCGCCTGCGTGGCGCTCTACATGCTGTACCGCGCAGGACTTGCCCTCATGGCCTGAAAAAGCTGTCTTCCGGCTGGCCGAATCCCCTTATGCGGAAAGAAGACAGGCCAGCCGGAAGCGGCATTCGGACTCTGCTCTAAAACGGCAGATTGTAGAGCCTCGCGGGATTGTCCTGCAGGATCTTCTTGCGAACCTCGAAGGGCTGGTCGCCGAGTGCCTCCACGATGTGCGACTGCACGTCGGGATAAAGTGACGTCGGGTGCGGAAAGTCTGTTTCGAACAGGATATTGTCCGCGCCAACCACGTCGATCTGCGTCTTCGGTCCAAGCTTCTCGAACCAGAAGGTAGTCCAGAAGTTCGAACGGAAATACTCCCAGGGCCGCTTGCCGGGCAGACTGGCCGGATCGGGCAACATTTCGTCGAACTGGTGCTCCAGCATTTCCAGCGCGAAGGGCACCCAGCCCATGCCCGCCTCGATCAGGCCGATCTTGAGCTTGGGAAAACGGTCGAGCAGGCCCGAGACCATCCAGTTGCCCAGCGTCGCCGCGCAGGCCAGCGAGTGCATGATCGGCTGGATCGTCAGACGCTTCTGGAAGGTGAAGCCGTCCCAGATCACCGTGCCCGGATCGATCGCGGCGTTGATGTGGAAGTTGATCGACATGCCGGTCTCGTTGCACATCTCGAGCACGTCGACCCAGTGATCGGTCATGTAGCCCGGAATGCCGAACATCTCTGGCTTGTCGGGCAGGACGAAACCCCTGAGCCCGCGATCGATGCAGCGGCGGGCTTCTGCATTCATGGCGGCCTTGTCCCAATAGGGCAGGTGCGCCATGTTGAAGATGCGCTGGCCGGATTCCTCCTGGTATTCCCACGAGGCGTCGTTGAATATGCGCAGGATGTCGACGGCCAGATCGTTGTCGCCCAGCGACATCAGCATGCCCGGCTGCGTCACGCCCGAGTTCTGGAAGCAGATATGCGCCCAGACGCCCATGTCATCCATGATCTGCAGGCGCGGCTTCACCTGATAGGCGCCGGGGAGGGATTCCTCGAGTGTCGGGAACGCCAGCTTGCCCAGCAGCTTGTTGTAGTCCTTGCGGATCACGTTGCCGCCGGTCGAGCCGCAGTTGCGCTCCCCGATATACCAGCGGTCGACGCCGTCGCTATCGCGCCGCAAGTAGGGGACCTTGCCCTTATACTTCGCGGGTGCGCGCGAGGTGAACAGATCGGGCGCTTCGGTGAAATGCGTGTCACAGTCGACGATCTTGATGCCTTCCAGAAGCGGGTGGATCCCGCCGTTCTGGGTGGAATAGTCGACTTCGCGGATCGTGCCGCCCGGTGTGTAGCCTTCTGCTGCCCAATACATTCTGGCAGTATCGGCGAGTTCCTTTGCATCGGCGTCGGCCATGGCAGTGCTCCTCTCTCATCCCGCTTTCGGGTGTTCCTGCCGAGCGGTGTCGGCTAGGCCTTCTGGCTAACGGCCGCCTTTCCATGTCGCCAATGCAAATAGGAAAACGCGTTATAGAGGATATAAATACGACCCTCTTTCTGACGGCTTCGGGTACAGCTGCCGGACGTGCCTGTCAGAACAGCAATTGCACGTGCGACGGGTGGGCCTCGGCCAGTTCGACGATCTCCGCCTTGATCATCTCCTTTACGCGCTCAAGCGCACGCGGATATTGGCCTCCGGGATAGGTTCCGAGGACCATGTGCCGGGCAAGGCGGTGCCCCGACACGGGCGCGTAAGCCAGCACACCTTTCTCTTGTTCATGCAGAACCGCAGAATAGGGAAAGATCGAATAGCCAATCCCCGCCTCGACGTAGGACTTCGTGAGCTGGAACGAGTCTGCATAGAGCGGGAAATTGCAGTTACCGCCCGTCAGGCCCGAAAGGATGTCGACCAGCTCCCGAATTGGGGGCGGATGATTGGGCGGGCTTGGCAGGACGAGCGGAAGCTGTGCCAGCTCAGCGACACTCACAGGCCGATCGGCGGAAAGACCGGAGTTCGCAGGCCCCGCGAGGACCAGTTCCTCGACGAACAGTTCTTCGGTCGCGCAGCGCCACTTGGCGTCGGAGGGCGGCGCGTTCAGCAGTGCAATGTCGATTTCACCGCGTTCGAGCGACTTCAGCATTTGCCCGGCCGACCCTTCGACGATGTGGACTGCCATATTGGGAAAGGCCCTGGCTCGCCGGGCCAGCGGACTGGCCAGAGCATCGATCGCGCTTGAAGGCATTCCGAGAACGACCGTACCGCCAATCTGGCTGGAGTGAGACTTGATCTCGTCCAGTACCATTTCCAGCTGGCGCAGCGGCCCCATGATGCGGGTCCGCAGCTCGAGCCCGTCGCGGCTCAGCACCATGCCGTCCCGGCGCCGGGTGAACAGCGAGACACCGAGTTCTTCCTCCAGCAACCGGATCTGGCGGCTCAGCGACGGCTGGCTGAGGTTGACCTGCTCGGCGGTCGCATTGAGCGAGCCGAATTCAGCCACCTGCAGAAAGTAGCGCAAACGCCGGATGTCCATCGCGATCCTCGATCCTATAGAACTATCGTATATGTGGCGGCCGATTTTGACATTGT
This sequence comes from Novosphingobium album (ex Hu et al. 2023), assembly GCF_022832385.1. Classification (GTDB taxonomy): domain Bacteria; phylum Pseudomonadota; class Alphaproteobacteria; order Sphingomonadales; family Sphingomonadaceae; genus Novosphingobium; species Novosphingobium album. The sequence continues at coordinate 8,047 of NZ_JALHLE010000001.1, forward strand.
CGATGCCTGCCCCTCCTCATTACGACACAATCTGCAGTCCGGGCGCCTTTCGCGCGCCCGAGGGACAGACAAGCGGGAGACCAGGATGACACGCGTGATGGAGGGCATTCGCGTCCTCGAAGTGGCACAATATACCTTCGTTCCGGCCGCAGGCGCGGTCATGGCAGACTGGGGCGCGGACGTAATCAAGGTGGAGCATCCCGTGCGCGGCGATGCCCAGCGCGGCTTCCTGCGGGTAGGCGCCGTGCCGGTCACGCCCGATCGCAACACGGTGATGGAGCACCCCAACCGCGGCAAGCGCAGCGTCGGCATCGACGTCTCCAGCGCCGAAGGCCGCGAACTCATCTACCGCATCGCGCGCACCGCCGACGTGTTCCTGACCAATTACCTGCCCGGCGTGCGCCAGAAGCTGCAAATCGACATCGAGCACATTCGCGCCGTCAATCCGGACATCATCTACGCGCGCGGCAGCGCCTTCGGCGACAAGGGCCCGGAACGGCAGCTAGGCGGGTTTGACAGCACGGCGTTCTGGAACCGGGGCGGCATCGGCTTTGCCCTCACGCCCGAGGAGCTGCCCGGCGTGATGTCGCAGGGGATTCCCGCCTTCGGCGACACCATCGGCGGCATGAACATCGCGGGCGGCATTGCCGCCGCGCTGCTCCACCGCGAGCGAACCGGCAAGGCCAGCGAAGTTGATGTGTCGCTGATGAGCACGGCCGCATGGGCCATGGCCTCCAGCCTGTGTCTGACGATGGAAACCGGCGCCCAGATCCGCTCCCCCTACCCAGGTTCGGGCGCGACGCCGGGCAACCCCTTCATGGGCAATTTCCGCACTTCGGATGGCGGGACGATCAACCTGACCATGATCACGCCTGGGCCCTACATCCGCGACACCTTCGAACATCTGGGGCTGGCGGAATGCGCCGACGACCCCCGGTATTCCGATGTAAAGAGCCTGCTCGCCAACTGGGAAACCGCCGGGACCATGGTGCGCGATGCCATCGCCAGCCAGCCCTTCGCCTACTGGCGCCAGCACCTCAAGACGCTGAAAGGCCAATGGGCCCCCGCACAGAGCCAGAGGGATGTGGTGACCGATGACCAGACTCTGGCGAACGACACGATCGTCGAAGTCGAAGGTTCGGGCGGTGAACCGATCCGGCTGATCCGCAATCCCGTGCAGTTCGATCATGCGCCGGTTGAGACCACACGTGCACCGCAGGCCTCCGAACATACCGAAACGTTCCTGATGGAACTCGGGCTTGAATGGGACGAGATCGAAAGCCTTAAGGCATCGGGAGCGATCGCATGACCCGGCTGCCGGACTATGCCGGTAAATACACCGGCATCCGCATGACCCGCGAGGACGGCGTGCTGGAAATGACCATCCACACGCGCGGCGGCCCCGCCAAGTGGGGCTCCTCGCCCGACTGCCTCCATGCGGAACTGGGCGATGCCTTCCTCGACATCGCGCGCGATGTCGAAAACAAGGTGGTAATCCTGACCGGCACCGGCGAGAGCTTCATCGACGGTTTCGATCCCGCCTTCGCCTTTCCCGAACCGGACATCGCCTCTATGTGGCCGCGCATCTACGAGGAAGGCAACAGCCTGCTGCAGGCCCTGCTCGCGGTTCCGGTGCCGATGATTGCCGCGGTCAATGGCCCCGCGCTCATCCATGCCGAAATCGCGGTGCTGTGCGACATTGTCCTTGCCAGCGAAAACACAGAGTTCGCCGACCTCGCGCACTTTCCCAACGGCACGGTGCCGGGGGACGGCGTCCACGTTGTGTGGCCCATGCTGCTGGGCCCAAACCGCGGGCGTTATTTCCTGCTGACCGGGGAACGGATCGGCGCGCAGGAAGCGCGGCAACTCGGGATTGTGGGCGAGGTCATGGCTCCCGACGCCCTGCTGCCCCGCGCCCGCACACTCGCGCGCAACATCGCCAGCGTCCCTGTACCTGCGCTGCGCTACACCCGCTCGCTGCTGGTGCGTGAACTGCGGCGCCGGATGCTGGAGGAATTGCCGGGCGGGCTGGCGCACGAGGCGCTTGCCACGCTCGTTACGATGCCCCGGTAACGGCTCCAAAAACCGTTTGACTAAGGCCGCCACACACTTACTTTGCAATGCAAAGTAAGTGTGTGGCGGTTTTGCTTGTGCCGCCCGGCCAAATACCTGGGAGAGAAAGCCTCGTGTTCAAAACGGTCATCAGCTTCGATATGCGCGCGCCCGAATTCGGCGCGCCCTCGGCCGAACTCTACAAGGCCGCACTGGAGATGTGCGCCTTTGCCGACGAGATCGGCATTGATGCCGTCGTTCTGCCGGAGCACCATTGCTCGGAAGACGGATACAATCCGGTGCCGTCGCTGATGGCCTCTGCGGTCGCCGCCCGCACCGATCGGATCGCGATCATGCTTGGCGCGCTGGTGCTGCCACTGCACGATCCGGTGGAACTGGCTGAGACGATCGCGGTGACCGACATCATCAGCGGCGGCAGGCTCTACACCACGCTCGTGCCCGGCTATGTCGACGCCGAATTCAGCATGTTCGGCAAGTCGCTCAAGGACCGCGCGCGGCTGATGGACGAGGGGCTGGACGTCATTGCCCGCGCCTTGTCGGGAGAGCGCTTCCAGTATGGCGAGCGCGAAGTCTTCGTGCGCCCGCTGCCTGTCAACCGGCCCCCTCGCCTGCTGGTCGGCGGCGGCGTTCCCGCTGCCGCGCGGCGCGCTGCAAAGCATGGCTTCGGGTTCTGGGTGCTGCAGCCGAGCATGATGCCCGAGAGCCAGAGACTCATCGCCCTCTATGAAGAGGAATGCGCGAAGAATGGTCATGCGCCGGGGCCGATCATGTCGACCCATCCGGCCGTTCACGTCACACATGATCCCGATGCGGAATGGGAAAAGATCGGGCCGCATATCGTCCACATGGTCAAGAGCTACGCGTCCTGGGCGAGCGACGTCGATACGACGACCTCGCCGTTCTATGGCCTCGACAACGTGGAGGCCATTCGCAAGGCCGGAATCATCAATGTGATGACGCCGGCAGAGGCTATCGCCTTCGCCAGCAAGACCGACATTTCGCTGACGCCGCTGATCGCAGGCCTCGCACCCGAGATCGGCTGGAACATGCTCAGGCTGTTCGCGTCGGAGGTGCTGCCACACCTGAAGAACACCTGAGAAGCCACGACACACAACGGCAAAAATGCCGAAAGGGAGAGGTATGGAACAGATTTCATTCGAAGGCCGCGTGGTCATCGTCACCGGCGCGGGCGGCGGCATCGGCCGCGCGCATGCGCTGGAAATCGCACGCCGTGGCGGGCGCGTGGTGGTCAATGACCTCGGCGGTGATGTGGCCGGTCGCGGCGGCTCAGCCTCGATGGCGGAGAAAGTGGCGGAAGAAATCCGCGCGGCCGGGGGTGAGGCCGCCGCCAACCACGATAGTGTCGCCACAACCGAAGGCTGCAATGCCATTGTCGCTCAGGCCGTCGCCGAATTCGGCAAGGTCGATGTGCTGATCAACAACGCCGGGATCATGCGCAACGACACTCTGGCCGAAACCTGCGACGAAGACTGGGACGCCGTGATCGCCACGCACCTGACGGGGAGCTTCAAGCTGACCCGTGCCGTCTGGCCGCACATGGCGGCGCAGGGGTACGGCCGCATCGTCTATACCGCATCGAGCGCGGGGATCTTCGGTAATCCGATGGTCGGCGGCTATGGCGCGGCCAAAGCCGGAATTGCCGGACTGATGCATGTGGCAGCAATGGAAGGGCAAGCCCACGGCATCCTGTGCAACGGCCTGATGCCGAATGCGGTGAGCCGGATGGCAATGCAGGCCGCCGCCGACTGGGCGGGCAAGCTGGAAGGGATCGAAACCGCCATGCCCGCGTCTATCGGCAACGCGATGCAGGTCGAATTCAACACGCCGCTCGCCGTCTATCTCGCCAGCGAGCACTGCACGGTGACGCATGGGCTGTACTCCCAGTGCCTGGGACGCATGGCCCATGTCTTCATCGGCGCGACGCATGGCTGGCAAGGCCCCCGCGATGTTCCGCCCAGCGTCGAGGACGTCGCCGCGCACTGGAATGAAATCTGCGATGCGGCCAAAGGTTACGACGTGCCTCTCGGCGCGACGCAGGAGCACGCGCTGGTCATGTCGCGCGATTGACCCGGAACACCAGCCAGACCGCAAGCACAAGGCTGGTGGGCTGGGCGGCGGCCTTTACCAGTGGTCAGCCCATCCCCAGTTCGGCAACGGTTTTGCGGTCGTAGTAGTCGCGGAACATCACGATCTTGCCGTCGACGATGCGGATCGCGCCCATCACCGGCAGCACCATGTGCCGCTCTCCGATCACGTGATCGTCGAGCCTTTCGCACAGCACCCATTCGCCGTTGACGGCAACGTTCAGCAGTTCGACGTCGATGCGCGTCAGGTGCCCGAAACACATGTCGAGCCATGTGCGGATCGCTTCGCGCCCCTCCATCGGCTTGCGTTCGGGAACGTTGTCATAGACCCCGTCCTCGGCGAAGCATTCCACCATCGCCGCGGCATCGCGCGTGGCCCAATAGCCCAGAAACCGGCGCAGCAGCGCCTCGTTGGTTTCACTCACAGTCCCTCTCCCTCTTTGTGTTTGAAGCGGCCCTTCAGCCGCTGATCGTGATGCCGCCATCCACCACCAGGCAGTGCCCGTTGACGTAAGCCGAGGCCGGGCTCGCCAGAAACAGCGCGGCCCCGGCGATGTCGCGCGGCTCGCCGATCCGCCGGCTCGGCGCCTTCGCGGCGATCATGTCGAACATCTGCTTCGCCGCGCCCGAGGTGCCCTCGGTGTGAATGAGCCCCGGCAGGATCGCATTCACGCGGATGCCCTGATCGGCGAAGTCCACCGCCGCCTGCCGCGTCAGGGCATTGAGCGCCGCCTTGGTGGCGCTGTAGTTGGCAATGCCCGGTCCGCTGGGGCGCAGCGATTCCATGGACGACACATTGATGATCCGCCCGCCCGGCTGCATGTGCCTGCCCGCCTCGATCATCGCGCGCAGCGGCCCGAACAGATTGACCGCGCAGGTCCGCTCGAACAGGTCCCAGTCGAGATCGGGCAAACGTCCACCGGGCCGATATATCCCTGCATTGTTCACCAGCACGTCGATCCGGCCAAATGCCTGTGCCGCTGCGGAAACGATCGCTTCACCGGCATTCGCGGTGCCGAGATCGACTTCCACGGCCTTGGCCCGGCCACCGGCCCCGGTGACTGCAGCGACTGTGGTCTCGGCAGCCTGCAGCGACAAGTCCACGGCGACTACCGCCATCCCCGCAGAGGCGAGAGTGGTGGCAATCGCCCGGCCCAGACCGGCCCCTGCGCCCGTGACGACAGCAACCTCGCCGTCCATACGGAACATCTCTTCCGGCACGGCTCAGCCCCAGACCAGCGGCAGGTAATCGAGACCGAAGGTGCGACCAGTGTGGTAGCGCGGCATTTCACCCGGCTTGATGCGGATGTTGACGAAGGCCTTTAGGAATTCCTCGATCACGATCCGCATTTCGCGCTTGGCAAGATTGACGCCGACACAGTTGTGCGTGCCGGTGCCGAAGGCGATGTGGCGGGGCTTGCGGTCGATGTCGACCGTGTGCGGATCCGCGTAAACCGACGGGTCGCGGTTGGCGAGCATGATCGGCATGTTGACCTCATCACCCTTCTTCATCGGCACGCCTTGGAAGGTGAAATCCTTGGTCACCGCGCGGTGGGTGATCACCACTGAATAGGCGCGGCAGAATTCCTCGACCGCCTGCGGCAACAAATCCGGGTTAGCGCGCAGACGCTGCTGCAGCACAGCGTCCTTTGCCAGATGCTGCATGATCCAGCCGATTGTCGAATAGACCGTATCAAGCCCGCCGACGTAGAGCACATAGAACATGCCCATCATCTCGTAGTAGTTCATCGGCCGGTCTTCCACCTGCCCCGTCACAATGCCGCGAAGGAGATCGTTCGTCGGATTGGCTTGTTGCGCTTCCATGTGCTGTTTGAGGTAGCCATAGATCGAGCGGGCAGCGGCTATACGCACCATGGGATCGGGCGCGCGCATCAGTTCATCCTGCCAGCCCATGAACTGATCGAGCAGCGCGCGCGGCATGTCCATCAGGTCGAGGAAAACATACGATGGAAACGGCACCGCGAACTCATCGACGAACTCGCATTCCCCCCGGTCCCTGAACTTGGCGATCAGTTCGCGGCAGATCTTCCGCACCGGCTCGTCATAGCTGCGGATGGCGGCTGGCGTGAAAAAGGGATTGAGGATCTTGCGGTACTGGTGGTGCCGGGGCGGATCGATCTCGATCGGATTGAGCAGGATCGGCTCGCCCAGCATGTCGGCAATCATGCCAGGGCGTTCGGACGAGAAGTGCTCGTAATCGATGAACGCCTCGCGGATCACGTCGTCGCGCGTCAGAATCCAGCCGGGACGCTTGAAATTGGCTTCGGTCCCCCAGATCACCGGCGCTTCCTGATAAAGGCGGGCAATCGAAACGAAGGGGTCGTCGCCCTCAAGGGTAAAGGTGTCGAAATCCCGGTCCCACACAAGTTCGGACGGCACGGTCTCTGGGACACGTTCGGCAGTGGCGAACGGTGCGCTCATAATTCCTCTCCTCTTGAAAACAGTCAAACCGGCACATCTGAATCCCCGTCCGGATCTGCTGTTCCTCCTTACAATTTACTCTGCATTACAAAGCTTCAACATACAAAAACGTACTCACGTCGGGCGTTCCCGCAGTCGCCGGGAAATGTTGGATACGGACTCCTTGCCTTCCGTCGCGCGCGTCGCCTTCAGCAGCGCGCTTTCAAGAGCGGCCAGGTATTGTCCGAAATCACCGCGCCCCAGCTCGGAAAGCCGGCAACGGGTCTGCGGGCGCTTGCCCTCGAAACTCTTCTCGATGATCACGTAGCGGGCCTCCTCCAGCACGGTCAGGTGCCGGTTGAGATTGCCATCGGTCAGACCGCAAAGCTGCTTGAGCTGGGCGAAGGACAACCCTTCCGGCTGCCCCGCGAGCGACGTGACGATGCCAAGCCGTGCCCGTTCGTGGAAGATCCGGTCGAGACCGTTGAAAGCGAAAGGTGTATCTGCCCGGGTTTCAGCCATGGCCCCGCTCCTTACGTTCCCGCAGCGCCCAGGCAATCGCGAAATGGCCGATAACGAAAGGCGCACCCGCGACGAGCGGTGTCAGGCCGCCGTGCGCACCTGCCAGAAACAGCCCTGCGCCGCCCGAGAACAGGAACCATGCCCCCGGCCAGATAATCTTGCGCGGCATCATCGAATAGCTGGCGAAGGCCACCAGACTGATCTGCATCTGCCAGAACCCGGGCACGATCCATGCGGCCTGCGGTGCATAGACCAGCACCGCAGCGGGGATTACTGCGGCCATGACAGTGGCCGGAATGACGGTGCGCATTGCGGAGATCAGCATGGGATGCGCCATGCGATCGCTTGTCCGGTACGTCCTCAGAATCGCCTCGCCCGCAATCAGCAGGCACCCCGCAGCCATCAGCAGCCCCCAGATCAGCACATATTGCTGATCGTTGGCCGCATAGCGATCAGGCCAGACAACCTGCATCACGGTGATCATCAGCGACAACAACCCCACGACACCAACGGCTTCTGGCGCATAGCCGCGAAAACGCGTGCTTGCTGCCAATTGCGCGCGAATGTCGGCGATCTGGGCAATTGCCTGCTCGACTTCAGACATTACAGACTCCAAAACTTTGCAATACAAAGTTACTCAAGGCCGCGCGCCGGTCAAGGCAAATCGCCAGAGGCTGAGGCGCCGGACTGGCTCTGTCACTGGTTCAGGCCGTTCCCCGCCTACGCGGCGGAACCGTCGCGCTCAACCATGCCCGACCGGGCCTCGCAACGTCGATGGAATTGCCCCTTTGGATCTTTCCGTATCCACCTGCTTTTTGGGTGTTGACCGGAACCAGCCTCCCCCCTAAAGGACGCGGCCTGCACCGGCCATCCGGTGCATCGGATCAACCCAGCCTGATGCGGGTTGGCCTTGGTATGGCGGAGTAGCTCAGCCGGTTAGAGCAGCGGAATCATAATCCGCGTGTCGGGGGTTCGAGTCCCTCCTCCGCTACCAACATCCTGTTTGGCGACAGTCGCCAAAGGTTGAAAAAATCCCACTTTTCCGATAGTTTAAGGGCAATCGCTGGTTGTCAGCGACTGCCCTTGTTTGCCTGCAATTGCGGTCGATCAGGGCATAATTTGGGGGCCTCGGAGAGCCCTCTGCAAAAGCGAGGCCCCCATGGCGCTCACCGACACCGCAATCCGGAACTGCAAGCCTAAGGAAAAGCCCTACAAGGTCACGGACTCGCAGGGGCTGTATCTGTTGGTCAATCCGGGAGGCAGCAAGCTTTGGCGTGTCCGATACCGCAGGAACGGCGTGGAGCGGAAACTGGCTATCGGCCCATATCCTCAATTCACATTGGCCGAAGCCCGCTCGGCGCGGGATGAGGCCCGCAGACTGCTCGCTCATGACATCGATCCCAATGCCGCCAAGCGGCAGGCGCGGATCGAAGCGAGTATGCGGGCGGAAAACAGCTTCGCCAAGGTGGCAGAAGAGTTGCTGGCCAAGCGGGAAAAGGAAGGGGTCTCGCCGCGTACGCTGGAAAAGTATCGTTGGCTGATCAAATTGCTTGGCAACGAATTTGGCCGGAGGCCGATTACGGAGATCAGTCCCGCCGAATTGCTGCACGAAATCAGGCGCCACGAACGGCGTGGACGATATGAAACCGCAAAACGGCTTCGCTCCTTTGCCAGTCGGGTTTTCCGGTACGCGGCTGCGACCGCGAGGGCGGACCGTGATCCTGCACAATTGTTGATCGGCGCGCTCATCCAGCCGAGGGCTAAGCACTTCGCCGCAATCACCGATCCGGTCGCATTCGGCGGGCTGCTGCGGGCTATTGAGGACTACGAGGGCGATCCGGCAGTCATGCATGCAGTCAAGCTTACGCCGCATGTGTTCCAGCGCCCGGGTGAGCTCAGGCACATGGAATGGGCGGAGATCAACTTTGAGAAGAAAATCTGGACGCTTCCGGCAGAGAAGATGAAAATGAGGCAGCCCCACGCAGTCCCATTGTCACGGCAATCGCTAGGCATTTTGGAAAGTATGCGCGGCCTGACCGGGAAAGGGAAATATGTCTTCCCATCGGTTCGCACGCGAGCACGCCCGATCTCCGAGAATACCGTCGCCGCCGCGCTGCGCCGCATGGGCTACACAAAAGAGCAAATGACCGCGCACGGTTTCCGCACGTCGGCGTCATCGCTGCTGAATGAATGCGGCAAGTGGAACCCCGACGCGATCGAGCGCGCATTGGCGCATACTGTTTCAGGTGAGATACGACGCAAATACAACCAGTCGGCCTATTGGGCCGAACGTGTTGAAATGGCGCAATGGTGGAGCGACTATCTGGATGAACTGCGAGACGGAGGAAACAGATGACAGGTTCTGGCCGCGCGAGGAGTAGCAGGGTCTGAGCATGGTGGCAGCGATGTTCGCTGGCAAAGCCGGGGTTCGTGAGGCGGAAACGACGTTCCGAAACCCGTCTTGCATTCGCCGCGCTTTCGTTTGAGCGAAGTGATCGAACCACGATCATTTCACCGACCCGGCAGCACTTTGTCCCAGTGCGCCATCAGCTTCGCTTAGCCGGCGTAGCGGCGCCCGATCTCTTTGAGCCCGCAGGTTAATTCCTGTCCTTCGGCGAAGAGAGCGCAACGGTCTGTCTGGTTGATCGCGATGCCGAAGGAACGGCAGCGACAGAAATCGTCGCCGGCGAAGCGGACACTCCAAGCCACTTAGGGTCAGGGCCCTAAGTCGTCGCCAAAAGCGGCAGTCGCCATAGCAGAAAGGACAGTTGTATCCGGCGAGATGCTTGGGAATTAGTGGAGCATGACGATTAGTGCCTTTGATCCCATCGCCGCTTGGCAGAAAATGATCCAGGACTGGGAAGCAGAGATCAACGCCTGGTCTGGTCGGCTAACGGAGAGCGAACAATTTAGCGCTGTCTTGGGGCAGACGTCCAAGATGATAGTGGTCGCGCAAAAGGCGATGACCGAACAACTCGAAGGCCTTCTGCAATCACTCAATCTGCCGTCGAAGACGCAGGTTGAGGCACTGGCGGACCGGCTTGATTCCATCGAGGACTCGATCGCGCAGCTCCGCATTGCGCTCGACAAACTGGCCAACGACGGCACCCCCACCCCCGTAAAGACTGAACCGCGCCGAACACGGGTGCCCGCAAACAAGGCACGCAAGGACTGACAACGCAAAGGGATTGAGGGCGTGCCAGAAAATGAAGACATTGCGCGCCGGATCGAGCTGGAAATTGACCGCGCCCTCAAACGCAACATCCGCGGCCTCGATTTCCTCATTGCCGATCGTGAGCCGGTGGGCACGATGCCCAAGTCCGCCATCTACCGCAGCGGCACGGCCGTTCTTTACCGTTACGAACCGGTGCTCGACGAGGTCTACCGCAAACCCCTGCTGATCGTCTCACCGCCCTCCAACCGCGGCTATATCTTCGACTTGGCCCCCGGCCAGAGTTTCGTCGAGTACATGCTCAGGCGCGGCTATGACATCTACAACCTCGACTGGAACCCGCCACGGCGTGACGAGGCGGAACTGGGCCTGTCAGACTACGTCAACCGGTTCCTTCCCGAGAGTCTTGCGGCCATTGCCGGTATTACCGGCGAGAAAGGCATCTCGCTTGCAGGATACTGCATGGGCGGAACGCTCGCAGTCATGCACGCTGCGCTTCACCCGAAGGCGATCCGCAACCTGATCGCCTTCGCCACGCCGCTGGACTTCAACTTCATGAAGCTGTTCCAGTCCTGGGCGGATAAGCGCTATTTCGACGTGGAACTGCTGGTCAGCAAGCTCGGCATCATCCCCGCCGACGTGATGCTGGGCGCCTTCGACCTATCGCGGCCGGCGAACCGCACCGCAGGCCGCATGACCTTGTGGAACAACATGTGGAACGACGACTTCGTCAAATCCTACCGCATGTTCGATCGCTGGGCAGCCGAGACCCTACCGCTCCCCGGTGCCTATTTCCGCGAGCTGATCACCCAGTTGATGTGGGAGAACGCGCTCGCCAACGGCACGATGGAAATCGCCGGGCGCCGCGTGGACCTGTCCCGCATCACCTGCCCCATCCTCAACATCGTCGCCCAGCACGACCATATTGTCAGCCACGAGGCCACCCGCCCCCTGATGGAAATGACGGGATCGAAGCAGCGGCACGAAATCGTTTCGAAGGGCGGCCATGTCAGCCTTGTCGCCGGCCCCGCGGCCGTCAAGCGCCTGTGGCCGCTCATCGATGAATGGCTTGGAGAAAAATCGACATGACGACCGGCACCGGCATTGCGCCCACGCAGTTGGAACTTGATGGCGTGCGCGTGTCGCTGCGCCCGATGCACGCCGCGGACAAGGACGCGATCCTGACATTTGCGCGCGAACTGCCTGCGCAGGACCTGCTGTTCCTGCAACGCGATATCCGGCTCGAGAAGGTCGTCACCGCCTGGATCGAGCAGACGGCCGAAGGCGGCTCGATCTCGAGCCTCGTCGCCGTTGACGGCGATGGCCATCTGCGGGGCTGCTCCGCGCTCGTGCGGGATCGCCTGAGCTGGTCCAGCCACGTCGCCGACATCCGCATCCTCGTCGGCGTGGACAGCCGCTCCATGGGCCTCGGGCGGCTGCTGGCGCTGCATTGCGTCGACCAGGCGCTGGCCGAGGACGTGGAAAAGCTCACTGTCCACACGACCCCCGAACAGGAAGGCGCGCTGCGCATGTTCGAGGAACTGGGATTCCGGCCCGAAGCCCTGCTGCGCGACCATGTCCGCGATGCCGAGGGACAGACCAGCGACATCGTCATCCTCGCGCTCAGCCTCGCCCGCTACAGCGCCACGCGCACCGCCTACAGCCTGTGAGCGGGCGCGGGCACGCGGCATCCGCGCATAGCCAAAGGGCTAGGATGACGCGGCGAGGAATATGCTGGAAAAACTCCATTCCTGCACTGCGCAGCTGAGACAGGCGAACCCTCTGAATGACACACGATCACCGCGCCGTGCACAAGGGGCCGGCAGCTTGAAAATGGCCCGCATCGAAAGCCCGATCCAGGCGCCTTTCCTCGGCCTGGCCTTCCTGGAACTTGGCCGCAGCTTGATGGAAGCGGCTTCCACTCTTGCCCTCAGCCCGGTGCTGGCGATGGCCCCGCGCGGCGACGGGCATCCGGTGGTGGTCCTGCCGGGCTTCGCGACCAGCGACTCGATGACCGTGCTCTTGCGCAGCTTCCTCTCGCTGCAGGGCTATGACGTCCACCCGATGGATCTGGGCTGGAACTTCGATCATCACACCGTTGGCGAGAATGGTGAGCACATCGCCGAGCGCATCCGCGTCATCCGCCAGGAGACGGGACGCAAGGTCAGCCTGGTAGGCTGGAGCCTTGGCGGCGTGATTGCCCGCGAGGCAGCACGGCGTGACCCCGAAGACCTGCGGCAGGTAATCTCGCTTGGCAGCCCCTTCTCGGGCGATCCGCACGCAACCAATCTCAAGTCATTCTACCAGTTCGCCACCGGCAACGACTTTTCGTCCGAGAAGATGCAGGAACGCTACCGCAACGGCCCGCGCGTGTTGCCGATCCCGTCGACGGCCGTGTTCAGCCGCACCGATGGCATCACCGCCTGGGAAAACTGCATCGGCGACAGCGATGAAATTAACGAAAACGTCGAGGTCGTCTCCAGCCATTTCGGCTTCGTGACGAACCCTGCCGTGTTTCAGATCATTGCCGACCGCCTCTCCCAGCCCGAGGGGAAATGGCAACGGTTCGTGCCGCGTACGCCGTTATCCTCGGTCCTGGACTGAACTTGCGCCCCATCCCCGGCCTATTCCCTCTGTCCGGGCTACGAGTGGACGTGAGTCCGGCTTCGATTGCCCGCACGCTATCGCAATCATGCGAACACACGTTTCCAGCGGTTATACAAGGCCTTGTGCGGCCTGTATTGTCTGGGTGAATCCCGCCAACGCAGGCCATTCCGGTTGACGGACATTGTCCCGCCCAGGACCGCTGGTCATCGACCCGCCGCTTTCCATGGCTATTGCGAAAATACGGCGACAGACACGCCATCTGCTCGCCCATCAGCCGATACAGCCCCTCATGTCCAGCCTCCTCGCGGAGCCTCATTCATGCAAAGCCGGCAACGTCTCGCGACATGGCATTCTAAGACAAGGGTTACGCAACCAACACCTGCAGCATGCTGAGTATCGCTGCACGCGCAACGGCAACGCGCGGTTCGCGCAGGGCTGCCGGGGCCCAAACCAGAAAATAACGATTGACCGGCGCCGCCACCGGAGCCGGGATTTCCACCAGTTCGCCGCTCTCGATCTGCGCCTGGCACAAGTAGCCGGGCAAGGCAGACCAGCCAAAGCCTTGCATGAGGATGCCCCGCAGGCAGCGCAGGTCCTGTCCGATCATGGCGGCGCGCATGGGCTGGCGGTACAGCGCGTTGGCATTCAGCCAGTCATCGACAAGCTGCTGTTCCAGATTGAAGGCCAGTACCGGCTCCGCAGCCAGCGCTGCGGCCAGATTCGGCGCGGACATCAAACGTCCGGCCACTTCGGGCGATGCCACGGCGTGCAGCTTTTCTTCGTGCACTTTCTCACTGCGCAATTTGGGATCGGTGACCGGGTAGGCGGAAATGGCGAGGTCGCAATCGCCCTCATGCAGCGCCGAGCGGATGTCTTCGCGATCGCCGGTCAGCAGCCGCAGGCGCATGCCCTTTTGCAGGAGCGGCAGCAGGCGCGGAATCACGAGTTCGGCCATGAAATCGCCGTGCCCCATGATGCGCACCATGCCGGTGAGGTCGCTGGACCGGGCCCGGACTTGCGCCAGCGCGGCTTCCGCCATTTCCAGCCGGTCGCCAAGGCCTGCGGCGAGTTCGTCGGCAGTGGGCGTCGGCACCACGCCTTTGGCATGACGGTCGAACAGGGGATGGCCAATCGCCGTCTCCAGCGCGGCAATGTGCTGCGAAACGGCGGGCTGGGTCAGCCCGAGCCTGCGGGCGGCGCTGCTGAGAGAGCGCTGACGGTAGACCTCGACAAAGCTGCGCAGCTGCAGAAGTGACATGGCCATTTCTATAATAGGAATTATGGGAATGGCTAATTCTCATTATATGTAAGCGGGAGAAAACAGGCATATTTGCGCGGCGGTTTTCTGTTGCCATGTCACCGCCACACACTCTCCCGCTCACCGGCCTGGGCATTGCCCGGAACAGCGCCGCAATCACCGGATCTCCCCCATTTGCGGGCACCGGGCAAGAGCGCTGCGCATGACATCCGCCCGGTGGCAGGCCGCGCTGTTCTCAGCCAAGACGGCCCTGGCGGCGCTGATGGCGCTGTGGATCACGCTGTGGGCGGGTCTGTCGATGCCATTCTGGGCGATGACAACGACCTATATCGTCGCCAACCCTCTTTCGGGCGCGACCCGCTCCAAGGCGATCTACCGGGTCATCGGCACACTGGCGGGAGCCGCTATCGCCGTAGGACTGGTGCCTGCGCTGGTGGACTGGCCTTTGCTGCTGTGCCTCGCGCTGTCGCTCTGGGTCGGCGGCACGCTGGCGGTGTCTTTGCTGGACCGCTCTCCGCGATCCTACACCATGATGCTGGCAGGCTATACGGCGCTGCTGATCGGCTTTCCGGCGGTGGACCGTCCGGAGGCGGTGTTCGATATCGCGGTGGCCCGGGTCACCGAAATCGTGCTCGGCATTACCTGCGCCACGCTGACGCACAGCTTGCTATGGCCGCAGCCAGTCGCCACCACGCTTGGTGCACGGTTGAATGCATGGTTGCGCGACGCGCGGGCATGGCGTGATGATATCCTTGAGGGCGCCGGCGCCGGCGCGGGGCGCAACAGGCTGGCGCAGGATGCCATGGAGTGCGTGGTACTGGCCACGCATGTGCCTTTCGACACTTCGCATTGGCGCGATGCGAGCGCGTCCGTGCAAGCGCTGCTGCGGCGCATGCTGCTGCTGCTGCCCACGCTTTCCGGACTGGCCGACCGGCACCGGGCGCTGGTGAGGCACACCGGGAGCAATGCCGGAGGCCAAGATGACTGGGGGCGGCTGTTGCAGCAGAGCCACGAATTCCGCACCCAGCAGACCGCTCAGCTTCTGGACGAGTGCGGCACGCTGCTTGCGCATCTCGACGATCGCAGCGTTCCGACACCGCTTTCGCCCGAAGAACGGCGCCATGGCATCGCGCTGCATGCCGATGCCGGAGCCGCGCTGCTGTCGGGACTGGCGGCGGCGATCGCCATTCTCGTCTGCTGTGCGATCTGGATCGGCACCGGCTGGGCCGATGGTGCGGTGTCGGCGATGATGACCGGTGTTTTCTGCTGCCTCTTCGCGGCGCATGACAATCCCGTCCCGATGATGCTCCGTTTTGGCGGAGCGCTGCTCGCCGCCTTGCCGGTGGCCGGGTTCTACCTCTTCGTGCTGATGCCGCTGGTCGATGGCTTCGTGCCGCTGGCCTTGCTGCTGCTGCCACCGCTGCTGCTGGCGGGGGCGATCATTCCGCATCCGCATTGGGGCATGACCGGGGCGGCGGCGATGATGGGCTTTGCCAATGCTCTGGCGCTGCAGGAGAGTTTCCACGCCAATTTCGCGCGGTTCATCAACGCCAACATCGGACAGGTGCTCGGCTTGCTGGTGGCCGCTGGCGTGACGGCCGGTCTTCGGACCGCCGGTGCCGATGCCGCAATAGCGCGCGTGAAGGTCCGGCTGCGGGCCGATCTGGTGCGTCTGGCCAGTGCCGCCACACCACCCGGCCGCACCGCCGTGCTGGGCCGCACGACCGACCGGCTGGCCCTGATCACCCAGCGGCTCGGCGATGCCACCGAAGAAGCTGCGGCCAGCCTGCGCGAGGTGCGCATCGCAATGAACATCGTCACCATCCAGCACCTGCAGGCCCAGGCCGAAAGAAAGCTCAGCCACGCCCTGCGCCGCGTCTTGCGCGATGTCGCGCGGCTCTACGGCGGGAAGCACGAAGCCCTGCCGCCGCCTCGGCTGCTCGCCCGGATTGACGTGGCCCTGCGACTGATGGTGGCCGATCCTTCACGTTGGGAGCGCCTTTCCGGCGAGATATTGGGCGGCAATCCGGCTGAAGGTCTCGCCGCACTCGTTGCCCTGCGCCGCAACCTTTACCCGGACGCACCCGGTTTCAGCTGTGGGGACCGGCCATGATCCCGGACTATCTCATTGGCAACATCTTCATGGCCGCCGCCCCCGTCGATGCCGTCATCGCGCTGGTCTTGGCCCTGCTGGCGCATCGCCTGCTGACCGTCCTGCGTGCCTATCGCTGGATATGGCATCCGGTGTTGTTCGACACGGCACTCTTCGTCCTGATCTGGGCCGCGCTCGTGGTCTTCGTCCCTTCGCCCAATTCCGGAATGCACCCATGAGCCTGCAAATGTCCTCACGGCGCCAGAAAACCGTGTCCATCGCTGTGACCGGCATGATGGTCCTGGCCTCCGTTCTGGGCGGAAAGTCCCTGTATTCCCATTATCAGGACGACCCCTGGACACGCGATGGCCGCATCCGCGCAGATGTTATCCGCATCGCGCCCGATGTGGCGGGGCTCGTGACCGCCGTCCACTTCGACCATGACCAGACCGTCCATCGCGGCGACGTCCTGTTCGAAATCGACCCTTCGCGTTACCGCCTCGCGCTCGACGATGCCCGCACCGGGGTGCAGCAGGCCACCGCCGATCTCGACCGCGCGCGGGCGGCAGTGGCGCGTGCTCAGGCAAGCATGGCCGAAGCACGGCGCGAGGCTACGCGTGACCGCTCGCTGGGCGAACTGCTCGCCAGCGAGACGGCCCAGCAGTCGGAAACCCGCGCGCAGGAAACCGCAGCGGGACTGGCGGAGGCGCGCGCAGAGGTCGAGCAGGCACAGGGCCGCCTGGCCGCCGCGCACAATGTGGAGGATCTGGCGAAGCTGAACCTTGCCCGCACCAAAGTCGTCGCCCCCGTCGATGGCTTCATGTCGGACATGTCCGTTCGTCGGGGCAATTACGTCAGCGCAGGAAGCCCGGTGCTCGCGCTCGTCGACACCTCCACGCTGCGGGTCGAAGGCTATTTCGAGGAAACCAAGCTGCCGAACGTGCGGATCGGGCAGAAGGCGGTAATCCGGGTAATGGGCGAGGACAAGACATTGCACGGGCACGTTTTCTCGATCGCCCGCGCAATCGAGGATCATGATCGCAACGGCGCTGCCGACCTGCTCCCCGCGATCAACCCCTCGTTCAGCTGGGTCAGGCTGCCCCAGCGCGTGCCGGTGCGCATCACGCTCGACAATCCGACGGCCGGCATTGCCCTGATTTCGGGCCGCACGGTCTCGGTTTCGCTCGAAAGGGAGACGCGCAAGTGACGCATCCACTGCTCCGTCTGGAAGGTGCCCTGCTGGCGGTTGCCGCGCTGGCGGGCTGTACTGTTGGCCCCGACTATCATCTGCTCCAGCAAACCGCGATCAACCGTCCTTCGGCGCAGGCGCCGTTATCGCAAAGCGTGCTGACAACGGTCGAACCGCTGCCACCGCGCTGGTGGGCGCTCTACGACGATCCTGTCCTCGACGCCCTGGAGGAACAGGCGCTGACCGCCAACACCGACTTGCGGATCGCGGGAGCCAATCTGGCCCGTTCGGCGGCCATAGTGCGGGGCGCGAAGGGATTGGCCGATCCGCAGCTGGCGGTGGGCGCTTCGGTTGAACGGGCGAGGCTTTCGGGAGAATCATTCCTGAAGTTCGAAACCATCCCGATCACCAATCTCGGCATTGGTGGCGGGCAGGCTTCCTATCAACTGGACCTGTTCGGCCAGATCCGCCGCCGCGTCGAGGCGGCAAAGGCAGAGCACGAGGCCACGGAAGCGCTGGTCGAAACCGTGCAGGTGACAGTAGCTGCCGAAGTCGCGCGCGCCTACATTTCGGTCTGCAGCGAGAACGAGGCGCAGGAACTGGCCGAGGAAGTATTGGCCACACAGGAGCGCCTGGCGGACACCGCAAGGCGTCTCCATGCAGCAGGCAAGACGGGCGCCCTCGATGTGACCCGTGCAGTCGGTCTGGTCCTTGCTGCACGCTCACACCTTCCCGTCCACCGGGCGGCGGCCCGCGCGGCTCTCTACCGGTTGGCGTTCCTTTTGGGGCGTGCCCCCTCGGAATACCCCCGCCAAGCCGAAGCGTGCCACGCGTTGCCGCAACTGAAGCGCCCTCTCCCCATCGGCGATGGCGCCGCGCTGCTGGCGCGGCGTCCCGATGTGCGGGTGGCGGAACGGATGCTGGCGGCCTCCACGGCCGAAATCGGTGTCGCGAAGGCCGATCTATACCCCCATATCTCGCTCGGGCTCGGCGGCGGCTCCTTCGGGCTGCTGGCAGATGTCGGTTCTGCCATGGCGGGCCATTGGTCGCTGGGCGCAATGATAAGCTGGATATTCCCGACCCGCGCGCAGTTCGCTCGCGTCGATGCGGCCAGAGCCGGTGCGGACCGCAGCCTTGCAGACTTCGACGGTACTGTCCTGCGGGCGCTGCGCGAGACGGAAACGGCACTCTCCTGGTACCGCGAAAATCACAATCGCGCGGTCGACCTCACGCAGGCGCGCGAACAGGCCGAAACGCTGGCGGACCTGAACCGTCGGCTGTTTCAGGCGGGCAAAGCGGGTCTGCCTGCTGATCTGTCCAGCCAGCTCGATCTGGTCAAGGCCAAGGACGATGAGCGGGCAGCCTGGGACGATGTGGCGCAGAGCCAGATCACCCTGTTTCTGGCGCTCGGGGGCGGCTGGTAACGGCGTGCGCGGAACGGCAGCCGCCGTGCCATCCCGATAGTGGCTAGGCCAGCTTTGCCGCCGATGCGCGCAGCCCTTCGCGCACACATGCCATCACCGCAGGGTCCAACCTTGCTGAATGCACGATATAGGCAGGATACGGGAATTCAGGGCTGCCGGGCACGAGCCGCAATTGCCCCGATTCCAGCCACGGACCGATGAAGCCTTTGCGGAAATAGGCACTGCCGCCCTTGGCCAGCAGGTATTCCAGAGCCAGCGGCCCGTAGCTGATCGAGACTTGTGCTTCCCCTTGCTCGGGGAAAGCAGCCCGGTAGCTGGCGTCAAATTCACGCCCCCAATCGACCTGCACGTGCCGGGCTTCATCCATTGAATCGGATTCTGGCCCTGTTGTCACGAGCACCAGCCGCTCCTCGACCAGCAGTTCGGTCACGACGCCCGGCCGTTGCGGGGCGCCATAAAGGACCGCAACGTCGATCGCGCCTTCCTGCACCTGCTGCATCAGGACGTCGGGTGGCGCAATGCGCACGCGGAGCGCAAAGCCCGGATGTTCCTGTCGCATCCACTGCAGCCAGTGGCCCAGCAGCGGGTTCCACAGACTCAGTTCGGCGCCGACGGTGATGACCGTCTCGCTTCCCGGCGGCAGAGCGACGGCGCGCCGGGCGTTTTCCCATGTCTGGATCAGCGAAGTTGCAAAGCGCATGAATTGCTCACCTGCGCGCGTCAGCGTTACGCCGCTTTTGGCGCGCACAAAGACCGGGTGGCCAAGCTGCTCTTCCAGCACGCGAATACGTGCGCTGACGGCTGCCTGGGTGAGATTTAGCGCTGCTGCGGCATTTACGAAACTGCCGGTTCGCGCCACCTCAAGGAATGTCTTGGCCGCTGCAATGTCCATCACGTCCGCCCACGGGGACCTCTGCAGGTTGGATTGGGGCTGAGGTCAGGAAGATGACATTGCGCTTAACGCCAAAACGCCGGAAATGTCTATCTCGATCGTCGCGTGCCTTGTCTGCCGGTGACCGGGTTTTCAGTGAGACCGGTGCAGACCAGCTCAGCCGATGGACAAGGCACGCCTAGCTGTGTTGCCGGGTGGTACGCTCCACGGAAACGGTGGAAACCTTCCCCCCATCGAGGTCGAGATGGATATCCCACGTCGAATAGGTGTTCACGTAGTCGTCGATCGACAGCAATTCGCTGTAAAAGCAATTGATGCTGTTCCTTTGGGGTTTGGGAGACTGGCAATGTGCTCCTGCGTGACGAAGAATGGCGACAGCATTTGCAACGTCACTCCCGACCGGCACGGCTTCGCGCACACGATCATACCCTGAAACGGCTAGTCCGCCTGACACATAAGCTCTCTCGAATCCATGCAGATCAAGCGTCGAATATTCTAAGTCATCAGCCCTGGCAGGCATTCCGGAGAGAACTGCTGCTGCCAAAATCATACCTGAAATTATATTCATACTTCCTCCGCACCGACATCTGCCGGAACGAAGGCTCATTTAATAAATCAAGACACTACTGCAACGACATAAATTTAATGATTTCCATAAGATATTTTTATGGATTGATGGCACCTGCCTGAATCGAAAGGGTGGCGAAAAATCACATTGGAGCACCACTGACACTACCTGCCCCGCGATGTTCCTTGGGGAGAGGCGCCGCCCGCGTTTGATGTGCTTCTTAGAACAGGCCTGCGCACGACGGGAACTTAATGCAACAAATTGCGTTCACAATTGTAGCGCCTGACTGGGCGCTGGCTGCATACTAAGCATTTTCGATCCGCCGCAAGAAAGGCTTCAGCTGTTGGGAACGTCCCGCAGCCATGAATCTGGCGAAGATTGCTCACGCGCAGACCTATTTGGGAGAGCCGAACATGACCAAGCCAGCAATAGTCTTGCTCGCTGCGGTTACGGCCTTCGCCGGACTCGTTCCGACCCAGGCAGCCGCACACGCAGACGATCTCGACACAATGACACCTGGCGCACCTGCAGACATGATCGTCCATCACAATGAGGCTGCAGGGCCCTTCCGCAGAGTCAACCTGGCAGACCTGGATCTTTCGCAACCTGCCGACGTTACCAGGCTGCGCCATCGCCTTGCTCAAGCAGTCGAGTTCGTGTGCGGGAATTACGCAACGACAGAGCAATGGCAGATCGAAAAAGTTAACAACTGTCGTGCCGTTGTTGTCCCCAAGGTAAAGGCGGCTTTTTCTGCAGCAACGCATGACGCCCGGACGCTGCACGTTGCCCGACGCTAAGTGACCGTAAAGCCCGGCGCGGGAAGTGGCCAAGCAGTAGTCCCGCTGCCGCAAGCGCCAGCAACCGTAGCGCGTGTCGTGTTGCGGGTCGCTGCTGGAACTTTGCTCGCGCGAACCTAACCATGAACAACGTTGCAGGCCTCCACTTGATGCTCCGTGCCAGTCGGTGCCGCGTGCAGCATTTCCGGCTCTTCGCGACAAAGGATCGCGAGACTGGGAATGGAGCGCCTGCACTCACTCATCAAACGTCAGCTGGGCCACTTCCGGAGCTTGGCACCGCCTCGCCACACAATGCGGCTACTACTCGTCTCATTCCTTTTTCGCGCCGCCACAGCCATCTTCCGGCTGTTTTCGGCGCGCCGCCAGCCCAGTGGAACTCACCGTCGCCCATGATCAACATGCAACATTAGGGGCAAGACCTATTACTCGCGCCATCGAGGCTTAAAGCAAAAAGGCTCAGCGCAAGGAGAGAAGGCGAAGGAATATGTCGATATTTCAAGACTTCTCGACGCAGCGCTGGGGCTTTTTGGTCAAATCCCTTCGAGGCGTCCGAATGGCTTCCATCTCGAACCAAATTGCCCTTGGAAAGGCAACCAGCCTTGCCGGCGGGCAATTTGGCCCGATATGTTCGCCATTCGGACGCCTCGATGGCGCGAGTAATAGATCCTGACCCTAAATCTCCATCCAACTGGTGCGAAATCCCGAGAAGTCGACTGCAAAATTGTTTCTTGCACAACCCCAAACGCAACACTTGCTCATCATTGATTTACATTATTTGTCTACGCCTCTCCCAATCAAAGGGGACCAGACAATGGATGAACGCAATTACGAGCGCTTTGTCGTAGACAAGGATATCGAGTGCTATGTCGGCGAACGGCGATACAACGTCATTCTCTATGACCTTTCATCGGGCGGATGCATGATCGAGGCGCCTCAGGCCCCGCTAACGGATGGGGTGGTCATTCACCTGAGGATGAACAAGTTCATCGAGACGAGCGGGCAGGTTGTATGGCTGGCCGCGGGCAACGCAGGTGTACGGTTCGGTGAGTTGCTTCACGAAGCGGCAGTAAGGCACCTGGGCTTCACACCAAGTGACCTGCCATTCGACGAAATGACGCCGACTGACCGGTTCGGCCGCCGACTTCCGGCTTTGCCGCGACACTGAGGTGGGGATTTCCAGTATCGCCGCTCATGGCAGGTCCGTCGCCGACGGGAAGGCGACGCCGGATTAATGGCTGGTGTTTCAAAGTTGCGGGGCCGTGCTGTCGTATTTGACCGCTTGCTCCTCCAGCGGCCGCGCCAGATCGGCATCATTGATTTTCGCCACACCACGCCTGCCAGTTGCTCTTATTAAAGCACATCACGATCCTCACCGGTTCAGGCTGGAGCAGGTTTTCGCCAGCCTGCATGGCCAGAACAATGCCGTCACAACACGCCCCCACGGGGCGCTCTAATTTTACACACGGGGCGTTCGAATATTTTCGTGCATCGCGCCAGATCGTGCTAGTTTGCACAGGGCGACTCTGGTCGGTCTGATGAATCCCCCGCCGCCAAGAGTCCCTTGGAGCCCGCTGGCAACCAGTTCCGCACACTTGCCAGCGGGCTCACCTCTTGCGGGCCATCTGTAGCACTATCCTCATGCAGCGCGCAGTTTTGCGTCTTCGTCCAGCCTGCAAGCCGCAGCAACGAGGCCTCTGGTGCCAAAATCCCCACCACTGGCCATCGTTGCGAGTTGCCGCTTCAAAGCTGCAAAAATACGGCCTGGCAACATTTCGTAACGGTTTCGAACAAAGCGCGAAATGGAGCCATCCTTATCTGGCGGGAAGATAACCACACAATGGAGACCGCTATGATCTCGGCATTCCTTCTGGCCATTGCAGGCCTTTCCGCTACCCCCGCCAGCGCGTACCCGGCCTACGGCACCGACACGGTGCGAAGCCTCAAGGGACACCCGTCGCTTCCTGTTGCAGCCAAGGCAGAAAAGTCGGCAGCGACGCAGGCGAAGTGTCATCCCGAGCCAAGCAAAGGCCGCACTTGCCGCCATCATGTCGCGCAAACCAAGCAGGAACGGCAGAACGCGCCCGCACTCGCGGAAGCCTCGAACGTGACATCGGGGGAGTCCATGCAGTGACGCGCCTGCGCGCGATCCTTGCGAGCTGTCTCGCTTTGGGTTGGGCCAGTTCCGCGGCAGCCTACGACGAGCTGCCGCGCGGGCTCGCGCAATTAACGCCGGTCGAGTTCGCCGAGCGCATCCAGATCGACGACGAAGCGCTCGAACCGCACATCGTGGTCTCTACCCACAAGGCCTGGGATCGCGGACGCAGCATCGAAGGAGCCCATGCCAGCGACGTTCACATGCGTGCCCTCGTGGACCGGCAGAGCGGCGCGGTGCGGTGGCAGGTTTGGCATGAGCTGGTCCACCCCAGCCGCCGCCCCGAAATGATCGGGGTAAACTATCGGACTGAAGGACGCCTGGAGCAGGCCGACATCCTCGTAGCCGAACACTGGTCCGGCGACTGCCCCGGCGTGGATAACGTCCCTGTGTCCTGCAACAAGTATGCACGCTTGATTTTTGAAATCCCGGGATCCGTGGTGGAGGAAATCGCGGAAACCTATCGCCCCGAGAGCCGGGTTCCCTGGCGGATCCGTTTCAAGGACGAAAACGGTGGATCAATCACCGGCGGTCTCGCGCCTGCAGAAGCCGCAGGGCTGATAATGGCCGTGAAGCAGCTGCGGGCCGGCAACGGCGATTGACCTCTTGCCCGATGAAAAAAACTTGCTGGGGGGCGGTTTGCCGGACCGCCCCCTCGCCCTATATGATTGCGAACCAGTACAAAGACGATGACGCTCGCCCCCACACTCAGATCGCCTTACGATTCCATGATGACGCCGCCTACAATCCTTCTCGTTGAGGACGACGGCGCGTTGAGGACGTTGACCGCCCGTGCCTTGCGGCAGAGCGGCTTCAATGTGCTGACCGCTGCAACCGGCGCGGAGATGTGGGTCACACTCAAGGAAACGCCCGTACAACTGATCGTGCTCGACATCATGTTGCCGGGCACGAGCGGCTTCGATCTGTTCCGCAAGCTGAGGCGTGAAAGCGACGTTCCGATCATTTTCGTAAGCGCCAGGGGAAGCGAGGAGGACCGCGTGCTTGGCCTCGAACTCGGCGCGGATGATTATCTCGCCAAGCCCTTCAGCACCCGCGAACTGGCCGCCCGTGTCAGCGCTGTCCTGCGCCGGGGTGGCGGTAGCGAGACCGGAATGGACACAGGGGCCGATGGGCGGGCTACCGACGTAATCCGATTTGACGGATGGCAGGTTTCTCTGGCGCGCCGCGAACTCCGTTCATCCAGCGGAGCCATCGTGGACCTTACCGGAGCAGAATTCGACCTGCTCTCCACGTTCCTCGGCTACCCCCAGCGCGTTCTGGGGCGTGAGCGGCTGATGGAGCTTTCGCGTTCACGGATCGGCGACAGCTCCGACCGCAGCATTGACGTTCTGGTCAGCCGCCTGCGCCGCAAGTTGCAGGCAGAAGGCGGCGAACCACCGATCATCACGGTCCGCGGCGTGGGCTACATGTTCAAGGCGGAAGTGACCCGCGACTGATGGCCGGTCGTGTCGTCGCGATGTTCCGCCGGCTGGGGCTGCCCGAGCGCCTGCTCGGCATCCTCTTGCTGGTTATCGTCGTCGATTTTCTTGCAAATTCACTGCTGTTCGACCGAGCCAACTCGTTCGAACTGCGGCGTGACGATGCGCAGCGCATCGCAGAGAACCTCGTACTCTCCACCCGCATGCTCGAACGCGCCGCCCCCGGTGAGCGCGCTGCTCTTGCGGGAGCCCTCAGCACAGATCACTTTACGCTCGACTGGACTGGTCCCGAAGACCGCCGGCGCGGCTCGCTCGGCCTTGCCAACCTGCGCGCGCAGGTAGTCGAGATCGAACCCGAACTGGCTTATGCAGACCTGGAACTGCACCTCGAGGAGCTGCCCGGCAAGGGTAATATCGGCGGCTCGCTCAAGCTCGTTGATCGTAGCGTCCTGCGCTTCCACACCCATGCCCATGCGGCCTGGACTCTGACGGCCGGACGCATCATCAGCATGCTTCTGCCCACCCTGCTGCTGATCGTGCTCGCCTGGATCCTGCTTCGCGCGACCCTGAAACCGCTGCGCAATCTGATTGGCGCGACCCGGCATCTTGGCTCTGGGCCGCTCGAACCGGTACCCGAGCGTGGCCCGGACGAACTGCGCAGCCTGATCCGCGCGCTCAACGAAATGCAGCAACGCATTCATCAGTCCCTGGTCGACCGCACCCAGACGATGCTGGCGATCGGCCACGACCTCAAGACCCCGCTGTCACGGATGCAGCTGCGGCTCGACGACGTTGCGGTCGCGCCTGAAGTGCGCGAGGGGTTGGCGCACGATATCGATGAGATGCGGATGTTGCTCGAATCGCTGCAGGCTTATGTCGACAGCGACGGGCGCAACATCCGGCCCGAACGCATCGATATCGCCGTCATGGCCGAGACACTGGTCGATACCGCTGCGGACCACGGTGCCGATGCGGTCTATTCAGGCGCATCCCATCTGGAGGTCTATGTGCGGCCGGTCGCGATCCGCCGGGCTCTCTCGAACCTGATCGAAAATGCCATCCATTACGGCGGCGGCGCCAGGGTTCATGTGCGCCAGGACGGCGGTGCGGCAGAGATCGTTGTCGAGGACGACGGCCCGGGAATTCCGGAAGACCGGATCGCCGATGCACTTCAGCCTTTCGTGAGACTCGACACATCCCGCGCCCGGGATACGGCCGGAATGGGGCTGGGCCTTCCCATCGTACGCAAGGCCGTACGCATGGAACATGGCACGCTGGACTTGCGCAACCGGCCTGAAGGCGGCTTGCGCGCGACGATCAGGCTTCCGCTGGCCGCAGATTGAGCGCCTGCTGCGACGCAGCAAGAATTCGTTACATTCGCGAACGATAGAGGAAAACACCGGCACCTAACTTTCGGGATAACGCAGCGGCATCGGGCCGCATGCGGATTGTGACCCAAAGAAAGGTGACCGACGTGAACGAATTGATCGGCCGCGTTTTCCATTTCGAAAAGTCGATATTTCCCGCGCACGGCGAACTGTTCGGCAAGCTGACCACCCACGGCCAGGAACCCAAGGCGCTGATGATCTCCTGCGCGGATTCGCGCATTGTGCCCGAACAGATCATGCAGGCGCAGCCCGGAGACCTGTTCGTGTGCCGCAATGCCGGTAACATCGTCCCGCCCTACGCGACGATGAACGGCGGCGTGACCTCCACGGTGGAATATGCCGTCGCTGCCCTTGGCGTGCGCGACATCATCGTATGCGGCCATTCCGACTGCGGCGCGATGAAAGCGCTCAGCGACCCGACCGGGCTGGAAGCCATGCCGAACGTCGCTGCCTGGCTGCGCCACGGCGCGGCGGCCGAACACATCGTCAGCACCTGCCATGGCGAGCTCGAAGGCAAGGAGCGCGTTCGTGCGATCAGCCTCGAGAACATCATTGCCCAGATCAGCCACTTGCGCACGCACCCTGCCGTGGCAGCCGCCATCGCGCGCGGCGAAATGACACTGCACGGCTGGTTCGTCGATATTCACGCCGGGCAGGTGCTGGGGCTCGACGGCGATAGCGGCGAATTCGTGGCGCTGCGCGAAGACCGCGATCTGCCGGTTGCGCTGGCTGCCCGCACGCGGATTGCGACCGAATTCGCGGAGGCCGCCGAATGAGCGCATCTCTCGCCGCTACGGGCGAGGCGCGCAGTGGTCTCTTCGCCCATTTCGGGCGTGATTTCACCGCGTCCATCGTCGTGTTCCTGGTGGCGATGCCGCTGTGCATGGGCATCGCCATCGCCTCCGGCGTGCCGCCGGAAAAGGGCCTTGTCACCGGCATCATCGGCGGCATCGTCGTGGGCTTGCTCGCAGGTTCGCCGCTGCAGGTCAGCGGCCCTGCCGCAGGCCTCGCCGTCATCGTCTTCGAATTCGTGCGCGAGCATGGCCTCGAAGCGCTTGGCCCGGTGCTGCTGCTGGCCGGTGTGCTCCAGGTCGTCGCCGGAGCCCTCAAGCTCGGAGGCCTGTTCCGTGCGATCAGCCCGGCCGTCGTGCATGGCATGCTCGCCGGTATCGGCGCACTCATCGTGATCGGCCAGTTCCACATCCTGTTCGATGAAAAGCCGCTGTCCAGCGGGCTAGAGAACATGGCGATGATGCCTGCCCGTGTACTCGGACTCGACTTCTCCGATGTCGCCGCCACCGAACTCGCACTCGCGCTCGGCCTGCTGACGATCGGCGTGATGATCGGCTGGGAAAAGCTGCGTCCCAAATCGATGGCGCTCGTCCCCGGCGCCCTGCTCGGCGTAATGGCCGCCACCCTGCTTGCCTGGGGCATGAGCCTTGAAGTCGCGCGCATTCAGGTGCCCGAATCGATCGGTGCGGCCTTTGCCTTGCCGACATCCGCCAGCTGGTTCGCTCCGCTGGCCAACCCGTCGCTGATCGTTGCCGCACTTGCCATCGCCTTCATCGCCAGCGCCGAAACGCTGCTTTCTGCCGCTGCGGTGGACCGCATGCACGATGGCGTGCGCACCAAGTACGACAAGGAACTGAGTGCACAGGGCGTCGGCAACCTGCTGTGCGGTCTCGTCGGCGCGCTGCCGATGACCGGCGTCATCGTGCGCAGTTCTGCCAACGTGCAGGCAGGCGCCAAGACCCGGCTCTCGGCGATGCTGCACGGCGTCTGGATCCTGGGCTTCGTGGCCGTCCTGCCCTGGCTGCTTGCGGAAGTGCCGATGGCAGCGCTGGGCGGCGTGCTGGTGGTGACCGGCTGGAAGCTCGTGAGCCTCAAGCATGTGCGCCACCTGTTCAAGGCCCACGGTTTCCTGCCGGCAGCGGTCTGGGCGGTGACGTTCATCCTTGTCGTGACGACGGACCTGCTGACCGGCGTGCTGGTTGGCCTGGCGCTGACGGCGCTCGAACTTCTGCCGCACCTCAAGGAACTGCGCCTCAAGGTGCATCAGCATGACGACGACGAGGAAACCCGCCTCGAGATCCACGGCGCCGCGACCTTCGTCGGCCTGACCAAACTGAATGCCGCGCTTGAACGCCAGCCGGCGGGCCGGCCGGTCCACCTCGATCTCGGCAAGGTCAAGGCCATGGATCACACCACCGCCGAAACCTTGAGCGAATGGATCCACCGCCGCCGTCAGAGCGGTCATCAGGACCGTGTCACGGGCCATCCTTCGGTCCTGCGTCCGCTGCCTCTCGGCAACTGACCCAATTTACCTGGTGGCCGGACACCCTCACGTTCGGTCCCCCTACCTTCCGGGCGGACATGCGCATGCACGTCCGCCCGGCTTTCTGTCCGAGGGATCGCCGGGGCGCAGAAACATTTCGTCACACGCCAGAAAACGAACCGACAAGCCTTCCCGGTAGGCCGGATGGGCCGGCGCGAAACGCGCTCGCCACGAAGCAGAGTTCGGCGCGTCGGCCGCAGGATGGGACGGATAAATCACATCAACATGAGGGCGTTCCCAATATGAAAACTCGTCTGCTTGCCGGCGCCGCAGGTCTTGCTGCTGCCTGTCTCGCGTTTGCTGCTCCCGCCGCAGCGCAGGATATCCCCGAATCGATCACCGTCTCGGGCAGCGCTGCCCTGGTCACCGACTACCGTTTCCGCGGCGTCTCGATGACCGACAAGGAAATGGCGGTTCAGGCTGGCCTGAGCGTTTCGCACGAGAGCGGCGTCTACATCGGTACCTGGGCCTCGAACCTGTCGGGCTGGGGCACCTTCGGCGGTTCCAACATGGAACTCGACATCTACGGCGGCTTCGCCACCGAGATCGCCAGCGGTGTCACGCTTGACGTCGGCCTGACCTGGTACATGTTCCCCGGCGGCCTCGACACGACCGACTTTGCGGAACCCTATGTGAAGCTCTCGGGCGATGTCGGCCCGGCCAGCATCCTCGTCGGCGTCGCCTATGCGCCCAAGCAGGAAGCGCTCGGCACCTGGTACAACAGCGCCGCCTCGGTCGACTATGACAACCCGGGCGACAAGAACGACAACCTCTATCTGTGGGCCGATGCCAGCGTCGGCATCCCGGACACCGCCCTGACGCTCAAGGCGCACCTCGGCTACTCTGATGGCAACCCCGGCCTCGGCCCCTGGGGCACCAGTCCGGCACCGACCGGCAAGTACGTGGACTGGATGCTGGGTGCGGACTACGTTCTCGGTCCGGTGACGCTCGGCGTGTCGTATATCGACACCGACCTCACGAAGTCCGAAACGGCCTACCTGCAGCCGAACTTCTCGTCGACCAAGAACGGTTCGTCGATCGCGGGATCGACGGTTGTGTTCTCGCTTTCCGCAGGCTTCTGAGCCTTAGCGAGCACAGCCTTGGCGGCATGACCGCCATCCGAACGCCCGGCCATCTGGCCGGGCGTTCTTCGTTCACCGTTGATGCTTCGCACCATCTGAACGCTCCAAAGCCACGATGCCACCATATGGGGCCCGTTCACCGCTCAACCGCGGAAGCGAGAGGCAGCGGGATACTGCACGAACTGAAGCTGAGCCTGCGATGCCCATGCCGGACGCATCTCCCTGTATGAAACAGATCTTTTTTGCACCGCAGCAATTTGGGCCCTGCGCACTGTGCATGGGATCGGGTATGCCGCACTTCTGTCAGGCTTGCAGGGGGATCCGGGAATGCACAGGACCACAGCTTCGCGCGGCACGGTTGCCCGGGGCACCGCGGCGGCAGTGGCCAATGCGAAGACCGGTTCTCTCGCAGCAGGGCACAGCGTCGCACCTTCTGGCTATCGGCCGCAACTGGACGGCTTGCGGGCGCTGGCGTGCCTGGGCGTTCTCTACTCGCACCTGTGGGTGGAGGAATCGATGCTGGGCCACGCAGGCGTCCGGCTGTTCTTCACGTTATCCGGCTACCTCATCACGCTCATCCTGCTGGACGACGCTGACAAGCGTGCATTGGGTCTTCCCCGGCAACCCCTCTGGCATTTCTATGCGCGCCGCGCCTTGCGGCTCTGGCCCGCCTACTACGCAGCGCTGGCCATTGCGCTGATAACCAATGTGCATGACCTGCGCGACAGCGCGACGTGGCACATCCTGTATGCCACCAACATCTATTTCGCCGTGACCAATAACTGGTGGCCGCAGGTAATCGTGTCCTGGTGGTCACTCTCCGTCGAAGAACAGTTCTACCTTGTCTGGCCCATTCTGCTGCTGGCCGTTCCGCGCCGCTGGCAAGCTGCCTCGGCAATTGCATTCTGCCTGGGCGGCCTGATGCTTCGCGCGCTCTTCCCGTCAGACAGCGTAGCCTACTACACCTTGCCATTCGCATCATTGGACTCGCTCACAGGCGGTGCCTTGCTGGCCATGGCCGAGCATCGCGGCCGTCTGAGCAAGTGGTTTCCGCTGATCGCGCTTCCGGTGCTCGCACTGCAACTGTGGGCCTGGGAGCTTCCCCCCGCGCTGGCGACACAGTGCTACGAAACATCGTTCGCCGTGGTCTTCACCTGCATCGTTGCCGTGTTGAGCAGGGGCTATGCAGGGCCATTGAACTGGATTTTCGGCAGCCCGCTCGCACGCTATCTCGGCAAGATCAGCTATGGCATCTATCTCTACCACATGTTCGTGCGTGTGCTGCTCCAGGAATTTTCCTACCCCCTCGCCCCATCGCTGATGACGGTGGGTTTCCACATGTTTGCCGTGGGAACGCTGCTCACCGTCGCGCTGGCTTCGCTATCCTGGTACGTGCTGGAAGCCCCCATGAACCGCTTGAAGCGACATGTCTCCTATCCCTGAGACGCGGATGGCGAAGGGGTTCAGCCGCGAAAGGCAATGACGCGGATCGGCCGCCACAACCCGTCTTCCCAGGCATAGAGACCAAAGCCACGGAAGCGGAACGATGCCGGGCGGACTTCTGCGGCAAGACGGGTCTGAAGCGCGCGGGCCTCTTCCGGCCTGACCTTGTTCTGCACAGTCACGTGAAGACGCAGCGGGCGTGTGTCCTGATCGGTCATCAGGCCGTGCATTCGCTCGGCGATGCGAGCGTGCAATTCCACCATCGCCGGACTGTCGACTGCAAGCGCCGTTCCGCGATCAAGCTTCATCAGCCCTTCGATACGGGCGTGCGGTGCAGGACTGCGCGCCAGTTCGCCCAGAACCTGCAGCAGTTCCCCCTCAACCGATGGCGGCAAGGCGTGGAACAGGGTGGCGTGCGCCCGCAACCGGTTACGCTCGGGCGGATAGTGGGCGCGCCGCAAGGCATCCGTCCACGCCAGCACGTCCGGCGGCAGTTCCGCCGTGATCAGCAAGGGGGCACCGGGCTTCCGCGGCCCTTTCGCGATCCAGTCGCTGGCGGTGGCGCTCACAGTTCCCCGCGCTCGCGCCGGATGGCGAACCACCTGGCGACGTTGGCGTTGTGTTGTTCGAGGGTATCGGCAAAAGCATGCCCGCCACTTCCGTCCGCCACCATGTAGAGCGCACCAGTCCTGGCGGGATGGAGCACGGCTTCAATCGACGCCTTGCCCGGATTGGTGATGGGGTGCTTGGGCAGGCCAGTCATGGTGTATGTGTTGTAGTCATTGACCGCCTGGATTTCGGACTGGCGTATCCGGCGCCCCAGCGGCTTGCCCTGGGTAATCGGATAGATGATCGTCGGATCGGCCTGTAGCAGCATGCCTTTCCTGAGGCGGTTCGAATAGAGCCCGGCGACCTGACGCCGTTCTTCGGGTTTGCCGGTTTCCTTCTCGACGATCGAAGCGAGGACCACAGCCTCTTCCGGGGTCTTCACTGCAAGATCCGGTCCACGTTTGGCCCAGAGTTCCTCCAACGTGCGGCGCATCGCTGCCTGCATCCGGCGCAGTACCGCCTCGCGCGGTTCGCCCGCGTCGAACGCATAGCTGTCCGGCAGTACAGAGCCTTCCTTGGGCACGGCGACATCGCCCGTGAGCTGCGGCACGGCCATCAGCCGCTCCTGAACCATGATGGACGGCATGCCCTCGGGGATCATCACGAAGCGGCGGATGACATCATCGCTGCAGATGATCGACAGCACCCGGCTGGGGCTGGCGTGGGCAGGAATCTTGAACTCGCCCGCCTTGATGCCACTGCCGCCGCCAAAGATCCGGGCGCGCAGGGCGAACCCGCTGGCGGAGCGGACCACGCCCTTTTCCTCGAGCTGCCCGGCGACAACCGCCAGGCTCGCACCATTGGGGACGACGAAGTTCTGGTCCTTCTCCAGCGGGCCGGACGCATACCAGCCACCGAAAAAACTCCAGAGGGTCAACAGCACGGCTACGGCCAGAACCGCAGCCAGTCCGCACCCGCGCCGGGACATCATTGTCCTGCTCCGGCTCTCAGTCGATCTTGCGCATGATCAGGCTGGCATTGGTGCCGCCGAAGCCGAAGCTGTTGTTCAGCACCGCGCGCACTTCACGCTTGCGGGCCACCTTGGGGACAAGGTCAACGCCCTCGCAGCCCTCGTCAGGATTGTCGAGGTTGAGCGTCGGCGGCACGATCTGGTCGCGCATAGCCAGGATGCAGAAGATCGCTTCCACCGCACCGGCGCCGCCGAGCAGATGGCCAATGGCCGACTTGGTCGAACTCATCGAGACATTGTCCATGGCATCGCCGAACAGGCGGCGAACCGCGCCCAGTTCGATGGTATCGGCCATGGTCGAAGTGCCATGTGCGTTGATGTAGTCGATATCGGCAGGCGTCAGGCCGGCCTTCTTGAGCGCGGCGGACATCGAGCGGAACGCGCCGTCCATTTCCGGATCGGGCGCCGTCACGTGATAGGCATCGCCCGAAAGGCCATAGCCGATGACTTCTGCATAGATCTTCGCACCGCGCGCCTTGGCGTGTTCGTATTCTTCGAGCACGACGACACCGGCGCCCTCGCCCATCACGAAGCCGTCGCGATCCCTGTCGTAAGGGCGGCTCGCTTCTTCGGGGCGGTCGTTATAACTGCAGTTGAGCGCGCGCGCCTGCGCGAAGCCGGCAATACCGATCGGGCAGATGGTCGACTCCGCGCCGCCTGCGAGCATGATGTCAGCATCATCGTCGCGGATCATGCGCGCGGCATCACCGATCGAATGCGCGCCGGTCGAACAGGCCGTCACAACGGCATGGTTCGGGCCCTTGAGGCCATACTTGATCGAAACCTGGCCCGAGATCAGATTGATCAGACGGCCATGAACGAAGTGCGGCGAAACTCGGCTAGGACCACGATTGGCCAGCACAAGCGATTCACTCTCGATGCCCGGCAGTCCGCCGATACCCGAACCGATCGAACAACCCGCGCGCAGCTTGGTCGCTTCGTCCATGTCTTCCAGACCAGCGTCCTCGATGGCCTGACCTGCCGCATCGATGCCGAAGATAATGAAAGGATCGACCTGGCGCTGGATCTTGTGATCGACGCGCTTGTTGGGGTCGAAGCCATATTCATGATCGGCAGGCTTCACTTCGCAGGCGATCTGGCACTTCTGGTCCGACGCATCGAACTTGGTGATTGGACCTGCCCCGCTCTTGCTGGCGAGGATGTTCTTCCACGTCGTTTCCACATCAGCCCCAAGCGGGGTGACGAGACCAAGACCGGTGACAACAACACGACGCATTATGCTCTCCGAAAATCGGCCAGCCGAACCAGATCGGCCTAAACGGCAACAGGCCCGCCCCCTTAGAGGTCGAGCCTGCCTATTTCAATGCAAGTTTACGCCCGTTTCCGCGCCCGGCCCAGAGGGCCGGACGGCGGTCAGGAACGCAGGGCCTTGCTCAGCCCTTGTTCTCTTCGATGTACTTGATGGCATCGGAGACGGTGCTGATCTTCTCGGCTGCATCGTCCGGAATCTCGACGCCGAACTCTTCCTCGAAAGCCATGACCAGCTCGACGATGTCGAGCGAGTCAGCGCCCAGATCGTCGATGAAGCTTGCTTCTTCAGTGACCTTGTCGGCTTCCACGCCGAGGTGCTCGACGACGATCTTCTTAACCCGATCGGCGGTATCGCTCATTCTTTGACCCCTTCACAAATCCGGAGGATTAAATCTCGCCAGCCGCCCTAATGACTGCTTGGCGTGCTGGCAAGTGCCATGCGCTACTGGTTTCCAGAGGTTCAGCCCTTCTGGGGTTCGACCACCCGCAAGTGCAGTTCGCGAAGCTGTTTGAGCTCGGCCGGTGACGGCGCACTCATCAAGAGGTCTTCCGCGCGCTGGTTCATCGGGAACAGCGTGATTTCGCGCAGGTTCTGTGCGCCGCACAGAAGCATGACGATGCGGTCCACGCCGGCCGCCATGCCGCCGTGCGGCGGTGCGCCGTACTGGAACGCGCGGTAGAGACCACCGAAACGCTCCTCGACGTCCGCCTTGGACAAGCCAACCTTCTCGAAAGCGGCGACCATCAGTTCGGGCGACTGGTTACGGATAGAGCCCGAGGCGATTTCGAAGCCGTTGCAGACGAGGTCGTACTGGAACGCCTTGATCGTCAGCGGGTCCTGCCCGGTCAACGCATCCATTCCGCCCTGCGGCATCGAGAACGGGTTGTGTGCGAAGTCGACCTTCTTGTTGTCCTCATCCCATTCGAAGAACGGGAAATCGACGATCCAGCACAGGTCGAAGCGGTCCTTGTCGATCAGGTCGAGCTGTTCTGCCACGCGGGTGCGGGCGAGGCCGGCGAGCTTGGCCGCCTGCTCTTCCTTGCCGGCAGCAAAGAACACGCCGTCGTTGGGGCCAAGCCCCAACGCTTCGATCAGCGCGGCGGTCTTTTCCTCACCGTGATTCTTGGCGATCGGACCGCCGGGCACGCCATCCTTGATGTTGATGTAGCCGAGACCCGAGAAGCCCTCGCCACGCGCCCAGTTGTTCATCTCATCGAAGAACTTGCGGCTGCCAGCGCCCGCGCCCGGTGCCGGAATCGCGCGGATCACACCACCGTTTTCGACGATGCCCGCAAAGATTCCAAAACCCGAGCCCTGAAAGTGGCTGGTGACGTCCTTGATGATCAGCGGATTGCGCAGGTCCGGCTTGTCCGAACCGTAGTCGAGCATTGACTGCGCATAAGGAATGCGGCGGAACTCACCCGCGGGGGTCACCGGCTTGCCTTCAGCGAACTCGGCGAACACGCCCTGAAGCACCGGCTCCATCGTCTCCCAGATTTCTTCCTGGGTGACGAAGCTCATTTCAAGGTCGAGCTGGTAGAACTCGCCCGGCAGTCGGTCCGCACGCGGGTCCTCGTCGCGGAAGCACGGGGCAATCTGGAAGTACCTGTCGAAGCCCGCGACCATCAGCAGCTGCTTGTACTGCTGCGGCGCCTGCGGCAGCGCGTAGAACTTGCCCGCGTGGATGCGGCTCGGCACGAGGAAGTCGCGCGCGCCTTCGGGCGAGGACGCGGTGAGGATCGGCGTCGAATACTCGGTGAAGCCGATGCCTTCCATGCGGCGGCGCATGTCCGAGATGATCTTCGTGCGCTTGACGATGTTGGCATGCAGCGTGTCGCGACGCAGGTCGAGGAAGCGGTACTTGAGGCGGATGTCCTCCGGGTACTCCTGCTCGCCCGCCACCGGCATCGGCAGCTCCTCGGCCTTCGACAGCACCGTGGCACTCCGGGCATAGACCTCGATCGCGCCGGTCGGCAGGTTCGGGTTCACGGTCGCCTCGGTGCGCGCCTTCACATTGCCCTCGATGGTCACGACACTTTCGAGCCGCAGCGAATCGAGCAGTTCCAGCGCAGGGCTGTCGGCATCGGTAACGACCTGGGTGATACCGTAATGGTCGCGCAGGTCCACGAAGAGAACGCCGCCGTGGTCGCGCTTGCGGTGCACCCAGCCGGACAGGCGGACCGTCTGGCCGACGTCGGCCGCGGTCAGAGCGCCGCAGGTGTGGGAGCGATAAGGATGAGTCATGGCGGTCTGGCGCTTCTTCAGTGAATACAGATGTGCAAGCCGAGCCCCCTAGTCGAGTGGCGCAGCGATTTCCAGATGCCGATTTGCGCTATTCCCGAAAGCGCGTGGCCTGCGCGCGTCGGGATGCTCCGGTAACTCCAAATAAACCCATACCGGTTATTCCTGATTCACCGGGTCACATGGAGTCAGGAAATGTCGGCGGATTTCACGCACGGCGAGGACGAATACCTCCTTGAAACCGCATCAATGGTGGGCAGCGACATGCCCGATCAGGACGTCCGGGACGAACAGCTTGCGGCTGCCGATCACACCACCGGAAGGCAGCTGCGCCACCGGCTCGTCACTCCGGAAAGTATCGCGCAGCTGGAAGCGAACGAAAAACCCAGCCTGCTCCAGCGGCTGCTGCGGCGCAAATGACATTCAAACCCGCATAAACATTAATGCGGGCGTTGATCCCCTCTCCCGTTAGGCGTAACGCCCCTCTTCAATGAAAATTCACCCTCTGATCACCAGTTCCCAGGATCTCGCCGACCTTTGCGCACGTCTCGCGAAGGCAGACTTCGTTGCTGTCGACACGGAGTTCATGCGCGAAAATACCTATTGGCCTGAACTCTGCCTCGTCCAGATCGCCGACACCAACGAGGCAGCCGCAATCGATCCGCTCGCAGACGGCATCGACCTTACCCCGCTCTACGACCTGTTGGTCAACAATGAGGAGGTGCTCAAGGTCTTCCACGCGGGCGGTCAGGACGTGGAAATCATCTTCAACGCCACCGGACGCACGCCACACCCGATCTTCGACACGCAGATCGCGATGATGGCGATCAGCCAGTCCGAACAGATCGGTTATTCGAATCTGGTCGAATCCTGGCTTAACCTCACTATCGACAAGGGCGCACGTTTCACCGACTGGTCGCGCCGCCCGCTCACCGAGCGGCAGATCGACTATGCCATCGGTGATGTCACCCATCTCTCCAAGATCTTCCCAAAGATCCTCAAACGGTTGATGAAGACCGGACGCGGCTCCTGGCTCAACGAGGAAATGGAAAAGCTCGCCGATCCGGAAAACTACCGGAACGATCCCACCGAAGCGTGGAAGCGGATCAAGGCGCCCGGCCGCAATCCGCAGATGCTGGGCCGCCTCAAGGCGATCGCAGAATGGCGCGAGATGGAAGCCCAGGGCAAGAACATCCCGCGCGGCCGCATCGCTCGTGACGAGACACTGGCCGACCTTGCCGGGCATCCGCCCAAGCAGCAGGCCGATCTCGCCAAGGTGCGCGGCCTCTCGCAAGGCTGGAAAGACAACGAGATCGGCAAGCGGCTGATGGCGACGATCGCCGGTTCACAGCCGCTGTCCGACGACGAACTCCCGCCGCGCACGCCGCGGGGCGCGCCACTGGGCAAGGAAGGTGCGCTGGTCGCCGATCTGCTCAAGCTGCTTCTCAAGATCCGCTCGCGCGAGATCGACGTGGCCGCCCGCCTGCTCAGCCGCAGCGACGAACTGGAGATGCTGGCCGCCGGCGTGCGCAAGAATTTGCCGATTCTGCAGGGCTGGCGCCATGACGTCTTCGGACAGGATGCGCTTGACCTCGTCGAGGGCAAACTCGCTTTCGCTGTGGAGAACGGCAAGCTGAAGATGACCCACGTCGACGATGCCGAACCGACTACTCCCGCAACCGAAACTTCCGAAGACCAAACCCCTTCATGACGGTCTACCAGCCCACGCTCAAACAGCTGCAATACCTTGTCGCGCTGCATGAGCATGAGCATTTCGGCCGCGCGGCAGAAGCCTGCTTCGTCTCGCAGTCGACGCTTTCGGCAGGCCTGCGCGATCTGGAAACGCTGCTGGGCGTAACGCTGGTCGAGCGTACCAAGCGCGCGGTGCGCTTCACGCCGCTCGGCAATGCCGTTGTCGCCAAGGCGCACCGCATCCTGCGCGAAACCGAAGAACTGTCCGAACTCGTCCAGTCGAGCGGCAAGCCGCTCTCGGGCGAAGTGCGCATGAGCGTGATCCCGACGATCGCGCCTTTCCTGCTGCCGCGCATGCTGCCGCGCCTGCGCCGCGAGCGGCCGAACCTGAAGCTGTTCCTGCGCGAGGAGCCGAGCCAGCAGGCGATCGAATCGCTCCATCACGGCCGTGCCGACTGCGTGCTGCTGGCGCTGCCCTATGCCACCGGCGAAGTGGAGAAGGAAACCATCGAACTGGACGCCTTCTTCGTCGCCTTCCCGCATGACGACCCGCGCAATCCGCCCGAGGAAGTCCTGCCGGAAATCATCGACGAGAACCGGCTGCTGCTGCTCGAAGACGGGCATTGCCTCAAGGACCACGCCCTTGCCGCCTGCAACAGGCCTGAACTGCGTGCCAGCGCGACGATGATCGGCACCAGCCTGCACACGCTGGTGCAAATGGTAGACAACGGCCTCGGCCTGACCATGCTGCCGGAAATGGCGCTCGATGCCGGCATCCTCAACGGCACCAATGTCGTGGCGCGCCCCCTGCTCTCGCCCAACGCCAACCGCGAGATCGCCCTTGTCTGGCGCAAGAACTCGCCGCGCTCGGATGAATTCCGAATGCTGGCGGATGAACTAAGGGCGGGATAACTCCCTTGCCGTCTCAATCCATATGCTTGAGACCGACGCGCAGGTAGTCCCAGCCGGTCACCACGGTCAGGACCGCCGCGCCCCACAGCGTCGTCAGTCCCACCGTGTGCGGCACGTTCATTTCAAAGCCCGCGAGCGTGATGTTCCACCACGGCATCGCCCCGCCCAGGATAAGGGCTCCGAGGCAGATCAGCTGGAACGTGGTCTTCCACTTGGCCAGTTTGCTGACCGGCACAGAAACCTGCAATCCGCCGAGAAACTCCCGCAGGCCCGAAACGGCAATTTCGCGAATAAGGATAACGAGGCCCGCAATCACGTGCATGTCCCCGACATAGGGGCCGGTGAGGATACCCTGTGCAGTGAGCACTAGGATCACCGCTGCCACCATGATCTTGTCCGCGATCGGATCGAGGAAGATGCCGAGTTTCGAGACCGTGCCGCTCGACCGGGCAAGGTAGCCGTCGAAATAGTCGGTGATCCCCATCAGGCAATAGAGGCCAAACGCGAGACCGTATCCGAATTCCCATTTCGGCCACCACAGCAGGAATGCCAGCAGCGGCAAGGTGAGGATTCGTGAAAGGGTGAGGATATTCGGCAGGGTCAGCATGTCTCCCTGCCCATAGCCCCGAAGGCATGACAGAATAAAGTGCCGATCAGGGGTTGTGCCTCCGGCACACCGCATTAAACGTCCGCCCAACAAAAAACGGCAGGCCGGTACCACGATCCGACATGACCACGACGACCCAACTCATCCGGGCGCGACGCTTTCTCCCTCTGTTCGTCACCCAGCTGCTCGGCGCGTTCAACGACAATCTGTTCAAGAACGCCATGATCCTCTTCGTCGTGTACGAAGTCTATCACTCCGAAGCGCAGGAGGCGCGCTTCAGCGCGCTGGCTTCCGCGATCTTCATCATTCCGTTCTTCCTGCTTTCGGCTCTGTCCGGACAGCTCGCGGACATGCGCGACAAGGCGCGCCTCATCCGGATCATCAAGGCTTGCGAGATCGGAATCATGCTGGTGGGCGGCTCAGGCCTGATACTGGCATGGCAGGGTATCGCACTGCACGCAGTGGCCATTCCGCTGATGCTGTTGGCGCTCTTCGCGATGGGCATCCATTCCACCTTCTTTGGTCCGATCAAGTACGCGATCCTGCCCCAGCACCTCAAAAAGGACGAAGTCCTTGGCGGTACTGGGCTGGTAGAGGCCGGCACTTATCTGGCCGTTCTCGCAGGCACGATCGTGGCTGGCTGGATCAGTGTGGAAATGGCCGCAATCGCCGTCGTGGCGGTTGCCGGCCTGGGCTTCGTGGCCGGCAGCAAGGTTCCCCCCGCACCACCGCTGTGCACGCCCGAACCGCTCGACTTCCACGTCGTGCGCTCCTCGATCACGCTTGTGCGCACGACGATGCGCGATCGCCGCGTCTATCTCGCGATCTGCGCGATCAGCTTCTTCTGGGCGATAGGCACCGTGCTGTTCGTCCAGTTCCCGCCGCTGGCGAAGAACATCCTGATGGCCAGCAAGCAGGTCGCCAGCCTGTTTCTCGTGATCTTCTCGGTCGGCGTCGCGATCGGCGCCATGGTCATCAACGCCATGCTCAAAGGCACCGTATCCGCGCGCTGGTCGCCGATCTCGGTAATCGGCATGGGCGTGTTCCTGATCGCATTCCAGCGGGTCTGCGCGCTCTGGCCTCCGCATAGCGGCCCGGAAGAGCTGATGGATGTGGCCGTTTTCGTCGTCCAGCCGCTGGCCGTTCCGCTGCTGCTGACGCTACTGGGCATTGCCGTGTGCGGCGGCATGTTCGTCGTGCCGCTCTACGCGTTCCTCACCACATTCGTGGATAAGTCGCAGACGGCGCGCACCGTGGCTGCGAACAACATTGTCAACTCGGGCGCCATGGTGCTGGGTGCGGTCGTGACGGAAATGATGACGCTGCTGGGTGTGCCGGTAGTTCAGCAGTTGCTGGTTGTGGCCGCCAGTTGCGCCGCTTCCGCGTGGCTGGGCTACATGCTGTTCCGGGCGGAGCGTGAAGGAGCGCCTGCCTGACTGCACGTCAGGCGATAAAGATCGCCACCGCAACGAAGCTCGCGCAATACGCGGTGATGAAGCTGCGCCAGTCGCCGCCGCTCATCCGCCAGCGATGCGCCGCCTGCGCATTTTCCTCCGCTTCGACGTCCCCCCCCAAGGGCTCGGTAAAAACATGCGGCGGCAGCGAGCGGCGGAACGGGTGCCCGGCCGACTCCTGCGTGAGAACGAGTGCGCGACGTGTCAGTTTTCCCATGACGCGCATCTTAAGTTTTTGTTTACGATTGCGCAAAGCCGGTCGTGACCAGCATCCCAAATCGGGACGAGTGCCACGCGAAACCAGGTACTTCCCGCCTGTGAGACAAAGACTTGCAGGAAATGGGTCACCACCCGGCAGCCCTTTTCCCCGATGCATTCGCCGTCAACCGCACAGCTCGCGCTAAGGGATCAGGTTCGATCCACGAATGAGCCCTTCAGCTAAGCCCAGCCCTGTGACGCACCGTTGGAGCGGCTCACCCTTCCGATACAGAAAGAATGTGCGCCCACTCCTCGGGGGTGATTACGGCAACGGAAAGACGCGACAGCTTGACCAGTTCGATGTCGGGCAGCGACGGATCGGCCTTGATCTGCTTGAGCGTGACCGGATTTGCCAGCTTGCGCACCGGCCTCACCTTGACCGCAGCCCACTTGCCTTCAGGATCGGTCGGATCCGTCAGGCCGGCCTGGCTGATCGTGGCGATGCCGACAATCTCCTTGCCGATGTTCGAATGGTAGAAGAACGCCTCGTCCCCCACCTGCATCGTGCGCAGGTTCTTGGCGGCGCGGTGATTGCGCACGCCGTCCCAGGTGCCTTCGCCCTCGGCCACGAGGTCGTCCCAGCTGTAGGCGTCCGGTTCCGATTTCATCAGCCAGTAGCGCTTGGACATGCATTGCCTTTCCATTTGGACTATCGGTGGCCGCATAACGATTCACCACGGAATACACTACCCCATGGACCTAGCAGCAATTCCCGTGCTGAGCCTTGATGCCAACAAGGACGAACTGCCCGCACTGATCGGCAGCAGCTTCCGCACGTTCGGTTTCGCGATGATCCGCGACCACGGCATCGATCAGGACCTGATCGACCGCGCCTGGGCGCTGACCAGGCAGTTCTTCGCGATGCCGGTCGAAACCAAGATGAAATACTTCAACCCCGGCCAGGGCGGCGCGCGCGGCTATACGCCGTTCCGTACCGAAGTCGCCAAGGGCGCAACCGAGAAGGATCTCAAGGAATTCTGGCACGTCGGCCGCGATTTGCCCCCCGGCTCACCGCTCGCAGCGACGATGCCCCCGAATGTGTGGCCTAAGGAGATCGAGGGCTTTCGCGAGACTTTCAGCGAGCTCTACGCGCAGTTTGACGAGGTTGGCGCAAAGATCCTTTCTGCGATCGCGATTGATCTCGGTCTTGATGCCCACTGGTTCGATCCAGCCATCGAGGATGGTAACTCGGTGATGCGCCTGCTGCACTATCCTCCCGTCGGCGAAGGGGCCGGCGGTGCGATCCGCGCAGGCGCACACGAAGACATCAATCTCATAACCCTGTTGCTCGGTGCCGAGGAAGCGGGGCTCGAACTGCTCGGGAAGGACGGCACATGGCTTTCGATCGCCCCGCCCGAAGGCGCCATGGTCATCAACATCGGCGACATGCTGCAGCGCCTGACAAACCACTTGCTGCCTTC
The DNA here is from genome assembly GCF_022832385.1 of Novosphingobium album (ex Hu et al. 2023). Classification (GTDB taxonomy): domain Bacteria; phylum Pseudomonadota; class Alphaproteobacteria; order Sphingomonadales; family Sphingomonadaceae; genus Novosphingobium; species Novosphingobium album. The sequence goes on from NZ_JALHLE010000001.1 coordinate 50,443, forward strand.
CACCACGCACCGGGTCCGTAACCCTTCGGGTGACCGCGCGGCACATAGCCGCTATTCGATGCCGTTCTTCCTGCATCTGCGCAGCGATTTCCGCTTCGTGACGCTGCCCGAATGCATCAGCGCGGACAATCCCGACCGCTATCCGGTATCGATCACTGCCGATGATTATCTGCAGGAACGGCTGCGCGAGATCGGTCTGAAGGCCTGACTCCATGCCACGCGCGGAATGTGTCTCGCGGACACATTCCGCCTAGGGTTCTCTACTTAACGGAAATTTCAGAGTAACGTCCTAGCATCGCCCCCCTAGAGGAATTCCTAGGGAGCTTGCGGGTGAAGGCACCATTTGCCGGGAATGTCGCAGCCGCGGATGAAGAAGGCGAGAACCGACGGCAGATCGACGTCGTCGCGCTGGGCATTGTCACCGCCGCAATCCTGCTGTTCGTAGCAACCGGCAGCCAGGTGGGCCCGCGTGTGGTCAATTCGCTGCTGCATCGAAGCGCCGGGCCCGACAACCTTATCCTCAACGCCTTTCTGCTCAACATCGCCATCATCATCTTCGGCTGGAGCCGCTACCGCCAGCTCTGTGAAGAGATCCAGCTGCGCAAGGCCGCGGAAAAGCAGGCGCGCCAGATGGCCGAAACCGACCCGCTGACCGGTTTTCTCAACCGCCGCAGCTTCAACGGGGGCGTCGATCGCCTGATCGGGAAGGCAGAGGCTCAGCGACAGATTGTCGTCCTGATGATGGTCGATCTCGACAACTTCAAGCAGGTCAACGACTTCAACGGTCACAATGCCGGCGACCAGCTGCTGCGCGAATGCGCGCGCCGGATTGCTTCGGCCCTCCCGAAACAGGCCCTTCTGGGCCGCATCGGCGGCGATGAATTTGCAGCAGCCTTTGCGTTCGACAAGAACCGCAACGACACAATCGAACAGATCGCCTCCGGGCTTATCGAAACGATCGGGCAAAGTGCCCAGATCAATGCCATCAGCATCGAGATCACAGCCTCGATGGGCATGGCTCGCTCCGACGCTGCGGGCGTGGATGGCAAGCGTCCTGATGCCCATGCCCTGCTGGAAATGGCGGACATCGCGATGTACCATGCAAAGCGTCAGGGCCGGAACGGCTACTTCTGGTTCGAAGGCATGATGGCGGATGAGATGCGGTTCCGTACGGAACTGGAGCAAGGTATCCGCCAGGGCATCGCAAAAGGCGAATTCGTACCTTTTTACGAGCAGCAGATCGACCTGCAGACTGGTAAACTGACCGGCTTCGAAATGCTGGCGCGCTGGAATTCGCCGCAGTACGGGATCGTTTCACCCGAGGTCTTCATTCCCGTCGCGGAAGAGATCGGCGCTATCAGCGATTTGTCCGAAAGCGTGATCCGTCAGGCGTTGGAAGACGCCAAGACCTGGGATGCGCGCCTAACGCTGGCCGTCAACGTCTCACCGCTGCAGCTGCGCGATCCATGGTTCGCCCAAAAGCTGCTGCGCCTGCTGGTGGATGCAAACTTCCCGCCGCACCGCCTTGAGATCGAAATCACCGAAAGCTGTCTGCACCAGAACATCGCCCAGGCCCGCTCGCTGATCACCAGCCTCAAGAATCAGGGCATCAAGATCAGCCTCGACGACTTCGGCACCGGCTACAGCTCGCTGGCACAGCTGCGCAGCCTGCCATTCGATCGCATCAAGATCGATCGCAGCTTTGTGACCAGCCTGCTGGAAGACAAGGACAATGCCGCGATCGTCCATGCTATCGCGATGCTTGGCAAAGGACTGCGCCTGCCCGTCACGGTCGAGGGAATCGAGAACGGGGAGGTTCTCGACCATCTGCTGCAATACGGGTCGATCAAGGGGCAGGGCTATTTCTACGGTCGCCCCCGCCCGGCCAGCGAACTGGCCGAATGGCTGAACGATCCGCGGCACGCCGGGTTGGCCATTTCATCCACGGAAACGCATCCTGTCCTTCTGCGCGCCGGATCGGACGAGGTTGTGCCCGCGAGCACGGCCGAACCAGCCGAATTTCTCGAAAAACACGCCCACCACGCCTGAAGCTGCGGCATCGGCTCTGGACCTGCCGCACGCGAGCACCTAGATCGCGCGGCATGCGGATCGACTTCACCAAGATGCATGGACTCGGCAACGACTTCGTCGTGCTCGACGCGCGCAATCCGGCGCTGGCGCAAGCCCTGCCTGCCATGGATGCCGCCTTTGCCGCCGCGCTGGCCGACCGTCACACCGGCATCGGCTGCGATCAGCTGATCCTGCTGGAACCGTCCCGGGCTGGCGATTTCCGCATGCGCATCTTCAATGCGGACGGCAGCGAAGTGGAAGCCTGCGGCAATGCCACCCGCGCGGTGGGGCTGCTCCACGGTGCGCCTGCGCGAATCGAAACGCTGGGCGGGCTGCTTTGCGCCACTCCGACCAATGCCGGCATATCCGTCGAGATGGGCCAGCCCCGGTTCGACTGGGACGCGATCCCGCTCGCCTATGCGATGGACACGCACACCATGCCGCTGGCCTGGGAGGACCTGACCAACCCGATCGCGGTCAATGTTGGCAATCCCCACGCGATCTTCTTCGTGGCCGATCCCTATGCGGTCGACATGGCCCGCCTTGGCCCACTGATCGAGACCGATCCGGTCTTTCCCGAACGCGTCAATGTGAACGTCGCCGCCATCACCGCGCGCGATGCTATCACTCTGCGGGTATGGGAACGCGGCGCCGGGCTGACCCGCGCCTGCGGCACCGGTGCCTGCGCCACGGCTGTCGGCGCAATGAAGCGTGGGCTGGTCGAACGCGCGGTGACGGTTTCGCTTCCCGGCGGCGAACTTGCCATCGAATGGCGCGAGGATGGCGAGATCGTCATGACCGGGCCGGCCACCGAAAGCTTTCGCGGCAGCTTCGATCCTGTCGATTACGGCATTCCTGCCGGGAGCCCGGATTGACCGTCGAAGTTCATTCGCTGGGTTGCCGCCTCAATCTGTCCGAGAGTGAGGATCTGCGCGCCCTGCTGGGCGCAGCTGATGACCTTGTCATCATCAATTCCTGCGCTGTCACCAGCGAAGCGGTGCGCCAGACCCGCCAGACCATCCGCCGCGCCCGCAAGGCCCGGCCCGATGCTCGCCTGATCGTCACCGGCTGCGCCGCCGAAGTCGAGCGCGGCATGCTCGGCGCCATGCCCGAAGTCGATGGGCTCGTGCCCAATACCGCCAAGCTCGATCCGCGATCGTGGAACGTGCCTGCTATCGGCGCGCCGCGCGAACGGCGGGCCTATACGCGCGGTTTCGTGCAAGTGCAGAACGGCTGCGACCATGCCTGCACCTTCTGCGTGATCCCGCAAGGGCGTGGCCCCAGCCGCTCGCGCAGCCTGCCCGATGTCTTGCAGGACGTTGCCGTTCATCTCGACGCGGGCGCGAACGAGATCGTGCTGACCGGCGTCGATCTCACCTCCTGGGGTAGCGACCTTCCCGGCAGCCCGGGACTGGGTATTTTGTGCGAGGCTATCCTGGCGCGCTTCCCGTCCCTGCCCCGTCTGCGCCTTTCCTCGATCGATGGCGCCGAAGTGGACGGAACGCTGTTTGACCTGCTTGCCGGTGAAACCCGCGTGATGCCGCATGTCCACCTGTCACTGCAGCACGGACACAACCTGATCCTAAAGCGCATGAAACGCCGTCACACCCGCGCCGATGCCATATCGCTCGTTGAACGGTTGCGTGCGCGCAGGCCGAACATCGCCATCGGAGCCGATCTGATGCCCGGCTTTCCGACCGAAGACGAAGGGGCTCACGCCGCGAACCTCTCGATCATCGAAGAGCTGGAAATCGTGCATGGCCACGTTTTCCCGTTCTCGCCCCGTCCCGGTACGCCCGCCGCACGCATGCCACAGGTCGATCCTGCCTTGATCAAGGCCCGCGCAGCCGAACTGCGGGAAAAGGCCGCCAGCGTGCGGGCCCGCTGGCTTGCCGCGCAACAGGACAAGCCGCTATGGGTGCTTGCCGAAAAGGGTGGAACCGGCCATGCGGAAAACTTCGCGCCGGTACGTTTGCCCCAGGGCACTAGGCCCGGTGCACTGATCCGCGTTACGCCCACCAGGGTAGTCGAAGGAATACTGGAAGCATGAGTGACGAAGGTGCGGCAACCGGCGCGGCGACCGACGCCTGGTCGGATCGCCTCTTCGGAGGCTTTCGCAAGACGTCGGAACGCCTGACCGGCAATCTCGCCGGTATCGTTGGCAAGACCCGCCTCGATGACGCACAGCTCGACGATATCGAGGACGCGCTGATCATGTCTGACCTCGGCCCCCGCGCCGCGGCTCGCATCCGTGAGCGCCTCGCCGAGGAACGATTCGAGCGCGATGCGGACGAGCGCGCGATCATGGAAGTGGTCGCCCGCGAGATCGCCGAAATCCTGCGCCCGGTCGCCAAGCCGCTCGACGTGGTCGCCTTCCCGCGTCCCCAGGTAATCCTCGTGATCGGCGTCAACGGCTCGGGCAAGACCACAACGATCGCCAAGCTGGCGCACTTGTTCCAGGAGCAGGACTATTCGGTGATGCTGGCGGCAGGTGACACCTTCCGCGCCGCAGCGATCGGTCAGCTCGCGGTATGGGCTGATCGGCTGGGCATTCCCATCGTCAAGGGCCCCGAGGGTGGCGATCCTGCCTCGGTGGTGTTCGACGCTGTGAAGGCCGCGACCGATCAGGGCATCGACGCGCTGATCGTCGATACGGCGGGACGCCTGCAGAACAAACGCGAGCTGATGGACGAGCTGGCCAAGATCCGCCGCGTACTCGGCCGCCTCAATCCCGAGGCACCGCACGACGTGGTGCTGGTGCTTGATGCCACCAACGGGCAGAACGCCCTGTCCCAGATCGAGATCTTCAAGGAAGTGGCAGGCGTGTCCGGCCTGATCATGACCAAGCTGGATGGCACCGCGCGCGGCGGCGTGCTCGTTGCCGCGGCCGAACAGTACGGCCTGCCCATCCATGCCATCGGCGTCGGCGAGAAGATCGACGACCTGCGGCCCTTCAACCCGGACCTTCTGGCCCGCGTCATTGCGGGAATTGCGTGATGAACCAGACCAATACCGAAAAACCCAAAAGTTCCTGGATCAACCTGGTGGTCGATTTCGGCCCTCTGCTGGTCTTCTTCCTGGCCTACAAGCACTATGCCCCGACCGGTGATGGCGATTCGCTGGGAACCGTAGCCGCGGTCATCAAGGGCACCATCGCCTTCATGGTGGCAACGGTCGTTGCGCTCGGAGTGTCCAAGTGGCGACTGGGCCATATCTCGCCAATGCTGTGGCTGACGACTGTGCTGATCATCGGATTCGGCATGCTGACTGTAGTGTTCCACAACGATTTCTGGATCCGCATCAAGCCTACTGCAGTCTACCTGATGTTCGCCGGAGTGCTGTTCTTCGGCCTTTGGCGCGGCAAGCCGATGCTGAAATACCTCCTCCAGTCCGCTTTTGAAGGGCTCAACGAGGAAGGCTGGATGAAGCTCTCGCGCAACTGGGCGTGGTTCTTCCTGCTGCTCGCCGTTCTCAACACCGTGCTGGTCTATACCGTAAGCTTCGAGACCTGGCTGCAGGCCAAGCTCTGGGGCTTCACGGTGCTCTCGTTCGTCTTCACCTTCTCGCAGCTGCCGATGGTGCTGAAGCACGGCATGGGCGAGGCGGCGAAGGAAGAAGTGATCGAGAACCCGCCGCACGACTGACGGCGCGCTTCACCGCCACGGCGCTAGTCAGGCCTCCAACCGTCCCCGGAAATCGAGCATAGCCCGCACCATCACGTCCGCTGCGACGTCCATGCCGACAGGCGTTTCAACGTCAAGATCCACCAGAATGGCATCAGGACGCAGCCTTGCCGCTTCGCGCGTATTCCTGTCGAGCATTTCACCGGCGTTGGTCATCAAGAGCATTGGTTGCGTGACAGCCTGCAGGGCAGGCACCAGATCGTGGCGCAGGGCGGCATTGTGGCCATGCCACCAGAGCGGCCCGGCCATGAGCGCCGCGAGCACCATGCGCTGGGCAGTTACTGGCGAGAAATAGCCCTCAAGACGGCGGAAGTGATCTGACAGGTTCGTGCCGCCCGGGACCGGACGGTGCACGGCACCCGCCATCTCGTTCGGGACGATCGCATTCCAGAGCTGGTCCCGTTCCTCCTCGGTCAGCACTGGCACGCCGTAAAGCATCAGGCTGCGTATCCGGGCTGCATGACGCACGGCGGCCTCCACCCCGATCTGAACACCGGTGTGATAGCCTCCGATGTCCGCCTGAGAGACGCCGGCATGATCCAATACGGCCGGAACCGCGTCGATGTAGTCAGCTAGCGCCGGTTCCGCAGGAAACGGATCAGACATTCCCATGCCGGGGTTGTCCATCGCCAGGACCCTTACCCCCGCCGCCTGCAACAGTGGGACATGCGCGAACCAGTCGTTCGAACTGCCGGGCGACTGGTGCAGGAGCAGCAACGGAATGCCGTCTCCACCACCGTCGTAATAGTGGATCTGGCCGTGCGCCCAAGTCGCATAGGCCCGGCGGAGAGAGGGTGAAGTAGGATGCATGCCCTTGCCTGGATGAACTCTCGCCCTCACAATGCAAAGCTAATGCGCCCACTGTCCGACAAGCGGAAATCGCAATGGTCGATCGCTGCCTGCCTGCCTTTCCAGATGTTCAAATTGGCGGCTTGTTCCAACCTCTGGCGTTGTCGCCGGCACAAATCGAGTGTCACGATCATCTCGAAACAGGTCAGAGGTGACTGTCATTCACGATATCATTGAACTGGCGGAGGACTGGCTGAACCACATGCCCCAAGGCGACTTCGCGGTGAAGTCGCTCCTGACTTTGTGCTGCGCCTGCCGTTCATGCCACCGGGATTACCCAATGAGTTCGCCGGCAAGGAAGCGGCGCAATCTGCCCTGAACGCCTCGGCTGCCGGGCGAGCCCCGCTGGTGTTTCACGACAAGGTGATCCTGCGCACGGAAGACCCGGAACTGATCGTGGTGACAGCGCGGGCGGAAACCACAATGGCGGACGGCACGCCCTACCGGAACAGCTACGTGATCTTTGTGCGTATCCGCGACGGCGTGGTGATCGAACACACGGAGTATCTCAACCCACTGGCCGTGATGGCCGCAACCGGGCTCTGACAGCCACCGAAGGCCTCCGTCAGATCTCCAGCTGGCTGCCCAGCTCCACCACGCGATTTGTCGGCAGACGGAAGAATTCCATCGCACTTGCCGCATTGCGCATCATCCACGCGAACAACTTTTCGCGCCAGATCGCCATGCCGGGCTTCTCTGACGGTAGCAGGGTCTGGCGCGAGAGGAAGAAGCTGGTCTTCATCATCTCGAACGGTCCGCCGCACATCGGGGCGTGCGCCAGGGCATGGGGCACATCGGTTTCTTCCATGAAGCCATAGCGCAGCGTCATGCGGTAGAAGCCCTGCCCCAGTTCGATCACTTCATAGCGGTCGGTCGGCTCGACATAGGGCACATCCTGCACTTCGATCGTCAGCACCACCACACGCTCATGCAGCACCTTGTTGTGCTTGATGTTGTGCAACAGCGCAGAAGGCACCCCGATGTTGCTTGAGGCCATGAAGATCGCCGTCCCCGGCACCCGCGCGGCGCTGCCATGCGCGCTCTTGGCGAACACGTTGAGCGGCAGAGCGGCCTCGGTCATGCGGTCCCGCATGAGCTTGCGCCCCTTGTTCCATGTCGTCAGCAGCGTGAAGGCTACGCCGCCGATCAGTAGCGGGAACCAGCCGCCGTCGGGAATCTTGGTGGCGTTGGCAGCGAAATACGTACCGTCGACGACAAAGGCCGCGACGATGACCGGGATCGCCAGCCACAGCTTCCAGCGCCACAGCACGATCAGCAACACCGCCATCAAACACGTGTCAATGAGCATCGCGCCGGTGACCGCAATACCATAGGCCGAGGCGAGGTTCGACGAGTTCTGGAACACGAAGACCAGCGTGATCACGCCCGTCATCAACGCCCAGTTGACGAAGGGAATGTAGATCTGCCCGACCTCATGCTCGCTGGTGTGGCGGGTCGACAGACGCGGGATGAAGCCCAGTTGCATCGCCTGATGCGTGATCGAGAAGGCGCCGGAAATCACCGCCTGGCTGGCAATGAACGTCGCGCAGGTCGCCAGGATCACCAGCGGAAGGCGCCAGTGGTCGGGTGCGAGGTTGAAGAACGGATTCTCCATCGCCTCGGCCGCAGACGCATCGTCCAGGCCGAGGATCATCGCGGCCTGGCCGAAATAGTTGATCAGCAGGCACGGCATCACGAAACCGAACCACGAAAGCCGCATCGGACCGCGTCCGAAGTGCCCCATGTCCGAATAGAGCGCCTCCGCGCCGGTGACGGCCAGCACGACCGACCCGAGCGCGAGGAAGCCCAGCACCTTGTCTGTCATGAAGAACTGGATCGCATACCAGGGGTTCAACGCCACCAGCACATGCGGCAACTGCACCAGGTGGTAGACGCCAAGCAGGGCCAGCGTCGAGAAATAGAGCACCATGACCGGCGCGAAGAGCGCGCCGACCTTGGCGGTACCGCTCTTCTGCAGCAGAAACAGGCCAATCAGCAGGATCAGCGCGATCGGCAGCACGAAGGGCTGCAGGTTCGACTGGACGACGGTGAGACCTTCCACCGCCGAAAGCACCGAAACCGCGGGGGTAATCATCGAGTCGCCATAGAACAGGGCAGTCGCGAAGACACCCAGCATGACGATCAGGCCACCGTAACTGGATTTCTTGATCGATCCCGAGATCAGGGCAACCAAGGCGAGGCTGCCGCCCTGCCCCTTGTTGTCCGCACGCATCAGCACGCTGACGTACTGGATCGAAACGACCATCGTCATCGACCAGAAGATCAGGCTGACAACGCCGAGGATGTGCAGTTCGTCGATGGCCAGCGGATGCGGGCCGACGAATGTTTCGCGGAACGCATAGATCGGGCTGGTACCGATGTCGCCAAAGACGACGCCAACTGCACCCAATGCCAGTTTGGCGACATTGCCCGAGCCATGCCCATGGCCACCGTGTGCCGGAGTAGCCGCAGCTGTCGCAGGATCGATCAGCGACGGCCCCGCAGGCCTATCCGATGTTGCATCACTCATTCGTGCGCCCCGTCATGGACTCGCAATGCACCCCCTGAGGGTGCGGCAAGGGAGTGGCCGTTAGCAGTATGCGAAGAACCAAGCAACGATAGTAAGCGCGGGTCCTGACACCCGGTTCATGATTGGGACAACTCAGGGCTGTTGCGGCACGGACCGGGGTCCGCCCCCCGCCTGACCGTTCATCATGGTGTCGAGTTTCTGCAACTGCAGCGCCAGCGGCGCCCGCCAGGGCGCATCCTGCGGCGCACGGGCCAGCAGGTCCGTCCAGAGCGCCTGCGCATCGGCAACCCGGCCGTTCTGCAGCAGGGCGAGCCCCAGAAAGAACGGCGGCCCCGGTTCGTCAGGAGCGGTCCTGGCGGCCTTGCGGTAGGCATAGAGCGAGGCAGGCGTCAGCACGCCGTCCGAATGGGCCATCAGGGCATTGGCCATGGCCAGCCAGGCTTCGGAATTGTTCGGGTGGGCTTCCACCTCACCGCGCAGGATCTGGGCAGCATCGGCATAATGGCCGTTACGGGCAAGCCCGTCGGCGAACACGACCCACTTGTTGTTGGGCGGGATCCCCTTGTTCGTGACTTTCAGCCGCGCCTCGACAAGTGCGGCGGCATCACCCGAAACCGGCTCGGAGGCCTCTTTCGGTGCGCTGGCCTGTCCCGGGGTTCCCTGCAGAACATAACCGGCAACACCAAGCAGCAGGGCGGCAGCGACGGCTTCCCAGGTGCCCCGCGGCGCCTTGAGCACGAACACAATCAGCCCGAAGGCCAGCAATGCCAGGCTGGCCACGAAAACCCAGATCATGCGCCCCCTCCCTGTTCCGGATTTCCACCGAATCGCCGGCGCAACAACAGAAAGGCCAGCAACAGCAGAGCAACAGGAACGGCGAACAGCGGCCAGGTCAGGCCGGTAATGCGCGGTGCGTAGCTGACATAGTCGCCATAGCGCTCGATCAGCCAGCTGCGGATCGCTTCGGGATCCTCGCCAGCTTCGATTCGTTCGCGCACGAGACTGCGCATCGAACCGGCGATCGGCGCGTCCGAATCAGCGATCGACTGGCCCTGGCACTGCAGGCAGCGCAGCGATTCCATCAGCGCCTGTGCCTTTTCCTCCTTCGCCGGATCGTCGAGCTGGCGGTAGGCGTAAGGCGCGGTGGATTGCTCCTCCTGCGCCAGCAGCGGCGCAGCGGCAGCCACACCAAGAACCATCAGGAAAGCAGCCAGCAGCCGGGCCATCACTCGGACGCCTCCTGCAACTTGTTCATGATCAGCCCCAGCTGTTCAGGGCGGATCTCGCCAATATGCTGATAGACGATCTTGCCCTTGCCATCGATCACGTAGGTTTCGGGCACGCCGGACGAGCCCAGCGCGAGCTGCACCTGCCCGTCGTCGTCGGCACCGATTCGCTGATAAGGATCGCCATTTTCCTCAAGGAATCCCTGCAAGGCTTCGGTCGTATCGCGCACCGAGATCCCCTCGATGGGAACGCCAGCCTTCGCCAGCGCCTCAAGCTGCGGCGCCTCGACCCGGCAAGGCACGCACCAGCTGGCGAAGATGTTCACGAGATGCGGCTTGCCGTTCGTGAGCAACTTGCTGTCCAGCCCCGGACGGCCCGGCAAGGCGGGTGGCAGGCTGAACTGCGGCATCGGCTTGCCAACCAGCTGGCTGGCGACATTCCGGTCAGCCGGACGGAACAGCCCGAACATCACCAGCACCACGAAGCCCAGGAACAGCACCAGCGGCAGCCAGATCACCCAGCGCCGTGGCTTTGCGGCGTTTGTCTCCGTCATGGCCGCTTCCTCAATTGCGCCTTGCGCTCGTGACGATAGGCGATCTTGTCCTTCGCGATGAGGCGGCGCACGTCGGTCTTCACACGCCCCAGCAACGCCAGCACACCGCCAAGGGCGATCAGCAAGCCGCCGATCCAGATCAGCGGCACGAACGGCTTCCACCACAGCCGAAGCTGCCAGCGCCCATCTTCGCCTTCGCCGCCCAGCACGGTGTAGAGCTGGCCGTTCCATCGCGTGAGCAGCGCCGATTCGCTGGTCTGCTGCGGCGGAGCCCAGAAGTTGCGCGACTGCGGCGCCATCCGGGTTACCGCCCCATCAGCGCCGTAGCGCACGAGCAGGCGGGCTTCGAGTGCCGTCCAGTTGGGACCAGCAACCGGTTCGATGGAATCGAGCTTGACCCCCCAGGGACCGACCGTCGTGACATCCCCCACCTTCACTGCCACCAGCTTCTCGACATTGAAGGCACTCTCGCAGCTCATGCCGAACAGCGAGACGGCAATACCGAAATGGGCAATCACCATGCCCCATACAGGCAACGGCGTCCGGCGCAGGTTGCGCTCGCGCAGGGGCAGAACGCTGGCCCATGCCAGCCCTGCTGCCAGTGCCATGCCGAGAAACGGCAGCAGCGCGACGCCGCCAATCGCCACCAGGGCGATTCCCGCTGCAACTGCAAGAATCGCCGGAATCACAAGAGCCCTACCGATGCGCTGGAAGCGGTCACGCCGCCAGCGCAGCAGTGGGCCGATGGCAAGCACCACCAGCATCGGCACTGCAAACAGCGCGCTCATCGGGTTGAAGTAGGGCGGGCCTACCGAGACCTTGGCGCCCATCGTCTCGGCCAGAAGCGGATAGAGCGTGCCGAACAGCACGATGCCCAGGATCGCCGAGAGCATGACGTTGTTGAACACCAGCGCTCCCTCGCGGCTGACAAGGGCGAAGCGCTCCCCTTCGGTCACCGTAGAGGCGCGCAAAGCGAAAAGCGTCAGCGCGCCGCCAATGTTGATCGCCAGCAGCCCGAGGATGAACGTGCCGCGCTCGGGATCGACAGCAAAGGCATGAACACTCGTCAGAATGCCCGAACGCACAAGGAAAGTGCCGATCATCGACATCGAAAACGCGACCACGCCCAGCATGACCGTCCAGGCCCTGAGCGCATTGCGCGATGCGAGAACACTGGCCGAATGGAGCAAGGCCGTTGCCGCCAGCCAGGGCATCAGCGAAGCATTCTCGACCGGGTCCCAGAACCACCAGCCGCCCCAGCCCAGTTCATAATAGGCCCAATAGGAACCGGCGGTGATGCCGATGGTCAGGAAGATCCAGGCCCCCAGCACCCAGGGGCGCATGGCGCGGGCGAAGGCGGGACCGACTTCGCGCGTCACCAGCGCGCCAATGGCAAAGCTGAACGCGATCGAGAGGCCGACATAGCCAAGGTAAAGCGTGGGCGGATGGAACGCGAGGCCAAGATCCTGCAGCAGCGGGTTGAGCCCGTTGCCCTCGACAGGCACAGGTGAGAGCCGATCGAACGGGTTCGAGGCGATCAGGAGGAAGGCGTAGAAGCCGAGGCTGACAAAGGCCTGCCCGGCCAGCGTTGCCAGCATGGTCGGTTCCGGCAGCCGCTTTTCGACAAGCGCGACGAAGCCGCCAGCCATGCCCATGACCGTGACCCACAGCAGCATCGAGCCTTCATGGTTGCCCCAGGCGCCTGCGATCTTGAAGATCAGCGGCTTCATCGAATGCGAATTGAGCGCGACCAGCTTCACCGACAGATCGGTGACGGCAAAGACATAGATCAGGCAGAGGAATGCTGTCAGCGCCAGCAGCCCCTGTACAACCGCAACCGGCCGAACCACAGCGCCCAGCGACGAGCCGCGCGCTGTCAGGCCCATCGCACCTGCAACAAGCTGCAAAGCCGCCAGCGCAGCGGCCATCCAGAGAGCGGCGAGACCGAGTTCGGCAATCATTTCGTCTCGGCCACCACATTCTTGGCCTGCTCGGCCGTCATGCTCTGCATTTCGCGCGGCACATAGTTCTCGTCATGCTTGGCGAGCAGGTTGTCTGCCACGAATGTGCCGTCGGCCCCCATCTTGCCCTCGGCCACTACGCCCGACCCTTCGACGAAGAGCGAGGGGACGATGCCCTTGAAGACGACAGGCACGCGCGCTTTGCCGTCCTGCACCACGAAGGCGATGGTCACGCCATCAGACTCGGTCTTGATCGAGCCTTTCTCGACCATGCCGCCGAGGCGCACGGCGCGATCCGGTTCGGGCGGATTGGCCACGATCTCGCTGGGGACGTAGAAATAGCTCGCCTGATTGCGCAAGGCCCATGCCGCCAGCAGCGCGGCCCCAATGAGTACCACCAGCGCAATCACGAGCAGCACGAGTCGCTGATGCTTTGCCTTGATTGCCATCGTCAGCGCTTTCTCGCCTCGTCACGGCGCTTCTCGGCGCGCTTCATGGACAACAGCGACCACGCGATCATCATCGCAGTCGCCCCCACGCCGATGGCATAGGACGCCACCACGAAAGTCCAGGGATCGATCGCCTCGCGCATATCAGAATTCCGCTTCGCTCAGAGCCTTGCGGCGCAGCCGTGCCTCGGCCTGCTGATCCGCCAGAATGGCACGCATCCGCGCCAGCACTACACCTGCAAAGATCAGCGTGAAGCCCAACATGGCCAGCAGCAGCGGCACAAGGAAATCACCCGACATCGCCGAATTGCCCATCGTAATGCTGGGCGGCTGGTGAAGGCTGTTCCACCAGGTCACCGAATAGTGGATGATAGGGATGTTCACCGCGCCGACCAGCCCGAAGATCGCCGGAGCCTTGTTGTGCCCAACGTCCGATGCCTCGCTCGCCTGCGACAGCGCCATCCAGCCGAAATAGAGGAACAGCAGCACCAGCATGCTGGTCAGCCGCCCGTCCCACACCCACCAGGTGCCCCATGCCGGACGGCCCCAGAGTGATCCGGTCATCAGGCAGACGGCGGTGAACAGCGCACCGGGCACCGCGCAGGCGCGCGCGGCGATCCCGGCAAGCGGGTGGCGCCAGACCAGTTCGGCGAAACTGGCCGCCGCAATCCCCATCCACCCGGCCATGCCCAGCCAGGCGGACGGCACATGCAGATAGACGATGCGGACCGTTTCGCCCTGCAGGCGTTCCGCAGGCGCTTCGAACAGCCCCCAGCCAAGCGCCCCCGTGGCCACGGCGATGCCTGTGACCATGCAGAGCGGCATCAGCCAACGGGCGATGCGGAGAAAACGGGCCGGGTTCGCAAATCCGTGCATGACAGGCGCGCTTCTAAAGTCCCTTGCTAGCGGAGCAAGTGCTTCGACAGCAAAGGAAGCGGCTTGTCACCTGCAAATTGCGCCCTTCGCGCCTTGCGCCACCAGGCAGGGCACGGATTGGAAAAGAATGGGGCGATCGATGGGGTTCGAACCCACGACCTCCGGTACCACAAACCGGCGCTCTAACCAGCTGAGCTACGATCGCCACACTGCGCATCGGCCTGTCATGCCAGATGCGAAAACACCCGCAAGGCCGCGCTGCGCAGCGACCGGTGCGGGAGCGCGCCTTTGCACAAGGCAGCGCCTCTTGCAAAGCAAAAAATCGGATCATCCGCGATCTCGCGCAATTTTCCCGCAAAGGCACCGGGTCTATGAGATCCGGTATGACTGAATCAGGCGAATCATCGAACGCCCACCTGCTGGCACGTACAGGCGTCCAGCGCTTTCCTTCATCACGGCTCGATCTGTTCGTCGTGCGGGACTTTCTTTCGCGCACGGAATGCGACACGCTTGTCAGGCTGATCGAGGCACAGCACCGCCCCTCGACAGTCGCTGACAGCAATGGCGACGATGCATTCCGCACCAGCTCAACCTGCGACCTGCCGCCGGAAACGCCCGCCGTGGCCGCGCTCGCGCTGAAACTCTCGCAATTGTCAGGCATAGACCTGCCCCATGCCGAGCCGCTGCAGGGCCAGCGCTACGAAGTGGGACAGGAGTTCAAGGCCCACACCGACTATTTCGAACCGGGCAGCGGGGACTACGATACCTATTGCTCGGAATCGGGACAGCGCACCTGGACCTTCATGATCTACCTGAACGACGTGGAAGCAGGCGGCGCCACGCGGTTCAAGGTGATCAACAAGACCATCCAGCCCGAATGCGGCAAGCTGGTTGCCTGGAACAACCGCCGTCCGGACGGCAGCCCCAATGCCGCAACGCTGCATCACGCGATGAAAGTGCGGGCGGGCCGCAAGTACGTCATCACACAATGGTATCGCGAACGGCCCTGGGACTGGGGCTGAGCCCACCGCCCGGCACCAGCGGCTCGCGAGTCACTGACCCGCGCTGATCACCGCGCAGGCGATACGGCCGCCTGCATTTCCGGAAGGCTGGCTGGTATAGTCGTCCTGTCCGGCGTGGATAACCAGTGCGGAACCGTCCGCATCAAGAAGCGATTTGGGCCCCGGCGTCAGCGTGACGCCCGTGTTGAGTACCTGCGTCTTGAGCACCCCGTCCGGTCCCACGTACTGATTCGGCATGTCGCCGCCGTGGGGCCCGCCCATGACCATCAGGCCATGCTCGGGCATACCGGCGGCAAAGTGCCCCCCCGATGTCGTGAACTTGGCAGCGGGATCGCACACGCCCTTTTCGTGGAAGTGAAAGCCATGCTCGCCCTGTGGCAGGCCCGTGAGGTCGGTGGACATCAATACGCCCGACGGGGTCTGCTCGAGCGTAATCATGCCCAGCGCGTTGCCGTCGAGGCCAATCACCGTGGCATGAACCGTCTTGTTCCCGCCGCCGGCCGGGGCATCGTCCGCCAGGACAGCGGAAGCTGACAGCGCCAGGGCACACGCAGCGGCAATTCGAGCAGTTCGGATCATTACGCTTCTCCTTTTCGGAGCCTTTTGCGGCTCATTCGATGACTCGACGCCGCCGGAACCGGAATTCCACAAGCCCGACGCGAATTCCGTCGATGGTTGCGCCCCCTTCCCGCAACACACGTAAGCCAGACTAGTTTCGTGCGACCGAAACGCAATCGCAACGCTGCCGAAAAACAAGGTTACCGCGCCAGCAAGGCTGTCCCGTGAAAGCGGATTAACGATTGCAGAGAGACAATGGCCAGCATTCCCAAAGGGACGCCAAGGACACATATCACGTGAACGCACCCATCGGACGGCTATATTCCGCAAAGCAGGACACTTTCGACGACCGCCGCCGCGAGCGGCGGCATACAACGCATTTCGAAGCCATGCTGGAAACCTCGCAAGGACGCCGGCACCCCGTGCTGCTTGCCGACATTTCGCACCATGGGTGCTGCGTACAATCCAACGGGGACGGACTACGCCAGGGCGCATTCGTGTCCATCGGGCTGTGCGACAATTCGATGCTCCCCGCGATTATCCGCTGGGTGCGGGGACAGGCGGCCGGCATGGAATTTCTGCGCGCCGTACCTGCCGACCAGACCGAATGGCTTGACCTGATGGACCTCGGCCTGGACGGCTGAACCTCAACGCGCTGAACCCTCAGTCATTGCAGACATGAAAAAAGGCGGCCCCGGAAGGCCGCCTTTTTCGTTTTGACGGTAAGGCCCGCATAGCCGGGCCTTCGCTCACTTCTTGGTGAGCGAGAGACCGCCGAAACGCTTGTTGAACTGAGCCACGCGGCCACCGTCCTGGATCTGCGCCTTGCCGCCGGTCCAGGCCGGGTGCGAGGTCGGATCGATGTCGAGCACCAGCGTGTCGCCTTCGCTGCCCCAGGTCGAGCGGGTCTGGAAGGTGGTGCCGTCGGTCATCTGCACCGTGATCATGTGGTAGTCGGGATGGGTATCGGCCTTCATGTCTTATCTCTTTCGCATAGGGCCGGTTCCGACCGGCCTGCATTGGAAAGCGGCGCGCATAGCGCCGGAAGCGGCAAAATGCAAGGGAGGAGTCCCCTGCGAATGCGGTTGACCGGACGCACGCCCGGTCAACGCATCAGGCGTCCGCGATCATCGCGGTGAAGTTGACCTCGCAGGTCACCTTGTCACCGATCGAGGCCTTGCCCCAGAACTTGCACACGCGCGAACGCTTCTGGACGAAGCCTGCGCGCAGATCGAGCAAGTGGCCGGGCGTTACCGGACTGCGGAACTTGGCGTCCTCGATGGCCATGAAATAGACCAGCTTGCCGCTACCGGCGAGGCCCAGGATCTCGATCGCCAGGATGCCGGCAGCCTGCGCCAGCGCCTCGATCTGCAGCACGCCGGGCATGATCGGACGGCCGGGAAAATGGCCCTGGAAGAAATCCTCGTTGAAGCTGACCGCCTTGACCGCGTGGATTTCCTCCTCGGTGAAGGAAACCACCCGGTCAACCAGCAGCATCGGATAGCGGTGCGGAAGCGCCGCCAGGATCTTCGCGGTGTCGTAGACCAGTTCCGTCTCTTCGCTCATGCCCGGTACTCGCGCTCTATCAGCGGCCGGCCGGCTGCGTGCCGGTGCTCGGGGCGGACTGGCCCTGAGCGGCAGCCTGCTGCGCGCGCGCCTCACGAATCTGGCGCGGTTCCCAGCCAGCCGGCGGCACGATCTGCGCCGACGGGATGGCCGTGTTCAGCTCGTTCAGGATGTCCTGATTGAGATTGTAGGCCCCGCCATTGAAGGCGATCACGGAATCGGGCGACAGCACGATCGAGACATTGCGCTTCTTCATCGCGGCCTTGAGCGCGTCGTTGAGCTTGTCCTCGATCTGCTCCTGCACATAGGCCTGGGACAGGCCGACGGGCTGCAGAATCTGCTGCAGTTCGGCCTTGCCCTTCTCCTGAAGCTGCTGAATCGCACCCGCCTGCTGCTGCAGCGAGGCCTGGTTCGGATTAGCGGCCTGACGATCGGCATTGAACTTGTCGACCATCGGCTTGAGCTGCGCGGTCAGCTGATCGTTGCGGGCCTTGGCCTGGTCGTACTGCGGCTTGTATGTCGTTTCGCGCTGCTGTTCGGCAACCTTGTAGGCGTTCGAGTTGGCGATCACCGCATCGAGATTGGCAATGCCGAGACCAGCGACAATCGTACCGTTTTCAGTTGCAGCAGCCGTCGGCGCGGCCTTGGCCGCCAGGGCCGGCTGTGCGGCGAGAGTGACGAGCGCGAGGGCCGAACCCAGCGCGAGGGTCTTGATCATGGTTTTCATCAGAATTGCGTTCCCACGTTGAATGTGAAGGTTTTGGTATCGTCGCCGTCCTGCTTCAGCAGGACCTTGGAAATGTCGATGCGGAACGGGCCGAAAGGCGAATTCCAGTTCACACCGAAGCCCACGGCGACGCGTGGTTTCCAAGTATCGCCGACGAAACGCTCGGTGAAGTACTGCGTCGAACCGATCGCCTGATTGTCGAGGCCATTGGTCTGATCGGAAGTCGTTGTCGTCGAGGTGTCGTACGTCCCGTCACCATTGTTCGGGTAGTAAAGCTGGTTGCCATCGCTGTCTCGGGTGCCGATGAAACAGCCCGTCGAGCAATCGATCGTGTCCGGCTTCTTGATGCTCCAGACAGCGCCCGTATCAATGAAGATCGACGGCCGCAAACCCATTTCGCGCGCACCGGAACCAAGCGGAATTTCCATCTCGGCACGGCCCATGTAGTAATACTTGCCGCCCAGCGCGTCATCTGACTTCGAGGATTCCACAGTGTAGTTGCCGTCGCTATCCGCCGACAGGTACTGACGAATGACACGCGGCCCCACCCCGCGAATGCCGAAACCGCGGATCTGCGGCTCGCCCAGATAGAAACGGTCGGTCAGGCGAACATCCTGGCCCAGACCCTTGATCGCGCCACCTTCGCCCGACAGCGAGAAGATGAAGCCGCCGCCCAGCGGCCAGTACTTCGCGGCATTGGCACGCAGGCGCGCATAGCGCACGTCGCCGCCGAGCCCGGCGATGTCTACATTGAGCGAAGCCGTCTCACCGCGCGAGGGGCGAACGCGGTTATCAAGCGTATCGTAGATCAGCGAGAAGCCCGCGATCGAACTGAGACGCTTGCCGATCGCATCACACAGATAGCGGCCGGCACGCAGCGGGTCACACGCGTAATCGCCGTTTTCATCCACCGAATAGAACTGGCTCTTGCTCAACGACACGTCATCGTAGTTGAGCGTGTAACGCGCGACCGCCGTCAGGTACTCGGTCAACGGAACGCCGGCGCGGACCTGAAAGCCGGTCGTCGCCTGCTGGTAGGTCGTGTTGCGATCGGAGTTGTAGTAATTGAAGCTGTTGTAGTCGCGCCGGTAGATATCGACACCGAGCGAGACGTTCTTGTCGAACAGGTAGGGTTCGACGAAACTTGCCTGCACGCTCTTGGAATAGCGTGAATAGCTGCCCGAAATGCCGACGGTCTGACCACGGCCGCGGAAATTGCGCTGGCGGATGGAGGCCTGGAAGATGAAGCTCTCGAGACTCGAGAAACCGGCGGAAAGCTGCAGTTCGCCGGTCGGCTTTTCCTCGACGTTCGCTTCGAGAATGATGCGGTCGTCGGTGCTGCCCGGCTTTTGCTCGACTTCGAACTTTTCCTGAAAGTAGCCAAGCGACTTGATGCGGTTGGTCGAACGCTTGACCTGCAGCGAGTTGAAGGCGTCGCCTTCGGCAAGGCGGAACTCGCGGCGCACCACCTTGTCCTGCGTCAGCGTGTTGCCGTTGATGTCGATCCGTTCGACGTAGACGCGCGGGGCCTCCTGGATCACGAAGGTGATCCCCATGGTGAGGTTGTCCTTGTCGCGGTCGTACTGCGGGCGGACGTCGGCGAAGGCATAGCCGAAGGCGCCGGCGGTCTCGTTCAGGCTGTCGATCGTGTCTTCGACCTGCTTGGCGTTGTACCAGTCGCCCGCCTTCATCGGCAGGTTCTTCGCCAGCTTCTCGCCGTCGAAGTCGCGAAGCTGGCTCTCGACCTTCACGTCGGCGAACTTGTAGCGCTTTCCTTCCTCCACCACGTAGGTGATGATGAAGTCCTTCTTGTCCGGGGTCAGCTCGGCCACGGCCGAAACGACGCGGAAATCGGCATAGCCCTGCGTCAGGTAGAACTGGCGCAGCTTCTGCTGGTCGAAGGCCATGCGGTCGGGATCGTAGCTCGTGCCCGAACTGAAGATGCGGGTGAAGCGCGCCTGCTTGGTGACCATCTGGCCGCGCAGTTCGCCGTCGGAGAAGTGCTCGTTGCCGATGATGTTGATCTGGCGGACCTTCGACTTCGAGCCCTCGGTGATCTCGAAGACGATATCGACGCGGTTCTGGTCAAGCATGACCATCTTCGGCTCGACCGTCGCCGCATAGCGGCCCTGGCGCTTGTAGAGCTCGATGATGCGGGCAACGTCGGCACGGACCTTGGAGCGCGTGAAGATCTGGCGCGGCGCGACCTTGATCTCCGGCATGATCTTGTCGTCCTTGATGCGCTTGTTGCCTTCAAGGATGATGCGATTGACGACGGGGTTTTCCTGAACGGCGATCGTGACATTGCCGCCGTCGTTGGTGACTTCGACGTTCTTGAACAGTTCGGTCTCGTAGAGATCCTTCAGCGCCTGGTCGGCAGCGGCCTTGGTGTAAGGCTGGCCGATGCGCAGCTTGATGTAAGACATCACCGTCTGCGCCTCGAGGCGCTCGGCCCCGGTCACCTGGATCGACTGGATCGTCTGCTCCGCCGCCGGAACGGCCTGCGGTGCCGGCGCCGCGTCCTGGGCGAAAGCCGCCTCGGGGACTCCCGCAAGCACTGTGGTTCCCAGAAGCACTGCCGCAAGCTGCGACGCACGGCGGGCTTCATTGCTGCGAACCATTACCCATCCCATCATTCTACGCAAAATCCCGTTTTCGCTCACGCGATAGTCCTGTCCGCCCCGGCAAGCCCGCGAAGGCGCCAGAAAGCAACCGCAGCCATCTGCCCGATGGAAGGCCTCCAATCAAGCAGCCAAACCCGGCGAGACTGTGATCGCTGAATAAAACCTCCAGGCTATCCCCCGAAAACCGGGAGAGACACCAGATCGTTGACCGTGACGAAAAGCATGAGCGCGAGCACCAATGCCACGCCTGTGCGGATCGCCCACTCCTGACTGCGCACATCCAGAGGTCTGCGACGGACCAACTCGGCCGCGTAGAACGCCAGGTGCCCGCCATCGAGGCCCGGAATTGGCAGGAGGTTGATGAATGCCAAGTTAATCGAAATCAGGGCCGCGAAACCGACGAAGGCATCCCAGCCAAGGCTGAACTGCTCGCCCGAATATTTCGCAATTTTAATCGGGCCGCCGAGTTCCTTCACCGAGCGGTCGCCCGTGAAAATCTGGCGAATTCCCGTCACCATGGTGCCCATGGCATAAAAGCTGCGATCGAAACCGAATGCCATGGCGTCGCCCGGACTGACCGCGACGATGTCAACGTGCGTGGCTTCAATGCCAAGCAAGCCAAAACGCGCCTCATTTCCGAAACGGTCCCGTTCGATATGCTCGGCGATCGTCACGGGAATTACCAATGCCTGCCCGCCTCTCTCAAGGGCAAACCGCAAAGTACTTCCCGGGAATGGGGCAACCCGGTCCCGAATTTCGGCGAAATCCGTGATTTTCTCGCCATCGATCGCAACGATGCGGTCACCCAGCTTCATCCCGGCTTCGCGCGCAGCCGATGCCTTGGGGAAAGCGTCGATTACCGGCTGGGTCACGGGAATACCGTAGGTCAGCGCAAACGCCGCAAAAATGGCCACGGCGAGGAACAGATTGGTCGCAGGCCCGGCAAACACGATCAGCGCGCGCTGCCACAGCGGTTTGACATGGAAGGTGTGCGAGCGCTCTTCCGGCGTCAGCCCGTCGCTGGCCGCCGAAGGCGCGCTGGCAGGGTTCATGTCGCCGGCGAACTGGACATAACCTCCCAGCGGCAGTGCCGAGAGCTTCCAGCGGGTGCCGCGCTTGTCGGTCCAGCCCGCAATTTCCTTGCCGAAACCGATCGAGAAGGCATTGGCCTTCACCCCGAAGAGACGACCGACGAGATAGTGTCCGAGCTCATGAATCAGGACCAAAGGCCCCAGCACCAGCAGGAAAGCGAAGATCGTCGTCAGCAGATTGGGCGATCCGGTCAAGTCAGGCAATCTCCATCAATTCCCGCGCCTTTGCCCGTGCCTCGCCATCGACGGCGAGCACGTCGGACAAGCAGGCTGGCGGCGCCGGCACAAAGGCATTGAGCACATGTTCCACCTGTGCCGCAATCCGGGTGAACGAAATCTGACCGGCCAGAAAGGCCGCGACTGCAACCTCGTTTGCGGCATTGAGCACAGCGGGAATACCGCCCCCCTCCTGTGCTGCTGCCCGCGCCAGCCGCGTCGCGGGAAAGCGCTCCTCGTCCGGCAGGCGGAAGGTCAGTTCGCCGATCGCAGCAAGATCGAGCGGTTCGCACGGCGTGTCCATACGCTCCGGCCAGGCCAGTGCAGAGGCAATCGGCACGCGCATGTCGGAGGGGCCCAGCTGCGCCAGCGTCGAGCCGTCGCGGTATTCGACCATCGAATGAACGATCGACTGTGGGTGAACGATGATCCGCAACTTGTCGAGCCCGACCAGGAACAGGTGATGCGCCTCGATCAGTTCGAGGCCCTTGTTGAACATCGTCGCGGAATCGACGCTGATCTTGGCGCCCATGTCCCAGTTGGGATGCTTGATCGCCTGTGCAGGAGTGGCCGCGCAAAGCTGCTCCCACGACCAGTCGCGGAACGGGCCGCCGCTGGCGGTCAGCGTGATCCAGCGCACATGGGCCGGATCATTGCCCTGCAGGCACTGGAAGATGGCATTGTGCTCGGAATCGACCGGCAGTAGCGTCGCGCCGTGCCGGGCCACGGCAGCCGTCATGACGTCACCGGCAGAAACCAGCGCTTCCTTGTTGGCAAGCGCGACAATACCCCCCTGCTCGATCGCCGCCATAGTAGGCGCCAGCCCCGCGCAACCGACGATCGCGGCAACAGTGACGTCCGCGCCGCGTGCAGCAGCTTCGATCAGTGCGGCAGGGCCACCCGCAGCCTCGATCCCGGTTCCTGCCAGCGCCTCGCGCAGTTCGGGCAACCCGGCCTCGTCGGCGATGACCGCCACTTCGGCCGAGAATTCGTGCGCGAGGCGCGCAAGGTCGATCGCATTGGAATGCGCCGTCAACGCCACCACGCGCCAGCTCTCGGGCTGGCGGCGCACCAGATCGAGCGTCGAAGCGCCGACCGAACCCGTAGCTCCCAGAACCGATAGCGTGCGCATGTCTGTCATCGTGGCTGGAACAACAGCATGAGCGCAAGCACGAATAGCACCGCCAGAAGGCCATCGACACGATCGAAAAACCCACCGTGCCCCGGGATCAGATGGCCAGAGTCCTTCACGCCCGCACGGCGTTTCATCCAGCTTTCAAAGAAATCGCCAGCCTGAGCGCAGATCGCCAGAAGAATACCGGTCAGCAAGCAAGTGGCGAACAGCGGCAGCGCCCGCGCCTCAAGGTACCAGCATGGCTGCATGCCGAAGCACGCGCCCTTGTCAGCGGCCACACCGGCAGGCGTAAGAGCGATCACGCCTTCCTGCCAGAGCCGGGCCGCACCGAACAGCGCCAGCGTTGCTCCAAGGATGCCACCCGCCAGGCCGGACCAGGTCTTGGATGGGCTGATGGCAGGCGCAATCTTCGCCCCGCCCAGCGTCCTTCCGGTGAAATAGGCGCCGACATCCACCGCAATCACACTCACCAGCACGGTCAGCAAGGGAGCCAGCGTAAAGGCAGGATTGCGCAGGAACAGCAGCATCGCCGCCCCCATTCCGACGTAAAGCATCCCGCCGAAGTTCCACAGTCCGCGTTCGGCCGGGCTCGCCGTGCCGCCGCGGGCAAGACGCACCCATTCCCAAAGCACGACCACCGCGACTGCGCAGACGAAGGCAATCCACACCGGCCCGCCCAGCCAAAGGGCCGCCGCAGCGACCGCGACCATGACGACAGCGGAAACGGCGCGGACGCCGAGATCGGATTTCTTGCCGCTCATCGCTCAGCGCCCGCCATAGCGACGCTCGCGGGAGGCGAAGGTTTCCAGCGCATCCCTGAGATGATCGGCAGTGAAATCCGGCCAGAGCACATCGGTGAACAACATCTCGGCATAGGCCGCCTGCCAGAGCAGAAAGTTGGACAGCCGCACTTCACCGGAGGTGCGGATCAGCAGATCCAGCGGGGGCAAGTCCGCTGTATCGAGTTCGGCGGAAATGGTTTCGGGCGTGATCGGCCCCTTGGCCGCAGCCTTGGTCGCGGCGCGGGCAATCTCGTCCTGAGAACCATAGTTCAGCGCCACGGCCAGAGTAGTGCCGGTATTGTTCGCCGTACGCGCCATGGCCTTTTCAACCAGTTCGACAACATCGGCCTTGAAAGCCTTGTAATCGCCGATGATTTTTAACCGAACACCCGCTTCGGCAAACTCGTCCAGATCCGAGACGATGAAGCGCTTCATCAGGCTCATCAGGTCGGAGACTTCCTCCTCCGGCCGGCGCCAGTTCTCGGTCGAGAAGGCGTAGAGCGTCAGCGCCTCCAGCCCCATCTCCCGTGCACCGCGCACGACACGCCTCACCGCCTCCACGCCGCGCTGGTGCCCCAGCGCGCGCGGCAGGTGGCGCTTCTTGGCCCAGCGCCCGTTGCCATCCATGATGATCGCAACATGGCGCGCACGCGCAGGCTCGTCCTTGCCCATTACATATCCCTCATTGCAAGGCTGTGTTCGAGCCTCACTTGTTGAGGATTTCCTTCTCCTTGTGCGCCAGCGCGTCGTCGACAGCCTTGATCTGCTCGTCGGTCAGCTTCTGAACGTCGCCCTCGGCCCGCTTGCGTTCGTCCTCGGAGATTTCCTTCTTGTTCTCGTCGGTCTTGAGCGCTTCCATACCATCACGGCGTACGTTGCGGATCGCCACCTTGGCCTTTTCAGCGTACTGGCCCGCAATCTTCACAAGGTCCTTGCGGCGCTCCTCGGTCAGGTCGGGAATCGGCAGGCGCAGCGTATTGCCATCGTTGATCGGGTTGAGGCCCAAACCGGCCGAACGGATCGCCTTCTCGACGGGGCCGATGTTCGACTTGTCCCACACCTGCACCGAAATAAGGCGCGGTTCGGGCACCGAGACGGTTGCGACCTGGTTGAGCGGCATATGCGCGCCGTAAACCTCTACCGTCACGGGATCGAGCAACTGCGCGCTGGCACGCCCGGTGCGCAGGCCGGCCAGATCACCCTTGAGCGATTCCACTGCGCCCTTCATGCGGCGTTCGAGATCGTCCTTGTCGTATTTGGCCATGGTTCAGGCTCCTGTCTGGACGATCGTCTGTGTCCCCTCACCCACGAGCACCTTGGCAAGATTGCCCTTCTCGCGGATCGAAAACACGACGATCGGAATGGAATTGTCGCGACACAAGGCCACGGCGGAAGCGTCCATCACCTTCAGGTTGTCGGCGAGGACTGTGTCGTAATCGACGGATTCGTAACGCTTGGCATCCGGATTGGTCTTTGGATCGCTGTCGTAGACACCGTCCACGCTGGTACCCTTGAGCAACGCATCGCAGCGCATTTCGGCTGCCCGCAGTGCCGCGCCGGAATCGGTAGTAAAATAAGGCGCACCGACACCCGCCGCGAAAATCACCACCCGTCCCTTTTCGAGGTGACGCTCGGCGCGGCGGCGGATCACCGGCTCGCAGACCTGATCCATCTGCACCGCAGACTGCACCCGCGTTTCCACGCCAAGCTGCTCCAGCGCGTTCTGCATGGCCAGCGCGTTCATGACCGTGGCGAGCATCCCCATGTAGTCGGCCTGGGCCCGGTCCATGCCCTTGGCCGCCCCGGCCATGCCGCGAAAGATATTGCCACCGCCAATGACAAGGCAGATTTCCAGCCCCGTTTCCTTGGCAGACTTCACTTCCTGGGCCAGTTCGGCGACGAATTCCGGATCGATGCCGAATTGCTGACTCCCCATAAGCACTTCGCCCGACAGTTTGAGAAGGACGCGTTTATAGGGGGAAGATGACATCCACTCGAACTCCTGGGGAATGGTGGTGCGGCTTTAGGAGGACACACGCGGATTGCCAAGGGGTTGGGTTGTGGATGGCCGAGCGACGTCGCGCCTGCCACCCGAACCACGCTGGCTTGCCACAACGAACGCTCCACTCCGGCCGGGAAACAAAAACGGGCCGGGAAGCCCATCGCTTCCCGGCCCGCCTTGTTCGGTTCCCGAAGGAAGCGGCTGAACGATCAGCCAGCCACCGCCGCAGCCACTTCCGCCGCGAAGTCGGACACTTCCTTTTCGATGCCTTCGCCGAGCTGGAAGCGGACATAGTCCTTGAGGACGATCTTGGCGCCAGCTTCCTTGCCGGCCGCATCGACGACCTGCTGGATCGGGGTCTTGTTGTCCATCACGAAGACCTGCGAGAGCAGTGCGTTTTCCTTGGCATACTTGGCAATCGCGCCATCGACCATCTTGGCCTGCACCGCTTCGGGCTTGCCCGATTCGGCAGCCTTTTCCTCGGCGATCTTGCGTTCACGCGCGATCAGCTCGGGGTCGAGGTCATCGGCGGTCAGCGCCAGCGGGAAAGCCGCGGCGATGTGCATCGCGATCTGCTTGCCCAGCGCTTCGAGCGCGTCAGCAGGCGCTTCCGATTCGAGCGCGACGAGCACGCCGATCTTGCCGAGGTTCGGCGCAGCAGCGTTGTGCATGTAGGGAACAACGATGCCGTTCGAGACTTCGACGGTCTTCATGCGGCGAACCTGCTGGTTCTCACCGATGGTCGCGACATTGTTGGTCAGAGCGTCGGCAACGGTGCCGCCAGTCGGGTAGGCAGCGGCCTTGAGGGCCTCGACGTCATCACCGGCAACGCCCAGAGCGGCTTCGGTGGTGTTGCGCACGAAGTCCTGAAACTGGTCGTTCTTGGCGACGAAGTCGGTTTCCGAGTTAACTTCGACGGCCACGCCCTTGGTGCCCGAAACGGTGACGCCGACCAGACCTTCAGCGGCAGTGCGGCTCGACTTCTTGGCGGCAGCGGCCAGCCCCTTGGCGCGAAGCGCGTCGACGGCAGCCTCAAGGTCGCCACCGGTCTCGTCGAGAGCCTTCTTGCAGTCCATCATGCCGGCGCCAGTGCGCTCGCGCAGGTTCTTCACGTCAGCGGCGGTGTAAGCCATCGCTCAAAATCCTCTTGTTTGGCAGGGCAGATCCGACTGCCCGAATGTGGATGCGCGCCAGGCCCATTGGACCCGGCGCGCGACAATTCCATGACGAAAAGTCGTCGCCGGGGCCGATCAGGCCTCGACAGCTTCCTCGGCAACCGGCTCGTCCATGGCGCCGATGTCGGCACCGCTGTCGATCACGGCTTCACGGCCACCCTTGGTCGCGGCCTGCGCGATGGCGTCGCAGTAGAGACGCACGGCGCGGCTGGCGTCGTCGTTGCCCGGGATCGGGAACGCAATGCCCTCGGGCGAAACGTTCGAGTCGAGGACCGCCACGACCGGAATGCCGAGCACGTTGGCTTCCTTGATCGCCAGGTCTTCCTTGTTGGCGTCGATCACGAACATCACGTCCGGAATGCCGCCCATGTCGCGGATGCCGCCGAGCGAGAGCTCAAGCTTGTCGCGCTCACGCGTCAGCTGAAGGATTTCCTTCTTGGTGAGGCCGTGGGTATCGCCGGCAAGCTGCTCTTCCAGAGCCTTGAAGCGCTTGATCGACTGCGAGATCGTCTTCCAGTTGGTGAGCATGCCGCCCAGCCAGCGGTGGTTGACGAAGTGCTGGCCGCAAGCGCGGGCAGCCTGCGCGATCGGCTCCTGAGCTTGACGCTTGGTGCCGACGAACAGCACCTTGCCGCCAGCCTGGACAGTGGCCGAAACGAATTCGAGCGCACGCGCCATCAGGGGCACGGTCTGCGAGAGGTCGATGATGTGGATGCCGTTGCGGGCGCCGAAGATGTACGGCTTCATCCGCGGGTTCCAGCGGTGGGTCTGGTGGCCGAAGTGAGCGCCGGCCTCGATGAGCTGCTGCATGGTGACGACAGGAGCCGCCATAAGTAATTCCTTTCCGGTTCAACCTCTGGAAAGCTGGAACCGTGCGGATACTCCCGTGGGAGCTTGGCCCGCTGCGGCACCGGTATGTGCGCTTTCCATGTGGATTTGCCAAAGCCGAAGGGGTCGCGAATTCGACCCGACCTGCGCTAGCGGGGCCGCCCTTAGACAGATTTCCGGCTAAAATCCAGCCCCAATTGCCGCACCGTCTTCCCCGGCACGCAAACTCACACCGGAATGGACTATTTTTTGGCCCAATCTGGGCATCCATCCGCCTTCTGACGCTTTTCCATTCCTGCAATCGTTATTACATTAACCAGCACCTCAAATTTGGCAGATTCAGGAAATCTGAAGGGGCCGGATTCAAATTGCCAAATGGGCGTGTTGGAAAAGGAGACTCGTCATGAGTGTCATTCCGCCTGTCCTGTTCGGCCTGGCTGCCATTTTCGCGGTTTCATTGATCGTTGGCAGCCTGAAACGGAGCCTGACTGGCATTCGCCTCATACGGCCGCAGTTGCGCGATCAGCCCATGGAAGTCGTTGTGACGTCCTCCACCTTGAACCTGCGGCTGCCTGCTGCCTTCGTGACTGGCACCCGCCGGTCTCCCAAGCATCATCGGCGCGGCTTGGGCCCGAAACCGATCACCCACCGCCCCCATCACTATCCGCGTCCCGCCGCACCGGCAATCTGACACCGGTCTGACCGCAACGGCGGCTGCGAGCCGCCAAGCTGCCTGTCCAGCTCCAAAAGCCAATTGTTGAAACCTGGCACCTGCAAATCATCCTGCAGGCCGGACGATTTCGGCTTGACAGCAAGAGAACAAAATGAGAACACGACCTTATTGGAACATTGATAGAACAGTTTCTCGTTTTCCACAAGCTGCCCACAGGCTTTACGACAGGCCTCCGGACAGCGGTTCGAAAGGAACGGTCATGACTGCGCTTTCCGCCTGCCTCTTTACGCTGGCCATGCTGGCGTCGATCTGGATCATCGCCGCAACCTGGCGGTGCTATGGCGCAGGCGCGTTGACCCTTCGAACTCAGCTCAGGGCTTGCCCCGAAAGTATCGTGATTTTCTGGAAATCGACCGAACGCCGGCAATCCTTGCCGGCGCCGTTCAGGAAGGGCCGAGCGGAGCGCCTTGCTCGTCGAAACCTTCGGGCACCAGGTCTGGAGTGGCCGGGAACGGCGCTTGCCGCCTGATCTTCGCATAAGCGGCCCAGCCGACGGGTATGAGCAGCAAATAGCTGATGGTGATTGCAGCAAGGGTGAACCACGGTTCGGTCAGAAGGGCCGCCACAACAAGACCAACTAATGCAATCATGCCAAGACGCAGGCTGTTGGGCGGGCGCAGACGTGACCAGCCGAGTGTCGGCAGACTGGAAATCATCAGGAACGCGATCAACGCCATCCAGACACTTACAAGAATCGGATTCGCGAATTCGGAGCGGCC
Source organism: Novosphingobium album (ex Hu et al. 2023) (assembly GCF_022832385.1). GTDB lineage: Bacteria > Pseudomonadota > Alphaproteobacteria > Sphingomonadales > Sphingomonadaceae > Novosphingobium > Novosphingobium album. Next base: position 79,819 of record NZ_JALHLE010000001.1, read on the forward strand.
GCTGGCGATCCAGAGGTACATCGGCAGGAACGCCAGCGCGGCGCCGAGCGGCGCCGGAACCCCGGTCAGGAACCCTGCCTGCTTATGCGGCTGCTCCAGCATGTCGAGCCGGGCATTGAAGCGCGCCAGCCGCAGGACGCAGCAGATCGCAAACGCAAGCGCGGCAATCCAGCCCACGCTGGGCACCTGGTGCAGCGTCCACAGATAGACGATCAGCGCCGGACCGACACCAAAGGAAATCGCATCAGCCAGACTGTCGAGTTCTGCGCCGAACCGGGTCTGGGCCCTGAGCAGCCGCGCCGCGCGCCCGTCGATGCCATCAAGCAGACCTGCCAGAATCACCGCCTGAACCGCGCGGTCGAAGTCGCCGCCGATGGCAAAACGGATGCCGGTCAGGCCCGAACAGAGCGCGGCGGCGGTAATCGCATTGGGAACGATTGCGCGCATCGAAAGACCGCGTGAGAAGCGGCGGCGTGACGCGGCCTGCGCTTCCGCAAAGCCATCTGGCTCCTCCGCGGGACTTTCACGCGGCGCCTCGTTCATTGAGCGACGCCCTCAATCACCGATGCGGCCCCCATTTCAGCCAGCACGGTTTCGCCGGCAACGATCCGCTGCCCCATCAAGACGCGCGGCTCGGTGCCTTCGGGCAGATAAACGTCGACGCGGCTGCCGAAACGAATCAGCCCGATGCGCTGCCCGGCCGCAATGATGTCACCCGGTTTGATGAAAGGCACGATGCGCCGCGCAACCAGCCCGGCAATCTGCGTGAAGCAGATGCGCGTACCGTCGCCACGCTCGATCAGGATGTGCTGCCGTTCGTTTTCCTCGCTCGCCTTGTCGAGATCGGCATTCACGAACTTGCCCGGGATATAGATCACCCGCTGCACCGTGCCGCCAATCGGCGCACGATTGATATGCACATCGAAGACCGACATGAAGATCGAAATCCGCGTAACCGGACCGACCGGCAGCGGCGCCAGACCACTTCCGTCATCGACCGTCAGCTCGCGCGGCGGCGGCACTTTCTGGATCAGCGTGACAAGCCCGTCGGCCGGCGCGATGATGCACCGCTCATCCTGTGGCGTAACCCGCACCGGGTCACGGAAGAACGCCAGCACGCACAGCGTCAGCACGGCCAGCGGCCAGCCCACCCAGGGACCGAGGATCAGCCAGCCGATCAGCGCAATGCCGCCGGCGATCGCGCCGAACTTGCGCCCTTCGGCATGAACGGAGGGCCATTGCCACGATGCTTCGCCGCGGCCCTGATTATCGAGAATGTCTGAAGGCATCGGCCCCATCTAGTCGGTGAGCCCATGGACCGCAATGCCGCCCATACCGGGTTGGCACGCTCCATCGGATGTTTGCTGGGGAAGAGCACCGGTGGTGGACAGGGCTGGATTCGAACCAACGTACGCTTGCGCGGGCAGATTTACAGTCTGCTGCCTTTAACCACTCGGCCACCTGTCCACACCAGTAGCTGGCTTGCCGGCCTTCCCGAACGGGAGATACCGGCGTTTTTGGAGCTTCGAAAGAAGCCCCCGTTGCCGAGGAGCCGCGCCTTTGCCGAACCGAGCCTTGCCTGTCAATGGGGTCACTGCCAAAGCGGGAACAGATTTTTCACAGAAAGGACATTGAATGAACAAGCGCGGCGAAGACCGGGAGGGCGGACGCGAAGGCAAGCGCCCTGGCCGGGCCCTGCGCGGCCGGGCGGGCCGGATGAAAAACGGCCGGGGAAGCGGACGTGCCTCGTCGGGCATGGTGCGCCTGTGGGGCCGCCACGCGGTGGAAGCGGCTCTCAAGAATCCCAACCGGAGTCATCGCAAGCTGTGGGCAACGCGCGAAGGGGTCGAATCGCTCGACGGCGAATTGCCGAGCGATTTCCCGGTCGAATGGGCCCAGCCCGCGGATCTCGCCCGACTCGTGGCCCGCGATGCGCCGCATCAGGGGCTGGTCCTCGAATGCGAACCACTCGACGACCTGTTCCTCGCCGACGTGCTCGACGGCGATCCGGATCGTCCGGTGGTCGTGCTCGATCAGGTGACCGATCCGCACAATGTCGGCGCGATCATGCGGTCTGCCGCCGCCTTCGATGCCTGCGCCATTGTCACGCAGGATCGCCATGCACCGCCCGAATCGGGCACTCTCGCAAAATCCGCATCGGGAGCGCTGGAAGTCATCCCCTGGATACGCGTGGTCAATCTGGCGCGCGCACTCGAGGAGATCGCCGAGGCCGGTTATTGGCGCATTGGCCTTGATGGCGAAGCGCAGAGCACGCTGGCAGAAGCCCTGCCCGCTGGCCCCGTTGCCCTCGTGTTGGGCGCAGAGGGTGAAGGCATGCGCCACAATATCGTGCAGCATTGCGACGCGATTGCCCGCCTGCCCATCAGCGCGGCCATGGAAAGCCTGAATGTCAGCAATGCCGCCGCCATCGCGCTTTATGCCGCAGCGACCCGCCAACCGGTGTAGGACACCACAGGAGACCAATTCGAAGGAGGGCAAATGCAGGGGAAATCACACCGCACAGGAGCCCGGCGCCTTGCCGCCGGGCTTACCGCCGCCGCACTGTCGATACTGTTGGCAGCATGCATCTTTGCACCCGGAAAATTCACGTCACAGCTCGACCTGCGCAAGGACCACAGTTTCACGTTCCGTTACACGGGCGAGATCCTGATGGTGCCGATGATGAAATCCGGCAAGGAAGAGGCCTTCAAACCCGAAGCCTGCAACGACGAGGAAACCTACGAGGAGCGCGACTGCACGAGCGAGGAAATCGCCCAGCAGAAGGCCGAGTGGGAACAGCAGCGCGAGGAAAAGAAGAAGAGCGACGCGCAGGCCGCGCAAATGTTCCTGGGGGGCATGGATCCCAGCAACCCCGAAACCGGCAGGGAACTGGCGACGAAGCTGCGCCGGCAGGCTGGCTGGAAAAAGGTCGAGTATATCGGCGACGGCAAGTTCGACGTCGATTTTGCGCTTTCCGGCAAGCTCGATCACGACTTCCTCTTCCCGACCATGGAAGGCTTCGCGATGAGCAATGCCTTTGTGCAGGTCTTCCTGCGGGAAGACGGCAACGTCCGCGTCGAGGCGCCTGGGTTCGGCCCGCCCAGCGGCGGCTCGGCGATGGCGGGCATGATGTCCGGGATGGGCAAGAGCGAAGGGCCGGATGAGGACGGTCCCACGGCAATGGCCGACGGCACCTTCACCATCACGACCGATGCCCCGATCCTGGCCAACAATACCGACGAAGGCCCCAAGCCCGGTCCTGCCGGCGAAACGCTGGTGTGGCCGATCAACCCGCGCACCAAGGCGGCGCCGATCGCCTTGCTGAAAATGGCGCCCTGAACCCTGCACGCTTTCCGGCATGAAAAACGCCGCGCCAACCTGAGTTGGCGCGGCGTAATTCGTTGAGCCTGTGAGGCGTTACAGGCTGCCGGAGAGCGTCTTAGTTGACGGCATCCTTCAGGCCCTTGCCGGCCTTGAACTTCGGCTGTGCCGAAGCCTTGATTTCCATCGGCTCGCCAGTGCGCGGGTTGCGGCCGGTCGAAGCCTTGCGCTTGGCGACCGAGAAGGTGCCGAAACCGACGAGGCGCACTTCGTCGCCCTTCTTGAGCGCGCCAGTGATGGCGTCAAACACGCTTTCGACCGCCTTGGTCGCGTCGCTGCGGGTCAGGCCGCTCGAATCGGCAACAGCGCTGATGAGATCGTTTTTGTTCATTATGGGAACCCCCTACCTTTCAGTGGAACCGGTTATGATGGGATATTGAGTCGCCTCGAGATGACGACGGAATTGAGCGGGTTTTCATGGCGGTGGCAAGGCCTAAACCACCGAGAAACCCGCAGTTTATCGTGTTTTTTCGCCATTCGGTTACTAATTCCCCCTTGTGCAGCGCAGCATGTTGCGCAGCGCGCAACATGTACTTGCACGACTGCCGGAGTCGCCCCGGCGCAGCATCGGAGAACATCGTCCTCAACGCTGTCTGGTATCCGGCGATTCGGTGAAAAAAGATTAATCGAAGAGCGGACCGTGCTCCGGAAAGGAGCCCGGCATAAAAAAGGCGGCCCGAGACCGAACCGCCTTTCTTTCTGTCCGGCCGCAAGCGGCCGGCGAGCCAGACTTACGCCTTGGCTTCGTTGACCTCGCGGCGTTCGGCGATGCGAGCGCGCTTACCGGTGCGGCCACGCAGGTAGTACAGCTTGGCGCGGCGCACGACGCCCTTGCGGACGACGGTGATCGAATCGAGGTTCGGCGAGTACAGCGGGAACACGCGCTCCACGCCTTCACCGAAGCTGATCTTGCGAACCGTGAAGTTCGAGTTGAAGCCACGGTTCGAACGCGCGATGCACACGCCTTCGAAGTTCTGCACACGGCTGCGCGTGCCTTCAACCACCTTCACGCCGACGCGGACGGTGTCGCCCGGACGGAATTCGGGAATGTCCTTCGCGGCCTTGGCGATTTCCTCGGCCTCGATCTGCTGAATCAGGTTCATGAACCCAAGTCCTTCGTTTCCTGCCGCGCGCCAGAGGCAGACTGGTCCCGAGCGCCGACATGACGCTCCCAAAGGTCCGGTCTGCGTAACCGTGTATCATCTTCCGCCCTTTGTTTCCGCCAGGCGGCGATTTTCGCATGATCCCCCGATCGCAGCACTTCAGGGATCGTGCGCCCTTCCCACTCGGTGGGCCGGGTATAGTGCGGATACTCGAGAAGACCGTCCTCGAACGATTCCTCTGTCCCGCTGGAAGGCGCGCCCATTACGCCGGGAAGCAGGCGAATGCAAGCGTCTAACAGCATCAAGGCAGCCGGTTCCCCGCCGGAAAGCACGATATCGCCGACCGAGACCTCTTCCACGTCCCGCCCCTCGAAGATTCGTTCATCGAAACCCTCAAAACGGCCGCACAGGACCGTGACGCCTGGTCCCGCCGCGAGTTCGCGCACACGGGCCTGGGTGATAGGCTTGCCACGCGGCGTCATGGCGATGACCGGCGCATCCGGACTGAGGCTGCGCGCATGGTCGATGGCAGCGGCGAGAATGTCCGCCTTGAGCACCATTCCGGCACCACCGCCGGCAGGCGTATCGTCCACGGTGCGGTGCTTGTCCGTTGCGAAGTCGCGGATCTGAACCGGCGTCATCGACCACTTGCCCTCGGCCAACGCCCTGCCCGCCAGCGATACGCCGAGAGGGCCGGGGAACATGTCCGGGTAGAGAGTGAGGACGGTGGCGGCGAAGGTCATGAGCTTACTCAAAGATTCTACGGTCGATCTTCTCTGCAAGTCTGCGACTTGCGAACCACGCGACAGGCGCGGAAACGAAAAGGGCGATGACAACCAAAATACCAGCAGCCGGAAGCAGCCCTGCCACTACATATGATGCATCTTCGCCACTGTAGCTGCCCGCTATCAGGACAATAGGTAACATAGGCAGGCAGACTGATATTGCGGCAGACAAGGCGACGATACGTGTACGGCGCAAACGGCCGAAGCGGCAAAGCACGATCGCTGAGATCCATGCGGCCATAGCGCAGAACAGAGCCACGGCCAGCAACCCGAGATAGGGAGCCATCGTAGTCATCAGCCCCCTGTCGCCAGCGGCAAGCGGGTCGATAGACACCGTAATCCGGACTGGCTCCGCCATGGCCCCCTCCTGCTCCCGTCCTACGCGAAACTAGTCGGCAAAGGCAGCACTCACTACCAGCTTGTCAGCATTCCACTCGGGTACGGCCGCTTCGGTCATCGGCACCATGAAGCGCTGAAGGCGCCCCTTCTCGTCCGGCTCGGAACGTTCGATCTCGAGCACGTCTCCCGCACCGAAGTTCTCGACGGCAATCACAGTGCCCAGCACTGCCCCGTCGTCCGAAACCGCAGGCAGCCCGATGAGATCGGCGTGATAGTACTCGCCCTCGCCCAGCACGGGCATGGCCGAGCGCGGTACGGTCAGCGCCGTGCCGCGCAGCTTTTCCGCCGCGTTGCGATCGGCAACTTCCTCAAACCGGGCAATGGCGCCGCCCTTGCCGTCGTCGCGCAGCTTTTTCAGCGTCAGCGCGGAATCGTTGAAGGCGCGGTAGCGCTTGAGCGCAGCCACGCCTTCTCCGAACAGCTTGAGGCGGACTTCGCCCGTCACGCCGTGGGCGCCGGTAATGGCTGCCAGCGTGACGGGACGATCGATACCAGCCAAGGCTTAGGCCTCGGTCGATTCCTCGGCAGCAGCTTCGGGAGCTGCTTCTTCGGCAGCCGGAGCTTCCTCGGCCGGAGCAGCGGCAGCAGCGGCAGCAGCCTCTTCGGCCTCACGCAGCTTCTCGGCCTTTTCCTCGGCGCGTTCCTTGGCCTTTTCGCCCGGCTCGCCCTTCTTCGGGTTGTTGGTCGCGGCGCGCTCCTTGATACCGGCCTTATCCAGCATGCGGGCAACGCGGTCGGTCGGCTGCGCGCCAACGCTCAGCCAGTAGTTCACGCGGTCCTCGTTCAGCTTGACGCGGTTCTCGTCGTCCTTGGCGAGCAGCGGGTTGTAGGTGCCAACCTGCTCCAGGTACTTGCCGTCGCGCGGCGAGCGCGAGTTGGAAACGACGACCTTGTAGTAAGGACGCTTCTTCGCGCCACCGCGCGACAGACGGATCGAAACGGACATTGTTCTACCTTTCCTTCAAATTCGTTCGAATGCTTATTTCTTCAAAAACTTGCTGAGATCGGGGCCACCGCCGCCAAGCCCGGGCAATCCGCCCGCACCGGGGCCAAGGCCCTGACCGCCAAGGCCCGGCATTGCGGCATCGAGGCCGCCCTTCCCGAACATCGCGGCAAGGCCCTTGAGGCCGCCCATCTTCTTGATCTGCTTCATTGCCTTGGACATCTCCATGTGCATTTTCAGCAGCTTGTTGATGTCCTGGACCTGCGTGCCCGAACCCTTGGCCACGCGAATCTTGCGCTTGGCGTTGAGCAGGGCGGGGTTGGCGCGCTCCTTGGGCGTCATCGAACCGATGATCGCATCCATGCGCAGCAGCACCCGGTCATCCATACCCGAGGCCTGCATCGCCGCCTTGGCCTTCTTCATGCCCGGCATCATGCCCGCGAGCATGCCGAGGCCACCCATGTTCTGCATCTGCTTGAGCTGCATGCGCAGGTCGTTCATGTCGAACTTGCCCTGCTCCATGCGCTTGGCGAGCGCCTCGGCGTCCTCGACCTTGACGGCTTCAGCCGCCTTCTCGACGAGACTGACGACGTCGCCCATGCCGAGGATACGGTTGGCGACGCGGCTGGGGTGGAAGACCTCGAGGGCCTCCATCTTCTCGCCGGTGCCCGCGAACTTGATCGGCTTGCCGGTGACCGCTCGCATCGAGAGCGCCGCACCGCCGCGCGCATCACCGTCCATACGGGTGAGGACGACACCGGTCAGGTCCACCTGGCCGGAGAAACTTTGCGCGACGTTGACCGCATCCTGACCGGTCAGAGAGTCGACGACGAGCAGCGTTTCACGCGGATTGGAGATTTCGGCGACCGCCTTCATCTCGTCCATGAGCTGCTGGTCGACGTGCAAACGGCCGGCGGTATCGAGCAGCAGCACGTCGACCGCCTGCAGCTTCGCGGCCTGCATGGCGCGGGTGGCGATCTCGGTGGGCTGCTGGCCGGGGATGATCGGCAGCGTGGCAACGCCAACCTGCTCGCCCAGCACCTTGAGCTGTTCCTGTGCGGCCGGACGATTGACGTCGAGCGAGGCCATCATCGCCTTCTTGCCCTGCTTCTCCTTGAGCAGCTTGGCAATCTTGGCGGTGCTGGTGGTCTTGCCCGAGCCCTGAAGACCGACCATCATGATCACGACCGGCGGCGCGGCATTGAGATCGAGTTCCGGCGTCACATCGCCGCCCAGCATCTCGATGATCGCGTCATTGACGATCTTGACGACTTGCTGGCCCGGCGTGACCGAGCGCAGGACCGACTGGCCAATGGCCTTCTCGGTCACCTGATCGATGAAGCGGCGCACCACCGGGAGCGCGACATCGGCCTCGAGCAGCGCGATGCGCACTTCGCGCATGGCATCGCGGACGTCCTGCTCCTTGAGCGCGCCGCGGCCCCGCAGCTTGTCGAACACGCCGCCGAGACGATCGGACAGACTGTCGAACATTGTGCCGTACTCCATCACGCGGGCCGACCAGGCCCGCAGAACGCCGAAAACGCCGGTGGGCGAAACCTCGCGGACCGGCGTGAGCGCAACATCATGCGAAAAACGCCGGCGGACGAAACCTCGTCAGCCAGCGTATCGCTATTACGCGAAACTCATATGTCGAAAGCCACGAAAATCCGGGACTTTCCTGAAATGGTGGAGCCGAGGGGGATCGAACCCCTGACCTCTACAATGCCATTGTAGCGCTCTCCCAGCTGAGCTACGGCCCCGTGCCATTTCATCCGGATCGGTCCTGGGAGGCCCGTTCCGCCCCTTGCCGAAGCATCGCTTCCGCTTGGGAGGCCGCCCTCTAGTGGGGGCTCTCCCGGTTGGCAAGAGGGAATTTGAAGGCGCCCGATTTTTTCGCCGAACGCCTTCAAACCTTATTCGTCGCGGTCGTCGTCGTCGCCGCCGCCGCCGATGCCGAGATCGTCGTCACCGCCGAGATCAACATCGTTGTCAGGCGAATCGCCGTCATCATCGATGTCCAGATCGTCCTCGGCCAGATCAGTATCTTCCTGCTCTTCCGTTTCCTTCTTCTGGATTTCCTCGAAGGGAATCGGCTGCTTGGACTTGAGCACCGGCTCGGGATGCCACTCGTAGCCGCACTCGATGCACTTGACCGGGTCATCCTTGCCCAGATCGTAGAAGCGGGTGCCGCATTTCGGGCAGCCGTGCTTGGCGCCCCACTCAGGCTTTGCCATGAAATGTCCTCATCTTGCCCGTCCACGATAGGCCGGGTGTAAAATTCCGTGTCTTGATGGTAGGCCCGGCGCGCAAAATCAAGCGTGCCCGGCGCATCAGGGCGCGCGCCTTGCCATAGGCGGCCCGCGCTGTCAAAAGCCGCGGCCCGGGATGGCCTCCATTCCGCCCAATCGGGCCTGCGAAGCGCGATATTCTGCGCGTCGGTGCTCACGTACTTGAAGTACGCTGCGCTCCGATGCTCGAAAATCACGATTCTCGGCTCCGTCTGGACGAAATGGAGGCCATCCCTCATCGTCCTGCCTCTTGCGAAAGCCCATTCCCGTGAGCCACGCCGCCGACACCGCCATGCGTCCCCGCCGCTTCCTGCCTGCAGGGCCGTTGAAAGGCACGATCCGCGTGCCCGGCGACAAGTCGATCAGCCACCGCTCGATCATGCTGGGCGCACTGGCCGTAGGCGAGACCCGTGTGACCGGCCTGCTGGAAGGCGAGGACGTGCTCGCCACCGCCGCCGCCATGCGCGCGATGGGTGCTACGGTCGAGCGGACGGGAGAAGGTGCGTGGTCAGTGCATGGCGTCGGCGTCGGCGCCCTGCTCCAGCCTCAGGCGCCACTCGACATGGGCAACTCGGGCACGTCGACGCGGCTGCTGATGGGCCTCGTCGCCAGCCACCCGATCACCGCGACCTTCGTGGGCGACGCCTCGCTGTCGAAGCGGCCGATGGGCCGGGTGATTGAGCCCCTCTCGCAGATGGGTGCCAGCTTTGAGGCCAGCGAAGGCGGCCGCCTTCCGCTGATTCTCAAGGGTATCTGCCCTGCCGTGCCGATCAGTTACCGCCTGCTGGTAGCCTCGGCCCAGGTAAAGAGCGCGGTCTTGCTGGCCGGCCTCAACACCCCGGGCATAACCACGGTCATCGAGCCCGTACCTACGCGCGACCATTCAGAACGCATGCTGCGCGGCTTCGGCGCGGAATTGAACGTTGAAGTGGAAGTCGACGGCACCCGGATCATCAGCATTCGCGGTGAAGCGGAACTCAAGCCGCAGACCATCGATGTGCCGGGCGACCCATCCTCGGCGGCCTTCTTCATGGTCGCCGCGCTGATCACGCCGGGCAGCGAAGTGCTGATCGAAAACGTCGGCCTCAATCCCACCCGCGCCGGGCTCGTCGAAGTCCTGCGCCAGATGGGCGGGCAGATCGACGAAGTGAACGCCCGCGAAGTCGGCGGCGAGCCGGTCGCGGATCTTCTGGTCAAGCATTCGCCACTCAAGGGCATCGAGGTCGACCCGGCAATCGCGCCCAGCATGATCGACGAGTTCCCCGCCCTCTTCGTGGCCGCCGCATTGGCGGACGGCGTGACCACCACCAGCGGGCTCGACGAATTGCGCGTAAAGGAGTCCGACCGCCTCGCAGTAATGGCCGCTGCGCTGACAGCTGCCGGTGCCCGCATCGAGGAACGCGAGGATGGCCTCATCATCACCGGCACTGGTGGCGAACCGCTGCCCGGCTCGGCAGGCGCCATCGCCACCCACCTCGATCACCGCATTGCCATGTCGATGGCCGTCACAGGCCTTGCCAGCAAGAACGGCGTGGAAGTGGACGACACCCGTCCGATTGCCACCAGTTTCCCGGTCTTCGAAACGATGCTGGACGGTCTCGCCGCATGACCGGCATCCACCAGGCCGCCATCGATGCCTGTTACGACCAGGCGCTGAAAAGCTACAACGAAGGCGGCTTGCCGATCGGCTCGGCCTTGACCCGCGGAGACGAAATCATCGCGGTCGGCCACAACCGGCGCATGCAGCAGGGCAACCCGATCCTCCATGGCGAAATGGATTGCCTGCAGAATGCGGGACGACAGGCCAGCTACCGCGACTGCACGCTCTACACCTCGCTCTCGCCCTGCATGATGTGCTCGGGCACGATCGTGCAGTTCAAGATCCCGCGCGTGGTGATCTGCGAGAACCGCAATTTCGGTGGAAACGAACAGTTCCTGCGCAATCGGGGCGTCGAGGTCGAGATCATCGACGATGCCCACTGCATCGACCTTATGGCCCGATTCATCTCCGAAAGCGGCCAGCTTTGGGCGGAAGACATCGCCGACTGACGGCAGGCGCCAAACCTTGCCATCGCCGTTATGGCAGGCCATGGGGCGCACCATGATCATCGCCGTCGACGGACCCACTGCTTCGGGCAAAGGCACTATCGCCAAGGCCCTGGCCGCCCATTTCGGACTACCTCACCTCGATACCGGCTTGCTTTACCGTGCCGTGGGCAGACAGGTGGAACTTTCTGGCGGTGACCCGAACAGCGAAGACGACGCGCTGGCCGCCTGCGCCTTCCCCGAAGCCCTGCTTTCCGATCCCGAACTTCGCTCGGAAGCCACGGGTGGCCTCGCAAGCCGGGTTTCCGTACATCCCTCTGTCCGCAAGGCGCTCTATGAACGCCAACGCTCCTTTGCCACCCAGCCCGGCGGCGCGATTCTCGACGGACGCGACATCGGCACGATGATCGCCCCCGATGCGGACGTGAAGCTTTTCGTCCTGGCCTCCGTTGAAGCGCGAGCGCAGCGCCGATTCAACGAAATGCAACAGCAGGGCCGCAAGGTCACGCTTGACGAGATCGCCACCGATCTCGCTCAGCGCGACGCACGGGACCGCACGCGCAAGGAAGCCCCCTTGCGGGCAGCCGACGATGCCGTGCTTCTGGACACCTCCCACCTCGGGCGCGATGATGCCATCGCCGCCGCCGTGGCAGCGGTCGAAGCGAAAGCACTGTCATGAAAACACGACTTACCTTCGTTCTGGCAGGACTTGCTGCGGGCTGCGCCGCAGCAACCTCCCCGCCGGTCGAAACCACAGCGCCCATGAAGGGCGCGCAGCGCGGTCTTGCCTTCGCGCAACAGCACTGCGCCGAATGCCATGGCGTTACGGCGAACACCCTGTCCCCCAATCCTGAATCCCCGCCTTTCGAGGATATAGCCAACCGCAACGGGCTGACTGCGGAAACACTGAGCCAGTTCCTGATCGACTCGCACAACTTCCCGGCCGCGATGGATTTCACGGTGACCGGCACTCAAGCCAGCGATCTCGCAGCCTGGATGCTGACCATGCGCAAACCGGATTATCAGCCGCAGCGCTAATTCGGCCAAACGCCGCCATTTTCCTTGCATTTCACCCATCACGCGCGTAGGGCGCGCCGGTTCGGACGGCCCTCGTGGTCCGATGGACGCTGCGGTGCGTATCCGGCGCCCGTGGCAGTTCGGCCCTTTTGGCCCGCCGATGCAATGGTGCAGATGGCGGAGGAAAGACCGGCGGAACCAACCGCCTGGCCGGAAAAATTGTTTTGAAGGAACCTGTTAATGGCATCTTCTGCCAATCCGACTCGCGACGATTTCGCGAAAATGCTCGACGAGCAGCTCGGTGGCGTCGCTGACGACGGCTTCGAAGGCCGCGTCGTCAAGGGCACCATCACCGCCATCGAAAACGACAAGGCCGTCATCGACGTGGGCCTCAAGAGCGAAGGCCGCGTGCCGCTGCGCGAATTCGCGCGCGGTGAAGACTCGCACGGCCTGAAGGTCGGCGACGAAGTCGAAGTCTATGTCGACCGCGTCGAGAACGCAGACGGCGAAGCGATGCTGTCGCGTGACCGCGCCCGCCGCGAAGCCGCGTGGGACAAGCTGGAAAGCGAATTCGGCGAAGGCAAGCGCGTCGAAGGCGTGATCTTCGGCCGCGTCAAGGGCGGCTTCACCGTCGACCTCGACGGCGCCGTGGCCTTCCTGCCCGGCTCGCAGGTCGACATCCGTCCGGTTCGCGACGTGCAGCCGCTGATGGACGTGCCGCAGCCCTTCCAGATCCTCAAGATGGACCGCCGCCGCGGCAACATCGTCGTCTCGCGCCGCGCCGTCCTCGAAGAGACCCGCGCCGAACAGCGCAGCGAGCTGATCGACAAGCTGTCCGAGGGCCAGATCCTCGACGGCGTCGTCAAGAACATCACTGACTACGGTGCGTTCGTTGACCTCGGCGGTATCGACGGCCTGCTCCATGTCACCGACATGAGCTACAAGCGCGTCAACCACCCGAGCGAAGTGATCGCCATCGGCGACACCGTCACCGTTCAGATCATCCGCATCAACCAGGACACGCAGCGCATCTCGCTGGGCATGAAGCAGCTCGAGAGCGATCCCTGGGAAGGCGCGGCGGTCAAGTACCCGGTCGGCGCCAAGCTATCGGGCACTGTCACCAACATCACCGAATACGGCGCCTTCGTGGAACTGGAAGCGGGCATCGAGGGCCTTGTCCACGTGTCCGAAATGTCCTGGACCAAGAAGAACGTCCACCCCGGCAAGATCGTTTCGACCTCGCAGGAAGTCGAAGTCATGGTTCTGGAAGTCGACAGCGACAAGCGCCGCATCTCGCTCGGCCTCAAGCAGGCCCAGCAGAACCCGTGGGAAGCTTTCGCCGAGAAGCACCCGGTCGGCTCGACCGTGGAAGGCGAAGTCAAGAACGCGACCGAATTCGGCCTGTTCATCGGCCTCGACGGCGACGTCGACGGCATGGTCCACATGTCGGACATCGCCTGGGGCATCTCGGGCGAAGACGCCCTTGCTCTGCACCGCAAGGGCGAGATGGTCTCGGCCGTGGTTCTCGACGTCGACGTCGAGAAGGAACGCATCAGCCTCGGCATGAAGCAGCTCGAGCGTGGCGCTCCGGCGGCCGGCGGCGTTTCGACGGCCAGCGGCAGCTCGCTGCGCCGCGGTGAAGTCGTCACCGTCACCGTTCTCGAAGTCCGCGATGGCGGCCTCGAAGTTCAGGCTGGCGACGATGGCGCGACCGGCTTCATCAAGCGCTCGGACCTCGGCCGCGACCGCGACGAGCAGCGTCCGGACCGCTTCCAGGTCGGCCAGAAGCTCGACGCCATGGTCACTGGCTTCGACCGTTCGAAGAAGCCGAACTTCTCGGTCAAGGCCCGCCAGCTGGCCGAAGAGAAGGAAGCCGTGGAGCAGTACGGTTCGTCCGACTCGGGTGCGTCGCTCGGCGACATCCTCGGCGAGGCGCTCAAGAACCGTTGATCTTGCGCGTCCCTTCCGGGACACCGAAATCACCAAGGGCCCGCCCGGAGCAATCCGGGCGGGCTTTTGCTTTGCCGCAACATGACTACAGTGGCGGGCAAGGAGAGATCCCATGCTCGAAGTCCACCAGTTCCCCTGCCTGTCCGACAACTACGGCTACCTGCTCCACGACCCGGTGAGCGAAGAGACCGTCTGCATCGACACGCCCGATGCCGACGAATACCTGAGGCAGGCCGGTCACAAGGGCTGGCAGATCACGCAGATCTGGAACACCCACTGGCACCCCGACCACGCAGGCGGTAACGAGGCGATCAAGGCAGTCACTGGCTGCCGCATCACGGCCCCAGCAGCCGAGGCAGCCAAGATTGCTGCGGCAGACCGGCTGGTGAAGCAGGGTGACACCGTCTCGATCGGTGACAGGAAAGGCATGGTGCTCGACGTGGGTGGACACACCCTGGGCCATGTCGCCTACCACCTGCCCGGTGCGGGCATGGCCTTCGTCGGAGATTCGCTCTTCGCGCTGGGTTGCGGCCGCATGTTCGAAGGCACGCCGGAACAGTTCTGGACCAGCCTCAAGCGGCTGAAGGCACTGCCGGCGGAAACGATGCTCTACTGCGCGCACGAATACACGCAGGCCAACCTTCGCTTCGCCCTTCACGCCGATCCGGAAAATGCCGATCTGGCCGCCTATGCCGTGGACATCAAAAAGTGCCGCGAAGCGGGTCTGCCGACCGTGCCAGCAAAGCTGGAACGCGAACTCAAGACCAACCCTTTCCTGCGTGCCGACGATCCGGCGATGCAGGCCCGTTGGGGCGGTGGCGATGCCATCGCGACATTCGCGGCGCTCAGGAGTGCCAAGGACAACTTCTGAGGCAGCCGGCCATTGAAACCACCCTTGCCCGGGCCGGGCTCTCAGGTCTCTCGAAACGATTGGGTGCGGTCGAGCCTGCTCATCACTTCCTCGAGCGGTTCGACGACAGTGACGCTGCGTCCTTCGCCGAAACGGATGCGCGTGCCTTCCGATATCTGTGAAATGAATGTGACCTGCGACGCGTTAATCACGGTCGGGGTGCGATCGACACTGGTCAGCTTCACGAACATGCATCACCTCTCCAAAAGGGCAATGCAGCAAGCCTAGGCCTTCGTCCGGACAAAACCAGAGATCTGGATCAAAAACGGAAGAAAGAGGCGCAAAAGAAAAAGCCCCCGTCATGCGACGGAGGCTCTTCTGTCTCTTCGACCAGCCGACGCGGCGGGATTCAGATCCCGGCGATGGCCTGGTCCACCAGCGCCTTGTCGGCATCGGCGGAGTGATTGGCGGCGATCAGGCCCTTGGCGGCGGCGGCAGCAGCCACGGCAGCCTTGTTGCGCAGTTCGGTGACCGCAGCGAGTTCAGCCGCAGCGATCTTGTCCTGCGCCATCTTTTCGCGGCGGGTGATCACGTCGGCCGTGTCCTTCTCGGCCTTGGCGACAATCGCCTCGGCTTCGTGACGGGCATGCTCGATCATCGCGGCCGCGTCCTTTTCGGCGTTCGCGATCTTGTCCGCATATTCCTTGCGCAGGGCTTCCGCCTCGGCACGAAGGGCCTTCGCTTCTTCGAGCTGCGCCTTGATCTCGCCGATCTGGGAATCGAGACCGCGGCTCAACATCCCCGGCAGTCCTTTCCAGACAGCGATGGCCAGCAGCACGATCATCGACGCGCTGACGATGGCAACCGGCGGAGCGACACCGAGCAACGCCGGTTCAGCGTGGTGCTCTACATGCGCGGTAGTTGCACCAACCGCTTCGGCACCTTCGTGGGCAATGCTCTGCTCAACGGCAACGTCATCAGCCATGGACCAGGTTCTCCTTCACTGCCGAACGAACGGCGGAGTCATCGAGCGAAAGACCGGCAACGCGGCTGACGATGTCACGCGTTGCGTCCGCTGCGACGTCCTCGATCTCGGCGGCAGCCGAGCGGCACGCTTCAGCGATGCGGCTTTCGGCGGCGGCAAGTGTACCGTCGATGACGGACTGGGCCGCGGCAAGGCGGTCCGCGGTGGCGGCGGCAGCCTTGCCGCGCGCATCCGCGATCAGGGCCTGCGCCTCGGCGCGGTTGGCGTTTTCACGCGCGCGCCAGGAAGCCTCTTCCTCGTCCGCCTGCTTGCGGGCACGTTCCGCGGCGAAGAGGTCGTCGGCAATCTGCTTGTCACGCTGCGCAACCGTTTCCATCACCTTCGGCACCATGCCTCGCCCAACGACGAAGAAGGTAAAGCCGAAGAAGACCAGCATCCAGAAGATCTGGCTGGAATACGTCGCGGCAAGCTGTGCGATCTGAGGCATGGGTCAGCCCTGTCTCGAAGTGGCCGTAAAAATTCTTACGACCCGCGTCCGGCCGCCCCACCAAAGGGTTCGGACGGCCGGAGCGGTCGTTAACGCGTAGCGATCAGGCGAAGATCAGCAGCGCGGCGATAACGAACGAAAGCAGGCCCAGAAGCTCGGCACCGGCGAAGCCGATGAACAGGCGGCCCTGCTGGGCGTCAGCGGCGCCCGGATTGCGCAGCGCGCCTTCGAGGAACTTGGCGAAAACGTTGCCCACGCCGATCGAAGCGAGGCCAGCGCCGATAGCGGCGAAACCAGCACCAAGCAGCTTTGCAGCTTCTGCGTCCATTTCAAAAACTCCCTTTGGTAAACCCGATTGAACGGTAAGATCAGTGAAGGTTCTCGGCGTCGTTGAGATAGACGCAAGTGAGAAGAGCGAAAACGTAAGCCTGAATGCCGGCGACCAGCAGCTCGAGAGCGCAGATACCGATCATTAGGATGAAGCTGGGCAGGCCGGCGATTGCGAAGAGGCCAAGGCTGGCGTTACCCGAGCTGATCACGAAGCTGGAAAGCACTTCAAGCAGCACGTGGCCGGCCATCATCGCGACGAACAGTCGCAGGCCGAGGCTGAACGGACGCACCAGGAACGAGATCAGCTCGACCACGAAGATGGCTGGGATCATCGGAACAGGCGTACCGTGCGGCACGAAGAGCGAGAAGAAATGCAGCTTGTGCTTGGCCAGACCGACGATGATCACGATTGAGAACGACAGGATCGAAAGAACGCCAGTGGCCGAAAAGTGGCTGGTGAAGGTGAAGGCATGGAGACCGAACACACCCAGCGGCAGAAGACCGAGGAAGTTGGCGAACAGGATAAACATGAACAGCGAGAAAATGTAGGGCACATACTTCTTGCCGTTGGGCCCCACGTTCGCGGCCAGCATTCCATCAATGAAGCCGGTGAACGTCTCCACCGCCATCTGCCAGCGTCCCGGCACGAGCTGGCGCTTGGCGCCGCCGGCCACGAACACGATCAGCAGGACGGTTGCGATCGCCATCCACAGCGAGCTGTTGGTGAACGCGATATTATAACCACCGATATTCCAGCTATCCGATCCGAACAACGGATGGATGCTGAACTGGTGCATCGGGTCGACCTTGCCTTCGGCTGCCACGCGAATATCCCTGTCGCCTAATTGAACGGCAGCGCCCCTTCTCACCCCCGCCCCGTAAAATATCGGGGGGTCAGTCCGGGCGCCGGTTCGAAATCCGGATTATGTTCCTGAAGGCAATGAAGATCCCAACGAACAACATCACCAACAGACCCCAAGGCGACGTTCCGGCAAAGTGATCAATCAACCACCCCAGGAACAGGCCGCCCGCGATACCCCCCAGCAATTCCGACAGCACGCGGTTCCCGGCACGATAATTCTCGTCCGTTTCCCCGCCTGCCACCGGCCGGTTGCGCTTCTCTTCGCGCTCGCGAAGGGCCTTCAGCCTTTCATCGAGCGCATCGATCCGCGCATCCTCGCCAACAGGGTCTCGGGCAGGCGGCTCGTCGTTCAAGTCAGGCTCCTCTTGTCACACAGGAACGATTGACGCGTTCAACGGCTACCCGCCGAGGGCGCCGCCCCCTTAGGTTGCACCTTTTCGCGAGTCAACCTTGCCTCGTGCCGCACTGCAACTCTTGGCACTGCACTGCGGCCCGCAAGCCACTGCGCGGGCTTTGGCGCAGGATTGGTCGTTCCCGATACCGCATTGGCGATACGGTACAAAAAAGGGCCGGACATTCACGTGCTGCCGGCCCCTTTTCCGAATCAAACGATGCCTTTCGCCGTTTTTTTTTCGTTCCGCCTACTTACAGCCGGATGGGCGCAGCGGCAGCGATGCACCGCGGGTCTGCCAGGAGCCGTCGGGCGCCTGATACTTTTCCCCCGGCTTGGTATCCGCCAGCAGGCGGCAGGCGGTAGCCGTTGCGTATTCCTGCACGGTGCTCTTCGAGGCAGCAGCGCCATCGGTGTAGACTGCGCGGCGCTTGTTGTTGAGATCGCGCACCATCGCGACAACGGCCTGAGACTGGCTGCCAACCACGCCGAGATAGCCGTCCTGCTGTTCGCCCACCTGTCCGGCGGCACGGGCAGCGGCATATTCGGGGCTACGCCCTTCCGCGTGGACCGCAATGCCACCGGTTGCAAGCAGTGCGGCGGCAACGGCCATTCCGGCCGCCTTGAAACTCTTGATAGACAACCTGGTCATCAGAAAATGTCCTTGTTCTCCTCAATCGTCTTGGCCGCCTGCGCGTCAAGACGATAAACCACTTCCTGGCGGATGTTGATGTTGAGCTCGATCACGATCGGCTTGTCGGGCGCCGAGACGTTGACGCAGCCCCCGAGAATTCCGACCGCCAGCGCAGCCATCAGCACCCTGCCGACGCGAACGGCGCGCCTGCCGGACCTTTGCCCTTCCTGCTGCAGCGTCATGTCACCCCGCCCTTTCATGGCCAGGGTTGTTGCAGCCGGAATGCCTCCGGTCAATTCAGGTGGGATCATGGGGTCTTCTCACTGACTGAAGGCTGAATGGCGATAGCGGGCACGCCGGGCTGCGCCGCGGCCTTGATCCGGCCGTCTGTCCCGATCAGGCCGAGCGTGCGCGGATCCACCACGTAATTCGGATCGTAAAGCGAGCGCAGCGGCGCAAACAGGCTAAAGAACGGCGCCTTGATATTGAGCACAAAGCGGATCGGCAGTTTGGCGACCTGCTTCGTCAGGAAGTTCTGCTTGGCGCCGATCCCCTGACTGATACCGTTGAAACTCACGCGGGTGATGATCTCACCCGCAAGCGTACCACCCAGCGAAATTTCCATGCGCTTGAAATCGACCGACTTGAGCATGTCAAAGGCAAAATTCCCCATGGCAGACAAGTCCTTGTAGGTCAGTTCGCCCACATAAGCGACGTTGCCGCCCGGCGGACGCGACACGAGATGCCCTTCTTCGATCCGCCCGCCGTTCTCGTCGAAAATCAGCGGCAGTTCGCCATCAAAGACGCCCGTCGCGTTGAGGTTCGACATGTCGAGGTGGCGCACGAAAGTGGATGCATCCAGCCCCACGACCTTGAGGGTGTAATAGCGCGTTTCAGCCACACCGATCTTCATGTGCGCCGGCTCCAGCGTCAGCGTGCCGTTCATGAAGGGCCACCTCGCACCGTTGATCTGCAGGAAATAGTCGGGCTTCATCTCGAACGACATGATGCCGTCCGTCACTTCGATGCCGGGATTGATCGAGGCGAGGTGCAGCTTCTGGTCCGGCGCGGTAACGAAACCGAGCAGATCGGTGAAGACCACTTGCCCGGATAGCCCCTTCACCGGACCGAACGGCGCTGCGAAGTCCATTCCGGCTGTGACGATGCGGCCGTGACTGGTCACGCCCTTTTCATTCCAGTCGATGCGCCCGGTACCATCGACCGAACCTTCCAGGTTGGACACCACGCCAAGCGCCAGCGTGGAAAGCGTATCGGCCTGGAGCTTGTCGTCGAATCGCAGGCCATCGACCGTCAGATCGGCATGCCCCCCGGCGGTGGCCAGATCATGGACGATATCTGCCCTCACCACCTCGCGATCGCTCTCGGGCTCGCGCACGAGAGCCTGGGCGGTAATCACATTGTCCTTCAGGCGCAGCGTCGCATCGCGCGCGATCATCGGATTGAAGCGGGCGACCTGCTGACGGTCCACCAGTGTGAAATGGGCTCCATCAAGCGTCAGGACGCCTTTGGAGTAATGCCAGGCGCCACCGGTCTTGAGCAAATCCAGCGGCACGGCATAGAGGCGCACATCGGCGTCGGTGAATGTGCCGCCCACATCCTGGCCGACGCGGGCCTCCAGATCGCTGACCGCAAAATGCGACGCACCCGCTGCAGGCCCAAGATCGACCTTCAGCGCACTGGCCTTTACCGTGCCCGGCCCAGCCCCGGACATCGCAAACCCCAGCGGTCCGCTTGCAATTCTGACCGGCGTTTCACCGAGGCGGCCGGACAAGTCCAGCGCGGCCACACCAGCAGCAATCCGGAACACGCCGCTGCGCCCGCGGACAATCGCGCCATCATCCGCCGGACAAACAGACAGGCTGCGGCGGTCGAGCGTCAGATTGGCGAACTGAAGCTCATGGAAGGCGACCTGCGTGCAGCGCGGCCAGAGCGAAAGATCACCGTTCGCGGCCCACAAGCCTTCCACAGGGACAATCAGATTGCCGGCCCGTCCGCCCGGCAAATCGCCGGTGAGTTCAGCCTGCCCGGTAAACCGCAATGCACCGCCCGCGTCCTGCACCATCGCCAGCTGCGGCAACGACAGGCTATTCGCGCCATCACTGTATGCGGGCATGCTGACATGCATCGCCAGCCGTCCATCGGCGCCGCTTTCCATGCGTCCCGAAACCCGCGGCAACCCGCGACCGCCAGTCGCGAAACTTCCAGTCACGAGCGGAAGCCCCTGCGCCCCGAACATCGCCTGGACCCGAGACAATGTCACCAGTGAGGCTCCGCTGCCGCCCCGCAGCGCACCGCGCGGCACTACCAGGCTGTAGCCCTCCTCGGTCCGGCGCAAGATCAGGTTGGCGGTCAGTGAACTGCCGCGCGTTTCCCGCTGCAGTGCAGCCCGCGCCTGCGCCGCCAGTGGAGCGAGGAGCGTCCCTTCTCCTGCTTGCTGGATACCTGCCAGAGAGCTGTCGAGTTCCGGACCAAGAGCAATGCCCTTGCCGCCAAGGTCTCCGTCGATGTCGAAGCGCGCCAGCCCCCCGGCCAAGCGCGCACGGCCGTCGAACGATAGGCTGGCGAAACGCGCCTGCGGCATATCAAGGCCGCTCGCGGCAAGATCATAGCGAACGTTGAATCCGCCGTCGCGGTAGGTGACATGCGCCGTCCCCGATGCCTCCCCCAGACGGTTTTCCCCGTAGCGCCCTTCGCGGGCACGCAAGCCCAGCTTGCCCTCCCCGCCATCAAGCGCCTTGTCTAAAGTGACATCAAGTTGCAACCCGGCCTGCACCAGCCGCACAGCTGCATCCGGACAGGTGAGTTCCTTGAGCCGCACCGGACCTTCGAAGCGCGGCTTGAGCGACGCAACCGTAACCTTGCCGTAGAGGCTGACCTGCCCGGCCGCGCAACCTTCGACCGCGAACTTGGGCGCTATCGCGGCCAGTTCCCCGGCAAAGCCGCCGCGCAGGGCGCCCGCCCCATCGAGTTTGGCGCCGATGCGGCCATAATCGCTTTCGATCAGAGCGCGGCCATCCTCAATCGCGACATCGAGATCGGGCATTTCGAATGGCCCACCCTCTCCCGAAAACAGCGCCTTGTCGAGCGTGCCGAAACTCATCTTGCCGCCGCGTAACGCACCGTAGAGGCGCGGATGCACTACCGTGATCCGCCCAATGCCGGGCAGGCCCCAGTCAAGCCGTGTGGCGACGCGGATTTCCTCCACGGTCAGATCGGGCGCATCGGGATCGCCGATCACCAGATTGCGGACCACCTGCTCGGAAGGACCGATCGACACGATCTCGTAGTGCGCAGGCAGGCCCAGCGAATCGAGCTGCCCGGCAATCACATTGTCGGCAATCTCCTTGCGCATGGCCCAGGCGAGGCCCAGCGCGATCAGCAGCACGACGGCAGCGGTCATCATCCAGACGCGCCAGCGCACGCGGCGCGCAGGTGGCACGCTCGCTTCACCGGCCACGAAATCGGCCCCGGTCGACTGGTCCTGCTCTTGCGCCATCCGCTCCATCACTTGCGCTGGCCGCGCGGGAAAGGCAATTGTTTGTGCACGCTATGACAGACGACGCCCCACTCTTTGATGAACGCGCCGCACCTGCGCAGCGCCCCGTCGATTCCGCAAACGATCCCAGTGGCCACCGCAAACGGCTCCGCAAGCGCCTTCTCGAAGGCGGGCTCGATGCACTGGCAGATCACGAAGTGATAGAACTGCTGCTCGCACAGGCGGTCGCTCGGCGGGACATGAAACCGCTGGCGCGCAGTCTCCTGCAGCGGTTCGGTTCGCTTGCAGGCGTTCTCCAGGCCGATCCACGTACGCTGGCGGGACATCCCGACATGGGTGAAGCAACGACAGCGGCGCTCCAGATCGTCCGTGTCGCAGCCACGCGCATGGCCCGCGAGACAGTACGCGAAGCTCCCGTGATCGGTTCATGGCAAGCGCTGATCGACTACCTGACGATCGACATGGCGCACCTGACCGTCGAGCGCGTACGGGTACTCTATCTCAACGCCAAGAACATGCTCATTCTGGATGACCTCGTAGGGGAAGGCTCAATCGACGAGGCAGCCATCCATCCACGCGAAGTGATCCGGCGCGCTCTGGATATCGGAGCAACTGCGCTAATTCTGGTTCACAATCATCCGTCGGGCTCGCCCCAACCCAGCCGCGCAGACATCGAGATCACCAACCGCATTGCCGAAGCGGGTCGCCTGCTGGGAATCACCGTCCATGATCACGTCATCATCGGGCGCGAAGGCCATGTCAGCCTGCGGACGAAGGGCCTGATCTGATGTGTGTCGCTGCCGTCGCATGGGATACGGATTCTGACTGGCTGCTCGTCTGTGCAGGCAATCGCGACGAATTCCACGCCCGCCCTTCCGCTCCCTTGTCGCGCTGGACAGACGGATCCGGCATCCTTGCGGGGACCGATCTGACCGGAGGCGGCACCTGGCTGGGCGTGACCGGACAAGGCCGCTTCGCGCTTGTCACAAACTATCGCGTCCCCGAAGGCCCGCAACCCGGCCGTCCGTCTCGCGGACGGCTGGTTACCGACCTGCTCACCGGGCACGAGCCGACCGGCATGGCGGCCATGAATCCGTTCAATCTGGTGCATGTGGAGGCGGGAAGCGCATGGTTCCTCACCAACCACCCCGAACTGGAACGCAGGCGCCTGATACCGGGCATTCACGGTCTTTCGAACGGCGGCTTCGATGTGCCCTGGCCCAAGACCCTGCAGGTCGAACAGGCGATCGAACAATGGCTCGCAAATGGGACCGAAGACTGTTCAGCGCTGCTGGACAGCTTGCGCGACGAGACGCCTGCCATCGACCCCGACCGTCCGGATCATGGCCCCGAAACGCGTTTCGCACCTGTCTTTATCCGCGACGACAGCTATGGCACCCGCTGCAGCACGGTAGTAGCGATCTCTCGCGAAGGCCGTGGTACGATCGTCGAGCGCAGCTTTTCGCCGGAAGGAAAAATGACCGACGAACGCACCAAAATCTTCACATGGCCCGTCATGAAGAACATTTAATATATTGATAATAATGATATTTTAGATCAACTTTCATATTGTCAATCTTTTCTATAGACAAATCAGACTTGCACAGCTTGCAATTCCCGCTAACTCCACACGCCTGCACATGCGCCAAACCGGGGAAAGGGCAGCAAGAACAATGATCGAAGGACTCGCCGCCAGTTCACCTGCCGTGATGGGCGTACTGCTGCTCCTTCTGTTTTTGGCTTTTGCATTCGAGCTGGCTGCTCCCGAAGTCGTCGCACTGGTGCTGGTCGCCGTCCTGCTCGTGCTGGGTATCATTGCGACAGACGACGTTCTTGCCGCCATGGGGAACCCGGCCCCGCTGACGATCGTGTGCATGTTCATCATCTCTTCCGCGATGGTTCGCACCGGTGCACTCGATTTTCTGGCGATGCGCATCACCGGCATCGGCAAGACCCGCCCGGTGTTCTCGATTGCCGTCTTTCTGGCAGTGATCGCGGCAATGTCCGCCTTTACGAACAACACGCCGCTCGTGATGATGATGATCCCGGTCGGCATGACGCTGGCCAAGGAACTGGGCATCTCTCCGTCCAAGATCCTGATGCCGGTATCCTTTGCCGCAGTGCTGGGCGGCACGGTAACGCTGCTGGGTACCTCGACCAACATTCTCGTCGATGGTGTAGCCCGCAAGGCCGGTCTCGCCCCCTTCTCGATCTTCGAAATCGCCCCGGTCGGCCTGATCGTCGCGGTGACGGGCGTCATCTGGCTCACCCTGTCGCACCGGCTGCTTCCCGTGCGCGACACCGTGGCCGGCCTTTCGTCTGCAAGCGACAACAAACGCTTCGTCGTTTCGGTCTTTATCGAGGCCGGATCGCCCTACATCGGCCAGGACCCGCGTGAAATCGACCTGTTCGCCCGGCCCGAGCGCCGCCTTGTTGACGTGCTGCGCGGCGACAAGTCCCTGCGGCGCGATTTCAGCCGGTACCCGCTGGAAGAAGGCGACATTCTGGTCATGCGCACGTCGGCCAGTGACGTCATCACGATCAAGGAGCATGGCCAGCACGCCCTGACCGCCGCTTCCACCACCGATCCGCACCTCGTCCAGCTTTCGACCCGCAATTCGGTCATGGTCGAGACCCTGCTCGCGCCCGGCGCGGAAATGATCGGCCACACTCTGGCGGACCTGCGCCTGCGCCGCCGCTACGGCGTCTATCCCATCGCCTTGCACCGCAAGGGCACCAATCTCGAGGAACGCTACGAGACCGTGCCCCTGCAGGTGGGCGATACCGTTCTGATGGAAGGTGCGCCCGAAGACCTGCGCCGCCTTGTCGAAGACCAGCAACTGGTCAATATCGCCGAGCCCACCGCGCGCGGCTTCCGCCGGAACAAGGCGTGGATCGCGGTCGGCACGATGCTGGGCATCGTGATTGCCGCAGCATTCGACGTGATGCCACTGACAGGCCTTGCAGTGCTGGGCGTGGCAGTCGTGCTGGGAATGCGCTGCGTGGAACCGGAGGAAGCGTTCAAGTCCGTCGACTGGCGGATCATAGCGCTGATCGTCGCCATGCTCTCGATCGGCACGGCCCTGGAAAAGACCGGCATGGTCGAAGCCGTCGTCGGACTGGCCACGCCCTGGCTGGGCACCATGGGACCTTTCGCGGCATTGGTTGCCATCTATGTGCTCAGTCTGGTGCTGACCGAGCTGGTGACCAACAACGCGGTCGCGGTAGTTGTAACGCCGATCGGCATCAGCCTGGCCCATGCCCTCCACGCCGATCCGCGCCCGTTCGCCGTGGCGGTGATGTTCGCGGCGTCCGCCAGCTTCCTCACCCCGATCGGCTACCAGACCAACACGCTGGTCTATGGTGCGGGCGGATACAAGTTTACCGACTTCTACCGCTACGGCTTCCCGCTGACCTTGATTGTGTCAATCACCACGTTGATCATGATCCCCATCATCTGGCCGCTCTGATCCGCGCACGCGGGCATCGCTAAAGGACCGCTCCCTCTTGCCTTCCGCGTCCGTGCCCCCTAGCGGCTCGCGCGGAACGCAAAAGGAGTCGAACATGGTCCCCCGCTACGCCCGCCCCGCGATGACCGCGATCTGGGAACCGGAAGCCCGCTACCGCATCTGGTTCGAGATCGAAGCGCATGCCGCCGTCAAGATGGGCGAGATGGGCACCGTGCCCGCGAGCGCCGGCAAGGCCCTGTGGGACTGGTGGGCAACCAGCCCGAAAGTTGACGTCGCCGCGATCGATGCCAAGGAAGCCGTGCTCAAGCACGACGTGATCGCCTTCCTCGACTGGGTTGCCGAACAGGTCGGCCCGGAAGCGCGCTTCATGCACCAGGGCATGACCAGCTCCGACGTTCTCGACACCACGCTCAATGTTCAGCTCGTACGCGCGGCGGACATCCTGCTTGCGGACCTCGATGACCTGCTCGCCGCGATCAAGCGCCGGGCCGAGGAGCACAAGTACACTCCCTGCATCGGCCGCAGCCACGGCATCCACGCCGAGCCGGTGACCTTCGGCCTCAAGCTGGCCGAGGCCTATGCCGAATTCGCCCGCGCGAAGAAGCGCCTGATCGCCGCGCGCGAAGAAGTCGCCACTTGCGCGATTTCCGGCGCGGTCGGCACATTCGCCAATGTCGATCCAGCTGTCGAAGTCTATGTCGCGGACAAGATGGGACTGGTGATCGAGCCGGTCTCGACGCAGGTCATCCCGCGCGACCGCCACGCGATGTTCTTCGCGACGCTCGCCGTCATTGCCAGCTCGATCGAGCGCCTTGCCGTCGAAGTCCGCCACCTGCAACGCACCGAAGTGCTGGAGGCCGAGGAATACTTCTCACCCGGCCAGAAGGGCTCGTCGGCCATGCCGCACAAGCGCAATCCGGTGCTGACCGAGAACCTCACCGGGCAGGCGCGCATGATCCGCTCCTACGCCATGCCGGCGATGGAGAACGTAGCGCTGTGGCACGAGCGCGATATCTCGCACTCCTCGGTCGAGCGCTTCATCGGTCCGGACGCCACCATCACGCTCGATTTCTCGCTGGCGCGCCTCACCGGCGTGATCGACAAGCTGCTCGTCTATCCCGAGCGCATGCAGAAGAACCTCGACCGCATGGGCGGCCTCGTTCACTCACAGCGCGTGCTGCTGGCCCTGACGCAGGCCGGTCTGTCGCGCGACGAAAGCTACCGTCTCGTCCAGCGCAACGCGATGAAGGTGTGGGAATCGGACGGTCAGCTGAGCCTCATGGAACTGCTCAAGGCCGACCCCGATGTCGCCGCCGCGCTGAGCGCGGAAACGATCGAGGAGAAGTTCAACCTCGATTACCACTTCAAGCACGTCGACACGATCTTCGACCGGGTGTTCGGGGCGTGAACTACGCCCCCTCTCTTCCCTTGCCTCCGATTCGCGCCTAGCATCCGGCCATTCCCCCGGAGAAAGAGCAGGAGGAAGAATGCAGATCATCCGCACAGTCGCCTGGATCGCGCTGACCGCGATCCTGGTGGCGTTCATCGCCATGAACTGGACGAAGGTGCCGGTGAACCTGTGGCCGCTCGAAGACGGCAACTACGTTCATTTCGAATGGCCGGTGGGCATTGTCGCCCTGCTGTTCTTCCTGCTCGGCATGGCCCCGCCCTGGCTCTACCTGCGCGCCGTGCGCTGGCGGATGAGCCGGCGGATCGCCAGCCTCGAAAATTCGCTCAGGGCCAGTTCCATGCCCTCGATCAATGCGCGCCCCGACAGCCCCTCCACAACGGGAGCAACGCCGCTTGAAGCGTCTTCAACCCCAAGCTCTCCGGAAGCCTGAACCAATGAACCACAATCCCGTCTTTCTTGCTCTCGACCTGCCCCGCCTCGACTCCGCCGAGGCGCTTGCTCGAAAGGTCGCGGGCCATATCGGCGGGATCAAGCTGGGGCTCGAATTCTTCTGCGCCCATGGCCACCACGGCGTGCACGAACTCCACAAGCTTGGCCTGCCGATATTCCTCGATCTCAAGCTCCACGACATTCCGAACACCGTGGCTGCCGCGATGCAGGCGATCCATGTGCTCGAACCGGCGATCGTCACGGTCCATGCCGCAGGCGGACGCGCGATGATGGAGGATGCCAAGGCAGCCGCAGGCGAGAACACCAAGGTTGTCGCCGTCACCGTTCTGACCAGCCTCGATGACGACGATCTCACCGCCATCGGCGTGAAGGCCGATCCGGCAGAGCAGGCTCTCCGCCTCGCCGACCTGGCCCATTCGGCCGGGCTCGACGGCATCGTGTGCTCGGGCCACGAAGTCGGCGCGATCCACAAGCAGTGGAAGGACGGATACTTCGTCGTTCCCGGGCTGCGTCCCGCAGAAGGTGGCAACGGCGATCAGAAACGCATCGTCACTCCGCGCCAGGCTCGCGACGCAGGCGCCAGCGTGCTGGTGATCGGCCGCCCGATCAGCCGCGCGGAAGATCCGCTGGCCGCAGCAAAGGCCATCGAAGCGACGCTCTGATCCCGGGTTCAGCCTGCGGCAACCTCATGCATTCCAGACCGTTGGTCAGAGTGTGACAAAGGAGGATGCCCGATGACATCGAAGAGACTTGCCTGCGCCCTGGCGCTTGCCCTGCCGCTGGCCGCGCCCGGCGCCGCCTCCGCGCAGACTGCCGCTTCGGTGCTGATGGAACAGGGCCACACTCTGCTGGCCATCGATGCGCAAGGCACTTCGACCCGTGAACCCGACATGGCAACCTTCTCAGCCGGCGTCACGACGCGCGGCCAGACTGCAAGCGCCGCGCTGGCGGAAAACGCCGCGCGGATGAACAAGGTCTTTGCAGCGCTCAAGCGGGCCGGAATTGCCGACAAGGACATCCAGACCCGCAACCTTTCGATCAACCCCGTCTATTCGCAACCAGTGCGTCAACCCGACGGCAGCTATAGCGACGAACAGCGCCGGATCGTGTCTTACGAAGCCAGCAATCAGGTCAGCGTGCGCCAGCGCAAGCTGGACGACTACGGCAAGGTGATTGACGCTCTTGTTTCGACTGGAGCCAATCAGGTCAACGGCCCGGAATTCACACTGTCACAGCCCGAAGCAGCACAGGACGAAGCGCGCACGGCCGCCGTGAAGGAGGCCCGCCGCCGCGCCGACCTCTATGCACAGGCAGCCGGGTTGCACGTCGTCCGCATCCTCTCGATCACCGAATCGGGGGGCTACAGCCCGCGGATCACGGTCACCGCTGCCAAGAGAATGATGGCCGAGGCAGCCCCTTCTCCGGTTGCGGCAGGTGAAGTGGACGTTCAGGTCAACCTCAACGTAAGGTTCGAACTGGCGCCCTGAGAGCTTCTCAGTTCAGCATCATTTCCTGCGACTGGATGTCGTACCCCATCAGCGTGAGCTTGCCCCCGTCACCCTTGCGGTAGACGAACTGCTCGGTGCCGGTCCCCTTCTCGAACGTCGTCTGCATGGTCAGGGTCAGGAATGTGCCGCCGGTGGTGGCCTCGGCGTTCCAGCCTACCTGCTTGCTGCCCCTGACCGTGCCCAGCTTGCGGTGGACGGCATCGAGCAGCTTGCCAAAGCGGTCGCGCGTGGTCGCCTTGTGCAGTTCGGGATCGCCGTTGGTCCACAGGCCTTGCCATTGCCCGGCATCCAGAGCCGCATGGAATTGACCGACTTCGGCGGACGCATCCTGAAAGGACTGCTTCACGCCGCACCCGCCAAGCATTGCAGCGGCCGCGAATAACATTAGATAGCGCGCCAGACGGTTCATCCCGGTCCCTCTCTCGAACGTGCGGACCGCAATCTAGGCGAGAACGCACCGATGCCAACACCGGCGATCAAGATTTGCGGCATCAGCACACCCGAAGCACTGGAAGCGACGATCCGGGCACGAGCCGACTATGCCGGCTTCGTGTTCTTCGCCAGAAGTCCGCGCAATGTCTCGCCCACGCAGGCCGCCGACCTCGGCGCCCGTGCGCAGGGCCGCATCAGGCGCGTGGGGCTCTTCGTCGATGCCGATGATTCCACAATCGCCGAAGCCGTGGATGCCGCCGGGCTCGACGTGTTGCAGTTGCACGGCAGGGAAACGCCCGAACGCGCCGCGCAGCTTCGCTCGCGCTTCGGGATTCCCGTCTGGAAGGCCATGGCCATCGCCAGCATCGGTGATGTGGCGCGCGCTCATGCCTATGCCGGTGCCGCCGACCTCATGCTGTTCGATGCCAAGACGCCGACCGGAGCCCTCCCCGGCGGCATGGGGCTCAGCTTCGACTGGAGCCTCGTCGCGCACTGGAACGGCCCGCTCAAATGGGGCCTTGCCGGGGGCCTGACAGCCGGGAATGTCGGCCATGCCATCGCTCTTACCGGGGCACCGCTGGTCGATACATCCTCAGGCGTGGAAAGCGCGCCGGGCATGAAAGACCTCGACAGGATCGCCGCCTTCTGCACGGCCGTGCGCGCCGCATAAAAAAGGCGGCCCGCATGAAGCGGACCGCCCTCCTTTTCCGGACTCGGTGTACCGGATCAGAACTTCACGCCCAGACCGACAAGACCGAGGTCGGCGTCCGGGGTGTTATCACCGACCAGCAGATGCTGGTATTCGGCCTTCACAAAGTAGCGCGAACCGAGATCCTGCTGCAGACCGCCACCAACGCCGACGGCGCTGTTGCAGTATCGGCAGGACTTGGACTGCCAGCTGGCCAGGGCATAGGCCTTCGTCGTGGGCAGAACCTTGGCACCGACGCGGCCACCCACACCCCAGGTAACGCGGGTGTTGCTGGTCAGAACCTTGTCTGCCGAACCCTGAACACCCGCGAAGAACTTGTCGCCGAGATCGTAGTCGTAACCGGCGGCAATGCCCGCGATCGCTTCTGTATCTCCGTTATTCCAGATGACGCCGCCGCGAGTCTCCACGCGGGTCTCATTGGCAAGTGCCGGAGTGGCCAGCACGGCCGCGGCAGCCGCGGCAAGCGAGACGATGGCAATACGCATATTCGATACTCCAGATTGTTATCCCGGATCACCAGGACACCATCCGGCTAGGCCCGCCACGCTTGCCGCCAAGTGAACCAATCGAGGCCATTTCGAGGCAAATCTCTGCGCCATTATGACAATTGATGACAATGATGAAATATTTGCATTTAAACGATAATTTCCGTCATTTCGACGCATTTCATTGTTACTGTTCAGTATCTGGAAAGGGAGCTCGCAGCGCTCCTCAGTCAAGCCCCAGATGAGACGGTTGCAGGCAAAGGAAAGACATCCGGAGCATGGCCTGCGGCCACCGCACGGCGGCTGGCTTGCCGGACTGTACAAAGCCGCTCTGGACAAGCGTCGGACCCTCTGCCAAGCGCGCGGACATGACTGCCCAACCGCCTGTGAACAGCCTGCGCTCGCTGCCCGACGACTCCGGCCACTTCGGCCAGTTCGGCGGACGATATGTCGCGGAAACGCTGATGCCGCTCATTCTCGATCTCGAGAAGGAATACCGCAAGGCTCAGGACGATCCGGCATTCTGGGCCGAGTTCGACGCGCTGATGAAGGATTTCGTCGGCCGCCCGAGCCCGCTCTATTATGCCCCGCGCATGACGGAGCACTTCCGCGAGGCCGCTCCCGCCGGGAAGGGCCCGAAGATCTACTTCAAGCGCGAAGAGCTCAATCACACCGGCGCGCACAAGATCAACAACTGCATCGGCCAGATCCTGCTCGCCCTGCGCATGGGCAAGACCAAGATCATCGCCGAAACCGGCGCGGGCCAGCACGGCGTGGCCACGGCCACGGTCGCCGCGCGCTTTGGCCTCGAATGCAAGATCTTCATGGGCGCAACCGACGTCGAGCGGCAGAAGCCCAACGTCTTCCGCATGAAGCTGCTCGGCGCCGAAGTCATCCCGGTAAAGAGCGGTGCGATGACGCTCAAGGACGCGATGAACGACGCGCTGCGCCACTGGGTCGCGAACGTCCACGACACCTTCTACATCATCGGCACCGCAGCGGGCCCGCACCCCTACCCCGAGCTGGTCCGCGACTTCCAGAGCGTGATCGGCAAGGAAACGCGCGAACAAATCATGGAAAAGGAAGGCCGCCTGCCCGACATGCTGGTGGCGGCCGTGGGCGGCGGCTCCAATGCGATCGGCCTGTTCCACCCGTTCCTCGACGATCCCGATGTCGCCATGACCGGGATCGAGGCGGCCGGGCACGGCATCGAGAGCGGCCAGCACGCGGCCAGCCTCACCGGCGGCGGCCCCGGCATCCTTCATGGCAACAAGACCTATCTGCTGCAGGACGAGGACGGCCAGATCACCGAGGCCCACTCGATCAGCGCGGGTCTCGATTATCCGGGCATCGGCCCCGAACACTCGTGGCTCTACGAAAGCGGCCGCGTCCGCTACGTGCCGATCACCGACGATCAGGCGCTGGAAGCCTTCACGCTGTGCTGCTCGCTGGAGGGTATCATCCCAGCGCTCGAAAGCGCACACGCCCTGGCCGCCCTGCCCCAGGTCACTGCCGAAATGGATGAGGACAAGATCCTCGTCGTCAATGTGTCGGGACGCGGAGACAAGGACATCTTCACCGTCGCCGACGCACTTGGGGTGGAATTGTGAAGAAATTTCGCGCCTCGGAATTTGTCGCCGAACAAGCCTGGGGCAGCGTCCTGCTCGCCGATTTTGAAGACGTCACCGTCAAGCTCCATTGGACGGATCAGCCTTATCGCTGGCACGCCAACACCGGACGGGAAGTGTTTACTGTCCTGGATGGATGCGTGGACATGCACGTGCGCGAGAATGGCCAGGAAAACATCCTGAGGCTGGAAGCCGGTGACGGTGTCAGCGTCGAACCCGGCGATGAACACGTCGCGCATCCGCGTGGCCCAGCCCGCATCCTTGTCGTGGAACGAAAAGACAGCGAATGACCCGCTTCGAAACCACCTTTGCCAAAGGCCCCGCTCTTGTCTGCTTCATCACCGGGGGGGACGGCGACACCGCCGCCAATCTCGACGCGCTCGTCGAAGGTGGCGCCGATGTGATCGAGTTGGGGATGCCCTTTACCGATCCCATGGCCGACGGCCCGGCGATCCAGGAAGCCAATATCCGCAGCCTCGGCAAGGGCACGCGCACGGCCGACATCTTCCGCATGGCCACCGAGTTCCGCGCGCGCCACTCGCACGTGCCGCTGGTGCTGATGGGCTATGCCAACCCGATGACGATCCGCGGCCCAGAATGGTTCGCCGCCGAATGCCAGAAGGCAGGCGTGGACGGCGTGATCTGCGTCGACATTCCGCCCGAGGAAGACGCCGCACTTGGCCCGGCCCTGCGCGACGCGGGCGTATCGCTGATCCGCCTTGCGACCCCGACCACCGATGCCGCACGGCTGCCCGCCGTGCTCGAAGGCTCGTCGGGCTTCCTCTACTACGTCTCGGTCGCGGGGATCACCGGCATGCAGCAAGCCGCGCAGGCCTCGATCGAGGATGCGGTTGCCAGACTCAAGGCCGCTTCGGACATCCCCGTCGCGGTCGGCTTTGGTGTGCGCACGCCTGAACAGGCGAGCAAGATCGCCAGGGTGGCGGACGGCGTCGTGGTCGGCTCGGCTTTCGTCGATCTGATCAAGCAGCATGGCGACAAGGCCGCCGGTCCGCTCAAGGAACTGACCTCGGCCCTCGCCGAAGCGGTGCATTCCGCACGCTGAGCGCCCCATGACGCGGCCGTCCGACTTTGCGGTGTCCGACGATCCGCGCGTGCAGGCCCAGCTAGATCGTCTGGGCGCGCTGTCCGTGCCGCAGGGTCGCATCGGTCTCGACACGGTCCGCGCCCTGCTGGACCGCCTCGGCAACCCGCAGCGGGACCTGCCGCCCGTTTTCCATGTGGCGGGCACCAACGGCAAGGGCTCGACCTGCGCCTTCCTGCGCGCCGCGCTGGAGGCGGCGGGCAAGACCGTGCATGTCTTCACCAGCCCGCATCTGGTACGCTTCAACGAGCGCATCCGCGTGGCCGGAGAACTGGTCAGTGATGCCATGCTGGCTGACCTATTGGCCGAAGTCCTCGATGCTGCCGAAACGGCCGGAATCGGCGCCAGCTTCTTCGAAGTCTCCACCGCCGCGGCTTTCCTCGCCTTCACACGCGCGCCAGCCGATGCCTGCGTGATCGAAGTAGGGCTTGGCGGCCGTTTCGATGCAACCAATGTGATCGAAACACCTACGGCCTGTGGCATCGCCTCGCTAGGAATTGACCACGAGGCGTTCCTGCTGGCACCGGACGAGGGTGTTCCCGCCGATCCGCTGGCCCGCATTGCCTTCGAAAAGGCCGGGATCGCCAAGCCCGGCGTCCCTCTGGTGACGCTCGACTACACGCCCGCCATGAATGCGACGATTGCCGGGCGAGCAAAGCTGGCAGGCGCGCCGCACATCATGCGAACGCGCGACTGGTCGGTCAACCACGCACCCGAAGGTTTCGTCTATCGAGACGCTAAGGGGGCACTCACTCTGCCTGCCCCCGCCATGCCCGGCGTGCACCAGATCACCAACGCGGGCCTCGCCATCGCCATGCTACGCCACCAGAACGCCGTTCCCGTGCCGACTACGGCCCTGGCGGAAGCGATGCACCGCGCCCATTGGCCCGCGCGCCTGCAGCGCCTGCAGCCAGGCCCACTCACCGAACTGCTCCCGCCCGACACACCCTGCTGGCTCGACGGCGGACACAACCTGGACGCAGGGCAGGCGCTCGCCCGCCATTTCGACAGGATCGATGCGCGAATCCACCTCGTCATCGGCATGCTGTCAAACAAGAATCCTGCAGCCCTGCTCGAACCGCTGCGGGAGCGGCTGGCGAGCGTGACCGTGGTGCCCGTTCCGGGCCATGCCTGCCACGAGCCCTCTGCTTTCAGCGCGATCCCGGTGATCCCGCAGCCGACCTTCGCCCGCGACGTGGTTGAAGCGCTGCGAGCACTAAACGTCGCGACCGCACGCAGGGAGATCGTGCTGATCGCAGGCTCGCTCTATCTCGCAGGTGTGGTCCTGCGCGAAAACGGCGAGATTCCGGATTAATCGCGCGCATCGCCTTCGCCGACTTCACCCGCCGTGCCCATCGCATCATCGACCAGCCCGCTGCGCATCATCCACCAGAACAGGACAATGCCCGGCAACGCCACGAGCGTCGTGAGCAGGTAGAAATTCGCGTAGCCCATGGCTTCGATCAGAGCGCCCGCCGTCGTGCCAGTCAGGAAGCGGCCGACAATGCTCGCCCCGGCCGAAATCAGAGCATATTGCGCGGCCGTGAAGCGCAAATCGC
Organism: Novosphingobium album (ex Hu et al. 2023); assembly: GCF_022832385.1. GTDB lineage: Bacteria > Pseudomonadota > Alphaproteobacteria > Sphingomonadales > Sphingomonadaceae > Novosphingobium > Novosphingobium album. The sequence continues at coordinate 114,541 of NZ_JALHLE010000001.1, forward strand.
ACAGCGCCGAGAAGTAGGCGACCACCACAACCCCGCCATAACCGCTGGCGAAGTTCTCGAACCCGATGGCAGAGGCCATGCCTATGTTGCTGTGGCCGGCGGCCGCGAGCAGCGCAAAGCTGAGATTGGACACAGCCATCAGGACAAGTGCAATCAGTACCGAGCGTTTGAGGCCCAGCCGCGAATAAATCACGCCGCCCACAAAAACCCCCACGATCAACGCCCAGAAGCCCACACCGATGTCGTAGAGAGCAATTTCATCGTTGGAAAACCCGAGATCGTCGAACAGCAGGCGGAACGTAAGGTTTGCCAACGTATCGCCGATCTTGTGGACAAGGATGAACAGCAAGACCAGCAAGGCACCCTTGCGCTTGAAGAACTCGGCGAAGGGCCCGGTGATCGAAGCCCACACTTCTCCCAAAGCCCGCCGCTCGTTGAAGACCTGATGCCGCTGCGGCTCGCCCAGCAGCAGCGCCGTGATCATGGCCGGCAGAGCGAAGACCGAGCAGGCCGCGTAAGCGAAGTGCCAGTCGAACCGCGCCGCCAGCACCAACGCCAGCGAACCGGCAAGTGCCGCGCCTATGCGCCAGCCGTACTGGCTCATGCCGGAGCCCACCCCGAGCTGATAGGGCTTAAGCGTCTCGATCCGGTAGGCGTCTATAACGATGTCGAAGCTGGCACCGGCAACGCCCAGCAGAACGGCGGCGAGAGCCGTCCCGGCAATATCGGTAGCCGGATTGGCCAGTGCGAGGTTCACCGTGGCCGCCATAACCAAGAGACCGATAACCACCATCCAGGACACTCGCTGGCCCAGTCTGCCGATCAGTGGCAGATTGACGCCGTCCACGATCCACGCCCAGAGAAACTTCAGATTGTAGACAAAGAAAGCGAGTGTAAACGTTGTAATCGTTGATTTCTCTATCCCGTCCTGTGCAAGCCGGGTCGTCAGCGTCGCGGCCAGCATGGCGAAGGGAAAGCCGGAGGAAATTCCCAGGAAAAACGCCGCCAGCGATTCCTTTTCCAGATAGGGATGGACCGAGGCCCAGACGCCGCGACGCTCGATTTGGGGTTGGGCGTCCACGCCTTGCTCTCCAGAAAGTTGCGGCGCCAACTTAGCGGGCACTGTGGCGATGGGAAGACTGGATGAAGCCGCGATCAACAGCTAAGGCCGCGTGATGGCACAACCTCCCAGAAAATCCGGCGGCCCGCGGCGCGGCGGCCCCGGCGCAAAACCTCCTTTTCCGCGCGGTCCGCGCAAGTCTGGCGGCCTCGCGCCCCGTGGCGCCAAACCGCCGCGTGCTGCGCCCCCCACCCCAAAGGACCCCACGCTCCCCGCCCGTGAAGGCGAGCGCATTGCCAAGCTGCTGGCACGCGCCGGCGTCGCCAGCCGCCGCGAGGCGGAGCGGATGATTGCCGAGGGGCGCGTCAAGCTGGGTGAGGATGTGATCGAGACCCCTTCCACGGTGCTGACCAGCCTCAAGGGCGTCACAGTCGACGGCAACCCGGTGAAAGCCGCCGAGGCGACCCGCTTGTTCGTCTTCCACAAGCCCGCCGGGCTGATCACGGCCGAACGCGATCCCGCGGGACGGCCGACGATCTACAACGCACTGCGTAACGCCCTCCCGCCCGGAACCGGGCGCGTCATGCCGGTGGGCCGCCTCGACTTCAACACCGAGGGCCTGCTGCTGCTGACCAACGACGGCGAGTTCAAGCGCCAGCTCGAACTGCCCGCGACGGGTGTGCCGCGCACCTACCGCGCCCGCGCTTTCGGTGCCGTCACGCAGGCACAGCTCGAAGGCCTGATCGAGGGGATCGAGATCGAGGGTATCCGATACGGCAAGATCGACGCCAACATGGAGCGCAGCAGCGGCCGCAACCGCTGGATCGAAATGACCCTGACCGAAGGCAAGAACCGTGAGGTCCGGCGTGTGCTCGAACATCTGGGGCTGGAAGTCAGCCGCCTGATCCGCACTGCCTATGGGCCGTTCCAGTTGCTCGACCTGCCCAAGGGCGCGGCGATCGAAATCGATTCGAAGACCCTCGATAAATTCCGCAAGACCTTGCCTGGTGCCAAGGCATGAAAGGCGCCCTCAGGATCGTCGCGGGCGAATGGCGCGGCCGCAAGCTGGCCGCGCCCGAAGGTGACGCCACGCGCCCTACGGCGGACCGCACCCGCGAGACGTTATTTTCAATGCTGGTCAGCCGCCTGGGTTCGTTCGAGGGGCTGAAAGTGGCCGATCTCTTCGCCGGTTCCGGCGCGCTCGGGCTCGAAGCCTTGTCACGCGGCGCCGCGCATTGCCTGTTCGTCGATCAGGACGCTACGGCGATCCGGGCAATCCGCCACAACATCGCCGCGCTTCAGGCACAATCGCGCAGCGATGTACGGGCAAGTTCGGTGCTGTCGCTTGGGCCAGCGAAGGAGCCGATGGACCTTGTCCTGCTCGATCCTCCCTATGAGACTGGCGCTGGCGCGGTCGCCATCGACAAGCTGGCCCGTCTTGGCTGGATCGGCGATGGAACGTGGATCAGTCTCGAGACAGCCAGGACCGAAAGCGTAGCGATCCGAGGCTTCGAAACCGAAACCATGCGGGATGTCGGCAAGGCGCGGCTTCATATCCTGCGCCGTTCGGACTGACGCGCACATATAACCAGGACTCCGAACGAAAAGGCGAGGAAACCAAGCACTGTCTGCCTTGCGCGAACCGCCTTCGTTCCCTAGTTGTTCACCCGTGAACGACCTGCAAGCCCCCTCTCAAGACCCGCTGATCGACGGCCTCAACGAGCCCCAGCGCGAAGCCGTGCTGACTACCGCAGGCCCGGTGTTAATGCTGGCAGGAGCAGGTACGGGCAAGACCGCGGCGCTCACCCGCAGGCTGGCGAATCTCATCCGCAGCCGCCTTGCCTGGCCGAGCGAAATCCTCTGCGTCACCTTCACCAACAAGGCCGCGCGTGAGATGCGCGAACGTGTCGGCCAGCTGATTGGTCCGGAAGTGGAAGGCATGCCCTGGCTCGGCACCTTCCATGCGATCGCCGCCAAGATGCTGCGCCGCCATGCCGAGCTTGTGGGCCTGCAGTCCAACTACACGATCATTGATACCGATGATCAGCTGCGCCTGCTCAAGCAGCTGATCGTGGCTGAGGGGGTGGACGAAAAGCGCTTCCCCCCGCGCCAGCTCGCTGGTTGCATCGACCGCTGGAAAAACCGCGGCCTCAATCCGCAGGATCTCGATGCGGGCGAGAACGAGGCCTACGCCAATGGCAAGGGCCGTCATTTCTACCAGCTCTATCAGGACCGGCTGAAGACACTGAACGCCTGCGACTTCGGCGACCTGCTGCTGCACATGCTGAACATCCTGCGGACCCACCGCGATGTCCTCGAGCAGTACCAGCAACGCTTCAAGTACGTAATGGTGGACGAGTATCAGGACACCAATCAGGTCCAGTACCTGTGGCTCCGGCTGATCGCACAAGGCCGCCAGAACATCTGCGTGGTGGGCGACGACGACCAGTCGATCTATTCATGGCGCGGTGCAGAAGTTGCCAATATCCTACGGTTTGAAAAGGATTTTCCCGGCGCGAAAGTGATCCGGCTGGAGCAGAACTACCGCTCCACCCCGCAGATCCTTGCCGCCGCCTCCGGCCTCATCAACGAGAACAGCCAGCGGCTCGGCAAGACGCTTTGGACCGAACGCCATCCCGGCGACAAAGTTCGTGTGATCGGCGTCTGGGATGCACCTGAGGAAGCCCGCCGGGTGGGCGACGAGATCGAGCGGCTGGAACGAGAAGGCGCGCCGCTCGATCAGATAGCGATCCTCGTGCGCGCGCAATACCAGACCCGGGAATTCGAAGACCGGTTCATAAGTATCGGCCTCAAGTACCGGATTATCGGTGGTTTTCGTTTCTACGAACGTGCGGAAATCCGCGACGCCCTCGCCTATCTGCGCGTTATCGCCCAGCCCGCAGACGATCTGGCCTTCGAACGCATCTACAACGCCCCCAAGCGCGGCCTCGGCGCCAAGGCGCTGGAAAAATTGCATCAGGTCGCGCGTGGCCGGGGCATTCCGCTGGCTGCCGCCGCGATCGAGATCGCCGACACGGACGAACTGCCCGCTCGCGCGCGCAACACCTTCCTTGCGCTGATGCGCGATTTCGCCCGCTGGCGCGATCTGGAGAAGACCGAGAACCCGGCCGACCTGCTGCGCACGGTCATGGACGAATGCGGCTATACCGATGCACTGCAGGCGGAGAAGACGCCCGAAGCGGCCGGCCGCCTCGAGAACCTAGTCGAACTCGCTCGTGCCATGGAAGAGTACGACAGCCTCGGCGACTTCCTCGAACACGTCAGTCTTGTCATGGACAACGATGCTTCCGCCGACGAGGAAAAGGTCACGATCATGACCATGCACGGCGCCAAGGGGCTGGAATTTGACAACGTGTTCCTGCCCGGGTGGGAGGAAGGCGTGTTCCCCTCGCAGCGCTCGCTCGACGAAGGCGGCCTTGCCAGTCTCGAGGAAGAACGCCGCCTGGCCTACGTTGCGATCACGCGTGCGCGGCGCAAGTGCACGATCCTTCATGCCGCGAACCGGCGCATCTACGGCCAGTGGACCAGTTCCATCCCTTCGCGCTTCATCGCCGAACTGCCTTCGGACCATGTCGAAAGTGAAACCACGCTATCGGGTGGTGCCTCGCTGTGGCGCGCGCAATGGTCCGAGCATTCCGATCCCTTTGCCGATGTCGCACGTGCCCAGCCCGCCCGTACCGTCACGCGCGGGCCCGGATGGCAGCGCGCGGCACAGCAGGAATACGACCCCAAGCCACGCAAGATCGCGGAAAGCACCCGCAGCGCCGCCAGCTTTGCCGCCAGACCGCGCAGCGACATCGCGATCGGCGCGCGCGTGTTTCACGAGAAGTTCGGCTACGGCACCGTCGCCACGCAGGAAGGCAACAAGCTGGAAATCGACTTCGAGCAGTCCGGCCGCAAGCGGGTGATCGACAGTTTCGTCAAGCTGGCGGAATAGGTCAGACGCCCCAGCGGGTGAGCCGCTCCGAAATCCATTCCACGCCGCGTGAAATTGCCGACTCGTAGCCCTCCGCCTCGATTGCCGGGCCAAGAAATTCGAGGTCGAAGTATCCGGTATAGCCGGCATCGAGCAGTTCGCCGATCAGCCATTCGAGAGGAATCGAGCCATCGCCCGGCACCCGGCGATTGAATTTCAGCTCTTCGCCGGTCCGAAAATCGCTGACATTGACGATCAGGAAACGATCGTGGTTTTCGCGAAACAGGCGTGGCAGATCGCGTTCGTACCAACAGTTCTGCAATTCCACGACCACGCCAAGATCAGCGCGTCTGCCCAGTTCGCAGGCGGCATGCAGCGAGCCGACGAATCCCAATTCGCGATTGGTGATCGAACTGTGTTCGATCACCAGACGCACCCCCGACTGGATCGCATAGCTGCTTGCCAGACCCAGCATCGCGACGAGACGATCGAATGCCTCGTCGGTCGGCATCCGCTCGGGCGCCGGACCGGAAACGCTGAATGCAGAGCGGCAGCCCAGCGACGCAGCGACATCGATCAACGGCCGCAGGTGCGCCAGAGTGGACTGGGCATCGTCGATCAGGCACGCACCGCCAGTTCCGATCGAGGCCACCTGCATTCCCGATCCGCGCACAAGGGCAATCGCCTCATCCGGCGGATCACCCAGCCTGGCCATGGTCAAGGACACCGCCCCCACACCCAGCCGGGCCAGAAACTCAAGCGATTGCCCAATCGGCCATCGCATGGCCGAGACCAGACTAACCGAAGCGCGGGGATGTACAAAGGCCGTGCACATGGGCGAAGTCTAGACGAAAGACCCGGACCACGTCGCCCGTTTCGTTCAGGCCAGCGCGGATACGCTCAGGAATTCCGGAACCGGACCGTTCCAGCCATCGTCCTCGGGCTCTGGCTCCGCACGGCGCGGGCGGCGTTCCTTGCGCGGCTCCTCAGACCGGGCGTCGCGGCGCGGGGCACGCTCTTCGCGCGTCCTCTCGCCTGATTCACGCCGGGTCTTCTCGCGCGGTTCACGCCGGGGCTTTTCCTCGCGCGGGGCCTCGGCTTCCTCGAACTGAAGTTCGTAGACGGGGATCTTGCCGCCGGTCAGCTTCTCGACGTTCTCGATCGCCTCCGCATCCTCAGGTGCGACGAACGTGAAAGCCCGCCCTGTCGCGCCGCCACGGCCAGTACGGCCGATGCGATGGACATAATCGTCCGGATGCCAGGGCGTATCGAAATTGAAGACATGGCTTACGCCCTTGACGTCAAGTCCGCGCGCGGCGACGTCGGAAGCACACAGGATATTGATATCCCCCGCCTTGAAGCGCTCCAGCTCGGCAAGACGCGCGGGCTGGTCCATGTCGCCATGAATTTCACCGGCAGCGAAACCGTGACGCTTCAGGCTCGTGGCAAGTTCGCGCACGGTCGTCTTGCGGTTGCAAAAGACGATCGCGGTGGAAACGTCATCGGTCCGCAGCAGCTGGCGCAGCACTTCGCGCTTCTTGCGCGCATTCACCGCGACCTTGTGCTGGGCGATGTTGGTGTTGGTCGTGGCCGGACGGGCGACCTCGATATACTTCGGATTCGAAAGGAAACGGTCGGCCAGCTTCTTGATCACCGGCGGCATCGTTGCCGAGAACAGCATCGTCTGGCGGTTGACCGGCAGCTTTGAGCAGATCGTCTCGATGTCGGGGATGAAGCCCATGTCGAGCATGCGGTCAGCTTCGTCGATCACCAGCAGCTCGCAGCCGGTCAACATGATCTTGCCGCGTTCGAACAGGTCCATCAGGCGGCCGGGCGTTGCGATCAGCACGTCCACGCCACCAGCGAGAGCCTTGAGCTGATCACCCATCTGCACGCCGCCGATCAGCAGCGCCATCTTGAGATCATGGTTCTTGCCGTACTTCTCGAAATTCTCGGCGACCTGTGCTGCCAGTTCGCGCGTCGGCTCGAGAATCAGCGAGCGCGGCATCAGCGCGCGGCGGCGGCCATGCGCGAGAATATCGATCATCGGCAGCACGAAGCTGGCGGTCTTGCCTGTGCCGGTCTGCGCGATGCCGATCAGATCCTTCATCATCAGAACCGGCGGGATGGCCTGCGCCTGAATTGGAGTCGGTTCTGTGTAGCCCGCGGCTTCCACCGCTTGCAGCAATTCATCAGACAGGCCGAGATCGGCAAAGCTCATAGGCTGTGTGTTTTCCGGAAAGATCGAGAGTGAACGCACCTTACAGGTTAGCAACAGGAATTGACATCCTGTCCGCGACCCCACGGGCACGACTGCGGGGGCCCTAGGCACCAAGGGCCGTCAAAGTCAAGAATTTCCGGCCTGAACACCGCATTTACGGCGTCGGCGTGCTCAGTGCCCGTCCGGAACCAACTGCCTGATACGAGTCAGTTTGCAATTCATGCCACTGCGCGAAAGCAGCGTGTCACGGTCCACGCAGAGCTGCCCGTCGGACGTACGTGCGAGATAGAACCCGGAATAGAAATCCCGTGCCCGGCACGACCGTTCCAGGTCAGCCGCGACCAGCCGACGGTCCCGCATGTAAAGCAGCAGCCGGCTTCCCTTGTTGGGCTTGACGCCGGCGATACCGCTGATTGGAAGGCATTTGCCGATCTTGCGCTCGCTGAAATGGAGATCGAAATCGTCGTCGGGCATGCCTGTCAGCATGTCCGGCGGCATCGGTGGCGCGGCGCGGGGCGTAATGCGGATCTCCATGCGCTGCTCGATGCGCACCTGCCTCGCAGGCTGCGGCTGCACGTCTTGCAGCATCCGGATCGAAACGGGCCTTTGCCGGGCGAAGATCTGCCTGCTTCCCGGCGCGACATAACCCGGTGCAGGCGGTTCGGTCTGCCGCACCGGCTGCGCCGCATCGTCCACGCCACTATCGACTGCACCAGTTGCCGGAAGCAACAAGGCAATCGGATAGAGCAGAACGGTAACGAGATTCATGCGTTGGCGGGTCCCCGGAACACGGCCATGCCGTTCCTCCCGCCATAGTGCAAGACCTTGAACCGCCGCTTAACTCGACGCGAATTTGCGTTGTGGCCAGATGAAATCCACGCCCGTCTGTGCCATAGCAGAGGCATGAGCACCTCTGCAGATTTCCTCGAAGAAGCCAGCACGAGCCTTGGGCCGCGCGGCTTCACTCGCGATTCAGACCTCGTCGAGCCCTGGCTTACCGATTGGCGCGGTCGCTTCACCGGCCGCGCCTGCGGCCTGGCTTCGCCCGCCAGTACCGAGGAACTTGCGCGTATCGTCCGGCTGTGCGCAGCACATAACGTGCCGATCGTCCCTCAGGGCGGCAACAGCGGCATGTCCGGCGGCGCCACCCCCGACGAATCCGGCCATACCCTGCTGCTCTCCCTGCGGCGGATGAATGCAATCCGCGAGATCGACACCGAGGCGCGCCGCGTGACCTGCGAGGCGGGCGTGGTGCTGCAAACCTTGCACGAAGCCACCGAGGACAAGGGACTGCGCTTTCCGCTGACACTGGGCGGGAAAGGCTCGGCCACTGTCGGCGGCCTGATCTCGACCAACGCCGGCGGATCGCAGGTCTTGCGCCACGGCTCGATGCGCGCGCTCGTGCTGGGCCTCGAGGCCGTTCTGGCCGACGGTCAGGTCCTTTCGATGCTGACACCGCTGAAGAAGGACAACCGGGGCTTCGACCTCAAACAGTTGCTGATCGGGTCCGAAGGTACGATGGGCATCGTCACCGCAGCCACGCTCAAGTTGCTTCCAGCCGTTGCGGAGCGCGTGGTGATCTGGGCGGGCCTGCCTTCGCTTGGCGCCGCCCGCACCCTGCTGCTGCACTGCGAGGACAGCGTGGGCAACGCCCTAGAAGGCTTCGAAGTCATGCCGCAGGCCTGCCTCGATGCAGTGTTGAAACACCTGCCCTCTGCCCGCGCCCCGCTGGAAGGACGCCATGCCTGGCACGCCCTGATCGAGGTCGTAGCGGACCGCACTTCGGCAGCCACCTTGCGCGAGCGTTGCGAGACGATGATGGCAGCGGCGTTCGACAAGGATCTTCTCGAAGACGCGACGATGTCCGCCAGCGAGGCTCAGGCTGAAGCTTTTTGGCTGCTGCGCGAGTCGGTGGCCCCTGCGGAGCGCGAGCGCGGCCCCGCCGTCCAGCACGACATTTCCGTCCCCGTAGAAAAGATGCCCGAATTCGTAGACACCACCGCGCCGATGATCGAGGCAAAATGGCCGGGCACGGAAGCGGTCGCATTCGGCCATCTGGGCGACGGCAATGTGCACTACCATGTCATCGCGCCTGCTGTGACGGACGGCCTCGTCTGGCAGAAGGGTGAAGGCAAAGCCATCAGCCGGTACGTGCACGATCTTGTCACTGAATGGGGCGGCTCGATTTCGGCCGAACACGGCATTGGCCAGCTCAAGCGTGACGAGCTTGCCCGGCTTGGCGATCCGGTAGCGCTATCGATGCTGCGCGCGGTCAAGCAGGCCCTCGACCCGCAGGGCCTGCTCAACCCCGGAAAGCTGGTCTGACCGCGCACCCCCGCCCCTCGCTCCCGCAATCCCCGGCGGGCTCAGACCTGTGCTTGCACCTGCCAGACCCAGCCTCTAAAGCGGCGCCACGATAATATATGTCTCATCACCTCCGGAGATAACGCGATGGCCACCGCGCCGCAAAATCCTGCCCTGCCCCTGTTCTACAAGGACCTCATCCCGCTCAATTCACAGCAGCACGCAAACTGGAAGACCCGGGGTACAGACAAAGCCACCTGGCTTGTCGGTGTGAACTCGATTCCATTGACGGTCGAAGAGTTTCCGCAGGCGCAGCGCAATTTCCCGATTATCTTCACTTCGGGCGAAAATCCGATTCCGCTGGCACTGATGGGCATGAACGAAGGCATCAATGTCTTCGTCGACGAGGACGGCACGCTGAACACCCCTGTCTATGTTCCCGCTTACGCCCGTCGCTATCCCTACATGCTTGCCAAGCTGCGCCCCGATAGCGAAGAACTTTCACTCTGCGTCGACCCGACCAGCGACCTGATCGGCGAGTTCGAGGACGGCCAGCCCCTGTTCGAGAGCGCCGAGCCGACCGAAGCCACGAAGAACATGCTCAAGTTCTGCGAGAACTTCGAGATTGCCGGCACCAAGACCGGCAATTTCATGAACGAGCTCAAGAAGCACGACCTGCTGATGGACGGTGAGCTCAACATCGATACCGGCGACGGCAAGCCGTTCAATTATCGAGGCTTCCAGATGATCGACGAGACCAAGCTGCGCGACGTTCGCGGCGACGTGCTGCGCCAGTGGAACCAGAACGGCCTGCTGCCGCTGATCTACGCACACCTGTTCTCGCTTGAGCTGGTCCGTGACATTTTCGGCCGCCAGATGGCGCAGGGCAAGATGCCACAGCCGATCATGACCACCTGATTTATAAGAATATTTCAGGATTTTGGGCGGAAGTTATTGCAGATTTGTCACACTTCCGCCCAATCTAACAAACACTGTAAACCAGTGCTGGACAAAACCAGCCGGTTTTGCATCAACGAATCACTTGAATGTCGCCTCAGGTATGCGTATGCTGGTATCACCTGATCGGCGCTACCCTCATGGCCCGGTTGGGTTTGGTGCACATCGTGCACCTCCTCCCTGAACCTTGGCCACCTCGTGCGATGCACGGGGTGGTTTTTTATGAGGCACTCGCGGCAAGGCGTTCGGTCCACGCAGCGTTTTATTCCGCCGCCAGTGGCCAGCCTTTTCCGCTCTGCTCCTGCCCCAACTCAGACACTACGTCCGCAAGCCGCCGCACCAGAGCGCTGAGATCATCGATCACCGCAGCCATGCCCGGCCCCGGTTCAACAAGCCCCGGATCAAGATAGCAACTGCGATCGACCTCGACCTGAAGTGCGTGAATGCCACCACGCGGATCGGCATGGCGCTCCAGTACATAGCCACCAGCATAGGGCCGGTTGTGCGCGGCTTCGCGACGCACGGCAGCCATCTGGGAAAAAGCCGCCGCGATCAGCCGGCCATGGCAGGCCGCTCCGAAACGGTCTCCGATCACCACTTCGGTCGGCGCCATGCCCGTCCGCACCGGAAGCGGCGGCATCGAATGCAGGTCAATCAGCAGTGCCGCCCCCCACCTGTCGCGCAGATTGGCCAGCGCGCCATCCAGTGTTGCGTGGTACGGCGCATGAATCCCTTCGATCCTGCGGGTCAGTTCCACGCCCTCCATCCGGCGACGCCACAACTCCCCCACTCCGGTCAGGCGGCGTGGAATAAGGCCAAGACCACTGCGCACACGGCGGCTCGGTGAAGCCGTGCCACCTTTGGGCCGGTCGGCCTGAGCGAACATGTCCCAGTCAACATCGTCCGGAGCCCGGTTGAGATCGATCATCGCACGCGGGGCGTTCGCCATCAGAAGAGTGGCACCGGTCTCCTTGGCAATGCCCTGGGCAAGTCTGTCGACGTACCGGTCCTCAAGACGCAGCGCGACCGATTCGGAGTGGCGCATGTCGCGCAGAAGCGCACTCGAATACGCCCGCCCGGCATGCGGCACGGCAATCAGCACCGGAATCGCAGACGGTTCGCTCGCGCGCAAAACAAAGGCAGGAATCCCGGGCGCTCCGGGAATCCACCCCCGCCCGCCTTGCGAATCGTTATCGACCGGACTGATTGCCATTGCCAAACGCTGGCGCTTTCATCTTGCCGAGTCAAAGCGTCCCGTTCCCGGTCAGTCTCGAATTCGGGCAAGAATGTTAACCGGCAAAGCGCTATGAACGGTCATCAGCACAGCCCTTGTCGCAATGAACAATCTGGAATTCAGGCCATGATCCGCATCCTCCTTGCCGAAGACGACCAAGCCATGCGCACCTACCTCGCGCGGGCGCTGGAGAATGCCGGCTACGATGTGGTCGCGGTTGATCGCGGCTCCGAAGCCGTCCCCCATCTCGAAACCGAGACTTTCGACCTGCTGCTCTCGGACATCGTCATGCCGGAGATGGACGGCATCGAACTGGCCCAGCGCTGCGCCGAAGTCTCACCGATGACCAAGGTCATGTTCATCACCGGCTTTGCCGCCGTTACACTGCGCGCCAGCCGTGAAGCGCCCCAGGCCAAGGTGCTGTCCAAGCCCTTCCACCTGCGCGACATCGTGATGGAAGTGCAGCGCGTTTTCGGCCTCAGCGCGCACGCCCAGCTTTGACGGAAAATTTCCTGCCCAAAGCGCTTGCATCAACAAAACGGCGACGCTAAAGGGCCAGTCCTCCGAGCGGGACACCCCCACTCAGAGGCTCGATTGGAATGGGCGTATAGCTCAGTGGTAGAGCACTATGTTGACATCGTAGGGGTCGCAAGTTCAATCCTTGCTACGCCCACCATTCCTTGAAAACCCGCCGGAAACGGCGGGTTTTCTGCTTTCTAGCACCCTTTCCATTCCGGCTTGCGCTTCTCGGAGAAAGCCCGCGCGCCCTCCTTGGCGTCTTCCGAGGTAAAGATGTGCGCGATGTAGGGATTCTGGTGCGTATTGATGTCCTCGACCGGCCAGAGCCACGAATCGCGCACAATGCCCTTGGTCGCGGCGACGGCCAGCGGACCATTGGCGGCAATGATTTCGGCCAGTTCCCGTGCCGCCTCGATGGCCGGGCCTTCGGTCACACGGTTGACCAGCCCCAGTTCGAATGCCCGCACCGCCCCGATCGCATCCCCCGTCAGCGCGAGTTCCATCGCGAGCGGGCGGGGCAGCAGCCGCGGCAGTTGCACGGCACCTCCGCCAGCCGCGACCAGACCGCGCTTCACTTCGGGAATGCCGAACTTCGCATCCACATTGGCAACGATCAGGTCACATGCCAGCGCCAGTTCCATGCCACCTGCCAGCGCGTGGCCGTCCACCGCGGCGATGATCGGCTTGTTTGGCGTCCAGGTGCAGATCCCGCCAAATCCGCCGCGTTCGTCGACCGGGAACTCGCCGCGCAGGAAGCCCTTGAGGTCCATGCCAGCGCAGAACATGCCTCCTGCCCCGGTCAGGATCGCACAGCGCAGTTCGGCATCCGCATCGAGCCGGTCCATCGCCGCGCCTATGGCTTCGGCGGCCGACTTGGTCATGGCGTTGCGCGCCTCGGGCCGGTTGATGGTCACTTCCAGCACGCCGCCACGTGCGGCAACCAGCACCTCGTCCGTCATCCAACGCTTCCTCCCTGCGATTTGTGTCAGGCTGGCGCCCGAAACACCGCCTGTAAAGCCGATACTTGCCTTGCTAAGCGCAACCAGCGTGCCTAAGAGACGCCCAAATTCTCATCCCCAGGGGAGCTTTCGCGAATGGCAAAGATCAAGGTAGTAAACCCTGTCGTCGAAATGGACGGCGACGAAATGACCCGGATCATCTGGCAGTGGATCCGTGAACGTCTGATTCTCCCCTACCTCGACATCGACCTCAAGTACTACGACCTCTCGGTCGAAAAGCGCGACGAGACCGACGACCAGATCACCGTCGATGCCGCCAACGCCACCAAGCAGTATGGCGTTGCCGTGAAGTGCGCGACGATCACCCCCGACGAAGCCCGCGTCGAGGAATTCAGCCTCAAGAAGATGTGGAAGTCGCCCAACGGCACGATCCGCAACATCCTCGGCGGCGTCGTCTTCCGCGAGCCGATCGTGATCTCGAACGTTCCCCGCCTGGTTCCGGGCTGGACCGACCCGATCGTCGTCGGCCGTCACGCCTTCGGTGACCAGTACCGCGCCACCGACACGCTGATCCCGGGCCCGGGCAAGCTGCGCCTCGTATTCGACGGCGAGAATGGCGAGAAGATCGACCTCGACGTGTTCGACTTCCCGAGCGCCGGCGTCGCCATGGCAATGTACAACCTCGACGAGTCGATCCGCGACTTCGCGCGCGCCTCGTTCAACTACGGCCTCAACCTCGGCTGGCCGGTGTATCTGTCGACCAAGAACACGATCATGAAGGCCTACGACGGCCGCTTCAAGGACCTGTTCCAGGAAGTGTTCGACTCCGAAGGCTTCGCCGAGAAGTTCAAGGCCGCGGGCATCACCTACGAGCACCGCCTGATCGACGACATGGTCGCCTCGGCGCTCAAGTGGTCGGGCAAGTTCGTCTGGGCCTGCAAGAACTACGACGGTGACGTCCAGTCGGACACCGTGGCGCAGGGCTTCGGCTCGCTGGGCCTGATGACCTCGGTCCTGATGGCGCCCGACGGCAAGACCGTGGAAGCCGAAGCGGCCCACGGCACCGTCACCCGCCACTACCGCCAGCACCAGCAGGGCAAGTCGACCTCGACCAACCCGATCGCCTCGATCTTCGCCTGGACCCGTGGCCTTGCCTATCGCGGCAAGTTCGACGGCACCCCAGAGGTCACTGCCTTCGCCGAAACGCTCGAGCGCGTCTGCATCGAGACCGTCGAGGAAGGCAAGATGACCAAGGACCTCGCGCTGCTGATCGGCCCGGACCAGAGCTGGATGACCACCGAGCAGTTCTTCGAGGCCATCGTCGAGAACCTCGAAAAGGAAATGAAGGCCCAAGGTCTCGGCTAAGGTTGGGTCTGGGCTGATCTAGCCACCCTGCCCTCAAGGCTTTCGAAAAACCCCCTTCCGGCAACGGGAGGGGGCTTTTTCGTGGCCGGGCGGCCAGCGCTTCCCTGCAAAGTGACACGCCAGGTTGACACGATTGACACGGTCCAGAGGAAAAACCTGTCACCTTGGACCGAATGTGTCACCTTGGCCGCCGGAAGTGTCACCTTGCGGCGCGAATGTGTCGCCTTGCACCCACCGTGGTGTCACCTTGCAAGGCAGGCCGAGAGCTCAAGCCGCAGCAGGCGATGCTCATCCGGCAGCCGTATCGACAGTTCAAAGAGCGAGGGCCGATAAACCGCGCGCAGTGTGGCAGGCACAGCCCATGTAGGAAAATGTTTCCGGTGCAACGCAAGCAGGCGGCCGCGACCATGCCGGTTTGACATCGCACCCCACAAGCCACCATGCTCCACGCTGCAGACAAACGACCCGGAGGCATTGGTGGGAGTGGACAAGCAAGCCGGACTTATTGTCCGCACCGGTGCACTGCTACTGTTCGTATGGCTCGCCTGCAGCCCTGCACTCCCCGCGGCCACCGCAGCCCTTCCGGAGGTTTCGCCGCAGCCACAGGCCGAAACCAGCCCTGCGCCGGGCCAGACCATCGGCGACACCAGCGAAGCGGGTTCGGATGAACGCATAGCCCGGCGCATCGAAGGCATTTTCGCCGCCGTGCCCGCGCTGCGCAATGTGACCGTCTCGGTGCGGCAGGGGGTCGTCGCGCTGGATGGCACTGTCGCCACGCCCGACGATATCGGCCGGGCCGAGCAGATCGCCTCGCGCATTGTCGGTGTGGTGACGGTCGAGAACGGCATCGAGCGCAAGGTCTCGGTGGAGGACAGCGTCCAGTCGCTTGGCGGCTTCTCGGACAAACTGGCGAATTTCGTGAAGATGCTGCCGCTGATCGGCGCCGCGCTGGCCGTGGCCCTGCTGATCGCACTGGTGGGATACGCCCTCGCCGCATCGACATGGCTCTGGCGGCGGCTGGCGCCGAACTCGTTCCTCACCGAACTGATCGCGAGCGCCATTCGTTTCGTCTTCGTGATGGGCGGCCTTGTCATCGCGCTGCAGATGGTCGGCGCGGGCGGCCTGCTGGGCGCGGTCCTGGGCGGCGCCGGGATCGTCGGCATCGCGCTGGGCTTTGCCATGCGCGACACGATCGAGAACTACGTCGCATCCATCATGCTCTCGGTGCGCCAGCCCTTCCGCGCCAACGACTGGATCGTGATCGATCAATACGAAGGCCGCGTGATCCGCCTGACCAGCCGCGCAACGATCCTGATGACGCTGGACGGCAACCACTTGCGCATCCCGAACAGCACGGTCTTCAAGGCTGTGATCCTCAACTACACGCGCAACCCCCAGCGACGGTTCGATTTCGAACTCGGCATCAATGCCGACGCCGATCCGACCGTGGCGCGGCATCTCGGCGTCGACGCGCTGGAACAGCTGGGCTTCGTCCTGAAAGATCCGCCACCTTCCGCCCGCATCGAACAGGTCGGCGATTCCAACATCGTCATCAAGTTCCTTGGCTGGATCGATCAGACTGACACGGACTGGTACAAGGCTCGCAGTCGCGCCATTCCGGCCGTGAAAAGTGCCCTCGAATCCGCCGGCTTCGCCTTGCCCGAACCGATCTACCGCCTGCGTTTCGACCAGAACGCACCGCTGCCGCTGCGCAACGTCACGGGCGAAACGCCTCTGGCGGAGCCGAAAGCAACGTTTGCGGCAGAGGAGGAGGACGAAGGTACGCAGGAACACGTTGCGCCCGACGAAGTGATCGCCGAAATGGTCGAGAAGGAACGCCGGCAGGCGCCGGAAGCGGACAAGGACCTGCTCGATCCCCGCCGTCCGGTGGAATAGCGGGGCCGTGCCGCCGCACCGACGAACCTGAGCGGCGTGGCGACATTCGTGCCCGTCTTTGCCAGATAGCCCCGCTGCGGCTAACTTCGCCTGCGGCTCAGCAAATCTCGCGGCCCTCCCGCAGGCGGGAGGGCAAAACCGGGTTATCAAGTGACGCTGCTACGGGGCGCGGAGTCCCCCCTACCGCTTGCGGGAAGGGTTGGAGATGGGCCTTCTCCACGCCCTCTAGTCCCGTTTCCCCAATGTCTGCGCCACTGCCTCGCGCCATTCGTGGCTGCGGATGTAGCGCAGGAGAGAGACATCGAACGGCTCGCGCAAGGGACTGCCCTGATGAAAGGCGATGCCATAGTCCTGACGCCCGAACGTGCCCGGCACCAGTTGCAGATCCTTTGTGTGCGACTGGCGCACCACATAGCGCAGCAGCGGTTCGTCATAGACGAAGGCGTCGATCTTGCCGTCCTTTAGCGCCGCGAGACCGGCCTCGACGCTGGGATAGCCGGCAAAAGCAATCCGTTCGCGCCGCAGCCAGTCATCGCTGGCCGTGCCGCTGATCGAACCCACGGCCACTTGCGCCAGATCGTCCGGCCTCGTGATCGCGCCTGTCAGCCGGCCTGCCGTCAGCGACGAGGCTATCATGCCGGTGAACGTCGAAATGATGATGATCGCCGTGAACATCCATACCAGCGCAATCGCCTTGCCCGCGGGCGTGCGCGGGGCCTTGTCGCCATAACCCACGGTGGTCATCGTAACGGCGGAAAACCAGAAGCCGGAACCGATGCCGCTGGCGTTGTCTGCGAATTCCTCCGGGTTACGCTTGCGCTCGGCCAGCCAGAACAGGAACCCCACCAGCAGCAGCAGCGCCGAAAGCGCCAGCACCGCCTTGAAGAAACCCCAGGTGAAGAAATTCTGCATCAGCGCCAGCCACGCGGTGGGCGACTTGCGCACGGCTATGCCGAAACCGGTGGTGGTGAACGGCTGGGTGAAATCCACCTTCTCCTCACGATCCGCCGTTATCGTGAGCGCGCCGACGCTGGCGGCATAGCGGCCATCGGCGACGCCATCGACCATGTCGTCGAGCCCGGTTTCCACGAAGCGGTAGTCATAGCCCTGCTCGGCGGCGATGCTGCGCCACAGATCGATCGCGAGGCCGTGCCACTGTCCGTCCGCGCCTTTCATCGCGAACGGCGGCGCCTCGCGCGTGGCGATGTGCATTTTGGCCGGGACCGCTTCGGCCGCCACCGCGCGCGGCGGCATGACCATCGACAGAGCTGCAAGAACAAGAGAAACAACAACAGCGAGCAATTTCAGCAGCTTCAACAGGGTTCATTCTCCCGGCAATCTGGCTTCACGGCAGCGCATGGCGGCTCCGGCATGGCTTCAGCATACAAAAAAGCCCGCCGCTTCCAAGGAAGGGCGGGCTTTTCTTTTGGCGCCGTCGTCACAAGCGGCGCCACGGGGGGCTGGTTATGCGGCGATCAGAAAGCGACTTGCGCTTCCAGACCGAAAGTCCGCGGCGGGTTGAAGTTGCCGTAGTCGCCCAGCACCTTGTCGTTCGCGGCAGAGCGGCGATAGATGTAGGTGGTGTTGAACAGGTTGCGCGACCAGGCCGAGACGGTCAGCTTCTGGCCGCCATCACCCATCGGGATGTCCGCCAGCGCAATGCTGCCGTTGACCACGAAGCTCTTGTCGGTGCGCGTCGGCTCGTTCTGGAAGCTGTACACCGGATCGGAGTAGTTGCCGTCGATGTGCATGCGCAGGCTCATGCCGTTGCCCGAGACCGGCACGTCGAAGTCGATGTAGCCCGAAGCCGCGTTTTCCGGCGTGTACACGGTGTAGACCTGATAGAGCGCCCCGCCCAGGTTGGGGTTCGGCGTCGGCGGCACCGTGATGTGGGTATAGGCATAGGACGCGCCCAGCGTCAGGTTGTCGACCGGACGGACCGTCAGCTGCGCCTCGACGCCCCGGATCTTCGAGGTGCCCGGCGCATTGGCCGTGTTTTCGGTGTGCAGGTTGAAGGTCGGGTTCGGCGTCACCCCGTCGGGCAGGTAGGGGTTGGTATCGACGTTGTCGAAGTCGGTCTGCGTGCCGGTGCGGTCCATGATGTAACCGGCAAGGTTCAGGCGGACGTGATGGTCGAGGAAGTCCATCTTGGCGCCGACTTCATACGACTTCACCTTTTCCGGGCCGAAGGCGAGGAAGGTCGCCGAACGGTCGTTGGCACCGCCGGCGCGGTAACCGGTCGCGTACTTGGCGTAGAGGTTCACGTCCTGCGTGGCATCCCAGGCCAGCGTCACCATCGGGTCGAAGCGGCCCTTGTCATACGTGAAGGTCCACGGGGTATCGACACCCGAGACCATGGTCAGCGCACCGTGGCGCTTGTCCTTGGTGTAGCGGCCGCCCACGGTCAGGTGGACCACGTCGACCGGCGACCAGGTGGCCTGCGCGAAAGCGGCGTAGCTGTGCGCGGTGGCGTTGCTGTCACGCTGGACGAACCAGGAATCGCGGTCCCAGCCGTTGTTGCTGCCGGTGATGGTGCCGTTCACGATCGCGCTGTTGATCGTGTAGGCGGTGCCGTCCGCGTTCCAGGTGTTCGAGGCGGGCGTGGCCGCCAGTTCATGCGCGTATTCGGTGAAGTAGTAGAGGCCGGCCACGTAATCGAGGTGCGGCAGGCTGCCGACAATCTGGAATTCCTGGCTGAACTGGTGCTGCGACAGGTGCGAGAGGCTGTAACGGCTGAACGGCGTGTTGGGCGCGTAGATCGTGCGCGCCGGACCGCCCGAGTTGTCCCACTGGTCGGTGGTGACGCCGCGCCATGCGGTGATCGAGCGCAGTTCGATCGACGGGGCGACTTCCCACTTGAGGTTGGCCGAAAAGCCGCTGGTTGCATCGACGCTGGGCTGCTGCGGCACGCCGACCTGCGCGCTCTTCAGGCGCTTGCCGCCAGTAGGCGTGATGATCGGCGCCAGCGGTGCGATGCAGACGTTGGTGGTCTTGTTGCAGGCAGTGCCGTTGTAGGTGAGGATGCCGCCGACATAGGAGCCGACATTCTCGTTCAGCGGGTTATAGCTGATCAGCTGGCTGAAGTTCGGCGTATTCTCGTCCCTGGCCTTGTCATAAGCGAAGGTCGCGCTGAAGCCCTTGATCGGTTCCCACTTGGCGGTGATGCGGCCGCCCACGTCGTTGTGGTAGTTCCAGCCGGTCTGGCCCGCGAGCGGATCCTTCACGGTAGCGTCCTGATGCTGGATCAGGCCGTCGACCTTGACCGAAACGTCGTGGACTTCCGGCAGGTTCATATGGAGCTGGCCGGTGTAGCTGCCGTAGTTGCCCACGCCCGCGCTCATGCGGCCGCCGAATTCGCCGGTCGGCTGCTTGGTGACGATGCTGACCGCGCCGCCTTCGGTGTTGCGGCCGAACAGCGTGCCCTGCGGTCCTTCCAGAACCTCGATCTGGCTCACGTCGAACAGCGCCGCGTTGAGGCCCTGCGAGCGGCCGAGATAGACGCCGTCGATGTAGACGCCCACGCCGGTATCGCGCGCGGTCTGGTTCTGGTCGAAGGGCACGATGCCGCGGATGCCGACAGTGAGCGCGGACTGGCGCGCCTCGAACGTGGCGACGCGCAGGGTTGGCACCGAACCGTCGGCCAGATCGATCAGGCTCTGGATGTGGCGGTCCTTGAGCATCGTGGGATCGACCACCGCAATGGCGATCGGAGTTTTCTGCAGGTTGGTCTCGCGCTTGGTGGCAGTGACGACGATCTGGTTCAGCCCCTCACCGGCTGCGGCATCATCGGCGACGGCGGCGGAAGAGGCGCCGGATTCATCGTCCGCGAACGCGGGCGCCGCAGCGGCCAGCGCGAGAATGCAGGTGGAAAGACAGAGTGAAACAGCTTTGATACGCACGTTGGTGCTCCCTGATGGCAATCGCCGCGGGAGCTTTCGTGACAACGCGTGTTGCGCCCCCTGCGGTCAGGGGGCCTCTATTCCTGCCAAATGTACGAATTGCGGCCGAAATTTTCTGGATATGTTGCGGTTTTCTTACGCCACCGGGCTGCGGATTTTTTCGGGCACGGCGTCTTGGTCAGGTGGCTATACAGCCAAGCGACTCCTGTACGGGTTCCCGGATCACCGCATGCTCAAACTGAACCGACTTCTGCTCACCTCGGGTGGGCTGGACCTGATCAATTCGATTTCCGACCTGTTCTACAGCATCCAGGTGCAGATCGTGGACCCGGATAGCCTGTTGAGCCAGGCCTTCGACGACAGCACATGGATCTTCATCGACTGGCTGCTGCCCGCGATGGCCGGGATCCAGCTGGTGCGGCTGCTGCGCGCCTCGGGGCTGGGCGAAAAGGTGCGCATATCGATGGTGCTTCCGGACCAGGATCAGGAGATGCAAATGCGCGCGCTGGCCGCCGGGGCGGACGACTACATCATCGGGCCGCTCAATCCGGACCAGTTGATCGACCGCATGAAGGCCTACCGCGTGGCGCTCACCCCGCCCGACGATCCGGTGATGACGCTTGGCGAAATGACCGTCGATACCAATGCCTACCTCGTGCGATTCCGGGGCAAGCCACTGCCGCTCAAGGTCAACGAGTTCCGCCTGCTGGCGCATTTCGTGCGCCATCCGGACAAGGTCTATACGCGCGGCAACCTGATCGGCGTGCTCGGCAAGAGCAAGGACGTGAACGACGAGCGGACCGTAGATGTGTGGATGAGCCGGCTGCGCGCGACCTTGCGCCACCACGAGGTCCCCTATGTCCCCCGCACGGTCCGCGCCTGCGGCTACATCCTCGACACCGCCTGAGAATCGAAAACCCGCCGCTCCTGACCGGAGGGCGGGCCTTTCGGTTTCAGCAGGCGCCGGAGCTGATTATTCCGCCCAGGGCTCCTCGCCTTCCAGCTTGGTGCGCAGCATCATGCGGCCGCATTCGGGATCGTACCACTCGGCGCGGTGCATGGTGCCGGTGTTGTCCCACATCACGAGGTCGCCCGCTTCCCATTCGTGGCTGTAGGTGAATTCCGGCCCGGTTGCCCATTCGCGCAGGCCGTGGATGATCTCGGCGCTTTTCGCCAGCGAGACACCCTCGACGTTGAGCGAGGTGCAGCCGAGCACCAGCGACTTGCGGCCCGACTTGTGTTCCCACACCAGCGGCAGCACCTTTTCGCCGATCGCCTGCATTCCCTTCACCTTGGCCAGCGGCGGCTCCGGCTCATAATAGAACAGCGAAGCCCAGGGCGCGTGCACAACCTTGAGGGTCTCGTATTCGGCCTTCTGCTCATCGCTCAGGCTGTCATAGGCGGCATAAGTGTTAGAGAAGCCGGTGTTCCCCGTGCCCCTGGGGCTCAGCACCTTGCAGGTCAGCAGCGAGGCGAAGATGGGCACGTCGTTGCGGGTGCCGTCGATGTGCCAGTAGAGCGAGCCCTTGAGGTATTCGGCCGCCGAGGGGTTTTCCTTCACGTCGAGCGTGATCTTGCTGACCGAACCATCCGGGTTTTCCGGCGCGTAGTTGCCCAGCGTCTTGGTGAAGGCGATCTGCTCGTCCTCGGTGAAATCGATCTTCGGGAACACCAACACGCCGCGCTGCTCGATCAGGTCGCGCAGCTGCGCGGCAAGCTCGCCGGACAGCAGCTCTTCCTTGGAGTTGAGGACGCGGCTGCCGATCTTCGGCTTGATGTCTTCGGTGCGAAGCTTGGTCTCGGTTACAGCCGGCATGGCGGTGACTCCGGAAATACAGGGGGTACGAATGAACGAATCGTGCCTATATACGAACAATGAACGAAAATAAGTATGGCCGCCGCAACTCATCGCTGCGGCGGCCATACGATTCCGCCCGGGGGTTCCCGGCCCGGGCTGGCAGGGGGTTACGCCAGCGTCAGCCCCAGCTCTCGCCCTTGATGATGGTGCGGTGGAGCATACGTCCGCAGTCCGGATCGTAGGGCATGGCGCGGTGAAGCGAGCCGGTGTTGTCCCACATCACCGCATCGCCCAGCGTCCATTCGTGCACATAGTGATAGGGCTCACTGATGGCGTGCTCGCGCAGCCCGTGCAGCAGCTTGGCGCTTTCCCGGCTGGAAAGGCCGACGACACGCTCGGCGGTATTACCGAGGATCAGCGACTTCCTGCCCGAGGGATGCTTGTAGACCAGCGGCAGTTCGCGCTCGCCGGTGCCGTCCTCGCCCTTGCCCATCCAGTCCTCCAGCTGGGCCAGGGTCGGTTCGGGGCAATGGTAGAGCTGCGAGTTCCACAGCGAGTGGATC
This sequence comes from Novosphingobium album (ex Hu et al. 2023), assembly GCF_022832385.1. GTDB lineage: Bacteria > Pseudomonadota > Alphaproteobacteria > Sphingomonadales > Sphingomonadaceae > Novosphingobium > Novosphingobium album. The sequence goes on from NZ_JALHLE010000001.1 coordinate 137,253, forward strand.
ACGCGCATGTTTTCGATCCTGTCCTTGGTTTCCTGCGGCAGGTCATCATAGGCGGTATAGCAGTTCGCGAATTCGGTGTTGCCGCCCCAGGTCGGCAGGACCTTGCTGGACAGCACCGAACCGCGGATCGGCATCGGGTTCATGGTGCCGTCGACATGCCAGAACAGCGATCCCTTGAGGTATTCGACCGCCTCCTGGTTCACGTCCTTGTCGAGCGAGATCTTGAACACCTGCTCGCCGCGCAGCTCCGTGGCATTGCCGCCCACCGAATTGGTGAAGGCGATCTGCTCCTCATCGGTGAAATTGATCGCCGGGAACACGAGCACACCGGCATCCTCCAGCAGTTCGCGAATGGCTTGCGAAAGCTCGCCGGAGAGCAGCTCTTCCTTGGAATTGAGAATGCGGGCGCCCACTTTCGGCTTGATACGCTCGAACTTGAGGGCTGTTTTTTCAATGACTTCAGTCATGGCATGGACTCCCAAACGGCCTCCGGGACTATATGCTGAACACCTGTTCAGCTCCGTCGGTCGAGCCATGCCTTCTGTGGCCGGGTGTTAGCTTTGATCTGGCGCAAGTTTCTCCAGCCAGGTCTCGACGATTTTCACCGCCTCGGCATGGCCGGTCTTCACCCCCAGCGCCTCTTCCATCACGATCGCGCGCCCAATGCCGGCCAGAACCAGACTGAGACCGGCCGGATCGAAGCCTTCCAGCTTGCTGATCCGGTCCCCCAGAATATGCCCGAGGATCTCGGCCTGCCGCGCGCGCATGGCCTCGCTATGTTCGGCCATGTGCTTGCGCACCGCCTCGCGATGGTTGGCCATCGCCATGAACTCCAGCGCCATCGCGGTGCGGCTGGTATCGGCGAAGAACTGCCACAGCGCGCGCAACGGATCATCGGAGGCCAGCGCCTCCTCGATCATGCGGTCGCTTTCCTCCGCCCCCTGCCGCGAGACTTCGACCAGCAGGTCGTCGGTTGTCGGGAAATAGTAATGCACCAGCGATGGCTTGAGACCGGCACGCGCCGCCACGCGCCGCGTGCTGGTGGCGCCGTAACCTTCTTCCCGGATAAGCTGCTTGGCCGCTTCGACGATGAGAGCCCGGGTCGCGGAAGTCTCGGCTCCTACCCGGCGCGGTGCACTTGCCATTATTGTCCCCTTCCGTCTCAGGAGTAGGGACGGGGTCCGCGAAGATCAACCTGAGCAAACAGCTCAGGCAGGCATAAGCACATGGCCGGCGCCGTCTTGTTCATGGCCAGAGCGTACCGACATTGACAATATGTTCTTATTATGTTCTATCTTTTCCATGACGGCGATCAAGGGCAGAGGAGCGATCAGCGGCAACGCCAGCACCCGCTTCAACCTGCCCGCGCGCGAGGAGGATGGCGACTGGCTGGACAGTGCCGAAGCGATCGACGGACCTGTCAGGCATCCGGCGACCACCGTCACAGAGGAGCATCCGCGCTCGATCCTCTCGTTCAACGCCTCGCCGGACATCCCCTTCGACCGTTCGGTCAATGCCTATCGCGGCTGCGAGCACGGCTGCATCTACTGCTATGCGCGGCCCAGCCATGCATGGCACGATCTCTCTCCGGGGCTGGATTTCGAGACAAAGCTTTTTGCCAAACCCGGGGCTGCAAAAATCCTGCGGCAGACTCTGGGCAAGCCTGCCTACCGCCCTGCCCCGATCGCGATGGGCACGAACACCGATCCTTATCAGCCGATCGAGGGACGCTACCGGATCACCCGGCAAGTGCTCGAACTGTGCCTCGAAACGCGCCATCCGGTGACGATCACCACGAAGTCCGACCGCGTGCTGCGCGATATCGGGCTGCTGGCGGAACTTGCACGGTACAATCTTGTGTGCGTGGACATTTCAGTGACGAGTCTCGACGCGCATCTCTCGCGCCTGCTGGAACCGCGCGCGGCGGCCCCTGCCAAGCGGATCGCGGCGCTAGGCCGACTGGTGCAGGCCGGGGTGCCCGCGCATGTCTCGGTCGCGCCCATCATTCCGGCGATCACCGACAGTTTCCTCGAAGGCATTCTTGCCGAGGCGGCCAGAAAAGGCGTGCGCGGCGCCACCTGGATCATGATCCGCCTGCCGCACGAAGTTGCGCCGCTGTTCCGCGAGTGGCTGGAAACCCACTTCCCGGACCGTGCGGGCAAAGTCATGGCCACGATCCAGTCGATCCGCGGCGGGCGGGACAATGACCCGCAATTCTTCACCCGGATGAAGCCGGATGGCGTCTGGGCAGATCTGATCCGCCGCCGTTTCCGCGTCGCGACCCGGCGCCTCGGCATGGGCGCGCCGGACGCCGCGCTCGACTGCACGCAGTTCCGCAAGCCCTCGCTCGACGGGCAACTGTCGCTACTCTAGCCGAACAGCCCCCGTCGAGCGGACAGGCAGACGGGGCGGGCAATGCCCGCCCCGCTCATATCAAAAACCGTCGACGGCCTTGCTGACCAGAATATTCACCGCGACGCGGCGGTTCTGGGCCTTGCCTTCGACCGTGTCATTGCTCGCCAGCGGGTCGGCCTCGGCCATCCCGGTGGGCGTCAGCATGCGATAGGGCTTCCAGTGGCAGGCCTGCTGCAGATAGTTGACGACGCGGCTGGCCCGCTTTTCGCTCAGCTGCTGGTTGAATTCGTAGCTGCCGGTCGAATCGGTGTAGCCCACGACCAGCAGGAGGGCATTGTCCATCCCTTCGGCTTGCGTCGCCGCCTGGCACAGATCACCCTTGGCCTCTTCGGACAGCAGGGCTTTGCCGGTGTCGAAGTTCACGTTCGTCGTGCTCTTGATGTTGTACTTGTCGATATCGCCCATGCGGCTGCGAAGCGCATCGGTCGCGGCAGTCTGCTCGGCAAAGCGCTGGTCAGTGCCGTTGTGGATCATCGCCGCGGTCTTGAAATCGTTGTTCTTGAACGTGATCTGCCGCGCCACGAGGCCATTGCCCCACCGTGCTGTCTTCACGGAAACCGGCAGGCCGTTGAGCAACGAAGACGCGGCCTGCGACTTGCTGGCAAGGCCCAGGAAACCACCGCGCCCCTTGATCATGGTGTTGTCGTTGATGGCGATGATCGTGCTGGTGCCATCGGCAGCCGTGACCTTCATCTTGTCGCCGCTGCGCGCGGAGATGATACCGTCCACGTCAGGCCCTTCGATCATCTCGGCCGACTGGGGCGGGCTGGTGTCACTGACGGTCGTCTCAAGACCGTTCTGGTCCTGCGCGGCCAGCCCCGATACCGGCACGGTGAGCATCGCCAGCAGGGCAAGAGCCTGCGGCCTTTTTGAAATCGCACTCATTCCTTTACTCCTTAAAACCACATCAGCCGGCCTTGCGTTATCGCGCATTTTCATCAGGCGCCGCAGCGCATCAAGGTATCCGGCCGTAAGACCACAGCATCATCCATTTTCACAGGATGCGCGGCAAAAACTCCGTTCGGGCGCCTGAGTTCCCGCCGTGTTAAGGTTAATGTGTCTGCCACATGAATGCACCAGCGGATATCCGTCATTGTGCAGGCGGTTCGAGGGCAGCGTGCGGCGAACGGTTGCAGTCTTGCACCCCGCCCGCGCGCATCCCGCGCGGCACCAGCGTCAAACGCAATTGCCGCGCGGTGATTGGCCGGCTTGCTGCGGGGCCTGTATGGAGGCCACGAAACAGGCATTATGAAGGAGCGAGCGGTGGCGGACAGTCCCATTCAGATTGAACGGCAGGGCCCGGTCGAAATCCTCACACTCAACCGCCCGCAGGCGCTCAACACCTTCGACGAACCGATGACATTCGCCCTGCGTGAATATTTCGCCGGGCTGGCCGAAAGGCTGGACGTGCGCGCGGTGATCCTGCGCGCGCAGGGGCGCGCGTTCTGCGCCGGGCTCGACCTGGCCGGATGGGAAAACGATGGTTCGCGCGGGCTACTGCAGCATTACTGGCGGTTGCAGCGATCCATCGCCGGGCTGCTGGAACTGATGCGCGCCTGCCCCCAGCCCATCATCGGTCTCGGGCACGGCGCCGCCTGCGGTGCGGGCTTCTCGATGCTGCTCGCCAGCGACGTGCGCTACGGCGCACCGGACCTCAGGATGAACGCCGCCTACATCAAGGTTGGCCTGGGCGGCTGCGACCTTGGCTGCAGCTATTTCCTCCCGCGCCTCGTGGGTGCCTCGATCGCCTCCGAATATATCCTCACCGGCCGGTTCATGAAGGCGGACAAGGCCCTCGCCTGCGGCCTGCTCAGCGAAGTGGTGCCCGAGCCGGACCTGCTCGCCAAAGGGCTGGAACTGGCCGGAGAGATGGCCGCCAATGCCCCGATGGGCCTGCGGCTCACCAAGGAAGCGCTCAACCGCAATCTCGATGCCCGCTCGCTGTCGGACGCCATGGCGGTGGAAGACCGCCAGCAGGTGATGATGCTGATGAGCGAGGATTTTGCCGAAGGCGTCGCCGCGTTCCGCGAAAAACGCCCGCCAGAATACCACGACCGTTGACGGCAGGCCCTAAGCGGTACAGCCCCGGACGCGCCTCTCGGGAGCAATCGTGGCAACCACCGCGCTCACTGCGCGTTTGCATCGCCACATCCGCAATAAAGACAGGAGCCGAACATGGCTGAGCAAACCGTTACCACTGACAGCCCGGCTGCGCCCGCCCCGGCCGTGCACACCACCGTGATCCGCGAGAGGCAAGGCGGCACCATGGGCATCCTCATGGCGCTCATCCTGCTCGTCGCGGTGATCGGGGCGATGTACCTGTTCGGCATGAATTCCTCGAACGAGAATGCCAAGAACAACGCCATCGCCGAAGCCGCCAGCGATGTCGGCAATGCGGCCACCAAGGTTGGCAACGCCGCGGAAGACGCGGCCCGCAACGTCAAGCCAAACTGATTTCCGAACCCGCCCGTAAGCAGCAACCATGCGGGCTGTCGCTCAGGCCGGCAACCGGTAGTCGCAGAATATCTCGCGCAGATCCTTCTTGCTGATCTTGCCGGTGCCGGTGTGGGGAATGGAGCGGACGAATTCGACCGCATCGGGCAGCCACCATCTCGCCACCCGCCCGGACAGGAACCCGAGCAGTTCCTCAGGCGAAAGCGCCGACCCGGGGCGGCGGACCACGACGAGGACCGGTCTTTCGGTCCAGCGCGGGTGCGGCACGCCGATAGCGGCCGCTTCCAGCACATCCGGGTGACTGACCGCCGCGTTCTCAAGCTCCACCGAGCTGATCCATTCCCCGCCCGACTTGATCACGTCCTTGGTCCGGTCGGTGAGCCGCAGCACGCCGGCAGGCGAGATCGTGGCGACGTCTCCGGTATCGAACCACTGGCCGCTGCCCGTCGCATCGTCCTTCTCGCCGAAATAGCGCCGGATCGTCCACGGCCCGCGCACCTGCAAGGCGCCCGCCGAAGTTCCGTCATGCGGCATCTCCACGCCGCTGTCGTCCAGCGACACGATACGAACCTGGCTGCCGCAGACCTGGCGGCCCTGCGAACTCTTGTAGGCAACCTGTTCCTCGAACGTCATCGTGTCCCACTCGGGCGGTTCCCAGGTCACCGTGGCGATCGGGGATGTCTCGGTCATGCCCCAGGCCTGCATCACCCGCACACCGCCGCGCATCAGCCGTTCGACCACACTGGCAGGCACCGCCGATCCTCCCGACAGCGCCACTCTGATCGGCGGCAGCTCGACGCCAGTCTCGTCGAGATGCTGGAACAGCGAAAACCACACCGTCGGGACGCCGCCGACATGGCTGACCTGTTCCTCGCGCATCAAGCGGCACAGCACGTCCGGATCGTTCACCTGACTATAGACCATTTTCGCGCCTGTAGCGGCGCAGGCCCACGGCAGCCCCCAGTTGTTGGCATGAAACATCGGCACGACCGGCAGCACGCAGGACCGTGGTTCTATCGCGAGGCAGGCGGGGGCAATCATCGTCAGCGTGTGCAGCACGTTGGACCGGTTTGAATAGAGCACACCCTTGGGATTTCCCGTAGTGCCACTGGTATAGCACAGCATGCACGGCTGGTGCTCGTCTCCCGTGCTCCAGAACGCTTTCCCGTCTTCGGCCCCGATCCAGTCTTCGAACGCCGGGCAATGCTCATCGGAATCGAAACAGATAAAGTGCTCGATCGTGGGCCAGCGCGATTTCATGCGATCCACGATGGGCTGGAACGCCGCATCGTAGAGCAGCACGCGATCCCTGGCATGATTGACGATGAAATCGAGCTGGTCGTCGAACAGCCGCGGATTGATCGTGTGCAGCACGCACCCGGCACCGGTCACTCCGAACCATGCCGTGAGATGGTGCGCATGGTTCATCGCCAGCGTGGCCACGCGGCTTTCCGGATAGATGCCCAGCCGCCGCAGCGCCTGCACCATCCTGAGCGCATCGTGGCGGATACCCCGCCAGTTGGTCCGCGTCAGGCTGCCATCGGCCCAATGGGTGACGATCTCGCGCTCCGGCTGCTCGCTGGCCGCGAAGTCCAGCAGCGCAGAGACGCGCATTTCCCAGTCCTGCATCATCCCCAGCATCCGCGCGCCTCTCCCTCAATCGCGTGTGATGTGTTCACTCGTGGACTTATTTAGGCGCTAGCCCTTAACGCGATCCTAGACCGGACGGGGAGAATTGATTGTTGTAATGCGACGGGAAACGCGGTTGCCACGCATGGCATCCGGATTATTTACGCGGCACGTTGCATTCGCTCGGGCCCGCGCTTCGCCTTGAATTCGCCGACCGTCAGGCCATCAACATGGGCCAGTTGCTCCACGAACTCGCCATCGAGCGCAAAATCGCGGCCCAGCCGGACCAGCTGCTTGCGCCCGCCGTCGAGTTTCAGCGTCGCGATCACCTCGCCCGCGCCGGGGGCACCGGGGCGCAGCAGCAGCGCGAGTTCCTGCACCGCCTCGACCCGGTCGATCTCCAGCTTCAGCAGCATGCGTGCATCGGCGGTTACTTCGGAAAGCGGCCTTGCCCCGCGCACGGTCACGCGTGGGGGTTCGTCAGGATTGGGGCTGTCGAGTTCGACGGTGAGCAGGACGCATTCGCTGTCCTTGGCCCATTTCACGAAGCTCTCGACCATGCTTTCCTCGAAGCAGCAGGACGAGAAGTTGCCCGACGAATCCGAGAAATCGGCCATGACAAAGTCCTTGCCCTTGCGCGTCTTGCGCTTCTGGCATCCCTCCACCATCGCCGCCATGACCGCGCCGGTCCGGCCACCGCCGCCACCGCCGGCCATCAGGCTGGCATAGGTGCGCGCGCCGTTCGACGAGGCAACGTGACGGTACTGCTCGACCGGGTGCGCGGCGAAATAGAAGCCGAAGACCTCGCGCTCCCTGGCCATCTGATCCATGCGGCTCCACGGCTCGCACTCGACAAGGCGCAGGCCCTGCTCGGCATGGTCATCGCCGCCGAACAGGCTGTCCTGGTCCGAATTGCGCTCGCGCGAGGAGCGGTCGGCCTCGGCCAGCAGAGTATCGGCATTGGCCAGCACCTTGGCACGATTCGGCTCAAGGCTGTCGAAAGCCCCCGCCGCCGCGAGGCTTTCCAGCTGACGGCGGTTCATCGACCCGGCGGGCGCACGCCGGAACACGTCGTCAAGATCGGTGAAGCGGCCATTCGCCTGACGCTCCTCGACGATCATCTCCATCGCCTTCTCGCCGACATTCCGCAGCCCCGCCAGCGCATAGCGCACCGCGTGGCTCTCCGTGGTTTCCTCGACGATGAACTCGGCTTCGGAGCGGTTCATGTCGGGCGCGGCCAGTTCGATGCCGTTGCGGCGCGCGTCGTCCACAAAAACCGCCAGCTTTTCAGACTGATGCATGTCGAAGCACATGGCCGCGGCGTAGAATTCGTGCGGGTAATGTGCCTTGAGCCAGGCGGTGTGATAGGCGAGCAGTGCGTAGGCGGCGGCGTGTGACTTGTTGAAGCCATAGCCTGCGAACTTGTCGATCAAGTCGAACAGTTCGTTGGCCTTGGCGGCATCGATTCCCGAGACGTCCTTGCAGCCGGTCACGAAGATCTCGCGCTGCTTGTCCATCTCCTCCTTCTTCTTCTTGCCCATCGCGCGGCGTAGCATGTCTGCGCCGCCGAGCGAGTAGCCGGCGAGGACCTGCGCGGCCTGCATGACCTGTTCCTGGTAGACGAAGATGCCGTAAGTCTCGGCGAGGATCGGCTCGAGCTTGTCGTGCGGATAGACGATCTCCTCCAGCCCGTTCTTGCGGCGGCCGAACAGCGGGATGTTGTCCATCGGACCCGGACGGTAGAGCGAGACGAGCGCGATGATGTCGCCGAAGTTGGTCGGCTTCACCGCCGCCAGCGTGCGGCGCATGCCTTCCGATTCCAGCTGGAACACGCCGACGGTGTCGCCTCGCTTCAGGAGTTCGTAGACGCCCGTATCGTCCCAGCCGAGCGTCGACAGATCGATCCTGATGCCCCGGCGTTCGAGCAGGTCGGTAGCCTTGCGCAGCACCGAGAGCGTCTTCAGGCCGAGGAAGTCGAACTTGACGAGGCCGGTGTCCTCGACATGCTTCATGTCGAACTGCGTCACCGGCATGTCGGAACGCGGATCACGGTAGAGCGGCACCAGTTGCGAAAGCGGACGGTCGCCGATGACGACGCCGGCGGCGTGCGTCGAGGAGTTGCGCGGCAGGCCTTCGAGCTGGACGGCAAGGTCCACCATCCGGCGCACCTCGGGATCGGTATCGTATTCGTGGCGGAATTCGGCGACCGGCGGATCCTTGGTTACGCCGTGCGCCTTGCGGCCGTGCAGCGCCTCGGTGAGGTTCCAGGGATCGGTGGGATGGTTGGGCACCATTTTGCACAGCCCGTCGACGCGGCCATAGCCCATCTGCAGGATGCGGCCGCAGTCGCGCAGAACGGCGCGCGCCTTCATCTTGCCGAAGGTAATGATCTGGGCGACGTGATCGTCCCCGTACTTGCGCTGCACGTAGCGGATCACCTCGCCGCGCCGGGTTTCGCAGAAGTCGATGTCGAAGTCGGGCATCGAGACGCGTTCCGGGTTGAGGAAGCGTTCGAACAGCAGCCCCAGCTTGAGCGGATCGAGATCGGTGATGGTCAGCGCCCAGGCGACCAGCGAGCCCGCGCCCGAACCACGCCCCGGCCCCACCGGGATACCGTTGTCCTTGGCCCACTTGATGAAGTCGGCAACGATCAGGAAGTAGCCGGGGAAGCCCATCCCGATGATGATCTCGGTCTCGAAATCGAGCCGTTTGGCATAGTCGAGGAAGTCCTCCGTGACGCCCTTCTCGCGCAGCACCTCGTAGGCCGCGACGCGCTCGTCACCCTTGAGCGCCATGGCGGCATCGATTTCGTCCTCGGTGACGCCGGGCCAGTAGGGCATGAGGCGGCGGGCAAGGCCACGCCGGGAATCGGCCTCCAGCATCCGCGCCTCGCCCTCGCGGTCACCGGCAAGGCTGGGCAACAATGGCTTGCGGCGTGGCGGTGCATAAGCGCAGCGCTGGGCCACCACGAGCGTGTTCGCCATCGCCTCGGGCAGATCGGAGAACAAGTCTTCCATGACCGCGATCGGCTTGACCCAGCGTTCGGAAGACGAACGCGGGCGATCCGGCGCGTCGACCTGCGTCGAATTGGCGATGCAGAGCATGGCATCGTGCGCGGCGTGGAAATTCTGCTCGGCATATTGTGCCGGATTGCTGGCAACGAGCGGGATGTCGCGTGCATAGGCGAGCGCGATCAGGTCTTCCTCGCTGGCCTCCTCCTCAGGCTCTGCAGTGCGGGTGATCTCGATATAGAGCCGGTCACCAAACAGCGCCTGCAGTGCATCACAATAGCTTTCGGCGGCCTCGTGCCGGCCATCGGCATAGAGCCGCGCGAGCGCGCCCTCGTTGCCGCCTGTGAGGCAGATCAGGCCGTCGGTGTACCCGCGCAGCGAATCCAGCTCGACATGCGGATCGAGCTCGAGCGGCCGGTCGAGGTGCGCGCGGCTGACGTGGTGACACAGGTTGAGCCAGCCCGCGTCGTTCTGCGCGAACAGGGCCAGCCAGTCGATCGGCAGGTCCTGCCCCTGCTGCGCCCCGCCGGGACGCGCGACGGCAAGGAAGGTGCCGACGATCGGCTGCACGCCCTCACCCTGACAGGCCTGCGCAAATGTCGGCGCGCCGTAGAGGCCGTTGCGGTCACAGATGGCAGCGGCCGGGAACTTGCGTTCCTTGGCCAGCTTGGCAGCCGCTTTCGGGTCGATCGCGCCATCCAGCATGGTGAAGCTGGAAAAGATGCGAAGCGGAACGAAAGGGGCGAAGGACATCCTGCAAATCTAGGCGGCCGCGGTTGCGGCGATCAAGACCATCAGGCGAAAACCGGGGGAAATCACCCGCCTTTCCCGGCGCCAGCGCGCGATGTCACAGCCTGCGCAAGCGGCCACCGTGTAATTATTTGCATCGGCCCCTTAAAAAGCACGGAGTGTTAAGCACCCTTCCCTAGACTCGTTCGCCAGGGTGCAGGTCCCTGCTCCACTAGGTTTGCCGAAACGGACATCAGATCGACCGCAATGACTGTATCCACGTCCGTTTCTGCCACCGCCCCGGGGACCTGACCGCACACGATGCCCGATATCATGACCATCGCGGCCTGCAGTACCGTCCTTGCAGGCATCATGTGCGTCGGGATGCTGCTGTCGTGGTTCAAGGACGGCCACCCGGCACGCCTCAGCTGGCTGTTCGCCCCTTTCGGCATCGCCGTGCCTGCCGGCATCCTGCTGACCTGGCCCGAAGTCCTGCCCGGCCCCTGGGGCCTTCGTCTCGGCTGGTATTTCCTGACCATTGTCTATGGCGCGGCCTGGACGGCGGCACGCACCCTGGGCGGACAGCGTCCGATGCCGCTGGCCATACTTCTGCCCTGCACCGCCGTGCTCATCTTCTCGTCCACGATCGGCGCCGACGCCTACATGCCGCAGCTGCGCATGTTGCCGCGTGTCCTGCTGTTTGCCTTGTTCAACGGACTGGCAGCGCGCGAGTTCGGCCGGATGCGCCGCCCGCAACTCCCCTCAGCCACGACGCTCTACTGGATCTTCGCCGCCTTCTTCCTGTTCGATCTCTGCCGCACCCCCTTCGCGCTGTCGCTGGTCTCCCCCTTCGGGCCGAAACCGGGCGAGGTCTGGTCCATCGCCCTGTTCAACTTCCTGATCGTTCTGCAGGGTGCCCTGATGGCAATGTTCATCACCGCGCTGGGCCGCGAACAGCTCGCTGAACAGCATTACCGGCTTGCCTCGATCGACCCGCTGACAGGTATCGGCAACCGCCGCGCGCTGGAAGACCGGATGCGGATGCTGCAGGAAGGGCACGGCCGGAACGGCACCACCGCAGTTGCCGTGCTCGACATCGACAACTTCAAGGCCATCAACGACCAGATGGGTCACGCCTTCGGGGATCTGGTGATTGCTGATACCGGACGCATGGCCGCCAAAGTGTTCGGCGCAGACAATGTGTTCCGTATTGGCGGAGAAGAGTTCGCCGCCATCATCGTCGCTGCGACCGAGGGCGAATGCATCGCGCGGGCAGAAGCGATGCGCACGCGCTTCGCCGCGTTCCGGCACGGTTCAGCCAGCGAAACGCGCACCTGCACGCTGAGCATCGGCCTCGCCAGCATGGACCGGGCGGACGATCACGACAGTGCGTTCAAGGCTGCGGACCGGGCGCTCTACATGGCCAAGCGGCTCGGCCGCAATCAGACCATCATGATCGATTCCCAGCACCCGCTGGAACAACCGGCTGGCACGGCGAACCACAGGGACACGCTCTCCTTGTAGCCCCGGCTGCTTCTTGTCCCCTTCAGGACCGAAACAAGACAAATCCTGTTAGGCACTTTGCAGGATCTGCAAGATGTGTTTCCCTCTGGCCCTCTACGGCATTGAGGAGAGCGCGTAGTGGAAACCGGTTCAAGCGCAGGCAGCAAGCCTATTGTAGATCGCGCGAAGGCGATCCTGCTCCAGCCCAAGGCCGAATGGCCTGTCATCGCGTCGGAACCGGATACACCATCCAGCATCCTGAAAAGCTACGTCCTGCCCCTTGCCGCGATCGGTCCTGTGGCCGGTCTCGTCGGCGGACAGCTATTCGGATACGGCGCGCTGTTCGTGCACTTCCGCCCCAGCCTCATGAGCGGGATCATGTCCGCAGTCACCGGCTATGTCATGGCCATTGTCAGCGTGTTCATTCTCGCCTGGATTGCCAATATGCTTGCGCCGAAATTCATGGGCAGCGCGGACAAGAGCGGTGCCTTCAAGCTCGTCGCCTTCAGCATGACCGCGGGCTGGCTGGCCGGAGTATTCAGCTTGATCCCGGCTTTGTCGGTTCTCGGCCTTGCCGGACTCTACAGCCTCTACCTGTTCTACACGGGCGCGCCGGTGCTGATGAAAGTGCCGCAGGAGAAGGCAATGGGCTATACCGCGGTCACGGTGGTGTGCGCCCTCGTCCTCGGGTTCATCGCCTCTGTCGTCACGGCTTCGGTCGTGGGGCTGGTTGCGGGCCCTTCGCTGTTCTCGGTCTCCGATCGCTCGGGCAGCTCCGGCAGCGCCACGATCACCGTGCCCGGCGTCGGCAAGATCGACACCGGCAAGCTCGACGAGATGAACAAGCGGATGGAGGATGCCGCCAGCGGCAAGACCAAGGCCGTCCCGGTCGAGAGCCTCAAGACGCTGCTGCCCGAATCGATCGGCGCCTATTCACGCACTTCGCTCCAGACCATCGGCGCAGGAATGATGGGGGCGTCCGCCGAGGCAGCATACGAGGCCGGCGACAAGCGCTTCACCCTGCGCATCGCCGACTTCCACGGCATTGGCGCCATCGCCGCCATGGGCGCAGCCATGGGCATCGAACAATCGAAGGAAGACGCGGACGGCTACGAGAAGACCGGTACCGTCGATGGCGAGATGCAGACCGAAGCCTGGAACACCAAGCGTGAGCGCGGTAAATTCGGCCGCATGGTAGACAACCGCTTCCTCGTGGAAGCCGACGGGTCCGCGCAGAGCATCGACGAACTCAAGGCGGCTGTCGCGGCAATCCGGCCGGGCGATCTCACCAGCCTGGCCGACTGATTCACGCTCCTCGAACTAATGGCGCTCTCAATCTCAGAGCGCTATTTCGATGTCCTTTTCGAGGTTCTCCGGCTTGTCGGTCGGCGCATAGCGGCGCACCACCCTGCCATCGCGGCCGATCAGGAACTTGGTGAAGTTCCACTTGATCGACTTGCTGCCCAGAATGCCGGGCGCCTCCCCCTTGAGCCAGTCGTAGAGCGGAACGGTGCCTGCCCCGTTGACTTCGATCTTGCCCATCAGCGGGAAAGACAGGCCGAAATTTACTTCGCAGAAATCGGCGATCTCGTCCGAATTGCCCGGTTCCTGGCCGCCGAATTGGTTACACGGGAACGCGATCACTTCGAATCCGCGGTCCCCGTACTTGCGCCAGAGCGTCTCCAGCCCCTTGTACTGCGGGGTGAAGCCGCATTTGCTGGCCGTATTGACGACCAGCAGGACCTTGCCGAGACGGTCCGCGAGACTGACTGTCTCGCCATTCGGCAAGGCCGCGCTGAAATCCGCGATCGTGCGCGGATCAGGCATCGCTGCCGGGGTAATCCGAACGCCGGTAGAGGCTGCGAATCTCGCCGATCTTGAAGGTCCGGTCGCCGTCCTTCTGGATCGCGTAGTCCGGCTGCTTTTCCTCGGGCAGATCCATCACGAAATGGACCAGTTCGGCCACGGTGCCGCGGCGAATGGTCTTGAAGCGGTGGAACAGGCCGCCGCCGTCCTCACACTTGTGCAGTTCGGCGGAATCATTCCAGCCGAAGCCCTTGGGGGCGCCCTCGTCGTTCTGGATGGTGGACGGGGTGTCGCTCATCGCGGGGTCCTTTCGTTCATTCCTCAAGAGTCGATGTGGACACTGGAAACCGGAAAATCAACGCCGGTCCAGTGCAGTTTATCTATGCCAGAACACCGTCATGCAAGCGCACGACGCGATCCATCTGTGCGGCAAGCCGCTCGTTGTGGGTGGCGACCAGCGCCGCGCTGCCCTGATCGCGCACCAGCGCGAGGAACTGGGCGAGCACGATGTCGGCCGTAGCTTCGTCAAGATTGCCCGTGGGCTCATCGGCCAGCACCAGATGCGGCTTGTTGGCGAGTGCACGGGCCACCGCCACGCGCTGCTGTTCGCCGCCGGAAAGCTGACTGGGCCGGTGATCGAGCCGCTGCCCGAGACCGAGCGCGTCCAGCAATTCGACGGCCCGCGTTTCGCAATCGGTGCGCGGCTTGCCGGTTATGAGCTGCGGCAGCACCACGTTTTCGATGGCGCTGAAGTCCGGCAGCAGGTGGTGGAACTGGTAAACGAAGCCGATGTGATCGCGCCGCACCGCCGCGCGCTGATCCTTGCCCAGCTTGCTGGCATCGATGCCCGCGATCTCGATTCGTCCGCCGAAACCGCCTTCAAGCAGGCCGATCGCCTGCAACATCGTAGACTTGCCCGAGCCCGAGGCGCCCAGCAGCGCGACGATCTCGCCGGGGTTAACCGCGAGGTTCACGCCGCGCAGCACGTCGATGGTGACGCCGCCCTGCGCGAAGCTGCGGGTTACGCCGGTCAGGCGGACGACGGGGTCCATGGCGGTATCACTCATAGCGCAGCACCTGCACCGGATCGGTGCTCGCCGCCTTGAAGGCAGGGTAAAGCGTAGCGAGGAAGCTGAACACCAGCGCCATCACGCAGATCACGGTAATTTCCACCGGATCGGGGCGCGCAGGCAGTTCGGTGAGGAACCGGATCGACGGGTCCCACAGGTTCTGTCCGGTCAACCGCTCCACCGCGTGGACAATCGGCTGGCGGAAATAGAGCGAGATCAGTCCCGTCACGAGCCCCAGCAGCGTTCCGAGCGCGCCGATGCAGAAACCGGTCGTCACGAAAACCTTGAGCAGCGATCTTCGCGTTGCGCCCATCGTCCGCAGGATCGCAATGTCCCGCGTCTTGGCGCGCACCAGCATGATCAGCGACGAGAGAATGTTGAACACCGCGACCAGCACGATGATGGACAGCACCACGAACATCACCACGCGCTCGACCGCCAGCGCCTCGAACAGCGAGGCGTTGATAGTCTTCCAGTCGGAGATGACCGCCCGTCCCGCCAGTTTGCGCGACAGCGGGGCAAGGATCTCTCCGACCTTGTCCGGATTGGTGGTGGTCAGCTCGATCATGCCGATCGTATCGCCCGTGAGCAGCAGCGTCTGCGCATTGGGAATGGGCATGACGACGAAGGCGTTGTCATAGTCATATACCCCGATCTCGAAGATCGCGCCGATCCGGTAGGCGATCTGGCGCGGCACCGTGCCGAACGGCGTCGAGCGCCCCTGCGGGTTAATGATGGTGATCACATCACCCACCTGCGCGCCAAGGTTCTGGGCCAGTTGGGAGCCGATAGCGACAGTATCGCTGCCCACCTGCAACTGATCCATGTTGCCATCGACAACCTTGCTCTTGAGCCGGTCGATGTCCTCACGCGTGTTGCCACGAACCAGGATCGCCTCGACCCGGCCGTTGAAGCTGGCAAGCAAGGGCTGTTCGATCAGCGGCGAGGCACGGGTAACGCCCGGCGTCGCCTTCACGTCCTTCAGCACATCCTGCCAGTCGTCGAGCCGGCCGCCATAGGCCTGGATGATCGCGTGGCCGTTGAGCCCCACGATCTTGTCGAACAGCTCGGCGCGAAAGCCGTTCATCACGCTCATGACAATGACCAGCGCCCAGACACCGAGCATCACGGCCACGAGACTGATGCCCGCAACAAGCGCAATGAAGCGCTCGCCCTTGCCGGGGAGCATGTAACGCTTGGCGATGGTCCATTCGAAAGGAGAAAGGATCAAGCGACGGGTCCGTCTGTGATCGGTTTGACGAAGCGGCCTTAGGGACATGGGCGGGGGCTGGCAAGCGGCGCCCGGCACTCTATCGCGGCGGCAATCGGGAACGGATGAAATTGCGCCAGGTTCCCGCCTGTCCGGCTCCCGCTGCCGGATCGTGCGGGGCAGGCGGACACGCTTCATGACACAACCGTCAAAAACCGGCTCAGCCCCCTTGCATTTGGAGGCGATCCCTTCCAAATGCGCGGGCGTTTTTTGACGCGCCAGCGGGCCGGACAGATCCATGAACATGACACACCCCTTTCGTGACGCCGACGGGGACAAACTGCGCGAAGAGTGCGGTATTTTCGGCGTGATCGGTGCCAAGGATGCGGCGAACATCGCTGCTGCCGGGCTCCATTCCCTGCAGCATCGCGGACAGGAAGCGGTGGGCATCACCAGCTTCTCGGGCAGCGAGTTCCACTCGCACCGCGGCCTCGGCCATGTCGCGCAGGTGTTCCGCCAGAAGGAACTGGAAACGCTGCCGGGCACCATGGCCTCAGGCCATGTCCGTTATTCCACGACCGGCGGCTCGGGTCTGCGCAACGTGCAGCCGCTCTTCGCCGATCTCGCCTCGGGCGGTTTTTCGATCGCTCATAACGGCAACATTTCCAATGCGATGACGCTGAAGCGCGATCTCGTAATGAAGGGATCGATCTTCCAGTCGACTTCGGACACCGAAGTGATCATCCACCTCGTCGCGACCAGCCGCTATCCCACGATCCTCGACAAGTTCGTCGATGCGCTGCGCATGGTCGAAGGTGCCTATTCGCTGATCTGCATGACCGCCGAGGGCATGATTGCCTGCCGCGACCCGCTGGGCATTCGCCCGCTCGTGATGGGCCGAATCGGTGACGCTACCGTGTTCGCTTCGGAAACCGTCGCCCTCGACGTGATCGGCGCCGAATTCACCCGCTCGATCGAACCGGGCGAACTGGTTCAGGTCGATCACAAGGGCACGATTTCCAGCCACCGTCCCTTCGGCAGCCCCAGCCCGCGTCCCTGCATCTTCGAGCACGTCTATTTCAGCCGTCCCGACTCGGTCATGGACGGTCGCTCGGTCTATCAGGTGCGCAAGCAGATCGGCGTGGAGCTGGCCAAGGAAGCCTTCGCCGATGCCGACATTGTCATCCCGGTGCCCGATAGCGGCCTTCCGGCAGCCATCGGCTATGCGCAGGAATCGGGCATTCCCTTCGAACTGGGCATCATCCGCTCGCACTACGTTGGCCGCACCTTCATCCAGCCGGGTGACGCGGCGCGCCATGCCGACGTCAAACGCAAGCACAATGCCAATCGCGCCATCGTCGAAGGCAAGCGCATCATCCTGATCGACGATTCGATCGTGCGCGGCACGACCTCGAAGAAGATCGTCGAAATGATGCGCGACGCCGGTGCCGCCGAAGTGCACATGCGTATCGCCAGCCCCCCCACCGAGCATTCCTGCTTCTATGGCGTCGACACGCCGGAGCGGTCCAAGCTGCTCGCCGCGAACATGGACACCGAGGCCATGGCCGCTTTCATCAAGGCCGACAGCCTCGCTTTCGTCTCGATCGACGGCCTCTACCGCGCGGTCGGCGAAGCGCAGCGCAATGCCAAGTGCCCGCAGTTCTGCGACGCCTGCTTCTCGGGCGAATACCCGACCAAGCTGACCGACTTTTCCGAACGTGAAAGCGCGGAACGCGACGCAGCGTGAGCACGGCGATGAGCGGTAAGCCTTTCGACGGACAAGTCGCGCTTGTCACTGGCTCCAGCCGCGGCATCGGCGCTGCAACGGCGATCGCCCTTGCTGAAGCCGGGGTGCACGTCGTCCTGACCGGACGCGACACCAAGGCACTCGAAACCATCGAGGAACAGATATTCCAGGCGGGCGGCTCTGCCACGATCGCTCCCGTCGATCTGGTCGAGCCTGACGGCATCGCGCGCCTTGCCACGGCTGTCTCGCAGCGCTGGGGCAAGCTCGATATCCTCGTGATCAACGCCGCGATCCTGCCCGAACTGACCAGCGTCGCCGACATCGACCAGAAGGCGTTCAACAAGGGCCTGACCACCAACGTGCTCGCCACACAGGCGCTGATTGCCAATTTCGACCCGCTGCTGCGCAAAAGCGGCGACGCGCGCGTGATCGGCATGACGTCCACCGTCGCCGCCAAGCCGCGCGCCTACTGGGGTGCCTACGCTGCCACCAAGGCCGCTATGGAAGTACTGCTGGACTGCTACGCGCAGGAAACCGCAAATATTGCGAAAGTGCGCGTGGCCATCGTCAATCCCGGGGCCACCCGCACGGCGATGCGTGCCCGAGCCTATCCGGGTGAAGCGCCCAACTCGGTCAAGCCGCCCGAAATCGTGGCACAACGGTTGGTGGCCCTGCTCGGCGAGCCCTTCGTCACCGGCCATCGCGAATCCATTAACCAACCTTAACAAGATGATAGTAACTGCTGCCTGACATCGTTCGCACAATCAGGCGTCATGCAGACGCCGCGAATGCTTGGGACGCAGGTGATCATGGTTCACACCCAGCAACAGAATTATGAAAACGCCGCGCAGGAAGACCGCAGCGCTCATCGAATAAAGATTTCGATACCTGCCGCGCTGCGCGCCTCGGGCGCCAAGGGCTTTCAGACGGCCGTCCGAGACCTTTCGCTGTCCGGCTTTTCCGCCACGTCGATGACCCGGTTGCATCCGGGCACCTATTGCTGGCTGACCCTGCCGGGCATGGAATCGCTCGCCGCCAAGGTGGTGTGGTGGGACAATGGCCTTGTCGGAGCGGCTTTCGAATCGCTCCTGAGCCCGATCGTGCTCGAGAACATCCTTACCCGCTGGCGCGGAAACGGTCCGGTCTGAGCGTCAGCCCTCCTTCACCAGCGTGACCTGCGCCACGTCGATACCGCCGCCCAGGAACCCGCCTTCGCAATACATCAGGTAGAAGCGCCAGAGTTGCACGAAGCGCTCGTCGAAGCCCGGTGGCAGGCGCCCTTCCTCCACCGCCATGTCGAAATTCTGCCGCCACTGGCGCAGCGTGCGCGCGTAATCGCCTCCGAAGCCGTGGCGGTCCTCCCATATCAGCCCGCGCTCTTCGGCGAGGCGGCGGAACTCGCTCTCCTTGATCAGCATTCCGCCGGGGAAGACAAAAGTCTGGATGAAGTCTGCACTGCGGGCGTACCCGTCGAAGATCTCGTCCCTCATGGCAATGAACTGGATGGCGGCCCTGCCCCAGGGCTTGAGGTTGCGGGCCACACAGTCGAGAAAATCCGGCCAGAACTGGCGCCCCACCGCCTCGACCATCTCGACCGAGGCTACCGCATCATAGGTGCCTGAAACGTCGCGGTAGTCCTGCTTGCGGAAATCGACGCTGCCCTGCGCGATCTGCCAGCGACCGCGCGCGAAATCGAGCTGTTCGTCCGACAGGCTGATGGCATCGACATGAACCTGCGCGTGCTCGGCCATGAAAGCCGCGAGCGTTCCCCAGCCGCAGCCGATTTCCAGAACGCGGTCACCGGGCTCCAGATCCAGCCGTTCGACAATTGCGCCCACCTTTGCCGATTGCGCCGCGTCGAGTTCGGTCACGAACTGGCTCAGCGCATTCGGCCCATCCTGTCCGGCGGCGGAATAGAGCGCGCTGGAATAGATCATCGCCTCGCCCAGCCACTGCTCGTAGAAATCGTTGCCGAGATCGTAGTGGGCGTGAATGTTGCGCAGCGAGCCGGAGCGCGTGTTGCGGTGAAGCCAGTGGACGAAGCGCGTCAGCAACCGCCAGGGCCCGTGCGCACGCCCTGTGTCGCCCAGCGGAACGGCGTTGTCCATGAACAGCGCGAACAGGGGCACCGGATCGGGGCTGCTCCACTCCCCGGCTTCCCAGGCCTGATACCAGCCCACCGACCCCGCCGTCGCCAGCCGCAGCAGGGCCCGCCAGCTGCGGATTTCGACCACCGCGCCAAAGCCCTCCGCACGGCCACCGAGCAGGCGGGTTGTCCCGTCCGGAAACGTCGCCTGAATGGATCCCCTCACCAGCCCCCGGTCGATCCGGTCGAGAATTCGATCGATCCCGCCAGACCACAGGCGCGCCAGCCATTGCGGGCCGATACCGATGGCCTGCCCGCCGGTAACCAGATCCTCACCCCTGCCTGGCGCATGTGCGTTCATGGCCTAGGTATGGCGCCTAATGGCGGCACGGGCAATGCCGGGACCGGTTAAAATCCGGCCCAGGTCAGCGCCTTGCCTGCTCCCAGGCGGCAAGCGCCCGCTCGCGCGCTGCGCGGTGGTCGATCAGGCGGGGTGGATAGCTGCGCGGCCGCGTCATCGGCGCCGGATCGTGGATTTCGGCATCGGGCAGGTCCGCCAGTTCGGGCACCCAATCGCGGATGTAGGCCGCCGCATCGAACTTTTCCGACTGCGAGAGCGGCGCCATGATCCTCACGAACATGTTTGAATCGACACCCGAGCCCGCCGTCCACTGCCAGTTCACGGCATTGGAGGCATAGTCGGCATCGACCAGCGTATCCCAGAACCACTGCTCGCCCCGCCTCCAGTCGATCAGGAGATGCTTCACGAGAAAACTGGCGGCAATCATCCGCACCCGGTTGTGCATCCAGCCAGTGTGCCAGAGCTGGCGCATTCCGGCATCGACAATGGGATACCCGGTGCGGCCCTGCTGCCACGCTCGTAAGTCGGCCTCCGCTTCCGGCCCGGAGCGCCACGGCAACGAGTCGAACGGATCGCGCGCGGAACGGCTGCCGTAGTCAGGGAATTGCAGGATCACGTTCTGCGCGTAGTCGCGCCAGCCCACCTCGCCGAGAAACGTGCCGACCGACCCGCCCGCATCGCTCACCGCATGCCAGATCCGGGCGGGCGAAATCTCTCCGAAATGCAGGTGCGGCGAGAGAAACGAGGTTGCGTCCAGCGATGGCAGATCGCGATCTTCCTTGTAGCGATGTGCCTTTGCGACTAAGGCGTCCAGCCGCGTCTGCGCCGCTGTCTCGCCCGGCACCCAGAAATCGCGCAGGCCGCCGGCCCAGTCAGGCCTGGTCGGCAAGAGGTTCCAGCTGGCGAGATCGTCCGACTGCGGCCATGTTTCCGGCGCCGTGATCGCATCCGGGCACGGCAGCGACTCGGGCGGAGGCATCCGCTCATTGAGTGCGCGCCAGAACGGCGTGTAGATCTTGTAAGGCGCGCCGGAACCGGTGGTTACGCTGCCCGGCGGGGCAAGGTAATTGCCATGATGCAGGCACAAGCCGATGCGCTTGCCGACCGCCTTTTCGGCATTGCGCCACCAGGGTTCGTAGTGATGCAGTGCATGGATTTCGCTGGCGCCGATCTCTTCCACAAGTGCGGGCAAGATTTCCTCGCACCTGCCCCGCCGCAGGATCAGCCGCGAGCCTTTCCCGCGCAGCGCCGCGTCGAGGCTGGTCAGCGAATGGTGCAGCCACCAGCGCGAAGCACCGCCCATGGCGCGGTGCCTCGCCGTCTCGTCGTCGAGCACATAGACGGGGATCACAGGCCCCTTGCCTGCGGCTTCGGCTATGGCAGGCTGATCGGACAGGCGCAGATCGCGCCGCAGCCAGACGATGACAGGAGAATGCATGGATTCGAAACGCCTTGTACGGACGCGTGTTTCCTAGCCGATGCCTGCACCCGCCGAAACCGTCACGCGTTCCTCGCGAAGCCGCCGCCTTGCGCTGGCAGCGGCCGTTCTCTGCTGGCTCGGCTTTGCCCTAATCGCATGGGCCGTCACCACCGGACACACCACCGCATTCGACAAGGCCGGATTGCTGTTTTGGCATGACGGCGGCCAGAACGCTTCGGCCGCCCCGCGCGGGCTCGAAAGGATGCGTGACATAACCGCGCTGGGCGGCACCCTGCTGCGCAATGTCTTCGCATTGGGGGCCGTGGCGGCCTTGCTGTTCCTGCGCCGGAAGCGGGAGGCGGCGCTGTTCGCACTCACCGTGATCAGCGGCTGGATCGCCGATGGCTGGCTGAAAGCGTTCTTCGCGCGGCCCCGGCCGGACCTTGTGCAGCACCTCACACAAGCAGGCGGGTACAGCTTTCCCAGCGGCCACAGCTTCAACGCCGCGCTGATCTATCTGGCCATGGCCCTGACCTTCGCGGCCCTCAGCCAGCGCCGTTCCGTACGCTTCATGCTGATTGCCAGCGCCGTCGTGATGAGCATGGCGATTGCCTGGAGCCGCGTCTGGCTCGGCGTGCACTGGCCCAGCGATGTGATGGCCGGATGGCTCGGCGGCGCGGGATGGGCCCTGATGGCCCACGCCCTGTTCCACCGGCCGCCGCGCCTGCCGGACCAGTAGCGGTCCGGCAGCACGCGGATCAGTCCATCAGCCCGTGCGAGGCCTCGGGCTCGACCGTCCAGGTCTGGCCCTTGGACAGCAGCTTGGCGAGATTGGCCGTCTTGCCCTCGATCAGCTTGGCGCGTTCGGCCACGACTTCGCTCTCGAAGGTCGGGCGCGGATCGTCGTAGATCACGCCGAGCGCCATCGGGAAGGCGCCGAAGGGCATTTCGACCAGCATGTGCGCAAGGCCACGGTTCTTGACGTTGTGAACCGCGACGCCAGCCGCCTGCCAGTCGCCATCGACGACATCGACGACCTTGAGCGAAAGCGTATCGCAATCGAGCGCGAGGCCCTTGGTGCCCTTGGCGAACAGCAGCGGTTCGCCGTCGCGGCACCACACCTGCGTCTCGTCGGCGACCTTCTTCTGGGTGAAGTCGTCGAAGCGGTCCTTGTTGTAGACGATGCAGTTCTGGAAGATCTCCACGAACGCGGCACCCTTGTGATTGTAGGCCGCTACCAGCACCTCGGGCAGGTCCTTGGAGATGTCGTAGCCGCGCGCCACAAAGCGCGCGCCCGCACCCAGCGCAAAGGCGCAGGGCAGCGCCGGGCGGTCGACCGAACCGATCGGGCTGGTCGGCGAATTGGTGCCCACGCGGCTGGTCGGCGAGTACTGGCCCTTGGTGAGGCCGTAGATCTCGTTGTTGAACAGCATGATCTGGCAATCGAGGTTACGGCGCAGCACGTGCATCGTGTGGTTGCCACCGATCGACATGCCGTCGCCGTCACCCGTCACCAGCCAGACGTCGAGGTCCGGGTTGGCCAGCTTGACGCCGGTCGCGAACGCGGGGGCGCGGCCGTGGATGGTGTGGAAGCCGTAGCTTTCGACATAGTAGGGGAAACGGCTGGAGCAGCCGATGCCCGAGACGAACACGGTGTTCTTCGGATCGGCACCGACCATCGGCAGCGTGCGCTGCACGGCCTTGAGGATCGCGTAGTCACCGCAGCCCGGGCACCAGCGGACTTCCTGGTCCGATTCCCAGTCCTTGAGCGTCGTCGTGATGGGGGTCATGTCGTTCATCGGTATCGTCCCCTCAGGCCAGAGCTTCTTCGATCGCCGCTTCAAGCTCGGCGATGGTGAAAGGCTGGCCGCTGGTCTTGGTAAGCGGCTTGGCGTCGATCAGGAACTGGTCGCGCAGCACGGTCTTGAACTGGCCGGTGTTCATCTCGGGCACGAGCACCTTGTCGAACTGCTTCAGCAGGTCGCCGAGGTTCTCCGGCAACGGCCAGACGTGGCGGACGTGGACGTGGCTGACCGAAAGGCCCTTCTTGCGGGCGCGGCGCACGGCCTGATGGATCGGGCCGTACGTCGAGCCCCAGCCCACCACGGCCAGCTTGCCGGTTTCCTCGCCCAGACACACCTCCTGCGCGGGGAGCGCCTTGGCCACGCCGTCGATCTTCGCCTTGCGGGCGTCGGTCTGGGCCTGGTGGACGGCCGGCGAATAGTCGAGATCGCCGGTATCGATGCCCTTCTCGATGCCGCCGATGCGGTGCATCAGGCCCGGCGTGCCGGGCTTGATCCACGGGCGCACGCCGCGTTCGTCGCGCTTGTAGGGCAGCACCTTGCCGTCCGGATTGTTGGTCTCTTCCAAGAATGTGACCGGGAACGGCTTGTAGCTGGCCGGATCAGGCACCTTCCAGGGTTCAGAGGCGTTGCCGATATAGCCGTCGGTCAGCAGCACGACCGGGGTCATGAACTGCACCGCGATGCGGCAGGCCTCGATCGCACATTCGAACGCGTCGGCGGGCGAGCAGGCGGCGATCACCGGCATCGGCGCGTCGCCATTGCGGCCATAGACCGCCTGATAGAGGTCCGACTGCTCGGTCTTGGTCGGCAGGCCCGTCGACGGACCGCCGCGCTGCGAATTGACGATGACGAGCGGCAGCTCGGTCATCACCGCAAGTCCCATCGCCTCGCCCTTGAGCGCAATGCCCGGGCCCGAGGACGAGGTGACGCCCAGCTGGCCGGCGTAGCTCGCGCCGATGGCCGCGCAGATCGCCGCGATCTCGTCTTCCGCCTGGAAGGTGGTGACGCCAAATTCCTTCATCTTCACGAGGTTGTGAAGGATCGCCGAAGCCGGGGTGATCGGATAACCGCCGAAGAACATCGGCAGTTCGGCCAGCTGCGCACCGGCCACGAGGCCGAGCGACACCGCTTCGGCCCCGGTGATCGTGCGATAGAGGCCCGGTTCGCTGGGCACCGGATCGACGTGCAGCTTCTTGAGCGGCCCGGCCAGTTCCGCTGTCTCGCCATAGGCGTGCCCTGCGTTGAGCGCGGCGATGTTGGCATCGGCGAGGATCGGGTTCTTGGCGAACTTGCCCTTGAGCCAGTCGATCAGCGGCTGGCGGTCACGGTCGAACATCCACAGCGCAAGGCCGAGGGTCCACATGTTCTTGCAGCGCAGCGCTTCCTTGTTGCCAAGGCCGAAGGGCTTCACCGCTTCCAGCGTCAGTGCCGAAATGTCGAAAGCCAGCAGGTCCCACTTGGCAAGGCTGCCGTCTTCGAGCGGGTTGACCTCGTACTTCGCCTTTTCGAGGTTGCGCTTGTTGAACTCGCCGGTGTCCGCGATCACGAGGCCGCCGGGCTTGAGCGCCGGGACATTGGTCTTGAGCGCAGCCGGGTTCATCGCCACCAGCACGTCGGGCGCGTCACCTGCCGTGGTGATCTCGCTCGAACCGAAATTGATCTGGAACGCGGAGACACCGAACAGCGTGCCCTGCGGCGCACGGATCTCTGCTGGAAAGTCCGGGAAGGTGGCCAGATCGTTGCCGGCCAGCGCGGTCGACAGGGTAAACTGGCCGCCGGTGAGCTGCATGCCGTCACCGGAGTCGCCCGCGAAACGCACGACGACGGCTTCGGGCGAGGCGTCCTGCACGGATGCCTCGTGTTCGTGCTCGGCTGTGATAGTGGCCATTCTTTTCCTCTTCGGCAAAATGCCGGAACTGCTGTGTTATCCCGCCCCTGAGCCTCCCCGCTCCGGGACGCAACTTAGAAAATCTCTCAGGCGAACAATCCTGACATTCCGCCTTGAGAACCATAAAACAAGCTAGTCAAGAGCGCCGCCTTGGGCCATTCTCCCATACATGCGTTGTGCCCCAGCGATCCTAACTCTCCTTTCCTGCCAGCGCATCTCCCATAAATCACGGAATTACCTTTCCCGATGAATGACTTTTCGACTCTGCCCTACCGTCCCTGCGTCGGCGTCATGCTGGTGAATCACGACGGGAAAGTTTTCGTCGGCAAGCGAATCGACACGCGCGAGGGCGACTGGTGGCAGATGCCGCAAGGCGGCGTGGACAAGGGCGAGGACCTCAAGGCCGCCGCACACCGCGAACTTTGGGAAGAAACCGGCGTGCGCGAAGAGCACGTCAAGATTCTTGCACAGACAAAGGAAGAGCTGCTCTACGACCTGCCCGACGAACTTATGGGCAAGTTGTGGAAGGGCAAGTACCGCGGCCAGCGCCAGCACTGGTTCCTCGGCCGCTTCGAGGGTAGCGATGCCGACGTCGACCTCAACGCCCACCAGCCGCCCGAATTCCTCGACTGGAAATGGGTCGAGGCGGAACTGCTGCCCGACCTGATCGTGCCGTTCAAGAAGCGCGTCTACCGCGCGGTGCTGGAAGAGTTCCGGGCGCTGATCTGAGCGCGGATCGGTTAGGCACCCAACAATCTGCTACCTGCCGATCACCACATGCGAGTTCTGGCATATTCGCGATACCCTTCGTCATAGGCTTCGGCGTCAAACCCGGATTGCAACTCCTTGATGAACTGGCCTGCCGTTGGCACGCTGGAACTGTGATCTTCGCCTGACCAAAGGCCCGATCGCATCAACGCTTTGGCGCACTGGAAGTAAACTTCCCTGACGGTGATGACGATCACGGTTCGGGGCGCCTTGCCGTCTCGCTCGAATGATCGAACCAGTTCATCGTCCGTCGTGACTATGGCATCCCCATTGACGCGCACGACATTGTTGCAGCCGGGAACCATGAACATCAAACTTGCCCGGCCGTCGGCGACGATGTTCCGAAGTGAATCGAGCCGGTTGTTGCCGCGCCAGTCGGGAATCAGAATCGTCTGGTCGTCGGCAATCTGTGCGACTGGCCCGATATCGCCTCGAGGGCTGGCGTCGGTGCCGTCCGGCCCGACTGTCGAAAGCACAACGAACCGGGACGCGCCGATCCACTCCCGATAACGCGGCGTCAGCCGAGGCGAGACCTTAGTCAGTGCGGCAGGCACCACGGAATCGTATAAGGCCTCAAGTTCGGAAACGGCCTTGATGGCCTGCATCTTGTTCTCCACACCGGTTACTGCGGGTCTGCCGGGTATAGCGCGCTGACCACAAATGGCATTTCTTTCCACGTCGCGGCTTACAAATGCAGTTGTCAGAGATCGCTAAGACCGCGCCGCAGCGCAATCCTGCCATTGCCGCTGTGTCGGCATGTCCGAAACGTTTGCTGTCGGCAGCCAGGCCACGAAAGCCGGCATCAGATCCCGCCAAGCGGCTCTAGTTCTCGCTAATCACCGGCTTGGGCGTCACCGCCTCGGCCGTGACCACGCGCTGCGAAGGTCCCTTGGCGATCGCTGCGGCAAGCGTTTTCGCTTCCGAGCAGTCCTTGCCGCACAGCGTCTGCAAACGGGCAAGGTTGCGGTTGGCCTTTTCCGTCGCGCCCTTCTCTGCCAGCGCCACGCCTTCTCCGGCCAGCGCCTCGACATTGCGCGGGTCCGCCGTCAGCGCAACGCGGTAGTAGTGCAGCGCCTTGCCCTGCAGCCCTTCCTTGCGCGTGGCATCGGCCAGCGCGAGCAGCACGGTAACACTGCCCGGAGCCACCGTAAGCGCGGACTCGTAAGCATCGACGGCCGCGCCGGTATTGCCGCTCGCCAGCGCCGCGCGTCCTTCGCCCAGCAGCTTCACCGCACGCGAATCGAGCGCCTCGGGCGCTTGCGAATAGGATACGCTGGAAGAGATGGCGGCAAGCAGGGAAAGGGCAACAGCAACGGGCGTGTAACGCATCAGCAAGTCCTTGGCCGAGGGTTTCGTCCTCATCATGGTAACGGACGCTATCACACGCAACCGAAGCGTGCGACGAAAAAGCCGTCCGTGCCGTCATGAAACGGTGACAATCGGATGCCCTGCCTGCGGGCCGTGCCCGCCGGAAGCGCGGGCAGCAGGGCCTGCCAGCCAGGATGGCGCTGCAGGAAGCCCTGCGCCTGCGTGGCACCTTCGTCGTCCAGCAGCGAGCAGGTGACGAAGACCAGCCGCCCACCGGGCCGGACCAGCCCCGCCGCCATGTCCAGCAGGCGAGCCTGCGTCTCCACATAGCGGGCCAGCTGCTTTTCGGTGAGCCGCCAGCGCGCTTCGGGATTGCGCCGCCAGGTGCCCGTGCCCGAGCACGGCGCATCAACCAGCACGGCATCCGCCTTCCCGGCAAAGCGCTCCAGCGCCTGTATCTCGCGATTGGGATCGAGCAGCACCGTCTCGACCATGGTAGCCCCGGCGCGTTCGGCCCGCGGGGCAAGGCGCGAAAGGCGCGTGCGATCGACATCGCAGGCGACCAGCGTGCCCCGGTTCTCCATCGCGGCGGCCAGCGCGAGGGTCTTGCCCCCTGCCCCGGCGCACAAGTCGATCACCAGTTCAGCGGGTCGGGCACTCAAGGCTTCGCAGGTGAGCTGCGAGCCGGTGTCCTGAACCTCGATGGCGCCGGACGCATAGGCGGGCGTCTGTTCGATCCGTGCTTCGGGCGGATAGCGCCAGCCGTTGGCCGCTACGGTGCGCTCAGCCCCTTCCGGCAGCGTCAGGCGCCCGGCCCTGAGCGTATTGACTCGAATGTCGAGCGGGGCGCGATCAAGCAGCGCGGCGGCTTCGGTTTCGGACACGCCACTCGCGGCCAGCCGGTCCATCAGCCATTGGGGCGCGACGCCGCTAGCCGCCATGGCTTCATCTGCCGCGATCGGCGCAGGCGCATGGCGCGAACCATCGAACAGTGCAGCGAGCTGATCATCCTCCGCCGCGACCCGCAGCATGGCCGCACGGCCGCTCTGGGGCACTTCGCCACAGGCCCGGATCGCGCGGTAGGCCAGTTCGCGCACTGCGCGCCGGTCTCCGCTGCCCGCGAAACGGCGCGGACGGAACCAGTCGGCGATCAGGCGATCCGCCGGAGCGCCATTGCTGCGCGCGGCCTCGATCACGAGGTCGAGCACTTCGATGGCAGCCTGAACGCGCGCGGCGGGGGTCATCGGACAAGCCCCCTCGGTATCTTACCGCGTCGGATAGTTCGGCGCCTCGCGGGTGATCGTCACGTCGTGGACGTGGCTCTCGCGCAGGCCCGCATTGGTGATGCGGATGAATGTCGAGTTCTTGCGGAGGTCCTCGATCGTCTGCGAGCCGGTGTAGCCCATGGCCGCCTTGATGCCGCCGACGAGCTGGTGGATCACATCCTTGGCGGGCCCCTTGTAGGCCACCTGGCCCTCGATGCCCTCGGGGACCAGCTTCATCTGGTCCTTGATGTCGCCCTGGAAATAGCGGTCTGCCGAACCGCGGCCCATCGCGCCGACCGACCCCATGCCGCGGTATGACTTGTAGGCGCGGCCCTGATAGAGGAACGTCTCGCCCGGAGCTTCCTCGGTGCCCGCCAGCATCGAGCCGATCATCACGGTGGAGGCACCGGCGGCCAGCGCCTTGGCGGCATCGCCCGAAGTGCGCAGACCGCCATCGGCGATCACCGGCACGCCCGACTTGTCGGCTTCCTCGGCGGCTTCCATCACGGCGGTGAGCTGTGGCACGCCGACACCGGCGACAATGCGGGTGGTACAGATCGAGCCCGGCCCGATGCCTACCTTGACGCAGTCCGCACCGGCATCGATCAGCGCCCGCGCCGCTTCGGCAGTGGCGATGTTGCCGGCGATGACCTGCGCCGAGTTGGAGAGCTTCTTCACACGCTCGACCGCCAGCGCCACGTCCTTGTTGTGGCCATGCGCGGTGTCGATCACGACCACGTCGCACTCGGCAGCGAGCAGCGCCTCGGTGCGCTCGAAGCCCTTGTCGCCCACTGTGGTCGCAGCGGCAACGCGCAGGCGGCCGGCCGCATCCTTGGTGGCGTCAGGGTAAGTGACAGCCTTCTCGATGTCCTTGACGGTGATAAGGCCAACGCAGCGGAACGAATTGTCCACCACCAGCAGCTTTTCGATGCGGCGCTGGTGCAGCAGCTTGCGGGCTTCCTCCTGCGCCACACCGAGGCCGACCGTCGCAAGGTTCTCATGCGTCATCAGTTCGCGAACTGGCTGAGCCGGATTGTCGGCAAAGCGCACGTCGCGGTTGGTGAGGATGCCTACCAGCTTGCCCGAAGCCTCGACCACCGGGATGCCGCTGATCTTGTTGGCCGTCATAAGCGCCTGCGCCTCGCCCAGCGTGGCATCGGGCGCGATCGTGATGGGATTGACCACCATGCCGCTTTCAAAGCGCTTCACCGCACGTACCGCCGCGCACTGTTCCTCGACGGTCAGATTGCGGTGCAGCACGCCGATGCCGCCCATCTGCGCCATGGCAATCGCCATGTCCGCTTCGGTCACGGTATCCATGGCCGAGGAAATGACCGGAATGTTGAGGGCAATCTCGCGGGTCAGGAAGGTCCGGGTATCCGCCTGAGTCGGCACGATGTCGGACTTGGCCGGACGCAGCAAGACGTCGTCGAAAGTGAGTCCGATCTGGATATCCATATATGCCACCAATGCCTTTGCGGGGAGAATCGTGGCGGCCCATGTAATCAAGCGGAGCGGATTGGGCTAGGGGGGAGTTTTCTTAGGCCACAGGCAGGCTGCAATCGGATGCAGCGGCGTCCGTCATAGCCCCGCTTTGAATGGCACCTTGCGCGGATCGGCAAACCAGCGCCCCAGTGCCGTCAGCATTTTCACGTCGTCCATGGCGCCGCCAAGCTGCAGCGGGTGCGAGAGATGTTCGAGATCGTCGCTCGGCCGGTGATAATCCCCTTCGAAGAAATCGCGCATAAGCTCGATCTTGCCGTAAGCCGTCGTAACCATGACGGCGGGAATGTCGTGCTGCAGCAATGCCCAGCCATCCTGACGCCGCACATATTCGTTGGCCTCGTCGTTTACGAGCAGCTTGAAATGCCCGGCCCTGGCCACTTTGGCGATTTCCGAATCGAGCCCGGTCATGCCACGCCCGACAATGGTGAAAGGTGTGCCGGCCGGAGCGATCGCGTCGGAATCGATATTGAAGGCGGCCACGATATGGTCGAGCGGCAGCGGCGGGTTTTCCGCAAAGGCATGGGCGCCCAGCAGCCCCAGTTCCTCGGCCGTGGTGGACAGGAAATAGACGTCGCGGTCCAGCTGCGGTCCCCTGGCCAGACGGCGGGCGACTTCCGTCAGTGCGGCGACACCGCTGGCATTGTCGATGGCTCCGTTGCAGATCCGGTCCTCGGCCGTCTCGTCGCCGCATTCACCGAAATGGTCCCAATGCGCCAGAAACAGCACAGCTCCTGCCTCGGGATGCTTGCCGGGAAGCTTGGCGATCAGGTTGTGCGTGTGGATTGTCGTTTCGCGCGTGGTCGCCTCCAGCGAAGCGCTCACGTCTAGCGTAAACGGTGCGAAGCCCGGTTCTGCGGCCGCTTTCTCAAGATCATCAAGCGAATGCGCCGTCCCCTTGAGCAGCATTTCCATGGAATCGCGGCTTATGAACGCTTCGAGATCGCCTCCGAGCGAATCGTCGGCCAGAGCATAGCCGGACCGCTGCCGCCGTGCGGCGACTTCCTCCATGTTGCGATCGCCGTCGAGCACGGTCAGCACCGCCGAAGCGCCCATCGCCAGCAGTTCGTTCTGGCGTTTGCTGTCGGGTGTATCCCCATCGAGCAGGACTGCGATCCGGCCTGCCAGTTCGTTGCGGGTAAACTCCGCCCCTTCAGCCCGGCCAAGGAACAGCAGCGGCGCATTGCGCACCAGACTGCGCTTGCCGGAGGTCAGCACCAGCACGTCCTGCGGCGCGATTGGCGTGCGGTAGCCCTTGCGGAGGAACCGCGCCGACGAAGCCGCCGGTTCACGCGCAACCAGCGTCACCGGCGCAAACCATTCGTTCCCCGGGTCGTTGGTCCCTGAAACAAGCCCGATATTGTACCATTCGCGGCCGAGGTAGCGCAGCGTCCTGGCCTCGCCATCCGTACCCGGCTCGCGGCCGTCGAAATCATCGCTGGCGAGAACTTCGATATGCGCGCGCAGCCGCGCCTCGAGCTCGCGGTCCGCACGGTTGGGCCTGGCAGGAGATGGACCGGACAGCGTAATCAGGAGCACGGCGAACGACGCCAGCACCACCTTCCTTCCCATGCCTGCCAATGAACCCGGACCCATCGCGGCCAGTCTATACGAGGAATTTCCCAAGCAGGTGTGAAAATTGCAGCTGAATGCGGGCGTTTTATCGCTTTTTCGGAAACCCTGCGCGGCATGGCTGCTCGCCCCTCGCTTCCGTCTCCACACGATAGGCATTGATCCGCCATTGGCTGCCCGGCTACCCAGATGGCAAGAGGCGCACCTGGCGCCGGCGATCAAGGATGCATTCCCATGCGTTTGAAGAGGTTCGATCCCGCCAACATCCGCGTCAGCCGGGGCGGTGGCGGTGGCCGGATACCCGGCGGCGGCGGCACTTTGGGATGCGGCACACTCGTGATCGTGCTGATCGGTGCGCTCGTGTTCGGCGTCGATCCCGGCCAGATGCTCGGCACGCTGGAGAACGTGCAGCAGCAAGCCCCGGCATCCGCACCGCAGGCGGCGTCCACGGACGCCACGACCATCTGCAGTGAAAACGCCTATTCGCTCGAGGCCTGCAATGCACTCGATTCGCTCAACAGCACATGGGAGCCCCTGTTCCGGCAAGCCAGCATCGCTTACGAACAGCCGGTACTGCACTTCTACAATGGCACCGGCCAATCGGGCTGCGGTGTGGCCCAGAGCGCGATGGGACCGTTCTACTGCCCGGCGGACCAGGGCATCTACATCGACACCAGCTTCTACGACCAGCTCGACAGGCAGCTTGGCGCCAGAGGAGACTTCGCCCGCTACTACGTCGTGGCGCACGAATATGGCCATCACATCCAGCACCTGCTCGGGCTCGACAGTCAGGTCCGAAGCGCCCAGCAGAAAAGCCCGTCGCAGGCCAATGCCCTGCAGGTACGGATGGAACTGCAAGCCGACTGCTACGCCGGCGTCTGGGCCGGCAAGAACCGCGATCTGATCGAGCCGGGCGACATGGAGGAAGGCCTCACCGCCGCCAGCGCCATCGGCGACGATACGCTGATGAAGAACGCCAGGCAGCGTGTCACCCCGGAAAGCTTTACCCACGGCACCAGCGCGCAGCGGATGAAATGGCTGAAAACGGGCCTTGAAACTGGGAACGAGGATGCCTGCGACACGTTCAAGGACATGGGCTGACCCAACAGTGCCGCGCACGGAGAAGTGCGGGCGAGCCATTGAGAGGAAAGGCAATGCGTCAATTGTTGTTGACCGCGGGCACGGCGGCAGCGCTGCTCGCCTCCCCTGTCTTCGCCGAGCAACAGGCCAAACCCGTGACCGATCGCGATCCGGATGTCGAGGATGTCGCCAAGACCCCGATTGACGATCTCAATGTCGGACGAGACGGCGAAATCCCGCCGCTGCTGATAGCAGCGGTGGCCGATCCTTATGCGCTCAAGGGGCTTGGCAAGTGCCGCCAGCTGTCCACTGCCATTACGGATCTGGACGCAGTGCTCGGCCCTGACATAGACTTGCCCAAGGAAGAGCGTGATCGCATCAGCAGCGGCCGGGTGGCCAAATGGCTGGTCTCGTCCTTCATCCCGTTTCGCGGCCTGATCCGCGAAATTTCGGGCGCCAACGATCAGGACCGCAAAGTCAGCGCGGCGATCCAGGCGGGTGTCGCGCGCCGGGGCTTCCTTAAAGGCGTGGGCGAAGCGCGCGGGTGCAAATATCCCGCACGCCCCGCACCTCCCTCGATTGCCGAAGCACACCGCGATGCACTTCAGGCCAGCGACGGCAAAGACAGCAAGCCTGACAAGAAGACCAAAGGCAGCGATACAAAGTTCACGTCAGAGCCGGTCGTGCAGTCCGTCCCATAACGCCAATTGCCCGGCGGAGCTGGCGTGCTAGACCCTCTTCATGCGCCTGTCCGACTGCCATAACATCGCCGATTTCCGCTTGCTGGCCAAACAACGCCTGCCCTGGCCGGTGTTCGACTACATCGACGGCGCGGCTGACGACGAACTGACCAAAGCCCGCAACACGGCCGCGTTCGACAGCGCCGATCTTGTGCCCGACGTGCTCGCAGGTGTGCAAGAGATCGACACCACGATCACGATCATGGGCCGCAAGAGTGCCCTGCCCCTGATCCTGTCGCCCACCGCCCTGCAGCGCGTGTTCCACTGGCAGGGCGAGCGCGCCGTCGCGCGCGCCGCGCAGAAGTTCGGTCTGTGGTTCGGGATATCCAGCCTCGCGACCGTGTCGATCGAGGAGATCGGCGCGATGGGCAGCAATCCCAAGATGTTCCAGCTTTATGTTCACAAGGACAAGGGGCTCAACCGCTCGATGATCGAGCGCTGCCAGGCCGCGAAGTTCGATGCCATCGCGCTGACCGTCGACACCATCGTCGGGGGCAAGCGTGAACGCTGCCTGCGCTCGGGCTTTTCCTCGCCGCCGCGCTTCACGCCATCCTCGCTGCTGTCCTACGCCACGAAACCGCGCTGGACACTGGACTACGTTTTTCGTGAGAAGTTCTCGCTGCCCAACCTCGATACCCACGTCAGCGCGGGCACCGGCGAGGCGATGAGTATCCAGCGCTATTTCACCGAGATGCTCGACCAGTCGATGGACTGGAGGATGGCCGCGCAGATCCGCGAGCAGTGGGGCGGCACCTTCTGCCTCAAGGGCGTGATGAGCGTGGCCGACGCGCGCCGCGCGGTCGAGATCGGCGCCGATGCGATCATGGTCTCCAACCACGGCGGCCGCCAGCTCGACGGCAGCCGCGCGCCTTTCGACCAGATTCGCGAGATCGCCGATACCGTGGGCGGCGAGATCGAGATCATCTGCGACGGCGGCGTGCGGCGCGGCACCCATGTGCTCAAGGCGCTGGCGGCGGGGGCCACCTGCGCCTCGGGCGGGCGGCTCTACCTCTATGCACTCGCCGCAGCCGGACAGCCCGGCGTCGAACGCGCCGTGGGCATCCTCAAGGAAGAGATCGAGCGCAACATGAAGCTGATGGGCGTGACCAGCGTCAGCCAGCTCACCGCTGACCGGCTGCGCTGGCGCTAACCATGGGCCTCGGCACGTCTGCCGGGAACGGCATCACGTCCAGGGAGTCGGGCGCGAACCAGGCTTCGGCAAAACTGGAGGGCGCGCCGGGCTCGCCGATCAGGCGCGCGAACTTCTGCCCTTCGTAAGGCGCCGCCGCCAGCATCCGCGCCGCCAGCGCATCACCGATGGTGAAGAGCTGCGCCACTTTGCCTTCCAACGCCCGTGCCAGAGCGTCCTGCGGCACACGGCCGGTCGCGAGCACCACGGCATCGGCAGGCTCGGTGCGTTCCTCGCCTGTGTGGACATCGTAGAGCGTGACGCTGTCCGGCCCGATCGAGCGCAGCCAAGTCGAGGGCATCAATTCCACCCCGGCCCGTTTCATCCGCGCGACGATATAGCTCTCTTCCCAGTTATCGGTGTTGCGCGCTGAGACCGGCGAACAACCCGCGCTAACGAACCGCACATCGGCCCCGGCATCGGCCAGCATTTCGGCAATGCCTGTACCGGTGTGATAGCCTTCCGCATCGAAGATCCACACGTGTCCACCGGGCTTCGCGCCTCCAGAGAGTACGTCCTCCGGCCGCAGGACATGCGGCTGGTCCCAGCCCGGAATATCACCGTCGAAAGTGATCGAGCGGCCGCCCGGGCTGTACGCGGCTCCTGTGGCGACAATCACCGCATCGGGCGCCTCGGCCAATATGGTGGCCTCATCTGCAGGGGTGCCAAGCCGCACATTGATCTTCAGCCGGTCCATCTCGCGCACCCACCAGTCGATGGCTGCAACATAGTGCCCGCGTCCGGGCAGCCCTGCCCAGAGTGCCAAGGCACCGCCCAGCGCATCGCGCGCTTCGAACAGGGTGACGCGATGCCCCTTTTCCGCCGCGACGCGTGCCGCCTCCATGCCGCCCGGACCGCCGCCCACCACGACGACGTGCTTCGGGTCCTCAGCTGGTTCATAGGAGTGCCGCCCCCACAGGCGATCCCGGTAGGACGCCGGGTTGATCGCGCATCCCTGCGCGCCCTCACCGCCCGCCGCCGTGCACCAGTTACAGGCGATGCAGGTGCGGCTGCGGTCCTCGCGCCCCTCCCGCGCGTTCTGAACAAATTCGGGCTCGGCAATGAGCTGCCGCGCCGAGCCGATCACATCGCACACACCCGCCTGCAATGCCGCCTCGGCATCGGCCATGTCCGTGATATTGCCGAGGACCGAAAGCACCGGCACATGGCCCGCCGCACCGCGCACGGCTTCCACCCAGGGGCGGTAGTACTGTGCCTTCTCGAACCCGGTCGGCATTCCGTGGCGGAACTGCTGCGGTTCCAGCCCGACATCGAGATCAATGTAGTCGATCAGCCCCTGCGCCACGAGCGTGGCCACAACCTCACGCGCCGTGTCGGGGCCATAGCCGCCCGCGAGCTGCTCATCGCAATTGAGCCGCAGCCCCACCGCGAACTGCCCCCCACCGCCCTCGCGGGCCGCGCGCAGGCTCTCGACGAGGAAGCGCATCCGGTTTTCCAGCGAACCGCCGTATTCATCATCGCGCTCGTTGAACCAGGGCGAGAGAAACTGCTGGATCAGCGCCGCGTGGCTGACGTGCAGCATGATCCCGTCGAAACCGGCCGCCGCCATGTTCGCCGCGGTCTCGCGCGTTGCCTCGATCATGCGGGCAATCTCGTCACGCGCCATCGCGCGCGTCGAATGGGCCCGGCCGCCATGTCCGAACTGCCGCACCGACGGCGCCATGGCCGGCGCCGGCGGACTGAAAAGCTGCCAGTACCCTGCCCCGATCCAGTGATAGAACGGCTCGCCGAAGATCTTGCCCCCCGCCTCGTGGATGGCATCGGTCAGCACGCGGAAGGCCGGGATGTTCACCGCCTCGTGCGGACTCGGCTGCCGGGTGCGCCCC
The DNA here is from genome assembly GCF_022832385.1 of Novosphingobium album (ex Hu et al. 2023). Taxonomy (GTDB): domain Bacteria; phylum Pseudomonadota; class Alphaproteobacteria; order Sphingomonadales; family Sphingomonadaceae; genus Novosphingobium; species Novosphingobium album. The sequence continues at coordinate 173,659 of NZ_JALHLE010000001.1, forward strand.
CGCTCGTGCATGGCCAGCGCCACCACCACGAGTCCGCATCCTCCCCCGCGCACCCGCTCGGCACTGTAGGCAACCAGATCGTCGGCCGGCTTGGTGCCCGCCGAAAGTGCACTGCCGTGCGGCGCGAAGAAGAACCGGTTCGGCAGTTCCACCGGCCCCAGCCGGATAGATGAGAACACACCGGGGTATTTTTCATGCATCGCCACATCCCTCCCGAATTTTCGGGAACGATATGGCGGCCAAAACACCAGTGCAACCGGTAAAAAGGAAAGCACCGGAGCGATGAAACGCATCCGGTGCTATATTCCCCTTCAACGCAGTAGAATCAGCGACCCTGCTTCATCTCACGAAACGCATCGGCGGTTTCGCGGTCGAGGTCGCCAAGGGCTTCGGCGCGAGTCTGTTCGTCCAGATTGCGGTTTGAAACGATCGCCTGACGGGCCGACTTCAGTGCCGAGACGGTCGCCGTCATCGCCACCCTTGGCACACCCGTGCAGATCACGACCGAGGTGGTCCCGTCCTTGGCCTCCGTCCGCTTTTCGCGGCGCTGGTCGGCGGAGCAATCCTCGTCGAGGATCATTTGCTGTGTGATCCGCGGCTTGCCGCTCTCGTCCTTGCGCGTGATGCGGATGACCTTCTTGCCGTCTCGCGTCACCGATTCCTCGACCTGCGGGGCACGGGCAGCCGCGTCGGCAGCCATGCGCTCAGCCTCTGCGGCGCGGCGTCCAGCTTCTGCTGCGCGGCGCCCGGCTTCAGCGGCCCGACGCTCGGCCTCCTGCTCACGGGCCTTGCTGATCCAGACGTTGCGCTCAATCGCAGGCGGAGCCGGAGGCTCAGGCGGGGCTACAGGGGCCGGGGGAACCGGCGCAACGGCAGCCTCCTCATCACACGTCAACGGCGCCGGTCCGCCATGGACGTGCGGCACTGCAGCCACAGTGCGATGCGCCGCAACTGGCGTCAGCGCCGGAACTGCAGGAACTGCCGGAACCGCAGGCGCGGCCTGCACCGCCCCGGTATCCGTTGCATCTGCATCGTCCATAGCGGCATAGCTGACCGTGGCGGTAGCCGGCACCGCGACCACAGCCATGGCAAACAAGCTCCGGCCCAGCACCCGGCGGGCGGGGCTAATATCGCTGCAAGCCAGTGCCTTGAGCCGGTGGATAATCGGCTTGCCGCCCCTGAGCGGGCCCGCCATCGGCGCGGCGAGGGCAAGCCGGGTTCCCGCCGCGTAGGAAGCGATCAGGCGGCCATAGCGCGCCCTCACGGCACGATCGCGCCCGGCCATGACGCGGGCATCACAGGCAGCTTCCTGGTCGCCGCGCAACGCGCGCCATGCCGCCCATGCCAGCGGATTGAACCAGTGCAGCGCGAAGAGCGGTTGCATGACGATGATCGCCAGCAGGTCGTTGCCCGCGTGGTGCTCCAGTTCATGTGCGATGGCAAAGTCGGAGTTCTCCGAGTCGGTATCAGCCAGAAATCCCGAAGGCAGAGCCACCACCTTGTCGAACACGCCGAATGCGAGCGGCGCGGCGGCCACCGGACTTTCGATTATGCGCACGCCGCCAGCCGTCGCGACCTGCCGCGCCCCCGCAAGCAACTCGCGGCGCATGGTGACGTAGTTCCAGCACCGCCATGCCAGGAAAGCCGCAGCACCAGCCAGCCAGAAGGCGAGGAGCAACTGGGCCCATGGGACCTGTGCCAGAAAACCGGGATCAGCGGCCGCCGACATAACGTCAGTTGCCGGAACATCAGCCGGACCGGTCCGGACCACTGGCGCGATCACTTCGGCCGGAATGTGCGCGGAAGCCGTGATCTGCTGCACGCCGACCTCGAAATGCGGCACCAGACCGCGCGGCAAGGCAAGCGGCGGCAGGACCAGCCGGAGCATCGGCAGCGCCCACAGTGCGTAGGCCGCAGACGGTCCGAACCACCGGCCTACCGGCCTGCGGACAAGCAGCACCAGCGCCATCAGCGCGCCGGTCATCACGAGCGTATCGGTCAGCCATTCGATCATGACTTCAGCTCCTTCAACAGGGCCTCGATTTCGGCGATGTCATCCGGGGTAAGCGCCTCGGCCTGGGCCAGATGCGCAAAGAGCGGCGCCGCACGACCGCCGAACAGCCGGTCGACCAGACGGCGGCTTTCGGTGCCGACATAGTCGGACCGCGCAATACGTGGTGTGTAAAGAAAGCGCTTGCCGTCCGGCTCGGTGGCGACGGCCTGCTTGGCAACGAGGCGCGAAAGCAGCGTCTTGACCGTATTGAGGCTCCAGCCGCGCGGCCCGCAGACTTCCTCGCAGACTTCCTGCGCGGTCAGTGGCGAACGCTGCCAGAGCGCCTCCATGACGGCCTGTTCGGCCTCGGAAATACGCTCCGGCTGATCGGGCTTCTCCGCCACATCCCACTCCATCGTTTACACTCGTAATCGACTACGGTTGTAAACATGAATGCCAAGTGAACGTGGCTGCGGTCAATCCTCCGTTCTGCGGAATGCCACGTCCCGTCCATAGCGCTGGATCATGAAGGCCCCCTCACGCTCGGGCAGGATGGCATGATCGAAGATCTTGAAGCCGAGGGCATTGGGCTGAAACACGAACTCCAGACGCTTCCCCGCTGGCCTAGCGACAAGGACTGTCTCTCCCTGCACTTCGAATATCGGCAGGGCGAGCATGATCGAGACGGGCTCCTTTCCGTTCTCAAGCGGGATGATCAACCCGCCATCGCTGAAGTCCGAGGCAAAAGTGCTGCCGTCGGCCAATGTGACTACGGCGCTGAACAGCGACAGGGGAAGCGCCTCCGGTACTTCCAGTTGGACCGCAAGCGCCCCCTTGGGCGCTGCCCGCGCCTTTTCACCAAGGAAATCGAAGCGAGGCGCTTCCACCGGGTCGCTGGTCAGGACAATCGAACTGCCGGTACTCGTCCATGTCCCCTGCGAATATTCATCGACCGCGCCGTAACTCAGGGCATAGCGATAGCGCCCGTCCTCGCCGAGTTCGAGGTGCGCCGCCATTTCCGTCTGACTGCCGTCATATTGCCCGGCAATCGTGGCCGGCGCCGACTCGGCCACGGCAGAGCCCGGCCAGACGACGCTGGATACAAGAAGGGCGGCAATCCCGAGTTTCCGGATCGCCGCCCTCTTTGTCATCGGATCAAGCCGCCGCGCTTAGTACACGCGGGCCTTGGGCTTGATGTACTCGACATCGTCGGTGAGCGTGTATTCGTGCACCGGGCGGTAGTCGAGGCGAACCTCGCCGCCCTGGCCGCCCCAGCCGTTGAACCAGGCTGCGGTGTGCTTCATCCAGTTCGCGTCGTCGCGGTTGGGGAAGTCCTCGTGCGCGTGGGCGCCGCGGCTTTCCTTGCGCGCGTGGGCGCCGTGCAAGGTGACGGTGGCCGCACCGATCAGGTTGTCCAGTTCCATCGTCTCGACGAGGTCGGAGTTCCAGATCAGGCCGCGGTCCGAAACCTTGATGTCCTGCATCTTCTTGTAGACTTCGGCCATGGCAACCTTGCCTTCGGCCATGACTTCGTCGGTGCGGAACACGGCGGCGTGGCCCGACATGGTCTGCTGCATCTCGGTGCGGATCTGCGCGGTCGGCGTGCTGCCGTCGGCGTTGCGGAAGTGATCGAGACGGGTCAGCGCGAGGTCGGCCGAGTCCTTCGGCAGCTCGGGCTGCTTGGCCATCGGCGTCAGCAGTTCCTTGAGGCGGTGGCCGGTCGCGCGGCCGAACACGACAAGGTCGGTCAACGAGTTGGAGCCAAGGCGGTTCGCGCCGTGGACCGACACGCAGGCCGCCTCGCCCACCGCGAACAGGCCGGGGACGACCGTTTCGGGGTTGCCATCGGCACCGATGGTCATGACTTCGCCGTGGTAGTTCGTCGGAATGCCGCCCATGTTGTAGTGGACGGTGGGAACCACCGGCAGCGGCTGACGGGTCAGGTCGACGCCCGCGAAGATCTTGCCCGATTCGGTGATGCCCGGCAGGCGCTGCGCCAGCACCTTGGGATCGATGTGATCGAGGTGCAGGTAGATGTGGTCCTTGTTCGGGCCCACGCCGCGGCCTTCGCGGATTTCGAGCGCCATCGAACGCGAGACGACGTCACGCGAGGCAAGGTCCTTCGCCGACGGGGCATAGCGTTCCATGAAACGCTCACCCTCGGAGTTGGTGAGGTAACCACCCTCGCCGCGCGCGCCCTCGGTGATGAGCACGCCCGCACCGTAGATGCCGGTGGGGTGGAACTGCACGAATTCCATGTCCTGCAGCGGCAGGCCGGCGCGCAGGACCATGCCCGCGCCGTCGCCGGTGCAGGTGTGCGCGGACGTCGCGGTGAAGTAGCTGCGACCGTAACCGCCGGTCGCCAGCACCACGGCCTGCGCGCGGAAGCGGTGGATCGAACCGTCATCGAGGCACAGCGCGATCACGCCGACGCACTTGCCGCCGTCCATGATCAGGTCGATGGCGAAGTATTCGATGAAGAAGTCCGCGTCGTACTTCAGCGACTGCTGGTACAGCGTGTGCAGCATGGCGTGGCCGGTACGGTCGGCCGCGGCGCAGGTGCGCTGCACCGGCGGACCGTCGCCCATGTTCTGCATGTGGCCGCCGAACGGACGCTGGTAGATCGTCCCGTCCTCGTTGCGGCTGAAGGGCATGCCCGCGTGCTCAAGCTCAAGGATCGCGTCGGGCGCTTCGCGCACCATGTATTCGATGGCGTCCTGGTCACCCAGCCAGTCCGACCCCTTGACGGTGTCGTACATGTGCCAGGTCCAGTGGTCCGGCGTATTGTTCTGCAGCGAAGCGGCGATGCCGCCCTGTGCCGCAACGGTGTGCGAGCGGGTCGGGAACACCTTGGTGATGCACGCGGTCTTGAGGCCGGCTTCGGCCGAGCCCATCGTGGCGCGCAGGCCCGAACCGCCGGCGCCGACGACGACGGTGTCATAAGTGTGGTCGATGATCTTGTAAGCAGGGGCGGACATCAATGGGCTCCCAGCGCGAGGCGGACGACGCAGAAGACGCCGAAAGCGGCGCCAGCGAATGCGGCGAAGTTGAGGGCGACGAGGCAGGCGAACTTGCTGCCGTCTTCATGCACGTAGTCCTCGACCACCACCTGCATGCCGAGGCGGGCGTGCCAGAAGGTCGAGACGGCGAGCAGGATCATGGCGACCGCCGGGACCGGCTTCGACAGCCATTCCGCGACCGAGGCGTAGCTGTAGTCCTGCAGCAGCACCAGCGAGACCGCCAGCCACAGCAGCAGGAAGAGGTTGCCGATGGCGGTGAAGCGCTGCACCAGCCAGTGGTGCGAGCCGCTCTTGGCCGAGCCGAGACCGCGAACGCGGCCGATGGAAGTTCCGTTACCCATTGTGCCTGTCCCTCAGCGAAGCAGCAGGAGCGCCCAGAAGGCGGCGGTGAAGACGACACCCAGGACCGGCGAGAGAATCGACCAGGTCCGGTTGGTCTTGAGCTCGAAGCCAGCGCCGACATCGAGGAAGAAGTGGCGGATGCCGCTCATCATGTGGGTGATGACCGACCAGGAGACGCCTACCATGACGATGTAGCCGATGGGGGTCGTCATCGCCCACGAGAAGGTCTCGTAGGCCTTGGGGCCGCTGGCCAGAGCACCCAGGAACCACAGCAGCATGCCAAGCCCGGCGACGGCTGCGCCATTGCCCGTGACACGGTGCATGATCGAAACGAACATGTGCGGGCCCCAGCGCCAGATCTGGAGATGGGGCGATAGCGGTCGGTTTCTGGTGCCGGCGTTGGCCATGGCGTAACGAATCCCCTTGCCTTCGGCAGCGCAGCACGCTGCCCTCTTGCAAGTCCCCTTAGCCAAATCGCGGGCCGGTGCAAGTTCTGCAACGCAAGATCGCGTGCGGTTCTGGCATATCGGACAGGTGCAGCCTAAAGCACGGGCATGACTCGCCTGCTCAAGACCATGCTGTCCACCGCCCTGCTCGCGGCTGCTCCCGCAACCGTCCACGCGGCTCCGGCCGCCCCCGCGCCGCGCACGATGGCCGCGCTGGCTGAGGCTTGTGCCGGGCACGATGGCTGGACCGACCCGGCTCCGCCCGCGCATGTCTTCGGCAATACCTGGTATGTCGGCACGTGCGGCATTGCAGCGATCCTGATCACCGGCCCCGATGGCCACGTGCTGATCGACGGCGGCATGGCCGAAGCCGCACCGCTCGTCCTCGCCAACATCGCTACACTGGGGTTTGAGCCGAAGGATGTGCGCTGGATCATGATCAGCCACGAGCATTTCGACCATGCGGGTGCGCTGGCGGCCCTGCAGCGCGCAACCGGCGCCAAAGTGGCTGCTATTGCCCCGGCCGCGATGGTGCTGGAATCAGGCGAACCGGCCGCCGACGACCCGCAGTTTGGCGACCTGAAGGGCATGCCCCATGTCAAAGTGGATCGCGTGCTGGCCGATGGAGACAGCATCGTAGCCGGCAACATCGCGGCGACAGCCCACGCCACCCCTGCCCATTCGCCCGGCTCAACCAGCTGGACCTGGCAATCCTGCGACGAGGCTTTCACTTGCCGCATGATCGCCTATGCCGACAGCGCAACCGCAATTTCGGCGGACGGTTACCGCTTCACCGCTCACCCGGACCGCGTGGCGCAGGTTCGCGAGGGACTGACCCGAATCGCGACCCTGCCCTGCGATATCCTGCTGACCCCGCATCCGGCCGCGAGCGCGATGATGGCGCGTTTTGCAGGTAACGCCCCGCTTGCCGATCCGGCAGCTTGCCGTGTCTATGCTGACGCAGCGATGCAGCGGTTCGAAAATCGGCTTGCCAGCGAAGCCAAGGACTGACCTCCGTGAGCTGGAAATTGACCGCATTCGCACCCCGACTGGTGATCGAGGCGGCGCTGGTCGCCCACGAAGATGCCTTCGACTGGGATCCGGACATCGTCCTGTCCGGCAGCGAAGTGGCCGAGGACAAGCCCGACGACTGGCAACTCGAAGCCTGGCTGCCGCGCAAACCGGGCCGCACCGAAAAGGCCGCACTTGCGGCGCTGTTCGCGGGAACAGCCCCCAAATTCGCAGTCGAGAAGCTACCCGACACAGACTGGCTCGTCGCCAGCCAGCAGGATCTCCAGCCGATCCGCGCCGGGCGTTTTCATGTCCATACACCCGATCATCCGGCAATCCGCGAACCGGGCCTTTTGGATTTCACGATTCCCGCAAGCCAGGCTTTCGGCACCGGCCAGCACGCGACGACGGCCGGGTGCCTTGCCATGCTCACGCACATGAAGGCGCAAGGGCTCGTCGTGCGCAATTGCGCCGACATCGGCACCGGAACCGGCCTCCTTGCCTTCGCCGCGTTGTCGCTGTGGCCCGGTGCGCTGGCGACTGCCAGCGATATCGACGCCGTGTGCGTGGACGTGGTGGAAGCCAATGCGCGGACCAACGATATGCCGATGGGGCCGGGCCCGGGCGAACTGACGATGACAGTAGCGGACGGCATGAACCACCGGCTGCTCGCCGCCCGCGGACCCTATGATCTCATCATGGCGAATATCCTGGCCGGCCCGCTCGTGTCACTCGCGCCGGATTTCGGCACTGCGCTCGTGCCCGGCGGCCATCTGCTGCTGGCAGGACTGCTGGAAACCCAAGAGCGGGCCGTGAGAGCCGCCTGCCGCAAGGCCGGGCTGCGACTGGCAGCAAGGCTCGTCAACGGCGACTGGTCGATTCTCTGGATGCGCAAGCGCCGGCGCTAGGTCGGCCTCGCGTCAGGCGAGAAAGAGATCCAGCCCCAGCACGGAGCGGCAATAGCCGGTCAGCACGTCCTGGCTCCCGCGGGACAGCGGCCGGTCGAACGCAAAACCTACACGGTCCCCCACAACCCACCGTACACTGCCGATCACCGGATCAAGGCCTTCGAGATTGAACCGAAAACGCTGGCCCGCCTCGATGTTGTCGGGGCGCACGATGAACTGGCAACCTTCAGCCGAGACATGCTTTGCCACAGCCTTGCAGGCAGCGCGCTTGTGCGCAGACGAAACCATGTCCCTGACCGATACCCCCTAGCCGTCGCGGCGTTCCCCAGCAGAAGTAATTAGGACAGGTTAACGCTGTCTAAATAAATCTGAATCTTTTGATTTCCAATTTTCCACATGTTTTTCAAACAATTGACGGATATCCTCTAAATTCACATTAACTATCTTCGGATATTGGACATTAACGGTTTTCGCCAAGAATTGAGCATCAAGGGGGGTTGGTACTGATACAAAGGACCAGCCATGCTTCAATCTGATCTCGACCGGCCCGAGAAGGTTATCGGTCCACTGGGAGAGGCGCTTGGGAAGGAAAACCTGCCTCCACCCAACACGTCCCGGTGGGTCGTGAGACGCAAAGCCGAAGTTGTCGCGGCCGTCAATGGCGGGCTTCTGACCATCGCCGAAGCCTGCGAGCGCTACAATCTCACTCTGGAAGAACTTGCATCCTGGCAACGTGCCATCGACCGCGAGGGCATGGCCGGCCTGCGCGCCACCCGCGTGCAGCACTACCGCCAGGTTCACGAGCGGCAAGGACGCTATTCCTGACCTTTCCCGAAGAGGAGAGAACGGGCGGAAATTGCAGGAAGGCGGCTGAAGGCTCCCGTCAGCCAGCAGCCTTCACGATTTCCGCCCAAGCCGCTTCGTCGATCACCGCGATGCCGAGTTCCGCCGCCTTCTTGAGCTTCGATCCGGCGCCCGGCCCGGCCACGACCAGATCGGTTTTTGGCGAGACGGAGCCGGCAGCCTTGGCACCCAGCCGTTCGGCCTGCGCCTTGGCCTCGTCGCGGCTCATCGTTTCGAGCTTTCCGGTGAAGACCACCGTCTTGCCCGCCACCTCACTGTCCTTCGTCTCCACGACATAGGGCGGTGGCGTCACTTCCGAGAGCAGGTCGTCCCAGACGCGCTTATTGTGATCCTCGTGGAAGAAGTCGCCGAGCGCTTCCACCACGACCGGACCGATCCCGTCTATCGAGATCAGTTCGGCATAGGCATCGCTGGCGGCTTTGGCCTCTTCCTCGCCATGCTTCTGGTGCGCGAGTTCGGCAATCTGGCGGAGCGCGGGAAGCGTCTCGAACCGCTTCATCAGATCACGCGCAGTGACTGCGCCGACATGGCGAATGCCAAGGCCGAACAGCAGCCGTGCCGCATCGGGCGCGCGCTTGCTTTCCACAGCACTCAACAGGTTTTCCACAGACTTGTCCTTCCAGCCTTCGAGCGCGAGAATCTCGTCTTTTCGGGCTTTCAGGCGGAAGATATCGGCAGGGCTTTCGAGCCAGCCCTTGGCGAAGAACTCGTCGATGGTCTTCTCGCCCAGCCCCTCGATGTCGAGCGCTGCGCGGCTGACGAAATGCTTGAGGCGCTCGGTGCGCTGGGCCGGGCAGATCAGGCCGCCGGTGCAGCGAACATCGACTTCGCCTTCCTCGGCCACGGCCTCGGAATGGCATTCGGGGCAGTGATCGGGGAAGACGAACGCGGGACGCTCTTCCTCGCGCGAGAGGTTGTTGACGACCTGGGGAATCACGTCCCCGGCCCGCTGCAAAACCACCCGGTCGCCCGGCCGCACGCCGAGGCGCGCAATCTCGTCACGGTTGTGCAGCGTGACATTGGTGACGGTGACGCCGCCCACCAGGACAGGCTTGAGGCGTCCCACGGGCGTCAGCTTGCCGGTACGGCCGACCTGTATGTCGATCGATTCGAGCACGGTCTCGGCCTGTTCGGCCGGGAACTTGTGCGCCAGCGCCCAGCGCGGCGCCTTGGCGACGAAGCCCAGCCGCTGCTGCCAGTCGAGCCGGTCAACCTTGTAGACCACGCCGTCGATCTCGAACGGAAGCCCCGGCCGCCCGTCGCGGATGGCGCGGTAGGCTTCCAGCATCTCCTCCACCGAGCCGCACTGACGGAACTGCGGCGAGACCGGCAGGCCCCAGCTCTCGATCCGCCGGATCACCTCGTGCTGCGTCTCGCCCGGCACATGCGAGGCGGCGCCCCAACCATGCGCCCAAAACCGCAGCGGGCGCTTCGCGGTAACGCTCGCATCCTTCTGACGCAGCGATCCGGCGGCGGCATTGCGCGGATTGGCGAACTGGCGGACCTTGCTGTCATCGAAAGCCTCGCCCTTCGCCTCGGCCTGCGCGCGTGCCTCGTCCATCAGGTGGGCGTTGAGCGCATGGAACGCCGCCTTCTCCATGTAGACTTCGCCGCGCACCTCGAAGACTTCGGGCACATCGTCACCACGCAATTCCTGCACGATATCGGCGATATGCGCGACATTGGGCGTGACATCCTCGCCCACCTGCCCGTCGCCGCGCGTGGCCGCCCGCACCAGCTTGCCGTTCTCGTAGCGCAGCGAGCAGGACAGACCGTCGATCTTGTCCTCGGCGGTCATCACCACCGGCTCGTCCGCCGCAAGCGAGAGGAACCGGCGGATGCGCGCGATGAACTCGGCCACTTCCTCGTCAGAAAAGGCATTGTCGAGGCTCATCATGCGAACCTCGTGCGTCACCTTGCCGAGCGGCGAGGCGGCAACTTCGTGCCCCACCGCCTGCGACGGACTGTCGGGGCGGATCAGGTGCGGAAACGCCGCTTCCAGCTCCGCGTTGCGCCGCATCAGCGCATCGTATTCCGCATCGGAGATCTCCGGTGCGTCCTCTGCGTGGTAGAGACGGTTGTGATGCGCGATGGCCTTGGCGAGGCGCATCAGTTCATTGGCGGCGTCAGCTTCACTGATGGGTTCGATGTCAGAGGCCACGTCGAGGTCCGTTTCCTTGTTCGCGCCTGCCCATGTTACCCTCTGGACGGGCAACAGGGAGATAATCGTGATCGACAGGCTTCTGAAAGCGCTAGTCGCGCTTGTTCTGGGCGCAATGGCTATTCTCTACGTCATCCACAACATAGCCAATTTCGGGGCAGCACAGGCGTTCTTCGCCTACGTTACCAGCCACGCCGATCAGGAGGCCTATCCGGTCACGCTGCTGCCGATCCCGCCCTCGCCTCTGGTCCTTGCCGCCATGGCGCTGGTCTTCGCGCTGGAGATCGCAACCGGCGTGCTGCTGCTTTGGGCCGGAGCCAGCATGATCAAGGGGCGTGACGGAACGGCCCCTTTCGAAAAGGGCGTGTGTCTTGCCAAGATCGGCATCGGCTGCGCGCTGGCGAACTGGTGGGGGCTGTTTCAGGCCATTGCCGGCGCCGGATACCAGATGTGGCAGATCGAGGCCGGGCGCGATCCGTTTTACAGCTCGCTGCTGTTCGGCACCATGTACATGCTGTTTCTGATCGTCCTCAATCAGCGATCCGAGCCCGCCGGGGGCTGACAGGTCACGCGCGTCAGGCGCGCTGCAGAATCGTCGCCATCATTTCGCTGCGAATCTCGAAGCCCAGCGACTGGTAAAGCCGGATCGCCCCTTCATTGGCGGCGTAGCTGTGCAGGAAGGGCACCTCGCCCTGCGCGGTGATGCCCGCCATGACGCGACGAATCAGCGTGGCGGCCATGCCCTGCCCGCGATACTCCGGCCAGGTGCACACCCCGCTGACTTCACAAAAGCCGGGTGCCGGGCGCATTCGCACGCCCGCCATGGCCGCCAGCCTGCCCTCGCGGAGAATTCCGTAGTAGGCGCCGTAGCTCTGGGTGTTCGTGCTCCACGGGCCGGGCTGCGTAGCCAGGGCCAGATCGGACATCTGTGCAACGTAGTCGTCGCCCAGCAGCACTACCGGTTCGTCACCGGGATGCACCGGCGCCGGGTTGGCCGCAACCATCTGCACCAGTGCTGCCTTCTTCACCACCCGCGTTCCGGGCGGCACCGGCCAATCGAGACTATCGACGAGCCAGATCTGGTCGTCAGGTCCGGTCAGAAGGGCCGCCAGCGCCGCCTGTGCCTCATCGCTGATGTCGCGCGCAGCGGCGAAGGGGCCATAGCCCGGATCGATCCGCACCGCCGCGCCGCTGGCCACCGCCAGAGAAGCCTGCCGTCCATTGAGCATGTTCCAGACCGGCCGGTCGAGCGGGTGCGCGCTCACACGCCCTCCAGCAGCCGGTTCGCCTGCGCGCGCGCCTCGTCGGTCACTTCGGCACCCGAGAGCATGCGTGCGATCTCTTCCTTGCGTTCGGCAGAATCGAGCGGCGTCACCGAAGTGCGCGTGACCGTTCCTTCGCTGGACTTGGCGATCATGTAATGCCGGTTCCCCCGCGCCGCGACTTGCGGGCTATGCGTGACAGCCAGCAATTGCCCGGCGCTGGCTAGCCGCGCCAGACGTTCACCGATGGCGCTGGCGACCGCACCGCCCACGCCCCGGTCGATCTCGTCGAAGATCACGGTTGCGGCGCCTCCCTCTTCGGCGAGGGCCACCTTGAGCGCGAGGATGAAGCGCGAAAGCTCGCCGCCCGAGGCGATCTTGGCGAGCGGGGCGAAATCGGCGCCGGGATTGGTGCTGATGAGGAATTCCACCGCATCCATGCCCTGCGCGCCCCAGCGCTCCTCGGGCAGGCGCACCATAGACGTCTGGAAACGCGCGGCATCGAGCTTGAGCGGTGCCAGTTCGCCCGCCACGGCCGCATCAAGCCGCCTGGCTGCGGCCCGCCGAAGGTCGTGCAGCGCCTCGGCCTGCTCCCGATAGACCAGCGCCGCCTTGTCTGCTGCCTTTTCCAGCGCGGCGAGGTGCTCGGTTCCGCCCTCGATCGCATCGAGCGCAGCGCGCATCTCGTGCATTTTCGCGGGCAGATCGTCGACCTGGCAGCCGTGCTTGCGCGCCGCCGCGCGCAGATCGAACAGGCGCGTTTCAATACGGTCGAGTTCGGACGGATCGAAGGCCAGCGCCTCGGCGGCACGTTCCAGCTTGTCCTCGGCCTCGCTCGCCTCGATCACCGCGCGGTCCAGCGCAGCCAGCGCCTCGGCCAGCAATTCATGCTCGCCCGCGATCCGGTCGAGACGCCGCGCAGCACTGCGCAGATTCGCCAGCGCCGAATCGGAACCGGTCCACACGTGCTGCAGTGCGGAGAGATCGTCGGCGAGCTTCTCCCCCTTCTGCATCGCCGCACGGGCGAGCGCGAGTTGCTCTTCCTCGCCCTCCTCCGGCGCCAGCGTGGTGAGTTCGGCCAGATGCGCCAGCAGAAGGTCCTGATCCTCGGCCGCCCTGGCAACTTGCGCGCGTGCGGCGTCAAGCTCGTCGCGCGCTGCGCGCCAAGCTTTCCATGCCGTTTCCACGCCAGCAACGTCACCGCCCGCGAACCGGTCGAGCAAAGCCCGGTGCCCGCGCGAATTCACGAGACCGCGATCGTCGTGCTGGCCATGGATCTCGACCAGTGCCGGGGCAATTTCACGCAACAGCGCCACGCCCACCGGCTGATCGTTGAGGAAGGCCTTCGAGCCGCCATCGGCCTTGAGCTGGCGCTTGAGAATCAGCGCTTCGCCCGGCTCGATCTCAAGCTCAGCCGCCTCTATGACGCCGCGTACGGCATCCGGCAGCGCGGAAAAATCGAAGCTGGCGGTCACGCTCGCACGGTCCTCGCCGCCGCGCACGAGACCACTATCGGCCCGGTTTCCAAGCACGAGTCCCAGAGCGTCGAGCAGGATCGACTTGCCCGCGCCGGTCTCACCGGTGAGGACGCCCAGTCCCCCGGCAAAATCAAGGTCGAGCGCCTCGATCAGAACAATGTTTCGGATGGAAAGACGGCTGAGCATGTTCGCGAAGCGTTCTAGCGAAGAGCAAGGCCGCCGTCACCCCGCTTCGCACGCTTCCTTTTGCCGCCCGGCACCGGGCGGCAGGGTCGTTCAGATCAAGTAATCGGCAAACCGGACTACGCCAGCACCATGACAGCGCCAGTCGTAACCAGGCCCTGATCCATCAGATCCCGGTGCACCTCGGGAGGCGAGCCTCGATTTCAGGTCAGGCCGCGGCAGCTTCCGGTGCGTACTTCTTCATGAGCTTGTACGCGCGGGCATACCACTTGCTGCCCGGATAGTTCCTTTCCAGCACCGCCGCCGCTTTCTGGGCTTCCTCGGGAACGCCCAGCGAGAGATAGCTTTCGACCAGCCGGAACAGCGCCTCGGGCGTGTGGCTGGTCGTCTGGAAGTTATCGACCACGTTGCGGAATCGCAGCGTCGCCGCCAGCCACTTGCCACTGTTCTCGTAGGAGCGGCCGATGGTCATTTCCTTGCCGGCCAGGTGATCGTTCACAAGGTCGAGCTTCAGCTTGGCATCGGAGGCATAGCTGGTGGTGGGGTAACGGCGGATGATGTCGGTCAGCGCCTGCTTGGCCTGCTCTGTCGTCTTCTGGTCGCGCGTAACGTCGCTGATCTGCTCGTAATAGCACATCGCGACGAGGTAATAGGCGTAAGGCGCATCCTTGTTGCCCGGATGGATCGACAGAAAACGCTGCGCGGACTGGATCGCCTTGTTGTAATCGCGCGCGGCGTAATAGCTGAACGCGCTCATCAGCTGCGCACGGCGGGCCCAGGGCGAATAGGGATGCTGGCGCTCGACCTCGTCGAACAGCGCGGCTGCCTGCTTGGTCCGTCCCTGGTTCAGGCGCTCCTTCGCGGCCGCATAAAGCGTATCAACGTCGCGCGCGACGTAGGCAGTATCCTTGTTCTTCCCTCCCGCTCCGGCACAGCCGGCGGTAAGAACGAGTGCCCCGGTAGCGGCGGCAAGCAGGGCGGTCTTCAATCGCGAACGTTCGAGCATGGCGGGGTCTATAGCCAGCAGGATGCTGAACGCCAAGTGAAGTTCGGCACCCTCTCCGCCGCTATCTCATGCGGACACCGGCCCGGCGACACGATTTGAAAGACTATTGGGCATTGTCTGTCCGACTCGCCATGCCATAGTGGCAGGACATGGCCGGCAGCACTGATCTCTATTCTCCCGTCCTGTCAGACGCCCTGGTGATTCTGGGCGCTGCGGGAATCGTCATCCCGGTGTTCAACCGGTACCGCATCACCCCGGTTATCGGGTTCATCCTGGTGGGGCTTCTGGTGGGGCCGTTCGGTCTGGGCCGGCACGTGTTCGACCATCCCTGGCTGTCCTATGTGACGATCACCGATCCGGACGGGCTGGAAGTCTTTGCCGAGTTCGGCATCATACTGCTGCTGTTCTCGATCGGACTGGAACTGTCCTTCGCGCGCCTGTGGCAGATGCGGCGCATGGTATTCGGGCTCGGTTCGCTGGAACTGATCGTCATCGGCGCCTCGCTGACCTTCATTCTCGCAGCAATCGGCCAGGGCTTCGCCGGTGCCATGGCACTGGGTCTCGCGCTGGCGCTGTCGTCGACCGCGCTGGTGCTGAAAATCACCAATACCGCCACGCCTGTCGGCCGCGCCGCGCTCGCCATGCTGCTGTTCGAGGATATCGCGCTGGTGCCGATCATTTTCCTGCTCGGCGCTCTCGCCCCCCATGCCGACAGCAACAGCATGGGCAACCTGCTCCATACCCTGCTGTGGGGCAGCGGCGCGGTGATCGCCCTGCTGGTCTTCGGCCGCTACCTCCTGCCCCCGCTTTTCGCACAGGCCGCGCGCACCAAGAGCCCCGAACTGTTCCTCGCCGCCAGCCTGCTGGTGGTCATCCTCGCTTCGCTGGCCACCGCCGCCACCGGCCTTTCACCCATCGTCGGCGCGCTGGTGGCAGGCCTGCTGATCGCCGAGACCGAATACCATTCGGAAGTCGAGCAGATCACCGAGCCGTTCAAGGGTCTCGCCCTCGGGGTATTCCTGATCACCATCGGCATGAGCATCGATATCGAGGTCGTCTGGGAGAACCTCGGCTCGATCCTCGTCGCCACGGTGGGCGTGATCTGCCTCAAGGCAGTCGTCACCGGCGTGCTGCTGCGGCTGATGGGCGCGCGGCGCGGCACCGCGACCGAAACCGGCATCCTGATGTCGAGCCCGTCCGAAACGACGCTGATCGTGCTCAGTGCAGCCGCTTCGGCGCAGTTGATCCAGCCGGGCACCGCGCAGTTCTGGCAGATCGTCACTGCCATAGGGCTCACCGTCACGCCCCTCCTCTCGCTGACAGGCAAGATCATGGCGCGCCGCGTGGATACGGTGGAAGCGCCGCACCAGCCCGCCGGAGACGACAGCCAGCCGCGTACCATCATCGTCGGTTTCGGGCGTGTCGGCCGTCTCGTCGCGGACATGCTCACCAAGCACGGCCGCCCCTACGTGGCCGTCGACAGCGACACGGATTTCGTCAGCGAAGGACGGCGGCAGGGCTACGCCGTCACCTTCGGCGATGCCGGGCGCGGCGACGCCATGCTGCGAATGGGTGCAGCCCATGCCGCCGCCGTGATCCT
The DNA here is from genome assembly GCF_022832385.1 of Novosphingobium album (ex Hu et al. 2023). GTDB lineage: Bacteria > Pseudomonadota > Alphaproteobacteria > Sphingomonadales > Sphingomonadaceae > Novosphingobium > Novosphingobium album. The sequence continues at coordinate 189,933 of NZ_JALHLE010000001.1, forward strand.
GACCATGGACGAACCCGTCACCGCCCAGCGCATCGTGCGCAAGCTGCGCGTGCAGTTCCCGGACCTGCCGATCATCACCCGCGCCCGCGACGCCAGCCACGCCGCGCAGCTCTACCGCGCCGGAGCTACCCATGCCGTGCCCGAAACGCTGGAAAGTTCGCTGCAACTGTCCGAGGCCGTGCTGGTGGAAACCGGCGTGGCGATGGGCCCGGTAATCGCCTCGATCCACGAAAAGCGCGACGAATTCCGCGAGATGATCATGCAGGAAGGTGGATTGAAGGAAAAACCGGCGCTGCGCTCAGGCCAGTTGCGGGAGCCGGAACGGACGTAATCCGGCTGCGTGCAGCTAGCCGTAGCGCGGCTCGAACACCGACCAGCCGGTCTTGTGCACCAGCCGCTCCAGCGCGAGCTGCCCGAGATGCGAATTGCCGCTGGGATTGAGCCCCGGTGACCACACCGCAATGCTCGCAATCCCCGGCGCGACAGCCAGGATGCCGCCGCCCACGCCCGATTTTCCCGGCAGGCCTGTGCGATAGGCGAAATCGCCCGAATTGTCGTAGTGCCCGCAGCTCATCATCAGCGCATTGATACGCCGCGCCCGCCGGGGCGAGACGACCGAATGCCCATCCGAGCGCCCGCCATCCATCAGGTAACGCCCGGCCATGGCCAGCTGGCGGCAACTCATCGCCAGCGCGCAGAAATGAAAATAGGTGCCCAGCACCAGTTCCACCGGCGCATGGACATTTCCAAAGGCCCGCATGTAATTGGCGAGCGCCATGTTGCGAAAGCCGGTATCCTGCTCTGCGCGCGCCACGGCCTCGTCGATGACCACGTCCTCGTCTCCCGCCACCATGCGCACGAAGCGCAACAGCTGCCCGATCGCCTCGCGCGGCTGCGAGCGGCCAAGCAGCACGTCGCACACGACGATGGCCCCGGCATTGATGAAGGGATTGCGCGGAATACCGTGCTCACTTTCGAGCTGGACGATCGAATTGAACGCAGAGCCCGAAGGCTCGCGACCGACCCGCTGCCAGAGTTGATCCCCCACTGCCCCCAGCGCCAGCGTCAGTGCGAAGACCTTGGAGATCGACTGGATCGAGAACGGCTCTTCGGCGTCACCGGCGGTGTGGACCGTGCCATCGTGCAGCACGACGGCGAGACCGAACTTGGTATCCGGCACGGCGGCCAGAGGCGGGATGTAGTCCGCCACCTTGCCGCGATGCTCATGTGTGCGCATCTCTTCGGCGATTTCGGCGACGATGGTGGCGATGCCCGTCATTCATCACCTCGGGCAACAGCCTGCCAGGCTGACCAGCCTCCCATGACAAACCACAAAGCAAAGATGAGCCAAAATGCAAGAAATGGCAGAGTTACGACATCCAAAGGATAGAGGCCTGCTCGCCAAAGCGCCCAACCGGTCCCAAAAGCTGCAAGAACTGGCATGTTAGGGTGATAGACGGCTACCCCCGCGCGTGCTGCCAAGCGCCGGCGCATGCGCCTTTCGCTCGGCTCCGGAGCCCACAACGAAAATGCAAATCTGGCGAAAAAATACAGCAAGCACAGCGCGACAAGCGGTGCCAAAAGTTCCAAGAGTGGAATGTAGTCGTTGAAGCAGTCGTCGAAGTTCCCGGCAAACACACGCCCTCGACAGACCACCGCGTGCTTTGCCGCCCCTCCGAACAAGGGCATGAACGAGGACACCAGCCAGAGGACGCAGCCCGTCAGAGCTCCGGCCTTCCGAGCGCCCTCGCCCAACCTCATCCCGCCAGCACGCCCTTCACCGCCGCAATAGCCTCAGCGGCCTTGTCGCCGTCCGGCCCGCCGCCCTGCGCCATGTCAGGACGGCCACCGCCGCCCTTGCCGCCGAGCGCAGCCACGCCCGCACGGACCAGATCGACGGCGCTGGCCTTGTCCTTCAGGTCGTCGGTCACGGCAACCGCGATCGAGGCCTTGCCTTCGTTCACCGCGACGATCGCCGCGACGCCCGAACCCATGCGCTGCTTGGCCTGATCGAGCAACCCGCGCAGGTCCTTGGGATCCAGGCCGTCGAGCACCTGACCGGAGAAGGTCATGCCGTTCACCGTCTCGTCCGCCGGGCCGGAGGCGGCGCTGCCGCCGCCCAACGCCAGCGCTTTCTTCGCCTCGGCCAGTTCACGTTCGAGCTTCTTGCGCTCGTCCAGCAGTGCGGCGATGCGAGCTTCGACCTCTTCGGGATTGGTGCGCAGCAGGCCCGCGGCGTTCTTGAGCGCATCCTCGCGGCCGGTGAGCCACTGGCGCGCACCTTCGCCGGTCAGCGCCTCGACGCGGCGCACGCCCGAACTGACCGCGCTTTCCGAGACGATGCGGAACACGCCAATGTCACCCGTGGCGCGCACGTGAGTGCCGCCGCACAGTTCGACCGAATAGGCGTGATCGCCTGCCTGACGGCCCATCGACAACACGCGGACTTCGTCGCCGTACTTCTCGCCGAAAAGCGCCATGGCGCCTGCCGCGATGGCGTCTTCCGGCGTCATCAGACGAGTGAGCACCGGCTCGTTGGCGCGCACTTCGGCGTTCACTTCCGCCTCGATCGCGGCGATATCCTCGGCGGAAAGCGCGGTGGGCTGAGAGAAGTCGAAGCGCAGGCGATCGGCCGAGACCATCGAGCCCTTCTGGGTGACGTGATCGCCCAGCCGGTTGCGCAGCGCCGCGTGCAGCAGGTGCGTAGCCGAGTGGTTGGCGCGGATCGCATCGCGGCGTTCGACGTCAACCACCAGATTGACCACATCGCCCGTCTTGATCGTGCCCTCTTCGACCGTGCCGCTCATTGCGTGCAGGCGGCCGAGCGGCTTGGCGGTGTCGGCAATGGTGATTTTGAGGCCCTTGCCGGTAATCGTGCCGGCATCGCCGACCTGACCGCCCGATTCGCCATAGAACGGGGTCTGGTTGGTAAGCACGGTCACGGCGTCGCCAGCCTTGGCGCTCTCGACTTCCTTGCCGTCCACGACCAGCGCCACGACGCGACCTTCGCCGCTGGTCGAGGTGTAGCCGGTGAACTCGCTGGCACCTTCGCGCTCGGCGATGTCGAACCAGACTTCGCTGTCGGCGGCCTGCCCCGACCCCTTCCACGCGGCGCGCGCGGCAGCCTTCTGCTGAGCCATGGCAGCGTCGAAGCCGTCCTTGTCGACCGAAATGCCGCGCGGGCGCAGGGCATCTTCGGTGAGGTCGTAAGGGAACCCGTAAGTGTCGTAGAGCTTGAACGCGGTCTCGCCGGGAAGCCGGGCGCCCTCGCCCATCTCGGCGGTCGCTTCATCAAGCAGTTTGAGGCCATTCGAGAGTGTGCGGCGGAACTGAACTTCCTCGCGCTCCAGCGTTTCCTCGATCAGCGGCTGCGCGCGGCCGAGCTCGGGATAGGCCTGCCCCATCTCGGCGACCAGCGCGGGCACCAGGCGGTGCATCAGCGGGTCCTTCGCGCCCAAGAGGTGCGCGTGGCGCATCGCGCGGCGCATGATGCGGCGCAGGACGTAGCCGCGGCCCTCGTTCGAGGGGAGCACGCCATCGGCGAGCAGGAAGCTGGTCGAGCGCAAATGGTCGGCAATGACACGGTGGCTGGCCTGCGTCGCACCCTCGGCCTTGACGCCGGTGAGGCTTTCCGAGGCCGCGATCAGCGCCTTGAAGGTGTCGATGTCGTAGTTTTCATGCACGCCCTGCATGACTGCCGAGATACGCTCGAGGCCCATTCCGGTATCGATCGAGGGCTTGGGCAGTTCGCCGATAATCTCGCCCGCGGCCTGCTCGAACTGCATGAACACGAGGTTCCAGATCTCGATGAAGCGGTCGCCGTCCTCTTCCGGCGATCCCGGAGGGCCGCCCCAGATGTGATCCCCGTGATCGAAGAAGATTTCCGAGCACGGGCCGCACGGGCCGTCATCACCCATCGCCCAGAAGTTGTCCTTGGTCGGAATGCGGATGATCTTCTCGTCGGGGAGCCCCGCGATCTTCTTCCACAGGTCGAAGGCTTCATCATCGGTGTGATAGACGGTGACGAGCAGCTTTTCGACCGGGAGCGCCCACTCCTTCGTCAGCAGGGTCCAGGCATGGGTGATCGCCTGTTCCTTGAAGTAGTCGCCGAAGGAGAAATTCCCCAGCATCTCGAAGAAGGTGTGGTGGCGCGCGGTATAGCCGACGTTGTCGAGATCGTTATGCTTGCCGCCCGCGCGCACGCACTTCTGCGAGGAGGTGGCGCGCGGTGTGGCAGGGGTCTCGAGGCCCGTGAAGACGTTCTTGAACGGGACCATCCCCGCGTTCACGAACATCAGCGTCGGATCGTTATAGGGCACGAGCGGCGCGGACTGCACCACGTCATGGCCCTGCGAGCCGAAGTAATCGAGGAAGGACCGGCGGATCTCGTTCGTCGTCTGCATTCTGGCGCCGATAAGGCACGCGCGCGAGGTCGGCAAGCTACAAGCTGCGGTCAGAGTGTTCGGGAATTGCGATGGATCGTGTCACGCCCGCACGAGCTGCGACATTTCGGCACTGGCATGTCATCCCAACCTCATGCACGACGACCATCATGAGGGGAGCGCGCGCTTGAGTACGGACATCATCCTGTGGTCCCGCAGAGACCTGATCGGCGCTGTCGCACTGGCCCTGGCCGGATCACCCGCCGCTGCTGCCGACAGTCTTGAAGGGCTGGAACAGCGGCACGGCATTCGGCTCGGCGCGATGATGCGTGCCGCGGACGGTCGGGTCGTCATGGCCCATCGTGCGGACGAGCGGTTCCTGTTCTGCTCCACCTTCAAGGTTTTTCTGGCTGCCGCCCTGTTCAGGAAGGCGCGGACACAGCCCGGCCTGATGGATCGCCGGATCGCAATGGGCGGCATCCCGAAGGTCGGAAATTCGCCCGTTACCGGGTCCCTCCCGGCGGGCTCCATGCTGTCCGTCAGGGAACTCTGCGCAGCGGTCGTCGAATACAGCGACAACATAGCCGCCAATCATCTCCTCAGCGTAGCCGGCGGTCCGAAGGCTGTGACGCAGGTCTTCCGGGACCTGGGGGACCGCGTGTCCCGGCTGGACCGCATCGAACCCGCGCTCAACACTGGCTCGCCGGCGGACCTGCGCGATACGACGACGCCCTCTGCGATAACCGCGTCACTCGGCGGCTTGCTTCTGGGGAACGGGTATCTGGACTGGAAGGACCGCCAGCAGTTGCTCGGTTGGATGGCGCAGGAACGCAATGGAACACGGCGCATTCGTGCAGGGATGCCCGCGGGATGGACCGTATCCAACAAGCCGGGGACGAACATGACCGGTGCCGTCAACGACATCGCTGTCGTGCGCACACCAAACGGAAAGGCCTTTCTCCTGGCGGTGTATGTCGATTCGCCTTCGGCGGACATTGCCGGAAACGAAGCCATCATTGCCCGAACGGCGCACATGGGAGCCGTGGCTGCCACAAGAACAGCAAGCCGATAACACAAAACAAAAACCCCGGCGCAAGGGCCGGGGTTCTGTCATCGCGAACAGCGCGCGCTTATTCGTCGTCTTCCGCCGAAGGGCCGACCATCATTTCCTCTGCAAGGCCTTCGGTCTGCGCACGGATCGCCTTTTCGAGACGGTCGCAGACTTCGGGGTTTTCCTTCAGGTAGGTCTTGGCGTTCTCACGCCCCTGCCCGATGCGGATCGAATCGTAGCTGAACCAGGCGCCCGACTTCTCGACAATGCCCGCCTTGACGCCGAGATCGAGGATTTCGCCGATCTTGGAAATGCCTTCGCCATACATGATGTCGAATTCGACCTGCTTGAACGGCGGGGCTACCTTGTTCTTTACCACCTTCACACGCGTGGCGTTGCCGATGATGTCGTCACGGTCCTTGATCTGGCCAGTGCGACGAATGTCGAGGCGGACCGAGGCGTAGAACTTGAGTGCGTTGCCGCCCGTGGTCGTCTCCGGGTTGCCGTACATCACGCCGATCTTCATGCGCAGCTGGTTGATGAAGATCACCATGCACTTGGAACGGTTGATCGAGCCGGTCAGTTTGCGCAGCGACTGGCTCATCAGACGGGCCTGAAGGCCGACGTGGCTGTCGCCCATCTCGCCCTCGATCTCGGCCCGGGGCACCAGCGCGGCAACCGAGTCCACCACCAGCACGTCGATCGCGTTCGAACGAACCAGTGTGTCGGTGATTTCCAGCGCCTGCTCGCCGGTATCGGGCTGCGAGACGATCAGTTCGTCAATGTCTACGCCCAGCTTCTTGGCGTAAACCGGATCGAGCGCGTGCTCGGCGTCGATGAAGGCAGCCGTGCCTCCCTTCTTCTGCGCCTCGGCGATAACGTGAAGCGCGAGCGTGGTCTTGCCCGAGCTTTCCGGACCGTAGACCTCGATCACGCGCCCCTTGGGAAGACCGCCAACGCCGAGCGCGATGTCGAGCCCGAGCGAACCGGTGGAGATCGCCTCGACCTGCATCGTCTCCTTGGAGCCCAGCTTCATCGCGCTGCCCTTGCCGAACGCGCGGTCAATCTGGGCGAGCGCCGCCTCGAGCGCCTTTTGACGGTCCATCGAATCCTTGTCCTTGCCTTCCTGGATCAGCTTGAGCTGAGCAGCCATTACACTTCCCCTTTGCTACCGGTCTGACCGGAAAGGTCAACGTCACGGGGAACGATGTATCGCATTTGTTCACGGTGAACAAGAGGGGAACAACGGGAGTTTTCCCAAATTTAATGCCAAGAGCTACTTCGCCGTGCGCGCCAGCACTTCGCCCACCTTCTCGCCCAGTTGCTGGACCGAGAACGGCTTGGGCATGAACCAGGCATTGGCGAGGCCGATTTCCTTGCGCAGCTGTTCCTCGGCGTAGCCGGACATGAACAGCACTGGCAGGTGCGGGGCAATCTTGCGGATTTCGCGCGCCATGGCCGGGCCGTCCATCGAGGGCATCACCACGTCCGACACGACGAGGTCGAACTCTCCGCCCTCTTCCACCAGAACCAGGCCTTCCTCGCCATCGCGCGCACTGGTCACTTCATAACCCTGCCGCGTGAGCGAGCGCTCCGCGACGAGACGCACGGGGTCCTCATCCTCGACGAGCAGGATGCGTCCGCCGCCCGCCCACTGGCTGACCGGCGCCTCTTCCTTCGCGGGCGCGGCATCGGACAGACTGCCGGGGACCATATGGTAGACCGGCAGGTAGACGATGAAGCGCGTGCCCCTGCCCACTTCGCTTTCGGCAAAGATGAAGCCGCCCGACTGCTTGACGATGCCGTAGACAGTCGAGAGGCCAAGGCCGGTGCCCTTGCCTTGCTCCTTGGTGGTAAAGAAGGGCTCGAAGATCTTGCCGAGGTGCTCGGGCGCGATGCCGCCACCGGTGTCCTCGACGATCAGCGCGGTATACTCGCCTGCCGGGATAATCTCGCTGCGCATGGCGCGCACATCGGTCGTGCTGACCTTGCGCGTGGCGAGCGTCAGCTTGCCTGCACCGTCCCCCCGAGACTGCATCGCGTCGCGCGCGTTCACCGCAAGATTGACGATGACCTGTTCGAGCTGGGTCGGGTCGGCGCGTACCGGGCCGAGATCACGGTCGTGGCTGACCACGAACTGGATCTTCTCGCCGATCAGGCGGCGCAGCATCTGCGAGACGTCGGCGACGACATCGGGAAGCTGCAGCACTTCAGGGCGCAATGTCTGCTGGCGCGAAAAAGCGAGAAGCTGACGGGTCAGCGAGGCCGCACGATTCGAATTGGCGCGGATCTGCTGGATATCGTCATAGTCCGAATCGCCCGGCGTATGGCGCATCAGCATGAGATCGCAGGTGCCGAGAATCGCGGTCAGCACATTGTTGAAATCGTGCGCGACGCCGCCCGCAAGCTGGCCGACTGCCTGCATCTTGGTAGCTTGTGCCACCTGCCGCTTGAGGCGTGTTTCCTCGGACGTATCAGTCAGGCCCAGCAGCACCGCCGCCTCGCCGAGCCCGCGCACCCCGGCGAGACTGAGAGAAACCGGATCATCAGGCTGGGCAGTGAGACGGATGGCGATGTCACCCGCAGTGGCAGGGCCTTGCGCGAAGCGGCGGATCGCCTCGGAAAGGGCACGCTTGTCCTCGCGCACGACGAGATCAGTCGGATAAGTCGGCGGATCCTGCCTTTCCCGTCCTGCCGCACGCATGAAGGCGGGGTTGGCGAACAACAGGCGCCCGTCGCGATCACCCATGGCAAGGCCCAGCGGCAGCTGGCTGAGCAGCGCCTCGAGATGCGGCACGGCGGCGTTACCGCCTGCGCTGGCTCCGATGCCCTGCCCGGCTTCCACCACCAGCATCAGCGAAGGGGTAGTGTTGGGATCCGGTTCGACTGCCAGATCGGGATCGGCGACCGGCAGGTGGTAGAGCACCAGCGCACCGCCGCGCCCGCCTTCGCGCGCCCAGCCGATGCGCTCGCCCTCGTCCTGGCTGAGCAGCGAGACGAAGTCCTGCCCGGTCATGTCGGCCAGCGCATCGCCCGCCGCACGTTCGGCAAGACCGGTGCTGGCGGCGCGGATCATGCCGTCGGGATCGACCAGTGCAGCGACAATGCCTGCCTTGGCCAGCGCACGGCCGAGCTTGCCGTCGAGCTGACGAACGAGATCGCCAACCAGATCGGCCGCGCTCATCGGCGTTATGCGCCAGACGAGAAAATCGTCCCCACGACCGGCCCGGCGAGCTTCCACCCACCAGCGTTCGCCGTGGCGTCCGGCAATCTCGGCCTCCGCCGCCCCGTCGCGCCAGACGAGCCGCGTGGCGTCCGCCAGACATTCGAGCGAAGCATCGTCCACCGGCAGGCGCGGCGGCGCACTGGCGGCACCGAACCAGGCTTCGTGACAGGCATTGGCGCACACCAGCCGTCCGGCCCGGTCGGTCACCGAAACCGCCGTGTCGGGCCGATCGATCGCCGCCACTGTCACCGACCAGTCGGGCTGCGCGAACTCCGGCTCGGCGGCCGGGGTCGGACGGTGTGAGATCATCCAGGCCAGCGCAGCGAACACCGCCATCGCGGCAACGAAAACCGCCACCAGAACCCCATCACCGGAAACCAGCCAGACCAGTCCGGCGCTCAGGATCAGGGCCAGAGCGACGATCAGCGCATCAGGCAGACGCCGGGTCCGGTCCGGCATGGACTTCATGCAGAGGGATCCGGCGTCACGGGGGTTTTCGGAGAGTCCGGCGCGGTCCCGTGCATCCGGTGGTGCCAGCGCATCCGGCGGGCATGGTGCTTGCGACCGATCCAGAAGCGCCAGAACCACGCCGAGGCCACGTAGCCGATCGAGGCCGCCACGGTGGAAATCACGAAAAGCCCCACCAGCAGCGCGGGCGCTGCATCGGACACCAGCCAGTGCGTCCAGTCACCGATCCCGGCGCCGCGTTCATAGAGCGCATAGAAAGTCGAAACATCGGCGTGATAGCCCAGCAGGTTCCCGATCCAGATCGAACCCGCAAGGATCAGCGGTGTCGTGGCCGGATTGGACAGGAACGTCATCGCGGCGGCGAGCGGGATGTTCCCCCGGCACGGCACACACATCAGCGCCGCCCCGACGATCTGCACGCCGGGAATCAGCGCAAAGATGCCCACCAGCAAGCCCACTGCCACGCCGCGAGGGACGGAGCGGCGGGTGAACCGGAACAGTTCCTGGCGGCGCGCGAAGGGCGCGGTGAAGCGATTCGCTTCAAGCTGCTCGTGCGTCGGCATCTGACTGTGCAGCCAGCGGCCCATGCGGGAGAAAAAGGTGCTCATCGGTTGTCCCGCAAAATCCTGGCCTGATCGCGCTTCCAGTCGCGTTCCTTGATCGTATGGCGCTTGTCCGCCGCGTTCTTGCCCTTGGCAAGCGCCAGTTCGACTTTCGCCCGCCCGCGACTGTTGAAATAGACCGAGAGCGGCACCAGCGTCATGCCCTTGCGCTCGACCGCGCCCTGCAGGCGGGCAATCTCGCGTTCGTGCAACAGCAGTTTGCGCGGGCGCTTGGGCTCGTGATTGAAGCGGTTGCCGTGGCTGAATTCGGGCACATTGGCATTCACCAGCCAGCATTCGCCGTTCCTGATCTCGGCATAGGATTCGGCGATCGAGCCCTCGCCGAAGCGCAGGCTCTTCACCTCGGTTCCGGTGAGCGCGATGCCGGCCTCGAACTTGTCCTCGATATGATAGTCGAACCGCGCCTTGCGGTTCTCCGCTACGGTCTTGACCTTGTCGAATGTGGAATGCTGCGGACGTGCCATGGTGGAGCGCCATGTAGGGATATGCGCACAAAAAGAAAACGGGCCATTCGGCGAATACTGCCTGCAACGAGCCGCCGTGTCACTCGCCCTGCAGATAGACCCCGAGATGCACCAGCCTGTCCGCCTCGTCGAACTCATAGGCCGTGCAGGTCCTGACTATCGTTTCCGAGCCGCCGCGCGGGTGATTGTACTCGGTCAGTTCCATGTAGACGTGATTGCCCGCTTGGCTGATGCGATGGAATTCAGCCCGGAAATCCGACGATGTTGCCCACATCGTCAGCAGATTGCGGTAGATGTCCCAGTCCATCACCCCCATGTCATGGCCAGTGCGGCGGAACTTGTCCGTATCGAGCATGGCGGCCAGTTCATCCCAGTCCGACTTGTCGAGCCCGCCTTCCCGCGCCTGCCTGGCAATGCGCATCAGGCAGTCGCCGTAGTCCAGCACCTTGCGCGCAAATTTGCCCGTCACGGCATCACGGTCCGTCCACGTCAGTGCCGCATCCGAGTTCGCCATGCCGCTTCGTTCCCCTGTGGTTCTACTCTTTTCGATTCACTTCTTTCTGCGAGGGCGCGCACGGGAGCAAGTCTGGAAAGCTTCCGTGTCCAAACATGTACAGGAAATAGATTAAATCCCTGTAACCGGAAGCAAAAAACTGACACACACTGCCTGGATGCGCTACCGCGAAAATCGCGGCTACGCTTCGGGGGACATGGAAAGTGTTGAAATTCATGCGGCCGGTCTCGGCGCTACTGGCGCTTGGGCTGGCATCTTATGCGGCCCCGTCGAATGCGCAGAGCGCGGCGAAAATTCCGCTGGAGGCATACGGCGATCTGCCGAAAGTGGAAGACATGGCGCTTTCGCCGGGCGGCACGAAGGCGGCCGCAATCCGCAACATCAACGGCGAGATGCGGCTCCTCGTAGTGGACGACAAGGGCAAAGTATTGGTCAATGCCTCCGCCGGCACGACCAAGGTGCGCGGCGTGCGCTGGGCTGACGATACGACGGTCCTCGTCACCAACAGTGCTACCATCTCGCTTGGCCCCTATTTCACGGCCTCCAAGTACGAAATGACCGGCACGATCATTGTTGCACTTGATTCTTCGTACAAACCCCGGCTGGTCTTCTCCGGCCGCCGCGACGTTGCCGACACCACGCGCGGCTTTTACGGCATCCGCCACATGGGCGGGCGGACCATCGGCTATTTCGGCGGGATTGCTCTCGATACGGATGTGATGGGCGCCCATTTTCGCCATGGCCGCACGACGCTTTATGCCGTCGACCTGCCCAGCAACAAGGCGCGGATCGCAGCCGGACCGCCAGCCGAAAATCACGGCCGCGACTGGCTGATCGATGCCGCCGGCAGTGTCGCAGCAACGCTCGACATCGAAGATCACTCGGGCAAGTGGACGATCAAGAATGCCCAGGACACCGTGCTCGCAAGCGGCACCGACCCGTCCGGCGACATTAGCCTGATCTGCTTCGGGAAAGACAGTGCGACCGTCCTTTATTCCATTGAAGACGGCGAAGATGTCATTCACTGGTATGAAGTACCGCTAGCTGGCGGGGACCCCGTCGAGTTCCTGCCTGATACCGCAATCGAACGCCTCTATATCGACAGCGAGACCGGCCGGCTTCTGGGCTACCGGACCGCGGGTGAAGATAACCGGACAGTGATGTTCGATCCGGGCGACCAGGCCGCGTTGAACCGGATATTCAAGGCATTCCCCGGAAAGAACGTCCACCTGATGGACTGGACCAGCCGGTTCGCAAAAGTCCTGCTACGCACCGATGGCGAAGAGGACAGCGGCACCTGGTTCCTCGTCGACATGGCCAACCGGAGCGCAGTGCCCGTGGGCGATGAGCGTCCGGCGATATGGGGCAAGGATGTCGGACCAGTTTCCAGCGTCAAATACACCGCCACTGACGGCCTCGAACTGGACGGCGTATTGACCCTGCCCCCGGGCCGCGAGCCGAAGAACCTGCCGATCGTCTTGCTGCCGCACGGCGGTCCACATGCTTCGGACGAGGTCGGGTTCGACTGGTGGGCGCAGGCCTTCGCCTCGCGCGGCTATGCCGTGTTCCAGCCAAATTTCCGCGGCTCCACCGGCCGCGGCGATGCCTTGCGCAATGCCAGCATTGGCGAATGGGGCCGAAAGATGCAGACCGACATCTCCGATGGCCTTGCCGAACTTGCAAAGCGCGGGATTGCCGATCCCAAACGGGCTTGCATCGTGGGCGGCAGTTATGGCGGCTATGCCGCGCTGGCCGGGGTTACCCTACAGCACGGGATTTACCGTTGCTCGGTTGCCGTGGCGCCCGTCGCCGATGTCGATCTGTTCTTTGACACCAAAGTCATCGAAAGCGGCGATTCGCGCATGACAATGCGCTACTGGCGCAGTGAATTGGGCAGCCCCAAGCAGTATGACGAAATCTCGCCCCGCAAGCATGCGCGCGAGGCCGATGCACCGGTCCTGCTGATCCACGGCAAGGACGACACCGTTGTGCCCTTCCAGCAAAGCGCTGTCATGGCAGATTCCCTCAAGGATGCAGGCAAGCCTTACGAACTCTTCACACTCAAGGAAGAGGACCACTGGCTGTCGCGTGCAGAAACCCGCAAGGAGATGCTGAACGCAGCCATGGCTTTTGTGCAGAAGTACAACCCGGCGGACTGATCCGCCGGGCCATCAGGTCACAGCAGCCCGGCGTGCTCCAGCGCCGCATCAACCGCGTCGCGGGCCTTGTCGTTGCAGGCAACCACCGGCAGCCGCACTTCGGGAACCATCCAGTCGAGCACACGCGACATCGCATACTTGACCGGCCCCGGCGAGCAATCCGTGAACATCGCCCGGTGCAGCGGGTGCAGCTTGTCGTTGAGGGCGCGCGCCGCGGTCATGTCGCCCGAGGCACAAGCGGCCTGAAAATCCGCACACAGGCGGGGCGCGACATTGGCCGTGACCGAAATACACCCCACTCCGCCATGAGCGAAATGCGCCAGCGCGCTCTCGTCGTTGCCGGAAAGCTGGCAGAAGTCTTCGCCGATCGCCCGCCGGTAGTCGGAGACGCGGCCGATATCCCCCGTCGCATCCTTGATACCGGCGATCCGCGGCAAGTCAGCCAGCCGGACCATCGTCTCCAGCGAGAGATCCACGATCGAGCGACCCGGAATGTTGTAAAGCACGACCGGGATGCCGATGGCATCATGAATATGCCGGAAGTGCTGGAACAGGCCTTCCTGGTTCGGCTTGTTGTAGTAAGGCGTGACGACCAGCACGGCATCGGCGCCGGCTTCTTCGGCATGGCGGGCGAGCATGACCGCCTCGGTCGTTGAATTCGATCCCGCTCCGGCGATCACGGGAACCCGGCCTGCAGCCACTTCGATACACACGTCGGTAATGCGCATGTGCTCTTCATAGCTGATGGTCGGCGATTCGCCGGTGGTGCCGCAGGGGACCAGCGCAGACGATCCGTTCTCGATCTGCCACTCTACCAGGCGGCGGAAAGCCGGCTCATCAAACGACCCGTCGCGAAACGGTGTGACAAGTGCCGGAATGGAACCGGAGAACATGGACTTTACCCCTGCTGACGTTCAATTATCAGGCCCGTCGGGGATCATCCCCTCCACGTCGGCCGTAACGTTCAGCGCCTGATAAGGAGCCTTCTTCGAAAATGTCCAGCATGTTGCGTCACTCCCCCCTGCTTCTGACGCTTTCGCTAGCGGCGTTCGGAACGCCTGCGCTGGGCGACGAGGGCCGCGAATGGGATGTTGCGCGGGCTCGCTCGATGCAATCGCACGACATGGCGGTGCACCAGTCGATCGACCGCTGGCGCCAGCTCGTGGCCAGCGGCCAGATGGGTTTTTCCGCCTATGCCAGCTTCCTGCTGACTTATCCCGGCTATCCGCAGGAAGCGAAGATCCGCGGATACGCCGAAAACGCGCTGCTGGCCGAATTGCCCGATCCGGGCACGGTGATCGCCTTCTTCGACCGCTATCCGCCACTGACCAGCGAAGCGGCCGGGCGCTATGCCACTGCACTCGCCGCCGTGCGCCGCTTCGATGCGCGCGACAAGGCGGTGGCCGCCTGGCGCCGCGGCGGGCTGACTGCGAACGCGGAAGCCACCCTGCTTTCGCTCTACCGCGACGTGTTCACTCCTGCCGACCACGACGCACGCATGAACGCACTGCTGTGGCAGGGTGAGACCGCGCAGGCGGAACGGCAGATCTCCTTCGTGTCGGCAGCCAGTCGCGCCCTCTTCATGGAACGGCTGGCGCTGCTGCAGGGCTCCGCGCCCGGCAGCCTGGGTCTTGCCCTGCCTGCCAACGCGGCATCGGACCCCGGCTATGTCTACAACCGCGCAGTGCAGGCCCGCAAATCCGGCAACCTGCCGGGCGAGATTACCATGCTGGCCAACCGTCCGCTGCTGGCCGACACTGCGCTCGATCCCGAAAAGTGGGTGAAGGAGCTGCTCACGGCCGCACGCGCGGCCGGCGCCGACAGCGCGGTGAAGATCGCCAGTTCTATCGACGATGCCTTCGCGCCGGGCACCGACATCAGCCGCATGTCGTACCGCCTGCGTGACGACTACACCTCGCTGGTCTGGCTGGGCGGCACCAAGGCCCTGTGGACCCTGGGCGACGCGCGCCGCGCCGCGCCGCTGTTCTACCGTTACGGCGCGGCGGCGCAGACGCCGGGGACCCGCTCCAAGGGCTTCTACTGGGCCGGCCGTGCTCTGGCAAAGGGCGGCGACACGCAGGGGGCCAACCGCTATTTCGAGATGGCGGCGCAATATCCGCAGTATTTCTACGGCCAGCTCGCACTCGAACGCCTTGGCCGCCCGCTGCCGAATCTCGATACCGCACCGCAGGCGGTCCCGACAGCAGCCGAGCGCAAGGCCTTCCTTGCCCGTCCGATCGTCGATGCCGTTCGCGATGTTGCTCGCGACGGGGACTGGCGCACGACCGTCCAGTTCTTCCGTGAAATCGCCGACGATGCCGAAAGCGAAGCCGATCACGTGCTTGTTGCCGACCTCGCGAAGGAAATAGGGCGGCGTGATCTGGCCGTAATCCTCGGACAGCAGGCGCACGCCGACGGCTTCGGCGAGTTCGGCGAGATTGCATTCCCGCTCGTGCCGACGCCGCCGGGCAGCAACTGGACCATGGTCCACGCCCTCACCCGGCAGGAAAGCCAGTTCGCCCAGAATGCCCTGAGCCACGCAGGTGCGCGCGGGTTGATGCAGCTGATGCCCGCCACCGCGCGCGAGCAGGCAGGCAAGATGGGCATGGGCTACAGCGCCGACATGCTGATGAGCGATGCGACGTACAACATCCGGCTTGGCGACGGCTATTTCGGGCGGATGATGGACTACTACGGCGGCGCCACCCCGCTGGCCGTCGGTGCCTACAACGCAGGGGCAGGCAACGTGAACAAGTGGCTGCGCGCCAATGGCGATCCGCGTACCGGTGCGATCGACTGGATCGACTGGATCGAGCAGATCCCGATCTACGAAACCAAGAACTACATCCAGCGCGTGCTGGAAAACGCCGTGGTCTATGAAGCGATGTATCCCGACAAGTCCGACTACAACGGCCCGAACAAGCTCAGCCACCTGATGCCGGGCAAACGCACGCCGGGGTAAGGACCGGCTGCGTGCGGACAAGTTCAGGCACGCCTTTCAATGGCAGCTTTTGCCGACATTGCTGCCATTGAGCCTTGACCTGCAATCACTGGGCTTGGGAACATGTGGAGCATAATTCGAAGACCGTGGTTTGGGCTTGCAGCAGCAGCGATAGTCGCGGTTTTAGCCATCTTCCTGCCTACTGAAAGGCAATGGCTTCTCGGGCTGGCAGCGTTCGGGGCATTGTGCGGCACCATCGATTGGGTTTTCCAAACGCCGGAAGGCCCAGACAGCTAGCCCCGAACTTTCCCCTTGCTCAACCAACGGGTCCATGCGTCCGGGAAGCAGCCGGCCACTCAGGCAGGAATGCCCAAGCCTCAGGTATAGGACCGGTGAACTTGCGCTTGCCGTGCCGTAATACGCTTTGCGAGGTAGCGCCCCATGGCGATCCCCGGCAGTTCCACCCAACGATACATCGCAAAACTGGCGCAAAGCGTCAGCACCAGCGCGGCCAATATCCGCAGAAGGGCGTTTTCGACCCACCAGGTCAAAACGATCGCGGGCCCGTGAAGCATGTAGATCGAGAAACTCACCTTGCCCAAACGCGCCAGGAACGCCGTGACGCGTCCGGTGCTCCGGCCGCGAGCCAGCGCAACGGCCGTAAAGTAAATCGCCGGGGCAATGAGCCAGGGCCAGAACGATTGGGCCAAGGTAATGTCGGGATGCGTGAAGTATCCAAATGCGACGAGATTCGCGATCATCATCGCGACAAGGAACACCGCAATCCAGGCCACCATCCGCCGCGACGAGATCTCCCCGACTATCCAGCGGTAGCTCTGGGCCCCGATCGTGGCGGCATAGAGCATTCCCAGCCGGCCCAGCGGCGCGCGGTGCCCGCTTGCCAGCGAAGCAACCGTGACGACAATGATCAGGACGGTTGCGGCCTTGCACAGCATGTCGATCGAGCGTTCGCGGCGCCACCACCAGCAAAGGGCGAATGCTCCGTACCAGGCGAATTCCAGACTGAGAGTCCAGGTCACACCCAGAAAGGGCTCAACCTTCACATAGTCCTGAATCAGGAGAAGATTGGCCGCCCAGGCTTTCCATCCCGCCGTCCACATCCACGACAAGTGATAGGGAGGAACAATCGAGGGCAGGAGCAGCATCACGGCATAGCAGAACAGCACGCCGGGAAAGATCCGGAAGATCCGGCGCAGCGCGAATTTCCGCAAGTCGAAATGTCCGCGCACGGACAAGGGCATGACAAAGCCGCTGATCACGAAGAACAGCACAACGCCAAAAACACCGGGTGAAATAGCCGGTGGAATAGCTTGGAAAAAGGCCGAATTGGCACTTTCAAAAGAATGCTGCACGAACACCGCCAGCGCCGCGATGAGCCGCAGCGCGTCCACCCACTCGTAGCGGCCGCCATCATCCGGACGAACCGGTCTCTCAGCCTCAGTTATTGAAGGCAATGACTCACTCCTGCGCCAGCCCGAGCAAGCTGCTTTGCCCCCAATTTCGGCAGCACTGCAAGGGTGCCGTTTGAGGTAATCAGGAATCCCCATCACCACAGCTGGGTACACCGGGCGGGGCTTGGCCGCCTGCGCCTCGCCGCGTAAGAGGCCGGGATGAAACCCGCCGGTCCCCCCATCACTCCCGCAGGCATGGCCGCCCTGCGCACCCGCTACGACCACTTGCTTGGCAAGGAACGGCCGGAAATCGTCGAGATCGTCTCGTGGGCTGCGGGCAATGGCGACCGGTCGGAGAACGGCGACTACCTCTATGGCCGCAAGCGGATGCGCGAGATCGACCGCGAACTCGCCCACCTCGCGCGGCGGATGAAGGCGCTGCGCGTGGTCGATCCGGCGCGGCAGGAAGAGCGCGACAAGGTCTTCTTCGGCGCCACCGTCGAATTGGCGGACGAGGACGACGCGCGCATGACCGTCACGCTGGTCGGTGACGACGAACAGGACGCGTCGGCCGGAAAGATCGGCTGGAGCGCGCCCCTCGCCCGCGCGCTGCGGGGCGCCGGGATCGGCGACCTGCGCACAGTCCGGCTTCCCTCCGGCGAGAAGGAATGGGAAGTCATGACGATCGAATATCCGCCCATCTGACGGTTTTGCGTTCAATCAAAGTTCAATGCGTCATCACCGCGGTACACCACCCCCCCAGTGAACAGTACTGTTGATTAACAGCTTGTGATGGGAGCGGAGCAGTGAACGAACTGAGCAAGGTCAAAACGGCCGCGGACACGGCCCCCGAGCCGGTCGTCATTCCGGTTGAAGCCTATATTTCAGAGGAATACGCCCGCGCCGAGCGCGACAAGCTGTGGCGCAAATGCTGGCTGCAGGCCGGCCGCGTGGAGGATCTGCCCGAGGTCGGCAGCTACATCACATACGAGATCCTCGACGACTCGGTGCTGATCGTGCGCGTCGCCGAAGGCGAGGCCGCCAATGGCGCGGATGGCAGGATCAAGGCCTACCGCAACGTTTGCACCCACCGCGGCCGCCGCCTTGTCGACACGCCCAAGGGCGAGCGCAATGCCCACGGCAAGCGCATGAACTTCGTCTGCGGCTTCCACGCCTGGACTTTCGAGCTGGACGGCTCGTGCAGCTATATCCAGTCGAAGCAGGACTGGGGCACGAAGCTGTGCGACGAAGTGACGCGGCTGGGCGAAGTGAAGATCGACACCTGGGGCGGCTTCGTGTGGATCAACCTCGATCCCGGGGCCGAGCCGCTCCGCGACTACCTAGAACCCGCCGCAACCATGCTCGATCCCTTCCAGCTCCAGAACATGCGCCCGCGCTGGCGCAACTGGACGGTGTTCGACTGCAACTGGAAGGTCGCGCTCGAGGCCTTCAACGAGACCTACCACGTCCCCGGCACGCACCCCGAATTCACTGAGTTCGGTGACTTCACCGGCTGGGGCCGCCCGCAAGGCAAGCATAGCCACATCGGCTACGACACCGGCGAAGGACCGAAGGAGAACGCCTCCAAGCTGCGCCTCGGCGCGGGCGATCCTCGCACTACGACCGCGCAGATGCAGAAGTACACCTGGGAAGGCGTCAACACCAACACCACAAAGACGCTGGTGGACGTGGCCCAGACGCTGCCCGACGTGCTGCCCGAAGGCACCTCGGCCGCCGAAGTTCTGCGCTACTGGCTGGATACGGCGCGCGAGATCGACGCCGGGCGCGGCGTAATCTGGCCGGATGTCAATCCGTCCCACGTCGCCGCCAGCGGCACGTCATGGCAGATCTTCCCGAACCAGCAGATCGGCCACGCGGTGAACAACATGCTCTGCTATCAGGCCCGGCCCTACGGCTACGATCCCGGCAAGTGCATCTTCGAAGTGGCCGTTTACGAACTTTACCCCGAAGGCGAGGAGTCGGACACGCAATGGCAATACGCGGATCCGGCCGACTTCCCGCACGTGCTGCTGCAGGACTTTTCCAACATGGCCGCCGTGCAGCAGGGCATGAAGATGGCGGGCTATGCCGGTAACATTCCCAACCCCAAGGCCGAAGGCGCGGTGATCAGCCTGCACCGCAATCTGGCGCGCTACATGGGCACGGGCGAGCCGAAGGATCTCGAATGAGAACGGGAAAGCCCCGTGCCGCCATCAGCCCACGGGGCTTTCCCGTTCAAGCGGCCGCGACATGGCGCCCTGCGCGTTGCGGCAGAATCAGGATCAGCACGATCATCGTGGCGCCGAGCGCTGCGGACGCCATCGGGCGGCTGAGGTCGAGCCCGCCATGGGCAAAAGGCTTGTCGAGAAAATCGCCGACCGTCGCCCCCAGCGGACGAGTGAGGATGAAGGCGCTCCAGAACAACAGCACGGGGCTCATGCGCGTCTTCTTCCACAGCACCACGAGGGCAAGAAGCAGCCCCCCGAACAGCATGGCCCCGCCCAGATAGCCGAAACCGCCATCGTCGGCCGCCCAGTCACCCACCGCGGTACCCAGCGTCTGGGAAAACGTGATCGTCAGCCAGTAGAACACCTCGGACCGGGGCGTGCCCACCGTTTCCACCGAGACGGACCCGAGCACCGCCTTCCAAGCTGCCAGCGAAACCGCCACGCATCCGGCCAGCAGCAATGCGCCGCCCGGATAGCCGATGCCCAGCGAACGCGTCGCGAAATCGGCCATCGTCGTCCCCGCCGTCGTTGAAGCGACGATGGCCGCCCAATAGAGAAAGGGGTGATACTGGCGCGCACGGATTTGCGCCGACACCAGCGCGAGCAGGGGCACCACGAAAATCGCCGTGCTGACAAGGTATCCCATGTCGTAGCTCATCGACAGGGTGTCGCCAGCGGTCTCCCCCAGCGTGGTCGCAAGAATCTTGATCACCCAGAACCCCAGCGTCACCGCGGGAACCTTGGCCAAGGCACAAGAGGGGCTTTCGTTCATCATCAACCTTCCGATCGTCGCATCGCCGCCCCGGCCGTGCCTGACGGCGGCGTCCGGCCGCAGCGCAGGCCCGGACCGGGGCCGCTTCAGACAGCAAGACGCCGCCGTCAGGCGCGGCCCCCAGCCATCAGCGCGCCATCCGGTTCCATGCGTCGAGCGCAGCGATCTTGTAGGCTTCGGCGAGCGTCGGGTAATTGAACGTGTTCTCGATGAAATAGTCGATCGTGCCCTTCAGGTTGAGCACGGCCTGCCCGATGTGGATCAGCTCGGTCGCGCCCTCGCCGATGATGTGGACGCCCAGCAGGCGGCGGGTCTTGTTCGAGAAGATCATCTTCATCAGCCCCTGCTCCAGACCCATGATGTGCCCGCGCGAGGTTTCGCGGAAACGGGCGATGCCGGTCTCGTAATTGATCCCGCGTTCGCGCACTTCCTGCTCGCTCATGCCCACGGTCGAGATTTCGGGGACGGCGTAGATGCCATAGGGGAAGAACGCGGGGGCGGGCGGCAGCGGCAGGCCGAAAGCGTGGCAGGCGGCGATGCGGCCCTGCTCCATCGAGGTCGATGCAAGACTGGGAAAGCCGATAACGTCGCCCGCCGCGTATATGTGCGGCACATCGGTCTGGTAAGTCTTCGGATCGATCGTGAGCCGCCCTCGCCCGTCGGTTGTGAGGCCGCAGGCATCCAGCCCCAGATCGCCCGTCGCGCCCATGCGGCCCGCGCAGTAGAGCAACATTTCGGTGCGCACCGCGCGCCCGTCCTTGAGCGTGGTGAGAATGCGCCCATCCGTGCCCTTCTCCACCGTGTCCACCGGCACGCCGAGGCGGAAGGTCACGCCGCGGTCGCGCAGCTGATGGACGAATTCGTCGATGATCTCCCGGTCGACGAAATCGAGGAACGTGCTGCGCGGCTCGATCACCGTCACCGCCACGTCGAGTGCCGAGAAGATCGTGGCATATTCGATGCCGATCACCCCGGCCCCCACGACAGTCAGCGAGCGCGGCAGGCGGGGAATGTCGACTACCTGGTCGCTGTCCATGATCGCCGGATCGTCAAAGTCGATGCCCTCGGGGTGGAACGGCACCGTGCCCACCGCAATCAGGAAGCGTTCGCCCTCCACGATCAGTTCGCTGCCGTCGGGCGAGGTCACCACCACCTTGTTCGGATCGATGAAGCGCGCGAAACCCGCCATGGTAGACACGCCGTTGCGCAGGAACTGGTGCTCCAGTACATCAACTTCATAGGTAAGCGTCTTACCGAGGCGGATCGACAGATCCTCGCTGCCGATCTCCTTCTTCACGCGGTAGGAGCGTCCATAGAAGCCCCGCTCGCGCCAGCCGGACAGGTTCAGCGCGGTCTCGCGCAGGGTCTTCGACGGGATCGTGCCCGTGTGCACCGACACCCCGCCCACTTTCAGCCGCCCCTCGATGACGAGGACGGACTTGCCCAGCTTCGCAGCCTGAATCGCTGCACGCCGGCCTGACGGCCCGCTGCCGATAACGACGAACTCGTAACGCCCCACCATGTCTGCCTCCGGAAGCCGTGCCGGCCGGTCAGCCGGGCCCGTTCCCTCTCCTCCGTAAGCGGTTGGAGTGTGCGTTGCCCGGCGCTGCATGGCAACATGCATTTGCGTGCACTGCCCATTTTGAGTTTGGATGGCTCACAAGAAGAATGGCATAGTGATGAGCGTGCTTATCTTTGACTGCAGGATGCGCACCGCCAGTGGCTGGCAAGGTGCGTCCGCAATGGGAATGGGATGACGAGAATGACAGGCATTACCGTGAGCAATCTGGCCGAGGATCTCAGCTTCGGAGCGCAAGTCGAAGGCATCGACTGGGATACGCTCGCAGACGAAGGCGTTCGCCAGCAGTTACGCGACCTGTTCGTCGATCGCGGCATGATCGTGTTCCGCGACGTCGAACCCAGCGCCAAGATGCAGGTGGCGCTCAGCAAGGTGTTCGGACCGCTCAAGGACCATCCCACCACTGTCACCCCGCGCGATGAAGAGACCGGCGACCATGCCGAGGGTGTTATCGACATGCACTACGTGCCCAGCGATGACCTCGCCAAGGGTCAAGGCCTTGTCGAGATGAATGGCGAGGTGATCGCCCGCTTCTCGCCCTGGCATTTCGATCATTGCTACAACGACGAACTGAACTACGCCGGCGTCCTGCGCGCACCGGTAAACGCCCCCGTGGGCGGCCGCACCGGGTTCATGGACGGCATCGAGCTTTACCGGCAGTTCCCCAAGGCCCTGCTGGACCGGGTCGAGGGCAAGAACGTGATCTACACGCTCGACACCCGTCTTTCGACGATGAAGTTCGGGGTCAACTTCACCCCGCTGACCGAATACGCAACCACCCCGCAATTGCTCAAGGAAGCGGCAAAGTTCCCGCGCGCGATGCATCCCGCTGTCTGGACCCGTGAGACGGGCGAGAAGGTCATGCACTACGGTCCCTGGATGGCGGTAGGCCTCGAAGGTGAGGAAAGCCCGGAAAGCGACCGGCTGCTTGACGACGTCGCTCACGAGATCAACCGTCTCGGCGAAGGCACCAGCGCTTACTGGCACGCGTGGAAGCCCACCGACATGGTGATCTGGGACAACCTGCGGATGCTCCATGCGGTCGAAGGTTGCGATGCCAAGTACGAACGGCAGACCTTGCGCACCACGATCAAGGGCGACTACGGCCTCGGCTATTTCGAGGATGGCAAGAAGGTGGGCGAAGTCGAGCGCGAAATCGCCTGAGGCCTCTTCCCCGGCAGGGCATGGGCGGCCTATAGACCAGCCCATGTCGCGCATTCTGGCCACAGCCTCTGCCATCGCCTGCACTCTCGCTGCGTTCGCAAGCCCGGCGCAAGCCCGCGAAAGCCTTGGCCTCTATGGCACCTGGGGCGCCTTTCGCGATCCGCTGGTGCCCCGCTGCTATGCCATTGCCATGGCCGAACCGAGCGCGAAACGGCGCGACTACCAGCCCTTTGTCGCGGTCGGCACATGGCCCAAGCGCTCGGCGCGCAATCAGGTGCATTTCCGGCTTTCGCGCAAGATGGCGGAAGGCACGAAGATCACGCTGCGCATCGGCAGCCAACGCATCGAACTCACCGGCGGCGGCGGCGATGCCTGGCCCCGCGACAACGGCGACAATGCCGCTATCATTGCCGCCATGCGCTCGGCGCCGCGCATGACCGTCTATGCCCGAGGCGAAGTACGCGGCGGTTTTTCCAACACCTGGCAGCTCGCCGGAGCCGCCTCGGCCATGGATGCTGCGGCGATCGGCTGCGCCCAGCTACGCTGAGCACGACACGCCCCGCTGGCGCAAGAATCGTGCGCTCTTTCGGAATCGCGGAACTTGCACTATATGGCCGCCAATCATGACAGCCACGAAACTCATGCCGATCCCGGGGCACATCGACCCGGTTCCCGTCCCGCGTGACGTCACCCCGCGCGAGGATGGCCGCGTCGATCTTATCGGCCTGCCCAGGAAGCGCATCGCCGAACTGTTCGAGACCGCCGGACTCGATGCCAAGGCGGCCAAGCTGCGCGCCAAGCAAGTGTTCCACTGGCTCTACCACCGCGGCGTCACCGATTTCGAGGCGATGACAGACATTGCCAAGACCATGCGACCCTGGCTCGCCGAACGCTTCGTGATCGGCCGCCCCGACATCGTCGAGGCCCAGCATTCGAGCGACGGCACCCGCAAGTGGCTGCTGCGCACCGCCGATGGGCACGATTTCGAGATGGTGTTCATTCCCGATGCGGACCGCGGCACGCTCTGCGTCTCCTCGCAGGTAGGCTGCACGCTCAACTGCCGTTTCTGCCACACCGGCACCATGCGCCTCGTGCGCAACCTAACGGCGGGCGAGATCGTCGGACAGGTCATGCTGGCACGGGACTCGCTGGGCGAGTGGCCCAAGTCCGGTCAGGCCGACCTTGCCGCGCTGGACGACGATCTGGTCGATGAAGACGGCGGCTATTCGGCCGACGGGCGCCTGCTCACCAATATCGTGATGATGGGCATGGGCGAGCCGCTCTATAATTTCGACAACGTGCGCGATGCACTCAAGCTCGTCATGGACGGCGACGGCCTTGCCCTGTCCAAGCGCCGCATCACCCTGTCCACCTCGGGCGTGGTCCCCCAGATGGACCGGTGTGCTGAGGAAATCGGCGTCAATCTGGCCGTCTCGCTCCACGCCGTGACCAAGGAAGTGCGCGACGAGATCGTGCCGATCAACAAGAAGTACGGCATCGAGGAACTGCTGCAGGCCTGCGCCGACTACAAGGGCGCCAGCAATGCCCGCCGCATCACGTTCGAATACGTGATGCTGAAGGACAAGAACGACAGCGACGAAGACGCGCACGAACTCGTCCGTCTGATCAAGCACTACAAGCTGCCCGCCAAGGTCAATCTGATCCCGTTCAACCCCTGGCCCGGCGCGCCTTACGACTGCTCGACGCCAGAGCGGATCAGGGCATTCTCCAACATCGTGTTCGAGGCGGGCATTTCCGCCCCGGTACGCACCCCGCGCGGGCGCGACATCGATGCCGCCTGCGGCCAGCTCAAGACCGCTGCCGAGAAGAAGAGCCGCGCTGAACTCGAGCGCCTCTACGCCGAGAAGGAGAAGGCGCTGGGCTGACCGCCCGGCCCTTCCTGCGCATCGCTCAACGGCATTCAGTCTCAACGCATCGCTATCGCGGTGCATTGACGCTTGTCCAGTCCATCTGCAGGATTGCGGACACACACCCGAATTGACTAGACAAGTGTCAATAAAGATTCGGGGGTGAGGACATGGCAGAGGCGGACGTGCTGACGCAGGCGCGCGGCGGCGTGATGACGATCACGATGAACCGGCCGCAGAAGCTCAATGCGATGACTGCGGGAATGCACGCGGCCATGCATCAAGCCTTCGAGCGCTTCGCTGCAGCCCCGGAACTCCGCTTATGCCTGCTGCGCAGTGCATGCGGCCCGGCGTTCTGCGCCGGCAGCGATCTGGCCGCTTTCGATCCCGAACGCGGCCTGCCCTATGCCGAAACCGGCTATGCAGGCCTTGCCGAAAGGTACGATCTCGACAAGCCGGTCATCGCGGTGATCGACGGACTGTGCCTCGGCGGCGGGTTCGAACTTGCGCTAGCCTGCGATCTCATCATCGCCTCCACCCAGGCCAGCTTCGGGCTGCCCGAACCGCGGCGCGGGATGATCGCGCTCGCAGGCGGCATTCACCGGCTGGTCCGCCAGTCCGGCATGAAGCAGGCGATGCTGCCGCTCCTCACCGGAGAACCGGTCAGCGCGCAGGAAGCCTATGCCATGGGGCTTATCAGCAAGCTGGTGGCACCGTCGGATCTCGACGCCACGGTGGAGGACATCTGCGCCCAGATCCTCGCCAACGCGCCGCTCGCGGTTCGCGCGACCAAGGCGCTGGCGGAATGGAGCCTCGACCAGCCCGGCCTTGCTGCCGCGATGGCCGGGCAGCAGGATCACCCTGCTTTCCGGCGGTGGATCGGTTCGGAAGACGGATGGGAAGGCATCCGCGCCTTTGTCGAGAAGCGGCCACCCGTGTGGAAGGGGCAATAAGTCCCCGGGCACGGGCGCAACCGGGTGATGGTCCGGGCTGCGGAAATGGCTTAATCCCGGCCGCTCAGGGCCCCTTGCCCGAAAGCTTCGTGTGGTCCCACGAGACCACCTTTTCCGGCACGACCGCCACCACGACGCGCTTTTCAGCCATTCGCGCGGCCATGTGACGCAATTCCTCAGGCGCCAGATCCGGAAAGTGGTGCCCGATCAGCACTTCCATCAGTTCCCCGCGCCGGGGCTGGGCCTCGATAATCTCTGCGGTACCGTTGATCGAGACGCCGCGCAGGCTGTCATTTGTGGTACCGTCCTCGGCCAGCACCGCCAGACGCGGATCGCGCTTCAGATTCACGATCTTCTGCGACTTGCCGTAAGTCTCGAACAGGATGCGATCTTCGTGCACAGTAAACCAGACGGTCGTGAGATGCGGCGCTCCGTCCGCACCGATGGTCGCAACCTGCAGGTTCTGCCCGGCTTTGAGGAACGCGGCGATCTCTGCATCCGACATGCGGATCACATCGCGTTGCCTGGCCATCAGGCGATCGCTTTCAGGAAGTTGAGCCTCTCCTCCCGCGCTTCAGTGTGCAGGGCTACAAGGTCAAGCTGGAACACCATGTCTTCCATCGGCGTCTGCACCTTCGGGTTGCCTGTCCAGAACACCACCCGGCAGGTGCGTTTGGCAATGCGCCAGCCTGCCGGCGTCCGCACAAGCTGATCGTCGTAGTAGCCCGTACCATCCCACACGGGAGGATCACCCGCCGCATAGCGGATGAGCCGCCAGCTCCCGTAAGTATGCGATGAGGCCCGGTCGCCGTCGACCTGCACCAGATGGTTGGTCATCACATGCTGCGTGGCATCGAACAGTTCGTGGAACGTCCCGAAGTCGGCCTTGAACTGCTCGCGCCCACGCCAGCTGGACGTGGGGCCATAGTCGACATCACAGTCGAGCGTGAAGATGCGGTCGAACAGGTCCCAGCGCCGGGTATCCATGGCGAACCCGTAGAGGTTCAGCACTTCGATAATGTCTTCCCGCTCCGCCATCTGTTCTCTCCCGGTGCTTTAGCCGGTCCATGACAGCACACCGGGCCGCAACTTCAACCCGGATTCTCGACGTAGCCTCGCAGACCGCGCAGGAAACGGTGCACGCCGCCCTCGATTTCCGACATGAGCTCAAACGAAGTGCCCGCCCGGTCAACCGCTTGCTGCAGTGCCCCCAGTTCGCACCTGTCGTCTTCCGAAAGATCGAGCTTGCCGGCCGCCCTCAGCAGGAACAGCAACTTGTGCGCGCGAACGGTCACGCGGAACGCGTCGCACATGGGATCGAGCAGAGAAGGATCATCCTGCCAGCTACGGCCCTGAAAGAAGTCCTGCGTCACGCGCGGCCCGGCGCCAAGGCAGTCGTAGACGGTACAGCCCCTAAAACCCCGCTGGACAAGTTCGCCATGGATCCGGCAACCGCACCCCGCATCGAGATTGGGGCAAGGCTCTCCGGCCTCCTTGCGGACCGCGAACATTTCGGAATCGTTGAGCGCAAAGGCCACACAGCACAGGGCTGCACAGCGCGCGCAGTCGGCCTGGAAATCAGTCCCGACCATGTCGGATACCGGCACGCGGGAAGTGGCGCCCCTGGTCACGATGACAATTGCCGTTCCTGCTGTTGGGAAATCTCGGACATACGCTCCGAATGCGACGCTCCTAAGCCGCCACAGCGCGGATGTCCAGATCAGCGGGGTCAGGCGGCACGAGTCCGCCTGACCCCGCCTGCATCAGAACGGCAGCGAAACCGTCGCCGTACCCTTGAGGATCGTGCCGCCGTCCTGCGTGGTCATCCTGGTTTCCACGGTGACGACCCGCATGCCGAACTCGCTCGTCTCCTGCTTGTCGACAATGGTGCCGTCGACATAGGTCACGTCGCCCTCGAAAGCCGGGCTGCGGAACTGCGTCTTGGAGTGCCAGATGTAACCATCGTGACCGGCCCAATAAGCCACCGTGTCGAGATGCCAGGCGTTCATCGACGAGCCGTAGCCATAGACGCCGCCCATGCCGACCTTCTGGCCCTTTTCGTCGCTGATGTGGCCCGAGCTGGGGCCATGGAACAGGCCGTCACCATGGCGCGGGTCGATCTTGCGGGCTTCGAAGTCGTACGTCATGTCCGACGCAAAACCGGCATCCTCGGTCGCGGGATCGTACACGCCTTCGGGCACGTTCCAGCGCCAGGTGCCCCAGATGTTCTGACGGTGCGCGCGGCATTCCAGGGCGAAAGACACGCGGCTATGCGGACCGATCACGCGGCGCGGCAGTTTGTCCCCCACGTTCACCGACGACCAGCCGGGCGAAACGCCCATGCGGTTCGACTTGATCCATTCCAGACGGACGCGCGCCACTTCATCCATCTCGGCCTTCGTCCACAATTTGGGCGGCACGTTGCCCTTGTCGTAGACCTTCCGCTTGGCCGCTTCCTCTACGAGATAGCGGATCGAGGTGGCCCGTTCCTTGGCGACCAGCCCGCCGTGCTGGTTACGGTGCACGGTATCGCCGTCGGCGAACATCGTCGGCCCGGCAAAGGCGGTGTCGGCCACCTTGTATCCGGCAAAGGTGCGCTCCTGAGTCAGCTTGTCGCCGGGGCGCACGGGATTGCCGTAGAACCACCATTCCTCGCCCGCGAAGATCAGGTGCGACCCGGGGATCTTGCCGACGCAAGACGGGTGGCAGCCATGGCCATAGTCCATCGCGACGGTAAAGCTCTGCGGCGCGACGATGCCGCCGAACTTGCTGGCGCGAGCGAAATTTTCGTCCCAGTGCAGCGGGTTCGCATAGTCCATCGCCTGTACCCAGCGGCGGATATCGGTTGCATTGCACGGGTCCCAGAACTCGGCAAAAATGACCGGCTTGCCGATCCACTTGTCGACATCGCTGGTATCCAGAACTGCGTCACCTTCGGCCATGCTACTCTCCAAATCTCGCGCCTGCCGGCCCTGGCGCCGGTTGGCATCGTATCTGACAATGCCGCGCTGTTTCGCCGCAGCATCCAAGGCGCGCCTGCCCGAAGGCGCAAGCCCATCGTCAATCGGTGCAAGCCGGATTGCCGCCTTGGACCAATGCGCGCGTGAGCAGGTCCGCTCGGGCGATACTTGCACCCTGCAAGCAATCGCCCGCGACAAATCCGACACGATCTGCGCTAGCCAGACCGCCAACTTGATTCGCCACACGCGGGAGATATGCCAGTGAAGATCGACAACACCATTGCCGCAATCGTGACGGGCGGCGCCTCCGGCCTCGGCCGCGCCAGCGCTCAGGCCCTAGCCGACGCGGGCGTCAAGGTCGCCATCTTCGACATCAGCGAGGAAGCGGGTGAAGCCTTCGCAGCCGAAATCGGCGGCGTGTTCTGCAACGTCAACATCATGGACGAGGAAAGCGTCGAGGCCGGCTTCGCCAAGGCCCGCGCCGCCCACGGCCAGGAACGCATCGTCGTGCACTGCGCGGTTGTCGCCGGCGGCGGCAAGACCGTCTCGTGGGACAAGAAGAACAACTGCTACAAGCGCACCGCGACCGAACAGATCGCCAGGTCGGCCGAAGGCATCTTCACCGCCTCGTACCGTGTCGCCTCGATCGCCGCGCTGGGCATGGCCAACGCCGAGCCGCTCAACGACGACATGGAACGCGGCTGCATCATCTTCACCTCTTCTGCTGCCTCGCAGGACGGCCAGATCGGCCAGGTCGCCTACGGTGGCGGCAAGGGCGCGGTCAATTCGATGGTCCTGCCGATGGCACGCGACCTGATGGATCTGGGCATCCGCGTCAACGCGATCCTGCCCGGCACCTTCGCTACGCCGCCGATGCTCAAGGTCAAGGACATGGCGCCGGAAGTCTTCGAAGGCCTGGGCAAGGCCGTGCCGTTCCCGCGCCGTCTCGGCAAGCCTGAAGAATTTGCCTCGCTTGTGATGGAACTTTCGCGTAACACCTATTTCAACGGGCAATGCATCCGCCTCGACGGCGCGATCCGCATGCCACCGAAATAAGCACCGGGGGGACTTATCCCAGTGCGGGGGGTCGTGTCGGGGGGCACGACCCCTTTTTCGTGCCAGCAGACGGCGGGCCGCTCATATCCTGTCACGCGTCCATCACCGGAATCTCCGCGCCAGTTCCGGGAAGGCCGCCCCTTCACAGTCACCCATCCTTGCCATGATCTGCGCGGCGACCTCTTCAGGCGCATGACGCTCGGTATCGATAACCAGATCGAACACATCGTGCGCGAAGATCTGTTCGTAGAGCGATTGCGCCACCCGCTTCTTAGCCTCGCTGTTGCGGACTGCGTGTTCGCGCCCCAGCGAGGCGACGATGCTTTCCAGCCGCGCGTCGATGCGCAGCGGGCTGACTTCCGGCGGCGGCTTAAGCGCCACGAAGAACACCGGAAGCCCGGCGAATGCGGCCACGCAGTGCTGCAACAAAGGCGGGTCGACAGTGGCAATGTGGTCGATCACAAGGTTCTGCCCGTCGCGGACAGCGGCAGCGGCCATACGGTGGAAGCTGTGGATCACCGGCACACCATGAAGCCCCATGTCGAGATGCCATGGCCCCTCGGGATCATTCGGGTCGTCAGGCGCGCCGTGCACGCCCTCGTCCGAACAGCGACCGCCGTCGACGAACTTGCGCGGCATCACCCGGCCAAGAAACAGGTCAATCCCGAAATGCAGCCAGAGCCCGTCCAGCTGGTCCACCAGCAGGTTGCAGGTGGTGGTCTTGCCCGCCCCGGTCGAGCCGGTGAGCAGGAGGATCTTGCCCGTCCCTGCCATTACCGCTTCGCCCAGCCTTCCGGCCCGGCGCGGTGCCATTTGCGGAATTCGTGGATGCCGTAATATTCCTGATCCTCGCCGGGAGCCCCGCTGGCGCCGTCGTAATCCCACTTGAACAGCGTCCACCACTGCCCGCGTTCAGGGAACAGCATGAATTCAGCCGGGACCTGCGCGCGGCCGACAGCGTGCAGGTCCCGTCCCAGTTCATCACGCGCGATCACTTCGATCACCTCGGGGCGCGGACCTTTGCGCTCGACGACGCGGCGTACGCCGTCGACCGTGGGCGACAGAACCCCGTCGCGCAGGATGTAGCCGCCGATCACTTTCGACTGTGGCCCCTCGCCCGATCCCGGCGCGAGGACATGGAAGCCGGTCTTCTCGTCCGCCGTCGACCACGCATAGCCGCCCGGCGGGCTCATCTCCATGAAGCGCGGCCCATGCCCGCCGTCGCGGATCGAGAACGTATCGACCTCGTGCCGTACACCGTCGAGTTCGACATAACCGCGAATGCGCCCGGGCTGCTCGAAATGCGTCTTGAACGCGCTCTTGAGCTGCTCGGTGCTCGGCTTGTTCATGATGTTCGGCGGCGCGATGGCGTTGAATTCCAGTTCCAGCCGGAAACCGGCGCGGTCGTAGGAGACGCGGTAAGTCTGCAGCGGCTCGATCATCTTCACCGACAGCGACCATGGCGTGGTGAAATCGTACTTGTCGTAATCGGCGCCATAGCGTCCCTCGGGCAGGCGCCGCATGGTCTGGAAGTCAAAGAACGGGAATTCCCAGACGTGCTGGCCCGACAGGTCCCACATCGCCGGGCCGCCGCACAGGCAGTTCATGTTGGGCCGGAAATGCGTCCAGATCAGGCCGCAAATGTTCTTTTCCGGAATCGCCCAGGAAAACCACGAGCTGTCCGTCCAGTAGAGGTCGTCACTCTCGCCCCGGTAGAAGTGATCGAGGCTCTCGGACAATTCGGCGTTCATGCTCTCTCCCGCGTTTAGGCGGAAGAGAGGCTAGAAACGGCGCCTGCGATTGGCAAAGCCCAGCATTAGAACACGGTCAATGTCCACACTGCTTCAGGCAAACGCCTCCTCGCCCACCAGCGTGGTCCGGTGCATCATCCGACCGCTGTCGAGCGGATAGGGCGTCGCGCGGTGGAGCACGCCGGTATTGTCCCAGATCAGCATGTCGCCCGGGGTCCAGCCGTGCCAGTAGAGGAACTGCGGCTGCGTCACCCAGTCGAGCAGTTCGGCCAGCAGTGCGTCACTCTCGGCCCGGTCCATGCCCACCACGTGCGAGGCGTGGCAGCCAACGACCAGCGACTTGCGGCCGCACTTGTGCGTCCACACGAGGCTGTGGGTCTTGTCGGCCACGCCGTTCCAGTAGGCAACATTGGCATCGGTCGGCGTCACGCCGGCGCGCTCCATCGAAGTCTTGAAACTGTGCACCACCTTCAGGCCTTCCAGCCGCGCCTTCATCTCCGGCGAGAGCGCCTCGTAAGCGGCATAGGAATTGGCGAAGCCGGTCTGGCCGCCCTCCTTTGACAGCACACGCCCGGTCAGCAGCGAGCCGAACACCGGAATATCGTCATGCGTGCCGTCCATGTGCCAAAGCCAGGAGCCCTTGAGATATTCGGCCCTGGCGTTCGCCTCCTCGTCGAGCGTGACCTTGAAGATCCCCTTCTTGCCCTCGTCGCGCACGGTGCCCATCAGCCCTGCAAGCTCAACCTGCTGCTCGTCGGTCAGGTTCAGTTCGGGGAACACCAGCACGCCGCGTTCGACCAGCAGCTTGCGCAGTTCGGCCGCCGTTTCCGGATTCAGGATATCCCCGGGCGTGCCCTCCACGCGCGATCCGATTGCCGGGGTCAGGTTGGTCACCTGGATCATCGTTCGTCCTCTCCCCGCCGCCCGATGATGCCGGACGGCTTAAAAATACCATGTGGACTATTTTTAGTGCCAGCGTGAGGATCGTGTCAAGCACGCGCGATCAGCGACGATCAGGAGACTTGGCGGCGCCGGCTCACCAGCTCGCGCGGCCGGCCACGAGCAGGTCGACCATGGCATCGACCCAGCTCTCGCGTTCGGCGGCGGGAACCGCTGTCTCGCGCAGGAACGCCCGGCCATACCAGCCGCGCAGCATCAGGATGAAACCCTCGGCGGGAATTTCCGGGTGACGGCAGGGGATACCATCGGCTTCCGCACAACGCGCGATGAAGCGGGTTATCTGCTCGATGCCGGTGCGCGTGCTTTCCAGCGCGGCGCGGGCAACTTCGGGAAACTGGTGCGAGGCGCCATAGATCAGCCGGTTGACGTGCAGGTAGTCGCTCTCGAGGCTGTAGAACAGCGCCCGCTTGGCATAGGCCCTGAGCCCGGCCTTGAGGTCCGCCGCCCCGTCGGAATCGAGCGACGCGGCGGCCGACATCCGCGCGATCTGCTGCGTCATGATCGCCTGGAACAGCGCCTCCTTGGAATCGAAACGCGCCTGCAGCGTGGTGCGCGCGACATTGGCGGCCTTGGCAATGCCGCGCATCGACGCGCCGCCATAGCCCTCGCGGATGAACTCGGCGAGCGCGGCATCGATCAGGGCATTGTCGATCTCGGCGGCGTCCTCGCTGGTCGGCCGCCCGCGCGGGCGCGACGGTCGCACGGGCACCTTCGCCCCCCGCTTCGCCCCCGCTGCCTGCTTCGCCCCGCTCATCCGGCCTCCCTAGCAACAAACCCGGCCAACGCGAACCCGTCCGGCGAAGGACGAAAGAGTGGCTTGCAAATAAATAGTCCAGATGGCAGTTTATTCATCCCGAAAGCAACGAGTCCGAATGATCGGAACACCGGAGGGAGAGAGCAGACATGCAGCAGGAAAAGCCCGGCGCGGTGGTCGATGACGGGCCGCGTATCGCCGATATCGACTTCTCCGGCTTCCTTATGCGCGTGCCGACCGACCGTTACTGGTCGCAGGACTACGCGGACCGCGAGCGCGAGGCGCTGTGGCTGCGCGTCTGGCAAGTCACCGGCCGCGCTGACGACATTCCCGAAGCGGGCGACTGGTTCGAATACAAACTGTTCGACCAGTCGTGGATTCTCGTGCGCGGGCGCGACGGCCAGATCCGCGGCTTCGTCAATGCCTGCCGCCATCGGGGCAACGCCTTTTGCGAGGGCAAGGGCCACTCGGCGCGCTTCACCTGCCCCTATCACAACTGGTCCTACGGCCTCGACGGCAAGCTGCTCGCCGTTGCGCGACCGGATTTTGAAGGCACGCTGGAGGATTTTGTCGGTGCCAAGGAAGAGCTTGGCCTGATCGAAGTGCCGGTGGAGACTTTCGCGGGCTTCGTGTTCCTCAATCCCGACCGCAATGCCGCGCCACTATCCGAATTCCTCGGCGAAGCGCTGGACCTGCTCGCACCCTACCGAATCGAGGAGATGATCCCCTATGGCTTCAATGTCCGAGAGAGTGTCGGCTGCAACTGGAAGGTAATCCTGGACGCTTTTCAGGAAGGCTATCACATTCAGGGCGTGCATCCGGAGCTGGTCGCGGCCATGGACGAATCGCAGGAGCGCTACCACTTTCTCGGCGACCACAGCGTGGCCACCGCGCCCTTCGGGACCTCCAACCTCGCCGAGAGCAGCCTCGAGGAACAGGTGGCCGCGATCCACAGCCTCCCCGCCACGTTTCCCGCTGTGGCGGATTCGCTGCCGCGCTTCGACGAACTGCTTGAGGGGCTCCGCAAGGCCGATGGCACAATGCCCCCCGCATCGGACATTCCGCTGCGCACCCTGCTGCAACAGGCCATGCGCGAAAGCTGGCAGGCCAAGGGCCTCGATGTCAGTGGCCTCACCGACAACCAGCTCAGCGACAACCATTTCTGGATCCTGTTCCCGAACTTCTTCCTGACCATCCATGCCGGCGAAGGCACGCTGATCATGGCGTTCCCGAGCGAGGACGTCGATCCCAATCGCTGCACCTGGCACGTGCAGAACCTGCAGTGGTTCCCCCCGGAACAGCGCGCGGCCATGCGCACGCCGCTGACCGACGTGCCGGAGGGCGAGCACTTCGCCTACTTCCTCGCGCTGGAGCAGGACTACGAGCAGATGCAGCACCAGCAGCGGGGTCTGCGCAACAAGACCCAGCCCTACCTGTCGCTGACGCGTCAGGAAGTGCGCCTTGCCCACTATCACGCCTCCATCGCCAGCTGGGTGGAAGGCGGCAGCGCGCGTTGAACGGCGCGCCACACGATCAAAACAGAATTGGGAGAAGACCGGACATGGAAATCATCACGGCAACCGCTACGACCAGCGAGAAAGGCCCGCTGACCAAACTCGTCGAGGCCTACAGCGAAGCGGTCGGCCAGATCGCCGCGCAGGGCATTTCCTCGCCCGCCGACTGGGAGCCGCTGTCCGAATACATCGCCACCGCCGAATTCAAACGCGTCGGCGCCTATCTCGAGGAACTGGACTGGGACCAGTACTGCCGCTTCATGACCGACTGGGTCGGCGGCGGCACCCGGTTTGAAATGGACATGTTCCGCATCACCGAGGCCGGCCGCGTTGTCGTGCAGGAGATCGAAGAGCGCCACTACCGCGGCGACGAGTTCATCCGCAAGAACGTGATCGCGCTCTACGTCTTCAACGAGGACCGGAAGATCGTGCACCTCGACATCTACGAACAGGCGAAGGATTCGGGCCGCTGGATCATGGACGCCGCCAATGCCGCCATGGCCTGACGCGGAAATCCAGTGACAGGCCTCGTTCAATGCACTCGCACTGGCTTATCATTAAAGAGAATAAACCCTATCATTTATCATTGATAGGTCAGCACGAAAGCGGTAGGCAGGATAAGACTCAGGAACCACGGGAGAGGTTCGCAGCATGACTGAACAGACTGCCGTCCGGCCGTTTGGCGAAATCGACTTTGCCGCCTTCAACTGGCAGATCGGCACCAACCGCTACACGTCCGCGCAAATCCAGGAGCTCGAAAAGGATCGCATCTGGAGCAAGGTGTGGCAGATCGTCGGACGCGCCGATGAACTGCCGGAGGCCGGCGACTGGAAGGTCTACACCCTCTTCGATCAGTCCTATGTAGTGGTGCGGGGCCGCGACGGCGTGATCCGCGGCTTCATCAACGCCTGCCGCCACCGCGGCAATATCCTATGCGCCGAAAAGAAGGGCCACTCCGGCCGCTTCACCTGCCCCTATCACCTGTGGACCTACGGCCTCGACGGCAAGCTGATCGCGGTCGCCCGCCCCCACCCCCGTGGGTGACATCGACAAGGGCGCGCATGGCCTCGTCGAAGTGCCGGTCGACACCTTTGCCGGCTTCATCTTCCTCAACCCGGACAAGCAGGCGAAGCCGCTGGCCGAATTCCTCGGCGCCGAAGTGGTCGAGCGGCTTTCGGCCTACAAGCTCGACAGATGACCCCGGTCGGCATGGACGTGCGCGA
This sequence comes from Novosphingobium album (ex Hu et al. 2023), assembly GCF_022832385.1. Lineage (GTDB taxonomy): Bacteria > Pseudomonadota > Alphaproteobacteria > Sphingomonadales > Sphingomonadaceae > Novosphingobium > Novosphingobium album. The sequence goes on from NZ_JALHLE010000001.1 coordinate 225,955, forward strand.
GGCGCTCGACTGCAACTGGAAGGTCGTGATCGACGCCTTCTCCGAAGGCTACCACATCATCGGCGTCCATCCCGAACTGCTCTCGGTGATCGACCTGGAGGCGGGCAACAGCCGCCACGGCTTCTTCGGCGATCATGGCATGGCCGTCTCGCCCTTCGAAGTGAAACGCACCGCCGAATGCTCGCTAGAGGAACAGGTCGAAGGCATCCGCAGCCTGCCCGGCACTTTCCCGACCGTCGCCGAAGTGCTGCCCCGGTTCGAGGAAATGGTCGCCGTGCACCGCGATGCGGACGGCGTCCTGTCGTTCCCCGAAGGCATGACCGTGCGCACCCTGCTGCAGCAGGCCACGCGCGAGACGCTGACCGCCAAAGGCCTCGACGTCAGCGCGCTCGCCGACGACCAGATGAGCGACAATCAGGGCTGGTTCCTGTTCCCCAACTTCTTCATGACCATCCGCGCGGGTGAGGCAACGACGATCATGGCCTATCCGCACCCGGACGGCGATCCCAACAAGTGCGTCTGGCACGTCACTGCCTACATGTGGCTGCCCGAAGAGGTCCGCGCGCAGTACCGCGCGCAGCCGGTGGAAGTGACCGAGCCGAACAGCTATCCCTACTTCCTCGCGCTGCAGCAGGACTACGAGCAGATGCCGCGCCAGCAGCAGGGCCTGCGCAACAAGGGGCTCGACCACATGTCGCTCATTCACGAGGAACTGAGCATCGCCAGGTTCCACACCGTGATCGACCGCTATCTCGCCGACAAGGCCGCTTGAGAGGAGCCCCACAATGAAGCAAATGTACGACGTGGAAAAGGTCATCGGCCAGTACTCCGGCCTCTCGCGCAAGGTTCTGGAATACAGCCTGGCGATGAAGACCTTGCTCGACGATTCCAAGAAGCCCGGCTTCGATCCGGCCCGCTGGGAGGAAATGGGCGCTTTCCTCGACACCGAGAATTTCGAGCGGATCGGCAATTTCAAGGAAGTGATGGACTGGCCTACCTACCGCGACTTCCTCGCCGGATGGGCCCCCAATGCCGAGTGGGAATGCTCGTTCAAGCGCGTAACCGAGAACGGCAACCTCGTCCTGCTCGAGCTGGAGGAACGCACGTCGATGGGCGGCGCGCAGAACGCGGTCAATTCGCTGTCGGTCTATGAGTTCGACGATGCCGGCAAGGTCGATCATCTCGACATCTACCTGCAGATGCCCCTGCCCGATCCGGCACTGCTCGCCAGCTACGCCGATGTGGACATTACGGGGTGATCGCCTCTAATCGCTAGCCATGGCAGCAAGCGAACCGACCCCGCTCTTCACCGGCAAGCCGGTGCGCAAGGCCCGCGGCGATGGTCGCAGGCCGGGGCGGCCCACGCGCGAGATGATCGAGCAGCGCAACGAAGAACTGCTCGATCGCTCGCTCGACCTGTTTCTCGACAATGGCTTCGATGCGACCACGATCGACACGATCTGCGCCGACGTCGGCATGTCACGCCGGACGATCTACGCGCGCTACGGCGACAAGGAGACGTTGTTCAAGGCCGCGCTGCAGCGCGCGATCGACCAGTGGATCATCCCGGTCGAACGCCTGCGCGAGCAGGAATGCGAGGACCTCGAAGCTACCCTCGTCGCGATCGCCCGCCTGTGTGTCTCCAACATCAAGAAGAAATCTGGCATGCGCCTCGTGCGCATTGCCAACACAGAGGTGTTCCGTAGCCCCGAGGTCGCCCGATACCTCTGGGACCGCACTGCCGAACCCACGATCGGCTATCTCACCGACCTGCTCCAGCGACGCCTGCGCCCGGACGCCGGTTCCGTGCCCGATGCGCGGGACGCGGCAGCCTCGTTCCTGATCCTCGTCGTCGAAGGCTCGGTACAGCTCACGCTGTGGAACCAGATGTCGCCCGACGACTACGACCGCCAGATCCTCTACCGCACCCGGCTGTTCCTGCACGGTGCGCAGGTCGATCCATCCTAGAATCACGACCTGGCCTCACGAAGGCACGCGTCTCGCGGGAACGGGCCAGATAACAAGGCCCACATAGTTCCAGGCATTGCGGCGCTCGAACGGGCGGCCGCCGGGAAAGCGATGCACTAGCCTGGTCAACCACCAGCTGAAGCACTCCGGCTTCAGACACGCGTCAAGGCCTTTTGCGAATATGCGGTCACGGCATCGTTGCCCTCGGTCCGCCGTTCCACCCCTCAGGCTTGCCCTTGAACTGCCAGATTGCGCTGATCGGTCAGGCCCATTGCCACGAGCAGGGGGTCACTTTCCTGCCGCGCGCGGAACTCATCCCTGCTGCCAAGCCCGCGCCATTGGGCGAGAATCAGCGACTGCGCCACCGCACCACCCAGCGTCGTACCGGGCCCGAGGATCACGAACAGATCGGGCGCGAACTCGCGCGCCGCGACGTGCAACGCCTTCGTGAAGTCGTAAGCGCAAGTGACCTGCTCGCCGAGCGTATAGGCGTAGAGATCGCCGCGATCGGTGGCCCCGGGATTCCAGATCTTGCCCCGCCCGTCGATCATCGGCAGGTCAGGCTGCCGGAACAGCTCCACCGGCAATTGCATCCGCCCTTGAGCCGCTACCGGTTCCTGCAGGGGCGTGTGGAACGCGGCATGATTGCCCAGCCGCATCGGAAAGCGCTGTTGCACGGGCTCGACCGCCTTTTCAAAGGCCTTGAGCCCGGCGGCATCGCCCGCGATCACCAGCATCCCACCCAGATCGATGGAGAGGTAAAGCTCCCGGCCCGGCTCCGCCCCGATCCGCGCAATCAGATCGAGCAGTTCGCGCTTGCGCTCGGGCCGGGGCACCCAGTCCTCATCCACCCAGGGATAGATCAGTTGTCCGCCGATAAGCGCGCTCTGCATCAGCGTGCCCATCGTATTGGCCACCCGGAACCCGTCATCGGGCGTCAGCGCCCCGCCGCAGGCAAGCGCGGTGTACCAGCCCATCGAATTGCCGGTGACGGCGACAACCTCGATTTTCTGGCGATCGATCGCCAGAAAATCGCCATAGGACGCCGCGTAGATCAGGCCCGAGGCATTGTCCCCGCGCGTATGCTTCACCATGGAAAACCGCCCGGCGCCATCAAGCGCGCTCAGCGTTTCCTGCCCGGCGGCCGCCCGCTGTGCATCGAACCGGGCAAGCAGGGCCGGATCGGGAAAGTGGCGGCCGAGATAGCCGAGTTCGCTCGCATTATAGGTTCCCCGGCCGGGGCAAATCACGACGGCGGTGGTCATTCGCCTTTCCCCAGAAGCTGCCGGGCGGCCGCGATGATGGAATCGCGCGAAGGCATGGTTGCGGCGTAGGCCGGGCCCGTGGGGATAAAACTGTCCTCGGCGGTCAGCCGGGAATGGGGCAAAGCGGTTCGTTCCGAGACGAGCGCCATCAGCGCTTCGGCCAGACCGCCCGTGCGCCGGGTCTCGTCGACGATCAGGACCGCGCCGCATCCGCCCAGCGCCTCCACGATCGCGTCTTCCGGCAGGGGCGAGAGCCAGCGCAGATCGATAATCCGGACCTTCACCCCTTGCTCGGCCAAGACAGCACTGGCCTGATGCGAGAGATAGGCGCCGTTGGCGTAAGTCACGATGGCAAGGTCCGTGCCGTCGCCGTGCACGCCAACCTGCCCCATGGCGATCCGCTCGCCGGGTTCGGGATAGGCCGTCATCCAGAGACCATCGCCCGGCTCATGCAGGTCGCGCATCGGATAGAGCGCGATCGGTTCGAGGAACACGACCAGCCGCTGCTCCTCGCGCGCCAGCCGCACGCATTCGCGCAGCATCAGCGCGGCATCGCGGCCATTGGACGGGCAGGCGAGAATCAGCCCCGGAATGTCGCGCAGCACCGCCAGCGAATTGTCGTTGTGGAAGTGGCCACCGAAACCCTTCTGGTATCCGAGCCCGGAAATGCGCACGACCATGGGATTGGTGAACTGCCCGTTCGAGAAGAACGGCAATGTCGCCGCCTCGCCCCGCAGCTGATCCTCGGCGTTATGGAAATAGGCTAGGAACTGGATTTCCGGCATCGGCACGAAGCCGTTGTGCGCCATCCCGATGGCCAGCCCCAGAATCGACTGTTCGTCGAGCAGCGTGTCGATCACCCGGTCCCGCCCGAAGCGCGACCAGAGTTTTTGCGTGACGCCGTAGTTGCCGCCCTTGCGGCCGATGTCCTCGCCCATCATCACGATTTCGCCGTGTTCGAGCATGAGGTCGGTCAGCGCCATGTTGATGATCTTGACCATCGGCTGCGGCTTATCGAGCACCGACACGTCGGAGCCAAACACCTCCGCGCGCTGTTCGGAATCGGGGCCGTTGCCGGTCCGGCACGCACGCTTCGGCGGGATCAGGCTGGCCATGACCTGCGACGCATCCTGCAAGCGCGGACGGGTGATCACTTCCGCTGCGATCCGTTTCACCCTCGCGCCAGTCGCTTCATAAACCGACAGGGCCTCTTGCGAGCCCAGCGCCGCGGCTTCGGACAGTTGCCGCGCCATGTGCAGCAGCGGATCGTTTGCCTCTTCGGCTTCGAGTTCCTCGCGCCCCAGATAGGTAAGCGGCATGTCGGCCCCCGCGTGCCCGTAGAGGCGAATGGTGCGGATATGCAGGAACGCAGGCTTGCGGCGGGTGCGCACATAGTCCGCCGCTTCGGCCACCACGCGAAAGGTCTCGTAGATATCCAGCCCGTCGCACGAAAAGTACCTGAGCGAGGGCCGGTTGGAGAAGGTCGCGCGGATCCAGCCGGACGGGGTCTTGGTGGAGATGCCGATGCCATTGTCCTCGCAGACGAACAGCAGCGGCAACGGCACCGACTGGTAGCTGGTCCACTGCGCCGCGTTGAACGCACCCTGCGCGGTGGAGTGGTTGGCCGAGGCATCGCCGAACGAGCACATCACGATCGCATCGTCCGGCATCGTCTGAAATTCTGGCGGGCGCCGTTTGGCAAGGCCGATCGAATAGGCTGCGCCGATCGCCTTGGGCAGATGGCTGGCGATCGTAGAAGTCTGCGGCGGAATGCACAGCGCCTTCGAGCCGAGCACCTTGTGCCGCCCGCCCGAGATCGGATCTTCGGAGGAACAGGCAAATGACAGCAGCATGTCCCAGGCGATGGTCTGGCCCGGAACCCGGTCCGCGCGCTGGATCTGGAAGGCCGCGTCGCGATAGTGCAGGAACGCCATATCCGAAGGACGCAGCGCCGCCGCCACCGCCGCCATGCCTTCGTGCCCCGACGAACCGATCGTGTAGTATCCCTGCCCCGCCGCCTGCATCGCTCGGCTTTCCCGGTCGAGCGCGCGCGTCAGGCACGCCGAGCGGAAGATGGACACCGCCAGTTCATCGCCCAGCGGCCCGGAAGGCGCACTGCCGGCCGGGAAATCGCCCTCCGCAACCCGGCACAGGAAGTTCTCGTGAACGATGGCGGCGCGGTCCATGCCCGTCCCCTCAGAAGAACGCCTGAAGACCGGTCTGCGCCCGGCCGAGGATCAGCGCATGGACGTCATGCGTGCCCTCGTAGGTGTTGACCGTCTCGAGGTTGACCATGTGGCGGATCACCTGGAATTCCTCGGAGATGCCGTTGCCGCCGTGCATGTCGCGGGCCATGCGCGCGATGTCGAGCGCCTTGCCGCAGTTGTTCCGCTTGATCAGCGAGATCATCTCGGGCGCGGCCTTGCCCTCTTCCATCAGACGGCCGACGCGCAGGCAGGCCTGCAGCGCCAGCGAAATCTCGGTCTGCATGTTGGCCAGCTTCAACTGGAACAGCTGGGTTTGCGCGAGCGGCCGGTTGAACTGCTTGCGATCAAGCCCGTACTGGCGCGCTGCGTGCCAGCAGAACTCTGCGGCGCCCATCGCGCCCCAGGCAATACCATAGCGCGCACGGTTGAGGCACCCGAACGGGCCCTTGAGCCCTTCGACGCCCGGCAGCAGCGCATCCTCACTCACCTCAACGGCATCCATCACGATCTCGCCGGTGATCGAGGCGCGCAGCGAGAGCTTGCCGGCGATCTTGGGGGCGGACAGGCCCTTCATGCCCTTTTCGAGCACGAACCCGCGGATCGCCCCGCCGTGCGCCTCGGACTTGGCCCAGACCACGAAGACATCCGCGATCGGCGCGTTCGAGATCCACATCTTGCTGCCATCGAGAACGTAGCCGCCATCGACCTTGCGCGCGACCGTGCGCATCCCGCCCGGATCGGACCCTGCATCGGGCTCGGTCAGGCCGAAACAGCCGATCAATTCACCGCTGGCAAGGCCGGGCAGATACTTTTCCTTCTGCGCCTGCGATCCGTAGGCGTGGATCGGGTACATCACGAGGCTCGACTGCACGCTCATCATCGAGCGGTAGCCGGAATCGACGCGCTCGATCTCGCGCGTGACCAGTCCGTAAGTCACATAGCCTGCGCCCAGCCCTCCGAATTCCTCCGGGATCGTCACGCCCAGCAGCCCTGCCTGCCCCATCAGGCGGAAGAGTTCCGGATCGGTAGTTTCCTCCCGGTAGGCCTTGATGACACGAGGCTGCAATTCCGCCGCCGCGAATTCGCGCGCGGAATCCCTCAGCATCCGCTCATCTTCGGTGAGCTGGTCTTCGAGATAGAAGGGGTCGGACCAATCGAAAGCCGAAAGCGAAGGGCCATGACCGTCAGACATTGACTTGTCTCCTAAGGAAACGCGGGAACCCGGGTATTGAAACATGCAGCGAAACAAGGGAAAGGCTTCGACTATGAAACCTGAAGCCCTCCTTTCTAAGACGCCTTGCCGCGGCCAATAGCGCGGGGATGCCAGACCCTATCCATTACGCACTCCATGCAAACGCACAATCGAATGATTGGAACGAAGTCATTCCCGCGCGGAATGCCACAAGCGCTTGCGCCATCCCTTGCCCTCGGCACCGTTGCCTCAGGCCACCTGCGCTGTTAGCAAGCGCAACTTCCTATAATTCATAACAAATGAGCAACGCATTCAAAGCGTCGCACAGGTGAGGCCCCCTTATGAACACCCGCTCCAACAATCAGGCCTTGACCCCCGGCCTGGCCAGCCTGATGGCTGCGGTTTCCTCGCTTGCCGTGGCCCTGTGCTGCGCCAATCCGGCGCTGGCGCAAGAAGAGGCGCCGGCCGTCCCTATCGTAGTGACGGGATATGGCCTCGACGAAGGTCCTGCGGCGCCGGCCTATGACGTGACGGTGATCAATCGCGAAGCTCTTGTCTCCAGTGCGTCCGGACGGATCGAAGACGTGCTGTCGTCGGTCGCCGGCTTTGCACAGTTTCGCCGTTCCGACAGCCGATCGGCCAATCCCTCGGCGCAAGGCGTGACGCTGCGCGCACTGGGTGGCAACGCCTCCAGCCGCGCGCTGGTCCTCCTTGACGGCGTGCCGGTCGCCAATCCGTTCTTCGGCCATATCCCGCTTTCGGCACTCGACCCCGACCGGCTTGCCAGCGTACGCGTAGTGCGCGGCGGCGGCATGGGAGCCTTCGGCATGGGCGCTGTTTCAGGGACGATCGACCTGGCCAGCGCAGGGCCGGAGGAAATCGGCCTGCTCAAGGGCAATGCCCTGATCGACGACCGCGGCGAAACACAGATTTCGGCAACCACGGCACCGCGTCTCGGACAGGGCTTCGTCGTGGCCAGCGTGCAATGGGACAAGGGCGAGGGCTTCTGGACGACCCCGAAGGACCAGCGCGTGCCAGCCTCTGCCCGCGCCGCCTACGAAACGCTGTCTGGCAGCCTTCGCGCGGTTGCGCCGCTGACCGATACCGTCGAGATCCAGGCCTCCGGCATGGCCTATGACGACAGCCGCACATTGCGTTTCAAGGGCGCCAATTCCACCTCGTCGGGCCAGCAGGGCAGCTTGCGGCTGGTCGGCAGGGGAGACTGGCAGTTTGACGTTCTGGGTTATGTCCAGGCGCAGGACTTCTCGAACATCATCATCAGTTCCTCAAGCTACAAGAAGACGCTCGATCAGGCCAAGACGCCGACACTGGCGATCGGCGGAAAGGCCGAGATCCGGCCTCCTGTGGGGGCCGGACACGTCCTGCGCCTTGGCGCCGACTTGCGCTTGTCCCAGGGTCACCTCGTCGAACTGCCCTATTCTACCGCAACCGGATTGCCGACAGCCTTCCGCCGCGCAGGCGGCGACCAGTCCGATCTCGGCTTCTACGCCGAGGACGACTGGAACCTCGGCCCTGTGGTACTGACGGCCGGGGTTCGCGGCGATCACTGGACGATCCGCAATGGCTTCTACCGCGCCCTGACCGCAGCCGGTAGCGTCAGCGATGATGCCGCTTACGCCAACCAGTCGGGCTGGAATGTAAACGGGCGCGGCGGTCTGGTGTGGAACGCAAGCCCTGCCATTTCGATGCGCGCCGCCGCCTACACCGGCATGCGCCTGCCGACGCTCAACGAACTCTATCGCCCCTTCGTGGTTTTTCCCGTGAGGACCGAGGCCAACGCAGCCCTCAAGCCCGAACGGCTGCGCGGCTACGAAGCAGGCATAGAAGTGCACCCGTCTGACACGATCTCGCTGTCACTGACCGCCTTCGACAACCGACTCAAGGATGCCATCGCCAATGTCACCATCGGCACCAACCTGCGCCAGCGCCAGAATGTCGATGCCATCCATGCACGCGGGCTCGAAGCCACTGCCGATCTGACTTTCAGCACTGTCAGCCTGAACGGTTCCCTGTCCTGGACCGATTCGAAAGTCGAGGCGAGCGGGGATCAGGCCGCTCTTGACGGCATGCGGCCTGCCCAGGTCCCCAAGCTGGCGGCCAGCGCGACTCTCGCCTGGGCGCCGCGCGAAGGCTGGCGCCTTGCTGCCACTGTCCGCCACACCGGCGCGCAATACGAGGACGACCTGCAGACCAACACCCTGCGCGCCGCGACGACACTGGATGCCTATGCGAGGGTTCCTCTCGCCGGCCCCTTCGCACTGGTGCTGCGCGGCGAGAACCTGACCGACGAGACGATAGTCACCCGTAACCAGTCAGGCTCGATCGATCTCGGTACACCGCGAACGTTCTGGGCCGGCTTTTCCATGCGCCTCGACTGACGCGGGATTGCCCGAGAGACCACAGGCATTCATTCCGATATGTAATCACCGGGCAGTGCAGCACAGCCGAGGACAGGCCCCGGGAGGATGGCGCAAGTTGGCAGACTCGCCTAGACCGTGACCATGCAGGTGCCGCGACGCTTTCTCCCTCCGATGTCTCTGCTTTGCGCGTTTGAAGCGGCCGCACGGCTTGAAAGTTTCACGGCTGCGGCCGCCGAACTCCATCTCACGCAAGGCGCGGTCAGCCGGCAGATCCGGGCGCTTGAGGAGACGCTCGGCGCCCCCCTTTTCCACCGCGAAAGACAGCAAGTGAGGCTGACCGTCGCGGGGGAAAGCTATGCCGGTGAAATTCGCGAAGCTCTCAAGCGCATATCCACCGCCACTCTCGGGTTTCGCGCAAATCCCCGGGGCGGAACGCTCAACCTGGCCATCCTGCCCACGTTCGGCATACGCTGGCTGGCCCCCCGCCTGCCGGCATTTCAGGCCGAACACCCCGGCATCACCATCAACCTGCAGACGCGGCTCAATCAGTTCGATTTCAACCTGGAGAATTTCGACGCGGCGATTCATTTCGGATCGGATGACTGGCCCGGTGCGGAAACAGCCTTGCTCATGCGCGAAACCGTGGTTCCCGCCTGCAGCGCCGCCATGCGCGACAGCTTCGAACTGCACGCACCCGCAGACCTGACCCGCCCCCCCTTGCTCCACCTGAGTTCACGGCCCGATGCATGGGAGCAATGGTTTGCCATCAACGATGTCACCGCAGCGCATACGCACGGCATGCTGCTCGATCAGTTTGCCCTCGCAGCGCAGGCCGCCAGTTCCGGGCTCGGCGTCGCGCTTCTCCCGAAATTCCTGATCGAACAGGAACTGGCATCGGGTGAACTCGTCATGGCCTTTGATCGTCCGATGATCAGCAAGGGGGCCTATTTCCTGGCATGGCCATCCACGCGGGACGCCTATCCTCCCTTGCGCGCGTTTCGTGGTTGGCTCGTCGAAGAGGCCGGCATGCAGTCGTCCCTGAACGGCAATTCTCCCGAGACCTGACATTCAATCTGGCACGGGTGTGCACCCATGTTCCGGGCGTCTTTGAAAATGCGGCACGAGACGCCCCGTCAAACGAAGTCTTCGGTATCAATCGTGCCGCGCATTACTTCCGGATAGCGATGGCCGGAAACGGTCTGCTGGTTGATCAGGTCCCCAGCTCTGGCCAGAATCGCGGGATCGATCGGCAGATCGCCACTGGCGTTGTTTTCAGCCCAGTGGGCGATCGAACGTGTGCCCGGAATGACGTGAACGTTCTCTGCCCGCGAAAGAACCCACGCCAGCGCAAGTTGAGCCGGAGCGACGCCCGCTTCCGCAGAAAGCGCGCTGAACTTGCCAATCAGATCGAGGTTCTTTTCCCAGTTCCCCGGATGGAAGCGCGGGTGGGTGCGGCGCAGGTCCTTTTCGGCAAGTGTCGCGATGTCGGTCAATTCGCCGCACAGCGCACCGCGCGCCACCGGAGAGAAGGCAACCAGCGCGATGCCGAGTTCCTTCGTCGTTTCCAGCACGCCGAGTTCGACGTTGCGCGTCCACAGTGAGTATTCGGTCTGGACGGCCGCCATCGGACGAACGGCGTGCGCTTCGCGAATATGCGCCGCAGACCATTCGGAAACGCCGTAAGCACGGATCTTGCCCGCATCGATGGCATCGGCCATTGCACCGACCGAGTCCGCGATGGGAACCTTCGGATCGAAGCGGTGCATGTAGAACAGATCGACATGATCGGTGCCAAGGCGCTTCAGGCTGCCATCCAGCGAAGCCGTGATGGAAGCCGGGCTGCAGTCGATCCCGCGGCGAGGACCATCGATGATGATCCCCGTCTTGGTCGCCAGGAAATATTCGTCCCGCCGCCCCGCCAGCGCCTCGCCCACGATCTCCTCCGACACGCCACCGCCATAGATATTGGCGGTGTCGAAATGATCGCAGCCGTTATCGAGTGCGTGGCGGAACAGGGCCACGGCATCCTCGCGGCTCGGCGGGTTGCCATAGGCCCATGCCACGTTCATGCAGCCCAGCCCGACCGGGTTGAGCGCCTTGCCGGCCAGGTTGCGCTGCATCATCAGGACCAGCCGTCCTGTTCTTCGAGACTTGCGGCCAGCTCGCCGATCACGCGGTAGCAATCGAGCACCTGCGCCACCGACGAATTGGGCTCGCGTCCCTCGCGGATGGCGGCCACGAATTCGCGGTCCTGCAGCTCGATGCCGTTCATCGAGACAGCGACCCTGGAGACGTCTATCGGTTCTTCCCGGCCAGTAACGAGATCGTCGTAGCGGGCGATATAGGTGCCGGTATCGCCGATGTAGCGGAAAAAGGTGCCGAGCGGGCCGTCGTTGTTGAACGACAGAGAGAGCGTCAGGATCTGGCCCGCCTCGGTTTTCATCTGTACCGACATGTCCATGGCGATGCCAAGGTCAGGATGCTTCGGCCCCTGCAGGGCGTTGGCCCTGATGACCTTCGAGCCGGTCATGTACTGGAAGATGTCGATGGTGTGGGCCGAATGGTGCCACAGGAGGTGGTCGGTCCACGAACGCGGCTCGCCCTTGGCATTCATGTTCTTGCGGCGGAAGAAGTAGGTCTCGACGTCCATTGCCTGAAGCGTCAACTCGCCCGCGTCGATCTTGTTCTTCACGAACTGGTGCGACGGATTGAAGCGGCGGGTGTGACCGACCATGCAGACGAGGCCGGTTTCCTGCTGCTTCCTGACGACCGCCTGTGCATCTTCCCACGAGTCCGACAGCGGAATCTCGACCTGAACGTGCTTGCCCGCGTCCATACAGGCAATGGCCTGCTCGGCATGCATCTGGGTAGGGGTGCACAGGATCACGGCGTCGACGTCGTCGCGCTCGAGCGCTTCGGAAAGCTCGGTGCCAGAATGTCCGGCGCCGTACTTCTCGGCGACCGCGGCGGCCTGCTCGGCGCGGCGACTGATGATCGAGGTGATCTGGACGCCGTCGATGTTCTTGAGGCCATCGAGGTGCTTTTCACCGAAAGCGCCTGCGCCGGCGAGAGCGATACGCATGGGGTTCTCCTTTGGTATTTCGTTTCAGGCGATCGGCGCGCGATCTGCGGCTTCTCGTGTAAAGGTGGGGCTGGGCGGAACCGTGGGGTCGACCGGTTCCAGCACGAGGTGGCCGAGCGCGGTATTGCTCACCGGCACATGGTAATGGCGGTGCAGCGCCCGCGTGCTCTTGCCAAGCGCGCCGCGCATGATCAGCCACATGACCATTTCGATGCCTTCCGAACCTGTCTCGCGCAAGTACTCGATGTGCGGGATCCAGCGCAGGTCCTGCGTATCGCCGATCAGCTTGTCGAGGAACATGTTGTCCCATTCGCGGTTGATCAGCCCCGCGCGAGGCCCCTGCAACTGGTGGCTCATGCCGCCGGTGCCCCAGACCTGCACTTTCAGGTCTTCCGGGAAGCTGGCCACGGCGCGCGCGATCGCCTCACCCAACAGCCAGCAGCGGTTGCCCGACGGTGGTGGATAGGTAACGACATTGACGGCGAGCGGGATGACCTTGACCGGCCACTTGTCGACATGGCCGTACATCATCGAAAGCGGCACGGTCAGGCCGTGATCGACGTCCATCTCGTTGAAGATGGTCATGTCGAATTCGTCGAGGATCAGGCTCTGCGCAATGTGCCAGGCAAGGTCGGCGTGGCCTTCCACCGGCGGCACCGGGCGCGGGCCATAGCCCTCGTCGCAGATGCCATACTGGTCGGCACAGCCGATCGCGAAGGTCGGGATCACCTTCATGTCGAAGTTCGAGGCATGGTCGTTGTAGACCAGCACGATCACGTCGGGCTTTTCCTCGTCCATGAACCTACGCGTCCAGTCGAACCCTTCGAAGGCGGGCTTGAAGTAAGGCTCCTCCTCCTTGTGGTTGTCGAACGCGAAGCCCAGCACCGGAATGTGGCTGCAGGCAATGCCGTGCGTGATGCGGGCCATCAGTTCTTGTCCTTGCCAGAATTTTCTTTGATCGAGCGCACGCCTTCGGGCGAGCGGCCACCGGCCATCATCATGGCCTGATATTCCTCGACGCTCATGCCGGTCATCGTAGAGACCGCCTGCACAAACGACAGGCCGTCGGAAGCGAAGACCTTGGAGAGGAAGTAGATGTTTCCACCAAGGTCCAGCAGGCGATTGTAGTCGCGGTCGAGCACGGCCTGCTTCTGGTCCTCAGTCATCGGCCACTCGTCGAGATAGGCCTTCTCGCCGGCGTGAAAGCGATCGCGGTTCTCAGCCTTCATCAGGCTCATCGCGAACTGGTTGAGGTGGTACCCCTTGCGCGCCCGGGCCGCCGTGTAGACGCGCGTGCCCGGAATGTCGTCGAAGTCCGCCAGATAGTCGTGGATGTCGGTGGGACCGCTCATGCCGTCTCCTTCTCCCCTCGGGAATGTGAAGCACGCATCTTGCGCGCAATGATCTGCCGGGCCCGCACGCCGCCTTCGTCGATGCGATAGGCGGAGAGCTTGCGATCTGGATTGGCGATGATCGCCGCCTGCTGCGCTTCGAGCAGTTCGCGATCCTCGGCGAAGACGCCCGCCTGCTGTGCCTTGAAGCGTGCGGTAAAGCCTGCGTCCTCGATGTCGAAGTCGCGCGCCATGCCCCAGAAATAGTGATGGCTGGTTTCGCTTTCGGGCGTCATGAAATCAACCACGATCCCGCGTACGCCCTGGTCGTGCTGCTCGATGGTGGCTCCTGCCCCCACCGGGGCGACGCCCACGTCGATCATGACCGCCGACGGCAGCACGAACTCGCAAATCTGCCAGCGGTCGACCAGTCCGGGCTTCTTGAGTGCACCGCGCCAGAACGGTGGCGCCTCGATCCCCGGCATCCATCGTGACAGGCAGACCCGCTCACCCTCTACGGAGCATTCCAGCGGTGCCTCGAGGATTTCCTGCTGGCCGATCGAACCGGCATGCACGTAAGTCTCGTGCGTGAGGTCCATCAGGTTGTCGATCATCAGGCGATAGTCGCAACCGACGGAATAGTATCCGCCGTCGAAGACCCAGCCCTCCGCGCTGCACGGCCACAGGTCCGGGATCAGGGAAGGATCGGCCTTGTCCTTGTCGCCGATCCAGACCCACACGAAGCGATGGCGCTCCACCACGGCATAGGTTTCGACGCAAATGCCGCGGTTTACCGCCTCGAACTTGAGCGGCATTTCCTCGGCCACGCCGTCCGGCCCCAGCTTGAGACCATGATACTTGCAGCGGATCGAATCGCCTTCACGCAAGCCCATCGACAGCGGCAGCAGGCGATGCGGGCAGGCATCGCGCATGCCGGCCACCGAGCGATCGAGCTTGCGATAGAACATCATCGGCACGCCACAGATGGTGCGGGCCAAAGGCGTGGAATCGATCTCGTGATCCCAACCGGCAACGTACCAGGACTGGGTGAGCCAGGTGCTCACAGCCCGCGTTGCTTCAGGATAGCGTCAAGGCGCGGGAAGACCTTGCGCGTGTTGCCTTCGAAGATCGCGTGGCGTTCCTCGTCGCTGATGTCGAGCGCATCGATGTAGCGCTTGGTGTCATCGAAATAGTGGCCGGTCGTGGGGTCGATTCCGCGCACCGCGCCGACCATTTCCGAGCCGAACAGGATGTTCTTGTTGTCGATCACGTCGGCCAGCAGGTTGATGCCAGGCTGGTGGTAGACACAGGTATCGAAAAACACATTGTTCATGATGTATTCGTCGAGGCTCGGCTTCTTGAGCATGTCGGCCAGCCCGCGGTAACGGCCCCAGTGATAGGGCACCGCACCGCCGCCGTGCGGGATGATGAAACGCAGGTTCGGGAAGCGGCTGAACAGGTCGCCCTGCATCAGCTGCATGAAGGCGACGGTGTCGGCCGCGAGGTAAAAGCCGCCGGTCGCGTGCATGGCCGGGTTGCACGAGCCCGAAACGTGGATCATCGCCGGAACGTCCAGTTCGCACATCGCCTCGTAAATCGGGAACCAGTACTCGTCCGTCAGCGGCGGGTGCTCGAAGTGGCCGCCGCCCGGGTCGGGATTGAGGTTGCAGCCAATGAAGCCCATTTCCTCGACACAGCGGCGCAGTTCCTTCACCGAGGCGGAAAGGTCCGCCGTGGGGCTCTGCGGCAGCATGCAGACACCTGCGAAAGTCCCGGGGAACATCTTCGTGACGCGGTAGATGAGGTTGTTGCAGTGCTGCGCCCACTCTTCGCTCACCGCCTGATCGCCGACATGGTGTGCCATCGCGGACGCGCGCGGCGAGAAGATTGTAAGGTCAGCACCACGCTCCTTGATGAGGCGCAGCTGGTTGCTCTCGATCGTCTCCCGGATCTCGTCGTCGGAGATTTCCGGGTACGGCGGCGGGGTCTCACCAGCCTTGAAGGCGGCCTTCTGGGCCTCGCGCCATTCATCGTGTGCCTTGGGCAGAACGGTGTAATGGCCGTGGCAGTCGATCACGAGCGTCATGGCTCAGTCTTCTCCATTGGAAACAGGAATGGCGGAAATCGCCGCGAGCTTGGCCCCCAGTCCGGCTGGAGGCGGTAAAATCCCGAGTTCGCCAAGCGCCTGCTGCCGCTTGACCGTATTTTCGGTCATCAGCGGCGCGATGCCGAGCGCGCGAAGCATCTGGGCGGCTTCTTCCATCTCGACGGCACGGCGGCGCCCGTGAACGAGCATGCGGTCCAGATTGTAGTCGGCACGCTCCCGCCACGAGGTCGTCTTCTCGCTGGCGTCGAGGGAGGCCAGCACATCGTCGACCACGCCTTCGGCCTCAGCCGCAAGCATCATCTCTGCGGTCAGCGCCTCGAGCCCCTTGACCATGACCGAACGCACAAGCTTGATCGCTGAGGCCCGGCCCACGGCATCGCCCGCGATGCGGACATTGGTAAAACCTGCGCCTTCAAGCGCGGCCCCTGCGTCCTGCGCATCCGGCCCCGACAACAGGAGCGGCACGGCAAGGCGCGCCGGGGTGACGGGGGCAAGAACGGCAACGTCGACATACCCCCCCTGCCCTTGGGCAACGGCAGCCGCCCCCGCCCGCTTGGTATCCGGCGCAACCGAGTTCATGTCGCAGAACAGTGCACCGGGCGCGAGCAGCGGCGCGCAAGCCTGTGCTACACCGAGCGCCTGATCGCCGGTGACCAGCGACAGAACCAGCGAAGCCCCCTCAAGCGCCTCAGCCGCAGTTGCGCAGGCTGTTACGCCCAGCTCCACCATTACCCGAGCGCGCTCGGAAGCAATATCGAATGCATGGGCGTTCCCGCCCCACGCAGCAGCGCGGGCAAACGTCGATCCAGCCTCGCCGAAACCTATTATGCCGATGGAATTTTCCATGTCCCCAAGGTGGACCAGTCAGTCACGGCCTTGCCAATCGGAACTGCCCCCGACCCATAAGCCTTTCCTAATCAGATAAGCATGGAATTAACCTGAAACCGTGCTTTTCACGGCTCCGCCCCATAAGTTGTCTATTAGAATTCCGTCAGAGCCTCGCTCGCAGCGACAAGGTCCTCGATGAAATGGCGCTGCACTTCGGTAGGTCTCCACGAGGCCCGCCAGGTCATCCCGATCGTGCGCCCCAGTCCCTGCGGCAAACGCACGAGTTGCACCAGCCATCCCGCTTCGAGTTCGACTGCAACCTGATCAGGCGACAGCAGTGTGAGAAAATCACTGTCGATCAGCAACTGGCGGACCATCATCACCGATCCGGACTCGATCGGAACGGCCGGAGGCTTCATACCGGAGCGGCCGAAGTATCTGTCGAAGCTGTCACGCAAGGGCGCACCGGACGGTGGCAGAACCCAGTCATAGCGCGCGAGATCCTCCATCCCGGGTTCAGCACCCACCAGCGGATGGCCCGCTCGGCAAAACACCGCCGGCAGGTCATCGAACAACGGCGTCTGGACCAGATCCTCCTCCAGCAACGGATCCCGCAAAGCCCCTACCATTACATCCAGTGCGCCCTGCCGCAGGGGACCGAGCAATTCCGACCGCGAACCTTCGGCGATCCGCAAGCGGACCTTGGGGTGGCGCCGGATGAAACGCGTCACGGCGCCGGGCAGGACACGGGCCCGCGACAGCGGCATGGCGCCGACGGCAATGCGCCGCGTCTCCCGCCCCTTGAGCGCCTCGATTTCGGTCAGGCCAGTCTCCAGTTCGATTCGCGCAAGACGCAGCGACTGCACGACAGCCTGCCCGCCTTCGGTCAAAGCAATGACCTTGCCCCGGCGCTCGACCAGCTTGCGCCTCATGGCCGTCGACAAGTCCGCCACCGCGCGATGAATGGACGGCAGTGACAGACCGGACACCTGACTGGCTCCCGCGTAGCTCCCCTGATCGGCAAGGATCAGCAGCGCCCTGAGGCGCGGCATAGTGACATGGGGCGTGTTGAGATGCCGCATGGCAGCATCGATGCGCGGTGCGAACAGCAACGCGGCTTCAGTTGGCTTCATGCCATCGAAGCGGCGCTCGAACAGCAGCACGCCGAGCTGCTTTTCCAGCCGCCCAAGCGCCTGCGTTATCGCTGGCTGGCTAAGGTTTACCGCGTCCGCAGCGGCATTCACCTTGCCAAGTTCGACGATTTTGGCGGTCGCCTGCAAGTGCCGAAGGTTGAACTTCCAAATTTCCATGCGACCACTCTTAGCCAAAACCTATCGCTTGACCATAGTTTCTCTTTCCCCTGCCTTTGCGCGCGCGTCATGGATGCAAGCCCAAAAAGGAGCATTCAGCATGGGTATCGTCGTCCAGAATATCGCGCGCGCGGCCCCGGAAGTGATCGACGGGCTGGCCGCCTGCGGCGTCGCTACTGTCCACGAAGCGCAAGGACGCACTGGCCTTCTCGCCAGCTACATGCGCCCGATCTATTCCGGCGCCCGCATCGCCGGCTCGGCCGTGACCATCAGCGCACCTCCGGGCGACAACTGGATGGTCCACGTTGCCATCGAGCAGTTGAAGGAAGGCGACCTCCTCCTCCTCGCCCCGACCAGCCCCTGCGAAGACGGCTATTTCGGCGACCTTCTCGCCACCAGCGCACAGGCGCGCGGCTGCCGCGGCCTGATCATCGATGCCAGCGTGCGGGACGTGCGCGATCTCACCGAAATGCAGTTCCCGGTCTGGTCCAAGGCGATCTACGCACAGGGCACGGTCAAGAACACGCTCGGCTCGGTCAACGTGCCCGTCGTCTGCGCCAACTGCGCGGTGAACCCGGGCGACGTGATCGTGGCCGACGATGACGGTGTCGTCTGCGTACCGCGCGCAAAGGCCGAGGAAGTCCTCAAGGCCGCTCAGGCGCGCGAAGCCAACGAAGGCGAAAAGCGCGAGAAGCTGGCTTCGGGCGTGCTCGGCCTCGACATGTACAAGATGCGCGAGCGCCTCGAGAAGGAAGGCCTCAAGTATGTCTGAGCGCTTCGGCGCTGAGGGCGTGCCCTGCATGTGGATGCGCGGTGGCACGTCCAAGGGCGGCTACTTCCTGAAGGAAGACCTGCCCGGGGATGCCGGCACGCGCGATGCCTTCCTGCTCAGGGTCATGGGTTCTCCCGATCCGCGCCAGATCGACGGCATGGGCGCGGCGGATCCGCTGACCAGCAAGGTCGGGGTCGTCTCGAAATCGGACCGCGAAGGCATCGACGTCGAGTATCATTTCCTGCAGGTCTTCGTCGATCAGGCACTCGTGTCGGACGCGCAGAACTGCGGCAACATCCTGGCCGGTGTCGGCCCTTTCGCCATCGAGCGGGGGCTGATCCAGCCTACCGGCGATGAGACCCGCGTCACCATCTACATGGTCAACACCGGGCAGGTCTCGGTCGCTACCGTGCAGACGCCGGGCGGCAAGGTTACATACGACGGCACCGCGGTCATCGACGGCGTCCCCGGCACTCACGCCCCGATCCCGACCGAGTTCCGCGACACGGCAGGCTCGATGTGCGGTGCCCTGCTCCCGACCGGCAATGCCGTCGATGAAGTGAACGGCGTTCGCATGACCTTGATCGACAACGGCATGCCCTGCGTCGTCATGAAGGCGGGGGACCTTGGCATTACCGGCTACGAGGATCGCGAGAGCCTTGATGGCAACGCCGAACTCAAGACCAGACTGGAAGCGATCCGCCTTGCCGTTGGCGAGCGGATGAACCTTGGCGACGTCAAGGAGAAGTCCGTCCCCAAGATGTTCCTTGTCTCGCCCCCGAAGAACGGCGGCGCGATCAACACCCGCAGCTTCATCCCGCACCGCGCCCATGCCACCGTGGGCGTTCTGGCCGCCGTCACCGTGGCGACCGCAGCGCTGATCGAAGGCACGCCCGCCGCCGAAGTGGCCGTGATCCCCGAGGGTGCGCGCAAGACGCTGTCGGTCGAACACCCGACCGGCGAAATGAGCTGCGTCCTTGAAACCGATGAAACCGGAACGGTCGTCAGCGCCGCGCTCCTCAGGACCGCGCGCAAGCTGATGGACGGGCTGGTCTTCGCCTGATTGCTCATCCCGCGCGGGGGACCGGCCAGCCCGCCCCCCGCGCCATACAAAGAGACATACGCATGACCGACCGTATCCTGTGCTGGCACAGCAATCCGTCAAAACCGGCCTTCACGCCGCCGCCGGGCGCGATCGATGCGCATTGCCATGTCTTCGGCCCGATCGCCGAATTCCCGTTCAGCGCCAAGGCCAAGTACCTTCCGCAGGACGCAGGGCCGGACAAGCTCTTTGCCCTGCGCGATCACCTCGGCTTTTCGCGCAATGTCATCGTGCAGGCCAGCTGCCACGGCAC
>NZ_JALHLE010000010.1 GCF_022832385.1 Novosphingobium album (ex Hu et al. 2023)
ACCCAGCATCGCAGAACAACGCTGTATTTCAACCGGAACCTTCGCAAATGTATCGATACCAGGCTCAATTCGCCTGACACCCTTCAATTGCGGAAATTGGTTAACCGGTCGACAACGACATCGCAGACATCGGCAAGGCTTCATGCGCAGAAAACCAATGCCCGCAATTCAGGAAGATCCCCTTTTCGAAGGCAATAGCGGTTAACCGTCTATGATCACGCACGATTGCACTGGACACACCCCGCACAGAAACCAGCCTCGCAGAAACAATTGACCCAGACCTGAAAATTCGATATTTCGATATTTCGATATTTATAGAATTATTGGAGTGATGCCATGGACGCAGAAATCGTCATCCGCGCGCTCGCCGCTCTGGCGCAGGAGCACCGCCTTGCCGCCTACCGCCTGCTGGTGCAGGCCGGGCCAGAGGGCATGGCCGCAGGCGCGCTCTCCGAAACACTCGGCGTTCCGGCTTCCTCGATGAGCTTTCACCTGTCCCAGCTCGCCAATGCCAGGCTGGTGCAGCAGCAGCGCCAGAGCCGGTCGATCATCTATTCGGCCGACTTTGCCGCGATGAACGCGCTCATGGCCTACATGACTGAAAACTGCTGCGGCGGCGTTCCCTGCACCGCCGATACCGGCTGCACGCCCGCAGCCGCCTCCCCCTCTTCCGCACGAAAGGATGTCGCATGAAGCGTTTCCATGTCCATGTCGGGGTTGCCGACCTCGATGCCTCGATTGCCTTCTACACCGGCCTGTTCGGCACCGGGCCTGCCGTGACCAAGGCGGACTATGCCAAGTGGATGCTCGAGGACCCGCGCATCAATTTCGCGATCTCGCTCAAGGAAGGCGCGGCCAAGGGGATCGAGCACCTTGGCGTCCAGGTCGAGGACGAGGCCGAACTCGCCGAAGTCTATGGCCGCCTCAAGGCCGCCGACGCGCCGGTCCTCGAGGAAGGCGCGACCGCCTGCTGCTATGCGAAATCGGAAAAGAGCTGGATAGCCGATCCCGACGGCGTGGTCTGGGAAGCCTTCCTGACCACCGGCGAGAACACCACCTACGGCGAAAGCCCGGACCTCGCCGGTCTCGCCTCGACGCAGGCCGCCAGCAATGCCTGCTGCGCGCCGCAGATGCCGTCACCGGCCAAGACCTCCTGCTGCTAAGGGCGCATCCGTGACCGATCGCCCCTTCCGCATTCTGGTGCTGTGCACCGGCAACTCGGCCCGCTCGATCCTCGGCGAAGCACTGCTGCGCGAGCTGGGGGACGAGCGGATCGCCGCCTGCAGTGCGGGCAGCAAACCGAAGGGTGTGCCGCACCCCGGTGCCCTGCGGCTGCTCGCCCGCAAGGGCATCGACACCTCGGCCTTCCACTCCAAGAGCTGGGACGTCTTCAGCGGCCCGGATGCCGATCCGGTCGACCTCGCCATCACCGTTTGCGGCAATGCCGCCGCAGAGGCCTGCCCGGTCTTCCCCGGCGCCCCGCTCAAGGCGCATTGGGGCCTGCCCGACCCGGCGGACGTGGAAGGCAACGAGGCGGCAGTCGACGCCGCCTTCGAGCAAACGTGGCACTGGCTGGACCTGCGCGTGCGCGCGCTGCTGGCGCTGCCGTTCGAGACAATGGATCACAAGGAACTGATGGGCGAACTCGCCCGCATCGGCGCAATGGAAGGTGCAGCGTGAGGCAGAACATTGATGGGGCGATGACAGCAAACATGATGGACGCGGCCCCGGCCAAGCGCCTGTCCTTCCTCGACCGCTACCTGACGGTGTGGATCTTCGCCGCGATGGCGCTGGGCATCGGCCTCGGCGCGCTGGTGCCCGCCGTTCCGGCAACGCTGGGGGCGATGTCGGTGGGAACAACCAGCATCCCGATCGCCGTGGGCCTGATCCTGATGATGTTCCCGCCGCTCGCCAAAGTGCACTATGAAGCGCTGGGGCAGGTCTTTCGTGACGGCAAGCTGCTCGCGCTGTCCTTCGTACTGTGCTGGATCGTGGCCCCCGCCTTCATGTTCGGCCTCGCCTCGCTGCTCTTGCCCGACAAACCCGAATACATGACCGGCCTGATCCTGATCGGCATCGCCCCGTGCATCGCCATGGTGCTGGTGTGGAACCAGCTCGCCAAGGGCAGCCCCGAATACGTGACCGGGCTGGTGGCGTTCAATTCGCTGTTCCAGATCGTGTTCTACGTGCCTTATGCCTGGTTCTACCTCACCGTGCTGCCGCCGGTGTTCGGGCTGGAAGCGCATGTGGTGGACATTTCCTTCGGCACTATCGCCAGGGCCGTGCTCACGTATCTGGGCATTCCCTTCCTCGCCGGGTTCCTCGTGCGCAAGAGCCTGATCAAGGCGCGCGGCGCGCAGTGGTACGAAGAGCACTTCCTGCCCGCGATCAGCCCGATCACGCTGGTGGCGCTGCTGTTCACCATCGTCGCCATGTTCAGCCTAAAGGGCGGCGAGATCCTCGCCCTGCCGATGGACGCAGTGCGCGTAGGCCTGCCGCTGGTGATATTCTTCGTGGTGATGTTCGTGCTGGCCTTCGCCAGCGGGCGGGCGGCTGGCGCCGACTATCCGCGCACGGCAGCGCTATCGTTCACGGCGGCCTCGAACAATTTCGAATTGGCCATCGCCGTCGCTATCGCCGCTTTCGGCCTCGCCTCGCCGGTCGCCTTCGCGGCGGTGATCGGGCCGCTGGTCGAAGTGCCTGTGCTCATAGCGCTGGTCAATCTCGCGCTCTGGTTCGAGAAGCGCTGGTTCGCCGAAAGTTAGGGCGCGCGGACAGGAAGCATTTTCCTACAGGCATCAGGCCTGACATCATGCCGGCATGGTCAAGATCCGCACTGCCCAGAGTTTTGGCACATCGGCGCACAAGGTGACGCATTCCGCACACAAAGTGACACTTCCGGCCCAAGATGACACCTTTTCCTCTGGACCGTGTCACCCGTGTCAACCGGAGTGTCACCTTGCACTCCGCCCGCCGACAATTTCCACAGGTGCGGCTTTGCCCGAATCCCGCAGCCTCGCTATCAGCGCGGCCAACCGATTCACCACGATTTTACCGGAGCACCAATTTCATGTCCGAAACCACCGACGATCGCCTGCGCCTTCTCATCGAGCGCGTCGAGCGCCTCGAGGAAGAGAAGAAGGGCATCTCGGACGACATCCGCGACGTCTACAACGAGGCCAAGGCCGTCGGCTACGACGTCAAGATCATGCGCCAGATCGTGCGCCTGCGGAAGATGAAGCCCGACGACCGCCGCGAAATGGACATGATCCTCGATACCTACAAGGCAGCGCTCGGCATCGACTGATCGCATGGCGCCCGCGTCATGGACCCCGGCGATGCCATGACGCGGACACCAAGGTGATCTATGCTCCCGTCTGAACGAGGAGCTGCCATGTCCACATCCTCCCCAGCCGTGACCGCGTGATGCGCTGGCGCGGTGTGCATCACGTCGAGTTCTCGGTGCTCGACTACGAACGCTCGGTCGCCTTCTACGACCGCATGTTCGGCTGGCTCGGCTACACGAGCTTCTGGACGCTCGATATCGGGTACCGCTCCACCTACTACATGGCGCGCTTCCCGCTGCCGCACAGCTATATCGGCATCCAGCCGGCGAAGAGCGGCGGCAAGATCGACCATGAGGCGCGCGCCACCGGGATCCACCACATCGCGCTGTGGGCACGCAATCGCCGCGAGGTCGATGCCTTCCATTGCAGGTTCCTGCTGCCCGAGGGGCTTGCCGTGACCGACCCGCCCGCCGCCTACGACGTCTATGCGCCGGGCTACTACGCCGTGTTCTTCGATGATCCGATCAGCGGCATCCACTGGGAACTGGCGCACACGCCCCGCCTGCCGACGCCCAGCCAGTTCCTGCGCTTCCGCCGGGCGATGCGGGCGGCGGCGGCCGATCATCCCGAATGGACCGACAAGCCCGAACGCCTGTTCCTGCGCAAACTGCCGAAGCGCCACTGAGCCCGTCCACCGCAGCGGTTGCTCTTGCCCCCGCCCCTGTTGTAAGGGCGCCGTCACTTCACCAGACCAGCAGAACGAACGGACCATGGCAGGCCATTCCAAATTCAAGAACATCATGCACCGCAAGGGCGCGCAGGACAAAAAGCGCTCCGCGCAGTTCAGCAAGCTTTCGCGCGAAATCACCGTCGCGGCCAAGATGGGCATGCCCGATCCGGACATGAACCCGCGCCTGCGCGCCGCCGTCAACGCCGCCAAGGCGCAGTCGATGCCCAAGGACAACATCCAGCGCGCCATCGACAAGGCGAGCAAGGGCGATTCCGAGAACTACGAGGAAGTCCGATATGAGGGCTATGGCCCGGGCGGCGTCGCGCTGATCGTCGAGGCGCTGACCGACAACCGCAACCGCACCGCCACCAACGTGCGCACCGCGTTCTCGAAGAACGGCGGCAACCTCGGCGCCTCTGGCGCGGTGAGCCACGGCTTCGAACGCCTCGGCCTGATCGAGTACCCAGCCAGCGTGGGCGATGAGGACAAGGTCCTCGAAGCCGCGATCGAAGCCGGTGCCGACGATGTCGAAAGCGACATGGGCGACGGCGACGAGAATCCCGGCAGCCACCAGATCTGGGTTTCGGTCGATTCGCTGCACGAAGTGGCCGCCGAACTCGAAAAGACGCTCGGCGAAGCCGAAGGCGTGAAGCTGGCCTGGCGTCCGAACCTCAAGGTCGATGTCGACGAGGGCACCGCGAGCACGCTGATGAAGCTGGTCGACACGCTCGACGACGATGACGACGTCCAGACTGTCTGGGGCAATTACGAGATCTCCGACGAAGTCATGGAGAAACTCGGCTGATCATTATCGGCCTCGACCCTGGCCTCACCTGCACCGGCTGGGGGATCGTCGCGAAATCGGGCAGCCGGCTCAGCCACGTGGCCAACGGGCAGATCCGCACCGATGCCAAGGCCAGCATGGCCGAACGGCTTGTCGAACTCGACGCGGCGCTGACCGACGTCATCCTCCACCACCGCCCTGACGCAGGCGCGGTGGAGGAAGTCTTCGTGAACGTGAACCCGCAGTCGACACTGAAGCTGGGACAGGCCCGCGGCGTCGCCATGCTCAGCCTCGCCCGCGCCGGGATGCCGGTGGCCGAATACCCGACCAAGGTCATAAAGAAGGCCCTCGTCGGCACCGGAGGCGCGGACAAGAAGCAGATCCAGCACATGCTCAAGGTGCTGCTGCCGGGCGTCAAGCTGGCGGGCGAGGACGCTTCCGACGCGCTCGCTGTCGCGATTACACACGGCAACATGCTGGGAAGCCACCGCTGAGCAGGCCAGCGCCTGCCTTCAGCAGAAGACTTCGGCCTCGTCATCCTCGAACAAGACGCCGCGTTTCAACGCCAAGGCGCCGCGGATGCCGTTGACCATGATCACAAGCACGACGACCGACAGGATAAAGCCGCCTATCGAAAGGCTCACGGCTTTTCCGATCGTCTCTGCAGTGAGCAGAAGCGCAGCATAGCCACCCCAGAAAACGCCTTTCCCGGCGCGCAGACGCAGCCCCGCAATCACGCCAACGACGGCTTCCAGCCCGCCTCCGAACATGAACCCGATTCCTTCCGGCGTGGTATAACCGGCAATGCCGCCAAGCAGTGCGACCCCAAGCGCCCCCATCCCGGCGAACACGAAGCATGCCAGCCCTCCCTGCTTGGCCGCACCCGTTGCACCTGCACGCGTGGTCAGATCGATATCATAGAAAGCCATCCCAAAGACCTCGGTTCGCCACCAGCTGCGCTCGAATATGAAGCCTGCCCCTTTGCTCTGGGCAAAACAAGCAGGAAGCCTCTGGCGCGCGGTTAGCATCCCTGTCATAGGAACAAACCATGATCGCCAAGCTCACAGGACTGCTCGACGATACCGGCCCGGACTGGGCTGTAATCGACGTGAACGGGGTGGGCTATCTGGTCCACTGCTCGGCGCGTACGCTGGAACGTCTCGGCATTCGGGGCGACCGCGTGGTCGTCCATACCGAAATGCAGGTATCCGAAACTGACCAGCGTCTGATCGGCTTTGCCAGCGGCGCCGAGCGCGACTGGTTCAAGCTGCTCACCGCCGTGCAGGGCGTAGGCTCGAAGGTGGCCCTCGCGATCCTGTCCGCGCTGACCACCGAGGAACTGCAGCGCGCCTGTGCGGGCGGTGACGCGGCCATGGTTGCGCGCGCCAATGGCGTCGGACCAAAACTGGCAAGCCGCATCGTCAACGAACTGAAGGAAAAGGCCGGCGGCATGGCAACTGTGCCGGGCGCGCCGGGAAGCACGCCTGTCGCAACGCCGGGGGCAGCCAGCGCCGATGCCGTTTCGGCACTGCAGAACCTCGGCTTCAAACCCGCCATCGCCAGCGCCGCAGTGGCCCATGCTGTGGGCGAACTGGGCGAAGACGCCGGACTGAACGACCTCGTGCGTGTGGCCCTCAAGCAGGCTGCCGGATAGCAAGGAGCACATACCGATGCGTACTCTCACCCTAGCCATGTTCGCGGTCGCCCTGTCGGCAACACCGATTCTGGCGCAGGACATGTCCGCCTTCACCGCAGGACCGGTTTTCAGCGATTACGGGAAGGTGGCGAAGATCGATAGCGACCTTCCTGTCACCTCGGATACGCAACTCAAGGTAATTTTGAACGCCAAGGACGGAGCCGGGCCGGGCGAAGTCGTGCGCGCGTTCGAATCCGCCGCCCGCTTCATCAACATGAACGTGGCCGCCGGAGTGCCGGAAAAGAACATCCATGTCGTGCTTGTCGTCCACGGCAAGGCGACCTGGAACCTGACAAATGCAGCCGCTTACGCCCGGCATGATCCGGACCACCCCAACGCCAGTGCGCCGCTGGTCGAACAGCTGCTGAACCACGGCGTCACCATCTACCTGTGCGGCCAGAGCGCGGCGGCGAACGGCATCGCCAAGAGCGACCTTCTGCCCGGCGTGAAGCTCTCCCTGTCCGCCATGAACGCCTTTGCGCAACTCCAGCCGCAGGGCTACGTGCTCATCCCGTGACCGACAACCCCATCCTCACCTCCTCGCGCCAGCCGGAAGATGCCGATGCGGCGCTGCGGCCCAAGACACTGTCCGAATTCGTCGGGCAGGCGGCCGCCAAGGACAACCTGCGCGTCTTCATCGAAAGCGCCAAGTCCCGGCGTGAGGCGATGGACCATGTGCTGTTCTTCGGCCCGCCGGGTCTGGGCAAGACGACGCTGGCGCAGATCGTCGCGCGCGAACTGGGCGTGGGCTTTCGCGCCACCAGCGGCCCGGTGATCGCCAAGGCGGGTGATCTGGCGGCGCTGCTCACCAATCTCGAACATGGTGACGTCCTGTTCATCGACGAAATCCACCGGCTCAATCCGGTGGTCGAGGAAGTACTCTATCCGGCGATGGAAGACCGTGCGCTCGATCTCATCATCGGCGAGGGCCCTTCGGCGCGCTCGGTGCGGATCGACCTGCCTCCGTTCACGCTGATCGGCGCCACCACCCGGCAGGGCCTGCTGCAGACGCCGCTGCGCGACCGCTTCGGCATCCCAGTGCGCCTGCAGTTCTACACCGTGCCCGAACTGGAACACGTGGTGACGCGCGGCGCCGGGCTGCTCGGCATCGGCATGGACAAGGGCGGCGCGACCGAGATCGCGCGCCGCTCGCGCGGGACGCCGCGTGTGGCCGGGCGGCTGATGCGCCGCGTGCGCGACTTTGCCCATGTTGCAGGCAGCGACGTCATTACCCGCGCCATCGCCGACGATGCGCTGACCCGGCTGGAAGTCGATTCCATCGGCCTCGATTCGCAGGACCGGCGTTACCTGCGGATGATCGCGGATATCTACAAGGGGGGGCCGGTCGGCGTGGAAACGCTGGCTGCCGGCCTCTCCGAGCCGCGCGACACGATCGAGGAAGTGATCGAGCCCTACCTCATCCAGCTGGGGCTGGTCGCCCGGACAGCGCGCGGGCGGTGCCTCAACGAAATGGGCTGGAAGCACCTCGGCCTCACGCCGCCCACAGGTTCCCCCATGGCATCTCAGGGCGGCCTGTTCGATTCGGACGACGCGGGCGCAGAGAACTGAAACCGCGAAATAATCTGTCGAACCCGTTTACAAACGGCAGTCGTGCAAGTGCCGTTTTGGTACACTCGCCTGTTCAAGGCGGTCAATTAACCTGATTTCTCACTTCGGGACGGCCAAATCCCGGTTAACGCCGTTGTTCCGTTAACCGGACTCTGCGTTGTTTCTGTCAGATGGAATGTCCGTAGCCCCGTTTTCAGTCGGGATTGCGGAGCGGAAACAACAGAGAGCAACGCTTATGTCGGTTCGGATGGCCCTTGCGAAATTGTCTGCCTGCGCGGCAGGCTGCGCGATCATCGGTGGCGGCGCCGTCCACGTGGCGGAGACGCAATCGAAGACGACCGAGTACCACAAGCTCAAGCAGGCCAAGGTGGCGCAGCCGGTCAAGAAGGCCAAGCGGATCGTGCGCAAGGAAAAGCCGCGCACGACCAAGCGCGCGCGACAGATCGTCAAGCCCACCTGCTGCGAACAGCCCGAGATGGCTATGGTTCCGGTGCCGCCGCCCTACATCCCGCCAGCACCACCCCCGTCCTACCAGGGTGGCGGCGGCAGCACCCCGGTGGTCATCGGCGGCGGTTCGATGGGCGGCTTTGGCGGCGGCTTCTTCGGCGGTTTCTTTGGCGGCGGCAGTTCGAGCGGCGGCAACATCGTCATCACCTCGACCACCAGCGGCGGTTCGACCTCCACGTCGTCTTCGTCCGGTGGCCTGACATCGACCACGACCGGCGGCTCGACGTCCACTTCTACGGGCGGCGTCACGTCCACAACCTCCACCGGAGGCATCACTTCGACCACCACCACCGGCGGCGTCACCTCGACGACCTCGACCAGTTCGGGCAATGTTTCGACGAGCACCTCCAGCTCCTCGTCGTCGAGTTCGTCCTCCAGTTCCTCGTCGAGCTCGTCGTCCAGTTCAAGTTCCTCGGGCGGCAAGACGTCGAGTGGTGGCTCATCTTCGAGCGGATCGTCCTCGTCAGGCTCCTCGTCCTCCAGCAGCTCGAGCGGTAGTTCTTCCTCTTCGAGCAGTTCCTCGTCGTCCAGTTCGTCTTCTTCGTCGAGCTCGTCGTCGGGCGGATCGACCACGACCAGCACCGGCGGCCACGATGTCCCGGCGCCACCAATGCTGATCCTGTTCGGCGCGGCGGCCGCCACCGTGCTGGGCCGCCGCCGCATCAGCCGCCGCAAGGAAGCCTGAGGGAGCAGCGCTCGGCACTCCGCCCGTTTAGGAACGGCCCTCGCGCCCCAACGGCGGCGCCACGATCAGTGCGTGCCGCCGTTCTTCTTCAGGCTCTCGTCCATCCGCGCGATCTGGTCGGGCGTGGCTTCGGTCTGATACTTCGCCTTCCACTCGTCGAACGGCATCCCGTGGATCACCGCGCGCGCTTCCGCCTTGTCGCCCTCGAACCCGGCATCGCGGATCCAGTCGGCCAGACAATTGCGGCAGAAACCGGAAAGCCCCATCAGATCGATGTTCTGGGCATCGTGCCGCTTCTGCAAATGGCGCACCAGGCGGCGGAAAGCGGCTGCCGCCACGGCGTCGTCGAGCATGTCCAATGAGTCGGTTTCGTTCATAATCCTGCCAATCGTCCTTGGTTTGTAAGCTTTGCTTTGCCATATGACGGCCCGTTCCCGAAAGAGGCAGTCGACACGTGGTCAGCACCCATCAGCGCCGTTCCCCCCATCATCGCGGCATCAAGCGCACGCGCAAGGTCAAGATTCTCGCAACGCTTGGCCCCGCCAGCCGCGACCGGGAAACCATCGCCAAGCTGCTCAAGGCCGGGGCGGACGCCTTCCGCGTCAACATGAGCCACGGCGATCACGAGACTCATCGCGAGACCATCGCCAATATCCGCGCGGTCGAAAAGGATCTGGGACGCCCCGTCGCCGTCCTGTGCGACCTGCAGGGTCCCAAGCTGCGGGTCGGCGCCTTCAAGGAGGGCAAGGCCTTCCTGCGCCACGGCGCGCATTTCACGCTCGACCGCGATCCCACGCCGGGCGACGATAACCGCGTCTGCCTGCCGCACCCCGAACTCTTCGGCATCCTCCAGAACGGCCAGCGCCTGCTGATCGACGACGGCAAACTGCGGCTGGTGGTGATCAAGCCGGAGGCAGACAAGATCCTGTGCACCGCCGAAGTCGGCGGCACGATCTCGGACCGCAAGGGCGTCAATGTACCCGATGCCATCGTCCCCGTCCCGGCACTGACCGAGAAGGACCGGCGTGACCTCGCATTCGCCATCAAGGAAGGCGCCGACTGGGTCGGCCTGTCCTTCGTTCAACGGCCCGAGGACGTGGCCGAGGCCCGGCGCCTGATGGGCGGCTATGGCGCGCTCATGGCCAAGATCGAAAAGCCCGCCGCGGTCGAGAGCCTCGAGGAAATCATCGAGCTGTCCGACGGCATCATGGTGGCACGCGGTGATCTCGGCGTGGAACTGCTGCCCGAGGAAGTGCCGCCGATCCAGAAGCACATCATCGAGAAGACCCGCGCCCACGGCAAACCGGTGGTGGTCGCGACGCAGATGCTCGAATCGATGATCACCAGCCCGAGCCCGACCCGCGCCGAAGTCTCCGACGTCGCCAACGCGGTCTATGATGGTGCCGACGCGGTGATGCTCTCGGCAGAAACCGCCGCCGGGCAGTGGCCGGTCGAAGCGGTGACGATCATGGACCGCATCGCTGCCAAGGTCGAAAGCGATTCAACCTACCGTGAGCGCATCCACCTCGCCGAAACGCCGCCCGATGCCACAACGGCCGACGCGCTTTCCGCCTCCTGCGCGACAATCGCCGACACCTTGCCGATCGAGGGCATCATCATCTTCACCGGCTCCGGCATCTCGGCCCGCCGCGTCGCGCGCGAGCGCCCTGCCGCGCCGATGCTGGTACTCACACCCTCGATCAAGACGGCCCGCCGCGGCGCGCTGCTCTGGGGTGCGCACACGGTGCTGACCAAGGACATCGGCAGCTTCGAGGAGATGATCGCCAAGGGCAAGCGCATGGCGCTGCGCCACGGCTTCGGCACCGCCGGTTCGCGGCTGGTCACGCTGGCGGGCGTGCCGTTCGGCGTGCCCGGCTCCACCAATTTGCTGCACGTCGTCACCCTCTCGGGCAACGAACTGGCCTCTCCGAAGTGAGGACGCCCCGGTCATGAGCCTGCAAACACTGTGGATTTTCGCCATCGCGGTATTCCTGCTGAGCGCGACGCCCGGCCCGAACATGCTGCACATCCTCTCGCGCAGCGTCGAGCTGGGATTCAAACGCAGTACGGCGGCGATGGCAGGCTGCCTGCTTGGCCTGCTCACCTTGCTCACGGCGTCAGCTGTGGGACTGGGTGCGCTGTTGCATGCCCTGCCGGGTGTGTTCGACGTGCTCCGCCTGGCAGGCGCTGCCTACCTGCTCTTCCTGGCGTTCAAGGCCTGGCGCAGCCCGGTAGATGGCGACGATACGCAGGAAGAGTGGGCCCGCCCCACCGCTTCGTGGCAGACGGTGCTGCGCGGCGGCTTCACGATCTCGATCAGCAATCCCAAGGCGATCGTCTTCGCGGCGGCGTTTCTGCCCCAGTTCATCAATCCCGCACAGTCGCAGGCGCCGCAGTTCGCGGTGCTGCTGGCCGTGTTCACGGTGATCGAGGGCTTCTGGTACTGTGTCTATGCCACGGGCGGCCGGGCCATCGCGCGGCATCTGGGACGCGCCGGCGTGAAGCGCGCGTTCAACCGGCTGACGGGCGGTCTGTTCGCCGCATTCGGCCTGTCACTGCTGGCCTGGCGCGCGGCCTGACGCCGGTCAGTCCCGCGCCCCGAACAGCGCCGATCCCACGCGTACATGCGTGGCGCCGAGCATGACCGCGGTCTCGAAATCCCCGCTCATGCCCATGCTGAGTTGGTCGAGGCCATTGTCGGCAGCGATCTTCGCCAGCAGCGCAAAGAACGGCGCGGCCTCGATATCGGCGGGCGGCACGCACATCAGGCCAATCACCGGGATCTGCGCTTCGCGCGCCGAAGCCAGCAGCGCGGGTACGTCGGCTATCGGGCATCCGCCCTTCTGCTCTTCCGCGCCGATGTTCACCTGTACGAAGCAAGGGACCTGCTTGCCGGCCTTGGCCATCGCCTTGCCCAGCGCCGACACCAGCGAGGGCCGGTCCAGTGAGTGGATGCAGTCGAACAGCGCCACCGCATCCTCCGCCTTGTTCGACTGGAGCTGGCCGACAAGGTGCAGCTTCACGCCGGGATGCGCCTCGATCAGCGCGGGCCACTTGCCCTGCGCTTCCTGGACGCGGTTTTCGCCGAACACGCGCTGCCCTTCTTCGATAAGCGGCAGGATCTGGGCGGCCTCATGCGTCTTGGAAATGGCGATGAGTTCCACATCCTCCGGCTTGCGGCCGGCAATCGTGGCGGCATGGGCCATGCGGGCACGGACGTGTTCGAGCGGTGTAAGGTCTGGCTGATCCATGGCGCGCTGCTATAGCGTCCCCGTGCCGAACCGCCAGCCGCCTCTTCCCCCAATCTGGCTTGTCAGCGATGCCCGCAACGACGCGGTGCTGGAGCGCGCGCTGGCGCGGCTGCCGCGCGGATCCGGGTTGATCTACCGCCACTATCACCTGCCCCCGGAGCAACGCCGGGCCCGTTTCCGCACACTGGCGCGCGCGGCACGCCGCCGTGGACACTGCGTGGTGCTGTCCGGCAGCGCTTGGGAGGCCAAGGGCTGGGGAGCCGATGGGGCCTATGGCGCTCCATCGCGTCTTGTGTACGGTCCGGCGACCTTGCGCCTCGTCACGGTCCATTCGCTGCGCGAACTGGCCAAGGCCCACCGGGCGCGGGCAGATGCCGTGCTGATCTCGCCGGTCTTTCCCACCCGCTCGCACCCCGGTGCGCCCGTGCTCGGGCCGTTACGCTTCCGGCTCCTGGCGGAACGCGCGCGGGTCCCGGCGATCGCGCTGGGCGGCATGACGGCGCACCGTGCCCGTGCTTTCAGCTTGCGCAAATGGGCGGCGATTCAAGGCCTTGCAGAAACGCCCACAGGCCTGTTCCCGCTTCATTCTTGACGCGGAGTCCCGCCCGGGCGCATTATCGGCGCGCCTAGACAGGGGAATTCTTATGGCCACGAGGCCCATGGCGCCGGGCCGGCGCATCACCAAGCCGGACTGGCGCGCAGTGCTCAAGCGCTCGGTGCGCCGTGCAACCGAACTGTCCGGTGCAGTGCTGTTGTTCGCGCTCATGGTCTATCTGGCGCTCGCATTGGCCAGCTATCATCAGACCGACCCCTCCGCTTCGACCGCCGCAGGCGGAGAAGTCCAGAACTGGATGGGAGCCATGGGGGCGTGGACTGCCGAGCGTGCCCTGTTCCTGTTCGGCCCGGTGTCCTGGCTGTTCCTGCCGCTGCTCTACGTCTTCGCGCGCAAGCTGTGGCTGCTGGTGGAAGAGGATGACGGCGAGATAGAGCATTCGAACCAGCGCTGGTGGCGCCCCGTCGCCATACTGGCTTTCGCCATGCTCCTGATCGCAACGGTGTTCTCGCTGTGGTTCACCAAGCCCGGTGGAACACTGCCGGCGTCGATGGGTGGGATTTCGGGGCTGCTCGGCGCCAGGGCCATCACTGCGCTGGCTGGCTTGACGCCGCCGCCTGCGCAAGGCTGGACGACGCTGGCACTGGCACTGGTGTGCCTGATCGCGGGCGTCACTCTGATCGGCAAGGTCTTCGCCTTTGACTGGGTTCGCCTCCTGACGCTGCCAGGCCGTATCGGCCGCATACCGCGCGGTCTGCCTTCCGCCCGTAGCGCACAGCCAGCTCCCGTCAGGGACTCAGCCACTCGCCCCGAGCCCGCGCCACGCGCCGAAACGCCCACCCCTCTGGCGGACAAGCCCCGCAGGACGCCAGAGATCGTCGATCCCAAGGCCTCGCCCGCTCCGGCCATGCTCGGTTCCGGCAGCCGCCAGAAGGACTTGTTCGACCAGTACGAACTGCCCAGCCTCGATATTCTGGCCGATCCCCCGCCCAACACTCAGCCGAAGATCGACAAGCTCAGCCTGGAGCGCAACGCGCGCCTGCTCGAAACCGTGCTCGACGATTTCAACGTCAAGGGCGAGATCACCGCGGTGCGCACCGGCCCGGTCGTCACCATGTACGAACTCGAACCGGCACCCGGCACCAAGGCCGTGCGCGTCATCGGCCTTGCCGACGACATCGCCCGCAACATGTCGGCGATCTCCGCGCGCGTCTCCTCGATCCCCGGCCGCACCGTCATGGGCATCGAACTGCCCAATGCCCAGCGGCAGATGGTCTCGTTCAAGGAAATGGTCGCCTCGGAAGCCTTTGCCCATCACAAGGGCATGCTGCCGATCATCCTGGGCAAGGACATCGCGGGCGAACCGGTAATCGCGGACCTCGCGACCATGCCGCACCTTCTGGTCGCGGGTACCACCGGTTCGGGTAAGTCGGTCGGCCTCAACTGCATCCTGCTCTCGCTGCTCTACCGCCTCACCCCGGCGCAGTGCCGCCTGATCCTCGTCGATCCCAAGGTGCTCGAACTCAAGAGCTACGACGATATTCCGCACCTGCTCTCGCCGGTGGTCACCGAACCGCCCAAGGCCGTGCGCGCCTTGAAGTGGGCGGTCGAGGAAATGGAACGCCGCTATCGCATGATGAGCGAAGTTTCCGTCCGCAACCTCGCCAGCTTCAACGAGAAGGTTCGCACTGCCGCGGCCAAGGGCAAGCCGCTCGGCCGCCGCGTGCAGATCGGCTTCGATCCGGATACCGGCGAGGAACTCTACGAGGAGAACCAGCTCGACTACGAAGTGCTGCCGCAGATCGTCCTCATCGTCGACGAGCTGGCCGACCTCATGGTCACTGTCGGCAAGGAAATCGAAGTGCTGATCCAGCGCCTCGCGCAGAAGAGCCGCGCGGCGGGCATCCACCTGATCATGGCAACGCAGCGCCCCTCGGTCGACGTCATCACCGGCGTCATCAAGGCCAACCTGCCGACGCGTGTCTCGTTCGCCGTCACCAGCCGCATCGATAGCCGCACGATCCTGGGCGAGCACGGCGCCGAGCAACTGCTGGGCAAGGGCGACATGCTCTACAAGCCGAGTTCCGACCCCATCAAGCGCGTCCACGGTCCCTTCGTCTCGGACGAGGAAGTGGAGCACGTCGCCGATTACTGGCGCACGCAGGGCAAGCCAGACTACGTCACCGCCGTCACCGAGGAGCCGGAGGAAGGCAGCTTCGGCTTCGACGACCTCGACGCCACCGCCTCCGACGCGCCCGAGGAACGCAAGTACCGCCAGGTCTGCCAGCTGGTGTTCGAGAACCAGAAGGTCTCGGTCTCCTGGCTCCAGCGCCAGATGGGCGTGGGCTACAACACCGCCGCCAAGTGGGTGGAGCGCATGGAGAACGACGGCTTCGTCGGCCCCGCCAACCATGTCGGCCGCCGCGACATCTATCGCGATGAGAATGGCAGCCCGCTTTGAAGCACATCGCGCCGCGCTAGAATCTGATCGGCCGCCCATAGGCGGGGTTGGTGATCGCCGATCCAGCGCCTAAATTGCACGTCACGCAACTGCCGCATCGGATGCCCCCCATGGAACACCAGACCCAGGCCTTTCCGCTGCAGGACGGATTCCTGCTGCTGGGAACGGCACTCGTCTTTGTGCTGCTGTTCCGGCGGCTGGGCCTTGGCGCGACGCTGGGCTACCTGCTCGCAGGAGCCGTTCTGGGGCCCTATGCACTCCATCTCGTTGGCGATCCCGAAAGCAAGATCGGCTTTGCCGAGCTGGGGATCACCCTGCTGCTGTTCATCGTCGGGCTCGAACTGGCGCCGCGGCGCCTGTGGCGGATGCGGCACGAGATCTTCGGGCTGGGCCTGCTGCAGGTGGCGCTGTGCGGACTTGCCGTTTCCTGGGTGATCCACACGTTCGCGGGCTTCACCATCGAGGCTTCGCTGGCACTGGGTCTACCGCTGGGCCTGTCCTCGACTGCGCAGGTGCTGCCGATGCTGCAGAGCGCCGGGCGGCTGCACACCCCGTTCGGGGAACGATCCTTCGCGATCCTGCTGTTTCAGGATCTCTCGATCATCCCCCTGATCACGATCATCGCCGCGATGAACCGAAACCCCGGCCTACCCGCCGGACCTCCGGGATGGCAACTGGCGCTGACCACGGTGCTGGCCATCGGCGGCCTCATCGCCGCCGGACGGTTCGTGATCCGCCCGCTGTTCCGCCTGATCGGCAATTTGGGCGAGCGCGAGATGTTCGTGTTCGCCGCGCTTTTCACCGTGCTCGCTTCGGCCGCGCTGATGCAGGCGCTCGGCCTCTCGACCGCACTGGGCGCCTTCATTGCCGGTGTCATGCTGGCTGACAGCCCCTATCGCCATGAACTCGAGGCCGACGTCGAGCCCTTCCGCTCGATCCTGCTGGGCCTGTTCTTCATGTCGGTGGGCATGATGCTTGACCTGTCCGCGATTGCCGAGCGGCCGTTGTTCGTGCTGGCTATGGCCATGGCGCTGATCGCGGTGAAATCGAGCGTGATCTTCGGGCTGGGCCTGCTCTTCAAAATGCACTGGCGCAGCGCTCTGGCACTGGGCCTGTTGCTGAGCCAGGGCGGCGAGTTCGGCTTCGTGCTGTTCGCGCAGGCCGCCGATGCCTGGCTGGTGGAACCGCAAGCCGCCAGCCTGTTTGGCGCCATCGTCACTCTGTCGATGGTCGCAACGCCGTTCCTGATGATGGCGACCCGGCGCATCCGGGAAGTGCCCGTGGTGGCAGGCGAACGCGAGGGCCCTCAAGACGACGGAGCCAGCGCCATCGTCGTGGGCTATGGCCGTTTCGGCCAGACTGTCGCACAATTGCTGATCGCCGCGCAGATCGAAGTGACGCTGATCGACACCGACATCGAGATGATCGACGTGGCGGGCGGTTTCGGCGCCAAGGTCTATTTTGGTGACGGAACCCGGATCGACCTGTTGCGGCAGGCGGGCGCTGCCGAAGCCGAACTCATCGCCTTCTGCATCGACGGCGACCAGTTGACAGAGGACTTCATCCACGCAGTCCACGCTGCTTTCCCCAAAGCGCAGGTCTACGCCCGCGTCTTCGACCGGCGCGGGCTGCTGCGGCTGAAGGGTTCGCCTGTAACGTCGATCACCCGCGAAGTGATGGAATCGGCAGTTATGCTTGCACGCAACGCCCTGCAGGGTCTCGGCGTGTCGCTGCAGGACATCGAAAAGGCCGAAACCCTGTACCGCTCGCGCGACAAGGAACGCCTTTCGGCGCAGTACGAAACCGGCGACTTGCGCACCGCACGCGACCGCATCCTGACCCAGCCGGTTCGCGGCGCGCGTCAACCGGGAACCGAGTAACCCTCGAACCGCTTGATCCGGCGGAGCGAAAAGCTGGTCTTCATCGCAGAGACACCGGGCAACTGCGCCAGGCAATCGCGGTGGACGTGGTCGTAGTGGTCGAGATCAGCGGCAGCCACGCGCAACAGGTAGTCGGCCGCCCCGCTCATGAGGTGGCATTCGAGAATGTCGTCGAAATCGAGCACGGCACGTTCAAACCGGTCCATGGCCTCGCGGCTCTGGCTGTTGAGCGTGATCTCGACGAAGACTTCGACCGACAGTCCCAGCCGCCGGGCATCGACCCGGGCTGCATAGCCCAGGATCAGTCCCTGCTCTTCCAGCGCCTTGATCCGGCGGTGACAGGCCGACGCCGAGAGATGGACGAGCGAGGCCAGTTCGGCGATCGAACGCGACGAATCCGCCTGAAGCGCTTCCAGCAAGGCGCGATCCGCGCGATCCATGATTATTTATCCTGCCACATTGATATTTTCCGGAATTTTATCCCTCATAAATTGCTAATCAAGCGCAAATTGGGTGAAACATTGCGCGGTTCCGGGTGTACTTTCCAGGCAGACATCCTCGCACCGGAGACGAACCTTGCGTGTCGGCACTGTCAGGGAAATCAAGAACCACGAATACCGCGTCGGCCTCACCCCCGAGAGCGTGCTGGAACTTATCCGTCACGGGCATGAAGTCTGGGTGGAAAGCGGCGCGGGCATCGGCATCGGCGCCAGCGACGCGGACTATCAGCGCAGCGGCGCGACGATGATCGCCACCGCCGCCGAAGTCTTCGAAGGCTGCGAAATGATCGTGAAGGTCAAGGAACCGCAGGCCGTCGAGCGCGCCATGCTGCGCAAGGGGCAGATCCTCTACACCTACCTCCACCTTGCTCCCGACCCGGAGCAGACCGCCGATCTCGTCCAGTCAGGCGTGACTGCGATTGCCTATGAAACCGTCACCGGACCGGGCGGCTCACTGCCGCTGCTCAAGCCGATGAGCCAGGTTGCAGGCCGCATGTCGATTCAGGCGGGCGCCACGGCGCTTGAAAAGGCAAACGGCGGGCGCGGCGTGCTGCTGGGCGGCGTCCCCGGCGTGATGCCGGGCAAGGTTGCCGTGATCGGCGGCGGCGTGGTCGGCTTCAACGCCGCACAGATGGCCGTGGGCCTCGGCGCCGACGTGACCATCCTCGATCGCAGCCCCGACGTGCTCGAACGGCTCGGCATCCATTTCGAAGCACGTGCCAAGACGCGCTTTTCCAGCAGCACCAACCTCGCCGAGAGCGTGGCCGAGGCCGATCTCGTGATCGGCGCCGTGCTGATCCCGGGCGCCGCCGCTCCCAAGCTCGTCACGCGTGAAATGCTCGGCACGATGAAGCCCGGCGCGGTGCTGGTCGATGTCGCCATCGATCAGGGCGGCTGCTTCGAGACCAGTCACGCGACGACCCATGCCGATCCCACTTTCGTGATCGACGGCATTGTCCATTACTGCGTCGCCAACATGCCCGGCGCCGTGGCCCGCACCAGCACTTATGCCCTCAACAACGTGACACTGCCGCACGCGCTCGCCATCGCCGATGCGTTCGACGGACCCGCTGGATGGAAAGCCGCTCTTCGGGCCGATCCCCATCTCGCGGCCGGCCTCAACGTGCATGAGGGGCAGGTGACATACGAGGCCGTAGCGCGGGAACTGGGTTACGATTTCGTACCGGCAGATTCGGTGCTCTAGTCGGTAAATTAACGAGGTTGTTAACCTCATATTGAAAGCCTTGTCCCATGGATCAGCCATGCGCCATGGGACAAGGCTCTTCCTGATTGGCCTGCTGGCTGTTCTCGGTACCCTGCTGAGTGCGCCCGCAGCCGCCACGACCGCCGGTTTTCCGGCCGGATCGGTCTGCACGGCGCTGGGTCCGGTCAGTGCCGGTGCCACCGGTCCGGTCAAGGATCCTTCCCGCTGGAACTGCCATGGCGCCCGCTGGACAATCGATGGTTCGAAAGCGAGTTTCGTGCGGATCGATATGTCCGGGCAGAATCTCCTGCCCGGTTCCGTGCTGACAACACGCCTGACCCGTTTCGAGCGGATGTGGCTGACGGCGATCGGCCGTGACGGGACCAGCGCCACGCGCGAAATCGCGCAAAGCGACCTGCAGTTTTCCTCCGTCCACTGGAAGATGCGCCTGCCCTTGCCGCATCTGAACGCGCCGCTGACCGCTTACGTCCTGAAAGTGACCGGAGCACGGCATCCGGGCCTGTTGTCGGACGTGCATGTCGCGCCGCCGCCGGACGAATCCCGGGTCGGCAATCAGCAAATCCTGCTCGCCATGCTCTGCGGGCTGATGCTCATGCCGCTGGTGCTGAACTTCGGGTTCTACCGGGTGCTGCGTCAGCCTTTCGCCCTATGGCACGCCCTCGCGGTCTTCGGGATGCTGGTGCAGACTTTTGTCGCCAGCGGTCTCGTGAACCGGTTCTTCTCGCCGTCGCTGCTCGAAATCTGCGTATTGTCTTCAGCAAGCCTGAGCCTTGCAAGCATTGCAGCCACGCAATTCCTGGCTTCGCTCGTCGAGCCCGACATGTTGGGCCGGCAGCAAAAGGCACTGCTCCGCGCTACCGGTCCGTGGATGGTCGTATGGTCGGTCTACTACCAGGTTGCCGGTGGCCCCCTGCTGTCGAGCGTTTCCTCAGTCTACTACGCGGCTTTCCTGCCGCTCTTCGGCATGCTTGTCTGGGCCATGTTCACCGCCGCACGGCGCGGCAGCCGCACGGTCTGGTTTCAGATCATCGGCTGGACGCCGCTGATCGGCATGGCGCTGGTCCGGATCGGATCCCTGCTGGGCATGGCGGATTCACCTCTGAGCGTCATGACCGCGCAGCACCTCTCGCTCGGCTTCGAGGTCCTGATGAGCACGCTGGGCGCCGCTGACCGCTTCATGACGATCAAGCACGAACGGGACCGCGCGCTCACCCAGTCCAAGTTCCTCGAAAGCCTCGCAGAACGTGATCCGCTGACCGGCCTCTACAACCGGCGCGGCTTCGAAGAACGTTATACACGGCTGGCCAAGAAGGGCTTCGACACCATGGCGGTGCTCGACCTAGATCTTTTCAAGACGATCAACGACACCCGGGGGCACGCCATGGGCGATGCTGTGCTCAAGGCGGTCGGGCGGGCGCTGATGCCTGACGAGGACACAGTTGCGGTGCGCTTCGGCGGCGAGGAATTCCTGCTGCTGATGCGCGGGCCGGACGCCGCCGACCGGGCGGAGCACCGCCGCCAGTCGATACCCGCACGCATTGCCGCGGAAATCTCTAGCCTCGACCGGCCCGTCACTGCCAGCATGGGCCTGATCACCCATGCCGTGCCCATGCGTTTCGCCGATCTCTACGCCAAGTGCGACAAGCTGCTCTATCAGGCCAAGTCGGAGGGCCGCAACCGCACCGTACGGACAGACATGAGAAGCCAGCCGGCCTCCAGCGAAGACCGCACGGTCGTCAATCTCCGGTAAACCGGACGGCCACCTCTTCCGGCACCCGCATGAGCCGGCCGCTGGCAATGTCGATCATGGCCCAGGTGGTCCGGGCGGACACGATCACCTTTCCCGCAGCATTGCGGAAATCCACACGCCGGTTGAACCGTGCGCCATGCGGACCGTCGGGAATGAAGGTCTCGGCTGACACGCTCTCGCCCTCACGGATATTGCCGCGGTAGTCGATCTCATGCCGGGTCACGACCCAGGCATATTTCGCGACCTGCTCCGGCGTTGCGCCCACTTCCCAATGGGAAGTTGCAATCGCCTCCATCCACTGCACCCAGACCGCGTTGTTCACGTGCCCCATCACATCAATGTGATGGGGCTCTGCCGTGAAGGTCCGGATGAAGCGGTTGCTCAACCCTCGACGCCGAGCTGCCATAGGATGAAGGCGAATTCCTCCGCCGTCTCCTTCAGGCTCTCGAACCGGCCCGACTTGCCACCGTGGCCCGCGCCCATATTGGTCTTGAAGATCAGTTCGTTGTCATCGCTCTTCAGCTCGCGCAGCTTCGCGACCCACTTGGCCGGTTCCCAGTACGTCACACGCGGGTCGTTGAGCCCGGCCGTGACCATCAGCGGCGGATAGGCCTGCGCCGTGATCTGGTCGTAGGGGCTGTAGCTCAGGATATGCTCGAAGGCGGCCTTGTCCTCGATCGGGTTGCCCCATTCGGGCCATTCGCCGGGGGTGAGCGGCAAGGTCTCGTCGAGCATGGTGTTGAGCACGTCGACGAAAGGCACGTGGGCCACCACCGCGCCCCACAGGTGCGGATCGGAATTGATCACCGCGCCCATCAGTTCGCCGCCTGCAGAGCCGCCAGCGATGGCGATCTTGCCCTCGCTGGTGAAACCGCGGTCGATCAGGCCCTTCGCGCAGTCCACGAAGTCGTTGAAGGTATTGGTGCGCCTTTCCAGCTTGCCCGCCTTGTACCAGGCGCGGCCCATGTCGTCACCGCCGCGGATATGGGCGATGGCATAAGCAAACCCGCGATCGACGAGGCTGAGCCGCGCGGTAGAGAAGCCGGGATCGATCGCAATGCCGTAGGCGCCATAGCCGTAGAGGTAGAGCGGCCCTGCGCCCGTGCGGTCCTTCCGGTACACGATCGACACGGGGATCGCGGTGCCGTCACGCGCGGTGATTTCCAGCCGCTCGGTCGCATAGAGCGAGGCGTCGTAGCCCGAGGGGATTTCCTGCACCTTGAGCGTTTCCATGGTGCGCGCGGCCACGTCGTAATCGAGCACCGAGGAGGGCATGACCATCGATTCGTAGGACAGCCGCAGCTTTTCCATATGCCATTCGGGATTGTTCGAAAGCCCGGCCGAAAAGCTCGCCTCGGGAAACTCGATCGGCTCGATCCGCGCGGGGTCGTCATAGTAGCGCACCTCGATCCGGTCGAGCCCGCGCACGCGGCCCTCGATCACGTAGAATTCGCGAAACAGGTCGACGCCGGTCAGGTAGAAATCATCCGTACCCTCGATCAGCGTCGTCCATTCGCCCGGATTGTCGAGCGGCGCGGTGGCGAGGCGGAAGTTCTCGTGGGTGTCGT
The DNA here is from genome assembly GCF_022832385.1 of Novosphingobium album (ex Hu et al. 2023). Lineage (GTDB taxonomy): Bacteria > Pseudomonadota > Alphaproteobacteria > Sphingomonadales > Sphingomonadaceae > Novosphingobium > Novosphingobium album. The sequence goes on from NZ_JALHLE010000010.1 coordinate 22,447, forward strand.
TGGTGTGTATGTAGAGCACGCCATCGCGCTCATCGACGTCGTATTCCACGCCCTTCGCCCGTGCCTTGACAAGAATCTGGTCGCCCAGCGGGTCGTCGGCGCGGATCAGCCGCGCCTCGCTGGTCTCGTGATCGCTGGCGCCGATGATCAGCCACTTCTCGTTCGACGAGAGCGAGGAGCCGACGCGGAAACCCTCGTCATCCTCGTGGTAAAGCTCAACGTCCTTTTCGAGCGGCTCGCCGAGCCAGTGCAGGCGGGCATTGTCGGTGCGCCACTGCTCGTTCGCGAGCGAATAGACGAGGCCCTTGTCCTCAGCCACCCAGACGAGGCTGGAAAGCGTGCCGGGGATTTCATCGGGCAGCAGTTCGCCGGTCTCGAGGTTCTTGATCCGCGCGGTGAAACGTTCCGAACCGTTGTCGTCCACCGCATAGGCCAGCAGCTTGCCATTGGCGCTCACCGAGATGGCGCCGAGGCGGAAGTAGTCCTTGCCCTCTGCCAGCGCCACTTCGTCGAGCATCAGCTCGTCGGCAGAGCCATCGTCTTTGGCCGCCACGGGCTTGCGCCACCACTTCTTGTATTCTGCGCCTTCCTCGAACTCGATCCAGTAGAGCCAGTCGCCGTCCTTCTGCGGAACCGACTTGTCCGCTTCCTTGATGCGGCCGCGCATTTCCGTGAACAGCGCGTCGATGCGGGCCTGATGCGGCTTCATCCGCGTCTCGAACCAGGCATTTTCCGCTTCGAGGTGCGTCAGCACGTCCTTGTCGGTGACTTCCGGATAGCCGGGATCGCGCATCCAGGCATATTCGTCCGTGACCGTCAGATCGTGACGGGTGAAGGAATGCAGCTTTTTCGCCGCCTGCGGAGGACCGGAAAGGGTCGGGGTGGAATCTGCCATGGCTCGCATCTATGTAGCATTGATGCCCCCCGCAAGCCGGATACCCCTGACATGCTGATGAATACCCATGAAGCGCGCCTCGATGCCCTGCGCAAGGAACTAAAGGCACGCGGCCTCGATGGCTTCGTGATCCCGATTTCCGACGAGCACATGAGCGAATATGTCGGCGCCTATGCCCAGCGTCTCGCCTGGCTGACGGGCTTTGGCGGTTCGGCGGGCACGGTGGTGGTGCTGACCGATCCGGCTGCAGAGCCCTCGGCCGCGATCTTCGTCGACGGGCGTTACACCATCCAGGTGCGCGATCAGGTCGATGGGCGGCTCTATGCCTATGAAGGCACGCCGCAAAGCAGCCCCGCCAAGTGGCTCGAAGCCAACGCGCCTGAAGGTGCGGTGATCGGCTACGATGCCTGGCTGCACGGCGCGAAGTGGACCGACACCACGGGCAAGGCACTCGCCGCGAACGGCGGCAAGCTGGTGGCCGTGGAGAGCAACCCGATCGACGCGATCTGGGAAGACCGGCCCGCCCCCTCGCCCGCACCTGCTCTGGTGCATCCCAGCGACCTTGCGGGCGAAACCAGCGAAGCCAAGCGCGCGATGGTGTCCGAATGGCTGGCGGGCAAGAACCTCGACGCCACGGTCATCACCGCGCTCGATTCGATCGCCTGGCTGCTCAACATCCGCGGCACCGACGTGGAGCGCACGCCCGTTGCCCTGTCCTATGTGATCGCGAAGGCAGACGGCACGGCGGACCTGTTCATCGCCGAGGAGAAAGTCACGCCCGAACTGCGCCAGCACCTTGGCAATGCTGTGACCATCCAGCCGCGCGATGCGTTCGTGCCCGGGCTGGAAGCGCTTGCTGGCAAGCGCGTCGCCGTGGACCCGGATCATGCGGTCAGCGCCATCTTCGAGGTGCTGAAGCAGGCAGGCGCCACCGTGGTGGAAGAGCGCGATCCCACCGTTCTGCCCAAGGCGATCAAGAACCCTGTCGAACAGCAGGGCCACCGCGACGCGCAGGCGCGCGACGGCGCGGCGGTCTCGCAGTTCCTGCACTGGCTCTCCGGGGAAGGCCCCAAGGGCGAAGTCACCGAAGTGTCCGCCGCAGACCGCCTCGAAGCGTTCCGCAAGGCCTGCGGCGATCTGCGCGACCTGTCGTTCGACACGATCTCGGGCGCCGGGCCCAATGCTGCGATCTGCCACTACCGCGTGACCGACGAGACCAGCCTGACGCTGCAGCCAAACTCGGTCTATCTCGTCGATTCGGGTGGGCAGTACCCCGACGGCACCACCGACATCACCCGCACCGTCTGGATCGGGCCTGGTGAGCCGGGCGCCGAAGTGAAGGACCGCTTCACCCGCGTGCTCAAGGGACACATCGCCCTGTCCATGGCCGTGTTCCCCAAGGGCACGACCGGCTCCCAGCTCGATGTGCTGGCGCGCTATGCCCTGTGGCAGGCAGGGGTCGACTATGCCCATGGCACCGGCCACGGCGTCGGCAGCTTCCTGTCGGTCCACGAAGGCCCGCAGCGCATCGCCAAATCGGCTGGCGGGCAGTCGGGTTCCGATCAGGCGCTGATCCCCGGCATGTTCCTCTCGAACGAGCCCGGCTACTACAAGGCCGGTGAATACGGCATCCGCATCGAAAACCTGATCCTTGTCGAACCGCGCGCGATCGCAGGGGCAGAGGGCGAATACTACGGCTTCGAAACGTTGACCCACGTGCCGATCGAACGCCGTCTGGTCGATTGCAGCCTGCTCACCCGCGTCGAAGTGGAATGGTGGCACGCCTATCACGCCCGTGTCCTCGAAGTGGTTGGCCCGCAGCTCGAAGGCGAGGCCAAGGCGTGGCTGGAGGCCCAGTGCGCGCCCTTGTGAGTCCACCTATGTTCCTGTAATGTTCCATTCCTCAATGCGACTCGCAGGAGGATGGGAACATGATCGGCTACGTGACACTGGGAACCAACGACCGGGACCGCGGAGCGGCGTTTTACGACGCTGTCTGCGGCGAACTCGGCGTGGGCCGGATAATGGAGAACGAACAGTTCATCGCCTGGGGCGTGCCCGGCGGCGGCGCCGGGATCGGCCTGACAGCCCCGTTCGACGGCAAGCCCGCCACCGTCGGTAACGGCGTGATGGTCGCGCTCGAAGCAAAGGACGAAGCGCAGGTGCAGCGGATCCATGAAATCGCGCTGGCCCATGGCGGCACGTGCGAAGGCCCTCCGGGCCCCCGCGGCGACGGCTTCTATGCGGCAAAGACCGAAACGGAGAGAGAACGATGCCGGTAGCCCATGTAACCTTCGGGACCAACAACCTCGAGCGCGGCGCGCGCTTCTACGATGCCGTGATGGCCGAATTCGGCGGCGCGCGCACCTTTGCCCATGACAAGGCGATCGGCTGGAGCTTTCCCGACGGCGGGCCGAGCATCGGCATCACCTATCCGTTCGACGGTGAGGCCGCGAACCGGGGCAATGGCACGATGTTCGCCCTGATGGCGGCTGACGAGGACATGGTGCGGCGAGTCCATGCCGCAGCGCTGGCCAGCGGCGGAAGTTGCGAAGGGGAACCGGGCCTGCGCGCCAACGGGTTCTATGCCGCATACTTCCGCGACCCCGACGGAAACAAGATGAACGCGTTCTGCATGCCGGCAGCCTGATGACCGCCCCGCTAAACAGGCGTTCATCCAGTTTGCCGGACCATGAACGGCAGCGTCTGGCTGTGACAATTGACGACAAAATTCAGGAGTCACGGCACATCTGAGCGACAACGGCGCACTAGAACAGGGTCCAGAGAGCCGCGGGGCGAACCTTCCCCTCCCTTCCCCCGGTCCTGCGGCTCTCATCCTTTCCCTTTGGGAGTGAGATGACAATGAAGACTGCAATGAAGAAAATCACGCTTGGTCTTTCTGTCGCCGCGCTCGCGGTTGGCGGGATTGCCTATGCCCAGCAGACCCCTCCGGCAAAGCCCTTCATGGACGCAGACAAGGACGGCGTGATCACCCGCGCCGAAGCGCAGAAAGCCGCCGAAGACATGTTCGTGAAGCTCGACGTGAACAAGGATGGCAAGATCGATCAGGCCGACCGCGATGCACGGCACGCCGAACATCGTGCGGAAATGTTCGCAATGATCGACGCCAACAAGGACGGCTCGATCTCCAGGCAGGAGTTCATGGACGCCAAGCCACCGCACGGCCCCGGTGATCGCGGCCCGGGCGCTCCGGATGGCAATGGCCCGCCGCCCCCTCCCCCGGGAATGGATGGTGACAGCATGGGTGGCCCTGGCATGGGTGGGCCTGGCATGGGCGGTCCCGGCATGGGCGGCCCCGGAATGGATGGCCATCATCGGGGCGGCCCGGGCCGTGACGGACACGGCATGCATGGCCGTGGCGGAATGCGTGGCCACGGCATGATGATGCTCAAGATGGCCGACACCAACAATGACGGTGCCGTCAGCAAGGCCGAGTTCATGGCTGCTGCCACCAAGCACTTCGGCGACATGGATGCCAACAACGACGGCAAGGTCACCAAGGAAGAGCGTCAGGCCGCACGCCAGAAAATGAAGGCGCAGTGGCAGGCAGACAAGCCCGCGAAGAAGTGACTGGACAAACCCCGGCCAGGGAGTGTCGAAGAATACCCGTATGAACGATACCGCACTCCCCAAGCTGCTGCTTGTCGATGACGAAGCGGCCCTGCGCGAACCCCTGGGTGACTATCTGTCGCGCCAGGGGTTCGACGTCGTCCAGTCGGCCAGCGCGGCCGAAGCCCGCACCCGCCTGCGCGACGGCAAGTTCGATCTTGTCCTGCTCGACATCATGATGCCGGGCGAGGACGGCCTGTCGCTGTGCCGCCACCTTGTCGAAACGCAGGATATTCCGGTCATCTTCCTGACCGCGCGCGGCGAAGCGACCGACCGCATCGTCGGCCTGGAGATCGGCGCCGACGATTATGTCGTGAAGCCGTTCGAGCCGCGCGAACTGGTTGCCCGCATCCGCTCTGTGCTGCGGCGCGCTGCACGCAACGCGCCGCCCGTGCCGGAGAACGAAGCCTTCATGTTCGAAGGCTGGCACCTCGATCCGCTGAAGCGCCGCCTGACCGACCCCGAAGGCGCGGTGGTTGCCATTTCGTCGGTAGAGTTCCGTCTGCTCATGGCGTTTCTGGAGCATCCCCGTCAGGTGCTCAACCGCGACCGGCTGCTCGATATGGTGCAGGGCCGCGAGGCCCATCTGTTCGACCGTGCGGTCGACAATCAGGTCAGCCGCCTGCGCCGCAAGGTCGAGGTCGACAGCCGCAATCCGCAAATGATCCAGACGGTCTGGGGCGGCGGCTACATGCTGGCCACCGAAGTCAAGCGCGTGCCGCTCGATCCCGAATGAGAATTCCGCAGCCCCGAAGCCTGATGGGCCAGATGCTGCTGGCGGTGGCGGTCGCGTTGCTGCTCGTGCAGGGCCTCAGCTCATTCCTCGTCTACCAGGCGCAACGCGAAGCATACGAAACCGGCATGCTCAATGTGGCAGCCTTCCGGCTGATCGCCGACACCCGTGGCCCCGACACGTTCGCGCGGCCAAAGCGCGCGCCCGAAGGCGGACCGATCGCCGGTCCGCCTCCGCGCTCATATTCTCTCGAATTCAGTAATCGCTCTCCTGCAACAATCAGCGAACAACGCGACTCGCATGCGGAAAAGCGTCTGGAAAGCATCCTCGCCGATCAGAATTTCCCACCGTCTGAAATCGTCGTCGTACATCGCTCGGTGGGACAGGACCCCGCCGCCCGGCAAAGCACATTGCGACGGGCCGCCTTCCGCAACATGGCGCGGTTCGAGATCAATGACCTGATGAAGAGCCACCTGCTGGTCGTCGGCGTACGGCCACTGAACCATCAGGGCTGGCTCATTGCCCGCGTGCGGACCCCACGCGCCATGAACATCCTGCTGATGCCGCTCGTGCTGCAAACGCTGCTGATCTACGTCGTTCTGGTAGGTGCTGTCGCGTTGATCCTGCGGCGGATCACCCGCCCGCTCGCTGCGCTGACCCGCCGGGTGGAGCGCTTCGCGGCGACCCAGGACGCGGATGGCCAGATCACCCCTTCCGGCCCGGATGACATGCACCGCCTGATCGTCGCTCATAACGCGATGGAGGCCCGCATTGCCGCGATGCTGGACGAAAAGAACGTGATGCTGGGCGCCATCGGCCACGATCTAAAGACACCGCTGGCTGCCCTACGGGTCCGCATCGAGTCGGTCGAAGACGAGGGCGAGCGTGCCCGCATGGCCGCCACGATCGAGGACATCGTGCGTACGCTCGACGATATCCTGTCTCTGGCCCGCGTTGGCCGCCCCGGCGACCCGCGCGAGCGCACCGAACTGTCCGCCCTCGTCGCCTCCGTCGTCGAGGAATACGAGGACATGGGCGAGCCGGTCGAACTGGGCGATACCGAAAGGATCGTGCTCGAACTGCGCCCGACCTGGATGCGGCGGGCCTTGCGGAACCTGATCAGCAATGCACTGCGCTATGGCCAGTGCGCCCGCGTGACGCTGAAGCGCGAAGGTCAGCGCGCCATTGTCCTCATCGAAGACGACGGTCCGGGCATTCCCGCCGACAGGATCGACGACATGATGAACCCGTTCACGCGCGGAGACCCCTCGCGCAATTCGGCAACCGGCGGTGCCGGCCTCGGCCTCGCACTCGCCCGCGCCATTGCCGACCAGCACGGTGGTGCGCTCAAGCTGGCCAACCGGCTTTCACCCTCAGGAGAGGTCGCGGGCCTGACTGCGAGGCTGGAGGTTCCGGTCTGACCCGTGCCGCCCTAGCGGGGGCACCTCAACGCAGTTTCAGAAATTCCCCGTCGATCTGCTCGCCCATCATGTCTTCGAGCAAGCCGCAGTTGCGCACGCGTTCGATGGCCCGGTCGAGTTCAAGCGCCCCTGCAGTGCCTGCCAGCTTCTCCTGGAAATCCTGCGCGATGCGGCTTGCCCATGCGACCGAACAGAACCGGCCAAGCGCCTGCGGCAGGCGCGCCGAGAAGAACTGGCCGTCACTGCTTGCCAGCAGCCGGTCCACATTTGCCAGCGCCCAGTCATAGCCCAGCTCGCGCGTGGCGCTGCGGGCCATGATTCCATCCAGAAATTCGCGCTTCTCGCTCTCGCGAAGCCGGGGATCGTCGAGCGTCAGCAGCCAGGATGCCAGGTCCTTGCTGCTGGTGCGTGCCGCCGCCCGCAATGCAGTCGGCCGGAATACCGGATCCTCTGAATTCAGCGCCTTTTCGACCAGTCCCCGCGTGGCTGCTTCCTTGCCTTCGAACAGGTAGACGTCGAGCGCGTGATCGAGCCATGCCGGGTCCAAAGCCGCCTTGTCCCCGGCCAGATATGCTTTCGCGGCTTCGGCCAGCTGATGCCGCAGATCCTTGCCGCGGCCAGTCCCAAGCATGGCGGCAACGATCTGGATTCGCCGCTGCGATCGCGCGGGTGCTTCATAGGCATAGACGCCCGCGCGTGGATCGAATCCGTATTGCCGCAGCAGATTCGTGTAGAGACGCTCACGGTACAGGCGAAACATCCTCCGCCCCTGCGTGCTGACCATGCCATCGTTGACGAGTTGGCTGAGCGCCCTGTCCGGAGCATCTGCCGCGTGCGGGTCCGGGTGACGGATCAGCTTGTGTCCCAGCCGGGCCATTTCAGCGATCGTGCCACGGCCGGCGCGGATCGATGCAGAGAGCGAATCGACGAGAGCCTGCGCCTCGCCGCCCGGCAATGTGCCGGCTTCCGAGATCAGCTGGGCCCAGTGCCGCGCCGTCAGTTCAAATCGGTAGTAGCCGGTTCCGCCGGCGTTCGGGAACACCGGCCCCATGCCAGGCATGGTGAAGGCCTGCGTGCGCTGGTCCATGAGCAGGCACCGGCGCACCGCGCCGCGCCGCAGGCACAGCGGAATAATCCATAGCGAATCCGGGGGGGCGACACCCGCCGTAGTGTAGCGCAGCTGGGTAATCGTGACCTTGTCTCCCTGCTGGCGCATCGCCAGCAGCGGAACGCCCTGCTGCTCGACGAAACTGCGCATCGCCTCGACCAGCCTGGGATCCCCCGCGGCATCGGCCAGCGCCGCAAAGAAATCGTCACTGGTCGCTGCGCCGAAACGGTGCGCCGCGATGAAACGGCGCACGCCCTCACGAAACTTGTCTTCCCCCAACCAGGCCGCGACCATGCCGACGATGTGCCCCCCCTTGCCATAGGTGATGGAATCGAACGCGGAGTCGATCCGGGTGTTCGTCTCGATTGGCTGACGCACCGGCCGCCCGGCCAGCAGCGCATCGGTTTCCATCGCCCGGAAGCCATCGCTCAGGGCATCGCCCATGATGCCCAGATCGGGCCGCCAGGCGTCACCGATGCGATAGCCGATCCAGTTGGCAAAACTCTCGTTCAGCCAGATGTCGTCCCACCAGGCGGGCGTCACCAGATCGCCGAACCACTGATGGCCCAGTTCGTGCCCGACGATCACGCCGAAATCGCGCTGCTGCACCACCGGGGCGCTGGCATCCATCACCAGAATATCGTCACGATAGAGGTCCGCGCCGGCATTCTCCATCGCGCCAGGCAGGATCGGCGTGGTCACCTGATCGAGCTTGGGAAAGGGAAACGGCTCTCCGAAGTACTCTTCCAGAAGGCCGACAATCTCGCGCGTGCCGGCCATGGCAAAGGCGAGCTTGCCCGCGTTCTGTTGCGTCGAATCGATACGCACCGGCAAAGGGAACGGGCGCAGGCCATTCGGCGGCACCGTGCCTTCGAGGCTGGCGAATGGCCCCACCATCATCGCCACGAGGTATGTCGGCAACGGCAGCGTTGGAGCGAAGCGGTGGACGGCATGGCCATCCACTGTCTCCGGCGGGCCCTGTGCGGGACCATTGCTTATGGCCTTGAGCCCCGGCGGTGTCCGCAGTGTGATCGTGAACGGGGTCTTGAAGCCCGGCTGGTCGAAACAGGGAAAGGCCGCGCGCGCGTCGATCGATTCGAACTGGGTCCAGCTGTACCAGGCCTTTTCGACTTCGACATGAAACATGCCCGCCGGACCATCGGCAAAGGCCGCGCTATAATCGAAAGCCAGCGTGACCGGCCCGGCAGGCAGTACATCGTCGAACGTGAGCCGCACGACTCCCGTCGGATCGCGTTGCTGCCAGTGCCCCGCGATGGACCGGCCCGCCACTTGCGCGACGGCTCGCGAGACCGAAAGCCCGCGGCCATGCAGATCGACGAATCCCTGCGCCCGCGCGAGCCTGACGTCGATCTCGGCATGGCCCGAAAAGCGCGCGGCCGCAGGATCGACGATCAGGTCCAGCCGGTAGGCCTGCGGCACCACATCGTCGCCCAACCTGCCCAGCGGCAGCACATGTCCTGGCAGGACCGTGATTTCCTCCGGCACCGGGGCACTGTCCGCAGACGTTGCCTGCGCGCGAACCGCAGCCGGAAGGATCGCGAAAAGGAGGGCAAGGAAAAACAGGCAGCGCAATGAGCCCATCGGCCTAGCGCATCAGCCCCCCGATCAGATTGCGTGCAAAACGGCCAAGCCCCGGCACGCCGATGGCGCGGCCCAGCGTATCGCCGATCGTCCCGGCCGCAGCACTGGCCGCCGAGGCAGAAGGGCTGGCACGGCTCTTCTTGCCCTGAATGGTCTGGGCCAGGATGGACCCGGCGCTCGCCGCAGCGGCCCCGGCTGCGGCCTTCGCCATCTTGCCGCCGATCCCGTCCCACAGGCTCGGACTCTTGCGCTCGCGCTTGCGCACTTCCTCCTCGCCCTTCTCGGCCACTTCCTGCGCGGTGGCCGCAGCATCGGCGGCCTTGGCGGCGAGCACTTCCTCGGCGCTCTCGCGATCGACGCGGGCATCGTACTTGCCGTCGAACGGACTGATCGACTGGATGATCGCGCGCTCCTTCGCCGTGACCGGCCCCAGCCGCGAGCGCGCGGGCGCGATCAGCGTGCGCTGGACCACGGTGGGCGCCCCCTCCTCGTCCAGCGTCGAAACCAGCGCCTCACCCACCTTGAGTTCGGTGATCGCCGTCTCGACATCGAGGTCGGGATTGATGCGGAAGGTATCCGCCGCCGCCTTGATCGCCTTCTTGTCGCGCGGGGTAAAGGCGCGCAGCGCGTGCTGCACGCGGTTGCCAAGCTGCCCGGCCACATCCTCGGGAATGTCGATAGGGTTCTGCGAGCAGAAATAGACGCCCACGCCCTTCGAGCGGATCAGGCGCACCACCTGCTCCACCTTGTCCTCCAGCGCTTTGGGGGCATCGTCGAACAGCAGGTGCGCCTCGTCGAAGAAGAAGACGAGCCGGGGTTTTTCCGGGTCGCCCACTTCGGGCAGCGCCTCGAACAGTTCGGAGAGCAGCCACAGCAGGAACGTGGCGTAGAGCTTGGGGCTGCGCATCAGCCTGTCGGCGGCGAGCACATTGATGTAGCCGCGCCCCTGATCGTCGCACTTGATGAAATCCTCGATCTCCAGCGCGGGCTCGCCGAAGAACTGCGCGGCCCCCTGGCTGTCCAGTGAGAGCAACTGGCGCTGGATCGCGCCAACGCTGGCCTTTGTCACGTTGCCGTACTTGGCGGACAAGTCCGAGGCATTCTCCGCCGCATAGGCCAGCATCGACTGGAGGTCTTCCAGATCGAGCAGCAGCAGGCCCTGTTCGTCGGCAAAGCGGAAGACGATGTTGAGAATGCCTTCCTGCGTCTCGTTGAGGTCCATCAGCCGCGAAAGTAACAGCGGCCCCATTTCCGAGATCGTGGTGCGCACCGGATGACCCTGTTCGCCGTAGATATCCCAGAATACCGCCGGATTATCGGCATAGGCATAGTCGGTAAGGCCGATCTCTTTCGCGCGGCTTTCCAGCTTGTCGGCATGCTTGAACGTGGCGCTGCCCGCCATCGAGATGCCCGAAAGATCGCCCTTCACGTCGGCAAGGAACACCGGGACCCCGGCGGCGGAGAATTGCTCGGCGATGCTCTGGAGAGTGACGGTCTTGCCGGTGCCCGTGGCGCCCGCGATCAATCCGTGCCGGTTGGCCCTTCCGAGCAGCAGTTCCTGCTTCTCGCCATTGCCGCCCAGCCCCAGGAATATCTCGCTCATCAGCCACCTAACCCGTTCTGCCGATTTACCATTACACACGGTGATAGAGCGCCTGCCCCGTCAGCGCGAGAGTGTTTTTGCCAGCGGCCGATGTCGCCGCTAAAGGGCGAGTTTCGAACCGACCCCCATGGCAGACCCCTTCGTCCTTCTCGATGATGCGCGCGTGAGCGGCGCCGCCGATGCCCGGCTCTACCGCGATCCGGTGGAGACCGTGGTGGCGACGCGCGCCAGCGACGTGCTGGCCGCGCTCGAACGGATCGAAGCCCTGTCGCGCGAGGGCCATCATCTGGCCGGGTATCTTGCCTACGAGGCCGGGCTTGCCCTCGAGCCCCGGCTCGCCCGGCTGCTTCCTGCTGCAACCGACCTTGCCGGGCCACTGCTCTGGTTCGGTGCCTTCGCGGATTGCGAGCGCATCGCAACCGGCGATGTGTCCCGCTGGCTGGCCTCTGAAGCCGGCTCCGGCACCCCGGCGATCGGCCCTCTCGAACCGCTGAGCGGCATCGGCACCTATGAGCGCCGGTTCGAGATCCTGCGCGATGCGATCGAGGCGGGCGACATCTATCAGGCCAACCTGACCTTCCCTCTCGAAGGGCCATGGCACGGCGATCCGCTGGCGCTCTATGCCGCGATCCGGCCCAGCGCCGCCGCGGGCTATGGCGGAGTGATCCACGATGGCAGGCACTGGCACCTGAGCTTCTCGCCCGAACTGTTCTTTTCGCTACAGGGCGGATCGGTCCGCGTGAAGCCGATGAAAGGCACCCGTCCGCGCAGCCGCGATCCCCAAGAGGACGCCCGCCTGCGCGAGGACCTACGGGCCAGCGCCAAGGACCGCGCCGAGAATCTGATGATCGTCGACCTCATGCGCAACGATCTCTCCCGCGTCGCGCAGCCGGGGTCCGTCGCGGTGGAGCACCCCTTCAGCGTCGAAAGCTATCCGACGGTCCACCAGATGGTCTCACCGGTCCATGCCAGCCTGCAGCCCGGAAAGGGCGCGGTGGATCTGCTCCGTGCGCTGTTTCCCTGCGGATCGATCACCGGTGCTCCAAAGATCCGGGCCATGGAACTGATCGCAGCGACCGAAGACGGACCGCGCGGCGTCTATTGCGGGTCGATCGGGCATATCGAACCCTCTGGCGATGCGGCGTTTAATGTGGCAATCCGCACCTTGCGCCTGTCGGTTGACGGGACCGGAGGAGGCAACAACGGCGGCGGCCGCGCGGTCCTGGGTGTCGGATCGGCCATCGTCGCGGATTCTGAGGCGCTTCCCGAATGGCGGGAATGCCTGATCAAAGGGGGTTTCGTGCGAGAGTCGGAAGCGCGGCAACCGGGAGAGACAGCCTCGCCCGCAAGCTTCGATCTTATCGAAACGATGCATTTCACGCCCGAAGAAGGCATTCCGCTGCTCGAACTCCATCTGGAGCGGATCAAGGCGAGCGCCGCCGCTCTGGGCTTCCTGTTCGACCGCCATGCCGTGCGCAATGCGATCCAGGCCCTGTGCTTCGATGCCGACAAGCCCGCGAAGTTACGGCTCGTCTCCTCCCGCAGCGGCGCCTATGCGCTGGAACTGGCGGACATGCCCGAAAGCCTGCCCGCACCGGCTATCGTCGGCGTGCTGCGGATGCCGGTGGACCACGGCGACTGGCGCCTCACCCACAAGACCAGCGACCGCGGCTTTTACGAAGCTGGCCTCGCCGCAGCCAAAGCCGCCGGTGCGCACGAAGCGTTGTTCCTGCGCGATGACGGGCTCGTCACCGAAGGCACCTTCACCAATCTGTTCGTCGAACGCGGCGGCCAGCTTCTCACCCCGCCCGCACGGCTCGGGCTACTGCCCGGCGTGCTGCGCCGCTCGCTGATCGAAGAGGGACGCGCCGTCGAGGCCGACCTGACGCTCGACGATCTCGCGGACGGCTTCTTCATTGGCAATGCCCTGCGCGGCCTCATCCCAGCCCGGTTACTCACCTGATGCATCTTTCCACTGCCCTTTCCCGCATCGCCCCCTCGCAGACGACGGCGATGACCGACCGCGCCACCCAGCTTCGCGAGCAGGGCCGCGACATCATCTCGCTCTCGGTCGGCGAACCGGACTTCGCGACGCCGCCGCATGTCCTGGCCGCCGCCAAGGCCGCGCTCGATGCGGGCGACACGAAATACACCCCCGTCGGCGGCACCTCGCGCCTGAAGCAGGCCGCTGCGCGGCACTTCGCGCGCGACCTCGGCATCGAAGTGCCCGCCTCGCAAGTCACGGTGAGCGCGGGCGGCAAGCAGGCGATCTTCCATGCCATCATGGCCACGGTAAGCGAAGGCGAGGAAGTGATCGTGCCCGCACCCTGGTGGGTAAGCTATCCCGAAATCATCCACTTCGCGGGCGGTAAGGTGGTTCCATTGCGCACGCACGCGAAGGACAACTTCCGCTTCACTTCTGCCGACCTCGAAGCGCAGATCGGGCCGCGCACGCAATGGCTCATGCTCAACAGCCCCGGCAATCCCACCGGTGCCTGCTATCCCGCGGACATGCTGCTAGGCATCGGCGAAGTGCTGCGCCGTCACCCGAAAGTGCTGGTGATGTCCGACGACATCTACGCGCCGATCAACTACACCGGCCAGCGCCACGCGACGCTGGCGAACCTATGCCCGGACCTTGCCGACCGCGTGCTCACCATCTCCGGTGTCTCGAAGAGCCACGCCATGACGGGCTTCCGGATCGGCCTTGCCGCCGGGCCGGAGTGGCTGATCAGGGCGATGGAGAAGCTGCAATCGCATTCCTCGGGCAATCCCTGCTCGATCAGCCAGGCCGCTGCCGTCGCCGCGCTGGAAGGACCCCAGGACTTTCTGGCCGACTGGTGCGAACGTTTTCGTGGGCGGCGTGATCTTGTTGTGACCGCCATCAACGCCATTCCGGGTCTTTCGACTCCGGTGCCCGACGGCGCCTTCTACTGCATGGTCGATGCCGCGCCACTGATGGCGCGCTTCGGTGACGACAAGGCACTGGCCCTGCACCTGCTGGAGCATGGCGTGGCGATCGTCCCGGCATCGGCGTTCGGCGGGCGAGATGGCTTCCGCATCAGCTTCGCAGCCGACGAGGCCACGCTGACGGAAGCCTGCCGCCGGATCGCAAAGGCGGTGACGGAATGAAGATCGACATCCTGTTCGAAGACGGTGAGGCGCTCGTCATCGACAAGCCCGGCGGGCTGCCACTGGACCGTCCGCGCGCGGGCGGTCCCTGCCTCGAGGACCACCTCGAAGACCTCAAGCTCGGCTTCCAGCGCGCACCCGCCCCGGTGCACCGGCTCGATCAGGACACTTCGGGATGCCTGCTGCTGGCGCGCAATCCCAAGGCGCTGAAACGCTTCTCTGCCGCCTTCGAGGAACGGCTGGTGGAAAAGCGCTACCTCGGCATCGTCGCAGGCGAACTCACCGAGGACGAGGGCAAGATCGAACTCTCGCTCTCCAAAGTCAGCACCGCCAAGAGCGGCTGGCGGATGATCCCCGCGCGCAAGGGCAAGCCGGCGGTGACACACTGGCGCAAGCTCGACAGCCTGAACGGCCTGACGCTCGTCGAATTCCGGCCCGAGACCGGCCGCACCCACCAGATCCGCGTCCATGCCGCCTCCGGCCTCGGCGCGCCGCTGCTGGGCGATCCGGTCTACGGCACGGGCAAGGGAGCGCCGCGGACGATGCTCCACGCCGCCGGACTGACCGTGCCGCGTGGCGAGAAGCTGCCTATCGTCGCGGAAAGCCCGATGCCCGCCGATTTCACGGCTCTCGGCTTCTCGGATGCATGAGCCCGGTTGAGGACACCGTCAACCGGGCTCAGGCGCTGGCGAGCGAAAGCTTCATCGCCTCGGCCGGTCCCGGCGGGCAGAACGTCAACAAGGTGGCGACGGCGGTGCAGCTGCGCGTCAACGTCTATGCCCTGCGCCTCTCACCCCCGGTCTTCGCCCGGTTCAAGGAACTGGCGGGCAGCCGCATGACCTCGCACGGCGAACTGGTGCTGACAGCACGCAAGTTCCGCACGCAGGAAGCCAACCGCGCCGATGCCCGCGAACGCCTGGCCGAACTGATCGAGGAAGCACATAAGCTGCCCGAAAAGCGCGCCAAGAGCCGTCTCAACCGGATCGGCAAGGAGCAGCGCCTGAAAGGCAAGAAGTTGCGCAGCTCGGTCAAGGCCGGGCGCGGCAAGGTCAGCTTCGACTGAGCTTATTGCGCCGCGTCACTTGGCGCATTTGACGGCCACTGCGAGGCCGAGGGCGCAAGCACTTCCGGTGGGGGACGGCGGGCATCGAGCATGGCGGCGGCATCATCCAGCGCGCGCGCCTCACCCACCGTCACCCCGCCGGGCCCCGGATCGTTGTCGGCTTTGCCGCAGGCGGCGAGCGCCAGCACCGCCAGGAGACACAATCGCTTCATGACGCCGCTTCTAGGCGAAAGCACGTCAGCCGTCGATGACCCGCGTGTGCGGATGATGTTTGTCGAGATGCCTGCGGATGATTCTGAGATTGCGACTGTTCGAACGGTAGAGGAAATCGAACAGGTCACCCGCGACGGGCAGCGCGCCGATCAGCGTATCGAACCCCACGTTGGCCGTCATCCGCGCCAGCTGCCATCTGGACATGCCCAGATTGCGCGCTTCCCACACGATGTAGAGCCCCATGGCCGCCGCGATGACATCGCCCGCCACCGGGACGAGACCAAGTACCGCGTCGAGACCGATCTGCCGGTTGATGCCGGGCACCGTAAAGGCCCGCTCCAGCACATGCTCCATCGCCTCGACGCGCCGCCGGATCGAGACCGGGTCGGTGCCGAGCGGAAGTTCGTAATCCATGCGCCGCGCGGAATTTTGTCCTGCTGCCAATGCCTTTCCTCTGGTCAACCGGCGTTTGCCGCCGGAGACTATTTGGGCAGCCAGGCCAGCGGCATCAAGGGGTGCCAGCCCCAGGCGTTGGGCGAGAAGCCGCTGACGCTGCCGCGCACAAGCGACCAGCGGATCGGCGTTCCAAACGGAATGAAGACGTTGGCGGAAGTCAATTCCGCCTCGGCCTCGGTCAACAGTGCAGCGCGGTCGGTCGGCGTTGCCGCGGTCTCTGCTTCGGCGACGCGCGCGTCCGCTTCCTGCGAACACAGCCCCCTGCGTGCGGCACAGGACAACCGGTTGAGAAACCACGCCGCACGCGGATAGCGGGCCACGTCGTCCACAAGAGCAAGGTCCGCAGCTGCCTGATCCTGAGTCCGCGCGAGCGCTATTCCTATCGTCGCGAAATCCGCCGCAAGCTTATTGAACAGCACCTGCGAACCATCGCCTTCAGGCAGCCATAGCTGCAGTTTGGCAGTCGGTGTTGCAGGCACCGCTCCGTCCGCCGCAGCCTCGTCTATTGCCTGCCCCGGTTTCCCGGACGTCCAGTTCCTCACCCTGCCCGCAGCGACCTGCCGCCGCTCGTCCAACGATTGCCCGGCCCAGCGCTCGCCGATCGTGCCGAGATCGCCTTCGAGACTGGGCGTGACAATCCGGGTGGTGGACGACCAGCCGCCGACGCCGAAAGGTTTCATCAAGGCATCGCGATCGACCGCCATGGCCAGCGCTTCACGGTTGGCCGGATCAGCCAGAAAGCCGCGATCGTTCATCACCTGTAAGCCGAACAGGCCAATGACGGGATCGATCTGGATCGTTCCACGCAGAATTCCCACCGAACGGGTCAGCAGAAAGTCCTCTATCCTGCCGCCGAGCACGAGATCGACATCGCCATCGTTGAACCTCTCGACCGCTTCCGGCCCCGAAATGGCGTGCAGAATAATCTGGCGTGTGCGGGAATCCCAGTTCTCGATCGACGGCAAACCCAGTTTGGCCGGATCGACCGGTGTCATCCGCGCCAGCCCTTCTGCCTTTTCCAGCGTCATCGGCCCGGCGCCCTGCTTGTCGTGATAGAGCCCGAGTTCAGGCTGGGCCAGCAATTGCAGCAGGTAGGGCATTGGCCGCTTCAGGCGAATTTCGATGACGCGGCTTGCCATCGTGCGGATCTCATCGATGCCGGACAGGTCGAGCGCGAGCGGAGTCTTGCCGAGTTGTTTGAGCGACCCATTCAGCGCCTGCCGTGCTGAATCGGCGGTGATCTCGTCGCCGTTCGCCCAGTTCCCGTCACGCAGGCGGAAAATATAGCTCTGGCCATCGTCGGTCACGATCCAGCGGTCCGCAAGCGCAGGGATGACCCGCCCTTCCTCGTCGAACGCAACCAGCCCTTCGACCGTCGCGGCGCGCGCCAGCTGGCCCGCCACAGAAAGCCGTATGCCACTCTCGAAAGGATCGTCCGCACCGCCGATGACGGCCACATCGAGCGCAGAATTATCAAGCGAACCGCACGAGACGACAGGAAGCACGGCCAGAACGGCCAAAACCTTCATCGCTGTGCGCTTGGCGTGCATAAGCACCCGGTTAGCCCATTCCCGCAGCGCCGCAAATGCGCGCAGGACAATATTTCACAGGGATCGGGTCAGATTTTGCGGAGGTTTTCGTTAGGCGGGAAGTGCGTCTCGTGATTGCGCGCGAAACGCGGCGAGGGATCCTCGCCAATCACCAATGGCGCACGCGCCAGCTTTGGGTCGATGTCCTCGCGGAAGGCAACGCCAAAACGGTTCTCCTGAACCCAGGCCACCGAACCCTCGACCCAGCCGAGATTGCGGATATTCACTTCGACGATCGCCCCGCGCACGACACGCACAGGGCCTTCGCCCATCATCCCGCCGGCGGACAGGTTGCGAACCTTGATACGGTATTCACCGTCAAGGCCGTCCACACGCAAATTTGCCATGAGAAACAGGCTGTCGCGCGCGACCTGACGATTGTCACTTTCGTTCATGATCTCCGTCCGGCATTCGATCCAGCGCGCCCCTTTCCGGTCGAACGCGAAGCGTAAAACAGCAACGAGCCCGCTACCCGCGTGGAGTACCGGCAAATGGCAAACAAACGCTTAACAGCGCGCCGCTGGCCATGGCTTGCGTGGCCTGCGCGGGATGATCCGGCCCCGCTTGTACGGGGCGCGGGATCAATCGTCGCGCGAAACCTTTTCGCGGCGTTCATGCGCTTCCTGGGCTTCAACCGTCATCGTCGCGATCGGGCGCGCTTCAAGCCGGCCAAGGCCAATCGGTTCGCCGGTCACCTCGCAATAACCGTATTCGCCTTCCTCGATCCGGCGCATGGCGGAATCGATCTTGGCGATCAGCTTGCGCTGGCGGTCGCGGGTGCGCAGCTCGATACCCCAGTCGGTCTCGCTCGATGCGCGATCGTTGAGGTCAGGCTCGCGAATGGGGCCATCCTGCAACTGCTGCAGCGTTCCGGCTGCGGCGTCGAGAATCGAACGCTTCCAGGCCTGAAGCAATTTCCGGAAATAGTCCTGCTGAGCCTCACTCATGTAAGGTTCGTAAGGAGCGGGAACATAGGCACCGCCAATGGCGCGTTTTGCCTTGGCGAGAACATCAATTTCGTCAGATAGGGCCGTTGCCATCCAGAGAAACTCCGCACGTGTCTCCGCGGACCGCCAACGCCCTGCAGCCCCGGATTTTTTCCGGCAACCGTAAAACGATCCGTGGTTGCGGGGGCCTATAGGTCGGCAGATTTATGGGCACAAGCACATATGACCAACCGTCCACAAAATTCCGTGCCACGGCTTCAATCCGGAAAGCACCGAATCCGGAACTGGCAGCCCGCGTACTCCGCGTTAACCATTTCTTGACAGGCTGTGCGCCAGCGTGGCGGCATCGGAAGACCCAGTAAGCGGTCCGAAGAAAGGGGAACAGACATTCAACGGGGGTAACGAATCATGAAATCTGCATGGAACGAACACTTCAAGGCCGAACCGGCAACGGCCGCAGACTTTGCCGCTGATGACATGCTCGTCGCAGAATGCCTCGCCGCCGCGGCGCAAGGCGACTTTTCCGCCTACTTCGACCTTGGCGTAGCCTTTTCGACCGGCAGCCATGGCGCCAGTTGCGATCTCATCGAAGCACACAAGTGGTTCAATCTTGCAGCTGTCACCGGCCATGAGGAAGCGGCCGCCTGCCGGGCCGAAGTCGCCGATGAGATGTCCGCCCGCGAGATCGCCGAAGCCCAGCGCCGCGCGCGCGAATGGCTTGCCGCCGCGAATCGCGCCGCCGGCCTCCGGGCAGCCTGACCGTTAACCTTCCGCCTTGCGGAAGGGTGAGCGCTCGCCGAGCCAGATCTGGTCCCGGGCAATGCCTGCCCGCTCCTGTTCCAGGTAATCGGCAACTGCCGAACGCAGTCCTTCGTGGACGATGTAGTGCGCAGACACCGTGCGCACCGGTTCGTAGCCACGGGCCAGTTTGTGGCCGCCCTGCGCGCCCGCTTCGACGCGCGACAGCCCCAGCGCGATCGCCGCGTCGATCGCCTGATAATAGCACAATTCGAAATGCAGGAACGGCTTGTCGATCCGCGCGCCCCAGTAACGCCCGTACAGCGCATCACTACCAATGAAATTCAGCGCCCCGGCCACAGGCTCCTCATCAACGAAGGCGAGGACCAGCAGAATTTGGTCCGCCATCGTCTC
This sequence comes from Novosphingobium album (ex Hu et al. 2023), assembly GCF_022832385.1. GTDB lineage: Bacteria > Pseudomonadota > Alphaproteobacteria > Sphingomonadales > Sphingomonadaceae > Novosphingobium > Novosphingobium album. The sequence continues at coordinate 41,991 of NZ_JALHLE010000010.1, forward strand.
GCCCAGCAGAGTGAAAGCCTTGCGCGTCAGGTAGGGCCTGCCCCACTTGCGAGCACCGGTATCCTGATAGAATTCCCAGAACGCATCCCAGTGTGCCCCGGTGATAGCACCACCGCGCAAGGTCCGGATTTCCACGCCTTCCTGCGCCTTGGCGCGCTCCTTGCGCAAATCCTTGCGCTTGCGGGAGGACAGCGCGCCCAGAAAATCCTCGAAGCTGGCGTAACCGCGATTTTCCCAGTGAAACTGGATATCCTCGCGGAGCAGCCAGCCCGCCTGCTCGAACAGCGGCACCTGCTCCGGTTCGATGAAGGTGGCGTGCGCCGAGGACAGCCCGCTGTCGCGGCACAGCGTCTCCGCCGCGCGCAGCAGCGGCAACGCCAGTTCGGAATGCCGTGTCAACAGGCGCGGCCCCGTCGCCGGAGTGAACGGCACCGCGATCTGCAGCTTCGGGTAATACGATCCACCTGCGCGATGCCAGGCATCCGCCCAGGCATGATCGAAGACGTACTCGCCCTGCGAATGCTCCTTCAGGTACGCGGGTAACGCCGCCGCAATCCGTCCATCGGGGCCTTCGATGACGACCGGCACCGGCGTCCAGCCGCTGCGGCCGCCGACGCTGCCCGAATCTTCCATAGCGGCAAGGAAGGCATGACCGACGAAAGGATTGACGCCCGGCGTCAGGTCGTCCCACTCGGCGGCCGGGAGTTCCCGGACCGATCCATGGACTTTCGCGGTGAATGCGCCCTCGCTCACGCTTGTCCGGCCACCTTTCGCATGGGGCGCACAGCACCTTCGAAAATGTCCGCGTCGGCATGTTCGGCCGCGCGTTCCCCGTGCTCGACGCTCGTCACGGTCCACGTCACGAGCGGCAGTCCCCGGCTGCGCTGCGCCGCAGCAAACCGGCTGGGCAGATCGCGCACGTCGTAACACAGAAAATCCGGCTGCGCGTGCCACAACGCCAGACGACGGCGCACCTTGCCAGGGAGTGCCCGGTCCTCGCCCTCAGTGATCGAGAGCCCCCGCACGGTGTGCGGCGAATGCAGAGCGTACCAGTGCGAAACGCGTGGATCGAAGCTCATCACCGCATGCAGGCCGGTATACCCCTCCAGAACCCGGCGCACTGCCAGGCACAGCGCCGCGATACGGGTATCCGGACCGGATTTGATCTCGATAAGCAACGGCACACGGCCCGCCACGTCCGCAAGCACCTGCCGAAGCGTGGGAATAGTCTGCGAAGTTCCGGCAAGCCGAATGGCCCCCAGTTGCGCAGCGTTGCGCCGGCTAAGATCACCGCTTTCCACCGTCATCCGGTCCAGCGTTTCGTCGTGGAAGACCACCGGCAGCCCATCACCCGAACGCTGAACGTCTAGCTCGATGCCGTAGCCCGACATCGCTGCCCGTTCGAATGCCGAGCGAGAGTTTTCCGGCACGCCGGCATCGTGCAGCCCGCGATGGGCGTAACAGTAGTCGCCCAGCCACCCGACCTTGCGCGGATCGGGCGGCGGCGAAAGCCAGCGGTCAAGCAGGGCGAACAGCAACGACGGCGTCCACTTCCACGGCAGCGCCCAGCGGCAGCACCGGCACGCCTACGGCGCTGCGGGCATGCTTGCCGGCCTCACCGAAGACGGCGACCATCAGTTCTGAAGCGCCATTGGCGACCTTGGGCTGATCGGTGAAAGTGCCGGTCGAATTGACGAAGGCCCCCAGCTTGACGATGCGCTCCACCCGTTCGAGCGAGCCAAGCGCTGCCTTGAGCTGGGCCAGGATCATCACCGCGCAGGCCTGCGCCGCCTCGATACCGTCTTCCAGCGTCACATCTTCACCCAGACGGCCAATCACGAGTTTGCCCGCCACGAACGGCAGCTGGCCGGAGACGTGGGCCAGCCCGCCAGCCACCACTACCGGGACATAAGCCGCTACCGGGGCGGCAGGTTCGGGCAGAGTCAGGCCGAGTTCGGCCAGGCGGTTATCGATGTCGCTCATTTCGCTTGCAGGTCCTTTTCTTCGCAAGTCAGACTTTCCAGCAGCCAGGGCAGCGCGCGCTCCCACTCGTCGATGCGGGCATGGGCGTGGCCGGCTTCGGCGGCACAGGGAATATGCGGTGCGATCGCCGGCTCGGCACAGAGATGGAGGCGGCGCACCTGCGGTGCAATTTCAAAGACCGATCCGTGATGCTGCGACAGATCGTCGATGAAGACGGCCCGGTCTGGCCGGTATTCGTCCAGGATCGCCTGCAGCGCCGGGCCCTTGGGCCCTTGATTGGTGAACACGCGCACATCAATGCCATGCCCGGCCAGTTGCTCGCGGCGCGCCTCACGGCGGAAATCGAGCAGGTTGGTCAGAACCACGACATCGGCGTGCTCGCGAATCGCCGCGATCGCCTCGACCGCCCCCTCGACAGGCGTCTGCCGGTGCATCTGCCCGTCGAAGAACTTGTTGAGCAGCGCCCACATGTCTTCCTGCGAGATCCGCTCGCCGGATTCGACCCGGCGCATCGACTGGAAGAAATTGCCTCCCGACATGTCGAAGGCCACGCCTTCTTCCTCGGCGAGCCAGTCGCGGAAGTGCGCAATCATGTAGAGCAGCACTTCGTCGCAATCGGTAATCAGCAGCGGCAGTTTCATGAACTGAGCCTTTCGCGGACGGCAGCGAGGTCCCTCGGCGCCACGCCAAGAGCGTCGGCGGCACCCAGCAGGTCCGGCTCGTGCGCGCAGAGAAAATCCAGCACCGCGCCGAGCGTCGCCGATTCGTTCAGCGATACGCGCAGGTCGTCGGGGGTCAGGCCGGTCAGTGCCAGAAACCGGGCGGCCCGGTCAGCGTCGTCCAGCACCCAGCCAAGCGCATTCAGCGCCAGCGCCTGCGGGTCGGGAGATGGGGATGGCGGCTCTCGAAGAATTGTCAGTCTCGCTTGCGTGCAATAGAGCAGGTCACACCCCTAACATGGTGCGCGGGCGTCGAATGGCAAAGCGAATCCTCATTGTCGAGGACAACGATCTCAATCGAAAGCTCTTTTGCGACGTGCTGAAGAGCCAGGGCTACGCTGTGGAGCCCGTCGCGGACGGGCTCGACGCACTCGACCGGGCACGCGAATTCGTCCCCAATCTCGTGATCATGGACATCCAGCTGCCCAATGTCTCGGGGCTGGACCTGATCGAGGCAGCCAAGAAGGACCCGGTCCTGCGCGCGATCCCGATGCTGGCCGTCACCGCCTATGCCGGCAAGGGTGACGAGGAGCGCATCCGCGAGGCTGGCGCCGAGGGATACCTCGCCAAACCGGTCTCGATCGGCCCCTTCATGCAGGCCGTGAAAGCCCTGATCTGACGGGGCGCCTGACGCATCCTGCTTGACATGATACACTCGCGCCGCTTTTGCGCCGCATTTCCCGGCCAGAGAGCGCCGGGACCTACTCGGAGTTGAAAAAGACCATGGATCGCGAAGAGACCTCGGCCCGGATCGCAGCGCTGATCGAGCCCTTCAACAAGAAGGAAGTGGCGATCACCGACGCCACCCGCTTCACCGACGATCTGGAATTCGACAGCCTGACCGTGATGGATTTCGTCGCCGCTATCGAGGATGAATTCGACATCATCATCTCGATGAACCAGCAGGCCGAGATCGAAAACTATGGGCAACTCGTCGATGCGGTGGTGAAGCTGCAGGGTTGAATCCTGACTTGATTTACCAAGGTACCTTGGTAACAAGGCGTCATGAAGATCGAACGCATCCAGACCGGTGTCCGGCTCGAGAAAAATCTCGTCAAGGTGATGAAAGCCATCGCCGAGCAGAAGGATATGTCTCTCGGCGACCTGATCGAGGGTGTGATGCTCCACGCCTTTGAGGGCAGCCGCGCCTTTTCCGACGAGACATTGCGGGACATAGGCAAACTGAGCGAAGTCTACCGGCTCGGCCTGACCGCGGCCGATGCCCACCGGCTGACCGAAACGGAAGACGCATCGTGAGCGGCTTCGACTTCGACCGGTTCCTTGGCGGCGGCCTGCCGGCCGAAGTGTTCGATCACCGCAGCCACCTTGCCGCCGCCTACGAGGCGCTGCGCCGCTATCCCTTCCTTGAGGCTTGCCGCGTCGTTCGTGAGTGCATCATTACACTGGCCACCGGTGCGGGCGCCCCGCAGAAGTATAACGAGACCATCACGCTGGCAGCGATGGCGCTCGTCGCGGAGCGTATGGACGATGAAAGCGGCTTCGAGGCTTTTACCGCCGCCAACGCCGATCTGCTCGACCGGGGCTTTCTCGACGCCTACTATTCGCCTGCCCGCCTGAGTTCGCCGCGCGCCCGCGGCACTTTCCTGATGCCCGACCGCATTCCCATTTCCCACACAGCCGGTGCGTCCGACACGCACCTGGAGACGTCCCAATGACCGACATGCTCGATGACGATGTGACCCAGGCCCACGTGGACCTGTTCAGCAAGTTCGATCCGCTGATCGAGATGCGCCGCGAACTGCTCGCGACCGGCGTGACCGATCCCTTCGGCCTCGTCATGGAGCGTGTGGTCTCGCCCACCGTCGCGATCTGCAACGGGCGCGAGACGATCCTGCTGGGCACCTACAACTACATGGGCATGACTTTCGACCCGGACGTGATCGAAGCCGGCAAGCAGGCCCTCGACGATTTCGGTTCGGGCACCACCGGCAGCCGCGTGCTCAACGGCACCTATGCCGGACACAAGGCCGTCGAACAGGCGCTGTGCGATTTCTACGCCATGGACCATGCCATGGTGTTCTCGACCGGCTATCAGGCAAACCTCGGCATCATTTCGACGATCGCCGGCAAGGGCGACTACATCGTCCTCGACATCGATAGCCACGCGTCAATCTGGGATGGCTGCAAGATGGGCGACGCCGAAGTGGTGCCCTTCAAGCACAACGACATCGAGGCGATGGAAAAACGCCTGCGCCGCATCCCGGAAGGCGCGGGCAAGCTGGTCATTCTCGAAGGCGTCTACTCGATGCTGGGTGACATTGCCCCGCTCAAGGAGATGATCGCCGTCGCCAAGAAGTACGGTGCGATGGTGCTGGTTGACGAGGCCCATTCGATGGGCTTCATCGGCCCGAACGGGCGTGGTGTGGCCGAGGAACAGGGTTGCCTCGACCAGGTGGACTTCGTGATCGGCACGTTCTCCAAGTCGGTCGGCACGGTCGGCGGCTTCTGTGTTTCGAACCATCCCAAGTTCGAGATCATGCGGCTGGTCTGCCGCCCCTATGTCTTCACCGCCAGCCTGCCGCCCAGCGTGGTGGCGACGGCCGCGACCTCGGTGCGCAAGCTGATGCACGCGGGCGAGAAACGCGCGCACCTCTGGGAAAATTCGAAGACCCTGCACAAGGGACTGAAGGACGCAGGCTTCCAGCTCGGCACCGAAGTACCACAGAGCGCGATCATTTCGGTGATCATGCCCGACCTCGAACGCGGCGCGGCCATGTGGGAAGCGCTGCTGCACGAAGGTCTCTACGTGAACCTCGCGCGTCCGCCGGCAACGCCCGCAAACATGACGCTGCTGCGCTGCTCGCTCTGCGCCGAGCATTCCGCCGATCAGGTCCAGCAGATCATCGGCATGTTCACCCGCGCGGGCAAGGCGACCGGCATCATCGGCTGATGGGGCAATGCGTGGCGGCCGCCGCCACGCGCCCTCAGTGGATCGAAATGACCCCGTTCACCGCGCGCCATTCCTGCGGGCCTATCAGCTTCTTGTGAGCGACCCGCACCGAATGCAACGGCCCTTCGATCTCACGGGCCCAGTAATCGAGAAACTTGCGCAGGACCGGAAACGTCGGCGCTTCATCGTATTGCTGGAAAGCGAAAAGCTGCAGCAATTTGGGGTGGTCGGGAAAGAAATAATGGATCTCCACGGTCGTGAGGCCGTAGCCTTCCATCTGCCTGATGAAGTCAGGCGATGCGCGAAATCCGGGGTGCACTCCTTCCAGTCGACCAGCCATAGTCCTCCTTCCGGCACCGCACGCATATTGCGGTGCAGCATTGGAAGAATGCCACAGGAGTGACTGCAGTCAAGTATCAGAGCACACCGGAAAAATGCGGAGTTCCGGATTAGACCTTCGCCGTGGGCGAGGTGCCGCTGGAGGCGGCCAAAAGATCAGATCGACACAAGTCTCACTTCGGCTGCCGGGGCACCGGCGGGCGGTGATAGCTCACATCGCTCCGGTCGCGTGCGGCCTGGCAAGGTTCCTCCGCGGTGTAGGCCGACATCGGCGACGGTCCGTTCGCAGCCTTGGGCGCATCGTAAGTACCCTCCACGATCGTCACCCGGTTCGCAATCTTCCACTCGCCGTCCCGCTTCTGGAAGTGGTCGATGTAACGGCCGGTCGAGAGGAAGTTCGGCCCGTCTCCCGCCGTTACACCTGCGAAGTGGTAATAGGTCTCGCAATAGGCATCGTCGCCCTGCAGGTCGCAGAAGTGGTTCATCACCGCGTGCTGGGTGGATTCGAATGCCAGCGTCGTCCCGTCAGCCCAGGGGATGAAGTCATCGGGCGTGCCGACGAAATGGCCGTGGTCCTCGATCGCATCGTCCCAGTAGCACGAACGGGCCAGTTCATTGTCCAGCCGGTCCAGCCCGCGCGCGTAGCGCAGCATGACCTGATGGATCTCGTGGCGGTCGATCATCTCGGCGAGTTTGGCATCAAGGCTCATGGTCAGTCCTTCAGGAAATCAAGCAGCATCGGCGCAAGGAGCGGCCAGCGCTCGAAACGCCCCCTCCGGTTTGGCGTGTCGACCGGGAACGTCGAGACATAGTTCCATTCCTGATCGCCCCATGGCGGCTCGACCATCGTCGAATTGGGCAGCAGCCGGTGCACCCATTCGGACGTCTCGCGGGTATGCGCCATATCGCTCTTGCCCGACCGGAAGGTCATGACCGGCATCGTCAGCTTCGCGAAATCCGCCTCGGTCATCCCGGGCACCGGAGTCTCATCCGAATAGGCGAAGGCCTTGCCCCATTTCTGCATGGTGGCGATGTAGGTATCCGGGTCCTGCGCCAGCAGGATCTCCCGGATCTTCGGGTTGCGGCTGATCTGGTCTGCCCAGCTTGGCAGTTGCGCCACCGCTTCCATGCCGCCCTTGCTCGCCGCAGCGATCTGGTCGCCGCAATAGAACCACGCGAGGCCTGCCAGCCCCACCGGCCCGCCGCTGATCCACCAGATCGCCATCTTGCGCACGTTTTCCGGCATGCGCGCAGCAGCCATCAACGAAATGCGCGAGCCCGCCGAGCCGCCCGCGAGCGTCACGTCCTTGAGGCCCAGAGCCTTGACCAGACCGGCCAGCGCTTCGGCATTCATCACCGATTCGCTGGGAGCGGTGAAGGCAATGTCCGACGCGCCACAGCCCGGGCGATCCCACAGCAGCACGCGGAAGCCTCCCTCGGCGAGCTTTTCGGCCAGTTCCGGCGCGCCAGCGGTATCGCGCGGATAGCGGCCGCCCGGCGTCAGCACCAAGGGCGCTGCCCCCTCATCGCCGACAAAATCATAGTCGAGCGTGAGCCCGTTCACATCGATCTTCGCCATTGCCTCTCCCCGGCCGTGTCTCGTTTCAGGCGTCAGTAGGGCAGCCTGCGGGCATTCCCGTCAGGTCGCAACCATACCCCTCAAGCCATCGCGTCGGCGGCAGCCAGTTCGCGCGGTTCGGTTTCCCAATGGCCGAGGCCATAGTCGCCCGCAATCGTGGTGCGGTACATCAGGCGCTCTTCGTCCGGGTTGTTGCCCGAGACACAGTGGAGCATCCGCAGGTTGTCCCAGATCGCCATGTCGTTGGGGCTCCACTTGTGGTGATAGCTGCAGGTTTCCGCGAGACGGTTGATCTCCTGGCAAACTTCTTCGAGCAGCGCATCGCCTTCCGGCGTTTCATCACCCACGATGCCCTGCGACATGTAGGCCGAGACGTGGAGGCACTTCTCGCCGGTTGGACGGGTCCAGACCGCCGGATGGATCGCGCGCGGCATCAGGGCGACCTGATCGTGGAAGGCCTGGCTCATCGGCTTGGGCTCGATCATGCGGTACTGCGCCGGGCGCCCGAACTTCAGCGCATCGTATTGGGTGCTGAGCGTGTAGATCACGTCCTTGCCCTCGATCCGCTCGCGCAGGTCCTTCGGGAAGGCCTCGTAGAGCGCGATCCCGTCGAGGAAGCCAGTGATCCCACCTTCCTCCACCCGCTCCACCGAACGCAGCACGCCGGCGCGATTGAGCTCGTCGTTGTAGCAATGATCGAAATGCCAGGGCAGCCAGTGCGAGACCTGCCGCCCATCGACCTCTACAATGCCGCGCCCGCGTAAGCTGCGGATTTCGATGACGCCGGGCAACCGGTTCGAATCGACGCGGCTCACCGCCTTCACCGGGTGTTCCTTGAGCGGGCCGAAGCAGCTCGACAGGGCTAGCTGCATTTCGTCGGACTGCTCGACATCCTCGAACACGATCATGCCGTGCTTGATGAACAGCGCGTCGATCTCGTCGCGGATTGCCTTGTCCTCAAGGATCTCGCGGGTGAGGCCGCCAATGCGGACGCCGAACGGAAGCCCTTCCTGCAGCGGACGGACATCGGTGAGGGGCATGGTCATTCTCCCAAAAACGCAAAACCGATTGCCACATGTATTACTTAGTAATACGATGTGTTGTATAGTGATACGATAGTGCGAGGAACCCTTGACCGTCAAGCGAAGCCGCAGTGCCGCGCGCATGCTTACCGTGTTCGAAACGATCGCCCACGCCCAGCCGGTAGGGGTCAGCGCGCTCGCGCGGCTGCTCGAAGCAGACAAGAGCGCGGTGCAGCGCGACCTGATGACACTGGCAGATGCCGGATGGATTCGCCCGGCGCCGGGACTTTCAGGCCAATGGGAACTCTCGCCCCATGTCCTCACGCTGGCCCGCCCGCCGCACAGCAACGAGGGACTGCGGCTGCGCGCCGGGCCAGTGCTCGAACGGCTGCGCACCGAAACTGGCGAGACCGCCTACCTGGCAGTGCCCGACGGCCATCATTTCGTGGTGATGGCCGCGGCCGAGAGCCATCACCTGCTGCGCATGGTCCCCGCGATCGGTATCGTGATCCCCTTGCACGGCAGCGCCACCGGGCGCGCTGTGCTGCCCTACCTGCCCTCAGAAGAACAGGCGCGGTTTCTCGGCGCGGCCCCCGGCGCGCTGGCCGAGGCAGAATTCGCCCTCACACGGGAACGCGGCTACGCGGTCAACGACGAGGAGCTGCAGCCCGGCGCGGTGGCCATGGCCTCGGCCATCCTTGGGCACGAAGGCGCGCCGGTCGGCACGCTGGTCCTGACTGGTCCCGCCGAACGCCTGGGGATCGAGCGCCGCGAGGCCGTGGGCGCGCTGCTGCGCGACGGCGCGCGTCAGCTGGCGTCGGAGCTAGGCTGAGCCCGGATCAGTGCAACGTGGCCATCGTGGCCGAAGCGCACTTCTCGCTGGTCTGCTGCGACCCGCCACCGGTGAAGGCAACGGCCAGGAAGCCGAGGATGATCAGCGCCACGAAGCCCACCGTCACCAGCCCCAGGTACTTGTCGATGAAAGCCTTAATTGGCGCACCGAACAGGCGGAACAGCACGCCGACAATCATGAAGCTGATCGAGCGCGACACGATCGAAGCACCGATGAACACCAGCAGGTTCATGCCAATGAACCCGGCTGTGATGGTCAGAAGCTTGAACGGGATCGGCGTGGCGCCCTTCACCACGATGATTTCGGCGCCGTATTCGCGCAGATAGCAAGCCGCCTTGGGAAAGCTGTCCGCGAGCCCCAGCGCGCGCAACATGGCTTCGCCGAATGCCTCGAATGCCAGGTGGCCGATCGCATAGCCGAGCAGTCCGCCCGCGACCGAAGCCAGCGTGGCCACCACGGCAAACCTGATCGCCTTCTTCGGTTCGGCCAGGCACATCAGGCCAAGCAGCGGGTGCGGAGGAACCGGGAAGAAGCTGGCTTCCATGAAGGCAAAGGCTGCCAGCCACCATGCCGCATGGCGGTGCGCCGCCTTTTCCATCGTCCAGTCGTAAAGGCGGCGCAGCATCAGTGTCTCCGGAAAGTCGCAGGTGCGGTGCTTACCGGCCACGCTGCGCTGCGGCAAGCGCGAACCGGTTAACGAAAATAACCTATTTGGTTTCCAGTCTTGACATCGTCACGCTATTTAGGTACATATCAGGAACATTGCGAAAGACCGAGTCGCCGACCGATCCTCTCCGGCAAGAGGAAGGCGGGTGACAACCCGTCGCAGCCTCACTTCATAACGATAGTCCCCTTCACCGCCCGCTGCGGTCCCCTCTCCCTTTGCCGGGCAGGACATTGCCTTGCCCCCTCTCAAGGAGCCTCCCATGGCCAAGCAGTCCGCACGTCTGCGGCCAAGCCAGTGGCGCAAGCCGTTCCTCGCCGAACTGGCGGCCACATCCAACGTTTCGGCAGCGGCCCGCAAAGTGCAGATCGGCACCGCGCGGGCCTACGAACTGCGCCGCACCGATCCCGAGTTCTACCGCGAGTGGCAGGAGGCGCTGTGCGAAGGCTACGACCATCTCGAAATGAGCCTGCTGCAGCGCCTGCGCGAAGGCGAGATCAAGCCCGCGCCGGGCGCCAAACGCGGCACCCGGGTGTTCGACAACGCCACCGCCTTCCGCCTGCTCGTCGCCCACCGCGAAACGGCAGCGCGCCAGAGGGCTATCTACGAGAACCGCAATTCCGAAGCGATCCTCGACGCCATCAACGCCAAGATCGAGAAAATGCGGGAACGCCGCACGAACGCGCTTCCGGCACCGCAGGACGCAGGCAGCGATGGAGCTGAGTGAACAACTCACCATCCTTGAGGCGCTGCCGTTCCCGGAACGGCGCCGCAAGCTCGGCACACTCAATGAAAAGGAACGCGAGGAACTGGGAACCCATTGGAAACTCTGGGCCCGTCCCGCTCAGCTCCCGCCCGCAGGAGACTGGCGCACGTGGCTGGTGATGGCCGGGCGCGGCTTCGGCAAGACGCGTGCCGGGGCCGAATGGGTTCGCGCGGCAGCCGATGCCGATCCCGGCGCGCGCATCGCACTCGTCGGCGCATCGTTGCCCGAAGTGCGCGCGGTGATGGTGGAGGGGGAAAGCGGCTTGCTCCCGGTCTGCCCCCTGCGGCACCGCCCCCTCTATGAGCCGAGCCTGCGCCGGGTGATCTGGCCCAACGGTGCGCAGGCGCAGCTCTATTCGGCCGGTGAGCCGGAATCGTTGCGAGGGCCCCAGCACAGTCATGCCTGGTGCGATGAGATCGCCAAGTGGAACAATGTTTCCGAACGCGCCACCCGCGCGTGGGACAACCTGCTGTTCGGCCTGCGGCTGGGCGAGCGACCCCGGCTGATGGCCACTACCACGCCGCGCGCGGTGCCGCTGCTACGGCGCCTGCTGGACGAGGGCGGAGACGATCTTGCCGTCACCAATGGCCGGACCGAGGATAACGCCGCAAACCTGCCCGCGCGCTTCGTGCGCGATATCCGCCGTCAGTTCGGCCGCTCCCTGCTCGGTCGGCAGGAACTGGACGGCGAATTGCTGGAAGACGTGGAAGGCGCGCTGTGGACGCGCGCCCTGATCGAGCAATGCCGGGAGACGGAGGCACCGGAGCTGGTCCGGATCGTCGTTGGCGTCGATCCGCCCGCGTCGAGCGGCGGCGATGCCTGCGGGATCGTGGTCGCCGGACGGGCGATGGATGGAAGCGCCCATGTGCTCGCCGATGCCTCGGTTGAGCGCGCCAGCCCCGAACGGTGGGCGCGCGCTGTCGCCCGGGCAGCCGGGGTCTGGCATGCCGACAAGGTCGTGGCCGAGGCCAATCAGGGCGGCGCCATGGTGGAAAGCGTGCTACGCGCCGCGGAACTGGCGCTACCCCTGAAGCGGGTCCACGCCAGCCGGAGCAAGGCGGCCCGCGCCGAGCCTGTCGCCACTCTCTACGAGGCAGGCCGCGTGCGCCACGCAGGGACATTCCCGGTGCTGGAAGACGAGATGTGCGGGCTGGTCGCCGGCGGGGCCTATCAGGGCCCGGGCCGCTCGCCCGACCGGGCCGATGCGCTGGTCTGGGCACTGGCCGAACTGATGCTGGGGCACAGTACCGAGCCGAAAATTCGCATGACGTGAAGATCCCGCCTGACACCAACGGGACCTTGAGAAAGGGATAAAATGTCCTTCATCCAATCACTCCTTTCCGCCTTCAAGGGCGGAAGCGCCCGCGTGCCTCTCGCGCGCGGACCGGCGTCGCCCTGGTTCTTTGCCGACAGCAGCAGCGGACGGGCGCCGTTCGACTACAACACCGCCGTACGCCGCGCCTATCTGGAGAATCCGGTGGCACAGCGCGCGGTGCGGCTGGTTGCCGAGGGGATCGGGGGGGCGCCGCTGAAACCAGCAGATGATGCGCTCATGGCACTCGTCAGCGAAACCAGCGCCGGGCAGTCGCTGCTCGAAACGCTCTCCGCTCACCTGCTGCTGCACGGCAACGCCTATGTGCAGGTGCTGAAAGACGCACGCGGGCACCCCGCCGAATTGTTCGCCCTCAGGCCCGAACGTGTCTCCATCGTCGCAGGCGAGGACGGCTGGCCCGTCGCCTATGCCTATGACGTGGCCGGGCGGCGCCTGTCGATTCCGCTGCTGGACGAGGACGCCTCGCCCAACCTGATCCACATCCGCCATTTCCACCCGGCGGACGATCACTACGGCGCCGGGTGCCTCACCGCTGCCGATCAGGCGGTGGCCACGCACAATGCCGCCGCGAACTGGAACCGCCAGCTGCTCGAAAACGCCGCCCGGCCCTCGGGCGCGCTGGTCTATGAAAACGGGGACGGCAGTGGCCTCACCAGCGACCAGTTCGAACGGCTCAAGGCTGAACTGAGCAGCACTTTCGCAGGCGCCGCCAATGCGGGCCGCCCGATGCTGCTCGAAGGCGGGCTCAAGTGGCAGGCCATGGCGCTGAGCCCGGCGGACATGGACTTCGCCACGCTCAAGGCCGCCGCCGCGCGCGACATCGCGCTCGCCTACGGGGTGCCCCCAATGCTGCTCGGCCTGCCAGGCGACTCGACTTACGCGAACTACCGCGAGGCCAACCGCGCGCTCTGGCGGCTTACCCTGCTGCCGCTGGCCGCCAAGATCTTCGCCGCATTGGACGAAGGATTGGCATCATGGTTCCCCGATGCCCTGCTCGCCGTCGACCTCGACCGCGTGCCTGCCCTCGCCGAAGACCGCGAACGGCTCTGGGCGCAAGTGAGTGCAGCAGACTTCCTCGACGTGCAGGAGAAGCGCGCCCTGCTCGGCCTGTCCGCGAAAGATGGAAAGAACATTTCATGAACACAGATAACATGCTGGCGGCCCTTTTGGCCCAGGCGATCCACGAGGGCAGCGATCTCGTCACCCTGCGCGCCGTGGTCGAGGAAGCGAGCGAGCTTGGCGCGGCGCGCACGCTCGAACGCATCGGCCTCGACGACGAGACCGCGCACGAGGACCTCTCCGAACTGCGCGAGCTGCTGCAGGCCTGGCGCGATGCCAAGGCCGGGGCGCAGGCCGCCGCAATCGGCTGGATCGTGCGCGGGCTGCTGGCGCTGCTGCTGCTCGGCATCGCGGTGCGGCTCGGCGCGATGGAACTGCTGCGGTGATGCGCGGGATGCCCTTCGACAAGCTCAGGGCGAGCGGAGAAACAAAGGACGCCTCTGACCTCACCCCGCTCATGCTGAGCTTGTCGAAGCAGCGGCAAGCTCTCCGCTTCGCCGGTTACGCCGCCTTGTTCGGCAAGCGCGACGCCGGGCGCGACGTGATCCGGCCCGGCGCCTTCGCCCGCACGCTGGCAGAGCGCCGCGATCCCCTGCCGCTGTTCTGGCAACACCGCGCGGACCTGCGTGTCGGCTGGGTGGAAACAATAGCCGAAGACAAACGTGGCCTGCGGGTGATCGCCTCCGTCGACAATCCCGAGGGCGCGGCAGGCCGTGCGGTGCAGCGCGGCACCGTAAGCGGGCTCTCGTTCGGCTACCGCGCCCGCGACAGTGTTCGCACTGCGGAAGGCCGCGAGCTGATCACCGTCGATCTCTTCGAAGTGAGCCTCGTCACCCACCCGATGCAGCACGACGCACGGGTGCATCTGATCACCTGACTGCGACTGCCCTCCCCACCCCCACGAAAGGTCTATGCCCATGGATACCCCCACAGAACCGCTTGATGCCTCGTTCGATCTCGTCACCCGGCAGGACGCCACCGAACAGGCCGTCGAGGCGCTGCGCGGCGATGTCGACGAGGTGAAATCCCGTCTTGATCGCGTCAGCCGGGCTGCCCGCCCCGCGCTCGACGGCAGCGCAGCGCCCAGCCTCGAAGTCAAAGGCTTCGTCGAAGGCTACCTCCGCCGGGGCCGCGAAACCGAGCTGAAATCGCTGAGCAGCGCGAGCGGCACCGAGGGCGGCTATACAGTGCCGCAGGAAATCGATGCTCTGATCGCTGCACGGCTCAAGAGCATCAGCCCGATCCGCTCGATCGCCCAGGTCGTGCAGACCGGCAGCGCGGGCTACCGCAAGCTGATCACCACTGGCGGCACCGCCTCTGGCTGGGTCAGCGAAACCGCGGCGCGTCCAGAAACCGCAACACCCGAATTCGCCGAGATCGCGCCGCCTTCTGGCGAGCTCTACGCCAATCCCGCGGCCAGCCAGGCCATGCTCGACGATGCCATGTTCGATGTGCAGTCCTGGCTGGCCGACGAGATCGCGATGGAATTCGCCCGGGCCGAAGGCGCGGCTTTCGTCAACGGCAGCGGCACGAACCAGCCCAAGGGCTTTCTCACCGGTGCCACCAGCGCCGCCGATGATGCCGCGCGCGCATTCGGCACGCTGCAGCATATCGTCTCGGGTGAAGCCGCGGGTCTTGGCAGCACGATCGAACTGGTGCTGATAGACCTCGTCCATGCGCTCAAGGCCGGGCACCGGCAGGGCGCGAGCTGGGTGATGAACTCGGCGACGCTGGCCGAAGTGCGAAAGCTCAAGACCAGCGACGGTGCCTTCCTGTGGCAGCCGGGACTGGTGGACGGCCAGCCGGACCGCCTGCTCGGCTATCCGGTTGCCGAGGCCGAGGACATGCCCGACGTCGCTGCTGATGCCTGCCCGATCGCCTTCGGCAACTTCCGCGCCGGCTACCTGATCGCCGAACGCAGCGCGACCGCGATCCTGCGCGATCCCTTCACCAACAAGCCCTTCGTCCACTTCTACGCGACCAAGCGGATCGGCGGACAAGTCCTCGATTCGGACGCGATCAAGCTGCTCAAGATCGCGGCCTGACGCTGCGATCGCGCCCGCGGCTGCCGTCCCCTCCGGCGGCGCGGGCGCCCCTTTTCCTTCCTGACCGGAGACGCCCATGAACCGGGTCATCCTTTCACGCCCGGCCCTGCCCGGCACGGCATTGGCCGAGCTCAAGCAATGGCTCGGCATAACAACGGCAACGGACGACGCACCGCTGCTCTCGCTGCTCACCGCCGCGCTCGACGTGTGTGAGGCCTTCACCGGGCAAATGCCTCTGGAGACGGAATGCGAGGAGGTGCTGAGCGCCGATGCCGGCTGGCACACGCTCGCCACGCGGCCAGTGCAGGCGATCGGTTTGGTGGAAAGCCTCGATGCCAGCGGCAACCGCACCGCCCTCGATCCTTCGGCCTATGAAATAGACCTCGCGTCCGATGGCACCGGCCGCGTGCGCCTGCCGCTGTTGGACAGCACAACCCGGATCGTCGTCAGCTTCACCGCCGGTCTGGCGGCAGACTGGGATGCTCTTCCCGAATCGCTGCGCCACGGGTTGATCCGCCTTGCCGCGCATCAGCATCGTGAACGGGAGGCCGGCGGCGCAGCGCCGCTGCCCCCCGCTTCAGTAGCGGCACTGTGGCGGCCCTGGCGGCGGATGCACCTGACATGAGCGGCGCATGGATCGGGGTCCGCGCAGGCTTCGATGCTCTCGCCACGCAGTTGGTACGGCGCGCCCGCACGCTTGCCGCCGCACATCTGCAAACGCGCGTTCTGGCTGCGCGGGGTGATGAGACCCGCTGGCGCCGCCCGGACCTCATCTGGCCGTTGTTCACGAAGGGATAGCTTATGGAAATCGCCCTGCGTGCCGCTCTGCTGAGCTGGCTGGCGGCCGACGCAACGCTGTCCGGCCAGCTCAATGCCATCACCGAGGAGGTGCCTTCGCGCACCAGCCTGCCCTGGCTGGCGATCGCCGCCAGCGCCAGCGCCGACTGGAGCTGCAAGACCGCCGCGGGCCGCGAAGTACGCGTGGCGCTCGAACTGCATTGCCGGGGCGACACCCCCGATGCCGCGGCCGCGCTGGTATCAGCGATCGAGGCGCGCATCGAAAGCCTGCCGCGCACACAGGCGGACTACTCGATCACCACGATCCAGTTCCTGCGCGCCCGCGCCGAGCAGCGCGGCGAGAGCCGCCGCGCGATCCTGCTCGAATACCGCTTCCGCCTGATCGCGGCGTGATGCGCGGAACCATCCTTCGACAGGCTCAGGATGAGCGGAAGAAGGAAAACACATTGTCCCGATCCTGCTCAGGCTGAGCTTGTCGAAGCCCCACCTTTCTAAAGGAGCCCCGCTATGACCGCCCAGAAAGGCAGTGCCTTCCTTCTCAAGATTTCCGATGGCGGCGCGCCCGCCACATACCAGACTGTCGCCGGGCTGCGCACCACGCAGATGTCGGTGACAGGCGAAGCCGTCACCGTCACCAGCAAGGACAGCGGCGGCTGGCGCGAATTGCTCTCGGGTGCGGGCGTGCGCTCCGTATCGGTGAGTGCTGCCGGGATCTTCCTCGGCGGCGCAGCCGAAACGCAGATTCGCGCCAATGCAATGGCCGGAACCATCGACGACTACGAACTGAGCTTCGAGGATGGCGAGAAATTACGCGGCCAGTTCCTCGTCCAGCGGCTCGACTATGCCGGCGATTTCAACGGAGAGCGCAATTACACGCTCCAGCTTGAAAGCTCGGGCGAAGTGGCGACCGTTTGATGCCCCTTCGACAAGCTCAGGATGAGCCGGCCAATCCCTTGCGCGGTGAAGCCATGCTGGTGATCGGCGGCGCTGCCCATGTCCTGCGCCCGAGTTTCTCGGCACTCGTCGCGGCAGAAGAGGAACTTGGCCCTCTCTTCGCGCTGGTCGAACGGGCGGGTGCTGGCGAACTGCGCCTCGGCGAGATGGCCGCGCTGTTCTGGCACTGCCTTGTCCGTCGCGACGAAGTTTCGCGCGAGGCGGTAGCCACTGCCGTCATGGCACAAGGCCTTGCAGCCTGCGCCGCGCCGCTGCGAATGCTGCTGTCGCAGATCCTGAAAGGCACGGGGTGAGCCCCGCGTGCTTCGCTCCGGCGGCCCTGACCCTGTGTGCGCTCGCCGCCCGCATTCTCCACTGGCGGCCGCACGAGTTCTGGGCCGCAACACCCGCGGAGCTGGCCGCCGCACTGGGCCTGCTGGCCCCCGGCACAGCCCGGTCCGGGCTCGACCGCGAAACCCTGCAAAGGCTGATGGAGCACGATCATGACCGATGAAATCGACAGCCTGCTGGTGGACGTCCGCGCCAGTACGGACGGCTTCGCCCGTGACATCGCGACGAAGCGCAGCGCGGTGGATGGCGATCTCGTGCCCGGTTTCACCAAAGCGGGCGATGCACTCGAAAAGGGCCTTGCCGGGGCCATCCGCAGCGGCAGCCTGGGTTTCGACGATCTGAAACGCGTGGCCTTGTCCGCGTTCGACGAGATCGCCGCCCAGGCCGCGCAGACGCTGGTCTCATCCATCGGCGGCAGCCCTTCCGGCAGCAACGGATTCTTCAACTTCGCAGGGCTTCTGTCCAGCGTGCTCGGCCTCCCCGGCCGTGCGACAGGCGGCAATGTCTCCCCCGGCCGCGGCTATGTGGTGGGCGAGAAGGGACCTGAACTGTTCGTTCCCACGTCGGCTGGCCGCGTCGAAACCAGCAGCGCACCTGCCAGCCGCGATGTGCGGGTCGCGATCAATGTCACGGCCCCGCGCACCAGCAGCACGCCGCAGTCGCTCCAACGTTCCGCCCGGCAAGTCGCGAGCGCGGTCCGCCGCGCACTTTCCGGCAACTGACCGGAGCACACCCCCATGGCATTCTGGCTTGCAAGCAAGCGTCAGGGTCAGGCCAGCGACTGGATCATGCGCTTCGATCCGCGCTTCTGGACCGTCAATTTCCCGCGCCCGATGATGGCCACAGTCGTATCGACCGGCCCGGATACGCTGCGCGTGGATGCCTCGTTCCTGCGCAAGGGCGATCTCGGCGGGCTGATCTGGGCAAGCGTGGACACGCTCGATCACCCGCTGCTCGCCTACAGGACGGACCGCAACTACGCGCATACTTCGCTGCGTTTCCGCTGGCGTTCGGGCGGCGTTCTGCCACTCGATGCCGTCTATGGCCCGACGCTGACGATCGAAGGGCGCGACGAAAACGGTGATGCCCGCACTTGGTACGTACGGCTATGGAATTACGCTGAGGGCACTAGCGAAGACGCTGAGATTACCCTCGACTTCGCCGATCTGGAGGCCGGGTTCTCGCTGCCGGGCAAAACGGTCTGGCCCGGCGATATCGACCGCATGTTCATCTCCTTCGCGCCGCCCGGTTATGACGGCAGCGCAGATCCGCTGGACGCCGAAGCCGAGGGCTGGATCGAGATGACCGGAATCACAACCGATGGTGCCCGCGCCATGCTGGAGACCGGTGACGTCATGGTGCCACCGCATGGCCTCGCGCTGGCCACCGGCTTCGACGATCAGGGCGTGCAAACCCCGGCGCGGCTGCTCAGAAACATCCGCCAGCTGGGCTATCGCGGCTCGGTGATCCTCTACGTGGGGATGAGCCATTACTTCCGGCTGGTCCATGATGCGGGTGCCTATCTCGCCGGGCAGAGTACCGATCCGCTCAACACCCCGGCACGCGCCTGGCACCAGGCTTTCTTCGCCGAATGCAAGGCGATGGGCTTCAGCCCGGTCGCATCCCTGTCATACGAGGTACTGGATCAGCATTGCCCGAACGCATGGAAGCAGCGCGACGGACTGGGCAACCCGGCGCAGACTGGCTGGGATCCACCTTCGACCCTGCTCTCGCCTGCGAACGGCGATGCCATGGGCTGGCTGCAATCGGTGGCCAGCGCCTTCACCGGCCTGATGATCGAGGCAGGGGCACCGGTACGCTTTCAGGTCGGCGAGCCGTGGTGGTGGACGTTTCCCGACGGGCGCATCTGTCTCTACGACGATGCCGCCACCACCGCTTTCGGAGGATCACCGCCAGCAATCCCCGACATGCGCGCCAGTCTGGACACGGCGCAGACGGACCTGCTCGATGCCGCAGGCGCGCTGCTGGCGCAATCGACCGCCGATCTGGTGAGCGCGGTGCGCGCGGCAGCCGATCCCGCGCCCACCGAAGCGCTGGCACTCGTGTTCACCCCGACGCTGCTCGCCGCGGACATGCCAGAACTGAAGCGCGCGAACCTGCCGCTGGGCTGGGCCGCCCCCGCATTCGACCGGCTGCAGGTGGAAGACTACGACTGGCTGACCGCAGGAGCCGACGGGTTGCGCCGGAAATCCTATACCGAGGTGAATACCCGCCTCGGCTATCCGCCTGCGGAGCAGGACTACCTCGCGGGTTTCGTGCTTGATCCCGCCGACAGCGGCCAATGGCGCCTAATCGATGCAGGGATCGACGAGGCACTCTCCCGCGCTCCCCACGAAGTGGCGGTCTGGGCGCTGCCGCAGATCGCCCGCGACGGATACGTGCGCTTGCCCTCTGCCGCCAATTCAGGAGCCGACGTCATGCAGGCCTTCGATGATGTTTCCTACCCGCTCGCACTGGGACGCGACGCCATGGTCACGCCCGAATTCTCGACCAGTGTCGCCGTGACCGCATCCGGCTTTGAGCGCCGCAACAGCCTGTGGTCGAACGCACGGCTGCGCTTCGATCTCGGGCCCGGTGTGCGGTCGGAAGCCGAGATGGGCGTGCTGATCGCCTTCTACCGCGCGCGCCGCGGCCCCGCGCGCGGGTTCCTTCTACGCGATCCCACGGATTTCAGTTCGAACGGCATGACCGGCACGCCCACTGCGTTCGATCAGGTTCTGGGCACCGGCGACGGGCTCGCGACCGAATTCGCGCTGGCAAAGTCATACGGAGACGGTGAAGACCCGCAAGCCCGCAGGATCACCCGGCCGGATTTCGAAACGATCCTCGTGTCCATCGACGGCGCCGTGCAGGCCGGAAACTGGACGTTCGGCGATCTGGGCATGATCGCCTTCGACGATCCGCCACCCGAGGGTTCGGTAGTTCGCGCAGGATTCCTGTTCGATGTGCCGGTGCGCTTTGCCGAGGATCAGCTGGAAATCTCCGGCGCAGCCTTCGCGGCGGGCGAGGCCCCCAGCGTGCCGGTGGTCGAAATCCGGGAGGCATCATGAGCCGGGTCTGGTTTGCGGCGGATCTCGAAACCGCCGCCACGTTCTGGCGCATCCTGCGCCGTGACGGAGTGACTCTCGGCTTCACCAGTCATGACCGCGACTTGTGGTTCGACGGCGTGCTGCACCGCGCCTCGCCCGGAATGGTGCCCTCGGCGATCCGCCGGTCAGCCGATTTCGAACCCGACAGCGCCGAAGCACGCGGCGCCATCACGCACGAGGCGATCACCAGCGCAGATCTAGCCGCCGGCCGTTTCGACGGCGCGCAAGTGCGCATCGGCGTGGTGGACTGGGAGAGCGGCGAACACGAAGTCCTCTATGCCGGGACGATGGGCGCGGTCTCGGAGGAAGACGGGCAGTTCACGGCCGGTCTCGCCTCGCGCAAGGCTGAACTGGAGCGCGATTTCGTGCCGCGCACCAGCCCCTCGTGCCGTGCGGCCTTTTGCGGGCCGGGATGCAATCTCAACGCGCCCCTTTTTACCCATGAAATGACACTGGCTGCGCTGGATGAGGCCGCCAATTCCGCCACGTTAGAAGAAGCGCCTGATCCAGCCATTTTCGCGGGCGGGACGCTGCGCTGGCTCGACGGGCCGCAGGCGGGCCTGACCGCGGGAATCATGGCAAATGACGGCTCCGGCGGCCTCGTCCTTGATGTTCCCATCGACACCACTGCCGCAGCCGGAACCCGCGTTCTGTTGCGCGAAGGGTGCGATCACACGCTCGAAACCTGCGCCACGCGATTTGGCAATGCCGTCAATTTCCGGGGCGAGCCGTTCCTGCCGGGCAATGACTTGCTCACGCGCTATCCCGGGCCGGTCCAGTGACCGGTTCCGGACTCGCGCTAGCGGCCCGCGAATTGGTTGGCGTTCCGTTTCGCCTGCATGGGCGGGATCCGCGGTCGGGGCTTGACTGTATTGGCGTGCTGGAAGCGGCGTGCTCTGCCTGCGGGATCACAACGCGCCTCCCCGCGCGCTACACCTTGCGCTCGCGGCGGCTGCCTCCTCTGGCTGACATCGCGGCCCGTCTTGGCCTGTTCGAAACACACGGACAGCCCGAACCGGGCGATGTGCTTTTCGTCCAGCCCGGCCCCTGCCAGCAACACCTGATGATTGCGACGGGACCATGCCGCTTCGTCCATGCCCATGCCGGGCTCCGGCGTGTCGTTGAAGGCCCCTTGCCCGCAGGCTGGGCTGTTAGCCGCCATTGGCGTCCCCTTCCCTGAGGAATTGACATGGCCACGATCGTTTTCGGCACTCTGGGTACGATCCTGGGCGGCCCGGTTGGCGGTGCCATCGGCTCGCTGATCGGGCGGCAGGTGGATACATCCCTTTTCGGACCGTCCAGCCGCAAGGGGCCGCGCCTGACCGAACTGGCAGTCAGCGCCTCCAGTTATGGCGAAGTACTGCCCCGCCACTTCGGACGGATGCGCGTGGCCGGCTCGATCATCTGGGCGACCGATCTCGTCGAGCACAGCGAAACGCAGGGAACCGGCAAGGGCTCTCCTTCCGCCACAACTTACAGCTACACCGCCAATTTCGCTGTTGCACTCGCCAGCCGCCCGATCCTCGGTATTGGCCGCATCTGGGCTGACGGCAAGCTGCTGCGCGGCGAGGCGGGCGACCTCAAGGTGGCGGGCACACTGCGTATCCACACAGGCGTGGGCGACCAGCAGCCCGATCCCCTGATCCTGTCTGCCGAAGGTGAGGCCCGCTGCCCCGCCTGTCGCGATCTGGCCTATGTGGTCTTCGAGGACCTCGATCTTTCGGAATACTACAATCACATTCCGGCCCTGACATTCGAAGTGATCGCGGACGAGAGCTTCGATCTTGCGGACGTTATCGGCGACCTAGCCGACGATACCGACGCTGCCGTCCCACTGGAAACCATCGCCGGTTTCTCCAGCAGCGGCCCGCTAGCCGAAAGCCTGCAAGTGCTCGGCCAGATCTTCCCGCTCGGAGCCGACGCCGGTGGCGAACAACTGGTGATCGCGCGCGAACGGCTGCAGGACAGCGCCGTCATGCTTCCCGAAGCAGCCGTCTCGGCAAGCGATGAATCCTTCGGCGGCGCGTCCGGCTTCACCCGCCACCGCGAACCGCCACCTGAAAGACCATCCTCGGTCATGCGCTATTATGATGTGGGCCGTGACTACCAGGCCAGCGTCCAGCGCGCGTCAGGACAGGCTGGTCCGGGCGAGCCGGAAACGATCGAATTGCCCGCCGCGCTCGACGCCGCCTCTGCCCGGGCGTTGATCGAGCAGAGTGCACGCCGGATCGACTGGACCCGTGACCGGATATCGTGGCGCACCTGCGAACTCGATCCGGCCGTTGCACCGGGCTCCATCGTCACGGTGCCCGGCATCGCCGGACGTTGGCGGTTACGCGACTGGGAGTGGCGCGAAGGCGGCGTCGAGCTCACCCTGGAACGGGTTGCTCCGGCTGGAGCCGATGTCTCCCCTGACCTGTTGGCCGATGCCGGACGGGCCAATCCTGCACCCGACGAACCGCTCGGCACCACCACGCTGGTTGCCTACGAATTGCCGCTCGACAGCACCGGCGCGGGCCTCGACACGCCGCGCCCCTTTGCCGCCGTTTCGAGCTCGACCGCGAACTGGGCCGGCGCCGCCCTCTATGCCGACCATGGCGATGGCGACCTGCATCCGCTCGGACAGAGCGGCCGCACACGGAGTGTGACCGGCACCGTCACCGCCAACCTACCCCCCGGGAATCCGCTGTTGCTCGACCGCGTTTCGCAGCTTGAGGTCGCGTTGGGCGATCCGGCCATGCAGCTTGTTTCGGCCACCATGGAGCAGCTTGCAGACGGCGCGAATCTCGCAATGGCCGGGGAAGAGATTCTCCAGTTCGCCCATGCCACGCCGCTGGGTGATGGAACCTGGCGCCTGGAAGGGCTTCTGCGCGGACGCGGCGGCACCGAATCGGCCATCACCGCGCATGTGATCGGCGAACCGTTCGTCCTGCTGGATGCCCGCCCGGTGCCACTCGATCCGTCCGTGCTCGGCAACAATAGCGGCCGGCAGGTCGCCGCCGTGGGCCGTAACGACCCCGAACCGGTGACAGTGCCGGTACTGCTGAGCGGCATTACCTTGCGCCCGCTCGCCCCCGTGCACCCGCGCCGGACCATCCTTGCGGACGGCGCCTGGCGTCTGAACTGGACCCGGCGGGCCCGCGGTGGATGGCAATGGCAGGACGGGATCGACATGCCCCTCGTCGAACAGACCGAAACCTATCTCGTCACGCTCGGGCCCCTCGATATGCCAGCGGCGCTATGGTTCCTCGGCGAGCCGCAACTCGACATTTCCAGTGCACAGCTTTCTGACCTGGCCGCCCTCGCACCCGGCGGGCAACTCCGGGTCCGCCAGCAAGGAACGCACGGGCTGTCCGAGCCCCTTTCACTTTGCACCCTTCCCTGAAAACCGCAGAACAGGAGTTTCCCATGAGCGATCCCGTGGTGTTCGAGAGCGCCAGTCCTCGATTTGCCCTTCCCCTGCTCTATTCCGGGCAGGCACAGAAGGAGACTTTCGTGAATGAGGCTTTTGCGACAGCTGATGCGCTGCTTCATTGCAGCATCGAAGGCGAGACCGCCACGCCGCCCGCATCGCCGGAAGACGGGCAGAACTGGCTCGTGGCAGCCGGTGCGTCAGGAGAATGGGAGGGCCTCGACCAGACGCTGGCCTGCCGTCAGGCCGGAAACTGGCTGTTCGTCACCCCGCGCGACGGCATGCGCGTGTTCGACATTTCCTCCGGCCAGGAACGGCTCTATTTCGGCTCATGGAAAAAAGCGTCGCTCGTCGCGGAACCTGCCGGCGGCACGACCGTTGATGTGGAAGCCCGGGCAGCACTCAGCGAACTGATCGTTGCCCTGCGGGCCGCAGGTATCTTTCCGCCGGTTTAACCAATTGTAAACACACAGGGGACGTTCCGTGCCGTCGATTTTCCGTCAACTTGGCAAAATGGAGATCCAAGCCCCCGAAATAGCGACATTATTGCAACAGTCGCTGTCATTGTGCGCTTGCGCCCGGTTTCCGGAGGGGTTAGATACTCCGCGCACTCGGTGGCTCCACATCTCTACTAGTAGGGGAAACGTATGAGGAAACTCGTCATAGGGCTGGCGCTGGCATCTACTGCTATCGCTACTCCCGCTTTCGCACGAGACAATGCTTGGTACCTTGAACTCGACTTCGGCGGCATGATCGTTGAAGACGCCGATGTTGACGTCGATGGCGTCAGCAACGTCGATACTGCAGAATTCAAGGCCGGGTTCGACGGCGGTGCCGTTGTCGGTTATGACTTCGGTGGTTTCCGTCTGGAAACCGAAGCCAGCTATCGCCAGGCCGAGGTCAAGTACACCGGCGGGACTGATGCCAGCAACCTGTCGTTCATGGTCAACGGCCTGCTCGACTTCGGTCCCGACGATGGCCTTCAGGGCTTCATCGGCGGCGGCGTAGGCGTCGCCCGCGTCGATTTCGATGCACTCGACGACTCTGACAGCGGCTTCGCCTGGCAGGCGATTGCCGGCATTCGCGCCCCGATCAACGATCACTGGGACGTGGGCGTGAAGTATCGCTTCATGAACGTCAATAATGTCGATCTGGTTGACCCCACCGGCGCCTCGCTGAGCACCCGCTGGCGTTCGCACTCGCTGATGGGCACCCTGGCGTACAACTTCGGCGAACCGGCTGCTCCTCCGCCGCCCCCGCCG
>NZ_JALHLE010000011.1 GCF_022832385.1 Novosphingobium album (ex Hu et al. 2023)
GCCTCTAGTCCGCCAACTTATCGTTCAGAACATCTGCAGGCCACCGACGTGGCGCGGCTCAACCTTGACCTCTTGCCTGGCATTGCCGCTCCTCAAGGATGGGGGCTGAACGCAATGCAAAAATAGGACGATCATCAAGATTTGGTCAAGACGCAATTGTCAAAGGCCGCCCCATCCATACGGAACGTCATGGTAGGGTGTGTGTGTGTGGGGGGGGGGGTGGTCCGGGAGAGGAATAGAGAGTAGTAGGCGTTATGGCCGATACCGAACTTGCGCCGACGCGCCCGGGGATCTACTCGCGCGGCACCGAAACAGTCGATGCCATTCTGAAGGCAGCGCACGATGTCCTGATCGAGGAAGGCGCCGAGGCTTTTACCGTCAGGCGCATCGCGACCGAATGCGGGCTTCGTGTCGGAAACGTCAGCTATCACTTTCCGAAAAAGGAAATGCTCGTTCAGGTTCTGCTGGACGATATCATGGAGAACTACAACACCAAGCTGGACGTCAACGTACGCCAGCCGGACCTCTCCGACGAAGAACGCCTCCGGCTCGTCATTGTCATTTGCCTGGACGACATCTGCTCAAAGCGAACCACGCACCTGTTCACGGAACTGTGGGCGCTGGCCAATCACAACGACTTCATCGCGGAACGGGTTCGAGGTTTCTACGCCAAGGTCCACGACGTCATCGGCGAATATGTCCAGCGGATCAATCCCGCCCTGAGCCCCGACGAAGTCCACACGCTTTCGCTCTTCATCAGCGCCTCCATGGAAGGCACGACCCCCTTCCTCGGCTACAAGAAGCCCTGGAACGACAAGATGGCGGCCATCACAGCAATTTCAGCATCGTGGTTCATCGACCTTGTCAAATCGACAAAGCCGGGTGACATTGCCGACATGACAAGGCGTTCATCCTGAACGAATCGGAGGGGAGTCCTGCAGGGTCCGCGCCTTGAGCGCGACTGATCTGCTGTGGGGGTGTCCAGTGTTTCGATCGTCTGGGGAACGTCTCGTCCTTTCTGCCGTAGTTCTGGCCTGTGTCGGATGCCTGCAACCAGGCATAGACCCCGTCTTCCTCACGCTGCTGTCTTCGGTTCACGGCATGGCTCCGGAATTTCACGGCTGGATCGTCAGCGCCACGCAGTCCGGCATGGCCATCGGCTCGCTGCTGACATGGCGCTGGGGGACACACATTCCCCGTGCCGGATTTACACTTGCAGCCGGATTCGCAGTGATTGCAGCGCTGGCAACACCTCATGCCACGCCGTTCGCAGCCCTACTGGCAGTGCGCGCCATCTACGGGGCCGCGATGGGCATGCTTTACACCCAGGCTATGAGCAATGCGGCGACGAATCGCCCGCACGGTGCCTATGGCGCAGTCTTCCTCTGCCAGTTGATGCTCTCGACCGGCATAGCCGTGGGTCTCCCGGCCATAGCGAGTGTTTTCGGCCCGGCCATGGCACTGACGACATTGGCGGCAGCTCCTCTTGGCGCCCTGATGCTTGTCGTATTCTCGGAGTCCACGGCTCAGTACCAGCATCACGCCGAGCCCGCTGACCTGCTGGAACGAGAGGAAACGACGTTCCGGGCCTGGGCAACAGCAGGCGCGACCCTGCTTTTCATCTGTTCCACGATGATGGTCTGGACTTTTTCCGGCGCGCTGGCCGTAGAGGCCGGCATTTCGGAAGCCGTCATCGGCCAGGCGGTGGCACTTGGATCGCTGGCGGGCGCAGGCACGGCGTTTCTCGTCATGCGGGAGCGGTCCATTGTGCCTCCGCCGATCACCGGGCTGCTGGCAGGCCTTTCACTTCTCACTCCGATCGCCGCGACCCATAGCGGTGGCGCCACGGCGTTCATTGCAGCCATCGTGCTGCTCAACATCGGATCAACCGCCATCATCGTGCGCAGTTCGGGTCTCGCGAGCGCCGCCAGCCGCGACAGCCTGTTCCGCCGCTTCGTCGCCTGCACGCATGCGCTTGGCATGATCATGGGCCCGCTCACGGGATCGCTGGCGTCGGGAATCTTCGGTCGCACCGGCTTGCTGGCAGCCGCCGTTCTGGCGATTGCGGCCGCGTGCCTGATGCTTCTGTTTGCGGAGGCAGGATCGCTGAAGCCACGTCTTTGGCCGATACGCCGGGAAGCCCGGGACGGCTTCCTGATAAACGCGCAGTTCTGACTGCAAGCGCCTCTTGCAAGTGGCCCAGGACACCCACCTGAGGATAGAGGCCCGATACAAGACGGCGCCAAGAATCGACGGATGGCAGTCCATTCCATTGCCCCCCGAAAGAACGGCTCACAGGTACACCTGCCGGACCACGGAAATTCGCGCATCAAACAGTTGCAAGCAGTCGAAAAACAAGCCCGTCCAGCATTTCGCACTCGCACAAAAATTGTCGCTTGACCTAATTTTGACAATCGTCCTATATTTCGATTCACCGGATCGAAAGTCCGCAGATTTCTGGTCTTTGGGGGCATTTCAAACATGACCGCTGCACACGACGATGGTAACGGAAAAACGTGCGGCGGCACAGCATACAAGCAACCTGCCCCAACTTCTCGGCAAGCACTTCTGCACGGTGCCCGGCACTATGCGAGCAAGCGCAAACTCTTGCTCATGCCATTGCTCGCCTCGACCATTTTTTCCGCATCGATCGTCGTCGCGCAAGTCAACACGGACAATGAGCTGGACCTCGATCCGGCGGACTGGTCCGAGAAGGATGCGGGTATCCCGGTGACCGATCCTTTGACCCTCGAGAAGTGCGGTTCGTGCCATGCCCCCGACGAAAAGGGTAATCTCTCGCGCATTTCCTGGATCCGCGCGACGCCTGAAGGGTGGTCGCAGGCAATCAAGCGCATGATCAAGCTCAACGGCCTGTCCATCACGCCCGAGGAAGCACGATCCGTGGTCAAATACCTCGGCACCTGGCATGGTCTGGCACCGGAAGAGGCCAAGCCGGTCATGTACTTTGCCGAGCGCCGGATCCTGGATGAGACAATCATCCCCAACGAAACCATTCACCAAGGCTGCGCTTCCTGCCATGCCTTTGCCCAGCCGATGTCGTCGCGCCGCAGCCACCGTGAATGGGGCCTGCTGCAGAACATGCACAAAGCGCTCTACTCTCAGGCCGAAGTTCAGATCGATCATGCGGCGGAAGGTGAAGCTGCCAGCGCAGACTCTTCGAAAAAGCCCGCCACCCGGGGCCAGGTCGCCCTTGCTTGGCTCACCAAGGAAGCCGGTCTTCACAGCAAGGCATGGGCGGACTGGCGCCCGCGTATCCGCACCCCGAAACTGGCAGGTAAATGGCTGATTTCCGGCAAGCTGCGCGGACAGGGCCGTTTTGTGGGCGAGATGACGATCGCACCTGCTGGCGACGACTTCACGACCACCACGACGCTGCGCTCGCTCGAAACCGGAAAGACCATGACGCGCTCTGGTAAGGGCCTCGTCTATTCGGGGTATTCCTGGCGCGGCACCTCCGCCGGCGGCACCCAGCCCGCAACGCCCGCCGACATGACGGGCACCTTGCGCGAAACGATGTGGTTTGCCCCCGACCAGTCCAGCGCCGAAGGCCGCTGGTACTGGGGCGAATATCACGAGTTCGGTCTGGATGTGAAAATGACCCGCGTCACCGGTGGTCCGGTGCTGGCTGCAGTTTCACCCCTGGGCGTCAAGACCGGCACCAAGGCCATGGGCCTGCACATCTACGGGGCGTCGCTTCCCGCGGACCTGTCCGCAGCAGATCTGGACTTCGGCGGCGGCGTCACGGTGCGCAAGGTTGCCGTCCTCTCCCCAAGCGAAGCGGTGGCGACCATCGACGTTTCGGCAGAAGCCATCGTCGGTCTCCATGACGTCGCTCTCAACGGCGTCGTCCTGCCCAAGGCTTTACCGGTCTATGGCTCCGTCGATTACATGAAGGTCACGCCCGAGACCGCTCTCGCCCACCTCGGCGGCATCAAGTACGGCAAAGGGTACGAACAGTTCGAAGCCACGGCCTGGTCCGCCGGACCGGATGGCAAGACCGGCACTGACGACGATTTCCCCATCATGACGGTCGACGCCGACTGGGCCATGAAGGAATTCCCGACCGTCACTTACGACAATGACGTCAAATACGTCGGCCAGCTCGACAAGGTGGGCTTCTTCACGCCGAACGTCGAAGGGCCGAACCCGGAACGGCGGTTCAGCCGCAACAACTATGGCGAAGTCTGGATTGTTGCGACCGCCAAGACGCTGAAGGATAAGGAAGGCAAGCCGATGAGCGCGCAGGCCTACCTCGTCACGACCGTGCCTGCCTACAAGCGTTGGGACCAGCCGGAGGTTTCGCAATGAACGATATGACCGTTATCCCTTCGGGTCGCTACCGTCTGGGTGAAATGCATGAATTCAGCGCGGCCGATCAGCCATTCATGTATCTGGTTTCAGCAGGTGCCATCTTCGCGCTCGACGAAGGCGCCCATGCCGTCCTGCGCAGGCTCGAAACCGAAGAGCTGAGCCACGGCGAACTCGTCGAGGCGCTGCTGGAAAGCGGCTATACCCGCCAGGATGCCGAGGAGCTGATCCGCGAACTGCTGTTCGTGCAGGGTATCGTTTCGGACAAGGCGCGCCTTTCGCCCGCCCCCGCGCCGAGCGCTCCTCCGGCCGATTTCCCGTTGCAGGCGCTGGTGCTCAACATCACCAACCAGTGCAACCTCGCCTGCACCTACTGCTATGAGTTCGGCGCGGACAAGATCGCCACGCCGCAGGGCAAGCCCAAGTTCATGTCGCTGGAAACGGCCAAGACCTCGGTCGATTTCCTGCTGCGCAAGTCCGGCGGCAGGCAGGCCGTCCACATCACCTTCTTCGGCGGCGAGACGCTAATGAACTTTCCCCTGCTTCGCGAGGTCGTTCTCTACGCCCGCGAACAGGCGAAAGCTCAGGATCGCGGCATCGGTTTCAGCCTGACGACCAATGCCACGCTCCTGACCGACGAGATCATCGCATTCCTTTCGGACAACGAGATCGGCGTCACCGTCAGCATGGACGGCCCGCCCGATCTTCAGGACAAGCGTCGCGTCTACAAATCGGGCAAGGGCAGCTACGCCGTCATCGAGCCGCGCCTGCGCAAGCTGATCGCCAACCACAAGACCCGCGCCATTACCGCCCGCGTGACGCTGACCGATGGCGTGACCGACGTGATCCGTATCTACCGCCACCTCAAGGAAGACCTGGGCTTTCACGAGGTCGGCTTCGCGCCCGTCACCAACTCGGGCGAGCGCGACTACATGATCGACGACAACGGCATGGACGAAGTCCTGCGCCAGTTCCACGAACTGGCCGACGAATGGCTCGAACATGCGCTGCGCGGCGAGATGCACGGCTTCTCGAACGTCAGCGAGACGATCGGCGAACTGATCCAGGGCGTGAACAAGTCCCATCCCTGCGGTGCCGGGCTCGGCCTGCTCGGTGTCAGCCCCTCGGGGGATCTTTCACCCTGCCACCGCTTCACCGATGCCGATACCCATACTCTGGGCCATATCTCTACCGATATCGACATGGAGAAACGCGAGGACTTCCTGTCGCGTGGGCACGTCGGTGCCAAGTACGAGTGCCAGAGCTGCTGGGCGCGCCCGCTGTGCGCCGGAGGATGCCATCACGAGGCCTTCGTGCGCTATGGCGACACCGGCCACGCCAACCTCCATTATTGCGACTGGATCCGCGAATGGACCGACACCTGCCTGCGCATCTACGGCGCGGTCAGCGTGCTCAATCCCGAATTCCTGGAACGCTTTGCAGCACGAAAGGGCCTGTCATGAAGCATCTTCGCCCCGTCAACCGGAAGGCAGCCCGGATCGATGAAACCGCATCGCTGATGGAAGAGGACGTCGTCGCCCTCCAGCAGCCGACTCCCAAGCCGCACGTCCCGATGGGCTGCACCCTGTCCTTCTCGCCCGGCTGGGAAGTCGATGCGGGCGGCGGCACGGCAGGCCTGTGCCAGCCCGTCGAGCGCGACATCTACGACTGCTACGTCACCTGCTTCTGGCCGGTGCAGGTTCCCGACCACGTCAACTACTCGCCCGACTGGGCCAGCAACTGCGCCGTTGCCACCAAGGACTGGCGCAATCTGGATCTCGTCTTCCCCTGACCGGCACGCCCCGCCCGCCCAGACGCATTTCTCGAGGAAGAGCCCTCAGCATGAAGATGTTTCGCCTTGCACTCGCGGCCCTTTGCGCCACCACCGCCGCAGCGTCCGTTCAGGCCTCCACGATCGTGCTTGGTGGCTATCCCGACCAGATCCAGATGGTGGACGATGTCAGCGGCAAAGTTGTCCAGAAGGTGGATCTCAAGTCCGGCCTTCCCACGAACCTCCAGTTCTCGGCCGACGGCAAGCGGATCTACATCACCACGCTGACGACGAGTGGCATCGAAGTGATGGATGCGGCGTCACGCAAGATCATCTCGAGCCTGAGCCTCAACACGCCCGTGACGCGTTACCGCTTCAGCGGCGGCGTCCCCGATCCGAGCGGCCGCTACTTCTACATTGTCGGCACCCGCATGGACAAGGAAGCGGACCTCTACCGCTTCAGCAAGCCGCGCTTCATGAAGGTCGATCTCAAGACCGGCCAGATCGTCAAGTCTGTGGATTTCGATCCCAAGGATGAAGGGCCCGGCTATCGGACCCGGTTTGCCATGGCACCCGACGGCAAGTCGCTCTACATCTTCCAGAAGAAGATCCTGATCGTCGACACAGCCTCGTTGAAAGTCGTCGACCGGATCGACCTCCAGAAGCCGGATTTCCCTGGCATGCAGGACGTCGGCATTGGCGGGGGACTGGAAACGCTCAAGGAACCCGGGGTCTATGTTTCGGTGTTCAATTCCGAAGACCCCTACATCCACAACAAGGTGTTCGGCATCGCAAGGTTCGACCTGACGGCACGCACTTTCAATTTCACACCGATCGGCCCTGCCCCCGAGCAGATGGCGGGGCTGGAAGTGACGCCCGACGGCAAGCACGGCTACACCGTCGCCGTCAACGGCAAGCTCGGTGCCAAGCGCTGCGAGTTCTGGCATTTCGACCTGACGACCAATGCCGCACTCGACAAGGCGGAGTTCCCCTGCCGCTCCCGCTTCTATTTCGGCATGTCGCGTGACGGGCAGAAGCTGTATATTTACGGCGCCGGCTATGACATAGCCGTCTACGACGCGAAAACACTGAAGTTCGAGCAAGATTGGGAACTGACGAACGACATCACCATGGCCGGGCTGCTGACCCTGCCCTGAGCGTGCGCTGGACGGTAGAGATCACCGGAGGCGGCGTCGCGGCGGCGTGTTGCGATCATCTGCTGACACAGGAAGGTGCCGCTATCCGCCGCACAGCCAATGCGCGCAATGCCGTACCCGCACTCATGCTGAGCGATCCCGCGCGCGCGCTCGTCAGGGATTGCCTTGGCCAGCCTTCGCTCTTCTCCGGCAAGCCCCGCATAACCCGCCGCATCGTCGCCTGGGCGGGACAGGATCCCGTCCCCCTGCCCCATCAGGCGGTAATGCTCGGAGCTGGCGATCTGGACTTCGCGCCATCGACCAACACCCCTGCCGCCGACGATCCCGCATTCACCATCACCACCATGCGCCCTGAACGGGACGATCAGACATGGCGCATTGGCGACCGTGTTGGCGAGACAGCCCCGGTTCGCCTGACCCAAGCGGACGATGCCGATGCTTGCTGGATCGAAGCCGTGGAAGACGGCTGGCTGTTCATGATCCCCTCCAGCGCGGAGAGCGGCTGGTTGCTTGCCATCGGCGCACCTTGCAGCCAACTGCTGGCCCAGAGCCGCTTCCTCGCCCCTCGTATCGAGTTTGACGCTGACAAGACCGCGCAGTTCGACACCACCCCGCGCATGTTGCGCACCATGGCGCGCGATGGCCTGCTCGCCTGCGGCTCGGCCTCGATGGCGTTCGACCCGATCTGCGGCGACGGCACCGCGCTGGCCGTGAGGCAGGCGATCCTGGTCTCGGCGATCGCAGTGGCCATCCATGACGGAGAAGACCCGGAACCGCTCCTTGGCCATTACCGGGCCATGATGATGGCATCCATGCGGCGCCATTTGCGCCTCTGCTCCGAATTCTATGCTTCGGGTGGGAACGGGCCCTGGTGGCGTGCCCAGCAGGAAGCGCTGACCGAGGGCTTCGCCGCCTGCAGCGCGCATCTCGAGCGCGAGCCACCTCCCCGCTACGAGTTGCACGGTTTCCGCCTTGTGCGGCGGGAGCTGGCGGCGTGATGCAGCCCGCGGACGAAATCCCGGGCTGGTCGAGCTATCGCAGGCTGCTACCGTTCCTGAGGCCCTATTACCGGCAGCTGGCGCTGGTTCTGCTACTCAGCCTGCTATCGACCTCGCTCAACCTGATGCAGCCCTATCTGTCGAAGCTGATGATCGACAAGGCGCTGCTGCGCGGAGACATGCAGGCGCTCATCCAGATCGCGGGCGCCATGGTCGCCGTCTCGCTGGGCGGATTTGCCCTGAACATGCTGGCAAGCTACCGCTATGTCTCGGCGTCAGCCGACATGCTGTTCGATATCCGCGCGGCGCTGCTCCAGCATCTCCAGCGGCTCTCCCCGCGCTTCTACGCACGCTTCCGGCTTGGCGACCTCATGTCGCGGATCAACAGCGACGTCAGCGATATCCAGCGCGTAACTGCGGACTCCCTGCTTTCGGTGCTCAGCAACGTATTGATGCTCGTCGGCTGCGTGGTGATGATGCTGTGGCTCGATCCGGTGATGTTCGTGATCGGCGTCGTCATCATTCCGGTCTGCATCGGCCTTTTCCTCCACTACCAGCGCAAGCTGACCGCCCTGACCCGGGTGATGCGAGAAAGGGGCGCGGATCTGGGCAGCCTGCTCGTCGATACCGTCATGGGTATGCGAACCGTGACTTCGCTCAACGCCGAGGCCCACGAGATCGGCCGGTTCCGCAAGCGCAACGATGCTTTTGTTTCAGCGATGCTGAAGATGCAACTCACCTCGTTCACCGCAGGCGCCTTGCCCGGCACCCTGCTGACTGCCTC
Organism: Novosphingobium album (ex Hu et al. 2023); assembly: GCF_022832385.1. Taxonomy (GTDB): domain Bacteria; phylum Pseudomonadota; class Alphaproteobacteria; order Sphingomonadales; family Sphingomonadaceae; genus Novosphingobium; species Novosphingobium album. The sequence continues at coordinate 9,040 of NZ_JALHLE010000011.1, forward strand.
GACGTCCGCGATCATTCTCTACGGCGGCGCACAGATCTTCGCGGGCAAGATGACGATCGGCACGCTGGTGGCGTTCATGACGTACCAGTCCCGCCTGTTTTCTCCGATCCAGGTGCTGATGGGGCTGGTTTCGGGGTTGGCATCCGCGCGCGTCTCGCTCGGCAGAATCTTCACCCTGTTCGACACTCGCCCCGACGTTATCGAAAGCGCCGATGCGCTGCCCTTCGACGGCCTTCATCAGGGCCTTCATTTCGAACAGGTCTTCTTTAGCCACGACGACCGGACAATTCTCGACGGGATCGACCTGTTCATCCCCGCAGGCCGGTTCTGCGCCATTCTGGGGCCCAGCGGCACAGGCAAGTCCAGCATGGCCGATCTGATTGTCCGTCACCTTGACCCCGACGCAGGCAGGATCACGGCGGACGGCATGGATCTGTGCACCTTGAAGCTGAACGACCTGCGCCGTGCGATCCTGCTTGTCGATCAGGCACCGCACCTGTTCAACGACACATTGGCCAACAACATCGCCTTTGCCTGTCCTGAAGCAAACGACGATGCCATTGCCGAAGCCGCGCGGCTCGCCGGCCTTGCGCCGCTGATCGCCCGCCTTCCGGAAGGTCTGGCGACACGCGCCGGCGAACGGGGCCTGGCCCTGTCCGCCGGCGAGCGGCACCGCGTTGCCCTCGCCCGCGCACTGCTGCGCAGGCCTTCGGTGCTCATACTCGACGAGCCGACCGCAGCGCTCGACAGCGACACCGAGCGTCTGGTTGCAGAAGGCCTGAGGCAGGCCTTGCCATCCGCCACCATCATCGTGATCACACACAAGCCGGCTCTGGCCGAACTGGCCGACATGACGATCACTCTGACCGACGGGAAAGCGGAAGTCCGGCAGGCCGCAGACTTGATCGGCCTGCCCCTGTAACATGAGCGATCCGGCAACAGGGCGCGGCATTCGCATCGCCGTTATCGACAGCGGCGTCCATCCGCAGCACGATCACATCGATGCATCCCGGCTGCTCCCCGGCGCATCAATCGGCGGCAACGGAACGATTGGCACGGCTCCGGAAGACACGCTCGACCGGCTGGGGCACGGCACAGCGGTCACTGCGGCGATTCAGGAAAAGGCGCCGGAAGCCTTCTGCATGCCTATTCGCGTCTTCCATGACGGGCTGAAGACCACCGGCTATGCCCTGATTACGGCGATAGACTGGGCCATCGCGCAAGGCGCAGACATCATCAACCTGAGCCTGGGATCGACCAACCCCGCTCACGCCCCGGCCTTCGCCGCCACAGTTGAACGGGCATGCCATGCAGGCTCGATAGTCGTGGCCCCGCGTGCTGTCGAAGACACTCCCTGCTATCCCGGAGCGCTGGATGGCGTGCTTTCCGTCTGCCTTGACTGGGATTGCCCCCGCGCAACCTACCGCCCGGCACCGGATGGCTCCGGGCAGTTTTTCGCCTCCGGCTTTCCGCGGCCCATTCCCGGTGTCCCGCTTCGCCGCAACATCCACGGGATCAGCTTCGCGACCGCGCAGATGGCCGGCTTTGCGGCATGCGCGCTCGAAGGCCTCGACACGACGGATCGCAGCCACGGACGGATCGAGGCGGTACGGGCAGCACTCTGCGGTTAGCCCGCTTTTCAAGCTCCCCAAAAAAGAGACCCGCTGCGGAACATCCGCAGCGGGTCGAAGGGTCTTTCCGTCAGGAACTTAGAATTTCTGTCCGAACTTGATGCCCATGAACTGCGGCTTGACCGGGAACGTGCGCGACGAGCCCGAGCAGAACGTGATCGAACAGAACGTGTTCATCGTCAGAGGCCCGCGCTTGTCGAACGCATTCTGGATAAACACATCGAGATGCCAGTTGTCCTTCTTGATGCCAGCCGAGAAGTCGAAGGTGACAAATCCCTTCGTGGCACAGGCCGTCGTGCGGGTATCCGCCTCGTCCGGACATACCAGCAGGTTGTTGTTGTAGACGTTCAGATTCTGTGTCGCTCCGGTCTGATAGAGCGCGGCGCCCTGGAAATAGGCATCCATGTCGCCGAGCATCGTCTCGTAGCGGATCGAGGTCGTGCCTTTGAACTTCGGCTGACGAGGCAAACGCGTGCCGTCAACTGCCGCCACCTGCGCAACCGCCGGGCTGCCGAACGTCTCACCGACCGTACAACTGCTCAACTGGCTGATCGCCAGTGTCGAGGTATCAACCGCAAAGTTGCAGAAGTTACCGGACAGCGCGGCATCGTTGTAGGCGCCGGACGAGGAGATGGTGACGTTGCCGAGCTTGAGATCGGCATCGTATTCCACGCCCTTGACCTTGGCCTTGCCAGCATTGCCAGTCATGCCCGCACCCTGTGTGCCTGAGATCACGACGGAATACTGAATGTTGTCCCAGGTTTCGTAATAGACCGCCGCGTTGAAGCGGAAGATGTTGTTCCAGGTGGTCTTCACGCCCAGTTCGAAATTGGTCAGCGTTTCCGAATCATAGGCCGGAGCAGCCGCAATGCCGACACCACGGATACGCAGCGGACGATTGAACCCGCCCGGGCGGAAGCCGGTCGAATAGTTGAAATAGACCATTTTGGTCGGCGAGAACTGCCAGTCCAACGCGACTTTGTGCGTTTCTCCGTCTTCCTTGTAACGCCCGACCTGATCCGCTGCCGTCACGTTGGTGTTCAGGCACTGCAGGCGCTTGTCAGGCAGAGGCACCGGGCAACCGAATTCGCCGGTCGGAACATAGAGCGAAGTGGAAGTGCTCCTGGCAGAGGCCATCACGCCGCTGAAGCCTACGGTCGCAAACTCCGTCCAGAAATAGCGGATACCACCGGTGATCTTCAGTGTCGGGGTAATGTTGTAATGGCCCTCGGCGAAGATCGCCTTGTCTTTCCAGGTGTTGTTCCGCTCACTCAGGTAGAATGCGTCACGTTTCACGGCCGGTGAGCCAAGAACCATCGTGCCGCCATATTCGACCGGCACGCCATAGCCGTCGGGATAGTTGGTGTCTCCGCCACCCGCCATCGTGTAGCCCGCAATCGTATCAAGACCATGGATGGCGTAGTCGCTGTTGGTTTCCTGCTTGCGGTACTGGTAGAAACCGCCGGCGGTTATATCGAACGGCCAGCTTTTCGGCGTGGACAGGCGCAGTTCCTGGGTGAACTGCTTGTCCCTGGTCCAGCCCTCATAGTACTGCTGCGGATTGATCAATGTGGTGCAGTGATAGTCTGCACCTGTGCCTGAACAGCCACTGGCATCGAAGAACTGCAGGTAGTTTTCGTAACCCGGCCCGAAGCCATCATACGTCACGGTGTAGTAGGTGTAGTCGTTACGCAGGTGGACCTTGCGCTGGTAATAGCCGGTCGCCGAGACCAGATCCCAGTCGCCGATATGGCCGTGGATCGCCAATTGCGCCTGGTACCACTTATCGTCCTGACGCGTCAGGTCGTAGTCATGAACCTCAAGGTCGCCGACGCGCGGGTCATAGCCGAAGTACCCGTAGGCGATCTGCCGCTGCGCGGTAAGTTCGGGCTTGATTTCCCAGTCCGGTGCCGGCTCCCACAAGAGCTGCACGCGGCCGCCATATTCGTAGATCGGGTTGTAGTCGTCCTTGGCGATGTCCGAGTTGTCCAGGGTGTAGGACGTAGCCGGATTGTCGTCACCGAGGCTGAGCGTCGATGAAGAACCATTGGTGAACGTGCCATTGTTCGGCTTGTTATCGACGTAGCCTCCATCGCGCCGGTAATACCCCATCGCGCGGATCGCCACGGTATCGCTCACCGGAACGTTGACGTAGGATTCGAACTGACCGCCGAAAGCGCCGTCGCCGTACTTGTTGCCCTCTACGTCATAACCGAATTCGAACTCGCCGATCTTCGGCTTGTTCGAAATGAAACGGATCGTGCCTGCTAGCGAGCCGGCGCCATACAGCGTCCCCTGAGGGCCGGAAAGCGCCTCGATGCGTTCAACGTCGTAGACGTGAATGTCGGGCAGGCCGGTGCCGGCAATGGGGATGTCGTCAAGATAGTAGCCGACCGATGCATAACTGCCACCGGCCGGGACAATGCCGCGAAAATAGGGAGTTTGGCGGCCTGGCCCGAGCCCGGCGATACTGACCGAGGGCAACAGGGTGCTGAAGTCGGACAAGCCTTTCACCTGCCGCTCGTCCAGCTTCGCAGAAGCCAGTGCCTGCATCGAGATCGGCACCTTCTGCACGCTTTCCGACGTACGGGTCGCCGTCACGACAATGTCGCCAAGGCCGCCCTGGCTGCTGTCCGCATCGCTCGCTTCAGCCGCTGCTTCAGCTTCGTCCGCGAGCGCCGATGCCGGCATCAGCAGAGGGGTAATGATCGCGGTCGTTGCAAGCAGAGAAATCAAGCACGATTTTCGTGACCCGTCGGAAATTCTCATGATCTGAATGCCCCTAAATTACCTGTTGACCCCCTCCCTTCCCCGACCGTCCGCCAGTTGCGGATCAGCTCCGATCAACGCCCCGTCGCCCGTTTTCGGGCTCTCGAAGACGCACACCTCCTGCCCCGAAGGAACACCCTCAGGACCGCCGCCAACAGAACGGGCGACGCCGAACAATCAAACTTCGAATCAGACGGTTTTTCGCAGATGCAGCATCCAGAACGACCGTCCTAAATTGGATAGTGCCATTCGAAACGGCGCTGTCAAGCGCCTTATTCCTGTGATTTTGAAACTTTCACGACAAGCCGACTCGACGAAACCTAACGACCGTCCTAAGTTGTGTGTGCACTGCAAAAAGGAATCTCATGGGGATCGCACCGGCAGTTTCAAAACCAGTCCCGGCCCGGAACGCGCTGGCGCAAGCAGCGCGGCCATGGGGTCCTTCACCTGAATTCGCGCAAATGACCGCCGGTGCAATTCAGGTCGGGAACGCGCGCTGCATTCCATGGTCATGAAGGTTCATTTCGGGATGAGCGGTTCCACTGTCAAAACACAAAAATCACCTGCGCAATCCTCTGCGCTGGCTGCGGCGGCCTCCTTGCTCGACGGCCAGCCGGAAGCGGCTCTCGCGCAAGCCGAAACCATGCTGCAACGCATGCCCGGCTTTCCGGCTGCGGAATTTCTGGCCTGTCAGGCGTTGCGGAGAATGGGCAAAACCGCTGAAGCCTTGGCGCGTCTTGCCGCATTGGCCCGCACCCAGCCCCGCGTCCCTGCCGTGCTATGGGAACTGGCGCAGACCGCAAGCGAAGCGGGCGACACCGGCGCCGCCATCAGTGCACTCCAAAACCTGACCCGGCTTCAGCCCGCCGTGGCAAGTGGCTGGTTCCTGCTTGCAAGAGAGCTGCGCAAGTCTGGCCGCGACGACGAGGCCTGGCGCACCGACCTGTCGGGCGTTCATGCATCGGCCGGCGATCCCGAATTGCTCAATGCCGCCATGGCAATGAACGAAGGCCGTCTGGACGACAGCTCCTCCGCCCTGCAGGCACGCCTCAAGCGGCAACCCGAAGACCCGGCCGCTTGCCGCCTGCTGGGGGAAGTAAACTGGCGGCGTGGCGACATGACCGAAGCCTTGGCATGGGTAGAACGAGCTCTGGAAATCGCCCCCGGTTTCGACCTGGCCCGCGATTTCCTTATTCGCCTCCTGCTCCAGAACAACCGCTTGCCCGAAGCGTTGGAACATGCCGATTTGCTTGGTGCATCTCCGGTCAAGAGCCCCGGCCACGACCTCATCAAGGCGTCGGTTCTGGTCAGGCTGGGGCAGCAGGATGAGGCGAAAGAAATCTACGAACGGTTGCTGGCACAGCAGCCGAACCAGCCTCAGGTATGGCAAAACCTTGGCCATGTCCTGAAGACGCAGGGCAAGCAAGCCGATGCCGTTCACGCATACCGTCAGGCGGTGTCACACCAGCCGACGATGGGCGAAGCGTGGTGGAGCCTCGCCAACCTCAAGACAGTAAAGCTCGGGCCTGACGATATCTCGTCGATGACGCAGGCTCTCGCCTCTCTGGAGCAGAACGAAGCCGACAGGCAGGAAGATATCTTTCACCTCCATTTCTCGCTGGGCAAGGCCCTGGAGGATGCCCGGGACTACGCGGCCTCTTTCCGTCATTACGATCAGGGCAACCGCCTGCGTCGCGGCCTGATCCGCCACGACGCCGACGATTTTTCCGCCGAAGCAGCAGCCACAGCGGACACGTTCACTGCAGCGTTTGTCGCCGGGCTGGGCAAAGGCGGCTGCACAGATCCCGATCCCATCTTCATTGTCGGCCTGCCGCGCTCCGGTTCAACTCTCGTCGAACAGATCCTCGCCAGCCACAGCCAGATCGAAGGAACGATGGAACTGCCGGAAATGATGATCATTGCCGGCCGCCTTCAATCGCGACTGGATGACGGCGAATTTCCCGATTTCAGGACCATGATCGCATCCCTATCGCCCGCTGACCGCAGGCGTCTTGGCGAGGAATATCTCGAGCGCACGCGCGTCCATCGCCAGACGGACAAACCACGCTTCATCGACAAGATGCCCAACAACTGGCAGCATGTCGGCCTGATCAGACTGATCCTGCCGAATGCGAAGATCATCGACGCCCGGCGCCATCCGGTCTCGTGCTGCTTTTCAGGCTGGAAACAGCACTTCGCCCGAGGGCAGACCTTCTCCTACGACCTCTCCGACATCGGCCGTTATTACAACGACTATGTAGGACTGATGGCAGCTTATGATGCGGCCGTGCCCGGTGCAGTGCACCGGGTCATCTATGAAGATATGGTCAAAGACACCGAACGTCAGGTGCAGCGCATGCTGCACTATCTCGACCTGCCGTTCGAACCGGCATGCCTCGAATTCTACAACAACGACCGAGCCGTAAGGACGGCAAGTTCCGAACAGGTCCGCCAACCCATTTTCACCGATGGCATCGATCACTGGAAAAACTATTCGGAATGGCTGGGCCCGTTGGTGAACGCCTTGGGTCCAGTAGTCGACAGCACAACAGCGACGTCTTGAAGGCGCATTAAGCAGGCATAGCGACTGCGCATATGTACCGTCGCCAAGGGTTCAGCCTGGCGACGTGCTGCAAACGGGAAACGCGTCGCTTTTCAGGCAAGCACAGTTGTTCTCACACCGCAGCTCACAATCTGGGATCCGCGTGCGACGGAAGACTCATCTTCAACGTTGTCGAGCCGAATGCTGTCACAATTTCCAGGCGCCCCCCCAGTTGCTCGAGCCGTTCGCTGATTGACCGCGGGAGGGACGGACTTTGCGGATCAGCAAACCCCTCCCCGTTGTCCGTCACCTCGATCTGGATCTCGCGGGCACGCTTCCTGCATTTGATCGAGATCTGCGAGGCCTTCCCGTGACGAACGCCATTGGAAATGGCTTCGCGCACGATTTGCTGGACTTCCAGCGATAGCCACAAGGGCAGCATGACGCGAAAATCGGAATCGACGAGACCGACCTCTATTTGCCATCGCGACGCCAGTGTCGGACAGATAGCTTCAATATCCCCGATGAGGTTGTGGAATTCCGCATCAGAAGCGGTCTGCCGCAGTTGCTCGATCAGGCCCCGAACATGAAGGTATTCCGCTTCCAGCGCATCCTTGATGGCATTGATATCTTCACCAATCTCGGATTCTGCGCCCGCCTTCGCTGCCAGAGCTGCGAGCAGAAACTTTGCGCCCGCCAGCGAGTGCGCCACGCTATCGTGCAAATCGCACGCCAATGTTTGGCGCAGACGGGATATTGCCTGACTCACCGCATTTGCCGATTCCTCCTGCCTGGCAAGGCCCTGCGCCACCTCGCTGCATATCTCATCGGCCAGTCGCAAGTGGCCCCAGCCAAGCATCGGGATCCCGGTCAGGATTATCCAGTTGCGCCCTTCACCGCTGTCCACGGGAAGGCAAATTCCAGCGGTGACTTCCAACTCCTTCAGCAACGCCTGCCCGGGCAAGGCGGAAGCTGAATGGGCGGCCAGTTTTCCGTCTTTTAGAACGACAGCCCAATTCCGATCACTATCGAACACCATCGGCACGAACTGTTTATATGCGTCAGCGCCCGCAAAGCTCAATTTGATCGGCGGCAGCTCATCGTCGATGGCAGCGGCACTGCAAGCGAAACTGCCCCTTCCATCGCCATCCATCCAGCAAAGAACCGCGTCAGAGGCTCCGGCGACCTCCATCGCGTAGCTGACAGTGGACGCCGCCATCGGCAATCCCTGCCCTGGCGCTTCACCGACGTATCGTGGCAATCCAGTCCTGGTAGCCTGTACGCAAGCCCAAAGGACAATCATGGTGCCGAGCATGGCGAAAACGCTCCAGCGCAGCACCCATGACTCGCCGGGACTTCCGTGTAACAGGTGGAACAGGACAAGATTGGCGGTCCACACGACATTCAGGATAACAGCAGTCACCACGCCCCAGCGCAGTTGCCAGCGCATGACACTGCTGAACACGATATGTGCGCCCAAGCTCAGTGCCATGACAACAAATGCAGCATCCAGAAATCGACTGAAAGCCAGAAACACTAGGAATGCAAATATGTCGGCAACGATGCAAATCTGGGAAAGGGTGTAGTGCAGGTACCAGTTCGCCAGAGACACAATCAGAGTCGCAATCGCAAAGCCGGTATAAACGATCGCGAATATATCGTTGAAATCGCCCCTGAATGCGGGGGGCGTCGTCTCCGTCATCGCAAAGAGCAGCAGGACAAGTGAAAAGAACGACCGGCTGACCGGAACCAGATGATTGGCGTGCGCAGCATACGGTCGCGGCCAGAGTATTCTTCGAGCGGTGACCGCCGACCGAACCATCCCTCCGTCAGCCATGCCTCGCACCAGCCCGGCAACAGAAATCTGGCGCGTCATGACCGGAACTGCAGCCAGCATGCCCCCATGCAGGCAATCTGGCCCCCTGCACCACCCGTAGAGATCGCCCGGGGCATGATCTCGCTACCGGCAGACGGCATCGCCAACGAGGCCCGAAAGGCATGTCTCATGCACTTTGACTTAGACATTTCCGAAAACCGCCCCAGCGCAACCACACAAACAGGTTAACGGCTACCCATCGTGCAAGCCAGTTAACTAACTTGCAATATCTATCGTAAGTTGGTGCGGTTCGTCAGTCAACTTTGCGACTTTTGCCAGACCGGCATCATAAAATCATGATCACCTAATCACCGGCCTCATTCAGCCGAATTGCCAGTTCCGTCCGGTTGGAAAGCCCCATCTTGGTGTAAATGCTGTGAAGATAAACTTTAACAGTCCCCTCCGTCGTTCCCAGCAATGTTGCGATTTCCCGGTTGCGCAGACCACGCGCCACGTGCTGGGCGACTTCCCGTTCCTTCGCTGAAAGTGCCATCAACCGCGTGGGAGGCCTCACTGCGCTGGCCAGCGTAATAGCCTTGTCGATCAATTCATCGTCAATGTAGCGCCTGCCGTTGTTGACGGCGTCAATCGCCTTCAGCAGCCTGTCCTCTGCATCATGCTTGAAAACGATGCCACTGACCTTGGCCCGGATCGCGGCCAACAGTTGATCGTCGGTCATTTCCACGGTGAGAATGATAACAGGGCGGTTGTCGCCACGTTCACGCATGGTTCTAAGTGTCGAAATCCCATCGCCATCCGGCATCCGAACATCGAGCAGCACAATTTCCGGATCATCGCGCTCTAGGGCCGCCAGCGCCGCTTCGCCATTGCCTGCCATGGCCACCACTTCGTGGCCGCCCATCTTGAGCACGGCATCGACACCTAAACGAAAGAAGGGGTGATCATCAGCAACAAGAATTCGCGACACAGCCCATACCCCCGCCCGAATTACAAACGAAACGCCCCCATCTGCGCTCCTGCAAGCCCCACGTACAAGCAAGCAATATTCAATTCTTTCAGAAAGGGTTATCGGTGAATGGCCCATCTGGCAACCTGCTATGTTACCATGTTAACCTGCACGCGAGGCAAAACCACCCAGCCTGGCATAGATTCACGAAAGCAAACTTCACACCACTTGCGTGACACTTATATATCGAAGGATATTGACATTAACGCATCATTAAGCAACTTTAGATATTGAGCAGCAGTAAGCATAACGTACCACTGTTAACCACCCCGCTGACTGCAGATGGAGTTGCCCAATGACCGTCATGAGGCGGATCAATGCCCGCAGCAGCGTGGACCGTCTGCATGACAGGCCGATCAGGCAGCTGAATCTTGACGGCTCCAACGCGTCTTTCGGAGACGAGGACCACACGGTGCACGTCGTCAGACTGTCGACAACCGGCATGTTGCTGGAAACACACGCCCAGTTGGCGGTCGGCGATCTCCTCCAGGTACGGTTGCCAGGCACCACCCCCCTTGCAGCGATCGTTGTATGGGCCAGTGAAGCCCTGTTCGCGTGCGAATTCGAACGGTCACTATCCGCTGCAACGTTCGGCAAGATCAAACTTGCCGACACACCCGAAGGCCGATCCGGACAATTGTTGTCCGCAATAGGCCCGGAAGACGGAACTTCAGAAACCCTCGGTGAACGCATCAGACGCCTGCGACGCGAACGTGAAATAGGTATGGAGCATTTTGCCAGCCGCATAGGCGTCAGCAGACCCACACTGTGGAAGTGGGAAAAGGGTACTGCATTTCCGCGAGCAAAGAAGCTGCAGGCCATTGCCCGGGCCCTCGGGGTGTCCGAAAGGGAACTCCTCCATGGAAACGAGCAGCCAGGCAGCCGTGGCGATCAAACCCGATCGATCAGCTTTCAAAAGCGAGACGCAGCAGTTGCCGCCAAGAAGGAAGAGCTCGCCCAACTCTTTGGCGTCAGTTCGTCAAACATCGAAGTGTCGATCAAGGCCTGATTGCTATTAGAGGAACTGGCCTGCCACACCCGCGAGGCCGCACGTGGACGCCGTCATCATGAACTTTTCCAAAATCATGTCGAACACTGTTCGGCACAGCCGCGCGCTCTCTGAACCACCCGAGATTCCTGCACGCCCCTAGGGTCAGGACCTATCATTTACGCCATCGAGGTTTGATGGCAAAATGACTTAGCGCGAGGAGAGAAGGCAATGGAATATTCGATATTTCAAGACTTCTCGACGCGGCGCTGGGCCATTTTGGTCAAATCCCTGCGGGACGCCCGATGGCGTTAATAATGGGTCCTGAGCCTAGTCCTGACATTGTGGACTGGAGGCGATTTGATGGCGGAAAGCATCTGGAATACCAGCCTCTATTCATGCAATAAATGCACGACACTTGATGCGCTGAAATATCACATGCCTTCTCGTGGTAAAATCATGGCTCGTTAATCATATATCGCTACAGGATCCATGTTGGCTCAGTTCCTGCTTCAGGAAAGTCCGAGACTTGAGCACAAGCGCATATCAGGAGGTGTTGCCATTCACTGCTTTGTCATCAAGGCGATGGAGCTACCTGCACTAAACTACTTGGCATCGGGTTATCCAAAGCCAGTCACACTCGAATGGATCAATCGCGGCACCGACGTGAAGCTGAAGCCTTCGAAGGTGGAGCAATTGCTCCGCACCATGTTCAAGCCCAACATTTCGGATAGCATCGCCAAGGATCAAGCAAATGCCGGCCTCAGGGTCGGCTTCGATTCCGAAAGCGACCGCAACAGATTTGCGGCGGAATTCAGGAAGGCACTTATCCTTCAGGACAACTCTACGGCCAACGTCGTCTCGGGCGTATTTCCGGATCGGACCAGTGCGGAAGAGGCCGTGCTCTGCCTGCAGGCGAACGGGGTCCCCGGGAATGCGATCTCCCTGATGTGGCGAGCCGGACAATTCATGGAACCCGACGGCGAATTCCCCAAAGGACACAGCAAGATGAGCATCGCTGGCGCGACGATGGGCGGTGGTATCGCAGGGGCTCTAGTTGGCATAACGTTGCTGGCTGTTCCTGGCGTAGGCGTCCTTGCCACGGCAGGAGCAGTGGCTGCTTCTGCGGTTAGCAGCATCGGCGCAATCGGCGGCGCTATCGGGGCTACGGGCGGAGCCATCGCTCGCCTGTTGACGGATATCGATATCGAAGGCCGCGAGGCGGAATATTACGCCGAACGCGTCGTGAAGGGCATGGTATTCGTTGCGGTGGACTTGCCCGAAGCCGGACTGGACCGTGCATTCATTCAGGACGTGCTTCAAAAACAGGGCGCCAGCCGGCCGTTTATTGCACCTTGGACGCAGCTCGAGCCCGTTGAAACAGCGGTTGGACACTGAGAAAGCAGGGTCGCCGGCCACCCCACGCGTTCACGAATACATCAGCGAGCGCTTGTTCTGAGCAGGAGTTTGGCCTGCCAGATCTATGGCAATCCTTCTGGAAGTACATACAGGAGACTACACTTCGGTGAGCGGCTGCTTTTTCACCGCCTTCGGGACCAAAACCGATATCGCGATCATCGGGCACCTGCCCCGCGCGTGCCCGCCAGCACGCCTTCAACGCCCCCTGCTCCAACGGCGTCGAAGGAAAATGTCTCAGCGCCCTGCCCTCCAGCGTTGCACGACCTCCTCAAGTGCCTCATCCCCTTCGATCGGGTGGCGCCAAAGTTTGCTGAATTGCGGGTCATTTGATGCGGGCCGAATTCCCAAATCGACATCATCGATGCGTATGCGGGCAGGCACGCGAGCCCCTTCCCCCGCAATGATGCATTCACGGTTCTTCAGAGCGGGAAGGACTTGCGCAAGACTGCGCGAGGCTTCCGGGAGTGTAGCCTGCACCTGCGCCTGATCGTAGGAATTGGTCAGACGCAGCGAAATAATCGTACCACATTGCGATAGTGCCGTTGTCGACAGCTCCGATGGGCGCTGCGTAATAATGCCGAGCGCCACGCCATATTTGCGCCCTTCGCGCGCAATGCGCTCAAGCTGGCGCTCCGCCGACATCGCCTTGTCGGGATGAACTGCAGGTAAATAGCGCTGCGCCTCTTCACAGACGAACAGCATGGGGGCTCGACTATGCGATGGCGTCCAGATCGCAAAATCGAGAATGATGCGCGACAGCAGCGACACCACGACCTTGACAATCTGCGAGGGCGCCCCGGAAAGGTCTAAAATGGAAATGGGTTTTCCATCCCCCGGCATCCGAAGCAACGTCTTCAAAAATTCGGTCATCGACTTTTGCCGCAGGCTATCGTCGAACATGAACCGGTAACGGGGATCGGAAAAGTACTGCTCGATATTGAGCTTCAGCCGCATGTAAGTCTGCAGTTCCGCCTGTCGTTCGAGCCTGCCCATTTCATCGACAAGCGCATCGACGAGGTCCCCCTCGGAATAGGGAACAGGGCTGTCCACCGTGATTTCGCCAAACCCCTCAACCACGGATGTTCGCAAACGCGCCGCGAGCAGGCACTTTGCCATGACATTGATGTCGACCTCCCGGTTTGCTTCCGTTTCCGGGATGAAAGCCTCGCAATGTTCCTCGAGGTTCATCATCCAATACGGCAGTTCCAGGTTGTCTACATTGTACACCTGGCCTGTCTCGGCGAATGCCGCTGCATACTCGCCGTGAGGATCGATTACGACGATGTGTCCTTCCGGTGCGGCCTCCATGATCCGGTGCAGGATGAGCGAAACCAGCGTCGATTTGCCGCTGCCCGTGGATCCGAGCACTGCGAAATGGCGGCTGAGCATCTTGTCGTAGAGCAGCGATGCCCGAACGTCCGTCGTGGGATGAACCGTTCCGATCTCGATGTGCGGCTCGTTGTTTGTGGAGAAAATGCACGCAAGATCTTTGTTCGATGCGGGATAGATGTCATCACCGGCAAGCGGGAAATTCGTCACCCCCCTCTGGAAGTCTGACAGTCCGCCGTCCGCGCCTCGATGACCTTCTCCCAGCAAATCGACAACGACCGAAACAAGATGAGAATTGCTCCGAATTGCAGACATGTCGCTAATTGATCCGATCAGCCACTGCTCCCCCACGCCAATCTTGACGTAACAGCCGATCGACGCGGGCTGAACCTGAGCCCCACCTTCCCCACGCAATTGCCGCAACACATCGATTTTAAGAACGCACGTTGCGCACTCGCCGTTAACATCCAGTACTGTTCCCAGAACGGTCTGCTCTACACTGGCATTGGGCATAACGTCTCCCAGCTTGCCTTCTCCGTTCATTCCATTCGGAAAAGAAATTGCTTCCAAAGACTTTCCCCGGATCAACGAATTTCAAAAATCCGGAAAAAGATCCAGGTTATCAAAGTCAAGACACCGAATATCGGCCAGGACCAATCAAAATTGAAATACAACAAGTTCAGCGGTTCTACGCGCAGGAATACAGCATAGGGCCCATAGGGGCTGATATTGAGAGCAGCAATAAGTGTTAATGCAACACTAAGCGGAAGTGCCTTGGCTAACGCTATCACACCAAACCCCCAACACACTAAATATAGTCAACAACACCCCTGAATTTTAAAATAAATCTATAATTCAATATAACTTATCCACAATTTTCAGTAAAATATAACAATATTCTACAAAACCATTACGAAATACTGCAGCACGCCACCAACGGCGATCGCTATCCCGTAGGGCAACTTGTCACTGTCCGACGCCGAAGCGGATCCACGGATGGGCTTCTTCGTCATTCGTCTCCACGCGAACCAGCCAAGGAAAATCCCTATGCCGGAAAGGGATACCGCCAGCAAAAGGCCAGCGGCCTGCGACCAGCCGAACCATGATGCGATTGCTGCGTAAAACTTGGCATCGCCGCCGCCCACAACGCCGAACCGGAACAATATCATGCCCACCAGCAGCGCGGCCGCAGCATGAGCCATATGACCGCCGATCGCACTCACCCCGGCGCTGAAACCCGTTACGAGCAATCCAGCTGCAAGCGTCAGCAGACTCAGCCAGTTAGGCAATCGCCGGCTGGTGATATCAAGCCAACTCGCGATCACCCCCAGGGCAACAATGGCCAACTTGCCAGCGAGAGCGAACGTCACGAGTATTGATCCAACCATGAGCGTGGGAGCGGGCTTACGTCAGTCATTTTGCTCCGACGACTGCGGCCCCTTGAGGTTGAAACGAACGATCGGTTTGAAAGACGGATCGACAGCTGCGGCCGCCCGGTTCAGATGCGGATTGGAGACCACGGACTTGCCCGACGAATTGGCCTTGAATGCATCCGGCTTGCTGAATTCAATGCGGACGAGCGGTTTGAACCGGGAATCCAGAGTCTTCCGATCAATCAGTGGTGCCGCCGACGGCGCAACCGTGCGAACCTGATATTCGTTACGCGATACGCGTGAAAGCCTGGAAGGCGGTGGAGCCACTGCAGCGACCGCCTGGGTTGTTTCGGCAACGGGATCTGCTGCGGTACCGCTCACTACTGCCGCCGCCAGGTCCCCTTCGTGTCGCATCGCAAAAGCCGGCGAACGGGTAAGGCGAGTCAGGTTCGCGGCATAGCGCTCGTTCGCAGGATCGAGTGCGGCAGCCTGCGAAAAATAGTGGCGAGCCAATTCATATCGGCCAAGGCGCGCGAAGGCGACGCCCATGCCATTTAGCGTCGTTGCAGTCGGGGCCCCAAGCGACAATGCCCGGCGGAACGATTCCACGGCGAGCCCCGTTTCGCCACGATCCAGATGTTGACGCCCTTCCTCTTCCGCCTGCGCCATCGCAGTCTGAGGCTCTGCGCTGCCCGCCATGCGCACTTCGGGCATTCGCTGCGAATGGATGCCGAGGATGGACTGCATCGTGCCGCATCCCGAAAGAGCGATGGTGGACACTGCAAGCAACGTCACACGCGGGTACATATTCGTCATGTCATCCTCCTCCGGACATGGCTGGCATCAACTGGCGAACGATGAGAATTATGGCGGGCAGCATGAGCACCCCGATCATGACCGGGAGCATGCAGACCACGAGCGGGATCGAAATGAGAACCGGAATGCGATGCGCTTTCTCTTCGGCGCGCATCCTGCGTTTTTCGCGCATTTCCGCGGCATAGGTGCGAAGCGCGGTGCCAATGCTTGTGCCCAGTTTGTCTGTCTGGATCATGAGCGTCGAAAAAGCACGTATCTCGTCCACGCCCGCCTCGTGGGCCATGTTACGCAAGGCATCCTCACGCGTGGCGCCGGCCCGGATACGCAATGTCGCGGACGTAAGCAGTTCCGCCACGAGCGGGTGCGAAATCGTCATTTCCTTGCCTACGCGATTGAGCGCCGCTTCAAGCCCAAGCCCTGCCTCGACGCAGACCAGCAGGAGATCAAGACAATCGGGAAAGCCGCGAACGATGGCCTCGCGGCGCCGGTCCGCCTTGGCGCGTACGAACAGAGACGGCACATACAATCCCACAACCGCGGCGATCGACCCGAACAGGTAGAGCCGCATGAAGGAGATCTCTTTTCCGCCTCCGAGGGACAACAGGACAAACAGGCTCGGCAGGGCAATGACGAGCAACAGCCGGATCAGGGTATATATCCTGGGGGCGGCCGGCGACGTATAGCCTGCGGCCTTCAACCGATCTCTCAGGACATCGGCCTTCGTGTCCCCCAGATTGAGCCCGGCCTTCTCGATGCGGTCCACCAGGCGGGTCCAGGCATCGTTGCGGCGCTTCGTCAGACTCTCGACCGGCAGGTCCCTGCTATAGGCTGAAATGCTCTTCAATTCGCTGCGAACCGAAGCGCGACGGCCAATCAGCGTCAGTACCAAAAGAACCAGGCCCGCGACCGCGGCAAATGCTGCTAGGAGCACCAGCACCCTCAAATACGGACTGGAGGCGATGATCTCTTCCAAGTCAGACCTCCAGATCGATGATGCGGCGGATGATATACACGCCGATGAAGTACAATACGATCAGGCCGGTGAACCCGTATGTGAACATCGGGTCCCCGGCCACGTTGAGGTAAAACCGGGGACTGAGGAGGAACACGCCAACGAAGGTGAGAATAGGCAGGACAGTGAGCATCCAGCCACTCATTCGGCCTTCGGAACTGAGCGCCCGCACTTTCATGTAGAGCGACTCCCGATCACGGATGACCTTGTTCAGGTTTTCCAGCACTTCGGCGAGATTCCCGCCCGTCTCGCTTTGCACGGACAGCGAAATGACGAACATCCTGATATCGTCGAGGTCCCATCGCTCTGCAAGGTCGAGCAGTGCGTCATTGAGTTCGGCGCCGTAGGAAACCTCGTCCGAGACCATGCCGAATTCGCTCCCGAGCGGGTCCTCGACTTCCTTGGTCACAAGATCGAGAGCGGATGCGATCGGGTGGCCGGCCCTGAGTGCGCGCGTAAAGATTTCAAGCGCTAGCGGAAACTGGCGTTCCATCCGGGTTCGGCGCTTCTCGGCCATGCGGCTGATCACCAGAAGGGGCACGCCGACCGCAATCGCGATCGCCAGCCCAAGGATCAGTTCGATGACCCCCGCCGTGACCGGGATGGGAGAGTGCCAAACGAGGAACAAAAGCAACAGCCCCACGCCCACGGCACCGAAGCCCATGTACAAAACCGCCGTTTTCGGTCCCAGGGTGATCCCCGCCATGACGACCGACTGCTGGAAACGAAAATACGCTCTCCCGAGCGGGCCCGCTCCTTCAGGCAGGCGCGGCGGGGTCCCGCGCCGCAGGATTGAAAGAACCTCATCGGTGTCGCGCCCCGAGCGCAACAGGCTGAGGCGCTTGTTGACCGCGCGTTGTTCGGCGCGGCGATTTACCATGAAACCTATGACAATCTGGGAAACCAGGAATACCGATGCAAAAATTCCAATGAGGATCAGCAGCCTGGCGAAGAGCGGTGTCATGACGCGTCGAACTTCGCGTTGGGCCTGAACAATTCCGCATCAAGGTGAATGCCGTGTGCGGCCAATGCATTCGCGAACTTGGGCCGGATCCCCGTCGCCTCGAAATGGCCGAGGACGTTGCCATCGGCATCGCGTCCGGTCATGACGAAGCGATAGATCTCCTGCATCGTGATCGTCTCGCCTTCCATGCCGGTGATCTCGGACAGGCTCATGAGCTTGCGCTTGCCGTCGCTCAGGCGCGCGATCTGGATGACGACATGCAGCGCCGATGCAATCTGGGAACGGGCCGACTTCGGCGAAATATCGATGCCGCTCATGCCGATCATTTGCTCGACGCGCGAAAGGGCGTCTCGCGGCGTATTGGCGTGAATGGTGGTCATGGAGCCGTCATGGCCGGTGTTCATGGCCTGAAGCATGTCGAACGCCTCGCCGGAGCGGCATTCGCCGACGATAATCCTGTCTGGGCGCATTCGCAGCGCGTTCTTGACGAGATCGCGCTGCGTAACCTCACCCTTGCCCTCGATATTGGGCGGTCGGGTTTCCAGACGGGCGACGTGATCCTGCTGCAGTTGCAGTTCGGCGGAGTCCTCGATCGTGACGATGCGCTCGCGCGGGCCGATATAGCTGGACAGCGCATTCAGCAACGTCGTCTTGCCCGAACCTGTGCCGCCCGAAATGAGAATGTTGTAGCGCGCCTCGACGATGGCCTTGAGCATTTCGGCGACCTGACGGGGAACACTGCCCAACTCGATCATCCGGTCCATGCTGATCGGCTTCTTGGAGAACTTGCGGATCGAGAGCAGCGAACCGTCGATCGCCAGCGGCGCGACGATCGCATTGACACGCGATCCGTCTTCCAATCGCGCGTCGACAAAAGGCGAGGACTCGTCGATGCGCCGCCCTACCCTGGCAACTATCTTCTGGATGATGCGCAGGAGATGCCGTTCGTCCTGAAACCTCGTCGGGACCTTCTCAAGCAAACCGTAACGCTCGACAAACACGCTCTTGTGGCCGTTGACGAGAATGTCCGTGATGGTTTCGTCCTTGAGCAACGGCTCAATTGGCCCCAGCCCCAGCAACTCGTCGAGAATTTCCGTCTCGAGCGCGGACTTCTCAAGCTTGTTCAGGACCTCGCCATCTTCGGCGAGGATTTCAGAGATAATCGCGGAAATCTGCGCTGTGATCTGTTCGCGCGACAGCTTGTCAAGAGCAGTCAGGTTGACACGATCCAGCAGTTGCTGATGGATTCGCATCTTGAGTTCCGACCGGTGTTCCCAGCCGGACGGCCTGCTCCCGTCGGCCAGAAAGCTCGACGGAAGATCCTGCACTCCCTGATCGGTCTGTGCGTCAGGCGACTTCGAGTTTCTCTTGACTTGCCACATGGTCAGGATTGTCCCCCAAGGCGTCCTGCCAGAAGCGCGTCGGCAAGGCTCGCGATGCCGGCACCAAAGCGGCTCTTGCGGTGCACCGCGGAAACGAGCCGTCCCTGGTCCTGCGCCGAACTCACTGTGGGATCGTCAAGAGGAATGCTCGCAAGGACCGGATGGTGCAGCGTCTCGGCGACGTCATCCAGGCTGATCGTTCGGAACAGGCGCTTCTCGAAGCGGTTGACGACCACCACGATATTCGAGGCGGGGATGCCCACCGATCGGAACAGTTCAAGACGTTTCTTCGCCTGACGCAAGCTGCGGATCGTCATTTCGACAACCAGAACGACCACGTCCGCGGCGGCCGCAGCCGAAAGGGTCCAACTCGTCCAGTTCGCAGGCAGATCGAGCACAACGGGACTATACTTGTGCCGCAGACCGTCCAGCACCTTGAGAAGACGGTCGGTATCGATGCTTTCCAGAGGCACGATATCGTCTGGTGCCGAAATCACGGCCAATCCGTCCTCCGAATGCCGCGCCACCGCATTGATCAGCTCTTCGTCGAGCATTTTGCCGGTGTCGAGCAAATCGACGATCGTGCCCCGGCCACTGGCACCGAGCACGTCGGCGACACTGCCGAACTGCAGGTCGAGATCGACTACGGCGGGGACACCTTGCGGCGCTCCTCGCCGGCCAAGTTCCGCAGCGAGATGGGTCGCGATCGAAGTCGCGCCGCAGCCGCCGATCGAGCGTGCCACCGCGATCATGGGTGCCAGCCGGACACTGTCCACAGCCGCTGCAGAGCGGTGGGCAAGAGCGTCAAGAGCTGCGTCCAGCAGTTCTTCGGGCACGACAGGCAGCGAGATCACGTCGGCCACACCCTCGCGCACGAGTGTACGCACCAGCGACACCGAGACATCCGGAACGGCGGCAATGATCGGCGTGTCGCCGTTGACGCGGTGAAGCTGGACAAGCCGCTCAAGCGAACGCGGATTGGCGGGGTCGACCTCGATCACCGCCACCGATGCAGACCGTACCTGCGCTCCGGGAATGTCCTGCGAAGGCTCGGCCTCCGCTACTCTCAAGCCAGGAAAAGCATTGCCCGCGAGGGTGCGGGACAACGCCCCGGAAAACTTTGAGGAGACGACAACGAGAACATCAGCGCAGGATCGCAAATCCAGATCCTTTTCGAATTGCGAAGATCCAAGCTTTCCCATCTAACCTACTCAGTTGCCCGATGCACCAGAACCTCCGCGGCCACTCAGCATGTTGGAGGTCTTCATGCGCTCGGGGCGCGTCACCTTGTCGTTGCGATAGCGGTTGATGGCATTCGCAACGTGCTCCCCGCTGGTTTCTGGCACGGCAGTGTCATACTGCGGCGCGGGATCTATGATCTGCGCAGCCATGGTCTGGCGGTTGGCCTCGCCCCATCCCTTCAGGTCGTCGCCATAGGTCATCGAGGACGATGTGGTGCACCCGCCCAGGACCGAGGCAGCGAGCGCAATGGCGAAGCTGGGCGCCGCAAATCGCGAAAGGTCAGTATTCATAGCCGTCTCCCTTTGCTGCCGGGGCTGCCTTGTCGCCGGTGTCACTGCCGGCCGCCGGGGCAGCCGGTGCAACCGGTGCAACCGGGGGTAGTTCCACAGGATCATAGGGCTGCCCCATCAGGAAGGTGGATGCCTCGTTCGGGTCCTTGATGCGATCGGTCGGCAGCTGCACCTGCCCGGCCTGCAGCGGCGCGACGAGGTGCGGAGTGACGACGATCAGCAGTTCGGTCTCGCCCTTCTGGAATTGGGTGGACCGGAACAGCGCCCCCAGGATCGGGATCGAACCGAGCAGCGGCATCTGCTGGATGTTGGTCTTGAAGTCCTTCTGCAGCAGCCCGGCGATGGCGAAGCTTTCGCCGTCGCGCAGTTCCAGCGTGGTGCTGGCACGGCGGGTGCGCAGGCCCGGGATGGTGATGCCGTTGAGCGTCAGCGACGCGCTCGGGTCGATCTCGCTCACCTCCGGCTCGACGATCAGGTTGATCGTCTTGTCACCGAGCACAGTGGGGGTGAAGCCCAGGCTGACGCCGAAGGGCTTGAATTCCACGGTGATCGCCGTGCCATTACCGCTGCCGACGCCACCCCCGCCGCTCGACTGGGCCACGGGCACCGGGAATTCGCCGCCGGCCAGGAACGAGGCCTTGTCGCCCGAAAGCGCAATCAGCGTCGGCTGCGCCAGCGTCTTGGAAAGGCCTCGCTCCTCCAGCGCATTCAGCATGGCATCGATGCTGACATTGCCGATGCTGAAGCTCTTGCGCAGGATGCCGAACATGCCCGTAATGCCGGTGGAACCGAGATAGGCCTCGGTACCACCATCCACAGTGCGTGAAAGCAGGTTGCCGGCCGCATCGAAATTGTCCGTAATCGTGCCGGGTGTGCCTGGCACATATGCGGAGCCGCGCCCCGTAATTCCGGAGAAACTGCCATTGCGCGACACGCCGAAACCGTTGACGCCGATCTCGCGCCCGGCAGTCCGGTTCACTTCGGCGAAGCGCACTTCCAGCATGACCTGCTGGCTCGACCCCACCGACATCAGGTTCACCACCTTGTCGCCGGCGTAGGTTCTGGCGATCTGCACCGCACGGTCGACCGCACCGGAATCGTTGACGACACCGGTAAGCACGATCGAATCGTTGGAGATGCGCGCCGAGATCTGCTCGTTCGGGATCAGATCATGCAACTGGCTTTCCAGCGCTTCCACGTCCGGCCCCACGGCAATATCCAGCACCGACAGCACGCGGCCCGCGCTATCGTAGAGCGTAAGGCTGGTGGTGCCCATTTTCTTGCCCAGCACGTAGATCGAGCGGTCGGTAACGGGCAGGATGTCGGCGATTTCGTCGCTGCCGATCATGGCCTTGGCGATCGGCCGGTCGGCGCTGACCACCTGGCTCTTGTTGAGCGGCACCTGCAGGGTGCCTGCCCGCAGCGAAGAGCCGTCATAGCCTGCGGCATGCGCGGCCATCGGACCCGCCACCGTCAGGCCCGCGGCCATGGCACAGGACAGGGCGAGCAGCGCAAGGCGCTTCATCGGTTGGTTCATCTCAGGACCCATGGCGCACCTCGTATTCGGTCGGGCTAACACCGCGCACCACGGTCATCGAGGGACCGGTGCGGCGGGGCGGCGCGAAGACACCGGCAGGACGCGCGGGCGCGCCTCGCGGGGCCGCGTTGGCGTTCTTCGCGGGAATATAATATTTGCTGACCGTCAGGTCGCGCGGCACCACCGTCTTCGGCAGCCCCTGCGTCTGGTCCGCCACGTTGCGCAGCGCCAGGTCGAGCGCGCCGACCTTTGTGGCAAGCGCCAGTTTCTGCGCCTGCTGGGTGGTGACCTGCAGCGTTGCGGTCTTGCCCACCTGAGCCTTGGTCTGCTGTTCGTCTGAAATCAGGTCGATGCCCAGGACCGGTACGGCCTGAAGCACCACGTCGGTCATCTTGTCGTCGCCATCGGCGCCGTCGCCGGGGATCTGGCGCGTCAGCAGCACGTCGACAATGTCGCCGGGACGTACATACCCGCCCACGCCAGAATCGGCGGAGATCTTGACCGTAAACGCCAGCATGCCCTCGGGCAGGTTGGCCGAGAGCGTCGCGCGCCCGTTGGCGCCGGAAACCTTGGACGCGAGCACCGGCTCGCCGATCACGATCGGACGCAAAGCAACCCGGTTCTTGGTCACCTCATCGATCGAGGTAAAGGCGCCCTGCGGCACCGAGTCCGCCGGCCAGGCAGCCAGGCGCACGTTCTGCTGGGTAATCGCGCTGCCGAAGGCCATGTCCTGCATCGCCACAACGACGCGCGCCATCTTGGCTTTTTCGGCGGCCTGCTCGGTTCGCTTTTCAACGCCGCTGAAATAAGCGTTGCCCATGATTACTGCTATCAGGCCGACAAAAATGGCCACCGCAGCAATAATGATATTGCGCCCCCGCATTTACTCGCCCCCTTTATTTCCACCTGACAGAAAACTCCCGCCACCGAAGCGACGGGAGCTTACCTGGTAAGATCAACGATTATCAGCCATAGGTATAGCCGCCGATAACAGTAGCAGCAGACTGAAGAGCAGTACCGATCGCGTCACCCAGAGCGATCGCGCCGGCAGCGATACCCGTGCCGATAATGGCAAGGATCAGAACGTATTCGGCAGCAGCTGCACCCGATTCATCACGAACGAAAGCGTTAAGGAACTTGGTCATGGCAATTCACCCACATTGTTGCCCGAGCCCGAACCGGACGCGGAAAGAGAGAAGGATCAGGCACCACAGAAACCCCTCTGCAAGCACCCGTCCCGGGAAGGAGAGAAAACCGGAAGTCCGAAAATAAACCCCTCACTTTCAAGAGCTTGAAGGCTTGTTTCGAGTTCCATTCATTCCCCCTCGGGATGCCTGTAGTGTCGCCATTGCCGTTAGTTAGGTCAACTAATTACAGCGACCTTCGTATAACCATTGGTTTACAGTACGTTAAACGACCAGCATGTTAAGTCAATTGGTTAATTGCTAAAAAAGATTACATTTTCAGACATCGCAGCACTGCGATTCTTGCAGGGAAAATACCGGAATGTGCAAAATTGCACTTAACATGATTCGCCCAAGTTAACCTGGGCAACCAACTCTCCCGGTCCGCAATTTCCGTCTGTAATGCTTGCCGGGGAGCAGAAATGACAAAAACAGCCTCAAAGCAGCCTTTAGCTGAAACTTAACCCTGTTGTGCGACGTTGCATTCACGACGACAATGTGAAGGCATGTACATGACGCAGATCGCAGACATGATCGCACGAGCCACGGCCCCATGGCGCGCCGCGCTGCACCGGCGCACCCGCAGCGCGGTCGGCTTTCTTGACCTGCGCATGGAACTGCTGATCGCCAACTGGATCGCGGTGATGTTGCTGGCAGGCGCCGTGAAGGTGGCCGCCGCGCCCGTGGGTGCCCGCAGCCCGGCCGGCTGGGCGATGATGTTCCTGCCCTTCCTGCTCGTCACGCTCGCCCCGGTGGCCGGATACCGCGTCGCCGCCGGCAGCTTTCCGCGCGGACTGCTTTCCGCCCAGCCTTTCTTTCGCCTCGCCCGGCTCGGCCAGTGGCGCCAGCTCGACGTGGCCGAGGCGCACCGCAACCCTGCCTTCGGCCCGCTGGGCTTCATGACCTCGCTGCTGATCGGCCTGCTGCTGAACGTTCCGGTGCGCACGGCCGAATACCTCGTGACGATACCCGCCATCGCCCCCGGCGCACCGCAATGGGCACATGTTCTGGTACACGCGATGACGCTTGACCTGATCGTGATGAATTTCTTCTACATGGTCTGCTTTGTCATGGCCCTGCGCTCCGTGCCGATGTTCCCGCGCATGCTGGCCTTCGCCTGGCTGATGGATCTCACGCTGCAGTTCGCGATCGCCGGACAGGTATCCAGCGCCCCCGGCCTGCCGCCCGCCGTGGGCGACGCACTCGCCTCCCTGCTTCACGGCAATATCCAGAAAGTACTGATCAGCGTGGTCGTCTGGCTGCCCTACCTGCTGGTCTCCGAACGGGTTAACGTGACCTTCCGCCGCCGCACCCGAATCAGCATCGCCAGCTGATCCTTACAAGGCAATGTTTCGTTCCGAATTGGGGCAACCGCATCCGGCACCGGCTGTTAACATACATAGCTGATTGACCCTCCGGCGGTTAACATGCGATAGTTGAGGTGTAAGAAGTTACGCTTCTTTTGTACTTTCGCGTGACTATCCCCGGGGGCGGCCCATGAATGTTTTCCCAGCCCTGGCAACTTTTGTTAACCGGTTCGCCCGCTGCACCTCGGGCGCGACGGCCACGATGGTTGCGCTCATGCTCATCCCGATTCTGGGTGCCACGGCCCTTGCGGTGGACGCGGGCTACTGGTTCTACAAACAGCGCGACATGCAGAGCGCCGCGGATTCCGCCGCGCTCGCTGGCGCCCGTACGCCAGATGAGGCGAGCGACCCCAACGACGACTTCATCAATGTCGCGCGCGGCACGGCCGCCAAGTATGGTTATGTCAACGGCGAAGGCAGCGTGACAGTCGATGTCAGCCGTGTCACCTGCCCTTCGGCCGATCCAACCGCCGCGCCCGGCTGCACGCAAGTGGTGATCGGCTACGACTCACCCCTGTTCTTCTCGCCCATTGTCGGCTTCGCTGGAAACAAGAGCGGAAAGCAGGGCGTGGCCGCGATGGCCGTCGCGGGCGACCAGGCAGGCGACGCCCCGGAATTCTGCATCGTGACGCTGGGACAAGATCTCGGGTCCAAAGTCAACGGCCTCGAGGCGAACGGCGTGCCGGATGCGGACCTGAACGGATGCGACATATTTTCCAACGACAATGCAACCTGCAACGGACACAATCTCAATGCGGGAACCGTTTATACCGTCGCCGTCGATGGCAAGGACAACAGCGGTTGCGGCACAGACCATGTCTATGACGTGGATCCCTTTGAAGACCCCTATGCCGAACTGGCTGACAACATTCCGGCCGACACCTGCACCGGCTATGCGCAAGCGGCCAAGAGCGGCGGTAAGCTATCGATTGGCAACACGGCCAACACCCTCTCGAACGCCGCCACGCTGAGCGGTACGGTCAAGATCTGCGGTGATGTGCTGCTTACGGGCAATGTCACGCTGAACGACGTGAATCTGGTGATCTATAACGGCCGCCTGATCACGCAGAATTACACGTTCAAAGCAAACAGCTCTACTGTCGTGTTTTCCGGCTCGCCCACCGATTCCAAATATTACCACTTTCCGACTGACACGGTCCCCACGCCATCGAACACAAGCAATGGCATACTGGACATAACGGCACCGACTTCGGACGCCAATCCGTGGCACGGTGTCGCCGTCTATCAGGACCCTGCCCTCAAGACCAATGTCGACATTGCACAGGCCGGAAATTCTCCCGCCTTCAATATAACCGGGTTGTTCTATGCGCCCAATTCCAACATCGACTTGCGGGGCATCGTCAACAAGCTGGGCACCGGCTACAAATGCTTCGTGCTGGTGGCCTACACGGTACAGGTGAGTGGCACGGGTGACATATTCAAGGATGGCGCGCTTGATGAATGCGACGCGGCAGGCCTGGAAACGCCTACTGTCGGCGTGGCCAGCCACAAGTGGCTCGTGCAATGACCCCGCGCAGCTTTCTTCGTGACTGCTCCGGCGCAGTAGCTGCGGAAACCGCGCTTGTCTTGATTTTCCTTGTAGCACTGATCGGGCAAGTGCTTGATTTCGGTTGGTATACCTATTGCTCGACTCAGGTTAAGATGGCTGCGCAGGCTGCTGCAGCCGAAGCCGCAGTAGTCTGCAGCGACGAAACGAAGCTGCCGGCCACGGTCAATTGCGGCTCGGACCTGATCGACAAGATGACAGCCGCGGCCAACACGGTTTCGATCGGCGGCTCCATCACGGTTACCAATCCGATCAGCGAAGGCTATTTCTGCCACGACGACACCACCGACAAGCTTGTCGAAGTGGGCACGCTGGACGCCAGGCCGGACGATTGTACGGCGCAGGGTTCGTCGGACATACCCGGCGACTATGTTTATGTGACGGTCAACTACACCTTCACGCCGCTGTTCCCGGGGCTGTCCGCGGTTTCTCTGGCCGATACCGCGATGACCTCGGAAGGCTGGATGAGGGTTGGATAGGCCATGAACACGCTCATCCGTCCGTTCCTGCGCAACGAGTCCGGGGCCTCTGCGTCCGAGTTCGCACTCGTCCTGCCCCTCGTCCTCATCGTGATATTCGGGGCCATCACTGCTGGCGCGCTGGGCTACACGATCGTCAATCTGCAGCAGGCGACTGAAACATCGGCGCGGTGCCTTTCTGCCAAGCGCTCCGACTGTTCGCTGGATAACATCACCACATTCGCGCAAAACCGCTATTCCGGCCCTTCGCTGAACGGGCTGGCATTCACCGCTGAATGGAATGCCGACTGCAACGGCTACAGGGTCACCGGCAGCGGGACGTTCGGTTTCTTCATGGGTTCGGGCTTGCTTTCAGTGCCCCTCTCCACGCAGGCCTGCTATCCCGGCTTCAATTCCTGACTAACGCCGCGATTTACTTCGCCTTCGTGCGCAAGGGATCGACGGCTTGCCCGTTCACGCGAACCTCGTAGTGAAGATGAGGTCCGGTCGAACGGCCGGTAGAGCCCACATAGCCAATGACATCGCCCGGCTTTACGCGCTGACCGGGAACCACATTCAACCGTGACAGGTGGCCAAAGCGGGTCTGGACCCCGTTGTTCCTGACGCCGACAAAAAGGCCGTAGCCGCCACGCCAGTCTGCCTCGTCCACGACGCCCCCCGTGGTGGCGACGACCGGCGATCCGTAAGCCGCGGCAAGATCAACGCCCGCGTGCGCGCGCCATCCGCCGAGAGTCGGGTGGATGCGGTAACCGAAACCGCTGGAAACACGCGCGTTGACAGGCAGGCGGGAAGGAAGATTGCCCGGACCAGCCACTCCTGAGCCAATCGGCCTGAAGATGTCCAGCGGTTGCCCGACAAAATCCGTCGTCCGGGATGCAACGACCGTGGCCCCTTCCAGCATTCTCGCTGGCGTCAGCGTGGCAACACCGCGAGCGCCGCCAATGCTCATCCCGATTGCGGCAAGGCCAGTATCAACTTCCAGCCTCGTGCTGCCGGTCTCCCGATAAACGGCCAGTTGCGTTTCAGCGTGCGGATGTTCGGGAGTACCGGCATCACGTCCTGTGGCCGGTTCGATCAGGTGACGACCCTCCGCGCTTTTCTGGTCAGGCAGGTCGCGGGCGCTGACTGGCAGGCAGTTAAGGTACAGCACGAGGAATAAGTAAAATGGCCGTGTGACCATTCCACCTGCGCGTGAACACAGCCATGCCCACGTGTTCGAACATTGCCGCAGTGGCCCGTCGAACTTGATTCCACTCCCTTTCCTCATTGCGTTATTTTGGCTGATTTCCATGCTTTATTGAAGCATAAAAATGCCGGTCTTCCCGGCACAGTACCGGTTTGGGATCACCTGTCTCGATATGAACGCGGACCATCACGTCGCGCTTCCGGTTCGAAGGTGCGTATTCCGGCGGTTATAACCTCGCGCCCGCGCCTCCGGCCGGCCGCCATCGCCTACTGTCAGTCCCGACCTAGGACTTTGCCGAGTGGTCATCTGCGTCACGCATTTTATCACCCGTGATGAAAAACAAGCTCGGAGCGCAGGCGATGGTCTGACGGTCCAGACAGAACGATCTGCATGGGAGACGGGCATTGGCCGACGACTTGAAATGGGATCTGGAGGCTGACGTTGTCGTGCTGGGCTCCGGCGGGGCTGCGATGACGGCAGCGATTGCCGCGCACGATTTCGGCGCGAAGGATGTCGTCATACTGGAAAAGACGGGCATGGTTGGTGGCACGACCGCCATGTCCGGCGGTATGCTCTGGATTCCGGGCAATCATCACCAGCTGGAAGCCGGCATCGAGGAGGACGACGAGGATGTCGTAGCCTACCTGGACTCGATCGCACCGGGTCAGCTCGATCCCGATACGCTTATGGCGTTCATGGAAACCGGCCCCGAAATGATCCGCTATTTCGCGGACAAGACCCCGGTCCGTTTCACCGCCTTCACCGACTTCCCCGACTATCAGCCCTATATGCCGGGCGCCAAGCCAGACGGTGGGCGCTCGCTGGACAATGAGGCCTTCGCATTCGATCGGCTCGGAAAATGGGCGACACGGGTCAACCCCAGCAAGATGGCCTATCCCCTGCGCGGCAGCCTGATGGAGGCCATCAGGGGCACACTGGACGAAACCGCGCTCGCCGAACGCGAGGCGCATGACTACCGAGGCCTTGGACAGGCGCTGGCCGGCTCGCTATTCCTTGCGGTCATCGACCGCGGCATCCCGGTCGAATTCGAAAAGCGTGCCCGCAAGCTGGTCAAGGACGGCAGCCGGGTGATCGGTGTTCTCGCCGAGGACGCCGATGGCAACGATTACCGGGTGCGCGCACGCCGTGGCGTCGTCATCGCCACCGGCGGCTTCGAATGGAACGAAACACTGGTCAAGACGTTCCTGCGCGGCCCCCTCACCGGGCCCGTGAGCGTGCCCGAGAACGAGGGCGACGGCCTGCTGATGGCGATCGAGGCCGGGGCCCAGCTGGGCAACATGCAGAATGCCTTCTGGATGCAGAGCGTACTGGAATTCAAGCCCCAGCACCGTAATGCCAAGCCCAACTACCTGCTCGGCTCGGACGAGCGCGCACGCCCCGGTGCCATCCTCGTCAACCGCGCGGGCAAGCGGTTCGTGAACGAGGCCGCGAATTACAACGCGCTCGGCAAGGCGCTGCACGCGTTCGACGCGGGCACCCACGCCTATTCCAACCTGCCCTACTGGCTGATCATCGACCAGCGCTACCGGGACAAGTATCACACCTTCAACACGCCCCCGGGCGGCCCCGTCCCCTCCTTCATGATCCAGGCCGACACACTCGAGGAACTGGCCGAAAAGGCCGGGATCGACGCCGAAGGCCTGACGGCGACGATTGCGCGGTTCAACGGCATGGTCCGCAAGGGCCACGACGACGACTTCCAGCGCGGCGACAACACCTACGACAACTTCTACATGTGGGGCGACATGGACTTCGATCCGCCCTACCGCACTCTGGGCATGATCGATCAAGGGCCGTTCTTCGCGGTCAGGATGGAAGCTGGCGCCCTCGGTACGGCTGGCGGCCCCCGTACGAATGCCGACGCGCAGGTCGTCGACTGGGACGGCAACCCGATCCCGGGCCTCTATGCCGCGGGCAATGCCATGGCAGCAGTGCTGGGCGAGGCCTACGGCGGCGCTGGCGGGACATTGGGCCCCGGCATGACCTTCGGATACATCGCCGGACGACATCTCGGAAGCCACCTTCCGAACCACTGACCCGCGTCCCTAACGATACGAGAGGATCTTTCATGAACAAACCCCTGACCGTACCACCGCCGATGGACGGACGTGATCCGTCGAACCTGCGCGGGGACAAGATCACCGGCGACCGCTATTTCTCGCAGGACTTCGCGCAGAAGGAGTGGGATCACCTCTGGACGCGAATCTGGCACATCGCCGGTCGTACCGCCGACATTCCCGAAGCGGGTGACTTCATGGTCCACAACTTCATGAAGGAATCGGTGATCGCGGTACGGCAGGAGGACGGTTCGGTCCGTGCCTTCTACAATTCCTGCGGGCACCGCGGCATGCGCATGGTTGACGGCATGAGTTCGGTCGAGGCGTTCCACTGCCCTTACCACGGCTGGCAATGGGGCATCGACGGGGTGCTGAAGCACGCCCAGGATGCCGAGGTCGATTTCAGCCGGGGCAACCCTTGCGGCAAGCTCAAGCTCAATGAACTGCGCTGCGACATCTGGGGAGGCTTCGTGTGGTACTCGATGAATCCCGATGGTCCGAGCCTTGAGGAATTCCTCGAGCCAATGCCCGCGCTTTACAAGAACTACCCGATGGACACCGCGGTGCGCGTCGCGTGGTACCGGATCGAGCTGAATGCCAACTGGAAATTCGTCACCGACAACTTCTCCGAAAGCTACCACACCCGCACCGCGCACCCGCAGGTGCCGCCATGGATCGATCAGGACGTCGATTCCGCCCGCCATGAGATGTGGCCCAAGGGCCATGGCCGCACGGTGCAGCCGATGCGCCCTTCCCTCTCCGATCGGCCGGCCGGTGGCGGCAATGCCATGTTCGAAGGCGAACTGCGCAAGTGGGACATCGATCCCGGCCAGTACGCCACTTACGAGGACTTCGCGCTGCAGGGCTGGAAGGACCTCAAGGCGGCCAAACACA
Organism: Novosphingobium album (ex Hu et al. 2023); assembly: GCF_022832385.1. Taxonomy (GTDB): domain Bacteria; phylum Pseudomonadota; class Alphaproteobacteria; order Sphingomonadales; family Sphingomonadaceae; genus Novosphingobium; species Novosphingobium album. Next base: position 39,932 of record NZ_JALHLE010000011.1, read on the forward strand.
GGCTCTGGAAGGAAAAGGGCTACCTCCACTACGAGCAGATGGATGACGAGGAAATCACCGACAGCCCGCACACGGTGATGTTCCCCAATGTCACCATCAGTTTCCTACCCGACAACCTGATCCTGTTCCGCTCCGAGCCGCATCCGGAGAACCCGGAAAAATGCTATTTCGACCTGTGGTGCATGGCCTTCCCGGTGGAAGGACAAACCGAGGTGGAATCGATCATGGCCGGTATCCGGCCGCTGCGTGAAGCCGCCGAATGTGAGCACCGCGTGTTCGACGCGGGGCGCGGCATTCCCGAACTGGCGGGGCAGATCGTCTATCAGGACATGGAACTGGCCGAGGCCATGCAGGCCGGAATGCATTCACGCGGGTACAAGGACGCTTACCTCTCCGATCAGGAGACACGCATCCGCTTCTTCCACGAAGTGCTCAACGACTGGATCGAGGGCAGGCGCTGAGCGCCTGCCCCTGTTCCGAAAGGCCGCCAATCAGCCCTTGGTGAACCCGAGGGCGAGTTGGGCGAGTTCGGGGAAAGCCTTTGCGCGTTCCTTGGCCTGGGCATTGGCGGCGGTGCCGCGGATGACGCGGCCCTTGATGCCGTGGAAGATCGCGGCGAGGCGGAAGAAGTTGAAGGCCATGTAATAGCGGTAGTCGGGCAGCCCCTCGCGGCCCGTACGGCGGCAATAGGCGGCGACGTAGTCGTCCTCGCCGGGAATGCCGAGCGCAGCGATATCGGCACCGCCGAGGCCCGCCACGATGTGCGGGGGCATGTGGTACATCATCGCGTGGTAGGCAAAGTCCGCCAGCGGATGACCCAGCGTCGAGAGTTCCCAGTCGAGCACGGCAAGGATGCGCGGCTCGGTGGGGTGGAAGATCATGTTGTCGATGCGGAAGTCGCCGTGGATCACGCTGGAAGCGCCATCGTCCTCGGGCATGTTCGCCTCGAGCCAGTCGATCACCGCGTCCATCGCCTCGTCGCGGCCCGCGGCCTCGTCTTCGCGGTACTGGCGTGACCAGCGGGTGACCTGCCGCGCGAAGTAGTTACCCGGCTTGCCGTAATCGCCGAGGCCGATCGTCTCGGGATCGTAGGAATGCAGCAGCGCGATCGTCTGGTTCATCGCGTCGAAGATCGCCGCGCGCTCCTCGTTCGAGACGCCCGGCACGGTCGCATCCCAGAAGATGCGGCCCTCGACCATTTCCATCACGTAGAACCAGGTGCCGATCACGCTCTCGTCGGTGCACAGGCCGTAGACCCTGGCGACGGGAAAAACCTGCGCATGGAGCGCGGTGAGGACCCTGGCCTCGCGCTCCACTGCGTGCGCGCCCTTGAGCGTCGCGCCCGGCGGCTTGCGGCGCAGCACATAGGCGCGCGTCGGCGTCACCAGCTTGTAGGTCGGGTTCGACTGCCCGCCCTTGAACTGCTCGACCGTGAGCGGCCCGGCGTAGCCTTCCACGTGTTCCTTCAGCCAGCCTTCCATCGCCGCCGTGTCGAAGGCATAGCCCTCGCGCACGGCGCTCGTTCCGGTGTTGGCCTCGGCGATCGCGTCGCTCATGCCGGGACCGCGTCCTTTGCCGCTTCTGCCTCCTGCGCCTTGCGCCAGTTGCGGCGCAGGCGCTTGGCGAGGCTCCACTTGTGGACTTCGGTCGGGCCGTCATAGATGCGGAAGGCGCGGACCTCGCGGAACACCTGCTCGACGATGGTGCGGTCGGTCACACCGGTGCCGCCCATCACCTGCACGCAGTTGTCGGCGATCTTCATCAGCGCCTCGGATACCGAGACCTTGGCCATCGAGCTTTCGACCGTGCCCAGCGAGCCGGTGTCGAGAACGGAGGCGCACCAGTCGATCATCAGTTCGCACTGCTCGATCAGGATCTCGTTCTCGGCAAGCATGAAGCCCACGCCCTCGTGCTCGATCAGCTGCTTGCCGAAGGCATGGCGGCGGCAGGCATAGTCGACCGCGATTTCCTGCGCGCGGATGCAGGCACCCAGCCAGCGCATGCAGTGCGACAGGCGCGCGGGGCTGAGGCGCACCTGCGCGTACTTGAAGCCCTCGCCCGGCTGGCCCAGCATCTGGTCGGCGGGAATGCGCATCTCGTTGATGGTCAGCGTGGCGTGGCCACCCGGCATCGAACTGTCGATGGTATTGGGAATCTCGTCGATCACGATGGCCGGATCGGGCAGGTCCACCAGGAACATGCACGCGCCGCCCTTGGTGTCCTCTTCGGCCGAGGCCGCCATGAGGATGCCGACCCTGGCCCCTTGCGCGCCGGTGATGAAGGTCTTGCGGCCGCTGACGATCCAGTGGTTGCCGTCCTTGCGGCAGGTCGTCTTCATCATCGAGGGATCGGACCCCGCCCCGCCCCATTCGGCAGGCTCGGTCATGAAGAAGGCCGAACGCGCCGAGCCGTCGACCAGCTTGTTGAGGAAGCGCTCCTTCAGCTCGAGCGAGCCGACATGACCGATCAGGTACATGTTGCCTTCGTCGGGCGCGAAGGTGTTGCAGGCGAGCGGCCCCAAGGGCGAGAGGCCCGACTTGATCAGGATATAGGCCGTCTCGCGCTGCGTCACATGCGATCCATCGTCACGGATATGCGGCGTCAACACGCCGGCCGCGCGCGCCTTGTCGCGCATCTCCATGACGAGTTCATCGGTCGGCGCGCCGTGGTGATCGCGGCGCGGGTCCTTCTCGTAGGGCACCACCACTTCGCGCACAAAGGCCTCGACCCTGGCCCCCATATCACGGGCGTAGTCGGAAATCGCAGAGGGGTTGGTCTGAAGTACGGTCATTACTGGAGCACTCTCACAGGATCGGAGCCATCCCAGTCACGAGCGGCATCCTTCATCATCTGGAACAGGCCCTCGGAACCTGCCATCGGCTGGAGATATTCGATCACGTAACCCGGACCCTGGCCCGGATCGACGTAGATCACTTCCCCGTCTTCCCCAACTTTACCTTCAACAATTACTTCCGCGCCCGCTTCGGCACAGGCCGCTCGAACGACCTTTATGTCATCGACGAACACGCAGATATGGTGCAGACGATCCCGCACCGCGTATTCACCGTAATATAGCGACGGCTCCGTGCTGTCTGTCTTAATCAGCTCGATCTGGATGTCCCCCCAGTAACCAATCGCCATTGTGAACACGGCATCGGTAGGCGCACCCTTGTACTTCATCTCGCCCAGTTTCACGTCATTGAAGACGTAGAACGGGCCAACGCCGACCGTTTCGATCCAGTATTTCATGGCCGCATCGAAATCGGTCGGGAAGAAGGCAAGCTGGATGACCGGCCCGAGCGCCTTGAGCGGACCGGGAACGGCCTTTGCCATAACGGGTGCGACAGTGCCGGTCATGCGAACAATCCTTCCGGCTTCTCGATCAAGTCCTTGAGCGTCTGCAGGAACTGCGCGCCCGCGGCTCCGTCGATCGCGCGATGGTCGACCGAAAGCGTGAACGAGATGCGGGTCTCGAACGTAATCCCCCCGGTGGCAGTCTCGACCGGCTGGCGCTGTGCCGCGCCGACGGCGAGGATCGCCCCCTGCGGCGGATTGATGATGGCGTCGAAGTTCTCGATGCCGAACATGCCGAGATTGGAGACCGAGAAGGTGCCGCCTTCCATATCCTCCATCGACAAGCCCTTGCCCTGCGCCTTATCGATCAGGCGGCGGGCTTCCGCAGCCAGCTGATCGATCCGCATGAGGTTTGCCTGACGCACAACCGGAGTAACCAGCCCCTTGGGGCTGGCAACCGCAATCGAAACGTCGGCATGCGGGAAACGATGGATTTCCTGGCCGTGGACCTGAACGTTGACGTCCGGGTGCCTGACCAGCGCCATGGCCGAAGCCTTGACGATCCAGTCGTTCACCGAAGCCTTGCAACCCAGCACGAGGTTCGCGGTTTTGCGCATTTCCAGCATGGCATCGGCACTGGCCGACATGCGCAGGTAGAAGTGCGGTAGCTCCTGCTTGGCCTGCGTGAGGCGCTGGGCGACGACCTTGCGGATGCGGTCGAAGGGCACGACTTCAGGGCGGTTTGCACCGGGCACGAACTCGGGCGTGCCGACGTTGCCTGAAGTGGGCTTCGGCATCAGCGCCAGCACGTCCGCCTTCGAAATGCGACCACGAGCACCGGTTCCGGTCACGCCGGAAAGCGAAATCCCGTTCAGCGCGGCGATGCGGCGTGCGAGCGGCGAAGCGAAGACCTTAAGATCATCCTCCTGCACCGCGACAGTGCCCTTCAGCGCAGGCGATCCCGCACCGCGCAGGGCCTTGACCACGTCCTGATGGGTAATACGCCCGCCCCGGCCCGATCCCTCGATGCCGGAGATGTCCACGCCTTCCTCTTCCGCAAGGCGCAGGGCCTCGGGGCTGATCGGGCGGTTGGTCTCGATCTTGATGCGCGTCTTTTCTGCGGCTGGGGCAGCAGCGGCAGGTGCCGGCGCAGGCTCTGCCTTGGCTTTCGATGTGCCTTGCGCAAGGCCGCCTTCGGCAGGCTGGAAGCCAGCAACAAACGCCTCGATGTCGGCGTCCGAATTGCTACCGTCATCGAAGACCGCCAGCAACGCGCCGACTGGCTCGGCATCGCTGCCGCCACCGACGACAATCTTGCGCACGGTGGCGTCGTACTCGGCTTCGACCTCGTTGGTGATCTTGGCGGTTTCGATCAGGCACAGCATGTCGCCGCGCTTGAACGAATCCCCTTCCTTGACCATCCATTCGGCAATTGTGCCCTCGGTCATCTCGATGCCCCACTTCGGCATCGTGAAGGCGCGGATACGGCTCATGTCCGACCCCTCCTCAACGGTATTCGAGTGTCTTGCGAACCGCAGCGGCAACCTTGACCGGGCTCGGCAGGTAGGCGCCTTCCAGTTCGCGCGCGAACGGCACCGGCGTATGCGGCGGCGTGACCATCTCGATCGGCGCCTTGAGGCTTGCGAAAGCCTTGTTGGCGACGAGAGCGGAGATGTCGGTCGCCAGCGAGCAGCGCGGCGGCGCTTCATCGACAATGACGAGACGGCCCGTCACCTCGACGGAATCGAGGATCGCTTCCTCGTCGAGCGGCGAAGTCGTGCGCAGGTCGATGACGTCGCAGCCGATGCCATCCTGTGCCAGATCGTCAGCAGCGGTCTCTGCGTAACCAACCATCATGCCCGAGGCGACGATGGTGACGTCCTCGCCAGCACGGGCAAGGCGCGCGTGGCCGAAGGGCACGCAGAAGTCCGGATCCTCGTTCACCTCGCCGGTCATGCCGTAGAGGAACTTGTGCTCGAGAAAGACCACCGGGTCATCGTCACGGATGGCCTGACGCAGGAGGCCGCAGGCGTCCTCGGGCGTCGCGGGCATGACCACCTTGATGCCCGGCATGTTGGTGACGAACTGGCTGATCATCTGACTGTGCTGAGCCGCCGCGTTGTAGCCCGCACCACAAGGCATGCGGATCACCGCAGGGCAGATCGACTTGCCGCCGAACATGTAGCGGAACTTGGCGATCTGGTTCCAGAGCTGGTCCATGCAGACGCCGATGAAGTCGGCGAACATGATTTCGGCCACCGGACGCTTGCCGGCGAGGGCAAGTCCACCGGCCGCGCCCATGATCGCGCTTTCGGAGATCGGCGTGTCGATCACGCGCTCGGGTCCAAATGCCTCGTAGAAGCCGGTCGAGGTTGACCAGATGCCACCGATGGCCTCGGGACCGCCAGCCGTGCCCATGCCGCCTACGACATCCTCGCCCAGGACAACGACACGCTCGTCGCGCTGCATTTCCTGGAAGATCGTGTTGCGAATGGCGTCGCGGTAATTCATTTTTGCCATGTCTTCGCTCCCGCCGTTCAGTAGCTGATGTAGACGTTGTCGAGGACGTTCTCGGGCTGCGGACGCGGCGCCTTGCGCGATTCCGCAACCGCCGTCTCGATGGCGTTCAGGGCGTCGGCGTCGATCGCATCGAGATCGGCGTCCTCAAGCAGCTTCGCTCCGGTCACGCTGGCGCGGAATATCTTGATGCAATCGCGCTCAGCCCGCAGGCGATCGAGTTCGCCCTTGCCGCGGTAGCGCTGCGGATCGCCTTCAAAGTGGCCGAAGAAACGCTCGGTGTCGAATTCGACCGCAGCCGGGCCATTGCCGGGTACGCGCACGTAATCGAGCACTTCGCGCATGCAGTCGTAGACCGAGAAGAAGTCCACGCCGTTCGCGCGCCACACCTTCATCCCGAAGGCTTCAGCGCGGCTGGCGATGTCGTTGTTGGTGCCCACCGCATAATCGACGCCGGTGTGTTCGGAATAGTGGTTGTTCTCGAACACGAAGATCGCCGGGGCCTTGGTCACGACCGCCAGGTTCATCGCCTCGAACGTGGTGCCCTGGTTGCAGGCGCCGTCGCCCGAGAAGGCGATCGAGACGGCCAGCTTGCCATCTTCGTCCGGCCCGTCGATCTTGTTCGAGATCGCTGCACCGACCGCGATCGGCGCACCGGCTCCGACGATGCCGTTGGCACCCAGCATGCCCTTGTCGATGTCGGCAATATGCATGGAACCCGCCTTGCCATTGCAAAGGCCGTCCTGGCTGCCCCAGATTTCCTTCATCATGCCCGTCACGTCGCAGCCCTTGGCAAGGCAGTGGCCATGGCCGCGGTGGGTGGAGACGATCTTGTCGCGCGGGGTCAGGTGCTCGCAGACGCCCACGGCAACGGCTTCCTGACCGCAATAGAGGTGCGTGAAGCCCGCGATCTCGCCGGTCTGGATCTCCTCGTGGAGACGTTCCTCGAATTCGCGGATCAGCTTCATCTGCCGGTAAGCGCGGGTCAACGCCTCGCGGTTCAGCTGCATGGGAGCGTCCTCTCTTGGTTAGTGTTTACGTCTGTATGCGGCATGGTTCGTCAGAGGCCCAGCACTGACTTGGCGATGATCGTGCTCTGCACTTCGTTTGTGCCGCCAAAGATCGTCCAGGCCCGGCTGTTGAGATAGCGCGCGGCAGCGACCTGCGCGGCCTTGGAATGGATATCCTCGGGCGCGTTGTCGCCGTAGAGCGGCCGGGTCATGTCGAGTTGCAGGCCGGCGATCCCGAAGGTGTCGACCGCCAGCAGATCGATCTCCTGACGCAGGTTGGAGGCGAGCAACTTGGTCAGCGAGGTCTGCGGACCGGGCTTGGAGCCCTTGGCGATGTCGGCGATGATCTTGAGTTCGATCATGTCCAGCGCATTGACGCCCAGCCGCGCCTTCGCGACGCGCCGGCGCCAGTCGGTCTGATCGGCGAGTTTGCCCCCCTTGCCGTCGCTCTCTTGCTGTGCGGCCGCCTCGATCTGATCGAGGTCGTAGCAAAGCTTGGGCGCATGGCAGGAACCGCCGCGCTCGTTCTCAAGCAGGAACTTGGCGATCGTCCAACCCTGCCCTTCCTCGCCAACGAGGTTTTCGGCCGGAACGACGACGTCTTCCAGAAACACCTGATTGACCTCGTGATCGCCCGCGTTGGTCAGGATCGGGCGCACCGAAACACCGGGCGTGTCAAGATCGATCAGCAGGAACGAGATACCCGCCTGCTTCTTCACCTCGGTGTTGGTGCGCACCAGCGTGAACATGCGGTTCGCGTGGTGGGCATGGGTGGTCCAGATCTTGGAACCATTAACGACATAGGTATCGCCATTGCGGACCGCGCGGGTCTTGAGGCTGGCCAGATCTGAACCGGCGCCCGGCTCCGAGAAGCCCTGGCACCAGTAATCGTCGCCCGAAAGGATACGCGGCAGGTAGTAGGCCTTCTGCCCGGGATTGCCGAAGGTCCAGAGCACCGGCGCCAGCAGCTTGAGACCGAGCACGGTAAGATTGGGCGCACCGGCGGCAGCGCATTCCTTTTCGAACAGGTAGCGGCGCAGCGGCGTCCAGCCGGTGCCGCCATGCTCGGCAGGCCACTGGTACCCCAGCCAGCCTTTTGCGTGCAGCACGGCATTCCATGCCTGGCCGATTTCCGGCTCGACGAAGACCGAAGGCGTGGACGCCGCTCCTGCCTTCACATCCTGCGGCAAATTGTCGCGCAGAAAGGCGCGGACGTCATCGCGGAACGCGGCATCTTCGGGCGAGAGATCGATATCCATTGTTCTTATCGTTCCAGAATCGTCACCGCCGAGACGCCCGGAGCACCATAGACATGGCTGTATGCCGTCTTCGGGTTGCCGGGAACCTGACGGTCACCTCCATCACCGCGCAGTTGCACGACGTTTTCGTAGACCTGACGCAGGCCCGAGGCACCAATCGGTTCGCCGCAGGCGAGACATCCGCCATCAGTGTTGACCGGAAGGGCGCCGCCAATTTCGGTACGCCCCTCGGCCAGCCATTGCTCCTGATCGCCGTTCGCGCAAAAGCCGTTCTCGGCCATGTGCATGATCTCGGCACCGGCCTCGGTGTCCTGAAGCTGGGCGACGTCGATGTCTCCCGGCTCCATCCCTGCGAGGCGGAAGGCATCGCGCGAGGCGATCTGCGATGCCGTGCCGCGCGGGCCGCTGTCGTCCTCGACCACGTCGATGGAAGGAGCAAAGACCTCGAAGCTGTGCGGCGGGCGCGTGCGCATCGTCGCGGCCTTGAGCCGGATCAACGGCTTGCCCAGCTCGCGCGCCTTCTTCTCGCTGGCAAGGATCAGCGCAACGCCGCCCTCGCCCGGCGAGCAGAACATATATTTCGAATAGGGATCGCTGATCATCGGCGCCTCGAGGATTTCCTCGATGGACACCGGCTGGCGGCGCCAGGCATGCGGCGTCTTCGCGCCGTTGCGGAAGGCCTTTTCAGCCACACGCCCCAGCGTTTCGCGCGAAATGCCGAACAGCGACATATAGCGCATGATCTTGGCCGCGAAGAACTGCGTCGTGACCATGTAGCCGGCATCGCCGTACCAGTCAGGCAGGTTATATTCGGCAGGCTTAGCGTCAAAAGCGCCGCGCGGGTGCTTGTCGAAGCCGACCGCAAGACCGATGTCGAACTCGCCCGACTTGATCGCCATCTGCGCACTGAACAGCGCCGAACCACCGGCCGCACAGCCATTGCGCACGTTGATGAACTGGACCCCGGTCAGGCCAAGCCGGTCGACCATGGTATCGGGATTGCCCGCCGCGTCAGAGCTTCCGTAGGCAAACTGGATCTGCGGCCAGTCGATTCCGGCGTCGCCCAGCGCCTGGCGGACCGCAAAGACTCCCTGTTCCACACCCGACATGCCGTCGGTGCGCCCGAAGGGATGAATGCCGACGCCGACAATGCAGACATCGCTCATGCTGCGTCTCCTGCTGGTGCGTACGCCGGAATGAGAACGCTGTCAGGCGCATCGGGATCCAGCGGAACCGGCTTGAACCGAAGCGGCATGCCGATCTTGACGTCCTCGAACGCCACATCGACCAACCGCGCCTCGACAATCACCTGGCCCGGCAGCTCGACATAGGCGACGATCCACGGTGCAAAGGCTTCTGGCCCGGCATAAGGCGGTGTCTTGGGACGGAACCGCTGCACGGTATAGGACCATAAGACGCCATCGCTCGAAAGCGGCATCGCTTCGTAATTACTGCTGTCCGGACAGGGAAAGACCACGCGCCCGGTCGCCCGGTCACAGCCGCCGACCAGCCTTGGCGGCGTCTCGTCGGTAAAAAGGCCGTCTGCAATAGCGCGCATCTCACTCCCAATCCTGTTCCGGTATTCGAGTCCGGGCATGGGAGTCGTTTAAGCCCTCTCCCCGCAGCATTTTGACTCACTAAAACGCTAGGGTGTTCATTCAGCTAGGTCGTGCAAGGCATTGTGCAGGGAGAACACGATGCCTGAAACCTGGGACTACATCATCGTAGGCGCCGGATCGGCCGGCTGCGTCATGGCCGAGCGGCTGAGCGCCGACGGGCGCTCGCACGTGCTGGTGCTCGAAGCGGGCGGCGAGAACGACAGTTTCTGGGTCACCTTGCCCAAAGGCGTCGCCAAGCTGGTGCAGAAACCGGAGCACATGTGGGCCTATCCGGTCGCCCAGCCGCGTGAAGAAGGCACGCAAGGCGGCGGCGAGGTCTGGATACGCGGCAAGGGCCTGGGCGGTTCGTCCTCGATCAACGGCATGATCTGGAGCCGCGGCGAACCGGCGGACTATGATGCGTGGGAGCGCGATGCCGGCGCCACCGGCTGGAACGGCGCCAGCATGACCGAAGCTTTCCTCCAGCTTGAGGATCATGCCGCCGGTACCGGCCCGATGCGTGGCAGTGGCGGGCTCGTCCATGTCGATCCGGCCTGTTTCACTTACCCGCTCGCGGACAAGATGATCGCATCAGGCGAGGCGCTTGGCATGAAGCGCGTCGATGATCTCAACGGCACGGCCGGTCCGCGCGTCGGCCTCTACAGCCACAATATCCGGGGCGGCAAACGCGAGTCTTCCGCACGGACCTATCTGGCAAAAGCGCGCAGCCGTCCCAACGTGAAAGTCATGACCGGGGTCATGGCAGAACGTATCGTGTTCGACGGCACCCGCGCCACCGGCATCGACACGATCGTGAACGGCCAGCCGCACAGGTTCGATTGCGCAGGCGAGATCATCGTGTCCGCCGGTGCCATGGAAAGCCCCCTGCTGCTCCAGCGCTCCGGTATCGGCGATAGCGACCGGCTTCGCGCAGCCGGAATCGCTCCTCTGATCCATTCGCCAGACACAGGCGAACGGATGATAGAGCACTTGTCACTGTCGATGCCCTTCCGGCTCAATCATGGCAAAGGTACGAACAAGAGCTTCTTCGGCATTGGTGCCGCGCTTGCCATGCTGCGCTATCTGGTCCGGCATGACGGGATCATGGCGACCGGCCCCTTCGAAGTGGGCGCGTTCTGCAATGTCGCTCATCCCGACGGGTGCACAGACGCGCAGTTCTACCTCGGCGGCTACACCTTCAAGGTAGGCGACGACAACGATCCGGTCCCGCTCGACAAGATCGACCCCAGACCCGGCGTCACCATCTATGGTCAGCTCCTGCGCCTGACGAGCGAAAGCTCGGTGCGGGCCAGTGGCCCCACAGGCAGCGATCTGCCGGACATCCACCACAATTTCCTTTCGACCGAACACGATCAGCGTTCAGCGGTGGCGCTCATCCGGAAGATGCGCGATTTCATCTCCGCGCCGCCTTTGGGCACCATGGTGGGCGAATGTGTCGTTCCGGCGATGATGGTGGAAAGCGACGAGGACATCCTCGCCATGTTCCGCCGCCTTTCGAGCTGCGGCCTCCATGCCATCCGCTCTTGCCGGATGGGCAACGACGACAGGGCCGTGGTCGATCCCCAGCTTCGCGTGCGCGGCGTTCAGGGCGTGCGCGTGGCGGATTGCTCGGTCATTCCGGGCCAGGTCACCGGCAATACCAATGCGCCCGCGATGGCCGTGGGCCTGCGCGGCGCCGCAATGGTGCTGGAAGACCGCCCCTGAGGGCAGGCTCAAAGTGAGATGTAGCCCAGTTGGGCCGCCTTGAAGACGGTCTGGCTGCGGTTCACCGCGTTCAGCTTGGTTGCGGCATTGTGGATATGGAAGCGCACCGTCGCACGGCTGCGCGACATGATCATGCTGATTTCCAGGTCGGTCTTCCCGATCGCAGCCCAGCGCAGGCATTCCACTTCGCGCTTGGACAGGCGCGATTCCGGCGGCAGGGCCTGTACGGATCCCATGACCTGCACGTAGGTCGCGATGAAGGTGCGAGCATAGAGCCCCAGCGCGTCGGAGAGCCGCAGGAAATCCTCGGAAAGGTCAGTCTTGTCCCGGTCCAGCGGATTGAAGCTGACGGCGCCGATCTGGCCGAAAGGCAAGTGCACCGGCACGCCAATCGCGGCACGGGTCATCGCGCGCTGTTCGAAATTGGTGATGTCGATCGACTGGAGATAGGCGTTGGGCTCGCGCGTGCGGAAGCCTTCCGCATTGGCCCAGAACGGCTCCCCTTCGAAACGGCACGCCGTCGTCAGGGGGGAGTCCAGGGCGATGCGCGAATTGCGCCACCAGACACGCTCGTCGTCCCCCCACTCGAATACCTCGGTGGCAAGGATATTGCCCTCGGCATCAACGGGCGTGCGCTTGTCGGCAATATCGTGCGCAGGGGCGGCACGCATGCCTACCGACAACGCAATCCGGTGCAGCGCCTCTGCAGCGGATCGAATACCCTCCGGAGATGCGACCCGGACTGCATCGATGTTCTCTTGTGATAGCAATTGCATAAGTTCCTCTCCCCCCTTTCCTTAGCCTGACCCGATAGGTGGCACAATTGTTGGATTGGCCGAAACCTTGGAACATTGCCTATTCTTTTGCCCAGCGGAGTGTCTGCGCCCAGAATGATAAAGCCGCCCGACAGACGGGAGTGGATTGTGAATTTCGACCTCAACGAAGACGAGGAAATGCTCAAGGCCCTAACCGAGCGCTTCGTCACTGACCACTATGATCATGAAAGCCGGCGCACGTTTCTGGGTGAAGCAAACGGCTTTTCGTCCGCCAATTGGGAACTGCTGGGCGAACTCGGACTGATCGCGGCGCCTTTCCCCGAGGAATTCGGCGGACTGGGTCTGGACGCAACAGGCATTGCGACCGTTTTCGAGGCACTTGGACGCGGGCTTGTAGTGGAACCGCTAGCCGAAACCGTCGTGCTGGCCGGTCGCCTTTTCGCGCTGACGGCTCCGGAATCGCTTCGCGACGAATGGATCGAACCGCTCATAACCGGCGAGAAGCGGCTGGCACTCGCCCATGCCGAACCTGAATCCCGCGGCCGCCTGCCGTGGGTACAAACATCGGCACAGGTTGAAGGCGACACCTTCATCCTCTCCGGCACCAAGCCTTACTGCATCGCCAGCGGCGGCGTGGACGGCTTCATCGTCACTGCCCGCAAGTCCGGAAATCCGGGCGACAGGGATGGCATAGGACTGTTTCTGGTCCCCGCTGATGCCGCGGGCCTGTCTGCGCGCACATGGCAACTTGCGGACGGCAGCCTGGCGACTGCGCTCACGCTGGACTCCGTCTCCATCCCCGCCGGAAACCAGCTCGAAGGCGGGCTGGACGCGCTGGACGGCGTCGAAGTGCTCACCGCGCTGGCGCGCAGCGCCGAAGCGCTGGGCATCATGGAACGGCTGTTCGCCGAAACGCTCGACTATTTGCGCACACGCGATCAGTTTGGCGCCGCGCTTGGCTCGTTCCAGGCGATCCAGCATCGCATGGTCGCACAGTACGCCTCGATTGAACAAAGCCGCGCCCTGCTCAACCTGGCACTGGTCAACTGGGGTTCGGACGGCTTCGAACAGGCCGTCTACGGCGCACGTGCCTACATCGCCGATGTTTCGCTGACGCTCGGCCACGAGATGATCCAGTTCCACGGCGGCATGGGCGTGACCGACGAACTTGCCGTGGGCGGCGGGCACAAGCGCCTTCTGGTGCTCTCGCGTTGGCCCGAGGGCCCGCAGGCCGCACTCGATCGCTACGCGGGTCTGCTCAACTAAAGTTCCCTCCAACCTCAAAAAAGGGGCGATCGGATCGACCGGCCGCCCCTTCTTCGTGTCCTCATGGGGAGAGGGAAATATCAGGCCGTCTCGCGGTGCTTGATCCATGAAATGCCCCGACGCAGCAGGTCGTAGAAAACCGGCAGATCCCAGGCGCAACGGTCGACCGTCGGCCACCAGTCCAGCATCGGCTGCAGGTCGTAGTGCCCGCGGCAATGCCCCAGCGTGTTGTAGAGCACCGCGCCCTTGCCGTGACGCTTGATGTACATGACCGGGTGCGTCCCGATCGCATCGGCCGCCTCGACGAAACCGGTGCCCTCTTCGGTACATTCGGTTTCCAGCAGCACGTGCAGGTCGCCGTGGCATTCCATGTGATAGAGTTCGTCGGTCGTCTCGAACGGTTCGATGCCCTGCGTCAGTTCGTGATCGGGATCGGCGACCGTAACCGTATAAGGCGCGATCGGCGGATGCGTGAGGAACTGCGTGCCCAGCAGGTCCATCATCAGCGGCGCCCATCGCGGAGCATCCCACAGGCCGTTCTCGAGCAGGCGCAGAACCGAATTGGTGCCATGCAACGCATACCAGCGCCCACCTGCCTTCAACCAATCCCGCAACACCTCCTGCGCTGCCAGCGAAGGCGTGACGTCACAGGTGTACGTGATGAGGATATCGGCCTCGCGGATCGCATCGAGCGTCTCGTAGTTCTCGAACACCCGGGTGCGCACGCGCGAGTCCTCGGCCAGCAATTTCAGCAGTTCCAGCCGCGCGAAATCCATATCATGCCAGACGCCGCCGCAGATCAGCACGCAGTTGATTCGCGGCGGGTGCTCCGGCTCCTGCTTCGGCGGCGGGATTTCCCCGCCGTATGCACCTTCTCCGCTCACGCCTGACCATCCTTCCAGCCGCCGAGTTCACCGGCGATGTACTTCGTCATCGTGTCCTGGAACTGGCGGATACGGATTTCCTGATAATTGCCGAGCTGGACCTCACCGTTCTTGGAAGCGTGAAGGCCTTGCTGCACGAACGGAAGGTTGTCCATGTCCTGCTCGAACACGTCGCCCAAGCCACCGAGTTCGGCCGCCTCGGTCCACTTCTGGTCGAGCCGCAGGAACTTGCGCGGCGCGGCATGCGGGATGGGTTCGCCCTTCTTGACGCGCGCGAGGATGCGCACTTCCATGATGCAGGTGTCGGGCGTGGCGCCCGGCTTCCAGCTGTAGACGATATTGGGCATGAACCCGCCCCACGGCGCGAAGGCCGGGAACACGTTGTAAACCAAAGCGTCCAGCACTTCGGCATCGGTCGCATCCGAATGATCGTAGCCGGTCTGCGCGGTGTAGACTTCGCGCATCCGGTTGCCGAGCGCCTCGCGGGCCTTCTGCCCCTCGGGCACCTCGATCTTCATCGGATCGGCATCGGGATCATAGTTGTCCGAGCTGCGGCCATTGTACTTGATGAATTCGTCGACGATCCACTGTTCGCCCTGCCCTTCCTGGATGTGCGGGCTCATCACGCCGAACGGCACGAGGTTGACGTTCACGTTGTCGCCCCAGGTCCAGTAGGCAGCATTGGAATCGCCGGTGAAAGGCAGCAACTGCGGGTGCGTGACGATCGTGTGCCAGGCCTCCATGAAGGCCTCCATGCACACCTTCCAGTTGGACGGAACTTCCTTGGCGACGTGCATCACGGTTGCGCACTCATCGTGCCGCCAGCGCTTGAAGTGCTCCGGCAGCGGCGCGAGGTATTCCTCGAGGCTCGGGCCGCCGCTTTCCTCGCGGATGAAGACGTAGCCCTGCCAGCGGCCGACCTCGGCCTGCGGCAGGTCCATCTTGTCCTTCTTCAGGTGCGGGAAGTCCCACTCGCACGGCATCTTGTTGAAACTGGCGTCCTTGTTCCACGAGAAGGCGTGGAACGGACACGTGAAGGTATCGGCGTGGCCGTCCTCTGTCCGCAGCTTTCGACCGCGGTGGAGGCAGACATTGTGAAAGGCGCGGATCGAACCGTCGTCCTGCCGGCTCAGGATGAAGCTGCGCCCGGCGTTCTCGAAAACGACGAAATCGCCGGGCTCAGGCAGTTCCTCTTCGCGCGCGGCGAACTGCCACACGTAAGGCCACATGCGCTCACGTTCGAGCTTCGCAAATTCCTCGCTGGTGTAACGTTCGGCGGGGATCGGGTCGGAGCCGCGGTAAGTGTAGCTCTCGTCACGCAGGAACTGCGGCGGCGGAACCGAGTCACTTGCCATCAGTTCAGCCCAGCTGATTCCCTCGCTGCGGTCCTCGCCCAGCTGCGACGTGATTTCGGGGTCCCGGTCGGCCATTGCTCTGCATTCTCCCAAGAATGGAATTTCCGTCTTTGGGTCATGTCTGCCCCCTGACAAGCGCAGAGTCACCTTGCCGAAATCATAGGTTGCTCCAGCCCGCCGATGGGCCATGTAGAAGGCCAATAGGTCATTTGGGAGATTGCCGTGACGGGACGGCTTGAAGGCAAGGTAGCACTGGTTACCGGAGGAACCTCCGGCATCGGCGCGGGCACCGTGGAACGTCTGAGCGCGGAAGGTGCCAAAGTCATCTTCACCGGCTCGAACGAGGCTGCAGCCGAGAAGGTCTGCGCCGCGACAGGTGCCGAATTCGTCAAGCACAACGTGACCGATGCTGCCGCATGGGACGGGCTTATGGCCCATATCCTCGAAAAGTACGGCAGGCTCGACGTGGCTTTCGCCAATGCCGGCACCGAGAACGGCGACGGTTCGATCGAGAGCATCTCGATCGAGGGCTGGAACAACATCATGGGCGTGAACCTGACCGGCGTCATGCTGACCGTGCAGAACGCGATGAAGGCCATGGCGAAGAACCCGGAAGGCGCCGAGGGCTCGATCGTCGTCAATTCCTCGATGAACGCGCACCGCGCGATGGGCAACTTCGTCGCCTATTCGGTGTCGAAGTCGGCTGTGATCGCGCTGGTCAAGGCCTCGGCGGTCCATGCCGGCAACCAGAAGTACAAGATTCGCGTCAACGCCGTGCTGCCCGGCGTGGTCGAAACGGCCATGATCGTGAACCTGATCGAGAAGTCGGGCGATCCCGCCGCCACCCGCGCCGCTTACGAAGGCCTCTCGCCGATGGGCCGCATGGCTGCTGTCGATGAAGTGGCCGGGATGGTCGCCTGGCTGGCCTCCGACGAATCGAAGTTCTGCTCAGGCAGCGAATTCACCATGGACGGTGCCACCACCGCCGGAATGAACGGAGTTTGAGACGATGGAAGATCTCGGTTCCCAGCGCCTCAAAGGCCGCGTCGCGCTCGTCAGCGGGGGCTTGCGCGGTATCGGTCTCGCCTGTGTCGAACGCTTCCTCGCCGAAGGCGCGGAAGTCGTCCTGACTGACCTCGATGCACCGGACAGCCCGCTCGTCAGCGAGACCCTCGCCCGACTGGGACAGGCCGCCAGCTTCGTGCGCGCCAATGTCACCAGCGAGCAGGACTGGGCCGCCGTGCTCAAGGCCGTCGAGGAAAGGCATGGCAAGCTCCACATCCTCGTCAACAATGCTGGCATCGACCTCACCGGCCCTGTGGCCGAGACCTCGATGGAGGGATGGCGCCGGATCATGAGCATCAACGTCGATGGCGTATTCCTCGGCGTGCGCACCTTCGTGCCGTTGATGGAAAAGAGCGGCGCCGACGTGAAAGGCGGCGCCTCGATCATCAACGTCAGCTCGATCATGGGCCTTGTCGGCATGAGCGAGGTTTCCGGCTACAACGCCAGCAAGGGCGCAGTGCGGCTCTTCACCAAGTCGATCGCTCTGGAATTCGCCGAAAAGCGTATGCCGATCCGCGCCAATTCGCTTCATCCCGGCTTCGTCGTCACACCGTTGCTGAAAGAAGGCTTTCAGCGCTGGATCGATAGCGGGGTTGCCGACGATCCGCAGGTTCTGGTGGACATGGTGGCGGGCAAGACGCCGATGGGCCGCCTCGCCGACCCGTCCGAGCTGGCCAGCGCGGTGTTCTTCCTGGCCAGCAGCGACAGTTCTTACATGACCGGCGCGGAGCTGGTCATCGATGGCGGCTGGACTGCACAATAATTCCCAAGCGGGAGAGGAATATATAATGACCATTGCCCTTCCCGGCGTCATCGCCGTCGTCACCGGAGCCGCAGGCGGCATCGGTCAGGAAATCGTCAAGGCCATGAAGGCCGCCGGTGCGACCGTGATCGCCACCGACCTCAGGGACAGCGCCGAGATCGAAGGCGCTGACCATTACCTGAAGCATGACGTCACCAGCGAGGCCGACTGGCGCGCGGTCGAAGCGCTGGTGCGCGAGAAATACGGTCGCCTTGACGCGCTGGTGAATAACGCCGGTTTCTCGATCGTCACCAAGTTCGAGGACACCCCGCTTTCCGAATTCCACAAGGTCAACGCCATCAACGTGGATTCCGCGATCATCGGCTCGCAAATTATGCTGGACCTGCTCAAGCAGGGCGGCAAGGCGCGCAAGACGGGCGCCTCGATCATCAACTTCTCGAGCGTGGGCGGCATCAACGGCGCCGCATTCAATGCGGCCTATTGCGTCAGCAAGGCGGCGATCCGGATGCTGAGCAAATGCCTCGGCGCCGAATTCGCCGCGCTGGGCTACAACATACGCGTCAACTCGGTGCATCCGGGCGGGATCGAAACGCCAATGCTCAAGTCGATCATGGAGCGGTATGTCGAACTCGGCGCCGCCCCCTCTGTCGAAGCATCCATAGCGGGCATGAACATTGCTCATCCCATCGGACGTCTTGGCAAGCCGGAAGAGATGGCCGGCGGCGTTGTGTTCCTCGCCAGCGAGGCCTCCAGCTTCATGACCTGCGACGAACTGGTGATGGACGGCGGCTTCACGCAGGTCTGACTCACACCTCAAACCGATCCACCGGAGCATTCATGTCCCGTTTCGCCGACAAAGTCGTCATCATCACTGGCGCGGCCTCCGGCCTCGGCCTTGCCACTGCCGAAAGGCTCGCCGATGAAGGCGCCAGCCTCGTCCTGGTCGACCGCGACGAAGGGGCGCTGAATGCCATGGCGGACGGGCTGGCGGGCAAGGTTCCGCTAATCACCGTTCGTGCCGACGTGGCCAGCCTTGCTGACGTGAAGGCCTATGTGAAAGCCGCCGTCGACCGCTTCGGCCGCATCGACGGTTTCTTCAACAATGCGGGGATCGAGGGGAAGCAGAACCTCACCGAGAACTTCGGCGAGGAAGAGTTCCACCGCGTCGTCTCGATCAACCTCGACGGCGTCTTTTTCGGCATGGCCGAAGTGCTCAAGGTCATGCACGAACAGGGCAGCGGCGCGATCGTCAACACGGCTTCCGTGGGCGGTATTCGCGGTGTGGGCAACCAGTCAGGCTATGCCGCGAGCAAGCACGGCGTCGTCGGCCTCACCCGCAACAGCGCGATCGAATACGGACAGCACGGAATTCAGATCAACGCCATCGCCCCCGGTGCGATCATGACCGCCATGGTCGAGGGATCGCTGCGCCAGATCGGCGGAGACAACTGGGAGGACGTCGGCAAGGAGTTCGTCTCGGTCAACCCGATGAAGCGTTTCGGCCGCCCCGAGGAAGTCGCCGCCCTCACCGCCTTCCTGCTTTCGGGCGAAGCGCAGTTCATCAACGGTGCAGTCATCACCATCGATGGCGGGCAGTCCTACAAATACTGAACGAAATGGAGGGCCGGTGATGTCCCACAAGCTTCCCGGCGTCATCGGCGTCCACCACATCGGCGTTTCCGTCCCTGATCTCGGCAAGGCGCGCGAATTCTATCTGGACATCCTCGGCGCGGTGGAGGAAGTGGCGCCACTCGAATGGGCGGACAACCCCTTCATCGACAGCGTGGTGGGTCTGAAGGGCAGCGCCGCGCGGCAGTTCTTCTGCCGGCTGGGCAACGTGCAGATCGAAGTGTTCGAGTATTCGACCCCGAAGCAGGCGCCCCTCGACCCACAGCGCGGCGTCAACGAATACGGCTACACCCATATCGCGCTACAGGTGGAAGACATCACAGCCGTCCACGAGCGCATCATCGCGGCGGGGTTGCCGGTGCATACCCCGCCCGCGCTGGATGCGATCACCACGGACGTGGACGGCGTAAAGCACGGCTACACTGGCACTTATTGCCGCGATTTCTTCGGCAATGTCTTCGAGATCCTCGAGATCCATCAGCAGGACGAAATCCGGCCGATCTAAGCCAGCTAGGGTCAGGACCCATTATTCACGCCATCGAGGCGCCCGGATGGCGTGAATAATGGGTCCTGACCCTAGTCGTCGCCCCAACGAAGGCTGGGGCCGCTGGCCATAGCTCTGTTCGGCCTGCGATCCCGGCCTTCGCCGGGATGACGATGATTTACAGCGACGATCCCCCGTCCAGAACGAACTCCGCACCCGTCGCGAATGCGCTCTCGTCACTGGCGAGATAGAGACACAGCGCTGCCACTTCCTCCGGTCTGCCGATCCGGCCCACCGGGTGCAGTGCCAGCCATTCCGCATAGAGCGCGTCCGGATCTGCTGCCTGCGCAAGCACCTTGTCGAGGATCGGGGTGTGAATCACGCCCGGATGCACCGAGTTGCAGCGGATACCGTACCCGGCCTTGGCGTAGTGCAGCGCGACCGACTTGGTCATGTGCGTCACCCCTGCCTTGGCCGCGTTGTATGCGACGAGGTAATGCTCGGCGCGGATACTCGCCATCGAGGCGATATTGATCACCGATCCCCCCTCCCCGGCCGCGTTCTTCAGCAGAGGGATGCCATGCTTGCAGCCCAGGAACGGCCCTAGCAGGTCCACGTCCAGCTCATGCCGGAATCCGTCGAGCGCGAGATCCTCGACCGACCCGACGGTGGTGATACCCGCACAGTTGACGAGCACGTCCAGCCTGCCGTGCCGCTCATCGGCCGCCTGAAAGGCTGCGACCCACTGGTCCTCCTGCGTGACGTCCAGCGCGACGAACGTGGCGCTTCCGCCCAGCTCCGCCGCCAGCGCCTCACCGGCTGCCCGGTCAATATCCGCCAGCACCACGGCGGCACCTTCGGCGGCATAGCGGCGCACGATCGCCTCGCCCAGCCCGGAGGCCGCGCCGGTCACCAGTGCAACTTTGCCTTCGATTCTTCCGGTCATCCGATCCTCTCCTCGCGCACTGTGACGCCTTGAAATTTCCCGTGGCGATTGGACGCCGCCTCGTCCCGCCTTTCACCTGTGCAAAGTGCCAGAGGCGGCCCGGCGATGCTCTTCCTAGCGTTGCGCCAAGACATCCAACCGAGAGAGGATACCCTTCATGCGCATCATCGTGGCCGGTTGGCTGACTTACGCCGGTGACGCCGAAACCTGCAGCCGGATCATCACCGGCGGCGCAGACCACATCGCCGCCAGTCGCGCCGAACATGGCTGTGTTGCCTACAACTGGGCAGTCGATCCGCTGGAACCGGGCAAGATCCACGTCTACGAGGAATGGGAAAGCGAGGAAGCCCTCCTGCACCACTTCCGCGACCCGTCCTACCTCGCCATGCGCACCCATCTCGATCAGTGGGAACTCACCGGGTTCGGGGTTCTGATCTATTCGGTGAACGGCGTTGAAGCCGTCTATGGTGAGGACGGCTGGCCGCGCCGCGAGATTTTCGGAGTGACGCTCACCGACTGAGCGCCACTCCGGCACGCCGGTCAGGCCTCGATCGGGATCAGGAAGTCCATCGTGTAGCGGGTGGCCTTCCAGCCCGCCTCGGTGCGGATCACGTCGAAGTAGTAGCGGCCATTGACGGTAATCCCGCCGCCCGCCATGTACTTGCCCATGCCGATCACATAGGCGCGGATCGAGGCCTTGCTGCCGACCGTGCCGCCTTCATAGGACGTGATCGCGAAGTTGGTGAGGTAGTGGCCATGCGCGGACATGTTGGCGAAGGTGTCCTCGAAGAACTTGCGGATCTCGCCATGGCCATTGAGGCTCGGGAAGTTGATGCCCGAGAGGTCGAACACTGCATCCTCCGTGAAGACATCGCAAATGCCGTCGATGTCATGCAGGCTGTCGACCGCATGGGCATAGGCAATCAGAAGGTCCTGAATGGCAAGGCGGTCCTCTACGGGGCAGGCGACGGTCATGTCGGGAAATCCTCTCTCATGCGTATAGGTAGGTGGGCCGACCGAGGGGGATTCGGTCGGCCCGAGGGAACCTCGTCAGGCCTCAACGGCGGCCTTCGAGGTAGTCGTTGATCACTTCGTGAAAGCGGCTGATGCGTTCCTCCTGGTCGGCCAGGTAGGCCTGCTGGAAGCCCATCGAGCGCAGCCCCTGCTGCTGCGTCACTGCCAGCGAGAGGTCCTGGGCGAGGAAGTCGCCCTGCTTGAGCAGGTCACCGGCGTTGGTGAACAGGTCGGTCTTGTGCTCGGCTTCCTCGAAAGGCTGCATGCCATAGATCGTGGCGACCTCGTTCATGCCCTCGACTTCAGGCACCATGTACCAGTAATCGAAAGTCGACCAGTTCGGGTCCTCGGCATCCGGTTCGGTGCGGAACATGTGCAGGCCTTCCGGCGTGCCGGTCAGCGTGAGGTTCGGAAAACCGGTATGGTGGAACTGGTCGGTCAGTTCATCGTCCGAGAGTTGGGCCATGTAGTGATAGCCACGCTGCGGGCCGAGTGTGCGGCGCGCCTGCTGCAGCGCGATGCGCGCTTCCTGCGCCTTGCCTTCGAACTCGGCGGGATCGAGGTCCCATTCCTTGAGCACGTCGGCCCAGAGCGGCATCACGTTGACCGACGTTTCGTAGCGGCTCGACGGCTGCAGCTTCTCGATCATGCGGTTGTGCCCGTTGGGATACATCTCGAAGATCGTCGTCGAGTAGTGATCGTCGATCATCGGCTGGAACTGCGGATGCACCGCCGGAATATGGTAGCTCTCGTTGAAGTTGTCGCTGGCGAACTTCCAGTTGGTGTTCACGCGCAGGGTCAGCCACACGACGCGCTTCCAGTTCTTCAGGTCGCGGTTGCCGAGCAGCGTCGGGATGGGATCGAGGTATTCCATCAGCGGCAGCGCGTTGGGATCGAAGCTGTAGAAGACGAACCCGCCCCAGGTCTCGCAGGGAAGTTCCTTCATGCGCAGCTTCTCGCACGGGTTGCCCCTGGAGAAGTCCTCGGGGTCCTGCACCTCGTCGAGCGCGCCGTCGATGTTCCACTTCCAGTTGTGGTACGGGCAGGTCAGGTGCTTCGCGACGCCGCCTTCCTCGACATTGACGAGGCGGTTGCCGCGGTGGAGGCAGACATTGAAGAAGGCGCGGACCGAGCCATCTTCCTGACGGATCATGATGACGGATTCGTGCTTGAAGTTGTGAACGATGAAGTCGCCCGTTTCCTCAAGCTGGCGTTCGCGGCCGCCCACGTGCCACACGCGCTTCCACATGTGCTCCCATTCGCGCTCGGCGAATTCCTTGGAGTAATAGCGGTCGCCGGTGATGGCATCGCCCCGCGCCTTCGGAAACTGCGCGTCGGGGTGGGTCGGGTAGGTGTCGGACTTGGTCGGGGTATCGAGGTAACGGGTTGCCATGATCTGCGTTCCTTGTGTCCCGGTCTTCTCCCCGGCGCGCCGGGTGGTTGGTTTGTTTTGTTTTTGCGTGCTTATACGACCACGGCAGGAAAGCCGGGGCGGATCGGATCGGTCACGCCGTCCCAGCCTTCGGCTGCGGCGGCGATGCGTTCGAAGAAGTCGGTCTGAGCCGGGTTCGCCTCGATCAGCTCGATCATGCAGCCGATCGCCTTGCTGGTATCGATGTAGCTGAAACGATAGCCGCCGAAGATCCCGTCGACCGCGGCGACAAAGCCCTGATCGATGTAACTGGCGTAAGCCGTATCGTAGTCGTCTGTATAGACGCCCAGGTGGTGGAAGCCCCCTTCCCCCTTCGCGATCGTGTCGCGATAGGCGGAAGGGCCATCGCTATGCTGCTGCACCAGTTCGATCTGCACACCGCCCGACTGGGCGATGGCGACCGAGAAATCGAGCCCTGAACTTTTCGTGCCGCGGTAGTCGAACTCTTCGAGCTTGACGTGCGGCACATGCAGGAACGGTCCGATGCCGGTCGTCTTCGTCCAGTTCGCGCAGGCTGTCTCGATGTCGTCGACCATGATCGCGACCTGCATGATGTGTTTTCCGGGAACGCCGGCAACGGGAACCATATCCTTTACTCCAATCCTCAGGCTTCAGTGCCGTTGACGTAGTCGTTGAGCAGTTCGTGGAAGCGCTGGATGCGCTTTTCCTGGCCGGGCAGGATGCAGCCCTTGAAGCCGCGTGAATTCAGGCCCTGCTGCTGGCTGGTGCCGATCGAGAGGTCCTGATCGGCCACGAAGCCCAAGCTGACGCCATCGCCATAGACGGAGTGGCGCGCCACCGCGTCGTGCTCCAGCGGCGCGTTGCCGATGGGCGTGACGACCTCGTCCATGCCCTCGACCGGCGGATAGAGGCACCAGTGCTGGAACACGCACTTTTCAGGATCGGTCGGGTGCGGCTCGGTGCGCAGGACCTGCAGCTGCTCGGGGCTCATGGTCAGTGTGAGATTGGGGAACAGCGTGCAGTGGAAATAGTCCACCAGTTGCTGGTCGCTCATGTTCTCGTAGCTGGTAAAGCCGCGCGACGGGCCAAGACGGCGCTTTGCCTCGATGATCGCCGCGCGCAGGTCGCCGGTGCGGCCATTGTATTCAGCCGGGTCGATTTCCCAGGCGCGGGCCACGTCGTCGAGCGGCGCGGGGACTTCGGTCGTGTGGTAATCGACGCGGGTGGTGGCCTGATGGCCCTTCATCCACATCGAGTTGTGGCCCGAAGGGTACATCTCGAACAGCGTGTCGGGCAGGCCGTCATTGATGAAGGTCGCCAGTTCCGGATGAATCGTCGGGAGGTGATAGCTCTCGTTGAAGTTGTCGCGGATGATCTTCCAGTTGAAGTCCGCATCCGCCGAGAGCTTGAGCACGCGCACCCAGTTATCGAGGCCGTAACCCTTCAGGCGTTCGGGGAACGGGGCGAGCCATTCCTCGAGCGCGGGCACGTCATCGTCCATGCACCAGAACACGAACGGGCCCCAGGTCTCGCAGCGCAGTTCGGACAAGTGCACCTTGCCGCAAGGGCTGCCACCCTCGAAATCGTCGGGGTCCTGTACCTTGGACAGCGTCCCGTCGAGGTCATATGTCCAGCCGTGATAGGCGCAGGTGATGCGCGGCACGGCGGCCTGTTCACCCAGGATCAGGCGATTACCGCGGTGGGGGCAGGAATTGTAGAAGGCCTTGATCGAGCCATCGTCCTGCTTGACCATGATCACCGATTCCTTGGCGAAGTTGTGGCGCACGATGTCGCCAGGTTCCTCGAATTCGGCGATCAACCCGCCAAGGTGCCAGACC
This sequence comes from Novosphingobium album (ex Hu et al. 2023), assembly GCF_022832385.1. Lineage (GTDB taxonomy): Bacteria > Pseudomonadota > Alphaproteobacteria > Sphingomonadales > Sphingomonadaceae > Novosphingobium > Novosphingobium album. Next base: position 64,748 of record NZ_JALHLE010000011.1, read on the forward strand.
TTGGGCCACAGGTTCTTCATCTCCGCGTCCATCCACTCTTTCGAGATGTAGCGGTCGGCGGTGATGGTATCGCCGCGCACCGGCATGTCGAATTTGGGCGAGTAGCGCGAGGGCTTGCTCTGGATGTTCATGGGGGCTTCCTTTCAGGTCTTGCCGGGGGGGCTGGAACGGGTCTGACTGAAATCCGCACCGCCCCGAGCACCGCGCGGGGCAGAAGGATTGGCGACGAAGAAATCGAGCGAACCGGGGTCGTCCTTGACCCAGTCGGTCACCAACGTGCGGGCCGAAATGCGCCATTCGCCATCGCGGCAGGCGTATTCGTCGACGTAGCGCCCGGCGATAAACAGGTCCCGCACACCGTCGTCTTCGCCAACGGTGCGGTGCCAGGCCTGGAAGTAGCACTCGCCCAGCGCCGTCTCGCCATTCAGCTCGATGCGCACCTGCCCGAGCAGGTGATGCGTGGCATCCATTCCGGCGAGCAGGCCTTGCGCGAAGGTGACGAACTCATCGACGCCGCCTTTCATCAGTCCGCAGTCGATGACTGCATCCCGATGGAAGGCACTCCGCTGCAGGTCCGCGTCGAGCCGGTCGAGCCCGCGCATGTAGCGCTGCACCGCGTCGTTGATGTCCCGGCGTGCTGCAAGGTCGTGGATTTCCGCTTCAAGGTCGAACCTGCTGTCCGCGACCGTTGCCATCGCCAGCCTCTCCTCTTCCCTCAGAAGCTGTACCGGAAGTTCACGCCGTATTCGCGTGGGCTTCCGAGAGATGCGAGCGTGCCGATCCCGGCCAGGCTCAGCTTCTGGTTGAAGTATTTTTCGTTGAAGAGATTGCGCCCATATGCGCCGATTTTCCAGCCCGCATTGTCCGGGCCCCAGTTGATGCTGGCATTGACCAGCTCGACAGGACCGACCCGCTCGATCGGCAGGTTGGTGTAGCTGGTGAACTTGGAACTGGTGTAGCTGTACTGGGCGTTGGTGCTCAGCGTTCCGCCCGCCACCGGCTGCTTCCAGTTCACCCCGAACGATGCATTCCACTTCGGCGAGTTCATCAGGCTGTTGCCGGCATAGGACGCCGGCACCAGTCCGCCCGTCGTGGGGTCGAGCACCTGCGTGTCGTATTCCTTGTACTTGGCGTCGAGGTAGGCGAGCGAGCCGCTGAACGTCAGGCCGTAGACCGGCACCGCAGTCACCTCCAGCTCGAAGCCCTTGGTCCGCGCGCTGCCGGCATTGGCGATCGCGGCCGAGTTGGCACCCGAGGGATAGGTGATGTTCTGCACCACCTGCATGTCGGAATACCAGTTGTAGAACGCGGCCAGGTTCACGCGCAGATGCTTGTCGAGCAGGTCCGCCTTGACGCCGGCCTCAACGGTATCGAGCTTTTCCGGGTTGAACGGCCCGATGTCCTCGGCAACCGCGATGCGTCCGGTGAAACCGCCCGATTTGAAGCCGCGAGCGTAGTAGCCGTAAAGCATCACGTCCGGGTTAACCTTGTAGTCCAGTCCGACTTTCCAACCTACGTTATTCCAGGCCTTCTTGCCGCTCGCGACGATCAGGCTGCCGGGAATGATCGGATCGTTGAACGTAGAGACGCCTGAAGCATTGAAGGTGTTGGCCGTCGTCGAGACCGCGTCGGTCTTCTCATGTGCGTAGCGGATACCCGCCTGCAGGCGCAGGTCAGGCGTGATCTGCTGATAGAGCTGAGCGAAGCCCGAGATCGACCAGTTGGTCTGCTCCTGGGTCTGCGGCTGGCCAAGGCCGGGCAGGAAGCCGTCAAGCTTCCCCTGCTGATCCAGCGTGTAATGCTGGCGGAAATAGTATCCGCCGACGATCAGCCGGGTCGTGTCCGTCAGGTCGACCAGGTCGCGCAGTTCCTGGCTGAACTGGTGATGCTTGATATGGCGATGAGTCTGAAGCCAGACGTTGGTCGTGCCATCATCGTCCGAATAGAGATCGTTGTCATATTCGCGATAGGCGGTGATCGAGGTCAGATCGCCGATGCCGGACGACAGGTTCTGCGTAAGCGTGACGGCATAGGAATCGCGGTCGTTGGCGTCGGGCTGGTCATAGCTGAGCCCGCGCTTGAACGAGAACGGATCGGTCGTCTGGCCCGGAACGTAGAAGAGCTCACCCGGCCCGGCAACGACGACGCCTGTCTGCGAGCCGTTGCGGCTGCGCACGTATTCACCGATCAGTGTCGCGTCGTAATTGTCCCGCTCATACTTCAGATAGCCGCGCAGCGTGGTGATGTTGCGCTCGCCGATGCGGCGGTTGTCCGCGACGTTACGGAAATAGCCGTCCATCGAATTGTGCAGCATCGAGATCTTGCCGGAGAGGTTCTCGGTGATCGGAAAATTGACGGCAGCGTTGAGTTCAAGATGATTGTAGTTGCCGTACACGGCCTCGAACTCGCCTCCGAGTTCGCCGGTCGGCTGCTTTGTCACCACATTGATGACACCACCGGTGGTATTGGCACCGAACAGCGTGCCCTGCGGGCCACGCAGCACTTCCACCCGGTCGATGTCGAACAGCGACAGCAGAGCCGCCGTATTCACGCCGACGACCACGCCATCCACCACGACCGATACCGTCGTTCCGACATAGGGGTCGGCATCGTTCACGCCGACGCCGCGGATCGTGAACACCGCCGAATCCGGCGAGTTCGAGAACGTGTTGATCTGCACGTTCGGGATCGAATTCGACATGTCGGCAATGTTGTTCACCTGCGCTTCCGCAAGCGAGTCGCCGGTAACCGCCGTGACCGAAATCGGCACGTCCTGCTGGCTCTGGGCCTGCTTCTGCGCAGTAACGACAATCTCTTTCAGACCACCGGTATCGGCTTCCTGCGCCGTCTGCTCTTGCGCCAGAGCAGGCGCGGACATGACCATGCAGGTACCCGCAAGCAGGTATGGCAAACGGTTCTTGAATGCGGACGTCATTCCTCAGGTTCTCCCCTCTCCTGGACCGGCCGCATCATTCTTGTGCGGTATACGGCCCCAGCGAGCCGGCCGCAAATAAACCGACTCATCTGCCGGTTTTTATGCTAGCTTATTCTCTTCCGGCCCACCTGCGAATTTGGCTAGGTGGTGCAATGAGTGTGCGGGAGGCGAATCTGGAGTCCATGGAAAACCAGACCACTGCGATACGCGACCGTGTGCTCAGCGCGCTTCAGCCCGATCATCAGGCCGAGCCTCCAGCCAAGTGGCAACAGCGCAAGAGCGCCAAGATGCGCGACCGGCTTGTCTCGGCTGCCGTCGATTGCCTTGTCGAGAGCGGATACCCCGGCCTCACCACAGCAGCAGTCGCCACGCGTTCGGGCGTTTCTCGCGGCGCCATGCATCACCACTTCCCCACGCGCATGGAACTGGTGGCGGCAGTCGTCGATCATGTCGTCTATCACCGGATGCGCACGTTCCTCGCCGACTACTTCGAGGCGGTCGAGAACCGGCAGGGAGAACCGCTGATCGAGCTGGCCTGCGAGGCGCACTGGCGCTCGGTGCAGACCCGCGATTATTCGGCCTGGCTGGAACTCACGGTCGCGGCCCGCACCGACGGCGAGCTGGCCGCGATCTTCCACCCCGCCGCGCGCCGCTACGACGAGGTGTGGACCAGCGAGATGATCGAAGCCTTTCCGCAGTGGCAAGACCACTGGGACCTGCTGAAGCTGGCCAACGATTTCACCAGCGCCATGCACATGGGGATGCTGCTGCATGGCCCCGTGTTCGGATCGGAAGACCGCATGGAACGCCTGCGCCGGTTCGCCGCGCGAACCATGCAGGACCTTTACGAGACGCGCTGATCGCAGAATTCCTTAGCGCTCTCACAAAAGAGAGGTAGCCCGCACCGCCCCTGTCTTCCAGACTTCGGCCTCAAACCAGAATCGAACGGCACCTGATCGACGAGAGGACCGAGGAAAGGACTCCCCATGGCAAACGTGGCAATCACCGGAGCCGGGCGCGGCATTGCGCTCGAACTCGTCAAGCAGCACCTCGCCAAGGGCGACCAGGTGTTTGCCTTGGTGCGTAATCCCGCCGGTGCGGACGCGCTCAATGCGCTCGCGGCAGGGTCGGACGGCAAAGTGACGGTCCATGCGATGGACGTGGCCGACGATGCCTCGGTCAAGGACGGGGCTGCTGACACAGGCGATGCGCCAATCGACATCCTCTACAATGTCGCGGGCGTGCCCGGTCAGGTCGGCCCGGAAATCGAAAGCGCCGATTTCGCCGAATGGAGTGAGGTGTTCAACATCAACATCAACGGCCCTATGCGCACCTTCCAGGCCTTCCTCCCGCGCCTCGGCAAGGGATCGCGCGTCGTCACCTTCGGCAGCCAGGTCGGTGCCTCGACATGGCCTTATCCCGGCTATGAAGCCTATGCCGCGTCAAAGGCCGCCGTGCACCAGCTCATGCATGCAGTGGCACTGGGTGTGGCCGATCGCGGAATTATCGCGATCAGCGTCCACCCCGGCTGGGTGAAAACCGACATGGGTGGCCCCGATGCCGAGCTGACAGTCGAGGAAAGCGCAACCGGCATCCGCACGCTCACCGAAGGGCTGACGCAGGACATGTCCGGCGGCTTCTACAAGTGGAACGGTGAAGTTCACCCACGCTGAGGAGACCGCTGCCATGGCCTTTACCGGACCAGTGGAAGACCGCCTTGCCATCCGCGAACTGATGGACACCCACGCCCACGGCGTGATGTCAAAGGACCCGCAGCTCTGGGGCTCGATCTGGGCCGAGGATGCCTTCTGGGACCTGCCCGAATACCCCGACCTCGGCGGTTTCACCGGCAAGGAAACAATCGTTGCTGCGTGGACCGCATCGATGGAGCGCTACGGTCTCGACGATATGTCGAAGCCGATGATCTACTTCATGCAGCCCGGCTCGATCGAGATCGACGGCGACCATGCGAAGACCGTGGCCTACACCATCGAGATCTTTGACGATCCCGAAACCGGCAAGCGCACCCGCACCACCGGGCGCTACGACGACGAACTGGAAAAGCGCGACGGTCGCTGGCTGTTCACTCGCCGGTCGTACCGGTCGATCCTCAACGATGTGGGCTAAACAAGCCTGCCCGGCCTGAACAGCGAGGCTGCTCAGGCCGGCGGCGGCAAATCGGAAACGCTTTCGGTAACGCTGAAAGTCCGGATACGGCTGCGATCGAACAGCTTCTCTTCGTCCTCGACGATCATGGCCAGGGTTTCCGGATCTCCCAGTGCGGCGAAACAGGCATCGCGCGTGGCCTCGTCCGGAAAGTCGATTTCCATCACGACATCGAAATCGAAATCCTGATCGATCCCGTCGGTCGGCGTCAGATAGCGGCGCACATAACGGGAGGCATACCCGCCGAGCACCTTCTCGCCGATCCGCCGGTGGTTGTTCTCGTAATAGGCGCGGAACGCCTCCCGGCTCATTCCCTCACGGCGCTTGAGCAGAGTTATGACCGTCACGGTCACGCCAGTGCGTCCATCCAGCTCCGGGTCGCTTCAAGCACGGCCTTGGCCCGCAGCGCCGGATGCGAAAAGGCATTGCGCAAGGCCGCACTGCGCAATTCCAGCGAAAGCGGAATGTCCGCAGGCAGGGCTTGCAACAGGGCCGCGAGCGGCAGCACGCCCTCCCCGCACGGTTCACGCAAGTCGATGGCGTCGGTGATCACGGCATCGAAGTCCGCCGGATCGGGCCGCTGCGCGCGGGCATCGCAAAACTGCGCGTAAGGCAGCAGTGTCGGATCGATCGCAGCGATCTGCTCCACGCTCGTGCCAGAGCGGTCCACATGGATCGGGTCGATCAGCACTGCGCGCAGCGGATGGCCTACCCGTTCCAGCACTGCCAAGGCCTGCGTCAGGTTCTTCACTTCGGTGAAGATGCCGAACTCCAGCGCTACCCGCATGCCGGAGCCTTCCGCGTGGCGGCACAACGCCGCCAGCCTGTCCGCCGTGACGCCATGATCGGGATCGGAGGAGACGCACAACACATTCGCCGCGCCCAGTTCCCCGCCGACGTCGATCACCTTGCGATGATCGTCGAGCACGGAATCGGGCTTGATCCAGATGACCTCCACATCGAGCACCGGCATGCCGGTGCGCGCAAGCGCGGCCCGCGTTTCGCGGGTGTCCTGCGCGGTCCATTCCGCCGGATCGACCCACAGGCCTGCCGCGTCGAATCCGGCCGCAGCCGCCGCCTCGACGACATCGACTGCCCCGAATTCGGGAAGGACGCCCGAGGCCAGTGACAGCTTGTGCATGCGCCCTCTCCCGGCCGCGGTTACATCGTCGGTTCAGGCGTGGAGGCGTCGTCTTCCAGATACCAGTTCAGCCATTCGTGGAAGTACTGGTTGCCGCGCTCGTTGCGGCCGAACACGAGATCGTCATGCGCGCCCGATTCCAGACCCTTCTGGATCTGCAGGCCGATGACGTAGTCTTCCTGATAGGTCACGTCGCGGAAGAAGTTCATGGCCCCTTCCACTGCTTCGCGGTCAGCCTCGTCCTTGATAGGATCGCGGCGCAGATAGTTCAGCACCGTGCGGTTCTTGTCAGGCGTCGGCCCGGGGAAAAGCTGAGCCACCTGCGTGATTTCCGGAGCGATGAAGATCGAGACATTGGGGAAGAAAATGCGGACAAAATCGTACCCGTTGTTTTCGCACTTGCCCCAGTCCTCGCGCGGCACATCCTTGAGCTGTTCGGCAATTGTATGCTGCGGAAAGCCGATGCGCATGTTCGGGCCAAAGCCTTCGTAGTGCGTGGTGTTCGAAGGGGTGCGCGGGAAGATCGTGTCGGGGTGAAGCGACTTGAAGTGGTAACCTTCGAGATAGCCGTCGAAGGCGATCTTCCAGTTCGCGCCCTCGATCGTGCGGTTACCGAGGTAGGTCCAGTGGGCAAAGTCCAGCGCCTCGAAATCCTCCAGATAGCCCCGGAAATAGGCATCGAGGTCCATCGGCGCATTGGGCGTCAGGCACACGAAGATCATCCCCGCCCGCTCCTCGCAGGGCAGTTCGCGCAGGCCCAGATCGGACTTGTCGACGTCACCGAAGGTGCTCGCCTCGGCAATGCCGATCAGCTTGCCGTCGGCGCCGTAGGTCCACGAATGGTACTTGCAGGTGAAGCGCGCGCAGTTGCCCTTGCCCTCGGCCACAGGCGCGCCGCGGTGCGAACAGACATTGAGGAAGGCGCGGACCTTGCCCTGCTTGTCGCGGCTGATCAGCACCGGCATGCCGACCGCCTCCATTGCCTTGTAATCGCCGGGATTAGGCATTTCGGCTGTAAAGGCGAGCATCAGCGGCGTGCGCTTGAACACCAGCTCCATCTCTGCCTTGAACTGATCCTTGTCGGTATAGCTGCTCGACGGCACCCGGACCGGCTTGTCAGTCTGGAACGTCTTCTTGTTCTCGACATAGTCGAGCATGATTTCAGCAACATCGCCAAGGTGCTTTACGCGATCCACGGTCTTCTCCCGGATTTGGTTCTGAACCCAAGTCTGGGCGAGCGCGGGTTTGGCGGCAAGCTGAACACAATGCTAGTTCGCTTGGCAATCTTGGCACTTTGGCCAGTTGGCCAACCGCATCAACCAAGGGCAGTCAAGGCAACATGACGGAGAGGAATAGCCCGACCTGGGCATGGCTTGAGATCCCCCCATCGCACCTTGCCGCCTACGCCGGCACGGGCATCTGGGACGAACGCACCATTGCGGAGCAGGCTACGGCACTCGCCAAGGCCGATCCCGGGTTTGTCGCCCTGATCGACAACGGGGTAGAAGTCACGCGCGCGGAGATCGTCGCCGATGCCGAGGCATTGTCGGCAAGCATGCATGCGCGCGGACTACGCCCAGGCGACGTGATCGCCTTCCAGGTGCCAAACTGGCGCGAGGCGATGATCATCAATCTCGCTGCCGCAATGTCGGGCCTCGTCGTCAATCCGATCGTGCCCATCTATCGCGACCATGAAGTCACGCTGATGCTCGGCGACTGCGGCGCCAAGGCGTTCTTCGTGCCTGCGAGCTTCCGCAAGTACGACTTCGCGGCGATGGCGCAACGCATCCGCGCCAACCTGCCCGACCTCGACCACATTTTCACTGTGCGCGGCGAAGGGCCCAGCGACTACGAGGCGCTGCTGGCCGAAGGGCGCGGGATGACCTTCGAGCGTCCCCGCGTCGATCCGCTCGGCGTGAAGATGGTGCTCTACACCTCAGGCACCACCGGGCGCCCCAAGGGCGTGTTGCACAGCCACGTCTCAATCGCGCGGATTCTGCGTGAAAGCGGTGCCTACTGGGGCCTGATGCCCGGCGAAGGGACATTGATGCCCTCGCCGGTAACTCACGTCTCGGGCTATGCCAACGGGCTCGAGGCGCCGTTCATCTGTGGCACCCGCACGGTGCTGATGGAAGCCTGGAACGCGGACGAGGCCCTCGCCCTGATCGACCGCTACAAGCTCGTCGGCACCGTTGCGGCAACACCGTTCCTCGTCGAACTGGCGGCCGCCGCGCGCAGGACGGGCAACCGTCTGCCCAGCTTCCGCTTCTTCGCCTGCGGCGGCGCGGCCGTGCCCAACGACCTGATCCCGGCCGCCAATGCCGCCTTCGATCACTGCCGCGCCTTCCGCGTCTTCGGGGCATCCGAAGTGCCACTGGTGACCTTCGGATGGCCGAACGTGGAAACGCTCGCGGCCACCACGGACGGTGCCATCGTCGACTACGAGGTGCGCATCGTCGATCACGAAGACCGCGACGTGCCCGACGGCCAGGAAGGCGAAATCCTCGCCCGCGGCCCCGGCATGATGCTCGGTTACGCCGACGAGGCGCAGAGCCGCGAGGCGATCACTACCGACGGCTACTTCCGCACCGGCGACCTCGGTGTCCGCACGCCCGACAAGGCGATCACCATTACCGGCCGCAAGAAGGACCTGATCATCCGCGGCGGCGAGAACATCTCCGCCAAGGAGATCGAGGACGTGCTCCATGCGCACCCCAACGTGCGCGAGGCCGCCGTGGTCGCCATGCCGCACGAACGGCTGGGTGAAGGCGTATGCGCCTATATCCTCGCTGACGGACACGTGCCCTCGCCGCAGGATCTGGCTGCGCACGTCGCCACGTCAGGTCTGGCGAAGCAGAAGATTCCGGAGCGGTTCGAGTACCGCGACGACCTGCCGCGCACCGCCTCGGGCAAGGTCCGCAAGGACATGCTCCGCGCGGATGTGAAGGCACTGGTGGAGAAGGCGGCGGGCTGATTCTTCAAGGCAACGTAATCCCGGCAAAGGCCGGCACGACGGGGGACGAACGACAAGCCACGCCCCCCTATTGACCCGTATGGACCTGGATCAGACCTAACCCCAGTTCGCTCCCGCTGCGTGCGCCCCGGCGCGGCGGCCGAAGTAGCTGCCCGGCCCGAGGCTGAGCCCGCTCGCATAGGCCTTGCCGGTGCGCGGGATATGCGCGGCGCTGGCACCGACCACATAGAGGCCGGGAATGGCATTCGACTTGAGGTCGAGCGCGCGACCCACTTCGTCGGTCTTGATGCCGCCCAGCGTGATGAACAGGTAGCTCGACTTGTCGAAGCTGATGTCGAAGGCTGCGAACGCCCCCTGATTCAGCGGCTTGATCCAGTCCGGATGCTTGTGGAAGCGCGTGTCCACGCCCTTCTCGGCATCGGCATTGTAAGCCGCCATGGTACGCACCAGCGAGCCTGCGGGCAGGTCGAGCCCGGCCTCCATTTCCTCGACCGTCTCCCAGCCGTCGACCAGCGTGTGATTGCTGAACGGGTTCTCCGGATAGGCGAAGATTTCCTCGTCGAGGATCAGGTAGGCGGTCTGCCCCGGCTGCTCCATCACGAAGTTCGCGAGACGGCCGTGATAGACATCCTCGGCCACGAAACGCTCGCCGTTGCGATTGACGATGATGCCCTTGATGAGCTGCGCGGGCGGATAGATCGAGGCAGTCGGGATCACTCCGTCCATCGCCACTGCATGGGCGCCTGCGGACATGCCGAGACGCACGCCCGCGCCGTCGTTGCTCGGGATCGCCAGCGGTTCGCTGGTCTCGCTCAGCAGCGGCAAATGTTCCTTCAGCAGCGGCTCGCACAGGTTGTGGCTGCCGCAGGCGATGATCACCCCGCGACGGGCCTTCACGAAGAACGTGCCCGTCGTCTGCTTGACCTCGACGCCCACCACACGGCCATCATCGTCCTTCACCAGCGCGATCACGGCGCTGTCGTAGATCGCAGCGATGCCCTCGTCCTCGCAGCGCTGGAGCAGCGGCTGCATGCCGGCCGCCCCCGCATTTTCGCCCGCACCTGCCACCTTGTGGCCGCGCGGTGCAGGCTTCGCTGCCTCGCGGTAGGGCCAGGCCTTCTCGTTACCGGTCCACATCAGGCAAGTCGTATCGAGGAGGAACACAGCCTTGCCCCCGAAATAAGTGCGCTCGAACGGGACGCCCTGCGCTTCCAGCCAGTCGAAATGCGCCTTGCTGTCGCGGCAGAAGGCAAGCGTCGCGTTGGGATCAAGCGGATCGCAGCAGGCCATCAGGAAGGCGGCCATCTCATCGGCATTGTCCTCGTAGCCCGCCGCTTCCTGCACTGCCGTGCCGCCGCCAAGGTAGAAGATGCCCGAAGACATCGCGCTGGCCCCGCCGCCGCCCGAGGCGCGCTCGACGATCAGCACATCCGCACCGGCCCGGTGCGCTTCGAGTGCCGCGCAGGTTCCCGCGACGCCCTGACCGGCCACGACGACATCGACCTCGCGCTCCCAGCCGGGAACGTCGGAAGCCAGCACGACATCGGGAATTTCAGCGGCACTCATTGTGTTCAGCCCTCCATCGCCGCGGCAACGGCGGCATCGATTTCACTCTTCATCGGATTGCGGCGCAGCGTCAGACCGCCGTTCACCTGCAGGTTCTCGCCCGTCATGAAGCACTCGTCGCTGGCAAGAAACACGGCAGCCGCCGCGATATCGTCTGACGTGCCTATCCGCCCCAGCGGGTATCCGGCGAGGAACGCGTCGAACAGACCCGGCACCTGCTTGGCATCGGAGGTCATCGGCGTGTCAGTGAGTCCCGGCGAGATCGAATTCGCCCGCACCCCTTCCGCGCCGAACTCGTGCGCGACACAACGGATAACGTGATCGGCCCCGGCCTTGGTGCCCATGTAGGCGGCGTGGTCGTTGAGCATGATCGTCGCGGTGGCGGAACTGATCTGGATGATCGAGCCCCCCTGCCCACCAGCCGAGCGCATCATCTTGCGCACCATGGCCTGATAGAAATGGAAAGGCCCGACGTACTGCAGCATCGTCATCGCCATCAGTTCGTCATGCGTGGTTTCGAGGAACGGCTTGAGCAGGCCCCAGCCGGTGGCATTGATGGCGATATCGAATCCACCCAGCTTCTGCCCAGCTTCGTCTGCGAAGGCATCGACGCTGACCTGGTCGGTCAGGTCACAAGTGGCCCATTCGCAGTCATGCTGCGCAGCAAAATCCTGCAGCACACTTTCCTTGCGCCCGGAGACAAGCACCGCCGCGCCTTCATCGAGAAAGCGCTTCGCGATGTGCTGTCCCATGTTGTCAGGGCTGCTGGCTCCCAGAATGACGGCGCGCTTTCCCTGCAGGCGTCCCATATCTCTCTCCTCGGGTTCTCTTGTCCGAAAGAGAGCTAGCACGCGCACCGCGCCGTTATTCCTGATCAAAAGTGTAGTGGCCCGCATGGCCCGCACCGGCGAAGAGAGACATTCGCAAGGAAGCCGGAACCCGATTCCGGCAAGTGGCAGAGGAACTGATCACATGGATCTCGGACTGAAGGGCAAGAAAGCCATTCTGGTAGGCGCCAACGGCGGCATCGGCCGCGTGGTGGCCAAGACGCTCGCCGGCGAAGGCTGCGCCGTCGCGATTTGCGGCCGCTCGCAAGGCAAGGTTGATATCGTCGCCTCCGAACTCGCCGCCGCCGGCGTTCCGCACTATACCGAAGCGCTCGACGTGACCGATGCCGAAGCCGTGCCCGCCTTCGTCGAGAAGGCCGCAGGCGAACTGGGCGGCTGCGACATCTTCATCAGCTTCACGTCAATCAACCCCGGCGAGGATACCGACGCGGCCTGGGAAACGGTCCTCAAGACCGACATCCTGCCGATGCGCCGTGGCATTGCTGCAGCCAAGCCCTATCTCATCGCCTCCGACGACGGCTCGATCGTGTGCATGAGCTCAACCGGAGCCGTCGAGGAATTCATGGGCGTGCAGCCCTACAACGCACTCAAGGCCGCCGTGATCAACTACAGCGCCGCGCTCTCTCAGTCGCTGGCAGCCGAAGGCATCCGCGCCAACTGCATCACCCCCGGCCCGGTCTGGACCGACGACGGCCCCTGGCCGCAGATCAAGGAGGCCGCGCCCGAATTCTTCGACTCGATCGTCGCCCAGATCCCGGCCGGCCGCATGACCACCGGCGAGGAACTGGCCAAGGCGATCGTCTTCACCGCCTCGCCGGCCTGCAAGGCGATGACCGGCACCAACATCGTGATCGACGGCGCCTTCACCAAGCGCGTGCAGTTCTGATCATCTGAAATCCCACCCTTATAAAGGGTTCTTTGGCGGCGGACCTTCGAGCAAGGGTCCGCCGCTCTTTTTTTGCGTTGATGGCGCCCGATCAAAAAAGGCATGTTTGCCTGTTACTTGCACTTACCCCGCTATTTCCCTGCACTTCCTAGTCAAAATAATAGGGCAAAAAGGTCATTTTCTTGACCTCGATCAAGCGCCCGAACGCCGTTTATGAGATTTCCTTTCCAACGAAAACGGAGAGGTACGAATGGCTGATTTCGATTCTCGCGATGGCTTCCATCCCGCCCGCTGCCCCGGCCCCGGCTGGGAGGAAATTCTCGCTGCAGACGACATCGCACCGCCTGATTTCGTGGCGCAGGATCACTATCAGTACCTCGGCTCCGAAGCGATCGATGCGAAACGCTATTACGATCCGGAATTCTTCGCCCTCGAGAAGGAGCGCATGTGGCCACGCGTGTGGCAGTTCGCCGCGCGCGAGGAAGACCTGCCCGAACCGGGTGACTACGTTACTTATGAGAACGCCGGCCGTTCCTACCTCATCGTTCGGCAGGACGACGGCGATGTCAGGGCGTTCCATAACGTCTGCCTTCACCGCGGACGCAAGCTCGCGACCGGCAGCGGCAATGCCGAGCAGTTTCTCTGCCCCTTCCACGGCTTTTCGTGGAACCCGGACGGACAACTGCGCAACATTCCCTGCCGCTGGGACTTCGGCCACCTGACCGACGAGAAGATGAAACTTCCGCAGGCCAGCGTGGGCCGCTGGCAGGGCTACATCTTCGTGCGCGAAAGCGATGAAGGTCCGACGCTGGAGGAATTCCTCAGTCCCCTGCCCGAATACTTCAAGCGCTGGAAGCACGATGAATGCGTGACTGTCGCCTGGGTCGGCAAGGTCGTGAAGGCGAACTGGAAGATCACCATGGAAGCCTTCATGGAAAGCTACCACGCCTACGTCACCCACCCGCAACTGCTGCCGTTCACAGGCGATGCCAATGCGGCCTATCACGTGCTCTCCGACCATGTGAACGTGAACTACACGCCCTTCGGCGTGGTCAGCCCGCACATGAGCGACAAGAAGTTTTCGGAACAGTGGATCATCGAGGAGTTCGGCAAGTACAACGGCCGCTCCGCCGACAACTACGACGCCGAGGACGATGCCGGTGCGGTTTCCGTGCCCGATGGCCAGACGGCCCGTCAGGCGCTGGGCGCGGCCATGCGCAAGACTTCGCAGAAAATGTTCGGCGGCGACTATTCCGAGGTCTCCGAAAGCGAACTGCTCGACGCGCTGGTGTTCAACGTGTTCCCGAACTTCGCGCCCTGGGGCGGGTTCATGCCCAACATCGTCTACCGCTGGCGCCCCTGGCCCGATCAGGACCACTGCCTGATGGAAGTGCGCGTGATCGCCCGCGTGCCCGAAGGCCAGCCCCGCCCCGCCGGTGTCCCCATGCACATGCTCGGCGAGGACGAAGACTGGTCCGACGCCCCCGAACTCGGCGTGCTGGGTGGCGTGGTCGATCAGGACATGAGCAACATGGAACTGACCCACGAGGGCCTCAAGGCCTCGAAGAACCAGCGCGTCGAACTGGGCGACTATCAGGAAGTGCGCATCCGCCACCTCCACCAGACGCTCGACAAGTACCTCGCCGACTGAAGGAGCCCCCTGACATGACCGAGAACTACGGAAAGTACGGCGACGCAGCGGAGCGGATGCTCAATTTCGTTGAGACCCGCACCACAGATCAGGCACCCGACGTGTTTCAGGTACCCGTCACCAACTACCTCGACGAGGCCCGTTGGGAGCGCGAGAAGGAGCGCATCTTCAAGCGCCTGCCGCTGATGCTGGCGCTCACCATCGAGCTGCCGAAGGTGAACGATTACAAGGCGATGGACGTGATGGGCCTGCCGGTCGTCATCACCCGTGCCAAAGACGGCAAGGCCCGCGCCTTCCTCAACGTGTGCAAGCACCGCGCCGCTCACCTCGCGCCCGAAGGCCGGGGCAACTGCAAGGCCTTCGCCTGCCCGTACCACGGGTGGACCTACGCCAACGACGGCAAGCTGATGGGCATTGCCGAGGCCAGCACTTTCGGTGACGTCGACCGTTCTACCCTGAACATGACCGAGCTGCCCTGCGACGAAGTCGCCGGCATGATCTTCGTGATCCTGACCCCGGGCCTGGAGATCGATGCCAGGGCATGGCTCGGCGACATGTACGAGTACTTCGCCGACCTGAAGCTGGAAGAGTGGTACTACCACAAGAGCAAGGTCATGACCGGTGCCAACTGGAAGGTCGCCTACGATGGCTATCTCGAAGGCTACCACTTCCAGGCCGCGCACACCGAGACCGTCGCTACGCGTTCGCCTTCGAACCGGGCGATCTTCGAGGGACACGGTCCGCATATCCTGATCGGTTTCCCGCAGAACGCGATCACCCGGCTGCATGACCTGCCACGCGAGGACTGGGGCAAGCAGGAGAACAACGGCTACGACTTCATCCGCATGCTGTTCCCCAACTTCGCGTTGTTCCTTGCGCCGGAGATGTGTCAGTTCGCGCAGCTCTTCCCGGGAAAGAAGGCGAACGAGAACGTCACCGTGATGAACTACGTCTTCCCGAAGAAGCCTGAGACGGAAGAAGCCATGAAGGCGCTCGACGAGATGAGCGACTTCTTCTTCAACGTGGTGGAGGAGGAAGACTACTTCCTTGGCCTCAAGGTGCAGAACGGCCTCGAAAGCGGCGCCATGACCCATCAGGTCTTCGGCCGAAACGAGCCGGGCAACCAGTTCTTCCACAAGTGGGTGGACTACTACCTCGACGAGACCGGCCAGACACCCGCGCCAGTCATGAAGGGGTAGGTACGGCTTTCAATGACTCTCCCAACGGGGGCGGCGGTGCAACCCGCCGCCCCTTCGTTTTATGCGGGACGGTTGTTGCTGCGGCCCGCCGCCGAGAGCGCAGCCAGATAACCGAATGTCGCGGCAGAGGCGATTGTCGCCCCCGCGCCGGGATAGGATCGCGCAAAGGGTGAGCCGCTCCCGTTTCCGGCGGCGTAGAGCCCCACGATCGGCTGATCATTGCCATCAAGGACACGCGCGTTCTGGTCGGTCTTGAGGCCGCCGTTCGTACCCAGATCACCGGGCCGCACAACGGCGGCCCAGTAGGGTGGATGGACGATCTCGCCCAGACTGGCATTGGGACGGTGCCCCGGATCGGCCCAGTAGCGATCGTAGACGGAATCGCCGCGCCCGAAATCGCTGTCCTTGCCGCTGGCTGCAAAGCCATTGAACCGCGTTACCGTCGCGTCGAGCGCGGCCGGATCAATCCCGCATTCCCTTGCCAGATCGGGAATGGTCGGGGCCTGCTTGAGATAACCATTCGCCATCATCTGCTGGCGAATGGCTTTCTGCGAGAGTTCGGCGAAGATGTAGCGTTTCAGGAACTTGCCATCCATGATCATCCAGTGGCGCTCATCGCCCGCGCCATGGTCGTACATCGCCTTGCCGGTGGTCATGTAGGATCGCGCCTCGTTCATGTAGCGCTGGCCCTTCGCATTAACGATGATGCTGCCGGGCAGCGCCCGTAATCCCAGGGCAAGGCCGTTCTGCTCGGGCGTCACCTGGATCGACGGCATCCACCAGCAGTCGTCCGTCAGTTCGGTCGCCGCCCCCACGCCGGTGGCGATCTGGAAGGCATCGCCCTCGTCTTCGGGAATGGCATTTGTCCAGACCTGATCGCGGTCCTGCAGTTGCTTGCGCAGCGCGGTGTTGCGCGCGAACCCGCCAGCGGCGAGCAGGACACCCGCCGGCGCTTCCAGCCGCTCGCGCCTGCCGCCGCTTTCGACCACTACGCCCGACACCTGTCCATGCTCGACGATAAGGTCGACCAGCCGCGTGGAGAGACGCACCGGAATCTTGCGCGCCAAAACGATCTCCATCAGCGCGGCAGCGAGTGCGCGTCCGTTACCGAGCGGCTTTTGTCCCAGCCATGTGCGGACCTTGTGGCCCGCCGCCGTCCGGGCCGCGTCGAGCAACAGACCCGGACTTGTCCAGGCGCGCGTGAGCGATCCGAACTGGCCGCTGTTGATGGCCGGCAGATCAAGCTCCGCCAGACGCATGGTCCGGAAGCGCTCGCCCAGACGGCGCCCGTCGAACCGTGCCGATTCCATCGTGCGGCCAACGCCACTGCCCGGCACGTCCGGGTAGTAGTCGGGATGATCGGTGGTGCGGAACCAGCGGAAGCCCTCATCCGTCAGCATCCGCGCCATTTGCGGCGCGCTTTCCAGAAAGGCGTCCGCCTTTGATGTTGCCCGCTCGTCAGCGCCCGCACCAATCAGGTTATGGAGATAGGTTCTGGCACTTTCCGCCGTATCCTGCGCACCCTGCTCGATCATCAGATCATTGCAGGGAATCCAGAGCACGCCTCCGGACGTGGCCGTCGTCCCGCCCCAGACATCCGCCTTTTCGATGATGAGCGGCCTCAGTCCGTTCCGGCTGGCGGCAATGGCCCCGACCAGCCCCGCCGCACCACTACCCACCACGATGAAATCAAACGCGCCTTCGGACATCCACCATTCCCGGTTCTGCTATAGTTCCGGGCAAAAGTGATACGCAGGGAAACAGGGCCCGACGCCTCTGACATTTGGCAGGTGAGCGGGTCGCGGCAACGTTCCCGTTGTCCGTTCAATGCCGGACCATGGCCTCGCAATCGACCCACAGGCCGTTTCCGGAGACGAAACGCGCATCCTCGCTGGACAGGAACGCCAGGACGTCCGCGATGTCTTCCGGCGTTCCGAGACGGCGGAGCGGCGCCTTGTTCTCCCAGAACATCCTGTATTCCCGGATTTGCTCGAAGGCCGGCGCGGTCATGGGGGTGGCAATGACGCCGGGCTGGACGCATGTGGCCGTGACGCCGAACGGGCCGAGTTCGGCCGCAACCGACTTCGTGAAGCCCAGCACCGCATGCTTGGAAGCGGAATAGGCGCTCAGACCTTCGTCGCCATACGTCGAAGTAGTCGAACCGATCGTGACGATCCGCCTTGCTCCGTGTGCCTTGAAGTACGGTGTGGCCTCCCTCACCAGCCGGAACACCGCGACCAGATTCACCTCCAGCACGCGAAGAAGGTAGGCATCGTCATGCCCTTCGAGGGGATGAAACGCGCTGATCCCGGCGCAGGGCACCACCGTGTCCAGCCCGCCCATCGCGTCCGCCGCCTCGACGAAACCGGCCAGACGCCAGCCCCGTTCATGATGGGGTAAATCCGGCTTTCAATGGCTCTCCCAACGGGGGCGGCGGTGCAAATTGCCGCGCCTATTTCCGTTATCATCTCGAGCGCCACGCCTTGAGATGATAACGGCAGGCTCAGACGCGCTCTTCGTACGCCCAGAACTGCGATCTGGCATGGTCGATGAAGTTGCGCTCGTCCTCCAGCGCCCCTTGCGCCACGTCATCCCGCGAAAGCTGTTTCACCAGCGCGTCAAGACTGGGGAAATGCACCTCGACGACACCATCAAGCGTTGAAGGCGGCAAACCACAGGCGTCTGCCAGAGCCAGTGTAGCGTCCGGATCGGCGTGCAGCTGATGATAGGTGTATGGCGGAATCAACCGCCGCCCGTAATCGGCGTGGTGATTCAGCCAGTAATCCTGAAATGCCGCCAGGCTCAGGGCTTCCAATCGCCGCAGACCGAAATAAAGCCGCACCTTGTCGCGCCCCGGCAATATCGCGTGGCGCGTAAACGCAAGCACGCTGCTGGCAGCGCGGTCCGTTGCGCTATCGAGAGCCGCGATGATCCCCGGCGCATCGCGTTCCGGACAGGTCACCAGCACGTCCGGCAGGTCTGCAGCCATCGTGCCGGCATGTGCCAGCGCGGGCAATGCAGTCGCCGGGCAGCAAACAGCCAGCTGGCAGCCCGATGTCAGGACTTCCGCGACCCGTCCCGCGTCGGCCCCCTTCAGCATCACCAGAGCTTCGGCCATCAGTGCCGCGCCATGACCCCGCCATCGACCCAAAGGCCGTGGCCGGATACGAAACGCGCGTCCTCGCTGCACAGAAACGCCACGACATCGGCGATGTCTTCCGGTGTCCCCAGACGGCGCAGCGGCGCCTTGTTTTCCCAGAAGGTCTTGTATTCGGGCATCTGCTCGAAGGCAGGCGCAGTCATGGGAGTGGCAATGGCACCGGGCTGGACGCAGGTAGCCGTGACACCGAACGGGCCGAGTTCCGCCGCAACCGACTTGGTGAAGCCGAGCACCGCATGCTTCGATGCCGAATAGGCGCTCAGCCCTTCGTCGCCATACGTGGAGGTGGTCGAACCGATCGTGACGATCCGCCCGGCCCCGTGCGCCTTGAGGTGCGGCGTAGCTTCGCGAACCAGTCGGAACACCGCGACCAGATTCACCTCCAGCACGCGAAGAAAGTAGGCATCGTCATGCCCTTCGAGGGGATGAAACGCGCTGATCCCAGCGCAGGGCACCACCGTGTCCAGCCCGCCCATCGCGTCCGCCGCCGCCTTGACGAGATCGGCGTTGGCGTCCGGCCCCGTCAGGTCCGCGGTAAAGTCCACTTCCCCCTGCACATCGGCGGTGAAGACCTGTGCGCCGTCCTTCCTCAGCCGTTCGGCAACCGCAGCGCCGATGCCGGAACCTGCGCCCGTGACGATGGCCCGGCGGCCTTGCAGCCGGCCACTCATGCAATCTTCAACACGAGCTTGCCGGTGTTCGCCCCGGTGAACAGGCGCATGAAGGCGGCATAGGCGTTCTCCAGCCCTTCCTGCACGTCCTCGTCCATGCGCAGCTTTCCTTCGGCCAGCCACTGCGCCATCTGCATCCCGCCCTCGGCGAAGCGGTCCGCATAGTCGGCGATCAGGAACCCGTGGATCGTGGCGCGGCGGGCGAGCACCTGCCACAGGTTGCGCAGGCCGACCTTTTCAGGCGAATTGTATTCGCTGATAAGGCCGCACAGAACGATGCGGGCATGATGTGCGAGATTGAAGACTTCGGCCTCCATCACCGCCCCACCCACGTTCTCGAACACCATGTTCACCCCGTCCGGCGCTGCCTCGGCAATCGCGGCAATGAGCGCGTCGTGGTCCTTGCCCTTGTAGTCGATCGCCGCGTCGAACCCGTAGTCCTCGATCAGGCGGCGGCATTTCTCAGCGCCGCCTGCGATCCCGACCACCCGGCATCCCTTGATCTTGCCTATCTGCCCGACCGCCGACCCCACGGCCCCGGCAGCACCGGACACCAGCAGGGTCTCGCCTGGCTGCGGCTTCGCCACTTCGAGCAGGCCGAAGTAGGCGGTCAGGCCAACCGCGCCGAGCGCGGAGAGATAGCTGGACGGCGACGGTACAGCGTTGACATCGATGGGCATCGTGAAACCGCCGGGCATCGCGACCGAATAGTCCTCCAGCCCGTTCAATCCCATGACCCACTGGCCTACGGCAAAGTCCGGGTTGTCCGAAGCATGGACTACACCGACGGTGGTCGCGCGCACAGGATCGCCCAGCGCGATCGGCGGCATGTAGCTCTCGGCATCGTCCATCCACCCGCGCTGCGCGGGATCGAGCGAAGCGTAATGGTTGCGAACGACGATGCCGCCCGGTGGCGGCGCCGGAATCTCGCTGCTCTCCAGCCTGAAATCCGCTTCCACGGGAGTGCCATCCGGCCTGCGTACAAGCAGGAAGCGCCGGTTCTCGGCCATAATCGTCCTCTCCAAAGTGTTGCCGTTTTACCTCGGCATTCGGGGCCGTTGGCGCACCTGATCATAGTGGCAGGTCATGTTAGGCGCCAAAGCGTTGCATAACGCTGGTGCAAACAGAAACGGCCACGAAAAATTCGGGCCGTAAGGGAGGATTTCTGATGGCATCCGCACGTCTACGCGGAGCGCTGATTGTTGCGCTCACCACCACCGCATTCACCGGCTTTGCCGCTCCGGCCTTCGCGCAGGATGAGGCCGCCGATACGGCTGCCGTCGATCCGAACGAGATCATCGTTTCAGCCCGCCGCCGTTCAGAAACCCTGCAGGAAACGCCGATCGCGATCACCGCCGTCAGCGCGGCGATGCTGGAAAACAAGGCATCGGCCAATATCGGCGACCTTCAGGGCGCAGCCCCGGGCCTGCTGATCACGCAACAGAACTCGGGCGCGCAGGCCGCCAACATCTCGATCCGCGGCCTGACCTATGCCGACATCGAGAAGTCGCAGACGCCAACCGTGGGCGTGGTCGTCGATGGCGTTACCATCGGCACCAACACCGGCCAGTTGCAGGACGCCTTCGATATCGCGCAGATCGAAGTGCTGCGTGGCCCGCAGGGCACGCTGTTCGGCGCCAACACCATCGGCGGCGTCATCAACATCACCCGCACCAAGCCGACCATGGAACCGGGCGTGAAGGCCGAATTCACCTACGGCCGCTGGAACACCTGGGCCGCCAAGGCGATCCTCAACTACGGCGACGGCGAGAACTGGGGCATCAAGGCGTGGTACTTCCACAACGAGACCGACGGTTTCTATCACAACGTCACCCGTGACACGAACGCGGGCTGGAGCAAGGGTGACAGCTACGGCGCCAGCGTGTTGTTCCAGCCGGTGGGCTCCGATTTCGATGCGCAACTGACCGTCGAGAACGTCGTGCAGAAGTTCGACCCGGTCGTCAGCAATCTGGCCAACAGCACCGAAGTCTTCTGCCTTTATGAGCCGGCCGTTGAGTGCAACCGCAACAACACCACCGATCTCTACACGACCTTCGGTGACGCAGCGAGCAGCAAGTACAACGCACCTGATGCCACGCTCAGCATGAACTACGACCTGGGCGGCGTGAAGCTGACCTCGATCACCGGCTGGCGCCACAGCAAGGAAGCACAGACGCAGGACTTCGACGGTTCCTCGACCGACCTCTACTATGTGGACCGCCGCCAGCATTATACCCAGTGGAGCCAGGAACTGCGCGCCGCCGGCAACCTGTTCGACGGTTTCGACTACGTCGTAGGCGGCTTCTACTTCCACTCGAAGTACGACCTGACCCAGTGGAGCCGCGTGTTCGGCTTCGACTCGTCGACCCCGCCCACGCTGTTCGACGCCAATGCCCAGCACGTGGAAGGCAAGACGACCAGTTACGCGTTCTTCGGCGACTTCAACTGGGCCTTCGCAGACAATTGGCGCCTCTCCTTCGGCGGCCGCTTCAGCCACGACAAGAAGCAGCTGTGGAACGGCTTTGCGCCGGGCGTGCTGGTCTCGCCCAGCGATGTCACGCGCAGCGCCTTTGCCGAAGTGGGCTCGGGTAATGCTAGCTTCAACAAGTTCACCCCCAAGATCGGCATCGACTTCCGTCCCAATCCCGACACCATGCTCTACGCGAGCTGGTCGCGCGGATACCGTTCGGGCGGTTTCAGCCCGCGTGCGGCGACGGCAGAAGCGGCCAGCACGCCGTTCCAGCCAGAGACGGTGGACGCCTATGAAATCGGCGCAAAGCTGGCGCTGTTCGACCGCAAGCTGGAGATCAACCTTGCCGGTTACGTCTCCGACTACAAGAACATGCAGCAGAACCTGACGATCCCGGGTGGGCCGACCGGCAACCAGACGATCACCGGCAACGTGCCCGGCGGCGCGATCATCAAGGGTATCGAGATGGACAGCACGCTGCGCGTGACCCACAACTTCACCCTGACCGGTTCGCTTGCCTACATGAAGTCGCATTTCCGCAACTTCGTCACCTGTGGCGCCTATGCGGGGACCCTGTCGACGGCCACCTCCTGTGACGCTTCGGCCGGTCTCGTGCCGTTCAACTATTCGGCCAACCGCCTGATCTACGCCCCCAAGTTCACGGCCTCGATCAATGCCGACTACACCGTCCCGACGAGCTTCGGCAAAGTCGTGGCTACAGCAGGCTGGCGCCATATCAGCCCCTACGACGAGCAGATTTCGCAGGCTTCGCTGACCACGGTGTCCGACGGCACCGGCATCTCCGAAGTCATCGTGAACGGCAACGATCCGCGCGTACGCACCACCGTGCAGGACCTGATCGACGCGAGCCTGACGGCCAACTTCGACCTGGGTGACAAGGAAGCCTATGTGCGCGTCTTTGGCCGCAATCTCGCCAATGAGAAGACCACGACCCACGCCTTCACGGTGGCCGGTCTCTGGTCCTTCGGCATGGCGCTCGAGCCGCGCACGTACGGTGTGACGGTCGGCTTCAAGTACTGACCCGGCCGGGCCCGGCTGCTGAAGGGCCCAGTCCGGTTCCAAGGGGGTGTGCGGCTTTTCCCTCGCCGCACACCTCTTTCTTTTTGACCAAACCGAAAATGACCAAGGAGCAAGCAGATGGGCCGTCTCGAAGGTAAGATCACGCTGGTAACCGGTGCGGGGAACGCGCGGGGACTGGGTGCTGCAACCGCGCAGCGCTTTGCCGAGGAAGGGGCCTTCGTCTATCTTACCGATCTCGATGCGGCAGGCGCGGAAGAGGTCGCGCAGGGTATTCGCCAAGCGGGCGGCGCAGCCGAGGCCCTCGTCCATGACGTGACCAGCGAAGCCGCGTGGGACACCGTTTTCGCAGTGATCGAAAAGGGCCACGGGCGGCTCGATGTGCTGGTGAACAATGCCGGCATAGCGGTTCTGAAGCCCCTGACGATGCTGACCGCTGCCGATTGGGAAAAGCAGAACAAGGTCAACCTGGACAGCGTGTTCCATGGCACTAAGCGGGCCGTGGAACTGATGCGCAGGATCGGTCATGGCGGATCGATCATCAACATGTCGT
Source organism: Novosphingobium album (ex Hu et al. 2023) (assembly GCF_022832385.1). Lineage (GTDB taxonomy): Bacteria > Pseudomonadota > Alphaproteobacteria > Sphingomonadales > Sphingomonadaceae > Novosphingobium > Novosphingobium album. The sequence continues at coordinate 88,006 of NZ_JALHLE010000011.1, forward strand.
CGATCGGCGGGCTGGTGGGCGTTCCGGCCTGTGCGGCCTATGGCGCGGCCAAGGGCGGCGTGCGCATCTTCTCCAAGGTCGTGGCGATGGAATGCGCGGCCGAGGGCATTCGCTGCAATTCGGTTCACCCCGGCATGATTGAAACCGCGATGCAGGATGTCGCCCGGCGTGACAATCCCGACGGCTTCAAGGAGATCGTGGCGAGCGTGCCGATGAAGCGGCTGGGCACGCCGCTCGACATCGCCAACATGAATCTGTTCCTGGCGTCCGACGAGGCAAACTACATCACCGGCGCCGAATTCACGGTTGATGGCGGCGTGACAGCGATGTGATGGCTCAGGTGGGGGGCGCCGTCCAGCGCACGGCGTTCTCCACCAGCCGCCGGTAGTTCGGGTTGTCGTAAGCGGACGCTCCGTCACCCGGTTGCAGGTAGACGAGGCGGCTGTTTGCCACCTGCCGCGTCCACCCAATGAGATCGCTGCCCGGCGGATGATCCCATCCATCGCGCGCATACATCCTGCCCTGCACGGCAAGCTCCGCCGAATAGAAATGCTCGCGCGTGAACGGCATGCCGGCACGCAGCAGCGGCGTGACATCATCAGCGAAGACTTGCGCCAGATAAGGCTCATCGGTCAGCGTGAAGCGCTTCGGCAGACCTGCCGTCACCGGGTGTTCGGCCAGCACTTCCGCCTCGTAGGTGACATCGTGGGCATAGCCACTGTCGGGCACAGGAACCCCGCGCACCATGCCGGGATGGTAGAGGAACTGGCCACCCAGCCACTCGTGATACGCGCCCCATGTAGGCCATCCGGCCAGCGCATGATGCAGCGCGACCACGCCCTTGCCTGCCTCAAACAGCGCAGCCATTCCCAGCGCCAGATCCTGAGGTGGTTCGAGATAGACCGGAGCGCCCTCCTCCGCCTCGAAATCGAGACCGGGCATGTCGTAAAGCACCAGCACATCGAAGCCGCGCATCCCGTCCGGGTTCATCAGCCGCGCGGCAACTGGCTGATCGACCATCGTCGCGCTGATCCCGTCCATCGCCTGGAACATCGCGTCGAACGCCGTGCGGTCAAACGGATGGCCGCGTACCGCCACCAGGCACTGCAGCGGAGCACGATGGCGGATGATCGGCATCAGAGCTTCACGATCACTTTGCCGATGTTCTTGCCCGTCAACATGCGCTCATAGGCGGTGAGGACGTTCTCGATCCCCTGCGTCTCGTCGAATGCCATCGTCAGCTTCCCGGCATCGAGCCATTCGCGCAGCTGCGGCATGAATTCGGCGCCGCGTTCCAGGAAATCCGGGATAAAAAACCCTTCCACCCGCAGGCGGCGCATCAGGATCTGGTCGAAGCGCGCAGGACCCGGCATCGGGGCATCGGTGTCATACCCCGCTACCATGCCGCAGATCGCCACGCGCCCGTAATGCGCCATGTTCGGCAGCACTGCGTCGAGAATCGGCCCGCCGACATTGTCGAAGAAGGCGTTGATGCCCCCTTCGATAGTCCCCAGCCGGGCTTCGACATCCTCGCTGCGATAGTCGATCGCCATGTCGATGCCGATCTCGTCAGTCAGGAAGCGGCATTTGTCGGGGCCACCGGCGATGCCAACGACCTTCGCCCCCAGAAGACGGCCGATCTGACAGGCCAGGCTGCCCGTCGCACCGGCGGCGGCCGAAACGGCAAGCCACTCCCCCGCCTTGACTGCAGCGACTTCCTTCACTCCGACATAAGCCGTCCATGCGTTCATGCCGAGGGCGCCGAAATGCTGGCGGGGATCGGATACGGAGCCATCGACCACTTCGAGCCCGGCCAGAGCGGGCACGACAACGGCCTGTTCCGCCCACTGCCCGAAACCCCGGACCATGGCCCCCACCGGAAACGCCGGATCTGTGGTTTCGGACACACGGCCGAGCACCAGACCGACCATTTTCGACCCGAGCGGCAACGGCGGCTGGTAACCATCGGTGCGGGGGCTCATCCACATGCGGGTACCCGCGTCCATCGAAAGCCATTGCACTGCGATGCGCACTTCATCGGGCTGCAGCTCCGCCTGCGCTTCATCGCACAAGGACAGCGCCCGTTCGAAATGGGTATTGCCATCAGGATGGCGATCAAGGCGCCAGTAGCGACAACCAGTCATACAACTCTCCTCGACTGTCAGTCGTCGCGCGCCAACCCAGCTGCGCCACCTATCAATTTTGCTAGCCCTAACAGTTTGCACAGGCCCTCATGAGCCACACCGGCGCGTAGGGGGCAGCGCAACAACGTATTCAAATGGGAGGTTTTCTGAAATGCGTATGTCCAAATCCGCATTGCTCGCCGGCACCGTATTCGGGCTGGTTCTCGCTTCGTCACCGGCGCTGGCGCAGGAGACGGAAAACACACAGGCTGCGCCCGAGCAGCAGGGTGGTGTCAGCGACATCATCGTAACGGCCCGCAAGCGGCAGGAAACCGCGCAGGACGTCCCCGTCGCCGTCACCGCCATCTCGGCCGAACAGATTGTCAACCGCGACATCACCAGCGTCGAGAAGATTGCCGCCATCACGCCGCAGTTCAACGTCGGCCGCGCCTCCAACGGTTCGGGCGCACAGCTGACCCTGCGCGGCATCGGTTCGTCCTCCACCTCCATCGGCATCGAACAGTCGGTCGCGGTCGTTGTCGACGGCGCCTACTATGGCCAGGGCCGCGTCATCCAGGAAGGCTTCTTTGATCTCGGCCGCGTCGAAGTCCTTAAGGGCCCGCAGGCCCTGTTCTTCGGCAAGAATGCCACGGCCGGCGTGATTTCGATCACCACCGCGGATCCGACCGACGATTGGGAATTCACGACCAAGGCCGGATATGAATTCAAGGCCGAGCAGTACCGGCTTGAAGGCACTGCGTCCGGCCCGCTGACCGACAATCTCGGCCTGCGCATCGCCGCGCGCTATTCCAAGATGAATGGCGGCTATTACCGCAACGTTGCCGACAACATCTACTACGCTGAAGTCGATGCCGCGAGCCTGCTCTCGGGCGGCACCGGCGATGCCACAGCACACCTTGCCACGCCGGCCCCGACCAAGGAACCCGGCGAGGAAGAGTTCCTGGCCCGCGGCACCCTCAAGTGGGAACCGACGGACCGCCTGACCATGACGCTCAAGGGCAGCATGGATGTCAGCACAGTCAACAACTCCTCGTGGAACTACGTCGCCTACGCCTGCGGCAACGGTTCGACATCGCAACTCAACGGCTATGCCTGCGGCAAGGACTTCGTCAGCCACCAGAACAACATGCCCGCCGACATCGCGGTCAACTATCCCTACGCGAAGAAGGACGGCTCGCTGTACAACAAGTACCGCTCCGCCGCCGGCACGCTGAACATGACCTACGACGCCGACGAGCTGCAACTGTCGTCTGTCACCAACTACCAGTGGAACAACAACCGCTGGGCCTGCGCCTGCGATTTCCAGTCGGGCGACTCGTCAAATGGCATCGGCGCCACCTGGGCCACCGAGAACTCTTCGTGGAAGGCCTTCAGCCAGGAAGTCCGTGCACTCACCCAGTTCGACGGACCGTTCAACATGATGCTGGGCGCGCTTTACCAGAAGACCAAGCGCGATTTCGCCCAGTTCGTCATGTTTGCCGGAGTTTCCAACTCCGCCGCGCCGGAAGGCTATGAATACGTCGCCACCGCCAAGTCCAGCTACACCAAGGGCGAGACTATGGCTGTCTTCGGGCAGGCGACATACAAGATCCTTCCGACCCTCGAACTGGCCGGCGGCGTGCGCTACACCGACGAGACCAAGGACAGCTTCTTCACCCAGCCCTACAATAACCCGCTCGTCACCGCGATCTTCCGCGCGCAGGACGATGCCGATGGCCTGGGCGAAGTCTATGCCCGCCAGCATTTCAAGAACTGGTCGCCCGAAGCCACGCTGACCTGGAAGCCGACGCAGGACATCATGGTCTATGGCGCCTTCAAGACCGCCTACAAGTCGGGCGGCTTCTCCAACGGCGGCATCAACTCGAAGTTCTCGGCCGATCCGAAGGCTGACCTCACCTTCAACCCGGAGAAGGCGAAAGGCTTCGAAGTTGGTTTCAAGTCGACCCTGTTCGACCGCCAGCTGCGCTTCAACGTCACGGCCTTCACCTACAAGTACACGGACCTGCAGGTCGACTTCTTCAACTCGCCGATCTTCGCGTTCCAGACTCTGACGGCTGATGCCCGGACCAAGGGCGTGGAAGTCGAATTCCAGTTCGCGCCCTACGCCGTGCGCGGACTCGATATTCACGGCTCGATCAACTACGACAAGGCAATCTACACCAGCTTCCCGCTGGCACCGTGCTATGCCGGTGAAACACCCGCAGAGGGTTGCAGTCTTGCCGGGAACACCCGTCAGGATCTGACCGGAGCGCCGCTCTCGGTCGCGCCGGAATGGACGGGCAGCCTTGGGCTGGGCTATGAAATGCCGGTTGGCGACAGCATGAAGCTGGGCGTGAACGTCGATAGCAAGTATTCGGACAGCTACTTCGCCTCGGGCTTCGGCAATCCGCTGTCCAAGCAGAGCAGCTATGTCACGATCGACGCGGGCATCCGCCTCGGTGCCGAAGACGACAACTGGCAGATCGCACTGATCGGCAAGAACCTGACCAACAAGTTCTATGTCACCGGCGTCGTCGATGGCCCCTCCACGGGCAGCGGCACCGGCACGCTTTCGGGCGTCAAGGCCGATCAGCTCGGCTTCGGCTCGGTGCCCCGCACCGTCATGGTCGAAGTAACCAAGCGCTTCTGATCACGCCCGCACCGGCAAAAAAGAAAAGGCGGAGCCTCGGCTCCGCCTTTTTCTGTTTGGCGGCAACTCTCGCGGCCAGGACTATGCCCCAAACCCTCCATCGATGGTCTGCATCGAGCCCGTGATCATCGCGCCATGCGGACCGGCGAGGTAGGCTGCGAGTTCAGCGACTTCTTCCGTCCTGGCATGCCGCTTGATCGCCATGAAACTGTGCATGGTGGCGGCCATCGGGCCATCTGCCGGGTTCATGTCGCTATCGGTCGGCCCGGGCTGGATGCTGTTGACCGTGATCCCGCGCTCGCCGAGGTCGCGCGCCAGGCCCCTGACCATACCCTGCACGGCCGATTTCGTCAGCGCATAGGCTGCGCCGCCTGCAAAGGGCATGCGGTCGCCGTTCACCGATCCGATCACGATGATGCGGCCATTGTCGTTCATGCGCCGGGCGGCCTCGACCGCCGCATGATAAGGCGCCCGGACGTTTACATCGATCATGTGATCGACCGCATCCGCATCGATCTGCAAGGGGTCGCCAAGCACAAGCGTGCCAGCAGCAATGACGATGGCATCCAGCGCGCCGCGGGCGGCGACAGTGGCGGTCAGTTCGCTGCGGTCAGCACTGTCGGTCCTGAGAGCCGTAGCTCCGGTCTCTGCCGCCAGTTCCTCTGCAGCTTGCTTCGAACCGGCGTAGGTAAAGCCGACATTGGCTCCACTGGCCGCAAAACGGCGCACAATAGCCGCGCCGATACCGCGACTGCCGCCAAGGACCAGGACATTCTTCGCTTCGAAATCATTCATGACGCTTCTCCATCTTTCCTATCCGTTGTTCAAACGAGAGCGCGCCCGTTGCGGCACCGCGCCTCTAGACTTGAACATGCCCGCGAGGCATTGTTCGGACTAGCCGGCGAAATCTGGTTCTAGACGGCGGGATTACCGAACAATGATGAAGCTGGACGGCGTTGTCGCCTTCGTCACCACTGCAGAAGCCGGCTCGATCAGCATGGCAGCCAAACGGCTTGGTCTTGCGAAGTCGGTCGTAAGCGAGCGTCTGGCCGAACTGGAACGCACGTTGGGGGCAACACTCATGCAGCGTTCGACCCGCAAACTTTCCCTTACCAATAGCGGCCAGACTTTCCTGCCGCGCGCGCAGCGCATCTTGCGCGAAGCCGAGGAGGCCGCGTCCGAACTTGCGGCGCGCAGCGGCAAACTGGCCGGCCCGTTGCGGATTTCCGCTCCTGTCGGATTCGGCATCCTCCATCTTGGCCCCGCCCTGGGACGTTTCCTCCGGGACTATCCCGATATCGAACTTTCACTCGAACTCGACGACAGTTTCGTGGACGCGGCAACTGGAGGATTTGACGCCGTGCTGAGGCACGGCGCAATTGGCGACGGACGCCTTATCGCGCGACGGCTGGCCTCCAGCCGCCGTCTGCTTGTTGCATCACCCGGGTATCTTGCCGAGCATGGCTCGCCAGCATCGCTTGCCGAACTCGAACACCATCGCGGTATCCTCTACTCGAACAGAGCCAGCGACTGGCGCTTTGCAGACGGAACCGGCTGGTCAGTGATCCGCCCGAAGGCGGGCCTGCGCGTAAACAGCGGGCTGGTTATGCGTGACGCGGCCATCAGCGGCCTGGGCATTGCGCTGCTGCCCAGCTTCTTCATCTACGAGGCGATTGCCGCGGGCCAATTGATCGAGATCGGCATCGGCCTGCAGGCGGAGGGCGCAGAGTTGTTCCTGACCTACCCCAAAGACCACGGCGCATCAGCCAAAATCCGCGCATTTGCCGAAAGCCTGCGCCGCAGCTTCGGATATCCGCCCTATTGGGAACGGGCCATGGCTCCGCATTCGCAGCCTTGAGATAGTCTTCACGAAATGGGGGCCCCACCATGCAGGCGGAGGCCCTCAAATTCATCCCGCACGATAACCGGCTTCAGCAGCCCTTGGGTGCATGCTGCCGGTGGATGTTGCGGAACGAGCGGGTCTTGAAGAACCAGCTGCCGTCGATCTTCACGCAAGTATCCTCGTAGATCCCACGATCGCGCATCGTCACGCCATCCTGGTCGTAGACTTCGGACGTATAGCTGCGCATCGTCGCAGTATCGCCGGCGATCTCGATGGAACCCGGCCAGGCTTCGAACATGATGCCCGGATAAGCCTTCATCGCCTCGATCCACATGGCGACGATTGCTGCGCGTCCTTTGGTCGTGCCCAGTTCCGGATAGTCAGGCAGCGACCATTCGGCATCCTCGGCCCACGTTGCGCCCCAGGCGTTCGCGTCGCACTGGGTCACCGCATCAGCATAAGTCTCAAGCAGTTCCCGGATCGCAAGGCGATCCTCGAAGGGCCCGGTGAATGTCATGACTGATCTCTCCCACGTCAGTTTGGTATTGATGTTGCCCGCAGCGGAGCGCGCCGTTCAAACGGCTACAGGGCGCTCGTTGGGCCCTGGCTCCTCCGAAGGGACTGCGACCTCGATCACGCCGTCTTCGACGCGCAGATCGAACCGGCGCAGGTCTGCATAGGCGCCGCCAATGCAGCGCCCCGTGCCGACTTCGAAGCGCGCTCCATGCAAGGGGCACATGATCGCGCCGCGCCGCACCCGTCCTGGTGAGAGCAATGCCGCTTGATGGGTGCAACGGTCGTTCACGGCGTGAAAGCCATCATCCGCCTTGACCACCAGCACACTCCAGCCGCCGAGTTGCTTTGCCAGTTTGCCGTCTTCGGGAAACTCCGCTTCGAGGCAGAGCGCATGCCAGGTTGTTTCCATGACTTTCATATCCGGACCAGTGTCTTGCCGATGGTCTTGCCGCTCATCAGGTCGATGAAGGCTTCGGGCAGCTTTTCGAATCCGTCACGCAGGTTGGCGAGCGGGCGAAGTTTGCCCTCGGCCACCCAGGCATCGAGTTCGGCCTGTGCCTGATCAAGGACATCGGGATAATCGTACGTGATGAAACCCTGCATCTTGATGCGGTTCACCACCAACTGCCACAGCGTCTTCACGCCGTAAGGGTGATCGGCGTCGTTGTACTGCCCGATCATGCCGCACACCGCGACGCGGCCGTGCAGGCGCATCAGCGGCAGGATCGCCTCGAGCATCTCGCCGCCCACATTGTCGAAATAAACGTCGATGCCTTCGGGCGCGGCCTTGGCGATTTCAGCCGCGATGTCGGGCGTCGCCCGGTAGTCGATGGCGGCATCGAAACCGAGTTCCTTGATCACCTCTGCCTTCTCGGGCGAGCCGACAAGCCCGATGACCCGGCAACCCTTGGCCTTGGCAATCTGGCCGACCGTCGATCCTGTGGCACCTGCTGCCGCACTGACGACCACGGTTTCTCCCGGCTTCGCCTCGCCGACCGCAAACAGGCCGACCCAAGCCGTGAGGCCGACGGGCCCCAGCGCGCCCATATAGTGATGAAGCTCTACGCCGGGCTGCGGATGCACTTTCTCCAGTCCCCAGGCATCGCCCGAGAGCACGTAGTGATCCGACCAGTGCGCAAAGGCCCGAACGAAAGTGCCGACCGGATAATCCGGGTGACGGGATTCGATGACCTCGCCCAGCGACATGCCCTTGATCGGCTCGCCCAACGCGACCGGCTCGATGTAGCTGGGCCTGTCATCAAGGAAGCCCCGGATCGCCGGATCGACCGAGCCGACCCGCATCGCCACCAGGAATTCTCCCTCGCCCGGCACCGGCATCGCGGTTTCGGCCAGTGCGAAATCATCCGGCTTAGGAAGCCCCACGGGGCGCCGCGCCAGCAGTATCTGTTTTGCCTTTCCCATTCCTCCACCTCTAGCGCCGCACAGCGCACATGCAGGCTAGTTGAATCGCTAGGTTCGGCGATTTCCGCCACTTGCCACATTCCCGGCAGGAACGAGAGGAGCCCGAAACGCCATGACCATGTCCCCTACGGAAATCGCCGCATTCGTCGATCGTCTCTATGCCGCCACCGGCGTGGGCGACTGGGAAGCCACTGCCGCCATGCTGTCCGACGACTTCGTCGCCTACGAGGCGGACGCACTGCCGATGGCCGGCGCGTACCGGGGCACCAGCGGATTGCAGACGCTGTTCCAGAAGGTGATGGGCATGGTCGATGTCATCGCGCTGGACCGCCACGATCTGATGGTCGGCGAAGACTGCGCCATCGCCGTGCTGTCCATGCGCTTTGCTGATCCAGCGCTCGCTCCCGCCGAAATCGCCGAAATGTTCCGCTTCCGCGATGGCAAGTGCTGCGAGATCAAGCCGTTCTACTACGATCCGGCCGCGTTCATCTCCGCTTGCGAAGCCAAGAAGGCTACCGCCTGAGGCAAGTCCCGGCCATGGTCCGCACCGGAACCGGGCGTTAGGATCGCACCATGAAAGCTGTCCACTACAGCCGCAACGGCGGCCCCGAAGTCATGGAATATGGCGAGCTGCCCGATCCCCAAGTCGGCGCGGATACGGTACTGATCGCGGTCGAGTGGATTTCCATCGAAGGCGGCGACCTGCTCAACCGGTTGGTCAGCCCTCCATCGCACACCCCGTTCATTCCCGGCTATCAGGCCTCCGGAACAGTTGTCGCGGTGGGCGACGCCGTCAACCGCTTCAAGCCGGGAGACCGGGTCATCGGCTTCAACTGGAACGGCAGCCACGCAGAACTGTTCGCCGTGCCCGAGCGCTACGCCTACCCGGTCCCCGATGGCCTCGACCTGCGCCTGGCCTCGCTGATCCCTGTCGCGTTCGGGACTGCGCACGATTCTCTCTTCGAATATGGGGAGATGAAGCCGGGCGATTTCGTGCTCGTTCAGGGCGCAGCCGGCGGCGTAGGCCTCGCTGCCGTACAATTCGCGTCAAAGGCGGGAGCAACCGTAATCGGCACGGCTTCCGGCAAGGAGCGGCTCGAAAGGATTGTGCCCTTCGGCTTGCACCACGGCATCGACTACCGCAACGAAGACATCGCGGAACGCTGCAGGGAGATCACCGGCGGCAAGGGCGTGGATCTCGTGCTCGACCTCGCAGGCGGTCAGGGCAAGGATGCGCTGCTGCGCGCGGTAAAGCCCCACGGACGCTATGCCGTGATCGGCGCGGCCACCGGCACGCTGCCCAGCTTCACGTTCTTCGAACTGATCCGCAAGGCGCTGCACGTGGTGGGTATCTCGTTTGGCCGCGACATGCACACACCGCGCGTCCATGAACTGCTGGCGGAGATCACGCGGCAGGTGACGGATGGCACGTTACAGATGCCGGTCGCTGCCGAATTCGCGCTTGCCGATGCAGTCGAGGCGCATCGTTACGTTGCCGAAGAGCATCCCTTTGGGCGCGTATTGTTGAAAGTCCCATCCCGGTAACGGTTTCTGGCCCCTTCCCATCTTGAGACGGGATTCACGGACAGAAAGCGCGGGAGGCAGCGAGGTCCCCATGGAACTCCAATCGCGGCCAGCGCCTCAGGCGTTCGTTTCCCAGAAAGAAAACAACGTCAAACGCAATGCCTGACCAGCCGTGCTTTTGTAACGACCATCCCGCTCGACCACTTACGAAAATGCAACGAGCCTGATCCGCCGTCAGCTCTTCTTGAACGGGTTCTTCGGGCTGCGCAGGGTCAGACGGATCGGCACCGCTTCGAAGCCCAGTTCGCGGCGGATCCCGTTGATCAGGTAGCGCTTGTAGCTTTCGGGGAGCAAGTCGAGCCGGGTGCCGAACAGCACGAAACCCGGCGGACGGGTCTTGGCCTGCGTGATGTAGCGCAGCTTGATCCGCTTGCCGCCCGGCGCCGGCGGCGGGTTGGCGGCCAGCGCATCGTCGAACCAGCGGTTGAGGCCAGCGGTCGGCACGCGGCGGCTCCACGCCTCGCGGATCGAGAAGGCCGCGGCGATCATGTCGTCCAGGCCCTTGCCGGTTCGCGCGGACACCGCCAGCAGCGGCACCCCGCGCACCTGGGCTAGGCCCTCGTCAAGCGCCGCGCGAATGCCGTTGAACAGCTTGCTCGCGTCCTCGGCCACGTCCCACTTGTTGATCGCGATCATAAGCGCGCGGCCTTCTTCCAACACACGCGAGGCAATCGTCAGGTCCTGGTGCTCCAGCCCGCGCGTGGCGTCGAGCAGGAGCACGACCACTTCAGCGAAGTCGATCGCGTGACGCGCATCGGCGACGGCAAGCTTCTCAAGCTTCTCCGTCACGTTGGCACGCTTGCGCATGCCGGCAGTGTCGATCAGGTGGACCGGCCGAACCTCTTGCGTCTTCGGATCGGTCCATTCCCATTGGATGGTTATCGAATCGCGCGTGATGCCTGCTTCCGGACCGGTCAGCAGGCGATCCTCGTCGAGAATCTTGTTGATGAGGGTGGATTTCCCCGCATTCGGACGGCCGACGATGGCCAGCTTCAGCGGCGCGCGCAGCAGCGCTTCCTCGTCCAGCTCCTCGGCGAATTCATCCTCCACCGGCTGGAGGGGATCGAGATGCGGCAGCAGTGCCTCGAAGAGGTCAGCCATGCCCTCGCCATGCTCGGCCGAGACGGCGATGGGATCGCCCAGCCCCAGCGAATAGGCTTCCAGAAGCCCGCCCTCGCCCGCGCGGCCTTCGGCCTTGTTGGCCAGCACGATTGTGGGCACCGTGGAGGCACGCAGCCAGTTTGCGATCTCTTCGTCCAGCGGGGTCAGCCCCGCGCGGGCATCCATCACAAATAGCGCTACGTCGGCGGTTTCGAGCGCGGCCTCGGTCTGGCGGCGCATACGACCCGGCAAAGTTTCGGCCTCGTCGTCCTCCCATCCGGCGGTGTCGACGATCTGGAATTTGAGGCCCAGCAGCTCGGCGTCGCCAAAACGCCGGTCGCGCGTGACGCCGGGCTGGTCGTCGACCAGCGCCAGCTTCTTGCCGACAAGCCGGTTGAACAGCGTGGACTTGCCGACGTTGGGCCGGCCAATGATGATCACTTGAGGAAGCATATGGATACGCCGCTTGGGGATTTTACGCCGGTTTGGCAAGCATCCCGCGCATATCTGGCTGACGTGCCGCATATACTTGCCGCGCCGTTAACCAATCTCCGCAGGACATTCCTAACCTTGTTCTCGTATTTCGGGTGGCATGAAGGGATTCAAAAAGGCCATCTTCTTCGGCGCTTGCACAATGCTGGTGTCGCCAGCCTTCGCCAGTTCCGCGATCGACCAGATTGTGTCGGGTTCCTACACCAGCGACGGCGGCAACAGCACGCTCTCCGATCCGATGTCCGGCTTGCTGCAATGCGTCCCTTATGCCCGCCAGCTTTCAGGCATTCAGATCTTTGGCGATGCCCATACCTGGTGGAAACAGGCAAAGGGCCGTTACGCACGCGGGCATGTCCCCAGAGTCGGTGCGGTCATGGCGGTCCGTCCCTTCCACAACTCGCACCTTGGCCATGTCGCCATGGTCAGCAAGATCGTCGATTCGCGCACGATCCTGCTCAGCCATGCCAACTGGTCCTATCCCGGCCAGATTGAGCGTAACGTCACCGCCCTCGATGTCTCCCCAGACAATGACTGGAGCGAGGTCCGCATCTGGTACGGCCCGAACCAGAACCTGGGAACCACCCATTGGCCTGTCGCGGGCTTCATCTACAACGCCAGGCCGGGAACCATTCCAGACCTTGGCACCGACCGCCTTGGCCAGGTCGCCGCATCACCCAGGATAGCGACAGAAGCCCCGACAACGCGGAAGCGCAGGCATAGCGATCCGATCGGAGAGATCATTGCCGGCACCTATTGAAGAACGGCCGGCAACCGCGAGAATTTAGCACAGGTTCACAAGACGCACGTTCCCTGCGCACTGCCCCGACAACCGGCACTACGAGCGGGGACCATCCGACAGGCAGTCAAAAACCATTGCCGCATGAGCCGGTGCCTGCATCGGCTCCACACATCGATCCCGCCTCGTTCTGCCGACACAGAGAGCGAGGCTCGAACAAGGCAGCGCAGCGGGACCGGATGGCATTCAGGCGCAACGAACGCACTCCATCCAGCACCCGCGCCATGAGACGTGGGATCGATGGAATGACCTCTAAAGACCTCGAATTGCCAGCCTGCAAGCCATGCTCGAAGTTGTCGAGACAATCAGCAGCGCCTGCGTTTCAACCGGCTGGATCGCCTCGTTCTATATCAACCACAACGTCTACGTCGCGAAGATGGGCGAGAAGATCCAGCAGGAGATCTTCGGCGAACGCGGCTTCACGCTGCTGCCCGCCATCAACGCCGCGACCATGAAAGCGAACCGGACGGAAGGCGGCTGGATCGTCAGCGGCAAGGCGCCCTGGGGCAGTGGCATCATGCATGCCGACTGGGTTCTCGTCAGCGGCATCGGCGAAGACGCGGCATGGATGTTCATGCTCCCCGTCGAAGACGTCGAGGTTTCCGATGTCTGGCATTTCACCGGCATGGCCGCCACCGGCAGCAACGACGTCATCCTCAATGAAGTGTTCGTTCCCGATTACCGTACGATCGAACAGGCGCAGTTCGCGACGGGGCCAACGCCGGGATCGCTTCACTACGACAATCCTCTCTATTCGCTGCCCGTGCTGCCTATCGCCTACAACACGATTTCCGGCGTGGTGACGGGTGGGCTGGCCGGCGCCTACAATGAATTCAGCGAGACGATCGAAAAACGCGTGCGCAACTTCAGCGGGGCGGTGCTCAAGGCAAAGCAGCACTCGCACATCAATCTCGGCGAAGCCCGCATCGCCCTGCAAACGGCGCGAGACCTCGCCCGGTTCAATGTCGATCGCACCCTGGAATGGGCCGATCGAGAGCAGTTCACCCTCGAGCAACGGCTCGATCTCAAAGGCCGCGTAGCGTTCCTGTCGCGCCTGTCACTCGATACGGTGAACGCCATGATGACGAGTGCAGGTTCTTCGAGCTTTCATCTCGACCGGCCGCTGCAACGGTACTGGCGCGATCTCAATACGCTGTGCACCCATGCTTTCTGGGACTGGGATGCAACACGGGAACTGACTGGCCGCAACGAACTGGGCCTCGAACCCAACCATCCGCTTGCCTGACCGCGATACCGTCATGACGCGAGGTGCGGCGCTCCGCGCCTCGCGCCTGCGGTTCAATCAACCTTCGCCACAGGCGGATTGTCGCCCAGATCTTCATACCAGGCTTCGACCGGCCCGCTCAGCTTGATCGTCAGGGGCTGGCCCTTGCGGTCGAGAGTCTTTCCCGCCTGCACGCGCACCCAGCCTTCGGAGATGCAGTATTCCTCGACGTTGGTGCGCACGGTGCCCTTGAAACGGATGCCGATGCCGCGCTGCAGCTTGTCCGCATCGAAGAACGGGCTCTTCGGATTGATCGCAAGGTGATCGGGCGGCATGTCAGTGCCGGATTTCTGGGGGGCCTGCTCGGGCGTGCTGGTCTCTTCGGTCATGGCCGGGGCTTTAGAGCGAGATCAGTGCTTGTCAATTCGATCCGAGTTGTCTAGGGGCGCGCTTCCGCATTTGGTAGCGGGCGCGTAGCTCAGCGGTAGAGCACACCCTTCACACGGGTGGGGTCACAGGTTCAATCCCTGTCGCGCCCACCATCCCTCTCTCGGGATGGACCGTTCCATCAATATTCCGCGACGATCCGTGCTTTGACTGCGGTCAATGTACTAACCCCTGCGCTGGGTGCATGCCTGTCCCATCGCCATTGGGGAGATTGGATATGTTCAAGGTCAACGTCGGCGGAATCGATCGCTTGCTGCGTGTCATTCTGGGTATCGTGTTGCTGGCTCTGGTCTTCGTCGGACCGAAGACGATGTGGGGGCTGATCGGCATTGTGCCGCTTGTCACCGGCCTGCTGCGCATCTGCCCGCTTTACAGCATTGCCGGGATCAAGACCTGCAAGACGTCCTGAGCGCTTTCAGGCCTCGAAAAAGGCAATGTAGCGCAATTCGGCACTGGCGCGCGGCACCGCTCCTGCGGGCGCCAGTGGATTGCGGAATGCGCCGTGCAGGCAGCCGAACGGTGCGGACGGGGCGCTGTCCCAGGCTTTGAAGATCAGGGCGTCCTCGGGCGTCAGGCCGGAAAACCAGTTCCAGCGCTGCGCGGGATTGTGGACCGTGGTCACGTAAGGCACGCCTTCTGGCATCATCGGCTCGACGGTCCTGCCCTCCACCCAGTCCGCGGAATCAATCGTGCGCTGGTCGCAGATCGCAAGCGGCAGATCGTGCGGCGGCGGCGTCAGGACGCGCCAGACATTGTAGATGCGCACATGCGGATAGCGCGCACGAACATCCTGCGGCGCGCAGCGCGCGATAAACGGCAATGCGGATGTTCGGCTGTGATCAAGATGCACGAACTCGGCTGCCGCAGGCTGCGCCGGATCGCCGGTATCGCGGATCAGCGCCATGTGGCCGTGAAAGGGCGCAATGTGCACCGCACCGGTGCGTTCGCGGATGAAAGCCATTGTTCTGGGACTGCCTATGGCCTCCACCCATTCGGGATTGCGCCAGTCCGCGCGCTCGAAAGTGAGGCGGTGCGCCTCGAACCCTTCGCTTTCCAGCGATGGCGGTTGCGTCAAACCGGTGCAATCGCGCAGCGCGACCGGGTGAGCCAGCAGCGGCTGCGTGATCAGTGACTTGTCGAGATTGCTCCAGATCCCCCCATCCTCTCGCGTCGCCGCGAAATTGATGGGCGCCATGGTGTCGCCGCGCGTTTCCGCCTCTATCATGACCGCTCTCCCATCGATCCCTGGCCGAAAGTCTCCCGCATAATGCAAAAAACCACAAGCACGCCGTCTTGCGGCTGCCACGCCAAGGCGGCATAGGCGCTGGACCATGCATGATATCCGCCTGATCCGCGAAAACCCGGCTGCTTTCGATGCCGGCCTAGCCCGCCGTGGGGTTGCCCCCGTGGCCGATGCCATCCTTGCGCTCGACGAGCAGCGCCGCGCCGTCGCGACGCGCATGCAGGAGGGGCAAAACCGCCGCAACGAGGCCTCCAAGGCGATCGGCAAGGCCATGGGCCAGGGCGACAAGGACACCGCCGAAGCGCTGAAGGCCGAAGTCGCGCAGCTCAAGGAAACGCTCCCCGCTCTCGAAGCCGAGGAGAAGGAACTTTCCGCCAGACTGCAGGACGAACTGGCACGCCTCCCGAACATCCCGGTCGATGAAGTGCCGGACGGCGAGGACGAGACCCAGAACCTTGAAGTGAGCAAATGGGGCACGCCCGGCACCTTTGCCTTCACACCAAAGGAACATGCCGACCTCGGCCCTGCCCTCGGCCTCGATTTTGAGACCGGCGCGCTGCTGTCGGGCGCGCGCTTCACCTTTCTCAAGGGCCAGATGGCGCGTCTGCACCGGGCGCTCGCACAGTTCATGCTGGACACCCAGACGGCCACCAACGGCTACATGGAATGCATTGTGCCGCTGCTGGTGAAGGACGATGCGGTGTTCGGTACAGGGCAGCTTCCCAAGTTTGCGGAAGACCTGTTCCAGACCACCGACGGGCGCTGGCTGATCCCCACCGCCGAAGTCAGCCTGACAAACGCAGTGCGCGAACAGATCCTCGAACCCTCCGCGCTGCCCCTGCGCATGACCGCGCTCACCCCCTGCTTCCGCTCCGAAGCGGGCGCGGCGGGGCGCGATACGCGCGGGTTCATCCGTCAGCACCAGTTCGAAAAGGTCGAACTGGTCACCGTCTGCAAGCCGAAAGAGAGCGAGGCCGAGCACGAGCGCATGGTCGCCGCGGCGGAATCGATCCTGCAGGCGCTGGAACTGCCTTATCGCAAGGTCCTGCTCTGCGCGGGCGACATGGGTGCCACCGCGCGCAAGACCTTCGACCTCGAAGTCTGGCTTCCCGGCCAGGGCGCCTACCGCGAGATCAGCTCGATCTCCAACTGCGGCGACTATCAGGGCCGCCGCATGGACGCCCGCTTCAAGCCCGAAGGCAGCAAGAAGACCGAGTTCGTGCACACGCTCAACGGCTCGGGCCTCGCGGTCGGCCGCACGCTGGTGGCCGTGCTGGAAAACTACCAGCAGGAAGACGGCTCGGTCCTCGTGCCCGAAGCGCTCAAGCCGTGGATGGGTGGGATCGAGAAGCTGGAGCCACTCCGCTAACCAGCCCGCCGCCCCATTACTATTTGCATCAAAGGCCCGATCCATGCGCATCCTCCTCACCAACGACGACGGCATCAACGCGCCGGGCCTTTACGTTCTGGAAAAGATCGCAGCCCAGCTATCTGACGACATCTGGATCTGCGCGCCGAGCGAGGAGCAGTCGGGTGCGGGGCACTCGCTCACGCTGACCCGGCCGGTGCGGATGCGCCAGCACGCAGAGAGGCGCTTTTCGGTGACGGGCACGCCCACCGATTCCGTGACGATGGCGCTCAAGAAGATCCTGCCTGCACCGCCGGACCTGATCCTGTCGGGCGTCAACCGTGGCGCCAACCTCGGTGACGACGTGACCTATTCGGGCACGGTCTCCGCCGCATTCGAGGGGGCCCTGGCAGGCATCCGGGCGATTGCACTCAGTCAGGTCTACGCCAGAGAGGGTGTCGGAAATGCGGTGGATTTCTCCGCGGCGGAGCAGTGGGGCGCGAAAGTCCTGAAACCGCTGCTGGACCACCCCTTCCCCCCGCGCACGCTGGTCAACGTCAACTTCCCGCCCGTCGCTGGCAGCGAGGTGCAGGGCGTTCGTGTGGTCCGGCAAGGCTTTCACGACTATGCGCGTGGATCGGTCGTGGAAGGAACGGACCCGCGCGGATTTCCCTATTACTGGTTTGGCTTGCACGGGATCGAGCATACCCCGGGCAGCGATACCGATCTCGAAGCGATCGCGGGGAACTTTGTTTCTGTGACACCGTTGCAGATCGATCTCACTCACGAGAGCTCGCTGGGCTCGCTGGCAAATCTCTACCGGTCATGAAGCACATCCGCCTTTCGACTGCCGCCACATTCGTCACGCTGTTTTCCGCCACGGCCGTTCCGGTGCTTGCTGCGTCGCCGGATCAGGAAACCGTCCACGTCGTCCAATCCGGTGAAACGCTGAACGGTATCGCCAACCGCGCCGGTGTTTCGGCCGGGGAAATCGCCAGGGCCAACGGCCTTGCGGCACCCTTCGTAGTGCGCGCCGGCCAGAAACTGGCGATCCCGCGCGGCAGGACCACAAAGCCTGCCGCCACAGCGCCGTCGGCAGACAGCGCGGGCTTTCACGTTGTCCGGCCCGGCGAAACCCTGAGCGGCATTGCCAGCCACGCAGGCGTATCGTCCACGGCATTGGCGCAGGCCAACGGCCTGAAGGCTCCCTTTGTCGTCAGGATCGGCCAGAAGCTCCAAATTCCGGGCGCGGTGCCAGTGCAGACAGCCTCGCGCGTGGCCGAAGCCCGTCAGCCTGCAGCACCTGCCAGCGCCGTGTCCCCTGCGGAAGAGACCGTCCACATTGTACAACCCGGTGAAACGCTGGGCGGTATCGCGGTACGCGCCAAGGTGCCGCGTGTGCTGATCGCCGAAGCCAACGGACTGGAACCGCCCTATATCGTGAAGGCGGGCCAGAAGCTCCGGCTCCCGCGCACGCGCCATCACGCAGTCGCGGCAGGCGACACCGGGTTTTCGCTGGCCATGAAGTACGGCGTGCCATGGGAACAGATCGCAACGGCCAACAACCTTGATCCCGACGCTCCGCTGAAGTCAGGCGAGAGCCTGCTGATCCCCACTTTGCTCAATCCGCCACAGACGGGCGTTTCGAAGCTGAATCCGGCTCCCACGCCAAGTGCGGTACCGGCAGAGCCGGCCGCGACGCCGGCGCCTGCGAAAGCGCCCCGCTTTGGCTGGCCCGTCAGCGGTCCGGTCCGGCGTGGTTACGCCACCGGCGCCAATTACCACGACGGGCTGGATATCCAGGCCGCAGCAGGCACCATGGTCCGCGCCGCTGCAGCCGGTACGGTCAAATTCGCAGGCAAGGAAAAGGACCAGTTCGGCAACCTTGTCGTCATCGACCACGGTGACGGCTGGTACACCGCCTACGGTTTCCTCAGCCGCGTCACCGTGAAGGAAGGCGCCAAGGTCGCCGCGGGCGAGCGAATCGGCCTTGTCGGCAGCACTGGCCTTGCCAAGGGCAGCGAACTGCACTTCGAAGTGCGTCAGGACGGCAGCCCCGTCGATCCGCTGGACGAGTTGCCCAAGGCCCCCTAAGCACGGCGCAATGCCGAGGAAGCGGACCCCGCCAGCCCTGTTCAAGCCCCTGCGCCGTGCGCTCGCCGTCCCTGTCTGGGCAGATGTGGCGCTCAGGCTCGGCGCTGCGCTGGCGCTGGTGTTCGTGGTGGTCATGGTCCACTGGATCGACCGGGATGGGCTCAAGGACACGCACGACGGCGTCATCAGCTTCCTGGATGTCGTCTATTTCACGATGATCTCGATCACCACGACCGGCTTTGGCGACATTGCCCCGGTCAGTGACAAGTCCCGTCTGATCGAAGCCGTCATCGTTACCCCCATCAGGCTTGCCGTGATCTACATCTTTGTCGGCACCGCCTACAATTTCATCATCAAGCGCAGTTGGGAGACCTGGCGTATGAAACGCATCCAGGAACACCTGGCCGGCCATGTCGTCGTCCTCGGTTATGGCGTCAGCGGCTCGGAAGCCGTGGCCGAACTGATCGCGCGCGGAACGGATCCCGCCAGTATCGTCGTCATCGATCCCAGCCCGCAGCGACTGGCCCTGGCCGAACAGGCGGGATGCAATGTCATGGAAGGCGACGCGACGCGCGATGAGACGCTGGAAGCCGTTCGCATCAGCCGGGCACAGTCGATCCTTGTATCGGCCGGGCGCGACGATACGACGATCCTGATCATCCTGACTGCGCGCCATGTCGCGCCGGATGTGCCGATCACCGCTGTCGTGCGCGCCGACGACAACGAATTGCTAGCCCGGCAGGCCGGCGCCAACAACGTCATCAATCCGGTACGATTCACCGGCCTGCTGCTCGCCGGATCGGCCGAAGGCCGGCACATCTCCGAATACCTGTCAGACCTCGCTTCGGTGACGGGGCGGGTGCAGCTTGTCGAACGGCCGGTTGCGGCCAGCGAAATCGGGCTGCCGCTGGAAAGCATCCGGAGCGGGAAAGGCCTCAGGATCTATCGCGGGGAAAGAGCCATCGGCTTCTGGGAAGCCGAATCCCACGTGCTGGAAGCCGGGGACGTGATCGTCGAAATCACGGCGACCCTGCCCGCCTGATCGTCAACTCAGCGCCCAGAACACCAGCCCCATGGCGAGATAGGCGACCAGCCAGAACAGGCAATCGACCACGCGGCGCATCGGTTCCGAGCGGTTGCGCAGGTGCGTGAGCCAGACGGCAGGAACGATGAATGCGATGGCGATCCCGCCGGACTGCATGAAGTAGAGCCACGGCTTGACCGACAGAGTCTCCGCGCCGATCCGCGCAAAGTTGTGCCCGAGCATCACCGAGCCAATCAGGAAGATGAGCGCCACCAGAATATAGTTGCCACCGCGCTCATCGTTGCCGGGCAGCAGCTGCCGTCCGGTGCGAAACAACGGCCCGTTCCATACCAGCCCGATCGCCACAGCCAGCGCTGCAGCCAGGAACACCGCCAGCCAGTTCACAGGACCCATTACGCCTCTCCCCCCATTCCTTGATCGCGTGTTCTTGCAAGCCCCGGGAGCGGGAGCAAGAGCATGGTCGGCGCCGCAAACGCGCTTTCTCGTGACTCCGGCGCACAATCAGCGTATCGGGCGCGCCATCCCATGGCCACAGAAATCCCCTCCCCGCCCAAGGTCGGCATGGTCAGCCTCGGCTGCCCCAAAGCGCTTGTCGATTCCGAACGTATCCTGACCCGCCTGCGCGCGGACGGCTACTCCATGAGCCCGGACTACGCCGGAGCCGATGTCGTGCTCGTGAACACGTGCGGCTTCCTCGATTCCGCCAAGGAAGAAAGCCTTGCCGCGATCGGCGAAGCAATCGCCGAAAACGGCCGGGTGATCGTCACCGGCTGCATGGGCAACGAGGCCGAAGTGATCCGCGCCAAGTTCCCTCAGGTCCTCGCGGTCACCGGCGCACACCAGTACGAGGCCGTTGTCGAGGCCGTGCACGATGCCGCACCGCCAGAATTATCGCCTTACGTGGACCTGATCCCACAGGCTTACGACGAGGCCGGGGTAAAGCTCACGCCGCGCCACTACAGCTATCTGAAGATTTCTGAAGGCTGCAACCACGCCTGCTCGTTCTGCATCATCCCCTCGCTGCGCGGAAAGCTCGTCAGCCGCCGCATCGACGCGGTGCTGCGCGAGGCCGAAAAGCTGGTGCAGGCCGGGACCCGCGAACTGCTGGTGATCAGCCAGGACACCTCGGCCTATGGCGTCGATGTGAAGCACGAGGAGCGCATGTGGAAGGATCGCCCGGTCCGCACCCACATGACCGACCTGGCCCGCGAACTGGGCCAGTTGAGCGACGCGCAAGGGCGCAGGCCCTGGGTGCGGCTGCACTACGTCTATCCCTATCCGCACGTCGACGCGGTAATCCCGCTCATGGCCGAAGGGCTGCTGACGCCTTACCTCGACATTCCCTTCCAGCACGCGGCGCCTTCGGTCCTCAAGGCGATGAAGCGCCCGGCCAACGAAGCCAAGGTGCTCGAACGGCTGCGTTCCTGGCGCGCAATCTGCCCGGACATCGCTATCCGCTCCAGCTTCGTCGTCGGCTTTCCCGGCGAGACCGAGGCGGACTTCCAGTACCTTCTCGATTGGCTGGACGAAGCCCAGCTTGATCGCGTGGGCGCATTCCGCTTCGAACCCGTCGAAGGCGCCTCCGCGAACGATCTGCCCGGCGCCGTGCCCGAAGAGGTCAAGGAAGAGCGCTACGCCCGGATCATGGAAAGGACCGCCGCGATCAGCGCGGCCAAGCTGGCAGCAAAGATCGGCCGCACCCTGCCCGTCATCATCGACGAAGTGGGCGACGCCGACGAGGATGGCGACATTGGTGCAACCGGACGCTCGCAGGCCGACGCCCCGGAAATCGACGGCAATGTCTTCCTGCGCAACGTCGGAAATAACCTGCAAGTTGGTGATATTATTGACGTTTCAATCGAAGATGCCGACGAGCATGACCTGTACGGGGTAGCCGTGCAGCGCTGACCGCCATCGAACACACGATGTTTTTATTGCAAATTATGCAACTTCAGAAAAAGTTTTCGCATTTGCGGGAATCAGGATCTAGGCTCATACGGAAAGGGCCTTTCAGGCATCCTCTCCCAAAAACTTTCATAAGGCTGGTCTTCGGACCGGCCTTTTTTTTGCCCGATTTCCGCCGATTCGAACGCGCACCTGCGGCGGAATGTCATAGTTGCATGACACGCAATCGTGCTGAACCTTTTCGCATTTGCAGCACAACGGCCTCTGGAGCATAAGGATCAGGCCTTTCAGGCATCCTCTCCCAAAAACTTTCATAGGGCTGGTCTTCGGACCGGCCTTTTTTTTGTGCAGCCCAGATTGCGGCGGCTGGCTTCGCATTCCCTCTCTGGTCCCGGCGGATCATTTGGACTAGCCAGACGCCATGGCCAATCCTTCGCGAATCTACACTGCCGCCCTCGTCGTGATCGGCGATGAAATCCTTTCCGGCCGCACCCATGACAAGAATATCTCCCAGGTCGCCGCCTGGTTGCAGGTCCAGGGCATCCGCCTCAGGGAAGTACGCGTCGTGGCCGATGACACGCCGGCCATCATAGAAGCAGTGAACATACTGCGCACACGCAATGACTACCTCTTCACCACCGGCGGCATTGGCCCCACTCATGATGACATCACCGTCGATGCCATTGCCGAGGCATTGGGCGTCCCGGTCGTTGTTCACCCCGAAGCGCGCGCGATCCTCGAAGGGTACTACGAAACACGCGGCGGCCTCACCGATGCCCGCCTGCGCATGGCTCGCACGCCGGAAGGGGCAAGCCTGATTCCCAACCGCTATACCGGCGCGCCGGGCATCCGCTGCGGCAACGTATTCATCATGGCTGGCGTGCCCAGCATTACCGCCGGAATGCTCGATGCGCTCTCTGGCCAGCTTGAAGGCGGCGCGGCGCTACTGTCGGAAACCGTCGGCTGCTGGGTAGGAGAAAGCGAAGTCGCAGACCTGCTGCGCGAGACCGAGAAGTCCTTCGAAACCTGCCAGATCGGCTCCTACCCGTTCTGGGCAGAGGGGAAGACCGGCGCGAATTTCGTAATCCGTTCCGTCAGCGCGGAGGATCTCGCCGCCTGCACCCGCGCGCTGGTGCGGGGCTTGGAAGTGTTGGGCAAGCCGCCGATCGCGGGGGGAATCTGATTTGCTGCCTCCGATCGTTGCTGTGGCCAGCTCCGTGACCGATCAGACCGTGCACCCTACCATAGAGGCTTTCGAAGCCACGCTTCGCCGTCACGAGAGCGCCACGCTGGCACTGGAGGAATGGTGTGCTGCCCGCGGCATGGCCAATCCTGCTCGCGTGACAGCGCACAGCGTGGAAGCGGGGCAAGATCAGCCGGAGCGGGACGTCAGCGACCGGCTGCAGATTGCTGCAGACGAAGCGGTCGCGATGCGCCACGTCGAACTGCGCTGCGGGCAGGCAGTGCTTTCGAGGGCCTGGAACTGGTTCGTTCCGGACCGCCTGACACCAGACATGCGCACAGCCCTGCAAGCCAGCGACATCCCGTTCGGTAAAGTAGTGGCACCGCTCCATTTCCGCCGCCAGCCGCTGGAAACGGTGCGCGGACAGGCAGAGCACTGCCCCGAAGGGACGATCTCCACCCACCGCGCGATGTTAATCCTGCCCGACGGCAAGCCCCTCGCCTATCTCATCGAGTGCTACACCACCGCGAACCTCGCCGGCAGCTGAGCCAGCCCCCGGCAAGATCGGACATCAGGCGGCCACGGCCTCGCTTCCGGCGATCGAGGTCCGGTGCATCATGCGGCCGGTGGATTTGGCATAAGGAACCGCACGGTGCATTGCACCCGTGTTGTCCCAGATCACGAAATCGCCCTGCTTCCACTTGTGGCGCAGCGAATAGGCCGGCTGCGCCGCCCATTCAGCCAGCCGCACCAGCATCGCGCGGCCGGCGGGAACGTCCATGCCGACGATATGGTCGGCGGTAGTGCCGATCACCATCGACTTGCGTCCGTCCTCATGCGTCCAGACCAGCGGATGCTCCTTGACGAGGCCAATTCCCAGCACACGCTCGCGGTGCTTTTCCGGGATGGCATCGGCGATCGGCGAAAGGCTGGCGCGCACCGAATGCACCGCCTTCAGCCCTTCCAGCGCCTGCTTCTCTTCCTCGGGCAGGCCTTCATAGGCGGCATAAGTGCTGGCGAATTCGGTCTCACCGCCAATGGCCGGAGCAATACGGCAGGAAAGCAGCGTCGCAAACGGCGGCGGCATGTCCACGGTGATACCGTCCATGTGCCAGAAGAAGGTCCCCAGCACGTATTCAGGCTGCGGGTTGATCTTCTCGTCGAGCGTGACCTGATAGACGTCCTCGTCGTTGGACTGGACGTTGGTGGTGTTGGTCAGCCGAACCTTGGGCCCGATCGCGTTGGTAATCGCGAGCTGCTCCTCATCGGTGAGATTGAGCTCGGGGAAGACGAGCACCGTGCGCTCCGCCACCTTCTCGCGAATCGCCTTGGCAGCTTCCGGAGTAAAGATATCCGCACGATCATCCCACGAGACCCGAGATCCGATACATTCCTTAATGTTTTCAAAGTGAATTGCCATGTTACGGCTTCTCCCGACATCTTTTGCTGAACAGGTGTACAGCGCGCTGATACAGAGGATTCGCCCGCAGGTAAATGGCGAATGAAATGCCCCCGTCCACAGCCGGTTGCGGTTGGCGCAGGCACAAAAGAAAAGGGCCGGGAGGTTTCCCTCCCGGCCCTTTCTGTTAGTTCGGCCCTGAAAGGATCAGGCGCCGGCGACTTCCGTCGTGTCGATCTTGAGGCCCGGGCCCATCGACGAAGACAGCGAGATCTTCTTGACGTACTTGCCCTTGGCGCCCGACGGCTTGGCCTTGACGATCGCATCGACGAACGCGTCGAAGTTGGTCTTCAGATCAGCGTCAGAGAACGACATCTTGCCGATACCGGCGTGGATGATGCCCTGCTTCTCGACGCGGAATTCGATCTGGCCGCCCTTGGCGTCCTTCACGGCCTGTTCCACGTTCGGAGTGACGGTGCCCAGCTTCGGGTTCGGCATCAGGCCCTTGGGACCCAGCAGCTTGCCCAGACGGCCGACGACGCCCATCATGTCCGGGGTGGCGATGACGCGGTCGTAGTCGAGGTTGCCATCCTGCATGTCCTGCATCAGGTCCTCGGCGCCCACCTTGTCGGCACCAGCGGCAAGAGCGGCCTCAGCCTTGTCACCCTTGGCGAACACGGCGACGCGGACGGTCTTGCCGGTACCGGCCGGGAGCGAAACCATGCCACGGACCATCTGGTCGGCGTGACGCGGGTCGACGCCCAGGTTCATCGCGATCTCGATGGTTTCGTCGAACTTGGTGGTCTTGAGGTCACGCAGCGCGGTGAGCGCCTCGTTCACACCATAGAGCTTCATGTTGTCGCCCAGCTTTTCGGTCAGCGACTTCTGCTTCTTGGTCACCTTGGCCATTCTATCAGCCCTCCACCACTTCGAGGCCCATCGCGCGAGCGGAGCCTTCGATGATCTTCGTTGCGGCCTCGATGTCGTTGGCATTGAGGTCGGCCATCTTCACCTGCGCGATTTCAGCGAGCTTCGAACGCGCGATCTTTCCGGCCGAAACCTTGCCGGGCTCCTTCGAGCCGGACTTGAGGTTGGCGGCCTTCTTGATGAGGAAGGTAGCGGGCGGAGTCTTGGTGACGAAGGTGAAGCTGCGATCCGCATAGACCGTGATGATGGTCGGGATCGGCATGCCCTTTTCCATCTCCTGCGTGGCGGCATTGAACGCCTTGCAGAATTCCATGATGTTCACGCCGCGCTGACCCAGAGCCGGACCGATCGGCGGCGACGGGTTGGCTGCGCCGGCAGGCACCTGCAGCTTGATATAGCCTTCAATTTTCTTGGCCATGAGAGGCCTCCTTTCACACTGTCGCTTCCGCCGGAGCAGAAGCTCATGTTAAGCGGTCAGACAGGCGCCGAAACGCCCTCCCGCACAGAATCGGCCCTGCCGTCGAATCTGATGGCTGGTCCGAAGGGCGCGCCCCTAACCGAAATCGGAAGAAAAGGGAAGCGTTATGCCGCAAGCGGCGTAGTCGTTCGCTCACGACGCTCCCACGCCGCCTTGATCGCACGGCGCGCGGGCATTTCAAGATGACGGTAGCTCACGTCGGAAACCAGCAGCACCGCAGCAGCGAATGCGGCCGTGACCGCCCAGACAGTGGCCATGCCGCTGTCGAACGGCGGCCAAAGACTTTCGACCAGGACAAGCATCGGGTAGTGTACAAGGTAGATCGCGTAACTGCGGTCGCCCAGCCAGCGCATCGGCGCGCAGCCCATCCAGGATGCGCGCAGGGTGAGAAGCAAAAGCGCGGGCCAGGCATAGAGGCACAGAGGCAAAAGCGAACTCATTGCTCCCATGTCGAGCGCCAGCCCGAAAACGAAGAAGCAGCCCAGAAGAAGAGTCGCCGTCCGGGCGAGACGGACACGCAAGTGCCAGAGCAACTGTCCGAAAAAGAACCCGAACAACCCGCGTGGGACACCGTCGCCAACCCAGGGTCCGCCCGGACGCCCCTGCACGATGAAGTGTGCCAGTGCGATAGCGATGGCGACGCCTGTCACCCAGCGGAGCACGCGTGGACCGCACACGGCGGCCATCGCGAACAGCAGGTAACAGACCGCTTCCACCTAGATCGACCAGGCCGGTCCATTGAACGTGTGGCTGACTGGCTGAACAAACGCCTGCAGCATCAGCAGGTGCGCGGCGAATGCCAGCACGGTATTTGATGGGGCTGCCCAGAACAGAATGGCAGATGCAAGCAACGTCGCCAGGTGCAGCGGATAGAGTCGACCCACGCGCGCAACAGCAAAGCTGGCGAGCTTGTCACGTGTCAGGCCGGTCCCGTGCAGATAGACATGCGCAAAGACGTAGCCGGAAATCAGGAAAAACAGGTCCACCAGCGTCCAGCCCCATGTCTGGAACCAGATCAGCGCGCCCGGTGCACCGACAAGTGCCGGGCCGGTGAACAGCGATTGGGGATGGTAAAGGAAGGCAACCCCGCAAGCAGCCAAGCCACGCAGCCCATCAAGCTGGGTCAGACGCTGGATCGGCTCGTGCCCAAAGGCCTTCTGCTCAGCGATAGTCTCCGTCATGCGGCGGACGACTATCGCATCCCAGTAATTTTAACATTAACCCGCATAACCCGGCCCAAAGGCCGGGCACCTGCGGTAACGATTACTTGCTGAGTTCGACGTGTTCGAAATCGAGCTCGACCGGCGTAGCCCGGCCGAAGATCGAAACCGAAACCTTGACGCGGTTCTTGTCGAAATCGAGCTCCTCGACCACGCCGTTGAAGCTGGCGAAGGGACCGTCGAGCACCTTGACCTGATCGCCGATCTCGTAATCGATGCTGACCTGATGGCGCGGAGCAGCAGCGGCCGCCTCGGCGGCACCGAAGTAGCGCGCGGCTTCCGATTCGCTGATCGCCTGCGGCTTGCCGCTGGCGCCGAGGAAGCCCGTCACCTTCGGCGTGTTCTTCACGAGGTGATAGATGTCATCGTTCATGTTCAGCTTGGCGAGCACGTAGCCGGGCATGGTCTTGCGCTCGACCTGAACCTTCTTGCCGCGCTTCACTTCGGTGATGGTCTCGGCGGGAACCTGCACGTCCTCGACGAGCTGCGACAGCCCCATCCGTTCGGCTTCGGACAGGATCGCTTCCTTCACCTTGTTCTCGAAACCGGAATAGGCGTGGATGATGTACCAGCGGGCCATGGATCTCTCTTCAGTCTATCTGGTTCAGGCAATTACAGGAGCGACAGCAGCGAGCTGACGATCCAGCCGAACAGTGCGTCGATACCAAGGAAGAACACGGCGAGCAGCACCGTCATGATGCCGACGAAGATCGCGGTGGTCACCGTTTCCTGGCGCGAGGGCCAGTAGATCTTGCGCGCTTCCGACTGGACCTGGCGCATGAATTCGCCGGGATTGATCTTGGCCATATCGTTCGCTCTCGTGTCTCTTGCCTGATTGCCTAAGCAAAAAATGTCTCGTCGCTTCCGCCTAGGGGACATCGCCGCCCCGGCCGTGGCCGGGAGGGGCAAATCAGATCCTCATGTCGGAAGAGATGGGGGATTTAGCTTCCGTCTGCAGGATTTGCAAGGTCCACCGCATCGGGCAGCCGCGCCAGGAACGAGTTGGGCGTGCTGAACACGATCCGCGCACCATCGGGCACGGCCACCGGATGGACGTCGCCTATGAACCAGAGATAGTCCGCGTGGCGGGCCGGCTTGAACTTCCTCAGGTCGATCCGCTGATTCGAAGAGAACAGGATCCGCTGTGTCGGATCGTTGAACCGGTAGCGGGTTTCGCGCATCGCCAGCATGTGCACGTCAGGCAGCGCGAAGTTGGAATTCTCCATCGCACTGCGCCGGACCACGGCATAGCTGCCGAAATGCTCGAACGGTCCGAACTTCCACTGCGAGCGCGGAATCGCGACCGCCGTGGCCACCCGTGCACCTTCGGGCACATGATCCATCGCCTTGATCATCTGGCTCGCGGTTTGCGCGTCCTGATGCCAAACCACTGTCGTCACCGCGATTCGCGAGGTGAACAGCAGCCCGGCCAGCACCATGCCCCAGCGCGGCACCGGCCAGTCGATCGCGAGGCAGGCTACCAGCAGCGCAGTCGTACTGAGGCGGTAATCGGCATAATCTCCGCCGAAGATCTGACGCGGCACAATCAGGGTGAGGATCAGCAGCAGCAGCGCGGCCCAGCCCGCACGCATGTCGAACCGCTTCGAAAACAGCGCAAAGGCGATCACAGCCACCACCAGACACAGGCTGGTGATGTCGAACACCTGATCGTAGCTGCGCATCGCCTTGTAGAGGATCTGCCACTTGTATTCGAGCACTCCCCAGCGGCCGTAGGACACCTTGGAATTGGCCCCCATGCCCGCCAGCATCGGCACCAGCGGAAAGATCAGCGGCCAGGGCTTGGTAAAGGGAATCCAGTCCAGCCAGCTGCGGCGCCTGGTCCATTCATAGCCGAACACCAGCACGCCCATGATGCCCCAGCCCGAAACGTGGCAGAGCCAGACCGCAAAGGAGAAAGGCACGAAGACCACGTGCCGCCAGGGCGAGCGCTCCATGCGGACCCACAGCGCAAAGGCGAACAGCGCCATCGCCAGCGAGAGCGAGAAATTGAGGAAACCCATCAGGAACGACGGCGACCAGATCATCGCGAACGCGAGGATCGCGCCCACCCCAATGTTTTTGCGAAGGCTCCAGGCCACCGCCATGACCGACAGGCCGGTGAGGAAGGGAATTGCCGCGACAATCAGCCGTCCGGCCTGCTCCAGCCCGAAAATCGACGCGAGCGGCACCATCAGCAGTTCCGCGCCAAGATTGCCGGTCCACTCCCAGTTGTGCAGGAAATAGTACGTCAGCCAGGGGTCGCTGCCGTGATCGAGCATGACCTTGTAGCCGGCCAGATGCGACGGGTAATCGGTCATCTGTGGTGCCCAGGCCACGAGCGCTGGCAGGGATGCGAGAATCGAGAGGATCAGCCCGAGCCAGAGCGCCCCATGCCGTTTCCTGCGATAGGCGTCGCCGGTTTCGCTCGCCTCAGGCTGCGCCGTTCCGTGCATCTACGACCGAATCTTTCCTCGTTACGCCGTCACCGGGCCGGACGCTTCCGCGGGCCTCCCGCGCGAATCGCCGGAACGCCGCCCTCCTAGCCGCCCCCGGGCAATTGGCAAGCAGCGCGCACGCTACAGGGTTCGCTGCCCGCCGCAAATAGGCACGTTCCCGGCCGCGATTCGCCAGCCCGGTCGGCGGCAACAGCGTGAATTTCGGGAAATACTGGCAGGAGTGGCAGGATTCGAACCCGCGGCCCTCGGTTTTGGAGACCGATGCTCTACCAACTGAGCTACACTCCTGCAGGCAGTGCGGCGCCTCTAAAGGGAGACGCGGAGGATTACAAGTGCGCGCCAACAAGATATTCGTGCCCTGATCCTTTTGCTACGAAGAGACCATGCACGCGCCGCGATCCCCGGACATGATCGACCCAGACCTCCTCATGCTGGCCTATCGCAGCGGGATATTCCCGATGGCGGACAACCGCGATGACCCGGAAGTGTTCTGGGTGGAACCGCGCCTGCGCGCGATCCTTCCGCTCGACGGCTTCCATCTCTCGCACTCGCTGGCCCGCACGCTGCGGCGCGGCCGGTTCACGGTGACCTGCAACACGGCCTTCAGCGCGGTCATGGATGCCTGTGCCGCTCCCCGCCCGCCGCAGGCCGGCGACGAGGCGGACGATGACGGCAGCCGCAGCTGGATCAGCCACCGCATCCAGGCGAGCTACGAGAACCTGCACAGGCTTGGCGGCGCGCATTCCATAGAGTGCTGGCAGGACGCACCGGATGGTAGGGACAAGCAGCTGGTGGGTGGCCTCTACGGCGTCGGTTTCGACCGCGTCTTCTGCGGCGAGAGCATGTTCAGTCGGGTGCCCGATGCCTCAAAGGTAGCGCTGGCGTGGCTCGTCGCCGCCTTGCACCGGGGCGGCGCGGTGCTGCTCGACTGCCAGTTCATGACGGAACACCTCGCCTCGCTGGGCGCGGTGGAGATGCCACAGCGGCGATACGTCGAACTGCTGCAAGCCGCTCAGTCGGCGCCGGCATCTGCCTCAGGGGCCGCTTCCGGCTCTGGAGCCGGTGTGGCGGACGGGACAGGCGATGTGCTGACACTGCCCGATGCCTTCGGCCTGCTGCTCGAGGAAGCCGCCTCAGCCGGACTGGCGCCCTCGCCCGGGAAATTCATCGCGCAAGCCTTGACCCAGACGTCATAGACCGGGTGCTCGACGACATTCAGGCCAGGCGAATTCTTGAACAGCCAGCCAGAGAACACCTTGTGCCACGCCAGCTTGTCCTTGGCTGTAGCCCGCTCTTCCACGAAGACCTGCACGAAAGCGCCCTCTTCCGCCGGGTGCTCCCAGGGCATTGTCTTCTCGCAAGTGGCGACCTTGACCACAAGATTGCCCAGGCGCTTTGAATCGCCCGGCTTCATCACCAGATCCTGGGTCAGGTTGTTGCGCTTGTTGAGGACGCCGAGCGTGACCACGCGATCCTTGTTGGGCGTGCCTATGTGCTGACCCTGCTCGGCCTGCGCCTTGCCCGCCTGCATGCCCGAGATGGCATCAGGAACAGTGGTTTCCTGATCTTCCGGCTTGGGTTCACCACCCCCGCACGCCGCCAGCAGCGACATCGAGGCAAAAAGCGGCAGGTAAACTGCGGCCCGTTTCACGGGACCGGGCCTCAGGCTTCCGGTGACCAGGCTTCGTAATCGCCCGTGGCCGGCGCGCGGTGGCCGCCACGCTCCAGCGCGCCCTGCGGACGGTAGGCCTTCACGGTGCCGGTGGCATTGGGGGTGTAATCGGCTTCCCAGATACGCGGCGGCGCCAGATGGCTTTCCGGCACTTCGTCATAGGAATGATGCAGCCAGCCGTGCCATTCGGCCGGCACATTGCTGGCATCGTTAGCGCCGGCGTAGATCACCCAGCGCTTGCCGTAACCCTCGACGGTCTTCGCCTTGTTCGAGCGATAGTACTTGTTGCCCTGCGCGTCGGTGCCGACGTGCTCGCCGTTCATGGCGCTGAAGAGCGAGGTGCCGATGGTGGCGCCGTCCCACCAGGTGAAGATCTTGCCGAGGATTCCCATGAGCCGCGCGTTAGCCCTTCTGCCCCCATCAAGGCAAGCGTGTTGACGCACTTGCGCTGATTTGATCCCCCGCGGCCGGACCGATAGGCTGCGAACCATGAATCAGGAGCGCTCCCCCGCCCCGATCGTCGAAACCGACGTGCCGGCCCGCCTCGACCGCCTGCCCTGGACGCGCTTTCACTGGCTTGTCGTCGTCGCTCTCGGAATCACCTGGATTCTCGATGGCCTTGAGGTGACGCTGTCGGGCTCGGTGGCCCCGGCCCTGCGCGAAAGCCCGATGCTGCGTTTCACCGCCGCCGACGTGGGCCTTGCCAACAGCGCCTATCTCGCCGGCGCCGTGCTGGGCGCCCTGTTCTTCGGCTGGCTGACCGACCGGATGGGCCGCAAGAAGCTCTTCACGATCACCCTGATGCTCTACCTCACAGCCACGGCGGGCACCGCGCTGACCTGGGACCTGCCCAGTTTCGCACTGATGCGCTTCCTAACCGGTGCCGGGATCGGCGGCGAATACAGCGCGATCAATTCCGCCATTCAGGAGCTGATCCCCGCCCGCCATCGCGGCTGGACCGATCTCGTCATCAACGGCAGCTACTGGGTCGGCGCGGCAATCGCGGGCAGTCTGGCCGTGATCGTGCTCGACCCGGCCGTGCTGGACGTGGACAGTGGCTGGCGCTTCGCCTTCCTGTTCGGAGCGCTGACCGGTCTCGCGATCATCTTCCTGCGCCGCCACCTGCCCGAAAGCCCGCGCTGGCTGATCACCCACGGCCATGCGGACAGGGCCGAGGCGATCGTCGATGCCGTCGAGCAGCGGATCACCGCCTCCGGCCGCGCGCTCGCCCCGGTGGAGCAGACCGTGCGCCTCAGGGCGCGGCGCTCGACGCCGCTGGGCGAAGTATTCGCGACGCTGCTGCGCACGTACCCGGACCGCGCCGCGCTCGGCCTGCTGCTGATGGCCTCGCAGGCGTTTCTCTATAACGCGATCTTCTTCACCTACGCGCTGATGCTCAGCGACTTCTACGGCGTGCCGTCCAAGGATGTGGGCTGGTACGTTCTGCCGTTCGCGGCGGGCAACGTGCTGGGACCGCTGCTGCTGGGCCGCCTGTTCGACACTGTTGGCCGGCGCCAGATGATCACGCTCACCTATGGCGTTTCCGGCGTGCTGCTCGCCGTGACCGGACTGCTGTTCCACCCGGGCATGCTCGACGCGACGACGCAGACGCTGTGCTGGAGTTGCACGTTCTTCTTCGCCTCGGCGGCAGCCTCATCCGCTTACCTCACGGTAGCCGAAAGCTTTCCGCTCGAAATCCGCGCGCTGGCCATCGCGCTGTTCTATGCCATGGGCACCGGGATCGGCGGCGTGCTGGCGCCGTGGCTGTTCGGCGTGCTGATCGAGAGCGGATCGCGCGGGCAGGTTCTGATCGGCTATCTCTTCGCCGCCGTACTGATGATCATTGCCGCGGCCGCCGCGTGGAAGTTCGGTCTCGCCAACGAGCGCAAGCCGCTGGAACACGTCGCCCGCCCGCTGTCCTGGCACGAGGACTGAGCGGAGGTTCAGCCCGGCAGAGGCAGATAGCGGCCAAGGCGCGGATCGGCTGGCTCGGCGGTCATGCCCTTTTCCTCCAGCCAGGCGTCACTGTAGCAGGTGGAGCGGTAACGGTCGCCGCAATCGCACAGCAGCGTGACGATCGAGCCCTCCTCGCCCGCCGCCGCCATCTCGTCGATGAGCTGCAGGCAGGCGTGCAGATTGGTCCCGGTGGACGGGCCGCAGCTGCGCCCGAGATAGCGGCTGAGATGCCGCGCCGCATGAAAGCTCGCCGCGTCGGGCACCGCGATCATGCGGTCCACCACATCGGGCAGGAACGACGGCTCGACGCGCGGGCGGCCGATGCCCTCGACCAGCGAGACCGTGCCCTGCACCTGCACCACGCTGCGGTCCGCGAAGTGGCGGTGGAAGACAGATCCCGACGGATCGGCCACGCACAGTCCGGTCTTGTGGCGGCCATAACGCAAATAGCGCCCGATCGTTGCCGACGTGCCGCCTGTGCCCGCGCCGCACACGATCCAGCGGGGAACGGGATGGTCCTCGCCTTGCATCTGCTGGAAGATGGACACCGCGATATTGTTCGTGCCGCGCCAGTCGGTGGCACGCTCGGCATAGGTGAACTGGTCGAGATAGTGCCCGCCGCATTCGGCCGCGAGGCGCTCGGCTTCCGCATACATGGTGCGCGGATCGTCGACCTTGTGGCATCGCGCGCCCTGCTCCTCGATCAGCGCCAGCTTCTCACGGGCGGTGGTGGCAGGGACGACGGCAATATAACGCAGCCCCAACAGGCGGGCAAAATAGGCCTCCGACACGGCCGTCGAACCGGACGAGGCCTCGATCACCGTGGTGTCCGGGCCGATCCAGCCATTGCACAGGGCATAAAGGAACATCGAGCGGGCTAGGCGGTGCTTGAGGCTTCCGGTCGGGTGGCTCGATTCGTCCTTGAGATAGAGCGCAATGCCCGGCGCATTCGCCAACGGCACCGGGATCAGATGCGTGTCGGCCGAGCGCGACTGTTCGGCCGACAGGATACCGACCGCCCGCGCCAGCCATTCACGTGGCGATGGGACGGAGGGGTTGGCGGACTCAGGAATCTGGACGTTCTGCACGCCCCGATCTCTGGCAGGCGCCAAGGCAGCCTACAAGCTGCCGATTTCAAAAGCAGGCATGCCGCAAGGGTTCAATGGCCGGAGCCTTGCCGGCAAGAGGCGCCGCGCCTAGGGGCAGGACCTAGGGCTTCGCGCCAAAGCATGATTTGTTCGAGGGGGAGCGCCATGACCATCCACTTTGACTGCACACAATGCGGCAAATGCTGCCAGAACCTGCGGCTTACGCTGAGCGTGGACGAAGCCATTGGCTGGGCCGGGCGCGGCCACACCGTGCAGTTGCTGACCGAGGCCCTGCCGTGGGTCAGCGAACCCGACACTGCGGACGCGCGCGTCCTGTACGACCGCGATCGCTCGTTCCCGGCAATGAGCGGTTCAGTCGCGTTCCGCATCGCGGCGGTTCCGGTGGCTCATCACATCGGCCCCTGCCCGAACCTGCAACCGGACATGCGCTGCAGCAACTATGAACAACGCCCCCGGATCTGCCGGATCTATCCGCTCGAAAGCAGGCCCTTCATCGGCCTCGACCCCGCAAGCCGGCTTTGCCCGCCCGAGGCATGGGCGCCGGCGTTTCCGGTGCTGGAGCGCAACGGGAAAATCGCCGATACCGAAACGGCGAACATCGTCGCCGAACACCGGCGAACCGCCGTCGACGACGTGCCAGTGCTCACCATGGCCTGCCATGCGCTGGGCGTATCCACAGCGGCTTTCGCGAACGAGGGATTTGCCGTCCATACTTTCGATCCGCAGAAACTGGCGGAAGCTCTTCGCGCGGTGCGCGATGCGAACCCGAACCAGAACGCGCCTGCTCCGCAGCCCTGGACGGTAGCGACCAACCGCCGCTCAACGCTGACCATGCTTGCCGGAGCCGGGTGCGAGGCCGCTCTCGTGCAACGGGGGGCCGACTATCTCGGCTCGTTCCCCGACGAGCCTTGAGGGTAGTCGCCTACCACTGCACGGAATCACCGGGCTTGATACCCAGCTCTTCCGCGCGGCCGCCATTCAGTTCGAGCACCGCGCTGGCCACGCCCGCTGACGGGAGCGGCGTCTCGTCATAAGGCACGGCATTGGCCGCGATGTTGAGGATGCGGTGATCGGTGCCGACGAAGATGATGTCGAGGGGGATCACGGTGTTACGCATCCAGAACGCAGCCTTGCGCGGCGGGTCTTCCGGAAAGATCATGCCTTCGTCCGCGCCCATTGCGGTACGGAACATCAGCCCCTTGGCCTGTTCCGCCT
Source organism: Novosphingobium album (ex Hu et al. 2023) (assembly GCF_022832385.1). Taxonomy (GTDB): domain Bacteria; phylum Pseudomonadota; class Alphaproteobacteria; order Sphingomonadales; family Sphingomonadaceae; genus Novosphingobium; species Novosphingobium album. The sequence goes on from NZ_JALHLE010000011.1 coordinate 123,455, forward strand.
CGGTTTTCGCGACTTCCACACGGAATGCGTGCACCTTGCCACCCGATTCCACCGTGAGCGAGGTCACAGGCAGGCCGGACACGGGATGGACAGCCGGCTGCGCCGCCGCGGTGCTGGCGGTGGCTTCGGGCGCATCGCCTGAACAGGCGACAGTCCCTAGCAGCAGGGCAGCGACAAAAATTCCGGTCAGGCGCACTCAATCGTCTCCGTAGGCCGACTCGGCCCATTCTTCTGCCTCGCCGGGATCGGGCGCATCGACAATCCGGCGCGCAATGTCGAGCGAATGCCCCGCCCGCAACATCGCTGCCAGTTGCTTCTCCCGCGCCGCCCGGTCCGGCGACTCGATCGCGAAAGGCCCGAACCGCCGCCGCCGCGCGAGGACCAGCGCCGCACGCCGCTGATCACGCTCGCCAGGGCGTGTCTCCGCGCGCAAGCCTTCTTCGATCCCGGCTTGCCCCAATGCCTCGCCCACGCGCCGCACGCCATAGCCGCGCCGCAGCAGGCTGCCTGCCTTCATCCGCGCCCACGCGGCATCGTCGACATAGCCCAGTTCGGCATAGCGGCTGACCAGCGCCTCGACCGGCGGTTGCCCCTCGCCGTCCCAGCCCCGCTCCCGAATCTTGCGCTGGAGATAACCATGCAACCTGGCTTGCGTCGTGGCAAAACGCGCGACATAGGCCAGCGCCAGTTCCTCCAGGCGCTGGCCATTCAGGGGCTGTGGATTACGACGCTTGACCGACATCTTGCCCTATTCGTGCCACACTCCGCTCAGAATGGGGAGTGCGCGTGGGATCATGCGGGTCCGAATGGGCTAACTCCGGTTCAGATTGCACCGGTTAATAGCCCCGGTTCCGCAAGAATAGTGTTATAACAACAACGGGTTACATACAGATGGCCGACACCGTGAGCATGGTGCCGAACTCCGCACAGGCACTTGCAGCGACGCCGAACGACGACGCTCTGCCGCGCCGTTTCGCCGATTTCGACACTTTCTGCGAGGCACTCGACTACGCAGCGAAGGGCCTTCGCGGGTTCAATTTCCATGATCCGCGCGGCACGCTGACGCGTCCCTACCCCTTCAGCGAACTGCGTGAGGATGCGCTGGCCGTGGCCTATGCGCTGATCGCGCGCGGGGTGAAGCCGGGTGACCGCATTGCGCTCATCGCCGAGACCGGGCCGGACTTTGCAGCGCTGTTCTGCGCCACGGTCTATGCCGGTGCATGGCCGGTGCCACTGCCGCTGCCGACCAGCTTTGGCGGCAAGGACAACTATATCGAACAACTCGCCGTCCAGCTTTCCAGCTCGGACCCGATGATGCTGATCGGGCCGGACGAAATCGCGGCACTCACATCGGCCGCTGCCGAGCGCCAAGGCTGCGGTCATGCGATCTGGGCCGACTTCGCGACGAAGGACACGGCGCCCTGCGAATTGCCGGTCCTCAGCCCGGACGACATCTGTTACCTGCAGTATTCGAGCGGTTCGACCCGCTTCCCGCACGGCGTCGCCGTGACGCACCGCCAATTGCTCGCCAACCTCGCCGCGCACAGCCATGGCATGCAGTTCACCGAGAGCGACCGCTGCATCTCGTGGCTGCCATGGTATCACGACATGGGCCTTGTCGGCTGCTTCCTGTCGATGATCGCCAACCAGGTCTCTACCGACTACCTCAAGACCGAAGACTTCGCCCGCCGCCCTCTCGCCTGGCTCGACATGATCAGCCGCAATCCGGGCAACTCGTGCTCCTATTCGCCCACCTTCGGCTATGACATCTGCGCGCGGCGAATTTCCAGCCAGAGCAACGTGGCGGACCGGTTCGACCTTTCGCGCTGGCGGATCGCGGGCAACGGAGCGGACATGATCCGGCCAGACGTGATGCAGAGCTTCGTCAATGCCTTTGCCGACGCCGGCTTCAAGGCCGCCGCGTTCCTGCCGAGCTACGGCCTTGCCGAAGCGACGCTGGCGGTCACCATCATGCCCCCGGGCGAAGGCATCCGTGTCGAGCTGGTCGAGGAAGAGCGCCTTTCCGGCTCCCCGCGCGATCTGTCACGCCCGGCCCGCTACCGCGCCATCGTCAATTGCGGCAAGCCGGTGAAGGACATGGAAGTCGTGATCCGCGGCGAAAAGGGCGAGACGCTGGGCGATCACAAGATCGGCAAGGTCTGGTGCCGCGGCACCAGCGTGATGCACTCCTACTTCCGCGATCCCGAAGCGACCGCCGAATGCATGGTCGATGGGTGGCTGGACACCGGCGACATGGGCTACATGGCCGACGGCTACCTGTTCATCGTCGGCCGCGCCAAGGACATGATCATCATCAACGGCAAGAACCACTGGCCGCAGGATATCGAATGGGCCGTGGAACAGCTTCCCGGCTTCAACCACGGCGACATCGCGGCGTTCTCAGTGGAGATGGAAAACGGCGAGGAAACGCCTGCCGTGCTGGTTCACTGCCGCGTATCCGATCCGGACAAGCGCATCGAACTGCGCGACCAGATCCGCGACAAGGTTCGTTCGATCACCGGCATGAACTGCGTGGTCGAACTGGTGCCGCCCAAGAGTCTGCCGCGCACCAGCTCTGGCAAGCTCAGCCGCGCCAAGGCCAAGAAGCTTTACCTCTCGGGCGAGATCGAGCCCTTCAAGCTCGCCGCCTGAGCGGCATCGAGAGGTGACGAAAGGCGGGCCGGAGAGCGCAAGCTCTCCGGCCCGTTTCTTTTGGGAAAGTGGGACGGAGATCAGTCGCGGCCGGAACCGAAAGCCGCGATCTGCAGCAGGCCACCGGCAATCGCGATGTTCTTGAAAAAGTGGATAAACTGGTTCTGATCCGCCAGGTTGTTGTGAAAGAACACGGCAGTGGCGACGCTGAACAGCGCGATCACGGTAGCGACGGCACGCACGCGATATCCCGCGATCAGAAGCAGGCTGCCCACGATCTCCACCGCAATGGCACCGGCCAGAGCGAAAGCGGGCAGAGGCAAGCCTACCGACTGGATATAGGCGATCGAGCCCGCGGGATCGGCGATCTTGGAGAAGCCGCTGAGCAGGAAGATCGCGGCAATCAGTACGCGACCTGCGACAGGCAGCCACTTTTCCAGATTGGCAGCAATGGCGGGAAACTGGGTACGGGCAACAGTGGTCATAACGAATTCCTTTCCTGATGAGAGGCCTTCGGGAGTGCACCATGCGGCCCCTTGCCTCGACAGGTCAGAAACTGCTCCAGGAACATCATTCTAAATAGTGAGATAAAATTATCTCAAATGTTCAGCATTGTTGAAATGTACTTTGTGCAATTCCGCCTCAACGCGCCTTTAGTTCCCCATCCAGACGTTCGGCCAGCCGCAGGGCCAGCGCCACAAGCGTAAAGGTCGGGTTCGCCCAGCCCGCCGTCGGGAACACCGAACTGCCCGCCACGTGCAGGTTGGCCAGACCATGCACCCGGCAATGCGCGTCGACCACACCCGCCTTCGGATCGTCGCTCATGCGGGTCCCGCCCATGTGGTGGTAGCCGGCGATGGGGTGGTTGCCGACGGTGGGATCGACCGGCCAGTCGTTGCCCGCCTCCGCGATCCATTCGGTGGGCGTCACATGCCCCTGCCCCATGCGCTGCAGTTCCTCGCCAAACACGCGGGCGAAGACGCGGGCGGTGTGCTTGTCGAGCCCATCGAGCTGCCAGTCGAGGTCCGCCTGCCGTTCGCCAAGGGCGTTGCGCTTGTCTGACAGGACGATGCGGCTGTCCGGGTTGGGCGCCTGCTCGCCGCGGATGATCATGTAGAGGCCGGTCATGTCGGTATTGGCCATAGCCGCCTCCACTTTCTCGCGCACGGCGCGATGGAACCAGCCGCGCAGGCCGCGGTAGATGTGATCGAGCGTGCGGCCGGTGCGGTTCGGGTTCAGCGAATGTTTGATCGTGCCGTAGAGCTTGTTGCCCAGCGCCACGCCCTTTTCCGGCGGACGCTGCAGCTTGAAGGTGATGATCGAGTTCATCGCCCCTTCGGCTTCCTGCACCGCGTCGGACAGGCGCAGCACCGGCGCCAGCGGCGGGCCGGACTTCATGAAGCGCTTCTGGTAGGCGGCCCACAAGTCGAACGGGCGCGAAGTCTCCACCTTGCCGATGCGACCGGTGGGGTGCTCCATGAAGAAGCGTCCGAGCTGGTCGTGGGCATTGCCAAGGCCGCCTGCAATCACATCGTCGGACGCCATCATCAGCCGCACGTTCTCGATCGCACCGCAGGCGAGGACATAGTGCTTCGCCTTCAGCCGGGCCGACTGGCCGGTGAGCGTCCTGACCTCGACATGCTCGATCTCGGCGCCATTGGCGCTCGCCTGCACCTGCGTGGCATTGGCGTGAAGCACGATCGTCAGGTTCGGCGCGTCGATCAGGTCCTTCGTGCGCGCCTGCGCGAAACGTTCGGTCGCCTCGTCGAAGCGCCAGAGGTCGGTCGCCAGCTTTTCTGGATCGAAACCCTGATCGGGAATGCCGCAGAGCCGGTAGGCATCGTCCCACTCGAACGGGCCGATTTCGAAGATGTCCTGCGCCTGCCGCCAGTAAGGCATGACGTCATCGCGCGTGATCGGCCAGCCCGAATGCGGCACCCAGCTGCGCCGGGCGAAGTCAATCTCGTCGAGCAGCGCGCAGCGCCCACCCCAGATCGACACCGTGCCGCCGAAGAAGCGCAGGCGCGATTCCTCCAGCGGGTAGTAGTCGTGGCCGATGTTCGCCCCATCGTAGAGCGCCTGCGTCTTTTCCTCGAAATCCATGCCGCCGCTTTCGGCAAGGCACACCTGATGGCCCGCACGCATCAGTTCGCGCGCGAGCGTCACGCCCGCCGCGCCGGCGCCGATCACGCAGACGTCGAACTGCTTTCCGGCAAGGGCTTCGGGGCTTTTCTGGAGATCAACGAGCATCGAAAGTCTGGTCCCACCAGCAGGAGAACATGGCGATCGCGTAGAGGATGCGCCCGTGATTGGCCACGCCTGCGGCATGTTCGGTGAACAACTGATGCACCGCGTCCTCGCGCAGATAGCCGCTTTTCGAAGCGCCGCTGGAGATCCATGCCTCCTGCGCGAACGAAGCGAAACCGCCGCTGAACCATTCGGCGAAGGGCAGCTGGAACCCCAGCTTGCGTTCGTCCAGCGCGCCGGGGAAGAGCCAGGGCTCCACTGCCTTGCGCAGGGCATACTTGCCGACCTTGCCGCGCAGCTTCATGTCGCGGGGCATCGTCAGCGCCCAGTCGACCAGCTTGTGGCTGAGAAACGGCACCCGAGCCTCGAGCGAATGCGCCATGGAGCCCCGGTCGGTGCGGTTAAGCAGCGAGGCGGGCATGTGGACGGTCAGGTCTGCCAGCATGAACTGCGAAAGCGGATCGAGATCGCGCGCGCCGCTCCACCCGAAATATTCGCGCTCCAGATCGGCAAACGGATGACCGCTTTCCTGCCGCGCATGGAAACCGGGCTCGTACAGGTCCTCGCGCACCCACGGGGTGGAAATCTGCGTGCCCTGGAAGAAGCGCTGGTAATTGTTCTCCAGCATCGCCGACTGACGGAACCGCCGCGCATTCTGGCGCAGGTAGTTGAGCCGCTTGCTACCCATGCCGGGCACATGGTCGATGGCGGCCAGAACCGGCTCCAGCATCCGCAGCAGCGGCCCGGTCCGTGCCGCTGCCAGTGCGGTGCGCTGACGCTTGTACCCGGCGAAGATTTCGTCCGAGCCCTCGCCGCAGAGCACGACTTTCACGTGCTCGGCCGCGAGTTTCGAAAGGTGCCACACCGGCACGGCGGCCGTGGCGGCGCAGGGCTCGTCATGGCTGCGCTGCACTTCGGGCAGCATGATCCCGGCGTCCTGCGGCTGGAGCGGCAGAGTGATGTGCTCGCAGCCAAGGTGCATGGCAATGCGCGCGGCGGCCTCGGTCTCGTCGATCGAGGTGCCCGGAAAGCCCATGGTGAAGGCCTTGACCGGCGCGATGGCATGCTCCGCCATGGCCGCGACGACCGCACTCGAATCCACGCCGCCCGACAGGAAAGCACCGACCGTCACGTCCGCCAGCATGTGGCGCTTCGTGGTCTCCGAAACCCAGGTCTGCGTCTGCTCGATCCACTCGGCCTCGGACAGGCCCTCGGTGACCTTGAATTGGGGGCGCCAGAACTGGCGAACGTCGGGCTCACCCTCCGGGCCGATGTGGAGCACGTGACCGGGAGGTAGAGTCTTCACTTCGTTCCAGATCGAGCGCGGTTTCTGCACGTGCCCGAACATGAAGAAATCATGCACGCCGCGCTCGCAGACGGTGAAGTCGAGCGCCCCGCCATCGGCCGAATACATCGCCCGCAAGGTGCGGATTTCCGAACCGAAGGCGATCCCGCCCCGCTGCAGCGTGTAGTACACCGGCTTGATCCCCAGCGGATCGCGCGCAAGCACCAGACGGCGCTCCTTCACGTCCCAGATGGCAAGGCCGTACATGCCCTCCAGCTTCGGCCAGGCCTCGTCGCCCCAGCGCACGTAGGCGGCGAGGATCGTCTCGGTGTCGCCGTGAGTAGAGAACTTCCAGCCCCAGTCGGCCAGTTCCGCGCGCAGGTCCGGGAAGTTGTAGACCTCGCCGTTGAAGACGATGGCCCAGCGCCCGTCGGCCGAGAACATCGGCTGGTGCCCGCCTTCCAGATCGACGATCGACAGGCGGCGGTGGCCCAGCCCCAGATCACCGTCGATGTGGATGCCTTCGTCGTCGGGTCCGCGATGGACGATAGTCTGGCAGGCCCGCACGATAGCCTCGCGCGGCACCGGCCTGCCGCCGCGCCTGTACCAGCCGGTTATGCCGCACATGGGCCCCTCATTGTCGCCGCCATGATTATGGCGGTTCCGTTACAAGGGAGTGGGGATCAGGAAAAGGCCTTGGCTTCGTTCCCATCCTGCCACCGTGGATAAGGCGGCAGAAGGATCAGCAGCGCGCCGCCCAAGGTGCACCCGACGACGCCAAGCCACAGGAAAGGGCCATAGCCTCCCATGGTATCGTAAATACGCCCTGCCACGAACGGCCCAAGCCCCGACCCCAGCGCCACAAGCGCCGACATCACGCCGTAGATCGAACCGAAATTGCGCATTCCGGCAAAGCCCACGGTCAGGAAGGCACAAATCTGCATCTTGGTCCCCGCCGCGTAACCGTTGATGACGACGGCCACTATCACCGCCGTCGTCGATTCGATGAATCGGTCTAGCATGAAGAACGTCACGGCCGTTACGCCCATGGTCAGGCCCCCGATCCAGTTCGGGCGGAACCGGTCGAGCAGCGAACCGGTGGCCAGCTTGCCGACGACGCCGGCGATGCCGCCCAGCGACATCATCCATGCCGCCGTCTCGCGCGGGACTCCGCTTTCAGTGAGGATCGGGAACAGGTGGATTCCCAGCCCGATCGTGAGCAGCATGACGACGAAGGTAGACGCGGCCACCATCCACAGCGCCGGACTGCGCAAGGCCTGCGCCTTGGTCAGCCCGGGCAGCGACACACTACCGCGTGCGCTAGCCTCCTCGCCCCGGCTGGCAGCGGCGCGCGCATGGCGATCGTGCGCGTCGTAGAGAAACAGCCAGCACAGCAGTAGCGTCAATCCGCCCCAGCCCGCGCTCAGCCAGAAGAAGGCGCCGCGCCAGCCGGTCGTCGCGATCAGCCAATTGCCGAGCGGCGGCACCACCGTCTGCGCGATCGCGGTGCCCGCAACGACGATCCCCAGTGCAAGCCCGCGCCCCTTTTCGAAGACACCCGCCACTGCCGTCGTCCAGATCGTCGACTTGATCGAGGTGAGGATCAGCCCGAACAGCGCCCACATCAGCAACCATTGCGTGCGGCTGCCGTCCGCCAGTCCGAACATGGCCGTGCCCGCCATGGTGATAACGATGCCGGGAAGCGCGAGACGGCGCGAACCGAAGCGGTCGATCATCGCGCCGTAGAAGGGCGAGAGCAGCGCGGTGACCCCGGTGGCGATTGCGGGCCCGGCGGACAGCACCGACTTGTCCCAGCCGAACTCGCGATTGAGCGGCTCCATGAACAGCCCGACCGCCGACAGCAGCACCGAGAAAAAGGAGAATCCGATTGCCGATGCCAGCACCAGCGTCCAGCCCGACGACCATTCCTGCGCCTGCGTTCTCGCGCTGCCTTCCATCCGGACAAGTCCTCCCTATCAGGCACAGCCTAGATGGGAGTGACAAATTGGCAATCTGCCCGGCACCAGCCCCGCCCCGGCGATGGCCCGTGTGCCTCAGAGCTTGCGGTGGAGTTCCAGATAGTCCCGCGGAATGCGCAGGCTGGCGGCCGCGATCTGGGTCTCGCGCAGGAACAGCACCAGCCCCACCATCAGCAGCGTCAGCGCGGCAATGAAGGTTCCCGCCGCCACCAGCCGGATTTCGGTGCCCACCAGTTCTTCCAGAAACAACAGGAATACCGTGGTGCCAATGAACAGCCCGCTCAGCACCAGCAAACGCATGGCGATGCCGATCAGCCGGATCCGGTCATCGACTGTCCGGATCTCCAGAACGACAAGGTCGTGTTCGGCCTCCATCGTCGAAGCGTAGCGGTCCTGCAGCACCCGTGCCCGGTCAACGACGCGGCTAAGGCGGGTCGTCAGCAGGTTGAGGATATTGCCGATCGCCACCAGCATGAACACCGGGGCAAGCGCGAGCTGGATGGTCTGGGCGATCATGACGCCCTTGCTCCTATCAGGCAGCGCAGGCTCTGGCGAGCAGGCATACGCCGTCTTCAGCGAATGCAACGTCCCGCAAAGCGGGAGCGAGCGCGCAACTGCCCGGTGCAATGGTTTCACCGGCCACCTGTACCACGCCCTCGCGCGGGATCACCAGCAAGGGACCGGGGTAACGCCTCGAGATTTCCTCCGACGGAATCCCCTCGACCTGATCGAGCAGGAACAGCGGCCCATCAACAAGCACCTGCGTCCCGCGCGGCGGGACCGTCTTGTGCCACGCGGTGAGATCGTAAGTCTCTCCCCTGGAAACGGCCACGCCCTCTTCCAGGTGCAGCTCGCGCGGGCGGCCATAATCGAACAGCCGATAAGTGATGTCGGAGTTCTGCTGTACTTCGATCAGGCTGACGCCCGCGCCGATGGCATGAACGGTGTTTGCAGGGATGTAGAAGAAGTCCCCCGGTTTCACATCATGCCAGGTCATCAAGCCTTCGATGGAGCCGTCCAACGCTGCCGTACGCATTGCATCGTCGCCCATCGCGCAGTCAAAACCGATGCCCAGCGTCGCACCAGGTTCGGCGGCCACAATCAGCCAGCACTCTTCCTTGCCCTGCCGGCCGATCCCCTTCGACAGCGTCTGCGCATCGGAAGGGTGGACCTGCACCGAGAGCTTTTCGCTGGTGAAGATATATTTCACCAGCAGGTCGGGCAATTGCTCGGGCGGCTCAAACCAGATCTCGCCGATGCGCTGCCCGGCAGGCGCGGCAAAGGGACACGGGAGCACCTCCTTGCCCCATGGCTTTTCCACGTGCCGAATCGGAAGTGCGCCCACTACGCAAGTTCCCTCACTGGTTCACTGCACCGTCCAGCTTGCCCACCTTCTGCACGCCGGTCACAGTCGTGATCATCACGTCGTTGCCATCGACGACGACGATGACGTCTTCGAGGCCGATCACCGATACGCGCGGGCCGTCGCTGTCGATCAGGACATTGCGGCAATCGACAAGCTCGGCTCTGACGTTCCCGCGCACGGAATTGCCATTGGCATCGCGTGGCAGTGCTTCGTGAAGCGCGTGCCAGTTACCGATGTCGGACCAGCCCATATTCACCGGAACCATCGCGGCGCGCTTCGTGTTCTCCATCACCGCGTAGTCTACGGAATCGCTTTCGACCGAGGCGAATGTTTCGGCATCGGGATGGAACCGCCTTCCATCCACGGCACCCTTGGCAACTGCGGCCGCGACAGTCGAGGCGATCTGCGGACGATGAGCCGCCAGGTCGCTCAGGAAATCCTTTACCCGGAACGCGAAGATACCGCCGTTCCAGGCATATCCGCCTTCCGCAAGGAAGCTCTGGGCCCGTGCAAGATCCGGCTTCTCGACAAAGCGGGCAGTAAGATAGCCGCCCCCCTCGATCGGCTCGCCACGCTTGAGGTAACCGAATCCGGTTTCCGGCGCGGTCGCCTCGATCCCGAAGGAGACCAGCCAGCCGTCACGTGCCAGATCGGCAGCACGAAGCGCGGCATCTGCGAAGGCCTGCGCGTCCGCGATGTGATGATCGCTGGGACAAATCAGCATAACGGCGTCTTCCGGAAGGCGGCAGGCCGCCAAGGCGATGGCTGCCGCCGTGTTCCTGGCCGAAGGCTCGACAATGATCTCCGCCCCATCGACAGGCCCCAACTGCTGCTCGACATGATCGAGATGCATTTGCCCCGTCACAACGACAGGAGGCGCAAAGCCGAGATTAGCCGGGCACCGTGCCAGTGCAGCCTCGAACAGAGTGCTGTTACCTACGAGCGGTAGAAATGGCTTCGGCTTGCTTGCCCGGCTACGCGGCCAGAGGCGCGTTCCGCTGCCACCACACAGGATTACAGGAACGATAATCGGCATTTCCCCCGCTTTGATAGTGGGCATTCGAAGTACTGCAGCTATTACCGCCAACAGGTTTCAATGCAACGCCCCCTCAGGCTACCTCCCTCACCTTAATGGCTAGAACGGCCTTTGCATTCAGTAGAACCATCGCTGGCGCCATCGGTAGATCGCATCGACCGGATTTCCTTGTGCGTCCGTAGCGGGCCGGAAACGAAAGCGTTTCGTGGCAAGATCGCAGGTAATGCGATCGGCCTCCGTGTCGGGACTGGGGCGCACGACCCGGCATGCCTTGACGCGGCCATCCGTGCCAACCGTCAGATCAATGGTGACCGAAGCTCCGATCCGAAGGCCGCGACTGGCACGTGGGTAGTCCTTCGCTGAATTGATATCCCCCCTGACCTTGACCGTAGGCGCCGACTGACCTCCTCCACCCTGTCCAGTCCCTCCCGTGCCGCCGCCCGTGCCCATGCCCGTTCCTGAAGCACCTGTGCCCCCGCCATCATCGCGGGCACCGGCGGTATTTTCATCTCTGGTGCCCGCAACCGGCGGGGCCTGAGTCGGCTTGAACGCAATGGATGCTTCGGGAGCAGCAGCTTCCCGCGGCTGCGCTTTGCGCCCCGGCGCCCCCGCAGCCCCCTGCTCAACCGGAAGCGCAGCGCTTGGCGAGGGAGACGGGGCGGGTTCCGGTAGCGACGGCGGAAGCGAAACGAAAAATGCTTGCGTCACGCTGTCGACGACGCTGGCGGCAAACCGGGGCGTAAAGGCGCGGATCAGGCCTGCGACGAGCACCAGATGCACAAGCAGCACCAAGGCTGCCACACTCAGCCGCTTGCGGCGTTCCATGCGGAAATCGGCCTGCGTCATGTTGCAGCCATGCCATGGCGACCCATGACACGGCAACGACGCACTTTGACAAGTGCAGCAGCACAATGCATTCCAATTTCAGAACAATTATTCATTATTTCGACAATATGGGAGGCCACAAACATGGGCACGTTCGAACCGCTTCGTTGCCAGCACCGCGACGTTACCATGGAAGGATTCGTCATAGGGCCCGGTCAGGGGACAACGCGGGGGACTATCCTGATGTTTCCGGGCGCCACCGGCCCCGGCCACAGCTTTCGCAACGCGATGCGCGAACTGGCTGACCTTGGCTATCTCACCGTCGGCATAGACATGTACGGCATCTGCGCAGACATCTCGAGCCCGCAAGCGGCTGGAGGATATTTCGCGGCGCTGATGGCCGATCCCGTCCTGCTGCGCGAGCGTGTCGTCGCCTGGTTCGAGACAGTACGAGATCTTCCCGGCGTCGACCCGCATCACATGGCCGCGATCGGCTACTGCTTCGGCGGGAAGTGCGTGCTGGAACTCGCCCGCAGCGGCGCTGCCATCGCCTGCGTGACAAGTTATCATGGACTGTTGACGACCCATGCTCCGGCCCGCCCGGGCGAAGTGCGAGCCGAGATCGCCGTGTGGTCCGGAGGGCACGATCCCTACGCACCTGCCGCGGATCTGGACGCATTGCGCGCAGAACTCGATGGAGCAGAGGCCAGCTATCAGATCACGCTGTTCTCCAAAGCCCAACACTCATTCACAGATCCTGATCACGACGGAGTCGCAGAAGGTATCGCCTATGATCCCCTTGCCCACCGAATTGCCTGGAGCGGCACGTTGGCGATGCTGGCCGAGAAGATCGGCCAGTAGACTTCCCGAAGGGTGTTACTCGTACGTCACAGTACGTCACATAAATTCATTCTTACGACATTAAATTCGACATATAGAACGTATCTGCTTCACTTTTGCTTGCATCCCAAAGCGACTCCAGTAGTCTGCACATCAACGAAAAACGAAGGATGCCGGCAACCGGCACATCGGGATTGAGGAAGCTGAAGGGAGACATGGGGGGAATCCGCCTGAACGCGGATTGCGCCAATCCATACACTCCACAAAGCTAATCGAAGGAAGCGGACCGTGAAAGGCGGCCGTCCGATGTTCCTGTTGCTGTTGCGTGAGAACAGAGTTTCCGGAGGGAGAGAGAAGACCATGCTGGCGAGGAATTTCAAATCTGCATTGATGCTTGGAGTTGCATTTGCGGGAACGTCGGTTGCGATGCCCGCACTTGCGCAGAGTTCGTCGGCGGCCAATCCCGACGAAATCATCGTCACGGCCCGCCGCGTCGAGGAACGCCTGCAGGACGTTCCCATTTCCATGACGGTTTACAGCGGGGATCAGATCGAAAAGCGAAACATCGCAGTCGCGTCAGACCTAGCGCTGACGACGCCCTCGCTGTCAGTCAACACCCGCTACGGACCTGAAAAGGCGACCTTCTCGCTCCGCGGCTTCAACCAGGACGCTGCCGCAGCACCGACCGTGGGCGTCTATTTTGCCGACGTCGTGGGCGTGCGCGCGCAAGGCGGCACCGCAGGCGGCAACACTGTTCCGGCAGGCGCTTTCACGGACCTGCAGAACGTGCAGATACTGAAAGGCCCGCAAGGCACCCTGTTCGGGCGCAACACCACGGGCGGCGCCGTGCTGCTGGTTCCGGCAAAGCCGACCGACCTGCTGGAAGCCTCCATCGAAGGCACATACGGCAACTACGACCAGAAGCGCGTCCAGGCCATGTTCAACGTGCCACTGGCCGACACCTTCAAGGTGCGCCTGGCGGTCGATCGCAACAAGCGCGACGGCTATATGAAGAATCACTCGGGCACCGGCCCCGACGCCTATAACGATGTCGACTATACCTATGTCCGCCTGGGCATCGTCGCGGACCTTACCCCCGATCTCGAAAACTACACGCTCTTCCATTACAGCGATTCCGACACCAACGGCTACGCGTCGCATTATGAAGACTGCAATCCCGCCGCACCGGGTCTGGGCGCGTTCACGACGCTGGCGTGTTCGGCACAAATTGCCCGGCAAACGGCGCGCGGGGACGGTCAGCTCGATGTCGATGTCGGGTTCGCTGACCCGCGCATTCACCTCAGGACGTGGCAGGTAATCAACACCACGACGTGGCAGGCCAGCGACACGCTCACGATCAAGAACATCGCCAGCTACGGCGAATACCGCGAGCAGGCCGCGTTCTCGCTCTACAGCGACAACTTCACGGTTCCCGGCACCACCACACCCTTCCAGTACATCACGCTGGGCATTCAACCGGGCCACGATGCTGCCGCGGAAAGCACTGCAACCGAGGAACTGCAGCTCCAAGGCCGTTCTGCCGACGGCAAATTCAACTTCGTGGTCGGCGGTTACCTCGAATTCAGCCGCCCCATCGGCTACAACCAGCAGCGCACCGGTATTTATGGCAATTGCACGGATCCGGGAACGCTGAGCTGCGTCGGCGGCCTGCCGTTCATCCCGCTGCCGGCAAATGCCCTGTTCACCGGCTCGCCGGCGATGACGCTGGCTGGTGCGATCATTTCGGAATCGCGCACCCGGCTTGCTTTCGACAACCACGGCATATTCGCGCAGGGAACCTACAACTTCTCCGACCAGTTCGCGCTGACCGTCGGCGGCCGCTGGACCTTCGACACGATCAACGGTTATGCGGAAAGCAATCGCTACACTTATGGCACGCTTCCGGCCTATCTCGGCGGATCAACGGTCCTGTTTGCGCGAAGCTGCAACGACAGCCTGAACCACCCGACTGTCAACCTGATCACGAACGGCGGTGATACCTCTGCCTGCGGCACACACATCACCAACAAGTCGAACAAGCCGACATGGCTGATCGACCTCGACTACAAGCCGACGCCGGACATGCTGTTCTACGCCAAGTATGCCCGCGGCTACCGGCAGGGCGCCGTGAACTTCACGAACCCTGGCATCGAGACAGTGGGGCCGGAACGGGTCGATGCCTATGAAATTGGCAGCAAGGTGACCGTGCGCGGCTCGATCCCAGGCTACTTCAACATCGCGCTTTTCTACAACGATTTCCAGGATCAGCAGATTTTCGGCGCGCTGATCCCCAAGGCATCGTCAGGTCTTGCAGGCGGTGCCGCGTTGATCAACGCGGGCAAGTCGGTGATCAAGGGGATCGAGGTCGACACCGGCTTCACCCTCTTCAATCACCTGCGTCTGACGGCCGGATATACCTATCTGGACACCAAGCTTAAGTCATTGGTCGTACCCACGTTGTCGGCAGACAGTCCGTTCGCTGCCATTCTCCCGAACGGGGACGTTGGCGGTTCGCTGACTTATTCGCCAAAGCACAAGGTTTCGCTTGGCGCAGACTTCACAGCAGAACTTGGCGACTTCGCCGGGTTCAACGCCAGCGCGCTGTGGACCTACACGGCCAAGCAGATGGCTGACAGCGTGGCCGTGCTGCCAAGCTACAGCCTGCTCAACTTGAACGCCGGCCTGACAAACATCGGCGGCACCGGCTTCGATGTCACGGTGTTCGCGCAGAACGTGACAAACAAGAAGTATCGCGTCGCCTCAGGTGGCGGCTGGAACTCTTCGGGCATCCTCGACTTCATGTACGGTGCCCCGCGCATGTACGGCATCCGCCTGAAGTACAACTTCGGACAATAAGCCATAAAAGACCCGCATCCTGCGAGATGCGGGTCACAATCCGGCTGCCGAGCCGACTGAAAGGCCACGCTTTCCCAGGGAAGCGTGGCCCTTTTGCTGTGCTTTGCTTTGTGGGACGCGTCAGGAAATGCCCAGCAATCCGAAGCTGCCGTGCCGCATCACCGCCCTTCCCAGCCGGTCGGTGAACTGCACGATGACCGGCGGATCGACCCGCCGGGTGATCGACCAGAGGTAATAGCCGTAAGTCACCCCCTCCCGGTATTGCGCCCAGGCCTCCTCCGCGTCCGGCATCGCCATGCCATGGCCGCGCATCATCGCCAGGTATTCATCCAGCAGACGCCGCTCTTCGGCCTCGGCGGTTTCCACCGGCAGCACGGCATTGATGTGATAGGCGACATCGAGCGCCCAGCCGCCGCGCTGGAGTAATTGCCAGTCGATCACGCCCATGCCTTCGGTGGTGCGAAAGATGTTCCCGGCATGGGCATCGCCATGGATCAAGAACTGCGGCCGGGCCCCGTCGCGGTCCGCCAGCGCCTTGATCGCGGCGACGAGGTTCTGCGCGCTGCGCACATCAGGCAAGAGATTGTCGCCGCGCGGGCCGTCGAGCAGTTCCTGCAGCATTTCGGGCGTGACGTAAGTCATCTTCGCCAGTTCCGCTGCGCGGGGCCGGATCCAGCCGGCGCCGCCGAGAAACGCACTCTTCGCGTGAAGTCTTGAAAGCTGATCCAGACTCATCAGCGCGTCGTCGGCAGTGAAGGGATCGAGCGCGGAACAGAAGGTGGCGCCATCGACGATCAGATCGCGCATCACCGTCACTGCCTGCTGCGCCTCACGGTCAATGACCGTCGCTACCGCCGTCGGCACGCGCATGTCGAGGACAGGCGCCACTTTCCCATAGAAATCCGCCTCCAGCACGCAAGTCGGCCCGCCGCGTGCCGTCATGGCGTCGACGTCCAGCAACCCCTTCAGGCAGAAGTTGGCCATCAGCCCGTCGGCGAAGGTAACGGCAAAGCGCACCTTGGTGGCGACCGTGCGGATCACTTCCACCTGCTCGACGGCAGCAACGGCGCTGCCGCCGGAATATTCGGACAGCACCTGTGTCAGCCAGGCCGGATCGAGTGCCTCGGCCAACGTCGCGGGAACTGCAACCTTCGGCTCGGACGGACGGGCGTGGCTCGGAACTTCAGACATGCATCTCCCTTTCCGGTGTTTCTCGGATTCTGCTGAACCCCACCTTGACGTAATTCGCTATTTCGGTCCATCATTCATAATAGAGAATTATTGACGTGCCGTGACGCCCCTTGGGCGATCGGTGTTGGACAGCCGCAGCAAAGCGATCGAAACTGCGAAAAACTAGGGAGAGGCCGGAGCCGCCATGGGCAAGCCGCTGGAAGGAATCAAAGTCGTTGAAGTCGCCATGTGGGCATTCGTGCCCGTCGCGGGCGGTATGCTGTCCGATCTGGGCGCGGATGTCATCAAGGTTGAACCGCCCACCGGCGATCCGATCCGGGGCCTGCAGATCGGCGGCACCGAAGGCGGCAAACGCCAGCTCGACTACTCGTGGGAATCGTACAACCGCGGCAAGCGCTCGATCACGCTGGACCTCAAGCAGGAAGCAGGGCGCGCCGTGCTGATGAAGCTGCTCGAAGATGCCGACGTGTTCATCACCAACCTCTTGCCCCCGGCACGGCGCAGTATGGGAATCGATGCCGATACGCTGCGCGCGGCCTTCCCGAAGCTGATCTACGCCAGCGGCAGTGCCTCTGGCCCGAATGGTCCCGAGGGCGAGAAGGGCGGCTATGATGCCATTACGTTCTGGGCACGGGGCGGGGTCAGCTCCTCCGTCACCGAGGACGGGGCCGAACGCCCGGTAGGACCGCCGGGGCCGGCTTTCGGCGATTCGCTGTCAGGTTCGATGCTGGCCGGTGCGGTCTCAGCGGCCATCGCCAAGCGGGCGATGACCGGCGAGGCCTCTGAAGTCGATGTATCGCTGCTGGGCACCGCGATGTGGTCGATGCAGCGCTTCATCGCCCAGGCGACGGACAACGATATCCTCAAGTTCCCCCGCCCGGCAGACATGAAGCCATATAACGTGCTGGTCCACAATTACGCCACCAGCGACGGCCGCTTCGTCGCACTGTGCATGTTGCAGGCCGACAAGTACTGGGCCCGGTTCTGCGAGGTTGCGGGCCGGCCGGATCTTGCCGCCGACCCGCGCTATGCCAGCGCCTCGGCGCGGCGCGAGAACCTCGATGCCTGCTTCACGGACGTGAAGGCGCTGTTCGCCAGCAAGACGCTCGCGGAATGGAAGGCGATCCTGAAACAGCAGGACGGCCAGTGGGACGTGGTCCAGCATGTCGGTGAAATGAAGGACGACGTGCAGGTTCAGGCCAACCACTACCTGCAGCGCGTCAATTACGGAGACGGCACCGAAGTGCCCCTCGTCAGCGTGCCCATGCTGTTCGACCGGCAGGCGCTGCCCACCCGCCGGTCTCCCGGTCTCGGAGCCGACAGCGATGCCGTGCTGGAAGGGCTCGGCTACAGCGAGGACGAGATCATCGACCTCAAGGTTCAGGGCGTCGTGTTCTGATGAGCCAGACGCCCCCCCCTGCCCGCAAGCTGCCGGAACTCGAACCGGATACGGCATTTTACTGGACCTCGGGTGCCGAAGGCGTGCTGCGCATCCAGCGCTGCGCAGACTGCGGCATCTATCAGCACCCGCCCTTTCCGCGCTGTTCGTGCTGCGGAAGCGAGGCTGTCGCGCCCGCGCCGGTTTCGGGCAAGGGGCGGATCGCCAGCTACACCATCAACTACGAACCATGGGTGCCCGGCCTTGAAGTGCCGTTCGTGTTCGCCGCCGTGGAACTGACCGAACAGCGCGAGCTCTACGTCTTCACCAACCTTCTCGCGCCGGCAGAAGCCGCCCGCGTCGGCATGGCGGTGACCGTCGAATTCGAGCAGCACGACGATGTCTGGCTGCCGATGTTCCGCCCTGATGCCGGGGAGGACGCGGCATGACGCTCTATCCCGAAAAACTCACCTGCATCACTGGCGCCGCACAGTCCGAGGTCGGACGCCCCTCATCCCGTACGGCCTTGCAGCTCACCGCCGATGCCTGCCTGGCCGCGATTGCCGATGCCGGGCTCAAGGTTTCCGACATTGACGGTATCGCCACTTATCCGGGCAAGTCGTCCGAGGGCGGCGGCATCGCTCCGGTCAGCCCGTCCGAGGCGGCCGCGGTGCTGGGCATCGAACCGCGCTGGATCCTCGCTTCGGCCGAGGGCTTCAGCCACATGGCGCCGATCTTCAACGCGATCACCGCAATTGCCTGCGGCCTTGCCCGGCATGTCGTCGTGTTCCGCTCGGTGGCGCAAGCGACCGCACGCTTGGCCTCGCGCCAGTCCACGCTGATGGCCGGATCGCGCAGCCGCGTGGATGGCAACAATGCCTGGACCGTGCCCTACAACGCCCTTTCGCCAATCAACACGTTCGCGCTCTACGCGCAGGCCTATTTCGAGAAATACGGAGCCAATGAGGAGCAGCTCGGCATGATCGCGGTGTCGGGCCGCCGCAACGCCGCGCTCAATGAAAACGCCGTCTACCGCAAGCCGCTGTCGCTGGAAGACTATCTGGCCGCCCGCGTGATCTCCACGCCGCTGCGGCTGTTCGATTGCGATTCGCATATCGACGGATCGACCGCGATCGTCGTCTCCCACATCGACGCGGCGAAGGATCTCAGGAACCCGCCCTTGCACATCGAATCGATGGGCATGGCCGTCGGCGGCCTGTGGGCCGGCCGCTACGAGGGCGATTTCACCTCGATCCCCGCCGCGCACAGGGCGGGCGAGATGCTGTGGCAGCGCACGGACCTGAAACCCGCCGACATGGACTGCGCGCAGATCTACGACGGCTTCTCGATCCACGTGTGGATGTGGATGGAAGCGCTCGGTCTCGTCCCCAGAGGTGAGGCCTGCCGCTTCGTCGAGGGCGGACAGCGCATCGCGCTCGATGGCGAACTGCCGCTCAACACCGGCGGCGGCCAGCTCTCCGCCGGGCGTTTCCATGGCTACGGGCACATTCACGAAGCCACCGTGCAGCTCTGGGGCCGCGGCGCCGGGCGGCAGGTCCGCGATGCGAAGACCTGCGTGATCTCCAACGGCGGCTACGGATACGGCGCAATGATCCTCCGGCGCGACTGACCGCAACGAAGATCGAGTCGTGACCTTGACAGAATCGTTCGTTATTGCGATAGTTAGTTCGTTATTTCGAATTTATACGCATAGCCGGTAAACGGCAGGAGAGGAGCACGGGAAATGAGCGAAGCAGATCCGGCAATCCGGGACGGACAGGTTACCGAGTGGACCTACGGCCCCATTTTCGATGCAGATGCCCACATCGATCCGCCGCATGACATGTGGAAGGACTACCTGCCTTCGCACCTCAAGGACCGCGCGCCGTATATCGAGCACGCCGAGGATGCCGATTACATCTGCTTCGAAGGCAACCGCCGTCCCTTCATGATGATCAACAACCAGGCCGGCCGCAGCGGCGAAACCTTCAAGATGAAGGGCCGACTCGCGGATCAGCGAAAGGTCTGGGAACCGGCCACCCGCCTCGGCGACATGGACGCCGATGGCATGGACGCGGCGCTGCTGTTCGGCGGCGGCCCGCTCGGCTCGTTCGATAACGAGCTCTACGTCGCCAGCTACGAGGCTTACCAGAACTGGGTTATGGACTTCTGCTCGGTCGCGCCCGACCGGCTGTTCCCGGTCGGCTATGTGCCGATGCGCGACATCGGCGAGACCTGCCAGCATGTGGAACGCCTCGCCAAAAAGGGCTTCCGCGCGGTCAACCTGCCGGCCTTTCCGCAGAACCCCGATGCCTGGAAGACCTCTTCGGGCATCAAGAACCTCAAGGACGGGCAGGTGTCCGCGCTGACCGGCGATCCGCAGGGCGAGCTGCAGTATTCCAATCCGGCCTTCGACAAGCTGTGGAAGACGATCGTCGACAACAACATCGTCATCACATTCCACCTCGGCGGGCGCGTGCCGCGTTTCGGCCAGAAGGAATACTTCCTGGCAGACATGCCGATGAGCAAGCTGGCAATGGCCGAACCGATCGGCATCCTCATCTACAACGGCGTGTTCGACCGCTTCCCCGACCTCAAGATCGGCTCGATGGAAAGCGGCGTGGGCTGGTTCGCGTGGTTCGCCGAATACAACGACCGCACCTGGGAAAAGCAGCGCTTCTGGACCCAGTGCCCGATCAAGAACCCGCCCAGCTACTACATGGACCGCAACGTCTACGGCTCGTTCATCCAGGACCGCACGGGCATCCTGTGCCGTGATCTGCCCGGCGGCAGGAACATCATGTGGTCCTCCGACTATCCGCACTCGGAAACCACGTTCCCGAAATCGCGCGCCATCATCCAGCGCGACTTCGCGGGCGTGCCCGAGGAGGACGTGAAGGCCATCATCAACGGCAATTGCCGCAAGCTGCTAGGTCTGGACTGACAACACCGTCCAAGCTGCCAAAACGACAACAGCGCCGGGGGAAAAGGTGTGGCGACGACATCATTGAACCGGGAATCGGTGACGGCTGCGGCCACACCGATCCCGGCCTCGGCCTACATTGCGCTGGCCCTTCTCGCTTCGGCAAACCTGCTCAATTATCTCGACCGCTTCGTCGTCTCGATTCTGGCCGAAGCGATCAAGGCCGATCTCAGGCTCGACGATGCCCAACTCGGGTTCCTGCTGGGGACGGCCTTCGCCATCTTCTATTCCATCGTCGGGGTCGCCATGGGCGGCATTTCCGACCGGCTGAGCCGCAAGAAGGTGATGGCCTTCGGCCTCGCGCTCTGGTCGGGCATGACCGCGCTGGGCGGCATGGCGACGAACTTCGTCACGCTCGCCGCCGCGCGCATCGGTGTGGGTGTCGGTGAGGCCGCGGCCAATCCCTGCTCGCATTCCCTGCTTTCAGACATCTTCCCGGCCCGCAACCGTGCACTGGCGCTGGGCGTCTACCTCGCCGGAACATTCCTGGGCGGCGCGCTCGCCATGGCGGTCGGCGGCTATTTCCTCCAGCACTGGTCCACCAGCATGTGCGTCGCGGTGCCCATCGCCGGGGCCTGCGATCTCGCCGCGTGGAAGGCCGCGCTCTTCGCGGTCGGCCTGCCCGGCTTCCCGCTTGCCCTGCTGCTCCTGATGATACGCGAGCCGGCACGGACGGCCAGCGGCGGGAGCCATTCGGCAGGCGTGATCATCCGCGAATTTTCCGCCTCTCTCCCGCCCTTCACACTGCTGACCGTCGCGCGGGAAGGCGGCCAGAGGGCCCTGCGGCGCAACCTCGCCATTCTCGCGGGAATTGCCGTGGCGGCAGCGCTGCTGGTCATGGCGACCGGCGATTACGCCCAGTGGATAGCCTTCGGCACGGGCGCTTATGTCGTGGTGACCTGGGGGCAGATCCAGTCACTGCGCGACCGGCCGCTCTTCGCGCTCACGTTCGGCGACCGCACGTTCCTCTATGCCATGGGCGCAACCGCGCTGATCGCCTGCGTGGGCGGTGCCATCAACGTCTGGGCCGCCCCTTTTGCAATGCGCACCCACGCGATGAATCCCAGTGAACTGGGCCTGCGTCTGGGCGTGATCCATACCGTCGGCGCCATTGCCGGGGTCATTGCCGGCGGCTGGATCGCAGACAAGTGGAAGCAGGTGGACCGCCGCGCCCCGCTGGGCATGGCGGCGATCTCGATCAGCGGCACCCTGCCCAGCGTGCTGGTCATGCTGCTCGTCGCCGACCTCGAACTGTTCCTCGCCGCTTACGCCGCCGTCAGCGTGTTCGGCGCGATGTGGAGCGGCGCGACGGCTGCGCTGGTGCAGGACCTCGTCCTGCCGCGCATGCGCGGTTCGGCGGCTGCCTGCTATTCGTTGATCGCCATCGTCGTGGCATCCGGCACCGGGCCGTACTGGGCCGGCAAGGTGAGCGCCGTTACCGGTTCGCTCACAACCGGAATGCTCAGCCTGCTGGTACTGGCGCCTGTCGCCATGGTGTTCCTCTGGCTGGCAGCAAGGCGCCTGCCCGGCGAAACGCCCGAAGCGCGCCTTGCGCTGGCGGCGGCCGCGGGCGAGCCCTCCGTAAGGGACACGGCGTGATGCAAGACGACGTCCTCACGGCGGACGATCCGCTCTATCAGGAGCTTTACGACGTCCGCCGCGAGGCCGAGGCGATGGGCAATTTCATCGACCGCGACGTGACGCAGGACATCCATGCCCTGCGCGCGGCCGCGCCGGTCCACAAGGGTAAGCTGCGCGAGCTGCTCGGCCTGCCCATGACATATGAGCGTCACCAGAACGCCGTGGGCCGCCAGCACTACACCGTGCTTAGCTACGAAGCGTGCGAGGTCGCCTTCCGCAACCCGCAAGTGTTCTCCAACAAGGTCCAGATGGACCCGAAAGTGGGCGAGAAAGGCACCGGCCTGCTTGAACTCGACCCGCCCCGCCACCGCGCCTACCGCCGCACCGTGCAGCCGATGTTCCAGATGGCCAACGCGCTCAGCTGGTGGCGGGCCAGGACCATCGACGGCATCATCGAACGCCTGATCGAACGGCTCGGCCGTGAGGACCGCGCCGAACTCAACATCGAATACTGCGCGCGCATCCCGGTCTATACGATCACCACTGCGCTGGGCCTTGCCGGCGACGAGGCACTGCGCTTCCGCCACGCCTATCTCAACAGCACCAGCGCCAGCCGCAGCGTCACCATGGAAGAGCGCATGCGCAACGGCCAACTGGTCCAGAGCCTGCTGCACGATCTGGTCACCGCCCGGCGCAAGGCGCCGCAGGACGACCTCGTCAGCTTCATGATCGACGCCGTGCTGCGCCTGCCCGGCGAGCCCCCGCGCCCGCTGACCGACGAGGAGATCACCACCCATGCCAAACTGGTGATGGTGGCGGGCGGCGGCACTTCCTGGCGGCAGATGGGCATCACGCTGTTCGCGCTGCTGACCCACCCGGAGCAGCTCGCGCAAGTGAAGGCCAACCGCGATCTCGTCGGCGACGCCATCGAGGAAGGCCTGCGCTGGGACCCGACCGCGCCGTTCCACTACCGGCTGGTGCTGGAGGACATCGATTTCCATGGCCACGCGCTGAAGGCCGGCGACGTGCTCGAACTCGGCCTCGGCCCCGCCAACCGCGATCCCTCGCGGTGGGGCCGGCCCGACGCCTACGACATCCACCGCCCGAAGCTGACCAACATGGCCTTCGGCCTCGGCACCCACCGGTGCCTCGGCATGAACGTCGCCCACGTGGAAATGGCGCGCGGGATCAACGCCCTGCTCGACGCCTTCCCGAACCTGCGCCTAGACCCCAGCGCCCCCGCGCCATTCATGACCGGCGGGCTGGAGCAACGCGGGCCTTCTGGCCTGCCGGTGCTGCTGCGCTGAAATCGTCCGCTTTGCGCTTATCGTGAAATCAGACGAACCACGCCAGTACGGTGTCGAAATCGGCCTGTCCCGGTATCGGCAAAGCGACCATCGACTTGTGACCCGCGCCCTTGGCCGAGACAAAGGCCGGACCGGTTTCCGCGCCGATGTCGTCCACGATCGAAGGGACGCCAGTCGCTGCCGCCTTTGCAATCGGGCCAGTGTCGGCAGGCAGCAGCGTGCCCGCATAGGTTGAATTCAGATCCTCACCGCTTTCGCAAAATCCGTGCTCGAAACGGTAGCCGCCGCTCGTGCCATCTTTGGTCCAGATCTCGAAGCGCCCGGCGATCGGCGAGTTCTGCGCGGACAGGAATGTGAGGACCCACGGCTTGTCGCCAGTGGACGAGCACGGGATGCCGACCGCGCGATTGATGCCGACTTTCTCGGCGGCATCCCGGCGCAGAAACATATTGCCGCGCCCGAAGTCGTCCAGAATTTCCGGATGGCCGCTGTCCCACACCCGGCCAGGCAAACCCATGCGGCGCGGAAAACTGGTGTTGCGCGAAGTGAATTCGAACTTTTCCGCGCGGCCGAAATAGCCATCGACCAGGTTCAGATCGATATCGCCGTCCTGCCTGCTCCACAATTCGAGTGCTCCCACCCGGAACCTGTCATCCCCGCAGAAGAACACAATTACAGACTTCAATGTCCCGTCCGCGAAAGTCGGCACCGCAACGGCACAACTCAAGCCATCGGACATCGCTGCATCCCCGCGCCGGAAATAGGAATTGCGAAGGTCCTTCAGGACGATCGGGTGGCCCGCCTGCCATGTCTTGCCCGGCAACCCCTCGCCATGGGCAAAGCGCATGCCCCTGCTGATCGCTGCAAAATTATCGAGATCGCCATAGAGCCCGGCCTGAAGATCTATGTTCTTGCCGTCGGAAGTCGGCACCCACACCTCGGTTGCACGGATAAAGGGCTCTTTGCGCATCGCATCGCCTCTCCTCACGATTCTCGGGACCGATGAAGAATAAGGTCGACTTGCCGTTGTCCGCCAGCGCTAATTTAGCCGCGCGCGGCGCCCCTCACACCTTCAACCGCCGCCGCATCGCCATTTCGTCCATCATCGGCGCGCCGCGCAGGTGGCCCAGCCGGATCCCGGTGCAGGTCATCTTGAAGCGGGTGAATTCCATGTACCAGTCCAGCCCTTCGGCGGACTTGCCGCTGAGCTCTTCCCACAGCGCCACGGTCTCGTCGTGGCTGCCCATGCCTTCGAGCGGGGCGCCGTAGGACGACTGGGGCCCGTGCATCGTCTCCGAAAGCTCGCAGAACCACGCCAGGTCATGCAGCGCGCCGCCGAGTGAGGGCTGTTCCCAGTCCATCACCGCGACGACATCATAGTTCTCGTCGAACATCATGTTGCCGATGCGCGCGTCGCCCCAGACGAGGCCTTCGGGCTGCTGCGCGGGCCATAGCGACTGGAGGCGCGCCAGGGCATCGTCAAGCACCGTCAGCGGCTCCACTTCCTGCAGCCAGCGGGCAAAGCGGGTGTACTTGTCCCACTCCTGCGCGAGGCCGCTTGCCGCGCCCGGCGGGCCTTGCAGAAACGCCATGCCGTCCAGCGGCACGCGCTGGATCGCGGCGAGCTGGCCCACGGCGTTGCGCCACAAGGTGCGGCGCTGCTCGGGGCTGGAATCCCTGAGCCATCCCTCGCGCGCATAAGGCGGAATCGAGACGGGGACTCGGCCCTGCTTCTTCTCCATCACGAAGAATGGATTGCCGAGCAGGCCCGGGTCCTCCTCGAACCAGAGCGGGCGGGCGACGCGAACCTGACCGTCCTCGGAGAGCAGTTTCATGATCTTGTACTGCTCGTCGAACAGGTTGTCCGGAAACACGGTGAAGCTGTTGGGCTTGATGCGCACCACACAGCCCTGTTCGTAGCTGCGGCCGCCCTCATCCCAGCGCGCATCGAACAGCACCGTCTCATGGCTTTGCCCCGCGCCGCGCGGATAGGCGAGGTTGGTCACGGCGATACCGCTTGCCTGAGGCAGCCTGCCCGACAGCCAGTCGGCCAGCCGCGCCGCCAGTTCCTCCAGATCCCGCGTTTCGGGTGAAACGATCACATCCGACAAGGTCCCTCTCCCGTTCCCGTTGATGCCAAATTAATTCGACATCATGAATTTATTTTCGGCTATTTGATAAGGGAGCAGAAAGGCGCGGTCAAGCGGGGAGCGGCCTCGCCTGTGCGGAGTTCCGCGTGAGCGAAGTTCAGTCGAGCGGCGCGGTGCGGCCCGAGAGGAAGCCGGAAATGCGCTCGCAGGCCTCAGCAAGGCGGCGGCCCGCCTCGGTGACGGCCTTGCCCGTCATGGCGCTGTGGAACCCGGCCAGGACGAGCGAGATGGTCACCCGGTTGCGGCTGTCGTAGATCGGCGCCATCACCGCCATGAGCGGATAGACGGTGCCCGGCTCCAGCGTGACCTGCGGCACGACCGGCGGGTCCTCGGTGCCGGCGCCGATTCCCTGCCCTTCGTCCATGCTCGGACCGGGACGGCGCATGAGCGGGAGGAAACCCTGCTCGCGCACGAAATCGAGCCCGGCGCGGAACTGGGCGAGCTGGTCCTCGCTGAGCTTTGGCGTGGTGCGGGCAGCCCAGTTTTCGGCCTCGCGCGGGGCGCGGGCGAAGAACGACATAGCCTGAATCCAGCGCAGCGGCATGCGCGTGCCCAGCGGCACCGGATAGCCGACATGACTCAGCGAGGCGGCACGTTCGCGCAGGTGGATGGTCTCGCCTTCGAGAAAGTAAGCGCCGCAGACGACGTCGAATTCATCGGCGAGGCGGCGCATTTCCGGCTGGGCGACCTGCAGCGGCGAGAAATGCTCGGCAGCAATGCGGCCGATCGCCGCCAGCGCCGGGCCGAGCACGTAAGTCTTGTCGGTGGTGCGGTAGAGATAGCCCTCGTCCACCAGCCCTGTCAGCAACGCGTGGCAGGTCGCGCGGCTGAGCTTGAGCGCGCGCACGAGATCGGTCAGCGCGAAAGCCTGCCCCGGATGGTCGGCAATGAAGTTCAGGATGGCGGCGACGCGGGCAACGCCGGGGGAGGAACGCGACATGTGTTCTTTCGCTATTTCGAATTACCATGCCTATGGGCATTGGCCCGCATTCGTCAACAGAAACAATCGTTCATCGTAGCGAATGCTGACCTGTCAGGCCTCCACCCTCCCCAGCTTCTCCGCCATCATCCGCGCGATCTCACGCCGGGCGACCTTGTTCGAATGGAGCAGCGGCACATCCTCGCGCGCCAGTTCAACATAGGCGCGCGGGACCTTGTAGCTGGACAGCCGGCGCCGCATTTCGCCCTCGATCGCGTCGAAGTCAAGGCTGGCCCCGTCACGCGGGACGACGGCGGCGACCAGCAGGTTGCCGCGCTCCTTGTCCGGCACGCCGACGACATAGGCGCTGTGCACGCCGTCGAGCGACTGCATCTCCATCTCCACCTCTGCAGGCGAGACGTTGGAGCTGGCGACCTTGATCATGTCGCCATTGCGGCCGACGAAATGGATGCGGCGGCCCTGTGGCCGATCCTCGACAAGGCACATGTCGCCGGTGCGGTAGTAGCCGTCGGGCGTGTAGTGCTCGGACTTCTCGATCTTGTGGAGGCCACTGGCGACCGGATAGCCGCGCACTTGCATCTCGCCCACTTCGCCCGCCGCGACCGGGCGGTTGCTCTCGTCGGCGATGCGGATTTCGTAGCCGGGACCGAAGTGGTCCATCGGCGCGCAGACCGGATAGCCCGGCGCACGGAAATCGTCGCCCCAGGAATAGGGCCCGAGCGTCTCGCTCATGCCCAGGCCCCACCAGGGCCTGGGACCCTGAATCAACTTAAGGTCTTCCTCGGCGAGCACGCTGCCCATCGCAAAGCGGCTGTTGCTGAGGGTGCGGTCGGTGCAGACGACGACCGAGCCGGCCTCGATACCGGGCACGAGGTACATCATCAGCCCGCCGACCCAGAACATCGGCAGCATGCACGGCACGCGCTTGCCTTGCGTGTGCTCGATCATCGCGCGCATGGTGTGGCTGCGGAAGCAGACCGGGCCGTGGTGATGCTTCACGCCCTTCGGCAGCGCCATCGACCCGGATGTGTAGATCTCGATCATCTGATCGGTGGGGTGCACTTCGGATTCGATCTCGCGCAGCAGGTCTTCGCCGACGCTGGCCGCTGCATCGGTGAGGAACTCCATCGGCGCCACGCAAGACGGCAGGCCCTCGCCCGTGGAAACGATCCAGCGCAGGTAGGGCGCGCGCGCAAGGCGCAGCGAACCGCTTTCCTGCCCTTCAAGCTCAGGCAGCGCTTCGAGAATGCGCTCGACATAGTCCTTGCCCAGCATCGTGCGGTTGAGGATCAGACCCTGCACGTCCGACTGGCGCAGCACGCGCACCAGCTCGTTGGCGCGGATCATGGTGCTGACCGGTACGGCAATCGCGCCGATCCGGCTGATCGCCGCAAGCATCAGCGCGAACTGCGGTCCGTTGCCGAAGATGAAGCCGACGCGCGTGCCCTTGCCGATGCCTTGCGCGGCAAGCCCGCGCGCGATCAGAGCCGAGCTTTCATCGAGTTCGCGGAATGAGATCGCCTCGACCACTTCCTCGCCATCCTCGCGCACCACCGCCGTCGAATCGCCGTAGGCCTCTGCCGCCGCGCGCACGAGCTGCGGGAAGGTGGTTGCCGAGCCCGGGCCGTCCCGTCCGCCGATGTTCGCAATATCCGTGGTCAATGTGCCTCATCCTCTCTCTCGGCAGTGATCCGCGCCGGAATCCTGCCGCTTCTCTCTGCAATCCTGACGCCTACGCAGAGGCAAGACAAGTGTCGAAGCCAGTCATCGCTGGGCCGCGATCTATTCGAAATTGCAGATCTTGTGTCGATATTGAGGAATACTGACACCTAGTGCAAGCGCAAGAGTTAAGCACACCTTCCCTTTCGTCATTGCGAGGGCCACAGGCCGAAGCAATCCAGGGCGTTTTACGCACGCTCTGGATTGCCGCGCGACTTCGCCGCTCGCAATCACGAAGAGGAGAAGGACGCCGAACGGGGCGGGTCAGCTTTCCGCGAACGTATAAGGCTGCGCCGTGCGCAGATAGTCGTCCGCCAGCACGTCCCGCCCGATCGGCGGAACGGCACGCGCCGTACAGGCGGCGCGGTGGCACAGCCGGCAGGTCACGCCAATCGGCGTCGTGGGCGCACTCGCCGGATCGATACCCGAGGCATAGACCAGCCGCCCCGCTTCCTCGGCAGCGCAGGCCAGCGCCACGGCTCTCATCACACGCGGACGGCCATAGCCGCGCACGCCTGCCGTTACCGTGCGCGCGATCGAGAAGTACCGTTCGCCGCCCGGCAGTTCCAGCCACTGGGTCATGAGTTCACCGGGGCGGCGGAAGACCTGATGGACGCTCCACAAGGGGCAGCCCCCGCCATGCGCCGCGAAGGGAAATCCCGCTCCGTCGAGCCGCTTCGAGACATTGCCCGCCTCATCGAGGCGGATGAAGAAGAAGCCCACCCCTTCCGCACCGGGCCGCTGCAGCGTGGTGAGACGGTGCGCAGCCTGCTCGAAGCTGACACCGAAGAGGGCGCAGAGCGCATCAATGTCATAGGTGCGCTGTTCCGCAGCACGGGCGAACTTGCCATAGGGCATCCGCAGCGCCGCCGCGCAGTACCCTGCCAGCGCGCGCAGCAGCAGCGTTGCCGTGGCCCGGCTGGAGAAGCCCTCCTCCTCACGCAAGGCCCGCTTGATGTCGCTGCGCATGGCAGTGTGGGCGATGTGCGTAGCGATCTGGAAGGCCCGGCTGGCCGCATCGAGCGTGTCTGCGATCAGCAATTGCTGGTTGTGCCGGTCGAACCGGCGCAGCGAGTCCATCAGCACGTCGGGCGGCAGGAGGCGCACGCGCACGCCTTTCGCCCCGAGCCAGGCGGTGGCTCCGCCCGCCTTGTCGATCTCGGCCGCGAGCTCTTCTGCGCGGGTATCGAGCGCGTGAAAGTAATTGCGGTGACCGGCGAGGAACCGCTGCGCTTCGCGCACCGGGTCATTCTCGTCCGCGCCCGGCCCGGCGGCGCGCTGCTCGGCCAGCGCCTGCTGCTCGCGCGTATAGGCTCCATGCAGGCGCAGCAGCGCTTCGGAAACGCCGGGGAAGCTCGTCGCCAGATCGGCCACTTCGAGTGCGGGCAGATCGATGTCGGCAAAAATCGGGTCGCGCAGCACATCGCCCAGCCGCCGCGCGTAGTCCTCACCCTCGTCATTCGCGATGTCGCCGATGTCGAGCCGATAGGTCCGCGCAAGCCGCAAGAGCATGTCCGCCGTCACCGGGCGCTGGTTGCGCTCCAGCAGCGCCACGTAGCTGGGCGAGATCTCGAGATCATCGGCCATCGCTTGCTGGGTCAGGCCCAGCTCCCGGCGCAGACGGCGAAGCCGGGGACCAAGGTAGAGAGGGCGGGTTTCTGCCATATCCCGGCATTTTGTCAGGACAGCACAACTTTACAAGGAAAATCTGTAAAGTTTTACAACGAGACTTCGCTAGGCGTTTTCGGGCGTGAAATTTGTGACTACCTGCGCCGCATCACACCGCAACAATCTTCCTCAAGGGAAATCGAATCGTGACCTACAACAGCCAGATCATCGAAGCCGGAAAGACCATCGGCACCGAGCCCAACTGGAACGGCATCGAGGCCGAGTCGGTTGCCCGCATGCGCCTCCAGAACCGGTTCCGCACCGGCCTCGACATCGCCCGCTACACCGCGAAGATCATGCGTGAAGACATGGCCGCGTATGATGCCGATCCCGCACAGTACACCCAGTCGCTGGGCTGCTGGCACGGGTTCATCGGCCAGCAGAAGATGATCAGCATCAAGAAGCACTTCGGGTCGACGAAGCGCCGCTACCTTTACCTGTCCGGCTGGATGGTCGCCGCCCTGCGCAGCGAGTTCGGCCCCCTGCCCGACCAGTCGATGCACGAGAAGACCTCGGTCCCCGCGCTGATCGAGGAACTCTACACCTTCCTGCGTCAGGCCGATGCCCGTGAACTCGGCATGCTGTTCCGCGATCTCGACGCCGCCAAGGCCGCCGGTGATGCAGTCAACACGCACCGCCTGCTGCACAAGATCGACGAGTTCCAGACCCACGTGGTTCCGATCATCGCCGACATCGACGCGGGCTTCGGCAACGCGGAGGCGACGTACCTCCTCGCCAAGAAGTTCATCGAGGCGGGCGCCTGCTGCATCCAGATCGAGAACCAGGTCTCGGACGAAAAGCAGTGCGGCCACCAGGACGGCAAGGTTACCGTTCCGCACGAGGACTTCATCGCGAAGATCCGCGCGGTCCGCTACGCCTTCATGGAACTGGGCGTCGACGAGGGCATCATCGTGGCCCGCACCGACTCGCTGGGCGCAGGCCTCACCAAGCAGATCGCCTTCACCCGTGAAGCCGGCGATATCGGCGACCAGTACAACAGCTTCCTCGACTGCGACGAAGTCGATGCGGCCAACATCGGCCACGGCGACGTGCTGATCACCCGGAACGGCAAGCTGATGAAGCCGAAGCGCCTGCCGTCGAACCTCTACCAGTTCCGCCCCGGAACCGGCGAGGACCGCTGCGTGCTCGATTGCATCCAGTCGCTGCAGAACGGCGCCGACCTGCTGTGGATCGAAACCGAAAAGCCGCACATCGGCCAGATCGGCGGGATGGTCAGCCGCATCCGCGAAGTCATTCCGAATGCCAAGCTGGTCTACAACAACTCGCCCAGCTTCAACTGGACGCTGAACTTCCGCCAGCAGGTGTTCGATGCCTGGACCGCAGAAGGACGCGACATGTCGGCCTATGACCGTGCGAAGCTGATGAGCATCGACTACGACGGCACCGAGTTGGCGGACGAAGCCGACGAGCGCATCCGCACCTTCCAGAAGGACGCGGCACGCGAGGCGGGCATCTTCCACCACCTGATCACGCTGCCGACGTACCACACCGCTGCGCTGTCGACCGACAACCTGGCGAAGGAATACTTCGGCGAGGCTGGCATGCTCGGCTACGTCAAGGGCGTCCAGCGCCAGGAGATCCGCCAGGGCATCGCCTGCGTGAAGCACCAGAACATGGCCGGCTCCGACATCGGCGACGACCACAAGGAATACTTCGCCGGTGAAGCGGCCCTCAAGGCCGGCGGCGCGCACAACACGATGAATCAGTTCGCAGCGTGATCGTCGCAGGCGAACATCTGAAATTGCCGAGCGGGGCTCTGTTACCTCTCGCTCCGCTCGGCGAGCACCCCGCTCACGGGAATCAACCACGCGAGCAAAGGAAAGGAAACGTGACCATGACCACCACCACGACCGAACCGGCCCGCGCCCGCGCGGTGCTTTCGAACGAAGACTTCAAGCTGCTGCAGGAAGCAGTCCGCTACTATCTGCAGGCGCATCAGGACGATCCGATCTCGTCCAAGTATTCGAACCTTTACCACCGCCTCGGCTCGGCCATCCGCCGCTGAGGCTGCTTCAAGAGTTTTCCTGGGGAGGAAAGCTTGGCCCGTCGCACACCGGTGCGGCGGGCCATTTTCTTGGAAAAAGGCGCTAAGCAATCGTTTACGGACAGCGCCGCGCCGAATTGGGGATTCCCCGCAAGTTGCGATTATCGCGCCTGCAACGTGACAGCCGATAGTTTTGGCAGCCATGGGGGATTCTCACGCCAATCCACTTGCCGAGCTCTACCTGTGCATCAGCCAGGAGCATCGGCCCGGTATGGTGCTGCTGGCGTTGGCAGCGGCCACGCTGGCAAGTGCCTGCGCGGTCTCCTGCTGGCGGCAGGCGCGCAACCGCAGGGGCGTGCCCAGCTACACCTGGACGGTACTATCCGGACTGACGCTGGGCACTGGCGCCTGGTCAGCCCATCAGATCGCCTTTCTCGGCTATTTGCCGGGCAGTCCGTTCACGTTCGACTTCCCGATCACGCTAGCGTCGCTGGTTCTGGTCCTCACGTCAGGCGTGACGTGCATGCTGCTGCTATTGCACCTGCCGTCACGCGGCGGAGTGTTGACGGCAAGCCTGCTTTTCGGCGGCGGGATCGCGGTCATGCACTACACCGGCATTGCCGCGGTGCAAATGCCAGCCCAGATCCATTGGGATCCGGAATACGTCACCACCTCGATCATTCTCGGCGTTTTCTTCGGCTTGCCGGCATTTTCCCTCACCAGCCGCTTCCATGGCAAGTTGACCGCGTCGATCGGTGTCCTCTTCTTCAGCCTGCTCATCACGGCAACATATGCGACCGGCATGACGGCACTTCAGCCAGTTCCCGCCAGGGCCATGCCACACGCGATGAGCATGTCACCGGCCAATCTGGCGGTCTGGATCGGTCTGGTCACCATGGGACTGTTCGTGCTGGGGCTACTGGTCGCCCTGTCGAACTACAAGGCGCTGACCGCCCTTGCCAAAAGCGAACGGCAGCTCTCGTTCCTGGTGAACAACTCATCCGACTACGCGATCTGCATGCTGGACCGTGACGGCTGCATTTCGCAATGGAACACCGGTGCGCAGCAACTCACCGGTTACAGCGCAGAGGATGCCGTCGGCATGCCGATGGCCCGTCTCTTTACTCCGGAAGACTGTACCGGAGGGCTTCCCGCACAAGTCCTGAAAATCGCCGCCGAAACCGGCATCTGCAAGGGCATGTGGGATTCGCGGCGCCGCGACGGCACCCGGTTCAGCGTCGAGGGCACGATCGAGAAAGTCTGCGACGACAAAGGACAGCACATCGGCTTTTCGGCCATCACACACGACGTCACCCGCATCCGGCAGGCCCAGGCACTCGCAGCGGAGACTTCGCGCCAGCTCGATACCGCGCTGGAGAACATGCACGAGGGCCTGTGCCTGTTCGATGCTGAAGAACGCGTGGTCCTGTGCAACCAGCGCTTTCGCGAACTGTGGAACCTGACAGAAGCCGATACTGTGCCCGGCACGCCGCTGGGCCGGCTGATCGTAGCCGGATTCATGAACACCGGTGGTCCTCAGCGCGCCGCTGAACAACTCTGGGAGTTCCGGCAGATCATCGACGATGCCCTCGGCGAGGAGCGTGCGTCACCAGTGATGACGGAACTGGACGGCAGCCGGGTGATATCGATGGCCAACAGTCCACTGGCCGACGGCGGCTGGGTCACCACCTGCACCGACATCACCGAGCAGCGCCGCTCGGAGGCGACGATCGAACACATGGCCTTCCATGATGCGATGACCGGATTGCCCAATCGCGCCCGCTATCACCGGCGCCTCGACCACGCGATCGAGAAAGCTGCGGAACGCGGAACACATATCGCCGCCATCGCCATCGATCTCGATCGCTTCAAGGAAATCAACGACACCTATGGCCACGCAGCCGGTGACGAGGCGCTACAGGCCATTGCCGGACGCCTGACCAGCGTGATGGGGGACGGCGAAGTGACCGCGCGCCTGGGAGGTGACGAATTCGCCGCAGCCAAATCATTCAACGATCGGGCCGAACTCGACGAATTCCTGACCCGCCTGACGGATGCCTTCGTCGCCCCGGTGACAATCCAGGCCCGAAGCCTGTCTCTCGCCACAAGTCTGGGCGTGGCAGTCTACCCGCGCGACGGCGAGGATCGCGAGACCTTGCTCAACAACGCGGACCTCGCGCTGCAGCGGACGAAGTCATCAATTGGCCTTACCGTCTGCTTCTTCGAACCTGACATGGACGAAAGCGCCCGCGCCCGCCGCCAGCTCGCCAGCGACTTGCGCCATGCCGTGCCTTCCGGCGAACTGCGCCTGCTCTACCAGCCGCAGCGTTCGCTCAAGACCGGGGAAATCTCCGGTTACGAAGCGCTGCTACGCTGGCACCATCCCAAGCGCGGCCTGATCTCGCCCACTGAATTCATTCCTTTGGCCGAAGAGACCGGCGACATTTTCGCGATCGGCGACTGGGTGCTGCAAGAGGCCTGCGCGGAGGCCAGGCACTGGCCCGAAACGCTCAAGGTCGCAGTCAATCTCTCGCCGGTGCAGTTCCTGCAGGATGGCCTGATCGAACGCTTCCGCGCCATTCTGCTGCAAACCGGCCTCTCGCCGAACCGGCTGGAACTGGAAGTTACCGAATCCGCAATCATCACCGACAAGCTGCGCGCGCTGCACTACCTGCGCCAGTTCAAGGCCATGGGCGTCAGCGTGGCGATCGATGATTTCGGCACCGGCCATTCCTCGCTCGACACCTTGCATGCGTTCCCCTTCGACAAGATCAAGATCGACAAGTCGTTCCTGCTGCGCGCGGAAACCAGTCACCAGGCGCTGGCCATCATCCGCACGGTCCTTTCGCTGGGCCGGAGCCTCTCCATCCCGGTCCTGGCCGAGGGTGTCGAGACCCAAGGCCAGTTGCAGGTGCTCGAAAGCGAAGGGTGTGACGAGGCACAGGGGTATTACTTCGGCCGTCCGGCCGCAGCGCCAAGCCTCGACCTGCCCGACGCGGTCAACTTCTGATTGGCAACCTGCCGGATACGCATTGTTCCGCATGGTCCGAAAAAGTCGCTCGCAACACCTGGTCCTCAGAGACAATTTTCCCGTAAGTAGCTGCGAAAAATTGCAATTTCACGCTGTTGCGGTGGTAAAAAAATTAACACTCGGCCCATAGCGTGACCCGCATCATGAGGGGTCAACGTGCATCGTCGGTTTCCTGAGGAACAGTCCGGTCTGGTAGCTGGCGAACAGGCCATGCAGTCGCTCGAGCTGGCGCTGCAGGCGGCCTCGCGCGCGGAACTGCGGCTGCGGGAATCGATCGAGGCGCTGCCCCACGGCATCGTCTTTCTCGACGAAGACGACCGGTACATGTTCTGGAACGAGCAATATGCAGAAATCTACAGCCGCTCCGCCGATTTGCTGCAACCGGGCGCGAGGCTGGCGGATACCCTGCGCATCGGTATCGAACGCGGTGACTATCCCGAGGCCATAGGCCGCGAGGAACAATGGCTGGCAGAACGCCTTGAGCGGTTGCAGCAGCCGGGAAGCCGCCACGAACAGTGGCTTTCCAACGGCCGCTGCATCATGATCGAGGAACGCAAGATCGAAGGATGCGGCACGGTCGGCATCCGCGTCGACATTACCGATCTCAAGCAGAAGGAAGAGAACTTCCGCCTGCTGTTCGAGCGCAACCCGCTGCCCATGCTCGTCTATGACATCGAAAGCGGCCTCATCCGTTCGGCCAACGAAGCGGCCTGCGCCTTTTTCGGATACGAGCGGCAGGCCATGGCGGGGCTTGCCGCACGCGATCTGTTCCCAGAAACAGTCTGGCCCCAGGCTGCCGCGATGCTGGCGATCGACCACTCGGACACCAACAACTGCTGGCAGATGCTCCACCGCGACGGTTCGTGCGTGGATGCAGTCGTCGCCACCCGGCTTTCGCAACTCGAAGGCTATTCCGCGACGATCATTTCGATCTTCGACATGACCGAGCGCCGCCGCATCGAACAGCGCATGGAACACATGGCCCGCCACGATGAACTGACCGGCCTCGTCAATCGCGCCCACTGCCGCGAACACCTGTGCAAAGTTCTGAGCGAGCAGGAAACTGCGGACACGGTCACGATAGCCCTCGTCGACCTCGACCATTTCAAGGCCGTGAACGATACTTACGGACACATGTTCGGCGACGTGGTGCTCAAAGATGCCGCCGCACGCATGCTCAAACTCATTCCCCCCGACGCCCTGCTCTGCCGGATCGGCGGCGACGAGTTCGCGATCATCTTCCGCCGCTCCAGCCTGATGCAGGCAGAACTGGTCGCCAAGTCGATCATCTCGACGCTGTCCGAACCGTTCTTCGTTCATGGCCACCTGATCCACATCGGCGCCACCGTCGGCTTCGCGTCTTCGCCTTACGACAGCCGCGATCCCGAAACGCTGATGCGCTATGCCGACCTCGCGCTCTATGCCGCCAAGGGCGAGCAGCGGGGCAGCTGCCGGGTCTTCGAGGCCAGCATGGATGCCGCCGCGCAGGAAAAGAACAAGCTGGAACAGGATTTCCGCGCGGCCGTCAGCGGCGGCGAACTGGAGGTTCACTACCAGCCGCTCGTCAACCTCACCACGGGCGAGGTGGAATGCTACGAGGCACTGCTGCGGTGGAACCATCCCGTGCGCGGCCTCGTCCCGCCCGATGTCTTCGTCCAGCTCGCCGAGGAAATGGGGATCATCGACCAGCTCGGCCGCTTCGTGCTGTTCGAGGCCTGCCGCGAGGCGGCCAACTGGCCCGATCACGTCAAGGTCGCGGTCAATGTCTCCCCGCTTCAGTTCCGCAATGGCAAGCTGCTCAGCACCGTCATCAACGCCCTGTCCACCTCCGGCCTCAATGCCGAACGGCTGGAACTGGAAATTACCGAGGCGGTGCTGATGGAAAAGGGGCCGCGGACCTCCGCCATCATCCGCAACCTGCGCGCCTTCGGCATCGGCATCTCGCTCGATGATTTCGGCACCGGCTATTCCTCGCTGAGCTACCTGCTCAACTACCCCTTCACCAAGATCAAGATCGACAAGGCGTTCATCCTGAACCTGCACCGCGAAGCCAATTCGCGCGCGGTGATCCGCGCGGTGATCGGGCTTGGCAAGAGCCTGGGCCTGACCGTCGCGGCCGAAGGCATCGAGCGCGAATTCGAACGCGACTACCTGCGCGACGAAGGCTGCGCGCAAGGCCAGGGCTTCCTGTTCGGCAAGCCCGAGCACGGCCGAACATTGACCGTTCCGGGGCGCCGCGCAGCCTGACTGCGGGACAAATTCGCAGATTATCTCAACCGGATACTAGCTGAATGATTGTCCGCTTCGCTGGCGGCGTGGTCAGGCGGTTAAACGACCGGAAAGCCGGGGCAAGCGGATCAAAACGCAATGGGCATGAGACTTTTCGACTTCGTTGAACTTGCCCTGACGATATGATCAACCGGGCCTACGAATTTACGGTGTGATTGCCGAGCCAGGCAAACACCCGGCGGTGCAATTGGTTCAGTTCGGCTCGCACCTCTCCCGTCAGCGCATAGAGCCTACCTCGTCTGTCGGCCGGATTGACCACCGTCGTCACCATGTCCAGCGATCTGAGTCTGCGAAGGCTGACATTGAACCCGGACGGTGACACGTCGATGAACCGCGACATCTCAACATTCGACAGGACCGCCGCGAGATAGAGATAGAGCAGGATCTGGAACTCGGCCGTGAGATGGCTGACCTGGCTTCCGCGATAGATGTAGGACTTGCCCATGCTTAGCGCAGTGGCGGCATTGGGCTCATCGGAAAGAACCGGCCGGGCAAGTTCCATGTAGCCGGCGTGCTGCCCGAGAACCAGCTTGTGCATCGGCTCGCTAAGGCCATAGAGCTTGCTACGCCGATCGCGCGGGTGCGAGCGGGTGACTAACACGCCGCGCGATATCATTCCCGCGAGCGTATAATAAAATGCAGTTCCCGAAAGACGGGAGCGCTGCTGAAGGTGTAAGGGTGTGGCCCATTCTTCATCAAGCAGGCAGTAGATCAGTTCATATTCGCCGGTGAGCGTGTGGACACCAAACTTCGTTTCAAATGCGCGCTGGATTTCGAGCAGCGACAGTGGCTCGGGGGTGGGCTTTGGCTTGTCCATGGCTATCATCTGTTAGCAGGTCTGGCGCGCATTGGAGAATTTGACTCCAGAATTTGACGTCATTTTTCACGCTATATCCGCACTGTGTCGGGTGACAAGACTGCGGTGCGACCCGAGGCTTCTGCATCTTGCAAGGGCCAACCTCACGGGCGGCCCTTGCAGGGCCGCCCATTTTTGTGCGGCCACCAGTCGATGTCAGCAATGCCGGCGTGTCCGGAAAGTCCGCTTCTGCAAGAAAATCGCGAATAGATCCCATTGAAGGCCGTCCCTGATTTGCGCCTCGTATCTCAGACCTAAGCCCGCGCAGCTTCCTGCGCACGCGCCCGCTCCACCAGTTCGTCCAGCGTTGCATCCGAAAGCGCAACGCGCTGCAGGGCGCGCTCGCCCTCGGCCGGGTCGGCATGGGCCATGCGCGCATGCTGGAGCGCGATGTTGTCTATCATCAGCAGGTCATGAAGTTGCCAGATATGGTCGTAACGGGCCTCGTCCGCATAGAGGTGCGCGAAGAGGTGCTCCAGCACGGCCCGGCTACGCCCGTCGTCAAATTCCAGGATCCGGTCGGCATGGTATTGCGTCACGAACAGAACGGGCTGTCCGGTGCGCGGGTGCGGCAGAACGGTGGGATGCTCCGCAATGAAGACCGGCCAGTCGTAGCCGCTGGCGAACATGTCCAGCTTGTGCCGAAGGGTAGTCCCCTCGACATCGTCCTTCAGGTCCTGTGGCAGGTGGCGCCAGCCCGCCGTGCCGCTCACGAAGGTGGTCGCAGTAGCCCCTTGCGGCAGAGCGATGGCGTGGAGGCAGATCCCGTGGATTGGATGGTCGGTATAAGTCAGATCCGAATGGAACGGCAGCATGACCGAGCCCGCCGCATCGTCGTTGCGCAGCACCGTGACGAAATCGTCCTTCCCTCCATTGGCGACCGGCGGCGGCGGGCCGAACCATGCCGCGATCTCCAGCTGGCGCTCGGGCGAAAGGCGTCCGCCACCGCGGAACAGGAGCAGCCCGTGCGCATCCCAGGCGGATCGCAGCGCGTCAATCTCGGCCTCCGTGCCGCCCGTTTGGGTATCGAAGCCCAGCACCTCCACGCCGAAATCGCGATGCAGCGGCCGGAATTTCATCGGTCCTCTCCCTTCGCACGCCTGTTGACTGTGCCGCCCGAACCTGTCGCATTATGGCGCGTGATTCCAGCGCCTTCTTCTCCTGCCGCCCCGGAGCCTTCCTGATGAAAGACATCGCCACCCTGACGATGAATCCCACGATTGATGTATCCTATGACATCTCCCGGATGCGGCACACGCACAAGATGCGTACGGACAACGAATGGTACGCGCCTGGCGGCGGGGGCATCAACGTGGCGCGGGTGTTCACCCGGCTCGGCGGCAACGCGCGCTGCTATTACCTTTCGGGTGGTGCAACCGGCCCGGCGCTCGACGGGCTGATCGATTCGCACGAACTGGTGCGCACGCGCATCCCGATCACCGGGCCCACGCGCATCGCCTCCGCCGTGCTGGAACACGAAACGGGCAAGGAATACCGCTTCACCCCGCAGGGGCCGAAGATCTCTGAACGCGAATGGACCGAGTGCCTCGATCTGATCAGCCAGTCGGATTGCGACATCATGGTGCTGAGCGGCTCGCTGCCGCCCGGTGTGCCCGACGACTACTATGCCCGCGTGACCCGCCTGCTGCGCCCGCGCGGAATCGAGATCGTGCTCGACAGTTCGGGGCGCGCGCTCATGCAGGGGATTGATGCCGGATCGCTGCTACTGGTGAAGCCCAGCCAGGGTGAACTGCAGCAGTACGTGGGGCGCAAGCTCGATACGCGCGGAGAGATCGAGCAGGTAGCGATGGACATCGTGCAGGCTGGCAAGGCGCGCCTTGTCGCCGTGACGCTCGGACAGGAGGGGGCGATCCTCGCCCGCGAGGGAGGCCCGGTGTTCCTGCCTTCCCTCAGGATCGAGGCGGCCAGCGCAGTGGGGGCAGGCGACAGCTTC
Organism: Novosphingobium album (ex Hu et al. 2023); assembly: GCF_022832385.1. Classification (GTDB taxonomy): domain Bacteria; phylum Pseudomonadota; class Alphaproteobacteria; order Sphingomonadales; family Sphingomonadaceae; genus Novosphingobium; species Novosphingobium album. Next base: position 163,593 of record NZ_JALHLE010000011.1, read on the forward strand.
GTCGCGGGCATGATCTTCGCGCTGAGCACCGGGATGACCGAACTGGAAGCCTTCCGCTTCGGCGTTGCTGCCGGTTCAGCTGCCGTGTTGCGGGCCGGCACGGGACTGGCCTATCCATCCGATATCGAGCGGCTCCTGCAACTGGTCGAGCCGTTGTAATGCTCTATGCGATGATGCCCCGGCGGCAGAATTCCCAAATGCTGGCGGCCAGTTCCTCGCGTTCGTGCAGATCCGCCGCGCCCCCTTCTTCCGCCAGCAGCAAGGTGTGCACCGTCGTGGAAACGAGATTGTAGATCAACCGCGCCTGCGCATGCGGATCGGCGGCACGGAAAACGCCCGCGCGGATACCGGTGCTGACATAGCCCGCCATCAGGTCGAGCAGAGGCTGAAGCGCCGATTGCAGTTCTGCCGGACGCGTCTGCGCCAGCCGCAAGTGCTCGCGGCTGAGCGCCGCGCCGCGCCGGTTGGCCCCCATGCGATCGTGACCAAGCTGGCCGACGACAATGCTCGTCACGATCACCCGCAGCGCATCCTCGGGCCCGTCACATTTCTGGGTGAAATCACGGAACTGGGCCGCCGCCGCGCGCAACGAACTGTCGAACACGGCCAGCACCAGGTCGTCCTTGCCCTGGAAACACTCGTAGAAGGCCCGTCGCGCCAGCCCGGTTTTCGCCAGCACGGCCCGGATAGTCAGCCCTTCCAGCCCGCTTTCGTCGAGCAGGTCGTAGGCAGCACCAATCAGCATACGGGCCCGGTCACGTTCGCCGCCTGGAACGGCAGCCGGCGCTGCGGGATAGAGGGACTGTCCTGACATTGACATTGCCTAAGCGGAGTCCCTTCCGGGGTCCAGTGCCTGCATCTCGGTTCCTCCGGCAATGTGTTGTACGTTGACACTACAAGCCGTGTCGGGCTAAAAAATTGAGAACGATGTTCTCGCGAACTTCCAGGAGAGATTGATGCCCAAGGTTACTTACATCGACCACACCGGCCACGAGACGCAGATCGACGTGCCGGCCGGCGAAAACGTGATGCATGGCGCGGTGTACAACGGCGTCGAAGGCATTGCCGGCGAATGCGGCGGGGCGCTGTCCTGCGCCACCTGCCACTGCTACATCGACGATGCCTGGACCGCGAAAGTCGGCGGCCCCTCGTCCGAGGCCGAAGAGGAACTGCTGGAAAACGCATCGGCGGAAGTGAAGCCGAACAGCCGCCTTTCCTGCCAGATCGAGATGACCGACGAACTCGACGGTCTCGTCATCCACATGCCCGAATCGCAGTACTGATCCGCCGGTTCAGAACATAGGGAGAGATACCGTGCCGATAGACGCAGCAAACCCCGTTCCGCCCACGCTTCCGCGCTATGCCGGCATGGATCAGGTGCCTGCCCACGTCCCGCAGGAGCTGGTGCGCCAGTCCGGCCTCACCGTGGGTTCGGAATTCCTCGCCGACCCGCACGGCTTCATGGCCGCGCTGCACGAAAAGCAGCCGCCGATCTATTACGACGTCAGCCCGATGGGCAACATGTGGCACCTCACCAAGCATGAGGATGCCCTGTTCGGCCTGCGCCACCCGGACATCTTCTCGAACGAGGGCGCCACGCCCTTCCCGCGCGATCCGAACGACTATTTTTACTTCATCCCGATCGAGATCGATCCGCCACACCACCGCAAGTACCGCAACATCGTCGATCCGGTGTTCTCGCCCAAGGGCGTGCAGAAACTGGAAGGCCTGATCCGCCAGCGCGCGAACGACCTGATCGACCAGTTCATCGGCAAGGGCGAATGCGAGTTCACCGAGGAATTCGGCCGTCCGCTGCCGGTTTCGGTGTTCCTCGACATCATGGGCCTGCCGCAGGACATGCGCGATACGTTCGTGTCGTGGGCGATGGAACTGCTGCACTCCAACGACCGCGAACGCATGGGCGCGGCGATGATGAGCATCACCGAGTACCTGAAGGACGCAATCGCGGACAAGAAGGCGAATCCAGACGACGGCGTCGTCAGCCTGATCGCCCATGCCGCGCCGGACGGCGTGCCGCTTTCCGACAAGGAGATCTTCGGCTTCGTCTGCTTCCTGTTCATCGGCGGCCTCGACACCGTGTTCGCCACGCTGAACAACATCTGGCTCTACCTCGCCCGGAACCCTGCCAAGGTGCAGGAAATCATCGAGCGGATGGACCATGATATCGACAAGATCGTCGAGGAACTGCTGCGCCGCTGGTCGGTGACCTTCTCGGGCCGCGTGCTCGATCAGGACTACGTGATGCGCGGCGTGCAGATGAAGAAGGGCGACCGCGTCACCTTCATCCTGCCCGCGTGCAACTTCGATCCCGACGTGTTCCCGAACCCGCTGGAAGTCGATTTCGACCGCCCGCGCAAGACGATCCTCGCCTTCACCGTCGGCGTGCACAGCTGCATGGGCGGCCACCTCGCGCGCCTCGAAGTGAAGATCGCACTTCAGGAATGGCTCAAGCGCATCCCCGCCTTCAAGCTGAAAGACGGCGCACACATCGAGTACCGTCCCGGCGGCGTGATCGGCCCCGAGGAAGTCGCGCTGGAGTGGTAGGATTCCAGTCGGACACCCCGACCTCATGCGAAAGGGAGCCCTGCGGCTCCCTTTCTTTTTGCGCGAAGGACGTTTCAGCTCAGCCAGCCGCGAGAGGACGCAAGGGACCGTCCAATATACCGAGGAGCGCGGCTTCGAACGCTTCCGGTCTCTCGTACATCGCCCAGTGCCCTGCATCAGGAACGACACGAAAATCCGTGTCCGGCTGAACCTGCCGCAACACCGCTTCCTGTGCCGCCGGGTCCGGGTGCGGCAGATCCAGCTCTCCCCAGATCGCATCCACCGGAACACGGACGCGCGGAAGGATCTTCACAAGACGGTCGGGCAGAACGAGATGTGGCACGTTCAGCCGCGCGGCCTTGGCCGTGGGCAGCAGCATGTGGATCGCCAGTTCGTCGGCGCTGTCAGGATGATGCAGCATCAGCCCCAGCAGGTTCGCCTTGAGCGCCGCGCGCCGCTCATCGCCGGTCAGTCCGCTGATCCGGCCGAGCCGCGGATGCCCGCCCGGCGTATCAAGCCCGCCGCAGCCGACGATCACCAGCCTGCGCGCCACATGCGGATAGAAGGCGGCGAGATGGGCGAACGCGACCCCGCCGAAGGAAAAGCCGCACAGGTCCACCGGCAAGCCCTCGCGGCCTAGAATGTGCTCCAGTCCCTGCGCCAGCGCCCTGGATATGCCTTCATGATCAGGCGTCTCCGGCATCGCCGATTGCCCATGCCCCGGCAGGTCGGCGACAATCAAACGGCGGCGGCGGGACAAGTGCTCGATATTACGCACCCAGTGCGACCATGCTCCTTGCGCGCCGTGGGCGAGAACCAGCGGCTTCCCCTCGCCCCAGATGCGCCAGACCATGGTGCCATCACCGCACGGCGTTTCAACGCGTTCGGCCCGGGCCTCCAACGCCGCGAGAAACGCCGCCGGATCGGCATTCTGCACGTCAAGCGGAGTCATGCGTAGCGCCCGCCCTGCACCTGGGCGATGGGCATGGCCTGCTCGATCCCGGACAGGTCTTCCGCCGACAGCACAATATCAGCGGTCGCCGCATTTTCATGCAGCCGGTCAAGCCTGCGGGTGCCGGGGATCGGCACGATGTCCTTACCTTGGTGAAGCACCCAGGCGAGGGCAAGCTGCCTTGCCGTCACGCCCTTGCGTTCGGCCAGCGACAGCAGCGCCTCGACCAGCCGGAAGTTGTGCGCACCGGCCTCTCCGCTGAAGCGCGGCATGCTCGCGCGCCAGTCGTCACCGGCCAGCTCTCCGGGCTTCACGCCGCCGGTCAGGAACCCGCGCCCGAGCGGGCTGTAGGGCACGAAACCGATGCCCAGCTCGCGCAACGTGGGCAGCACCGATTGTTCGACATCGCGCGACCACAGCGAATATTCGCTCTGCACTGCCGCCACCGGCTGCACGGCATGGGCACGGCGGATCAGGTCGGCGGACGCCTCGGACATGCCGAAGTGACGTACCTTGCCCTCGCGGATCAGGTCGCCGACGGTTCCGGCGACATCCTCGATCGGCACATCGGGATCGACCCGGTGCTGATAGAGCAGATCGATGCACTCCATGCCGAGCCGCGCGAGCGAGGCATCGCAGACTTCGCGAATGTGTTCGGGGCGGCTGTCAAAACCCTGAATCGGCTTTCCGGGCTCAGCCTTGTTCTGGGTGCGGAAACCGAACTTGGTCGCCACCACCACCGACCCGCGGATCGGCGCAAGCGCCTTGCCCACCATCTCCTCGCCAACGAAGGGACCATAGATCTCGGCGGTATCGAAGAAAGTAATGCCACTCTCGAATGCGCCGCGCAGCAGGGCATTGCATTCGTCCTGAGACAAACGCGGACCATAGGCACCGCTCACGCTCATGCAGCCTAGCCCCAGCGCGGAAACTTCAAGTCCGTCGCCCAGTATGCGCTGTTCCATCGCCAGCCTCTCCCACAACCATTCTTGCCGGTAACCTCCCTCAACCGATCACGGCGATCGCCGAAGCGCAACGGGCAACGCGAAACATCGCCCGAGTGACAAAAAAATGAACTTCTCTCATTAATTGTAGGAAGCCGCCATAGTTCAGAAATGCGCATATTGCGCAGCAAACTGTGCGATTATTGCTTTGCCAAACCGGCTTAATGTTGCAATGTGGCCGCGAAAGGCCGCTTGCGGCTTTGCCGGTGTTGGGAGAGAGCGCGCCGGGGGGTTTAATTATCTACCCGGCGCGCCGATCTCTTCGCAAACGCAACATTACCTTATCATCGATTAACACAAGCGGTCTGCCGCGAGGTCGCGTGCAGAATCACACTTTGCGCCCTTGCCGCACGAAGTTCGCCCCGACGGTATTTGTGCATCGCAGCATCGATTTTTCGTATCGGCTGCTCCTGGCGTGCGATCGACAGGTGATTCGCCCTCTGGTGCCGATTCGCCTTGCCTTCACCTCACAGCAACGATTGCCGGGTGCCATCTGCTCCGGTAGGCCCGTGATGAAAGCGAGTCCTGTCCCGTCCGTATCCTCCCGTGAACCATCCCTATCCTCCCCCGGCGACGCGGCGGCTGATGACGTTCTTCGTCATGGCTGCGGCGATCATGAACCAGATCGACACGACGATCGCCAACGTCGCGCTGCCGCACATCCAGGGCAGCACCTCGGCCTCGCGCGAGCAGATCACCTGGGTGCTCACGAGCTACATCGTGGCCCTGGCGATCTTCACGCCATTGACCGGCTGGCTCGCCGGGCGGTTCGGCCGCAAGCGGGTGGTGCTGACCTCGATCTTCTTCTTCACGGTCATGTCCGGCCTGTGCGGGGCAGCCACCAATCTCGACGAGCTGATCCTGTTCCGTGTGCTGCAGGGCATGGCCGGGGCAGCACTGGTGCCGATGAGTCAGGCCACGCTGCTCGATGCTTATCCGCCAGAGGAACACGGCAGCGCCATGGCCATTTTCGGCATGGCCGCAATTACCGGGCCGCTGGTGGGACCACTGGCGGGCGGGTGGCTGACCGAATACATATCGTGGCGCTGGTGCTTCTTCATCAACCTGCCGGTCGGGATCATGGCGTGGCTGGGCCTGACTGCGACAATGCCAGAATATGCCGGGAAGAAAGGCGCCAGGCTCGATTTTCTCGGCTTCGTGCTGCTGGCCGTCGGGATCGGCGCATTGCAATTGCTGTTCGACCGGGGGCAGGTGCAGGACTGGTTCTCCTCGACCGAGATCTGGATCGAGACGGTGCTCGCGGGCTGCGCATTCTATCTCTTCATCGTCCATTCGATGACAACGAAACATCCTTTCGTCAGCCCAGCCGTATTCACGGACCGCAACTTCGTGATCTGCTCGATCGTGGGCTTTTTCCTCGGCGTGCTGATCTACAGCCCGATGTCGTTGCTGCCCGAAATGCTCTCCAACCTGTTCGGCTATCCGATCATCGATGTCGGCATGGCGATGGCCCCGCGGGGGTTGGGCGTGCTGATCGCGATGCTGGCGATGGGCCGCCTGATCAACCGCGTCGATCCGCGCCTGCTCATCGGTTTCGGGATGCTGCTGGCTGCCTTCTCGATGTGGCATCTCTCGCACATGACGCTGCAATCGAGCGACTGGATCGTCGTGACCACCGGCGTGATCCAGGGCATGGGCTCCAGTTCAATCTTCGTGCCGCTGTCGATGATGACCTTCTCCACCCTGCCCGCACACCTGCGCAACGAAGGGGCCGCGCTCAACACCCTGCTGCGCAGCTATGGCGGCGCGGCAGGTATCGCACTGGTGCAGGTGCTGATCTACCGCAACGAGGCGAAAGTGCAGTCGCGCCTGACCGAGGGCCTGCGCCCGGACAACCCGGTGGTACATTCGGCGATGCCTGATGCCGACTTCACCCTGCCCTCCTCGATCGCCGGCATCGAACATGAGATCGTGCGACAGGCGACAATGGTGGCCTATATCGATGCCTTCTGGGCACTGTCGATTGTCGGTATCCTCGCTTGCGCCATGGTCTTCCTGCTTCAACGCCCGCAACGCATCACCGCCCCGGCCGAACCGATCAGCGGCGAATGACCTTGCAGCCGCCGCAACACAGCACTGCGCGCCTGCTCTGGACAATCGCCCTCCCCGCGATGCTGACAAACGTGGCGACGGCGCTGTTCGGACTTGCCGACATGTGGGCGATCGGGCGGCTCGGCGATGCCCCGGCGCAAGGGGCGGTGGAACTGGGCGCCAAGTTCATGATGGGCCTGCTCAACGTCTTCAACTTCCTGCGCACGAGCACGGTCGCGCTGACCGCGCAGAGCGCCGGGAGCGGAGACAGGACCGCACAGGGAGAAACCCTGGCGCGCGCCATGGCCGTCGCGCTCGGGATAGGCGCTCTGCTGCTCGTGGCAATGCCCTGGGCCATTCCCGCCGGGCTCGATCTGCTCGAAGCCAGGGCGCAGGTGCGTGCCGATGCGCACGTCTATATCGGCATCCGCTACTGGGCCGGGCCGGTCTGGCTGGGCAATTGCGTGCTGGTCGGCTGGCTGATCGGCCAGCGGCTGGTACGTCCTGTGCTGGTGGTGGAAATCGCCGCCAATGCCGTTCACATCGCGCTCGACCTGTTTCTGGTGCTGGTCATGCACTGGGGCGTGGCCGGGGTGGCTTCGGCGACGCTGGGATCGGAGCTGCTCAAGTTCCTGCTGCTGGCCGCCATCGTCCTGCGGCAACCCTCAGCCCGCGAGGCCTTTGCCGCCGCGCGCCAGCGCACGACATGGCACCGCGATGCCCTCGCCCGCCTCTTTGCGTTGAACCGCGACCTCTTCGCGCGCACGTTGCTGCTGACCGGCGCGATCCTGATCTTCGCCCGCGCAGGCGCACAACAGGGGCCGGTGACGCTGGCGGCGAACGGGATCCTGTTCCAGCTCTTCATGCTCTCGACACTGATCCTGGACGGTTTCGAAAGCGCATCGCAGGTTCTGTGCGGTGAAGCGCAGGGCGCCGGTGACCGTGCCCGTTTCACCACCGCCGTGCGTGCCGCGCTGCTCTGGGGCGGCGGTACCGGACTGGTGCTGACACTGGCTTACGCCGTAGCAGGCGCGCCGCTTGCAGCCTGGTTCAGCACCGACCCGCGCGTCGTCGCTACGACCGGGAGCTACATCGGATGGGTCATCGCGCTGCCGCTGGTGGGCGTCGCCTCGTTCGTGCTCGACGGCGTGTTCGTCGGCGCCGGGTGGACGCGGGCCATGCTGGGGACAATGGCGGTCGCCATGACGCTCTACCTCGCGCTGCTCTGGCTGCTGCACCCGCTCGGCAACCACGGACTGTGGGCAGCCTTCACGGTGTTCTTCGTGGTCCGCGCCGCCGGGCAGTTCCTCGTGCTGCCAGGCCGGACACGACGCAGTTTCAGCGCTTCCTGAAAATTACCGAGAGATTGTTGGCCGGCATTTCCACGTACCGCTCCAGAACGAGGCCATGCTCCTTCGCACAGGCTCTCACGTCTTCGAGCTGGCGCAGGCCCCAGCGCGGATCGCGGCGCTTGAGATCCTCGTCGAAAGCCTGATTGCCCGGTTCGATCGGATGCCCGGCGCGGCGGTACGGGCCATAGAGCACCAGCGGATGTCCCGGCGCCAGCAAGCGCCCTGCCCCTGCCATCAGTCCCTCGGTCGACGCCCACGGACTGATGTGGATCATGTTGATGCAGACGACGGCATCGGCGGTTTCGACCGGCCACAGCGGCGCGGCCGCATCGAGCGCCACCGGCGGCAGAAGGTTGGTCAGCGCTTCGGTTCCTCTCCACGCGCCTATGGATTCGCGGGCATCCGCATCGGGATCGCTCGGCTGCCATACCAGACCGGGAAGCGCCCTGGCGAAATGCACCGCGTGCTCGCCCGTGCCGCTCGCCAGTTCGAGCACGAGCCCGGACGGCGGTAGCACCTCGCGCAACACGGCAAGTATGGGATCGCGATTGCGGGCGGCGGCGGGGGCCTGTCGGCGGGCATCCTGATTCATGCTCCCGGCATGGGCGCGGGAACCCGCCAGTTCAAGCACCAGCTATAGGCCAGACGCACGAAAGCCATGGTTCGACGAACCCGCTTCGTCGAACCATGGCTCAAGCCTTTGCGGCTCTCGTTCCGTGGCAGGGGCTGAACTGCCCGCCCCTTCACGGATGCTGGGAAGGCATCAATCCCAAAGACCCAGCGCGTCCGGATCATCCGGCCCGCTGATCGTGACTTCACAACAGGTCACGTCGGTCTCTTCGATGAAGCCCGCGAAGCGATGCCGCAGGGCTTCCAGACTGATACTGCGCATTTCGCTGGCACTGAACCCCGCCGCCAGAATGGAGGCGAGCACGCGCTGCTTCTGAGCGATCAGGTCGATCGCCTGCAACTCGCGCATATGGCGCGCAGCGAAATCCTCATCACGGCACAGCACTTCGCCCAGGGCTTCGATCTCGGACCCGAGTTCGCCCAGCACTTCGGCCATTGCCGTAAATTTGGGTTCGTGCATCATCCGCTTCAGGCCGCGATCGCGTGATCCTCTGAAGCGCTCAGCGCCTGCAGATCGATTACCATGACCATGCGTTCCTCGATGGCCGCAAGGCCTTCCAGGAACGGCGTAACGTCTTCCTGCCCGGTGGTCGGCGGCGGCTGCAGCGTATCGGTGTCGAGCGCGACGATGTCGCTGACCGAATCGACGATGAGCCCCTGCGACTGGCCGTTGATCTGGCACACGATGATCGCATGGCGCGGCGTCGCCTCGGTCGGCGTCCAGCCGAGACGGGCGGCGAGATCGATCACCGGCAGCACGGTGCCGCGCAGGTTGACCACGCCTGCGACGTATGCCGGTACGCGCGGCATCGGCGTGACGGGCGTCCACGCCCGGATTTCGCGGATCGACATGATGTCGAGCGCGAAGATCTGGCCGGCGACTTCGAAAGTGATAAGTTCGCGGTGCATGTCCTGAACCTCCTTTGCGGGTGAAATCAGTGGGCGACGCGGCGCACGGCCGCGACGAGCTTGTCGGTGTCAAAGGGCTTGACGATCCAGCCGGTTGCACCGGCAGCGCGGGCACGTGCCTTCTTCTCGTCCGAGCTTTCAGTGGTCAGCACCAGGATCGGCCGGTCGCGGTGGCGGGTGCCGCCACGCACCTGCTCGATCAGGCCGAAGCCGTCGAGACGGGGCATGTTGATGTCGGTGATGACGACATCAACCTCGTTGACCGCAAGCCACTCCAGCGCGGAAACGCCGTCGTCGGCCTGGGCCACGTCAAAACCATTGGTGGACAGTGCGTGATTGAGCAGCGCGCGCATCGACGCGCTGTCGTCTACAGTAAGAATGCGGGTAGTCTTGGACATCGGATGCCTCGTTTGGTCAGAACAGTTCGACTTCGCCGCGCGGTACCGGGCGGAACACGGGTTGCGGTTTAACCTCGGGAGCATCCGAGGGGGCGACAGTTCGGCACCGGACCTGGCCGGATGCCGGACGGAAATCCACGCGGCGGGCATTCGTACCGCCGAGGTCCTCGCGAACCAGGGTGATATGCTCACGCACCAGGAAGCTGCGGGCAAATTCGGCATTGGCCGTGCCGATCTGCTGCATTCCCGCACGAATGTTCGCACCGCCGTAAAGGTGAGCGCGCAAACGATCCTTGCGAGCTCCGTAGGACAGCATTTCGTTGATCAGCATTTCCATCAGGTAAACGCCGTAGTGCACGTCCACTTCGCCGGGGTTGTGGCTGGCCGGCGGTTCGGACAGCAGGAAATGGTTCATGCCGCCAAGCTCCACGACCGGGTCGTAGAGGCACGTGGCTACGCACGAGCCGAGCACAGTGCTGAATTCCACCTTGGGGCCGGCGCTGACCTTGAACTGGCCCTGCAGCACGGTCAGGCGGGTTATGTTGGGCGGAGTGAGATCTATATTCATTGTTATCAGGCCGCCTTGTGCAACGCGTGACGCGCAATGGTACTGATCGGTGCGACAACGCGTGCTGCCCCAAGCGAAATGGCCGCGCGCGGCATGCCGAAGACGGTGCAGGTCGCCTCGTCCTGGGCGATCGTGTGTGCCCCCGCGTTGGCCATCGCCAGCAGCCCCTTGGCACCGTCCTGCCCCATGCCCGTCAGCAGGATACCGACGGCGTCCGCACCCACATACTGGGCGACGGAGTGGAACAGCGCGTCCACGCTGGGAACATGGCCTGAAATCGGCTCACCCCGGCGCAGCTTGGCATAAAGGGTGGCATCGCCTTTCACGAGAAGGTGATGCTCGGCCTCGGCGGCGAGATAGACATGCCCGGTCTTGAGCGGCATGTCATGCACCGCCACCTGCACCGTGGCCGGGCAGACCTGATCCAGCGTGCGTGCAATCGCAGGCGCAAAGCGCGGGTTAACGTGCTGGACGATGACGGTGGGCGGGCAGTCGCGCGGAAATTCGCGCAGCAGTACCTGCAGCGCCTCGACCCCGCCGGTGGAAGAACCGATGGCGATCAGACGGGTGTCACGTTTGATCGAACGCCGGCTTTCCTCCGCAACGGCGGGCGCGTTGCGTACGGGCTTGCGGAACTCGATCTGGGCCGCATCGCGGATCAGCTTGGCCAGCTCGCCGCTGTCCTGCAGGGCCAGTTTGCCGGTGGGATCGTATTTCGAATAGCAATTGACTGCGCCCAGCGCGAGCGCGCGGGCCGTCACTTCATTGCCTTCCTGGGTAGCGCCGGAAACGATGATCACCGGCGTCGGGCGCAGCGTCATTATCTTCTCGAGGAAATCGAGACCGTTCATGCCCGGCATTTCGATGTCGAGCGTGACCACGTCAGGGTCCAGCTGCTTCATCAGCGTGCGACCTTCCGCAGCATTCGATGCAGAACCGACCACTTCGATATCAGGCTGTTCGCGCAGCCGCGACATGAGGATCGCGCGCATGGTCGGCGAATCGTCGACGATGAGGACGCGGATGCTCATGCGGCCCTCCGGCGGTAGATCGTCGGACCGACGAGCTGGAAATCGTTCGCGGCCGGGCCGGTCACGCGTTCGGAATGGCCGATGTAGAGAAAGCCGCCGGGCGCCAGCACGTCGCTGAAGCGCTTGACGAGCCGTTCCTTGGTCGGATTGTCGAAATAGATCATGACGTTCCGGCAAAAAATGAAATCGAACTGTCCCTTGATCGGCCAGTCGCCATGCAGGTTGAGCAGGCGGAAGCGCACGATCTGGCGCATGGCGTCCGCCATGACCACCTGATCACCGCTCTCCGTGGTCCAGGCCCGGCGCAGTTCCTCCGGCACCGGCTTCAGGTCCTTCGCCGGATACGTGGCGGCCTCGGCCTTCTTGATCGCGTGCGGGGCGATGTCGGAGGCCAGCACTCGCAGGTCGCCGCGCGCCAGATTGACGCCGTCCGAACGGTCGGCCCCCAGCAGGGTCATGACGATCGACCACGTCTCCTCGCCGCTGGAGCAGCCGGCCGACCACACCCGCACTGGCTGCCGGTGACGCAGCTTCTCGATCAGACGCGGCCGCAGTTCGGTGCGCAAGTGATCGAAATGGTGCGCTTCGCGGTAGAAGAAGGTGTGGTTGGTGGTCAGCGCGGCGACCGCCTTGTTGAGTTCGGCCGCATCCTCTCCGATGAGTTCGATATACTTGGAGAACGTGACACTCCCCGCCGCGCGCACGAGCGGGGCGATGCGGGAATACACCAGCATGGCCTTGCCCTGCGGCAGCACGATCCCGGCAGCACTGTAGATGATCCTGGCGATCTGCGCGAAGTCGGCAGCGCTGTAGATATCCGGGCTGACTCCGGGAATCGTGTTGGTCGAGGCGGAAACAGCCGTCACGCAGCCTGCCTTTCCTGTGCGGGCAGTGCGCAGGCGACGAGGCCGTCGACATCGACGATGAGCGCAACCTTGCCGTCGCCCAGGATCGTCGCGCCGGCGACGCCCTCGACCGCACGGAAATTGGTGGCAAGGCTCTTGATGACGAACTGGCGCTGGTCGCAGATGTCGTCCACCAGCAGCGCGGCCTGGCCTGCGCTTTCGGTATCGACGACAATCAGCACGCCTTCCTGCGGATTGGTCGCGCCGGTGGGTGCCCCCAGAGCCGTCTTGAGCGAAATGATCGGGATAAACCGGCCGCGCACGTTAAGCATCTGTGCATTCGATCCCAGCCCGTGGAAGTCCCCCTCGCCGGGACGAAGGCTTTCCACCACGTGCGCGAGCGGCACAACCAGCGTCTGGTCGCCGACATCGACAATCATACCGTCCGAAATCGCCAGCGTCAGTGGCAGGGTCAGGATGAAGGCCGTGCCCTGGCCGGGGACGCTTTCGATGGTGATACGGCCACCCAGATCCTTCACGTTCTGGCGTACCACGTCCATGCCCACGCCGCGTCCCGAGATGTTGGAGACGACCTGCGCAGTCGAGAAGCCCGGCGCGAAAATCAGGTTGTCGATTTCCTCGGCCGAAAGCTGTGCGTCAGGGCTGACAATGCCCTTTTCGACCGCCTTTGCCAGCACGCGCTCGCGATTGATGCCCGCGCCGTCATCGGCAATGGTGATGAGAATACGGCCCGAGCGGTGCTCAGCGGACAGGGTCAGCGTGCCTTCCGGCGGCTTGCCTGCCGCGATGCGGACATCCGCGCTTTCGATACCGTGGTCGACCGCGTTGCGGATCAGGTGCGTCAGCGGCTCGCCAAGGCGCTCGATCACGGTCTTGTCGAGTTCGGTGGTTTCACCGATGGTTTCCAGCTTGACGTGCTTGCCGGTGGAAGCGGCAAGGTCGCGCAGGATACGCGGCACGCGGCTGAACACGCTGGCGATCGGCTGCGCGCGGATCGACATCGCGCTTTCCTGGATGTCGCGCGTCAGACTTTCCAGCAGACCGAGTTCTTCGGTCGCGGTAATCCCCGCGCCGTCGAGACGCTGGACCAGCATGGCCTGGGCGATGACAAGTTCGCCGACAAGATCGATGAGGCGGTCGAGCTTGAACAGGTCAATGCGAATCGACTGCCCTGCAGATGGCGGTGCAGGCGCCGCAGCCGCAGGCTTTTCAGCCGAATCCGGCTTCGCTTCAGCGGCAGGAGCAGCGGCGGGCGGAGCCTTGGCAGGCGCCGGGGCCGGCGCGACTGCAACGGGAGCAGCAGCCACAGGTGCTGCCGGAGCCGCAGGTGCTGCCGGAGCTACCGCGATCGGTTCCGCCTTGGGCGCCGGTGCGGTCTGTTCGGCCCGGAATTCCGGAATTTCCTCGTCGTTGCCGATGGCGAGGGCGCAATCGTCACCGATGAAATCGAAGATATCGCGCACGGCGTCTTCCGCCACATCGGCGGGCATCGCGAATGTCCAGCCCAGATACCCCTGGGCAACTTCGAACGAGTCGAGCGGCGGGACCTGGCTGACATCGCAAAATACGCTTTCGCCGCCGAGCGCGGCGATATCCCGCAGCATCAGCAGCGGTTCGCTGCCGTTGCGCATGGCGCCCGCGCGCGGCCGCAAATGCACTTTCCAGCGCTTGTCCTGCCCCGCCGGAGCATTCGTCGATGCAGCCGCAGGAGCGGGCGCGTCAAAGCCACCGGTCAGATCGTCTAGCAGCGCCGCAAGATCGAGATCGTCGATCGGCTTGGGCTCGTCATCGTCATCGCTGGAGGCGGCTTCGGGCTGCGGCGCAGGTTCCGGTTCGGCGGCAGCCGCGGGCGCGGCTGCGGCGTTGCCCGCCATGGCGCCTTCCATTTCCGCAATCAGCGCAGCGTCAGCAGGAGCATCGCCCCCTTCGCGCGCGGCTTCGACGTGGTCTGCAAGGGTATCGAGTGCGCGCAGCAGCAGATCGACGAGTTGCTCCTCGATCGCCACCAGCCCTTCGCGCACGTCTGAAAGGAGCGTTTCGAAAGTGTGCGTGTACGCCTGGAGCGCCGAGTACCCGAATGCCCCGGCGCCGCCCTTGATCGAGTGAACGGCACGGAACACGGCGTTAACCGTATCCGAGTCGTGCGTGCCTGCCCGGCAGGCGGCAAGCCCGGCCTCGGCCGCTGCCAGTGATTCTTCGCATTCGACGAAGAAGATCTGTTGAATTTCCTCGGGGCTCATAGCTCGCTCTCTTCGAAGAGTTCCGACGTCAGACCGGTCAGCCGCGCGGCTTCCGTGAGTGCGGGAGAAGTCTGGATTTCTGCGCCTCCGCCGCTGCGGCGGGCCGACACCAGCAACTGCAGCATCGACTGGCCGACGTGCTCGACCGCGCTGCCGTCGATGTGAAGGGCGCCATTGCCCAGCGCCGCGACAAATTCGGGCCAGATTGCCTCTGCAGCCGCTCTGTCGCAGCGTGCTGGCAAGGTAATGCTACTCATCACTTTCCCCCGTTGATCCGGCCTTGATAGCGACCGTCCGTTCCTTGCCGGTGTGACTCGCCATCCGCATTTTTCCGCGCTTGCAACGGCGCGAAACAGTCAGAACCGATGTTCGGCAGGATTCGACGCACGCGACTAACCTCACTCGCTCAATTCACCTTCCCGCACCGGATTTCCGGCGCACGGAACGGTTCAGTGTTAGGGTAAACGGTGACAACGCGACGTTTTCTGCAAACTCAGTCGAAGTGCGTAGTGTGGTTAAGGAAATTCATCGGAAGTTTAGAGGTATGTCGCAATCAGAAGCCCACTAGAGACAACAGAAGGTCCGATCCCCATGCATGACGCCCGCGTTCTGGTAGTCGACGATTCAGCCGCCATGCGCGCACTGTTTTGCGATGTCCTGGAACAGACCAAGAACGTCCTCGTCGTCGGCACCGCAGCCAATGCGGACGAGGCACGCGACCAGATCGCCGAACTCCGGCCCAACGTGGTCACCCTCGATGTCGAAATGCCCGGCATGAGCGGTATCGAGTTCCTCGAGGAAATCATGAACACCAACCCGCTGCCGGTGGTGATGCTTTCGAGCCTTACCCAGAGTGGGACGGAAACCTCGCTCAAGGCTTTCGAACTCGGCGCGGTGGAATGCTTCCCCAAGCCGCTCAAGGCCACGCCGGAACAGTTCGCCAAGCAGGTCGGCAAGCTCGGCAAGATCGTGCTCGCGGCTGCCAATTCGAACGTTCGCGACAAGCCGCGCGCGCGCCCCAAGGCCGAAGAAGCTGCCGAGAGCGGCCCGGACTATTCGCCCAACGGCAAGATCGCGGCGTTCAGCACGTCGATGGGCGGCGTCGATGCGCTGACCGAAGTGCTGATGCAGTACCCCAAGAACTGCCCGCCCTCGGTCATCATCCTGCAGACCGAACCGGCGCTGGCGGAAATGTTCATCACCCGCGCCGACAAGGATTGCGCCTGTTCAGTCAAGGCCGCCGTCGATGGTGCCGAGCTGACCGCCGGCACCGTACACATCGCCTTCGATCCGACCAAGCACGTCATCGTCGAGCCCGGTATTCCGGCCAAGCTGCGTCTGGTCGATCGTGACCCGGTCGAAGGTTTCCGTCCTTCGGCAACGCTGCTGTTCGGTTCGCTCTCTCGTGCCGGCATGGCCACGATCGGCTCAGTGCTGACCGGCATGGGCGAAGATGGCGCCAAGGGCCTGCGCCTGCTGAAGGCAGCAGGTTTCCGCACCCTCGCGCAGGACCGCACCACGGCCACAGTGCCGCAGGCACCGACCGCCGCGGTAGAGGCTGGCGCCGTCGATGCGGAACTCAAGCTGGAAGATCTGGCCAAGGACGTGCTCGCCAACTGCGGCGCGGCCCTCTGATCCCATCAGCAATGCAAAAATCAAACGGCCGGCCCGGACATTCCGGGCCGGCCGTTTTGCCATGCGCATACCGATCCAGGCAGTATGGCGGCACCGGCCGGGTCTTCCGCGCTGGGGGGACTGCGGGGACTCGGAAAACCGCAAGGCCCGGGGGTGGCCTGCCGGTGCCGCCTTCCGGCCGGGGGGCCGAAAAGCGAGTTGCCGCGGTCAGTGACCTGCCGCAGGCTTGGCATCCCTGGATGGCTTTGGCGCAAGCCAGATCGTCATGGCTGCGACGAACAGGGCAAATCCGGACAGGATGAAAATCTCCACCGTGCCAAGCGCCATGCCCTGGTTCTCGACCAGCTGGGCGATCACGCCGCGCGCCTGATCCGCCGAGAAACCCTGATTTTGCATGGTGTCCGAAACGGACTGTGCACCATTCAGATTACCGGCAAGAACCGCTGCCTTTTCGCGCGAGGCATCGTGCCACATGGTCGTGACCAACGCAGTCGCGACCGCGCCGGCCAGCGTGCGCCCGAAATTGGCGATACCGGCCGCCGAGGCGGTTTCATCGGGATCCACCGAAACCAGACCGATCGTCGTCAGCGGCACGATCATCAAGGCCACGCCTGCGCCCTGCAGCAACTGCGGCACGATCACCGTGCCGAATGTGATGTCGGTCGACCAGTGCGCCCGCATGAGCGAGCAGATGCCGATCCAGGTTATGCCGATGAACACGAGCAGGCGCGCATCGAACTTCTGCATCAGCTTCGGCACCATGGGCGAAACGACAACCGCGAGAACCCCGCTGAAAGCCGTCGCATGCCCGGCGGCGGTGGCCGTGTAGCCCAGCGAGATCTGCAGCCACTGCGGAATGATGACGATCGAGGCGAAATAGGTCCCGAAAGCGATCGTCAGCGAGGCGGTCGATGCCGAAAAACCGCGGTGCCGGAAGACGCTGAGATCGACGACGGGATGCTTTTCGGTCAGCTCCCAGATCACGAACACCACGAAGAACACCACGGCGATACACGCCAGCACGACGATGCGGGTGGAATTGAACCAGTCCTCGTCGCGGCCGAGATCGAGCATCATCTGGAACGCGCCGACCCAGATCACCAGCAGGATCAGACCGACGCTGTCGATCGGCAGCTTGCGGGTGGGCGTTTCGGCATCGCGCAGCAGTGCCAGCACACCGAACAGGATCAGCGCGACAATCGGCACGTTAATGAAGAAAATCCACTCCCACGACCAGTTGTCCGAGATGTAACCGCCGAGGATGGGGCCTGCGATCGGCGCCGTGACAACCGTCATCGCCCACATCGCCATGGCCTTGGACTGCATTTCCTTCGGGAAGATGCGCATCATCAATGTCTGCGTCAGCGGCATCAGCGGGCCGCCGCAGAACCCCTGCCCCAGCCGGAACAGGACCAGCGCGGGAAGCGTTCCGGACAGGCCGCAAAGTGCCGAAAAGACGCCGAACCCCACCAGCGAGAAGATGAAGACCCGCAGTGTGCCGAAGCGCTGCGCCAACCACCCCGTCAAGGGAACGCAGATTGCTTCGGCAACGGCATAGGAGGTGATCACCCAGGTCCCGCTCGTCACGGAAACGGCAAGTCCGCCCGAGATGTGCGGGACCGAGACGTTGGCGATTGTCGTGTCGAGCACGACGATGAAGTTCGCCATGGCCAGCACGAAACCCGCCAGCACAAGCCGCATGCCGGTCAGCGGCTTCGCGCCGTTCCCATTCCCGGCTCCTGCCGGAGCTACTGCGGCGCCTGCCATCAGTCCTTACTCGTCAAATCGATCTTCGCGTCCATCGACAGGCCGATGCGCAGCGGGTGCGCCTTCAGTTCCTTCGGATCGAGTTCGATGCGCACCGGCAGGCGCTGCACGACCTTGATCCAGTTGCCCGTGGCATTCTGGGCCGGGATGAGCGAGAACGCCGCGCCGGTGCCGCCCGCGAAACCGACAACCTTGCCGTGGTAGACGACATCATCGCCATAGAAGTCGGACGTCA
The DNA here is from genome assembly GCF_022832385.1 of Novosphingobium album (ex Hu et al. 2023). Lineage (GTDB taxonomy): Bacteria > Pseudomonadota > Alphaproteobacteria > Sphingomonadales > Sphingomonadaceae > Novosphingobium > Novosphingobium album. The sequence continues at coordinate 181,797 of NZ_JALHLE010000011.1, forward strand.
ACTCCGCCGCCTGCCCGCTACGAACCTTGCCGAGCTGGTCTTCCTTGAAATTCGCATCGACATAGAGCTGGCTGACCGGAACGATCGCCATGGCCACCTTGCCGTTCTCGACCTTCTGGCCGACCTGGATCGTGCGCCTGGCCACAATGCCATCGACCGGCGCGCGCACGACGGTGCGCTCGAGGTCAAGCTCGGCCGTCGCGAACCGGGCCCGCGCCAGCAGCACTTCCGGTGCAGTATCGACATCGGTGCCCCTGGTAAGTGCGCGCGCTGCCTCTTCCTGCCGGCGGGCACTGGTCGCGTTCGAGCGGGCGGAGGCGAGACCGGCCTGCGCTTCGCGCGCCGCGGCCTTCGCGGAAGCCAGCGCCTCGCGGGCGGCCGTCAGTTCCTCACCCGAAACCGCGCCGCTGCCGGTCAGCGCTGCACGGCGGTCGTAGTCGGTCTGGGCCTTGGCCAGCGCCGCCCCGGCCGAAGTGACCCTGGCCTGTGCCGCACCGATCTGCGTGGCACTGGCATCGGCAGCCGCGCCGAGCGCGGTTTCGTTGGCGCGCGACTGGCCGTAACGCCGCTTTGCATATTCCAGCGCCGCCTTCGCTTCGGCCAAGGCGATACGCTGATCGGCATCGTCGATGCGGAACAGGACCTGGCCGCGGCGGACGGGCTGCGTGTCAGTCACCCTGACCTCGACCACCCTGCCCGACGTCAACGGCGTCACTTCGGCCATTTCACCTGCCACATAGGCATTGTCAGTGGATACCGAACGGCTGCCGATGAACACGTTATAAGCAAAATAGAGTCCAGCGACCACGGCCACCCCGATCGCCACCTTGATCAGCATGGGTTTGCGTTTCTGCTGGTCCAAGACGCTTCCCTTGTCGTCAGGATGCGCGTCCTGGCCATTCGCAGGCTGATCCTGCACATCTTCACTCATTGCCCGGGGCCTTCTCGTTTGAATTGTCGTCGAACCCGCCGCCCAGCGCGCGCTTCAGCGCGACTTCGAGAGCGAGGGTGCGAAAATGGGCGTCAACGGCCGCTTCGCGGGCCTGCAACGCGGTGGTTTGCGCGGTCAGCGCGTCGAGGTAACTGGACAGCCCACCCCGGTAACGCTGCATCGAAAGATCATAGGCGGCCGCAGACTGCGATGCGGCCTCGGCGGCATCCCGTTCCTGTCCGGCAGCAGCATCGCGGCTTGCAAGCGCATCGGCGACGTCCTGCAGCGCGCCAACAATAGTCGCGTTATAGCTCGCCACGGCCTCGTCATAGCCGCCACGCGCCTGCCGGAAATTGCCCCTCAGCTGGCCGCCCTGGAAAATCGGCAGACTGAACGCGCCGCCGGCATTGCCATAAGTCGACCCGCTGTCGATCAGGTTGGAAATGCCGAGCGAGGTCAATCCGACCAGCCCGCGCAGCGAAATGTCGGGAAGGAACGCGGCCTTGGCCACGTCGATCCGCTTCGCGGCAGCCTCGGCACGCAGGCGGGCGGCGACTACGTCAGGCCGGCGTCCCGCGAGCGCAATCCCGGCATCGGCCGGAATCCCGCTTTCGGGCAGCGCCGCCAGTGCCGGTGGCGTGATCGACAAGCCCCGATCCGGCCCGGCACCGAGCAGTGCCGCAATCGCGTGGCGGCGCAGCAGGATCTGCTCGTCATTGGCAGAAAGCGCGGCGCGGGCCGATGCCGCCATGGCCTGGGACTGACGCAGCGGCGCTTCGCTGTCGAGCCCCTGGCGCGTGCGCTGACCGGTCAGGTCGACCATGGATGCGCGGGCGTCGCTGGCTTCGGCGAGAGCCTTGCCGCGCTCGATCAGGCGAGCGAGATCGAAATAGGACGACACGACATTGCTGGACAGCATCAGCTCCGCCTGCCGCACATCGGCTTCCGCCGCCTCGGCCTCGGACGTCGCAGCGGCCAGCGCCTTGCGGTTCTTGCCCCACAAGTCGAGATCGAAGTCGCCCGTCAGCGCCAGCGTGCCTGTGCTCTTCCAGCCCTTCGGAACGTATTCCCTGGGCATGCCGTTGTTGTAGCTCTGCTTGGTAAAGCCGGCCGAGCCCTGCGCTCCCAGCGAAGGCAGGGTGGCGGCGCCCGCCATTTCTGCCGCGCCGCGCGCCTGCCGGATACGCGCCGCCGCCATGGCAACGCTGGGCGATCCGGCCAGCGCCTCTTCGACCAGCGCGTTCAGCTGCGGATCTCCATAGGCCGTCCACCACTGCTGGCGGGGCCACGAGCGTTCCTCGCCGGTCGATGCCAGCGATTGTGCGGACGCCAGTGCAGCAGGCGCGTCGATCTTTGGACGAGGCCCAAGATCCGGCGCAGCGCAGGCAGAAAGGGTAAGCGCGGCAGTCAGGAGCGCCACCGCCCCGACTCGCGAACATGTTTGCGTACTCATCGGTACACATTTATCGAGACGGCGCTTGCATGTGTCAATCTAAAAGTGTACTTAGTAGTACAGCTATGACAAATCTGATGGGCAAGAGAGAGCTGAACAAGGCGCGGAAGCGGGCGGAAATCGTCGATATCGCGACGCGCTCGTTCTTCGAGCGCGGCTATGCCGCCACCAGCATGTCCGCCATTGCCGAGGAACTCGGCGGCTCCAAGGCCACACTATGGGCGCACTTCGGATCCAAGGAAGAATTGTTCGCCGCCGTCATCGACAAGGAAGTGGAAAGCTTTTCGCAGGACATCGACGAAGTACTGACAAGCCAGACCTATTCGGTCCCCGCCCTGCGGCGCGCCTGCCTGCGCTTTCTCGAATGCCTGATGCGCGAAAACTCGATCAGCCTGTTCAACCTGATCCTGGGAGAAGGCGGGCGGTTCCCTGAAATCCGGGAAATGTTCTACTCGCGTGGACCGGCGAAGATCCGCAAGTGCGTCAACGACTTCTTCGCCACCCGCGTCCCGGCGGACCAGGCCGAAAAGCTGGCGCGGGTCACGCTCGCGGCCATATCCGGTTACCGTTCCGATATACTGCTTCGTCCCAACAAACCCACTTCAACGGAGTGCGAAGCCTATATCGCCAGCATGGTGGACATGATCACCTGCTCCATCCCTGACGCCCCCCCTCCGCCGGACGATCAACCGGCGCCGTAACGCGCCAGGGCATCCGCGACACGCGCCTTGGCCGCCCCCAGCGGATCGCTCTCCCCCAACATGGCAAACGTGCCGTTGAGCGCGAAAAAGCAGTGCCCGTGCACGCTCGCCAACAGCGAGCGCGCCAGCGGCAAGGCCTGCGCCTGCGCGCCCGCCGGGAGCACGGCGGCGATTTCACGCACGATCACGCCTGTGATGGCCGCGACCTTGTTTCGGTAGTCCTCCGAAGGCGACGCGCCTTCGGGCAGGCGGAAATCGTAGAGCGCGGTCCAAGCGTGGCGCTGACCCAGCGCGAAATCGAAATAGGCCTCGATCGCGGCATCGAGCCTCCCCTCTTCGCAGCCCGCCAGCCGCTCTTCCAGAAACGCCAGCCACAGATCCAGCGTGCGCCCGTTCAGCGCCAGCAGCAGCGCATCATAGGAGCCGAAGACGTTGTAGATCGTGCCGATCGAATAGCCGACTCCCTTGGCCACCTCTCGCGCCGAAAAGCGGGCAAACCCCACCTCCGAGAGCTGACGGTGCCCTTCATCCAATATCAGTGCGCGCAATTCCTCGCGCGAGTGGTCGGAACGCCGTCCCATGCCTGCAAACCCATAGCTCTTTTGTGTGCTTCCCGCGCTTTCGCAGATTAATTGAACGATGTCTAATTTTCTAATTAAACAGTGTATATTTTCGTGAGACACCACGCTCACACCAGCGAGTCGCCATGCGGCAATCTGGCAGTTAGAGCTTTCAGATCAGAAAACGGGGAAACGGCGTGTCCGCACCAGACTTTTCACTGCTCGCCAAGCGGCGGTTCGCGCCGATGTTCGTGGTCCAGTTCCTCGGCGCCTTCAACGACAACCTGCTCAAATACGCGATGCTGCTGCTGGCGAACTACGGCATCCTGAAGGACGCACCCGAACAGGCGGGCATGCTTTCGGTGATCGCCACCGGCCTGTTCACCCTCCCCTATTTCCTGTTCTCGGCGCTGGCCGGCCAGATCGCCGACCGCATCGACAAGGCCACGCTGGTGCGCTGGGTGAAGCTGGCCGAAGTAGGCATCATGGGCGTGGCGCTGGTCGGTTTTGCCTGGGAATCGATTGCGCTGCTGCTCACCAGCCTGTTCCTGATGGGCCTGCATTCCACCGTGTTCGGCCCGGTGAAGTATTCGATCCTGCCCCAGCACCTGACCCAGCACGAGATCATGGGCGGCACCGGCCTGATCGAGGCGGGCACTTTCCTTGCGATCCTGACCGGCCAATTGCTCGCCGGACAGGTTCCGCCTTGGGAAGCCGGCGTTGTCGCCATGGGCCTTGCCACGCTGGGCTATCTCGCGGCGTTGGCCATCCCGCCCGCCCCGCCGAGCCGCAGCGGCCATCCGGTGGACTGGAACGTCGCGCGCGGCACCTGGCACGTGCTGACCACCGCGCACAAGGGCCGCGGCGTGTGGCTGGCAGTGCTGGGCATCAGCTGGTTCTTTACCGCAGGGGCCGTGCTGCTGACCGAATTCGTGCCGCTCGTTTCCGATACGCTGAACGCACAGAAGGACGTGGCGACGCTGTTCCTCGTGATCTTCTCGGTGACGATTGCGCTCGGTTCGATGACGGTCAACCGTCTGCTCGGCGGCGAAGTTTCCGCCAAGTACGTGCCCGTCAGCGCATTGGCTCTGGCTGCTGGTCTGATCGACCTTTCGTTCTCCACCAGCCTGTTCACCGTGACATATCCCGAAGCAACGGTGCACGAATTTCTTGCCAGCACCGGCTCATGGCGCATCTTTGCCGATCTGGTTGTGATCGCCTTTTCGGGCGGGATGTTCATCGTCCCGCTTTACGCCATCCTGCAGGTGCGCTCGGCGCCCGACGAGCGCTCGCAGGTCATCGCCGCCAACAACATCCTCAACGCCGGCATGACTGTCACCGCTGTCGCCGTGGTCGCCGGGCTGCTCGGCGCGGGTGCCAGCGTGCCGCAGGTGATCGGCGTGCTGGGCGTCGCGACGCTGATCGTCGCGCTGGTCTCGGTCTGGCTGCTGCCTGAAACCTTGTTCAAGGCGGTGATCCGGATCGTCCTGAGGATGCTCTACCGCGTCGAGGTGACCGGCATCGAGAACATGCCCAAGCCCGGCGAACGCGCGGTGGTGGTGGTCAACCACCTGTCCTATCTCGACGGCGTGCTGCTTGGCGCCTTCCTGCCCGGCAAGCCGACCTTTGCGGTCCACACCGCGATTGCCAAGAGCTGGTGGATTCAGCCCTTCCTCAAGCTGTTCCGCGCCTTCCCGGTCGATCCCACCAACCCGATGTCGGCCAAGGCCATGGTGCGCACCGTGCGTGAGGGCAATACGCTGGTGATCTTCCCCGAAGGCCGCATCACTGTGACCGGCGCGCTGATGAAGGTGTTCGACGGCCCCGGCATGGTCGCCGACAAGGCCGACGCGCCGATCGTGCCTGTGCGCCTCAATGGCCCGCAGTTCAGCCCGCTCTCGCACCTCAAGGGCAAGGTCCGCACGCGCTGGTTCCCCAAGGTGACGATCGACGTGCTGCCGCCGCGCCGCTTCCAGATTGAAGGCGAAATGTCTGCCCGCGCCCGCCGCGCCATCGCGGGCCGCCGTCTCTACGACGAGATGAGCGCGATGATCTTTGCCACTACCGAAACCAGCCGCACGCTGTTCACCGCCCTGTGCGAGGCGCGCGCGATCCATGGCGGCAAGGCCAAAGTCGTCGAAGACGTCAAGCGCCAGCCGCTTTCGCTCGACCGGCTGATCCTGGGATCGGAGCTGCTGGGTGAGAGGCTCGCCTACCGCACCCGCCCGGGTGAAGCCGTCGGTCTGCTGCTGCCCAACGTCAACGGCGCCGCGCTCTCCTTCTTCGCACTGCAGGCCGAAGGGCGCGTGGCGGCGATGCTCAACTTCACCGCCGGGCTGACCAACCTGCTCTCGGCCTGCGACACCGCCGAAGTCCGCACCGTCGTCACCGCGCACGCCTTCGTCGAGCAGGCAAAGCTGCAGGACACGGTCAACGCACTGGAAGCCAGCGGACGCACCGTGCTCTATCTGGAAGATCTGGCGCAGGAGATCGGCACTACTGCAAAGCTGTGGCACCTGTTTCTCAAGCGCGGGGCGGAAGGCCGCCATGCCAAGCTGCGCCTTTCGCCCGACGCGCCTGCGGTGATCCTGTTTACCAGCGGCTCGGAAGGCACACCCAAGGGCGTCGTCCTCACCCACCGCAACCTGCTGGCGAACTGCGCGCAGCTTTCCGCGCGGATCGACTTCAACCAGAGTGATGTGGTGCTGAACGCGCTGCCGGTGTTCCACTCTTTCGGCCTGACCGGGGGCACGCTGCTGCCGATCCTCAACGGCATCAAGACGGTGTTCTACCCCAGCCCGCTGCACTACCGGATCGTGCCCGCGCTGGCCTACGATGCCAACGCGACGATCCTGTTCGGCACCGACACGTTCCTCTCCGGCTATGCCCGCATGGCGCACAGCTATGATTTCTACAGCCTGCGCTACATCTTCTCGGGCGCCGAGAAAGTACGCGACGAAACCCGCAAGGCCTGGTCGGACAAGTTCGGCCTGCGCATCCTCGAAGGCTACGGCGCCACCGAATGCGCGCCGGTGATCGCGGTGAACACGCCGATGCACTTCCAGGCCGGAACCGTCGGCCGCCTGCTTCCCGCGATGGAAGCGCGGCTCGAACCGGTTCCCGGGATTGAGGAAGGCGGCCGCCTCTATGTGAAGGGCCCGAACGTGATGGCGGGCTACCTGCTCGCAAGCGAGCCCGGCAAGCTCCAGCCGCCCGCCGAGGGCTGGCACGACACCGGCGACATCGTCACCATCGACGAAGCCGGCTTCGTCACCATCCGCGGCCGCGCCAAGCGCTTTGCCAAGATCGGCGGCGAAATGGTCTCGCTTCCCGCAGTGGAAGGCTATGCGGCAAAGGCCTGGCCCGAGGGCGAACACGCCGTCGTCACCCGCCCCGATCCCAAGAAGGGCGAACAACTGGTACTCTACACCACTGCATCACAGGCCGAACCCAAGGCCCTGCTCGAATGGGGCCGCGCCAATGGCGTCACCGAACTGATGCTCCCGCGCGACATCCGCGTGCTCGATGCGCTGCCGGTGCTGGGCACGGGCAAGCTCGACTACATGACGCTGGGCGAGATGGCGCAGGGGTGATAATGGCGCGCCATGAGCCACCCCCCCATCCTCGTCGTCACCACCGGCGGCACGATCGACAAGCAGTATTTCGACGCGCTGAGCGAATACCAGATCGCCGAGAGCGTGATCGAAAAGCTGCTGAAAGTCTCGCGCGTCACGCATCCGTTCCGCGTGGTCGAACTGATGCGCAAGGACAGCCTCGAACTCAGCGATGAGGACCGGGCGCTGATCAGGGCGACCATAGCCGCCGCGCCGGAAACGCATGTCGTGGTCACCCACGGCACCGACACCATGACCGACACGGCGAAGATGCTGGCGGACATCGAAGGCAAGACCATCGTCCTCACCGGAGCCCTCGCGCCCGCCCGCTTTGCGGAGAGCGACGCGCCGTTCAATCTGGGCATGGCGATTGCCTGCTGTCAGGCAGCAAAGCCCGGCGTCTGGATCACCATGAACGGTTCGGTCTTCGATGCCCTCAAGGTCCGCAAGGACCGCGCGGCGGGGAAGTTCACGCAAGCCTGACGTCCCTCTCTCAAGACTTCGCCGTGATGATACTTCACACCGGTGATGCGCCTTGATCTGATCGGCACTGGACCCCGGCCATCCGATCCGCAATCGTGCGCCCTCAAGGGCGGGCATCGGCCCCGTCAGGAGAGGGAGAAGCGCCATGAGCGACGAATCGTCCGCGGCCATTCGCGACACGCGCAAGGACTGGGTTGTCGAACATCGCGACATGTATCTGAACTCGGGCGGAGCCGAGGGCCACATCATGGACGTGACCCCCGTGGGCGGCCGTTCCTTTGCAACGCACTGTCTGGTCAAGTACACCGGCCGCAAGAGCGGCAAGATCTTCATCACCCCGTTGTGTTACGCCGACATCGGCGGCGAAGTCGTGATCTGCGCCTCCAAGGGCGGCGCGGACCATCACCCCGCCTGGTACCTCAACATCCGCGAACAGGATCAGGTCGAATTCCAGATCGCCACGCAAGCCTTCCGCGGCACCTGGCGCGAACCCGAAGGGGCGGAGCGCGAGAAGGTCTGGAATTTCATGGTCGATTGCCACCCCTTCTACGCCGACTACGCCAAGGCTACCGACCGCGTGATCCCGCTGGTGATGATGAAGGCTGTCGAAGCGATCCCCGTCTTCAAGGCAGAGGATGCCACCGGACTTCGCCAGTTTTGATTTCAGCGCCGTTCTGATCCTGGCGCAAGTTCTGACACAGGAATACCGTACCAATGAGCACTGCCACACTCGATACCTCCGACATCGACCAGTACCTGGGCAAGGTCATGGACTTCTCGCCGCTGCGCGAGACGATCGCCCCCAACGACATCCGCCGCTGGGTGCACGCGATGCACTATGCCAACCTGCTGCACTTCGATCCGGACTATGCAGCCGCCAGCCGCTGGGGCGGCCTCGTCGCGCCGCAAAGCTTCGCCATCGCCACCGATGACGGCCACGGCGCCGCACCGGCCTGCGTCGGCTGCATCCCCAATTCGCACCTGCTCTTCGCGGGCGACGAATGGTGGTTCTACGGCCCGCGCATCAAGCCCGGCGACATGATCCGCAACGAGCGCATTCCCTTCGACTATGCCGTCAAGGAAACCGGCTTCGGCCCCACCGCCTTCCAGCGCGGCGACAACAACTACTACAACCAGGATGGCGACGCGATCGCCAAGCAGCGCTCCACCTCGCTGCGCTACAACGCGCACGCGGGCGGTGCTTCGGTCAACGAAGCCGATTTCAATGATTCGGACTGGTCCGATGAAGAGATGGCCGACGTCGAGAAGCGCGTGTTTTCATGGGTGCAGATGATGCACGATCTCGGCCACCAGGAACGCTGGTGGGATGACGTGAACGTTGGCGACCAGCTCCCCGAGCGCGTGTTCGGCCCGCACTCGCTGGCCAGCTTCGCCACCGAATGGCGCGCCTACATCGTCAACACTTGGGGTTCGATGAACCTGCGCAAGCAGGACCTCGAGGGTCTGGGCTTCACCAAGGAAATGGCCGGGTACGAAAACGATCCCGACATGATGAAGGTCAATCCCTTCCTCACCGACGGCGCCTACTACGGGCCCTCGCGCGGACACCTGTTCCCCAAGTTCGCCCGCCGCATCGGCATGCCCCGTGGCTATGGCTACGGCGCCTCGATGGGCTCGTGGGTGACCGACTTCCTGTCCGGCTGGGCAGGCGAACACGGCATGGTCGTCCACTCCACCGCCAATTACCGCGGTCCCGCGCTGACCGGCGACATCACCATCCAGTCCGCGGAAGTAACCGAAAAGTCGGTCGATGCCGAAGGCCGCCACCTCGTGCACGTCAAGCACCTGATGACCAACCAGCGTGGTGTGAAGATGTGCCTTGGCACAGCTGAAATCGCACTCCCCAAAAAGGCCGGTTAAGGCCCGTTCCCGGCCCTTCCCGAGCGGAAGGGCCGGATCCTCCCTTGTCTTGAAACCTTTACCGCCCGCGGCGAGTTTCATCGCCAGCCGGTTTCGTCCCGCCTTTCATCGCCTTTTTTTCCCGATAGTGGTTCATCAAACGTTGAGGCTGTCGACGGCAAAAGCGACCCCAGGCGTTCGAACAAGGGTTTTCAGGAGGATAGGACAATGAAGAAATTACTGCTGGCGCTGGCCGCCGCCACACTTGCGCTTCCAACCGGAGCCGCCCTGGCCGATCCGCCACCGCATGCGCCAGCCTACGGCAAGCGTGCGAAGGACCGGCACTATGACAGGCGCATCTATGATTCGCGCGGCCGCTATGCCGAACCGCGCCGTATCACCCGCAATTCCCATGTGTGGCGCGGGCGCGATGGCCGTTATTACTGCCGCCGTGACAACGGCACGACCGGCCTCATCATCGGGGCCGGGGTCGGCGCTCTCGCGGGCCATGAACTGGCCGGCAATGGCGACCAGACGCTGGGCGCCCTGCTCGGCGGTGTCGTTGGCGGCCTCCTCGGCCGTGAAATCGACCGGGGCGACCTGCGCTGCCGCTGATCGGGCGGTTTCAGGCCAAAACGAGAAGGCGCGCCATCCCCGGGGATGGCG
>NZ_JALHLE010000012.1 GCF_022832385.1 Novosphingobium album (ex Hu et al. 2023)
CGCCTTTCTGTTTGCCGGACCAGAGCTTCAGGCCGTCATATCGAGTACGATACGCCCTTCGATCATGCCCTTGTGCATGCGGCCGAATACATCGTTGATATCTTCCAGCTTCGCGGTCGCGACTGTCGCTTTCACTTTGCCGTCGCCCGCGAAATCGAGTGACTCCTGAAGATCGAGCCGGGTGCCGACGATCGAGCCGCGCACGGTGATGCCGTTCAGCACCATGTCGAAGATGGGCAGCGGGAAATCCCCCGGCGGCAAACCGTTGAGCGCGACGGTGCCGCCGCGCGAAACCATGCCAAGCGCCTGTTCGAACGCCTTCGGGCTCACTGCCGTCACCAGCACGCCTTGCGCGCCACCGCTCGTCTCGCGCTTGATCGCCGCCGCCGGATCGCTTTCCTTCATGGCATTGACGGTAACGCTCGCTCCAAGCTGGCGGGCCAGATCCAGCTTGGCATCGTCGATGTCGACAGCAGCCACGTTCATCCCCATCGCCTTGGCATATTGCACTGCCATGTGGCCGAGCCCGCCAATTCCCGAAATCACCACCCAGTCACCTGGTTTGGTGTCGGTCACCTTCAAGCCCTTGTACACGGTCACCCCGGCGCAGAGCACCGGCGCGATCTCCGTGAAAGAGATGTTGTCCGGCAGGTGTCCCACGAAATTGGGATCGGCCAACACATATTCGGCGAAGCCCCCATTCACGGAATAGCCGGTGTTGAGCTGCTCCTCGCAGAGGGTCTCCCAGCCGCCGAGGCAATGCTTGCAATGTCCGCAGGCGGTGTAGAGCCAAGGCACGCCGACCCGGTCGCCCTCCTTCACATGCTTCACTCCCGCGCCGACGGCAGAGACGAATCCCACACCTTCGTGCCCCGGGATGAAAGGCGGGTTCGGCTTGACCGGCCAGTCGCCCTCCGCCGCGTGCAGGTCGGTGTGGCAAACGCCGGACGCCTGTATCGCCACCTGAATCATGCCCGGGCCAGGCTCTGGCACGGCCACTTCCTCGATTGCCAGCGGTTTGCCGAACTCGCGCACCACGGCAGCCTTCATCGTCTTGGACATCTTCGATCTCCCATTGATCGCAGGACAACCCCACCTGTTGTTGTCCTGTTAGAAAGACCGCATCGTGACGATCAATCAGGCTGGCGCGAAAGCCTCCGTCCGCTGTCCCGGATGCGAGACGGTTGGTCGCAGGCAACCGCCTTGCCGCGTACAGAGCCCCGCTCGCCGCACATTCGCCACCATATCCGTCCGTTCATCTGAGGTTGTGGATCAATGAACGAACTGCCGCGTTGATGTCGCAATCCATGCAACACGTATGAGGGCATATCCAATGCGAAACGCTATTCTCGCCGCCTTGATGGCAGCACTCACCCTTCCTGCAGCCATGGCTGTATCCGCGCCCGCCGAGGCCCATGACAGGCACGCCCGGCAGTATCACCGGACCGACAACGGCATTCGTTACTGGCGCGGTGACAATGGCCGTTATTACTGCCGCAAGTCTGACGGCACGACCGGCCTGCTGATCGGCGGCGTGGCCGGTGCACTGGTCGGCCGTTCGATCGACACACGCGGCGACCGCGCGACCGGAACGATCCTCGGCGCCGCAGCCGGTGCCCTGCTCGGCCGTGAGGTGGACCGCAACAACTCGCGTCCGCACTGCCGCTGACGCCCATCGACCTTTGCGAAGGCGCGCTGCCCTCCGGGAATGGCGCGCCTTCTCCACGCGCCGTCCGCAAAGGCAATTCCCGCCACGATCCGGACCATGGCCCCTTTCCTACACCGTGCCGCTATGCTCCAATGCGCCGCATGTCAGTTCCCACGCATCTCCCGTTTTCCATGGCTTCCAACGGTCACCGCACCGCCACCGCGGGCCGGCGGGATTTTCTCTCTGGACTGTGTAAACCGTGTCAACCTGCGTTCGCGATGGCGAACGCGTGATGACGACAAGGCCATCCATGCTCGTGACAGGCGGCGCCAAGCGGATCGGCGCGGCCATCGCCCGAGCATTCGCCGGCGCCGGCTGGCATGTGGTGATCCACTACGGCCGTTCGCAGACACAGGCCGAAGCCCTGGCGGCCGAATTGCCCTCTGCCGAAATCGTCAGCTGCGATCTTGAAGACTGGAACGAAGGTCCGGCGATGATCGCTGCACTGGCCGAGCGGCTGGACGACTGGCGCGTGTTGGTCAACTGCGCAGGTGTGTTCGACCTCGACACGGCGCAGGAACTCCAGCCGCCCGTTTTCGACACCGCCATGCAGGTCAATGCCGGGACCCCCGCGCGGCTCGGGCAGGCCTTTCTGGCACACGCGCGCAGCCCCGAAGGACGGCGGCTGATCCATGTGACCGACCAGAAGCTGCTCAATCCCAATCCCGACTTCTTCTCCTACACGATGAGCAAGCATGCGCTGGCAGCAACCATTCCCATGCTGTCGATGGCCCGCGCCGATCCGCGCGACCGCATCTATGGCATTGCCCCCGGCGCGATCCTTGCCAGTCACGACCAGACCGAGGCCGAGACCGAAGTCTCGCACCGGATGAACCTGCTCCACCGCAAGGCCACCCCCACCGACATCGCGGGCGCCGCGTTGTTTCTGGCCGGGGGCTGGCTTGCCAGCGGAGAAACGATCTTCGTCGATTCCGGACAGCACCTGCTCGCGCAGCAACGCGATGTCCTTTTTCTCGCCCGGCAATAACTGTGCAAAAGAGAGGCCGCACTGGTCATTGCAGCGATTGACGCTAGACTTCGCCTTCCCCCCTGGGCCGAGCCCGCAAGCAATTGAGTGTCATGGCTATTCTAGACCGTTTCCTGCAACGGGGCGTCCGCAACGGTGTCCTTGAAGTCGCGAGACCGGACGGCAGCGTGAGACGCTTCGGAAAGTCTGCCGAAGGGTTCCCCGAAGTGCGGCTGCGTTTCACCAATTCCTCAGCCGAACGGCAGATCCTGACCGACCCACGGCTCGGTGCCGCTGAAGCCTTCATGGATGGCACGCTCATCATTGAAGAGGGCGACATCATGGCTCTCGTCCAGCTGCTGCGCGCGAACAACCGCTGGGACAAGGGCGGGGAAGTCAGAGAGGTCTCAGCCCTCAAGAAGATGCGCGGGCGCGCCATCACCCTGATCGACGGGATGAACCGCGCCGCACGAGCCAAGGCCAACATCGCCCATCACTACGACATCGGCAACGCGCTCTATCGCCTGTTCCTCGATACCGATCATATGCAATACTCCTGCGCCTACTGGCCTCGCGAGGGCATGACGCTGGAAGAGGCACAGGAAGCCAAGCTTGCGCACATCGCCGCCAAGCTTGCACTCGAACCCGGGCAGAGAGTGCTCGACATCGGCTGCGGCTGGGGCGGCATGGCGATCTATCTGGCGCGCCACGCAGATGTTTCGGTCAAGGGCATTACCCTCAGCGAGGAACAGCTTGCACTCGCCAGCGAACGCGCGGTGGCCGCCGGCGTGGCCGGCCGGATCGAGTTCGAGCTGGTCGACTACCGCGACCTGGCCGCGCGCGGCGAGACATTCGACCGGATCGTCTCGGTCGGCATGTTCGAACATGTCGGCCAGGCCCAGTTCGCCCGCTATTTCCGCGATTGCGCGAAGATGCTGACTGACGAAGGGGTGATGCTGCTCCACACCATCGGCCGCATGGGCGGGCCTGGCGCGACCGATGCCTTCACCCGCAAGTACATCTTCCCGGGCGGCTACATCCCCGCGCTGAGCGAAACCGTCGCCGCCAGCGAAAGGGTGCGGCTGATGGCCACCGACGTAGAGAACCTGCGCCTCCACTACGCCCTCACCCTGCGCGAATGGTACAAGCGCTGCGTGGAGAACAGGGACGCGATCGTGGCCCTCTACGACGAGCGCTTCTACCGCATGTGGACCTTCTATCTCGCCGGGGCGACCGCCGCGTTCGAGAGCGGTTCCATGTGCAACTACCAAATCCAGTACGCCCGCAACCGCCATGCCCTGCCCCTGACGCGGGGCTATATGGCGCAGCGCGAGGCGCAGTTCCTGCAGGGCGGATGAAAACCCGGCATTGCACCGCGGCCCCTGCGCTGTTAGGCGCGCGTCGCATTTCCCGCCTTGTTTCCAGTGGAGCTCGCCGAGTCCATGTCTGACATCAAGAAGGTCGTCCTCGCCTATTCCGGCGGCCTCGACACCAGCGTCATCCTCAAGTGGCTGCAGGTCACCTACAACTGCGAGGTGGTGACCTTCACCGCCGACCTCGGCCAGGGCGAGGAGCTTGAGCCCGCGCGCGCCAAGGCGCAGCTGATGGGCGTGCCCGACAAGCACATCTACATCGACGACCTGCGCGAGGAATTCGTGCGCGACTTCGTCTTCCCGATGTTCCGCGCCAACGCCCGCTACGAGGGCGACTACCTGCTCGGCACCTCGATCGCGCGGCCGCTGATCTCCAAGCGCCTGATCGAGATCGCCCACGAGACCGGCGCTGATGCCGTGGCCCATGGCGCGACCGGCAAGGGCAACGACCAGGTCCGTTTCGAACTCAGCGCCTATGCGCTCGATCCCAGCATCAAGGTCATCGCCCCTTGGCGCAAGTGGGAGCTGACCAGCCGCACCGCGCTCATCGCCTGGGCCGAGCAGCACCAGATCCCGGTCCCCAAGGACAAGCGCGGCGAGAGCCCCTTCTCCACCGACGCAAACCTCCTGCACACCTCCTCGGAGGGCAAGGTGCTTGAGGATCCGTGGGAAGAGACCCCCGACTACGTCTATTCGCGCACCGTCAATCCCGAGGATGCGCCGGACCAGCCCGAATACATCACCGTGGACTTCGAGAAGGGTGACGGCGTCGCCCTCAACGGCGTCGCGATGTCCCCGGCGACCCTCCTCACCCAGCTCAACGAGCTTGGCCGCAAGCACGGCATCGGCCGCCTCGACCTCGTCGAGAACCGCTTCGTCGGCATGAAGTCGCGCGGCATGTACGAGACGCCGGGCGGCACCATCTACGCCGTGGCCCACCGCGGCATCGAACAGATCACGCTCGACCGGGGCGCCGCCCACCTCAAGGACGAGCTGATGCCCAAGTACGCCGAGCTCATCTACAACGGCTTCTGGTTCGCCCCCGAGCGCGAGATGCTGCAGGCGGCGATCGACCACTCGCAGGCCCGCGTGAACGGCACTGTCCGCCTCAAGCTCTACAAGGGCATGGC
Organism: Novosphingobium album (ex Hu et al. 2023); assembly: GCF_022832385.1. Classification (GTDB taxonomy): domain Bacteria; phylum Pseudomonadota; class Alphaproteobacteria; order Sphingomonadales; family Sphingomonadaceae; genus Novosphingobium; species Novosphingobium album. Next base: position 5,179 of record NZ_JALHLE010000012.1, read on the forward strand.
CTCGGTGGTCGGCCGCAAGAGCCCGGATTCGCTTTATTCCGAACGCCACGTCACGTTCGAGGACGACGCCGGCGCCTACGACCAGAAGGACGCGGCAGGCTTCATCAAGCTCAACGCCCTGCGGCTCCGTCTGCTGGCCCAGCGCGACCGCTGAGTCTTTTCAAGGTCTTACTCCTTTCAGGCGGCCCGTTGCCAAAGCGCGACGGGCCGCTTTTGCATGGGTGGCGCGGCGGGAGCCCCACCTGTAGGAGTCCGGGCCATCGTCAACTACTAAGCGTGGTAAGTTTTGTCAGTTCAGCGCACCGGACTCATGGCTGCCCTCGCAATGGCCGCTACCCTGCCCCTCGCTGGCCCGGTGCTCGCCGAAACTGACGCTCCCGCTGCCGTTCTGGCCGCTGTCGACTCCGCCATCACCATCGCCCCGCGCCCCGCGCCTGCCGTCGAGGTTGCCCCCGAAGCCGCCGCCACCCCTCAGTTCGAGACGATCGGCGAAGGCATGGCGAGCTACTATGGCCGCGAATTCGCGGGCAGCCGCACCGCCAGCGGCGCGCGCTTCGATCCCGCCGCGCTCACCGCCGCGCACCGCACCCTGCCCTTCGGCACGCAGGTGCAGGTGACCAACGAGGCGACCGGCGACTCGGTGATCGTCACCATCAACGATCGCGGCCCCTTCCACGGCAACCGCGTGATAGACCTCAGCCGCGCCGCCGCCGACGAGATCGGTCTGACCCGCGCAGGCCGCGGCATGGTCCAGCTCGCGGTCCTGACGGACACCCCCTCCAACAACTGATCGCCCGCCCGCTCCCGCGGCAAGAGCGCCTGCGCCATCGCTGCGCGCGGGCCGCAAAACCGTGCCCGGCCTGCATGTCATTGCTGTGGGGAAGAAGGTCAGGCCGGTACGCTCGTGGCAAGGGGGGTGTTATGCCGCGTCGCACCGACCTTCACCGCACCAACCGCGAACAGCACTTTGAGTTCCCCGCCTTTTTTCGGCTTTCGCCCAACCGTTTCCTGCCAGCGACGAGCCGTCAGGTTGACACGGTTTACACAGTCCAGAGGGAAAACCGGCGCCGGTCCGGTGAGCGATTTGTACTCCAGAGGCGCGTCATCCCCCTCCCCCGTCATCGCCGCATCCACCCGGCCAAAGGCACACCCCTGCCAGCCATCCCACCGCGCCGCGCTCGCCTCGCGGAAGGGCGCGTAGAGCGGCACCGGCGGATAGACCGGATCGGGCAGGTGCTCCGGCCGGTCCTCCTCGTGCGGCGCAAAGCCGTGCGCCTCCTCATAGGCGCGCTCGACCGCCTCGGCCGCCTCGTCCCACGCCGTGTTCGCCGCGATAAAGGCAGGCTCGGCGCTGGAGAGCACCCAGGCCGCGCGCCCCGGCGGCAAGGGCAAGGGATCATGCGCCCCGCCCCAGTCCTCCAGCGCCCGGTCCTCCTCCAGCACGCGCGCATCCGCGTCCTGCGCATCGGCGTCCGCGTCGCCGCCCTCTTCCGCGAAGTGCGCCTCGGGTCGCTCGCCCGCGACCATCGCCAGCAATTCGTCGAAACGGTCCTCGCACGGCCCCGCCTCCTCCGCCGCCCGGTCCAGCCGCGCCAGATGCGCCAGCAGCAGCCGCGTGTCATAGCGGCGCTTCTTGCCCACCAGCTCGCCCCGGAACCACACCGCCTCCTCGATCCCGTCGAGCGCGCGAGTGGCCAGCACTTCCTCGGCATGGCGCCGCGCCAGCACCAGCGCCGCCTGCCACCCCTGCGCAAAGCCCCCGTCGCGCCGCCGCAGCAGATAGGCCGACTGCCGGCTCATCCCCACGCGAGCGCAGGCCGCCCGCACATCGCCCTTCTCCGCAAGGTGATGGAGAAACCGCACCTTGCGGTCCGCGTCCCAGGCATGATGCGAAACGAACGTGGGATCGTCGCACTTTGGCGGCGGCCGGCAAAACCCGCCCGTCGCCGGACAAGACCACTCGCTGACCACGCCGTCCTGCGAAGGCACAGGCTTCGGCGGCACATCGCCCTGATAGAGATCGTCATAAGACGGATACTGCGCCGCGAACCACGCATCGTCCGGATCATCGTCAGGCAGCCCGATATCCCGCTCCACCGGAATCCACCCCCGCCCAAACCGCGTAGGCGGCCGATCCCGTTCCTCCCCGAGCTCGTCTCGGGGAGGGGGACCGCCCGGCTCCGCCGGGTGGTGGAGGGGCACAGGCCGCACATCCCGCCCTTCTTCCTCTACCCCTTCCCTAACCCCGCTCGCCCTGAGCTTGTCGAAGGGCCCACCACCCAAACCGTCAGCAAAGTCCGTCATCGTTCACCTCGCACAAAGCGGGAAACCCGCAGGAAGAGACCACGGCACGGCCCGGACGGCGGCGCCGAGGTGAACGACCCATTTATCGCAAGTCGGGGGCTGTAGGAAAATGGTTTGTGAGGGGGAAGGAAGGATGATGCGAGGGCCATCGCCCTCGCGCTCCCCATACTGTCGGCGGTGTGCCTTGCGGCTACGCTGGGCTGAGACTTGCAACCCTTACCCTATTCTTCGTCATCCCCGCGAAGGCGGGGATCCAGCTTCGGACGTCGCGTTTTCATCCAACCGTATGAATGGATTCCCGCCTTCGCGGGAATGACGAAGCGGCGCAATTCAACCTTGCTCAGGACATTTGTTCACTATATGTTCCGATTGGAGACACAGTCAATGCTGGCTTATGTCAACAACTTTCAGTAGGGGCTTGTCCAACATTTTGGACAAACTGAACTCTGCGGTGTGGTTTGAGAGATAACATGAAATGACCCTTTCTCGACCTCATTCAGATACTCCACCCTACGACATCAAAGGGCTTGCGAACCTATTTCTTGATTGGGCTGATGAGGATGGAATTCCCATCACTCCAATGAAAATACAGAAGATTTTATACTTCTCCCATGCAGACTACCTACAAATAACAGGCACCCCCCTCGCTTCACAATCATTTGAAGCTTGGGATTTTGGCCCTGTAGATCCCAGTGTCTTCGAAGAATTTAGGCGTTTTAGCAAAGCGCCCATCCAAGAGCGCGCCTACCGTTTTGATCCTATCGCTGGAAAACGCGTATTAGCAAAAATCGCCCCTTGCGGAGGGGATCTGAAAATTTTGAGAAGCCTGTACAATTTTTACAAGCGCGCAAGCGCGACCGCTCTATCCGACATGTCCCATGACCCAAATGGACCATGGGCGATGGCTAGACACCTATTTGAACAGGGCAAAAATGCCGATAGGCGGATGTCTGATAAGCTAATTGTTAGTTATCATCAAAGCAATCGCCCCAGCTAATTGACTCGACGGCCCCCTTATGTTCTCTTTTGGAGGATTCAATGGAGCCGTTATGAGCCGATCCAATTCGCCGTTAGCGTTGTCAGTTGTAAAAGTGACGATCCCGGGATCGGTCGAAAAAACAGCCGCAAAAATCCGACGGTTTGACACGGATGGCTTTGGCTTTTCGCACGATTACACTTGGGCCGTTATGGCCCAATCACTTCGCGGGGTCTTTGTGCCCAAGACCGTGCGGGCGTCGTTAGCAGGCAAGCATCCGCGAATAGCCAAATGTGTTGAGGCATTGTGCGTTCTCGGGTGTGATCTTAAGCTAGAAACAAGGTCTTTCGCAGATTTTCCAGACTCAGGGCTTCGCCCGGTGAGTATGCTGCAATGGGGACCTGACGTAACAGTCCGAGTTAAAGCCTCGTGCTGGTATATCGACAAATCTGACCGCCCTATTTTGCCAATTCTCCAGCCTCGGAAGGAGCCTCTGGATGATCAGGGCCTAGCTGTTTACCTAGCCTTTGCTCGGCAAGCCTTCTGTAAAGGCGACTGGAGTATGGCACGACCTCAACTGATTGATCTTTCCGGCGACGATAAAGATGGCGTGACAGCAGAGGTCATCAATGAAAGTGATCTACCCACAGTTTCCGACGAGCTTTTGGGCGAGTACGTAAAGACATATATTGAAGCCAAGAAGTTGGCAGATTCTGCAAAAGCACCGCGCCTTAGAAAGCCTAAGGACAAAGGTATGGGCGACCTCTTTGACCGCCCCTAATGAATCAAAAATTCCCTAGATAGCCCGTTGATTCTCCTCATTCGGGCTTTCTAACAAGTGAATAAGTCGGCACTTCTGTGTCATTCCAACTCGCCATTCTGTTGCCGCACACACTGCAATCAAAATGATCTTTGTCCCGCATAGGGAAACGCATGACAGTCACACTGTAAACTGCACCGCAATTTTCACACGCCACTTCGCCGCGATCTGCTTTACCCCATGTCTGTACCACGTGCAGTCTCCTCTCGACACGAGAGTGGCATGGTACTGCCAAAATTCCAAATTAACACATGGCACTGGTCAAGACGATGCAAGAGGGCGATCTTTGTTCGCCCTCTTGCATCGCGTAAACCGCCTGTACCCCTCCACCACGCTTCGCGTGGTCCCCCTCCCCTAGGGAAGCTCTGGGAGGGTTTGTCACTTCTCCAGCAACGGCTTCAGATAATGCCCCGTGAACGAGCGCGGGTTCTGCACCACTTCCTCCGGCGTGCCTTCCGCGACGATCTCGCCGCCGCGCACGCCGCCTTCGGGGCCGAGGTCGATGATCCAGTCGGCGGTCTTGATCACGTCGAGGTTGTGTTCGATCACCACCACCGAATTGCCCTGGTCGACGAGGCGGTGGAGCACTTCGAGCAGTTTGCGCACGTCCTCGAAGTGGAGGCCGGTGGTCGGCTCGTCGAGGATGTAGAGCGTCTGCCCGGTCGAGCGGCGGGCGAGTTCCTTGGCGAGTTTCACGCGCTGGGCCTCGCCGCCCGATAGCGTCGTCGCCTGCTGGCCCACCTTGACGTAGCCGAGGCCCACTTCGTTCAGCATGTGCATCTTGTCGCGGATCGGCGGCACGGCCTTGAAGAACTCTTCCGCGTCCTCGATCGTCATGTCGAGCACGTCGGCGATCGAGTGGCCCTTGAACTTCACTTCCAGCGTCTCGCGGTTGTAGCGCTTGCCGTGGCATTCCTCGCACGTCACGTAGACGTCGGGCAGGAAGTGCATCTCGATCTTGATCAGGCCGTCGCCCTGGCACGCCTCGCACCGGCCGCCCTTGACGTTGAAGCTGAAGCGCCCGGGCTTGTAGCCGCGCGCTTCGGATTCCGGCAGGCCGGCGAACCAGTCGCGGATCTGGGTGAAGGCGCCGGTGTAGGTGGCCGGGTTGCTGCGCGGGGTGCGGCCGATCGGGGACTGGTCGATCTCGATCACCTTGTCGCACATTTCGAGCCCGGTCACGCGGTCGTGCGGCCCGGCGATCACCCGCGCCCCGTTCAGCGTGCGCGCGGCGGCGGCGTGGAGCGTGTCGAGCGTGAGGCTGGACTTGCCCGAGCCGGAAACCCCGGTGACGCAGCAGAAGGTGCCGAGCGGGAACTTCGCGGTGACGCCCGTCAGGTTGTTGGCGCGCGCGTTCTCCACGGTGACGAAGTGGCCGTTGCCCTTGCGGCGCGTGGTGGGCACCTCGATCCGGCGGGTGCCGTTGAGGTATTGCGCGGTGAGGCTGTCCTTGCTCTTGAGCACCTGCTTCAGCGTGCCTTCGGCCACCACCTCGCCCCCGTGCACGCCCGCGCCGGGGCCAAGGTCCACCACGTGGTCGGCGGCGCGGATCGCGTCCTCGTCATGCTCGACGACGATCACCGTATTGCCAAGGTCGCGCAGGCGTTTCAGCGTTTCCAGCAGCCGGTCGTTGTCGCGCTGGTGGAGGCCGATCGAGGGTTCGTCGAGCACGTAGAGCACGCCCGAGAGCCCCGAGCCGATCTGGCTGGCAAGCCGGATGCGCTGGCTCTCCCCGCCCGAGAGCGTGCCGCTCGTGCGGTCGAGGTTGAGGTAGTCGAGCCCGACATTGTTGAGGAAGCCGAGCCGCTCGTTGATCTCTTTCAGGATGGCCCGGGCGATCTGCTGCTGCTGGCTGGTGAGCTTGCCCTCCAGCGCGCCGAACCACGCGAAGGCATCCGCCACCGAAAGCCGCGCGGCGTCGGCAATGTCGCTCTCCGCGATCTTGACGCTGAGCGCCTCTGGCTTGAGCCGCTTGCCCTCGCAGGTCTCGCAGGGCTGCGCGGTCTGGAACTTGCTCAGCTCCTCGCGCATCCATGCACTGTCGGTCTGGATCATGCGGCGGTTGAGGTTGCCGATCACGCCCTCGAACGGCTTGGTGACGGTATATTCCTTCTTGCCGTCCTTGAAGGTGAGCGGGACCGGCTTTCCGGCGGTGCCGTAGAGGATGACGATCTTCACCTCGCCCGGCAGGTCCTGCCAGGGCGTCGTCAGGCCGAAACCGAAATGCGCGGCGAGGCTGGAGAGCACCTGCATGTAGTAGGGGCTGGGCGGGTTGGACTTGGCCCAGGGCACGATGGCGCCCTGCTTGAGCGTCAGCCCCTCGTTCGGCACCACCAGCTGCGGATCGAACAGCAGCTTCTCGCCGAGGCCATCGCAGGCCGGGCACGCCCCCTGCGGCGCGTTGAACGAGAACAGCCGCGGCTCGATCTCCTCGATGGTAAAGCCCGAGACCGGGCACGCGAACTTTTCGGAGAACACGATGCGGTTGGGCGGCAGGCCGGCGCCCTTGAGGTTCTTGCCCTGCCCCTCGTCCTCGCGCCCCGGCACCACGCCGTCCGCCAGATCGACATAAGCCAGCCCCTCGGCCAGCTTCAGCGCCTGCTCGAAGCTGTCCGCCAGCCGCGTCTGGATGCCGTCCTTCACCGCGATGCGGTCGACCACCACCTCGATGTCGTGCTTGTACTTCTTGTCGAGCGCGGGGGCGTCCTCGATCGCGTAGAGTTCGCCGTCGATCCGCACGCGGGTGTAGCCCGCCTTCTGCCACTCGGCGAGTTCCTTGCGGTATTCCCCCTTGCGCCCGCGCACCACCGGGGCGAGCAGGTAGAGCCGCGTGCCCTCGGGCAGCGCCATCACCCGGTCGACCATGTTCGAGACCGTCTGCGCCTCGATCGGCAGCCCGGTGGCCGGCGAATAGGGAATGCCCACGCGCGCCCACAGCAGGCGCATGTAGTCCCAGATCTCGGTGACCGTGGCGACCGTCGAGCGCGGGTTGCGGCTGGTGGTCTTCTGCTCGATCGAGATCGCAGGGGAGAGCCCGTCGATATGCTCGACATCGGGCTTCTGCATCATCTCGAGGAACTGGCGCGCATAGGCGGAGAGGCTCTCCACATAGCGGCGCTGCCCCTCGGCATAGATCGTGTCGAACGCGAGGCTGGACTTTCCCGAACCCGACAGGCCCGTGATCACGATCAGCTTCTCACGCGGGAGCGCGATGTCGAAGCCCTTGAGGTTATGCTCGCGCGCGCCGCGCACGGTGATGTGGGTGAGACTCATGGGGAGCGTATGTTCCAGATTTGTTCACGCCAATCAAGCAGGCGCCGGGAGGTTTCCCTCTAGATATGCGCGCGTGCCCTCAAGGCAATGGTCCGGCAGGCGAGATGCCGCATCCAACCGTTCCTACCGACACTTTAACGCTTCGTCGCAAGGTCTTTGCAAACATATTCCGGATAGGCTCTGGTTCCCAGACAAGGGACTGAAGGGACCGGGACAACATGAGGGTATCGCACTTCGCACCGGCGCTTTGCGCGCTGGCTTTCGCTGCAGCACTGGGCTCCGCAGCATTTGTGTCGACTCCGGCACGCGCCGACGATCCGAAGGATCCATCCATGCGCACGGCCGAAGCCCGCGCGCGCGACAAAGCCATCATCAAGAAACTCAACGAAGACCAGCTCGCGTACGTGCGCAAGCGCGATGCGGAATATGCAAAGGGCTGGAACGCCTACCGCGAAGCGCAATCGGGCAATCACTACGAGGCAGATCAGCGCGCCTACGAAGACGCCCATCGTGACTACGAATCCGCAATGGCCTCGTGGCGCAACGACGTTGCCGCCTGCCGTGCGGGATATTACGAGCGCTGCGCCCGCTGATCGCACCAGGCGGCGGCGCCCGCTTGCCTGACTGGCTGGCCATAAGGTAAATTTCCGGCAGGCTCCACTGCCGGGACCCATCCCATAATTCTAATCCGCCGCGCTGTCGTTCTGCCTTCTGCTTGCAGCGCCCTGCTCCTCGCCGCGCTCATACCTGCGGCATGGCCCGCCGCCGCCCAGCCCGCTCCCGCCGAGGCCAGGCCGGTCGACATGGGACCGGAGCCCGGCGATCCGGTGGAGCGGTGCCGCGAACTCAACCGCGAACAGGCCTGCCTCGCGCGGGACCAGCTCGAAGCCTATGCCGCCAGCCAGAAGGCGCATGACGACGCCGTCGATGCCGCCACCATGCAGAGGCTGCGCGATAACGCGGCCTATTCGGCGGCACTGGAAGCCCACCAGAAGGCCGTCGAGAAATATCAGGCCGATTACGCCGCCTGGGAACAGGCCGTCGCGGCCTGTAAGCGGGGCGTCCGGAAATCGTGCGCGCAGGCCAAAGGCAACTAGAAAGACAACAAACAGGAACTGCCCCGACCCGTCCCCGGAATGCAATTTCCGGCAATTCATCGCTCACACAGGGCACTTCATCGCTCTCGCCGCGCTTGCAATCTTTTAATAACAATAGCCGAGTTGTATAAATGAAAATTACCGCAGGGAGAGACTGCACTTTTGGTAAGTTACACGAATGACTGCAAATTCCCGTAACAGACCCTTTTAAATACAAGCGACTCAAGACCTAACTGACAATCAGGCCTTCCGCCGCTTTTGGCTGGAAAGGACTTGCTGCATAGCAACGCGGCCTGTCTCGTTTTGCCGATTAACAATGATTTATCACCTGATTTCCGGACACATCCATCCGGAACTCCTCACCCTGCGCCTGCCCAGAGAGGAGATAGACCATGAGAAGGCTTACGATTGCCGCCAGCGCAATGGCAGCACTGCTCGTCGCTACGCCTGCGGTTGGAGACGTCATCGTGCAGGACGGAGGCTGGGCGGACCGGCCTTTCGTCGAAGTCCGCTACAGCGACCTCGACCTTGACAGCCAGGGCGGCCTCGCAACCCTGAACAGACGCCTTGCTGCCGCCGCGATAACCGTCTGCGGTGCTGACGAAATTCGCCAGTTACGGGTGCATGTTGCCGTTCGGAACTGCCGCAGCGATTCTATGGAGCGCGCTTTCGCCGATCGTGATGCCGTGATCGCCGCACGCATGGCCGCCCGCGACGATCCTACCCGGCTCGCTGCAATGGAACTGCCTGCCCTGCGCGTGCGCCGTTAACCCTGAGACCCCCGGCCGGGCCGACTTGCGGGCGACACCCTTGCAGCACGTCCCGCTGCAATCGCCCAGCGATCAAGTCCGGCCCGGCTCCAAGGCCCGCCCTATCCGCAAGCGGCGGGCCTTGGTTTGTCCTGCAACTTTGATGATCAGGCATGACCACGGGTTGCCTGCCTCGCCTCGGCGCTTAGGATGGCGCCATGATGATGATCCCCCCCAGCACTTTCGCCGCAGCCGTTCTGCTCGCCGGGACGGCACAGCCCGCCCTCGCCCAGATCTCCGTTGATCCGCACCATCTCGTCGAGGATGTGAAGGCCCTGGCATCCGACACCTTCGAAGGCCGCGCGCCCGGCACCGCGGGCGAGGAGCGCACGATCGGATACCTGATTGCGCGGATGCAGGACACCGGGCTCGAGCCGGCGGGGCCCGACGGGCAGTGGGTGCAGACGGTGCCGCTGCTCCACACCGCGTTGCAACCCGCGAAGACCCTGGCTTTCGCGACACCAGCAGGCGCCATGCCGGTGGCACAGAGCAAGGAGGTCTACGTCTCGACCGTACGCGCCGATGATGCAGCGGTAATCGCCAAGGCTCCGGTGGTCTTCGTGGGTTATGGCGTCAATGCGCCCGAGCGAGGGTGGGACGACTTCAAGGACGCAGATCTCAAGGGCAAGGTCGTGGTGTTCCTCGTCAACGATCCGGACTTCTCGGCCACGAAGGGCGAGGCGCCCTGGGGCAAGTTCGGCGGGCGGACCATGACCTATTACGGCCGCTGGACCTACAAGTTCGAGGAAGCCGCACGGCGGGGGGCCGTGGCCGCGCTGATCGTTCATGACACGGACGGTGCGGGCTATGGCTGGAACGTCGTGATCAGCCCCGGCGGCGAGAACTACGACATCGTGCGCAAGCCCGAAGACCTGACCACACTCAAGCTGCAGGGCTGGATTTCGGGCGTTGCGGCGAAGGACCTGTTCGCGAAGGCCGGGCTCGATCTCGAAAAGCTGCGTGCCGATGCGCGCAAGGCCACGTTCAAGCCGGTCCCGCTCAAGGGCGTGACTTTCGACGCCGATGTGCCCGTGACACACGAGCAGATCGCCAGCCACAACGTGCTCGGCCGCATTCCCGGCACCTCGCATCCTGACGAAGTGGTGATGTTCGGCGCGCACTGGGATGCCTATGGCAAGGGCGCGCCCGACGAACAGGGCCACATCTACCGCGCCGGGGCCAACGACGATGCGCTGGGCATTGCCGGTATCCTAGACATCGCGCGCGCCATGAAGGCGGGTCCGCCCCCGCAGCGCAGCGTGGTCTTCGCGGCATGGACTGCCGAAGAACGCGGGCTGCTGGGCTCCGAATACTATGCCGCAAACCCGGTCTATCCGATGGAGAAGACGGTCGCCAACCTTGCGATCGACATCCTGCAGACGGCGGGCGCGGCGAACGACGTCGTGCTGGTCGGCAAGGGACAGGACACGCTGGAAGACGACATGGCGCGCGTCGCTGCCACGCAGGGCCGCAAGGTCACGCCCGAAGGCTTGCCCGAACGCGGGCTGTTCTACCGCGCCGACCATTTCTCCTTCGCCAAGCGCGGGGTGCCGGTGATGCTGCTGATGGGGATCGCCGGAGCCGCCGACCTGAAGAAGGGCGGAACCGCGGCCGGTCAGGCCTGGATCGATGCCTATACCGGCAAGTGCTATCATCAGGCCTGCGACGCCTACGGCCCGGACTGGAACCTCGATGGTGCCGTGCAGGACATCGATCTGATCGGCACGATCGGCGAGGAACTGGCGAACTCGCGCGCATGGCCGCAGTGGAAGGCTGGATCGGAATTCAAGGCGATCCGCGACAAGAGCGCAGGTGAGCGGAACTAGGCCCATGCGGCGACGCCTCCTTGCTTCCGCGCTGCTGGCCCTCGCCCTCTCCGCTTGCGGTGGCGGCGTGCATTACCGGCCGGTGAGCGATGTGCCGGTGCGGATCGGGCCGCCCTATTCGGTGCGCGGAATGACATACACGCCCGCCGCCGATCCGCATTACGACATGCTGGGCTATGCGACGTGGTACGGGAACGAGAGCGGAAACCAGGTTGCCAATGGCGAGCGGTTCAAGCCGGACTGGATCACCGCCGCACACAAGACGCTGCCGCTGCCCAGCTATGTCGAGGTAACCTCGCTCGATACTGGCCAGCGCATTCTCGTGCGGGTCAACGATCGCGGGCCGTTCGGCGAGAGCGCGCGGATCATCGACCTGTCGAAAGGAGCCGCCGAACTGCTCGGCGTACGCGCCAAGGGCAAGGCGGCGGTGCGGGTCCGTGTAGTCCAGCCGGACGAGCGCGACCGCAAGGCGCTGCGCGAAGGGCATGCCGCGCGCAGGCTGTCACCCGTTTCGGGCCGGACGCTCACCAATCTGCAGGCGCAATTCGCACGTGGCGTCGGCACGCGCTGACAGGGCATCGCGCCGCCTCATTTCGCGATTGTCGTGTTTGCGACATTAGCGGAAGAGGGCCGTAGGTGGCCCTCAGAAGTTGCTGAAATGCCCTTCCTTGCGCGCCTGCGCACGCGCCGACGCGATGATCCCCTTCGATTTTCCCGGAGGAGAAACGCGTGAAATCAGTCGGTTGACCGAATGACTGCCGCATGTCGGGCAGACCGGTTGATCGCTCGAACGCATCAACAATTCGAAGTCGTCCGAGCATTGGGGACAGTGAAAATCGTATAGCGGCATCGGGCTTCCCGGTCGGTTTAGGTAAGACGCGAACCCCGATGCCAGTTCTGTGCCAGAATTCAGGCGCCCAAGATCAGGCAGCGCGCTGCTGGTATTCCTCAGCTTCCTTGCCGATCAGGATGTCGGCCAGGAACCAGTAGGCCTCCCCCCAGGCAGCAAGGATCTCGTCGGTCGCGGCCTCGCCCAGCACGTCGCGGATCGCGGGCAGCAGGGCTTCGGCCACGAGCGGATAGTGCTCGGCCTTCACGCCGGTGTCGCAGTGCCGCTCGACCATGCGGCGTACGGGCGCGTCGAGGTTCTGCAGCTTGTCGACATTCTCGGCATAGGCGAGGATCGCCACGGCCAGACGGCGCGGCTGCTCGCCCGACGCCTGCGCGGCCTGGTCGAACATGGCCTTCACCCCTTCATTCTGGAACAGGCGCTCGTACATGCAGGTCGTGATTGCGACGCCGTGCTCCTTCAGCGCAGGCGCCGTTGCCTTGACGATGGCGATGGTCTGTCCGGAAAGCGGTGCGGCCATGGTGTAATCCTCCCTGAAAGATGCGATTCGAATGCATCTATACGCAGATCCAAAAAGATGTAAATAGAATACATCATAAAGCACCGTACCCCGGAAGGACCCTGACTTGCGCCTGACCGCGCACACTGATTACGCCTTGCGTATCCTGCTCCACGCGGCACTGCTTGCGGACAAGGATGCGACAGCCCTGCTCTCGATCGCAGAGGTGGCAGCAGCCCACGCGATCTCGCGCAACCATGCGATGAAAGTGGTGAACCTGCTTGCCAACGCAGGCCTGCTCGAAACCGTGCGCGGGCGCGGCGGCGGGTTCCGGCTGGGCCAGCCTGCCGCGGAGATCCGGCTGGGCGACGTCGTGCGGCTGACCGAGCCGTGCCTGTCTCCCGCCGACTGCGCCAATTGCCTGCTGCGCCGGACCTGCGGACTGACCGCGATGCTCAACCGGGCGATGGGCGCATTTCTGGCCGAGCTCGACTCCCAGACGCTTGCCGACGCGGCGGCGACATCGCGCCTTCCCATGCCGGCGCCCTGATTTCTGGCACCCGTCCGGGAACTTTAGCCCTTCTCCTGCGTTAACCGTACGAGAGGAGAACCATAATGAGCATCGGAGCCGAAATTCCCTTCCGCCGCAGACGCCGTGGGCGGGACGCGACAGGCTCGCTGATCTTCGATCGCGAGCGCGAAACGCAAGTGCGTGAGCAGGCGGAGTCACGGGACGGCGAGATGCGCATCTGGGAGAACGGGCGCTTCCGCAAAGCCTGAACTCACTGCCTCTCGGGCGGCGGTACCCCCGCGTAACAAGCTTGCGCACGGGGATGCCGCCGCTTTACGTTTCCACTCTGCAACACACCCTTTGCGAAACCGTTTTACAAAGCCTCCGCAGGTGCTTGCAAAGCGCCGGAAACTCGGTTTGAAACGGCCTCCATGACCATTACGGCAGCTCTTTGCGCCGCGCCTTGTGCCGCGCCCTTCCCCCATTCCGGCTGCCGCACCCCTGGAGACCATAACAATGAATATCCGGCTCATGGCCGCTGCCGCTCCGCTCGCCGTTGCGGCATCCCTGCTTGGTGCGGGCATCTCCATGCCTGCTGAAGCCAGGACCGCGCAGGCCGCGCCCGCCTATTCCGGCCCCTTCGCGCAGGAAAGCGCGCTGCCCTTCCACGCGCCCGACTTCAGCAAGATCAAGGACAGCGACTACCAGCCCGCGATCGAGGCCGGGATCGCCGCCAAGCGCGCCGAAATGGAAGCGATCGCAAGCAACCCCGCCACGCCGACGTTCGAGAACACCGTCGTCGCCATGGAACGCGCAGGCACTCTGCTGGCACGCGTGACCGGCGTGTTCGACCAGCTGGTGAGCGCGAACACCAACGAGACGCTCGACGCCATCGACACCGCCATGTCCCCCAGGCGCGAGGCACTGAAGGACGAGATCTACCTCAACGACAAGCTCTTTGCCCGCGTGAAGGCGGTGCATGACAGCGCCGTGGGCAAGGCGCTGACCGGCGAGGACAAGATGCTGCTCGAGACGACGTATGCGACGTTCGTCCACCGCGGCGCCGAACTCGACGCCGCGCACAAGGCCGAGCTCAAGGCAATGAACCTGCGCATCGCCGCGCTCGAGACCAGGTTCTCGCAGACGCTGACCGCCGGCACCGATGCCGCCGCCGTCGTCTTCGACAGCAAGGAGCAACTCGCGGGCCTGTCCGATGCAGACATCGCCACCGCCGCCAAGCGCGCCGCCGACAAGGGGATGCCGGGCAAGTACGTGCTGGCACTGGTCAACACCACGCAGCAGCCCGCGCTTGCGCAGCTCACCAACCGCGACAGCCGCAGGAAGCTGTTCGAAGCGAGCGTCACGCGCTGCACCAGCGGCGAGAACGACACCACCGGCATCGTCAGCGAACTGGCGGTGCTGCGCGCGAAGAAGGCCAGGCTGCTCGGCCTGCCCGACTATGCGACGTTCCAGATGTACGACCGCATGGTCAGCAAGCCGGCCAAGGCGGTGGAGTTCATGAAGGGCTTCATCCCCGCGCTCGGCGCCACGCAATCGCGCGAGGAAGCGATCCTTGCCGATGCCGCCAAGGCCGACGGCGTGACCACGCTGGAGCCGTGGGACTGGGGCTTCTACGCCGAGAAGGTCCGCAAGGCGAAGTACGATCTCGACGATGCGCAGATCAAGCCCTACTTCAACGTGTGGAACACGCTGGAAAACGGCGTTTTCTATGCCGCCACGCAGACTTACGGCATCACGTTCAAGCGCCGCACGGACCTGCCCGTCTATCACCCATCGATGCGCGTCTATGAAGTCTTCGACAAGGACGGCAGCCCGCTCGCGCTGTTCTACTTCGATCCCTATGCCCGTCCCAACAAGCAGGGCGGCGCCTGGATGACGAACTTCGTCGAACAGTCCGATCTGCTGGGCGACAAGCCGGTGGTGGTCAACACGCTCAACATTACCCCGCCCGCCGAAGGACAGCCGCCGCTGGCGACGTGGGACGATGTGACCACGATGTTCCACGAATTCGGCCACGCGCTGCACGGCATGTTCGCCAGCCAGAAGTACCCCTCGCTCTCGGGCACGAACACCGCGCGCGACTTCGTGGAGTTCCCCAGCCAGTTCAACGAGAACTTCGCCACGGTCCCGGCGGTGCTGCAGCACTTCGCGAAAAACGCGGCGGGCGAGACCATCCCCGATGCGCTGATGCAGAAGATCGAGGCCGCCGCGAAGTGGAACCAGGGACTGGACTTCGGCGAAATCCTCGAAGCCGCCATGCTCGACATGAACTGGCACATGCTCGACGAGCAGCAGGCGGCACAGCGGCCGCTCGCCTTCCAGAGCAAGGCCCTGGCGGACATGGACGCCGAAGGCCTGCATACCAGCATGGTCCCGCCGCGCTACCTCACGCCCTATTTCCGGCACATCTGGAGCAACGGCTATTCGGCCGGCTACCACGCGTACATCTGGACCGAGATGCTGGCGCACGACGGCTGGGACTGGGTTGAAAAGAACGGCGGCATGACCCGCGCCAACGGCGACCACATCCGCGCCACCTTCCTCGGCCAGGGCCACAGCCAGGACTATTCGGTGATGTACCGCAACTTCACCGGGCATGACCCCGAGCTGGAACCGATGCTGGAAGCGCGCGGCCTGACCGGCGGCGAGTAAAGCTGAAGGATCCCCTCCCGCTCGCATCAAGGACGGGAGGGGATCTGCCGGTTGCGGCAGACCTCACGACACGCCCCGACAGCCTCCGCACGGGCAATCGCGTGCGGCCATATTAGCACCGTTCAGCGAAGGAGCTGCCGTTCCGGACGCCGGCATTGCGGACATTGCCGTCCCCGGATTCGTCATTCCCGCGCAGGCGGGAATCCAGTCAGCGCAGCGGTTCGGTTCTCAAAATAATGGCGAGATCACGCGGCTCAGGTTTCATTCTTCAGTCAGGCGAGAGTGTAGCCAGCAGGCGCAAACACATCCTTCACGGCAAGGTTCCTGCTGGATTCCCGCCTTCGCGGGAATGACGAAGGAGAAAAATGTCTGCCTCCCCAACTTATTCGCCGAAACGGGCCTTTCCCGATGCGCCGACGTCGCCGACATTCAGCGTGCCCGCTTTAAGCATCCGCTCCGCCTAGCGTGACATGAAGCAATCCACGGCCTCGCCGCGAATGGGCGATAGGCCAAACCCGGAAGCGGACTTGAATATCAGCGCGAAATCGCCATCAGGATCAGGATCATAAGCGAGGAAGATATCGTCGTCCTCAGCAACGATAATGACCCGTCTCGGCACCGGCTTGGATATACCTCCAGGAAAGCGCCCGTCACCATCAATCTCAGCGAGGTAAGGCTCGATCAAAGCCGCTCTCATCTCGTCTAGTTGCTGCGAAAACCATTCGGTGGGGAGTGACTCTCCGAGCTGATCCGGACGCGGGGTAGGCACGACGAAGGTTTCGATTTCCGCCACTACCTGTTGCCTGACATCGGCCAGAGAAATGCGTGCTTCCATATTCAGTAATTTTAGTGGAAGGCGCTGCGGTAGCAAGGTACGCTTCTCCCGACCTTCCCCCCGTCCAATCCCCGCAAGCAGCCTTCCACGGGTGGCCGCTCATTCACAGGCCGGTGCGCAGTTGAACTAACCCACAGACAGCGCCCGTGCGCCGGGTTCGCCCACCCAGCGCGCCGGGCAGCCCCAGACGCGCGCGACGACATCGGCGCCGAGTGCCAATTCGGGTGCGCCGTCTGCAGCGAGGCGGCCCCGGTCGAGCACGATGACCCGGTCTGCATGGTTCATCGCCATCGCCAGATCATGCAGCACCAGCACCACGCCCCGGCCCAGCTGCGCCTGTTTGCGGAAACAGGCCACCAGTGAGGCGGCATGGGCAAGGTCGAGGCTGGCCAGCGGCTCGTCAGCGAGCAGCCAGCTCGGCCCTGTCGCCAGCACGCGCGCCATCAGCGAACGCGCACGCTCCCCGCCCGACAGCTGTGAGACACGGCGATGACGGAACGCTTCGAGGTCCATCGCCGCGATCGCATCGTCGATGGCCGCCTGCGCCTCGCTGCCGGGAACGCCGTGCCAGGGCAGGCGCCCGAGCGAAACGAGCACTTCGACCGAGAGGTCCCACGCCACTTCAGGCATTTGCGGCAGATAGCCGATGGTCCGCGCGCGCACGTCCGGCCTCAGGCCCGCCATCGGCTGCCCACCCAATGCGACATGCCCGGCATCAGGCGCTAGCAGCCCGGCAAGGCTCGCCAGCAGTGTCGACTTGCCCGCGCCATTGGGGCCGCAAATTGCGGTAACCTCGCCGAGGTCCAATGTCATCGTAAGGTCCGCGAGACGGCTCTTCACGCCCAGACTCAGTGTCGCCAGCGTCATGCCAGCCCCCTTCGCATGCGCAGGAGCAACGCCAGAAAGAATGGCGCGCCCAGCAAGGACAGCGCGATGCCCAGCCGCAGTTCCCCTCCGGTGAGCGGCAGTACGCGGCACAGGCAATCGGCCACCAGCAGCAACAGCGCCCCGGCGAGCGCGCTCGGCACGATCAGCGAACTGGGGCGCCGGTCGGTCAGCGGGCGGACAAGATGCGGCACCATCAGCCCAACGAAGCCGATGATCCCCGCCACCGCCACGCCCGCCCCCACGGTCAGGCCGATCCCGGCGATCATCAGCCCCTGCAAGCGTCGCGGATCCACGCCCAGCGACCGCGCAGCCGCCTCACCCAGCGTCAGCGCGTCGAGGCTCCGACCCGCCGCCATCAGCACGCCGATGCCTGCCAAGGTGAAGGGCGTGGCCACCCAGACTTCGCGCCAGGACCGGTCGGCCAGCGTGCCCATCAGCCAGGTGACGATCTCGCTCATCGCGAACGGCGTGGGTGAAAGGCTGATGGCAAGGCTCATCAGGGCTCCGGCGAGGCTGGAGATCATCAGCCCGGCCAGCGTGAACAGCGCGATGCCGCCCTCGCGCCCGGCGATCAGCGCCAGCAGCGCCATGGCACCGCCAGCGCCGATCAGCGCAAAGACGGGCAGCAGCCACGCGGAAGCGGCATAGCCGGTCCAGAAGCTGAGCACAGCGCCCAGCGCCGCACCCGGTGCAATGCCGAAAAGGCCCGGATCGGCAAGCGGATTGCGCAGGAACCCCTGCATCGCCGCGCCCGAGGCGCCCAGCCCGGCGCCGAGCACCAGCGCCAGCGCCGCGCGCGGCAGGCGCAGCTGCATCAGGATCACCGAGGCATTGCGCGTTTCGGGTGCGAAAGGATCGATCCACACCCGCCCCGCCAGCAGCGAAAGCGGCACGGCCACGACGAGCGCAGCCAGCAGGATCAGGATGAGACGGCGGTTCATGAACCCTCCAGTCCCTTGCGCACTTCGGAGAGCCGCGCCAGCGCGCGCGGGATGGTCGGCCCGCCGCACCAGAGCAAGGCGCTGTTCAGCGGCGCGCGTTCGGTACCCTTGAGCGCCTTCAGCGCGGGATGCCGCAGCATGCGGTCTTCTTCCGATTGCGGATTGCCGACCGCGAAGATCACTTTCGGCGGATCGGCCAGCACGCGTTCGAGCGGCAGGAAGTCCGCCTGCGAGAGCCCACGTGCCGCTGCCCCGTTAGTGAAACCGGCGTGTTTGAGCAGGTCGGCGATCAGCGTCCCGTCTCCCGCGACGATGCCGCCCGATTCCCAGACGAGCGCGGGGACAGGCGCTTGCCCGGCGGGCGCTGCGGCAGCGGAGAGCGCCTGCTGCATGGCGTTCACCAGACCGGACCCGGCGTCGGGATTGCCCGTCATCCTGGCCAGTTCGCGCACTTGCGCTTCGGACTCGGCGATGTCGGCGGGCATGGCCATGGTCACTACCCGGATGCCGAGATCCTGCAGCGCCTGCCGGGTCGCCGGAGCGAGGAAGCTGCCGGCCACCACCACGTCCGGTGAAAGCGCCGCGACTTCTTCCACGGAACCCGACACGGCCCGGAAACGCCGCGCCTTGCCAAGGTCCATCGAACTCGAGGCCGGGTCATGGCTGTAGTGCGAGATGGCCAGAAGCTGCCCCGGCGCGGTCACTTCAGCCAGGATCGCATCGGTGCAGGGGTTGAGCGAGACCACGGTCGGGTGCGCGCCTGCAGGAGCGGGCGCCGCCGTCCCGCCGGTATGGGAACCGCCGCAAGCGGCGAGGCCCAGCGCGGCGAGGATGACGGCGCCGCGCATCGTCAGATCTTCACCCGGACCCCGGCATAGGCCGAGCGCCCCGGCGTGCCGTAAGTGCGGACGACCTCGTAATGCTCATCGAACAGGTTTTCCACGCGGCCATAGACCTCGATGTTGCTCGTCACGGCATAGGACGCACGCGCGCCCACGACGACATGGCCCTCCAGATAGTACGTGTTGGCCGTATCATCATAGCGCCCGCCGCCCACGCGCAGGTCGGCGCCGAGCTTCAGGCCCAGAGCCCAGCTCTTGTCGAGGCTGGCGTAGAAGTTGCTCTTGGGCCGCCGGGCAAGCTGTGCGCCGGTGTCCTCGTTGGTGGCATCGAGATAGGTATAGGCAAGGTTCACATCGAAGCCCTGCCGGTTCGCCACCTGCATGCCCAGTTCCAGCCCTTGCGCACGGGACCGGCCGACGTTGTAGTAGTTCCAGTTGGCGAAGTCGTAGTCGATCAGGTTCTTCGTCTTGCGGTCAAAATAGGTCAGCGTGAAGCGGCCGGTGCCTTCGGCAAACGGCTGCTCGATGCCCACGTCCCAGCCCTTCGAGGTTTCGGGATCGAGCGCGCGGTACCCGGCATTGGTGTAGAGCTGATAGAGCGACGGCGCCTTGAAGCCCTCACCATAGCTCGCGCGCAGGACCGGCGCTTCGTCGCCCGAGCCGATCACCCAGGCGCCGTTCGCGGCGAAGGTGGTCTTGTGGCCGAAGTCCGAATTGTCGTCATAGCGCAGGCCACCGTTGAGCGTCAGGCCGGCGAGCGGGCGCAGTGTCAGGTTGCCGTAGTAGCTGTCGATCGAGGTCGAATCCTTCGAACCGTAATTGTTGTCGAACTTCTGCTTCTCGGTCTCGGCGCCGATCAGGATCGAGGCCATCTCCACCGGCGCGAAGGACACCTGCCCTTCGAAGCGCTCGACGCGGCCATTGGTCTCATAGGGGCCCCACATGGCATCGTCCGAAATGCGGTGGGTGTCGGTCAGGCCATAGCCCACGCGCGCATTGAGGCGGTTGTCGAGGCCTGAATAGCGGAGATTGGCATAACCCAGCGCATCGCGCTTGAGGCCCACGTTCAGCGCATCGGCGCCGGTGTTGTCGTAATCGTAGTTGGCCTTGGTCCAGTAACCGCCGAGATCGGCAGAAAGGCCCGAAACCAGTGCCACTTCGGCGCGGGCATTGGCGCTCTTGCTCTCGAAGCCGTCCTTCTCCGCACCGCCAAGGCGCTCGTCGAAGGCCGAGAAGCCGTCGCCCTTCATCCAGTTGCCGCCCAGCGTCAGGCCGACCGGCCCCAGCTTGCCCATGGCCGAGGCGCTGGCCTGGCGGCGGTTGCGCCAGCCGTATTCGGCCTGCGCGCGGCCGGTCCACTGGTCAGTGGGACGCGCGGTGATGAAGTTGATGACGCCGCCGATCGCGCGGCTGCCCCACAGCACGCCCGAGGACCCGCGCACCACTTCCACGCGGTCGAACTGGCCGATGGTGAGCGAACCGAAATCGAAGCCGCCGCCGACATCGCCCGGATCGTTCACCGGCACGCCGTCGATCAGCACGAGGCTCTGGGCATTGTCGGCGCCGCGGATGAAGACGCTGGCGGGCTGGCCGAAACCGCCCGACTGCGTGAACGCCACGCCCGGCAGGCGCGCCAGCACGTCGAGCGCGGTGGTGGCCTGCGTGCGCTCGATCTCGTCGCGGGTAACAACGCTCACCGACTGGCCGACCTGGGTAACCGGGGTGGGCTCGCGGGTGGCGGTGACGACGATGGGATCGTACGCTTCATCCGCCAGTGCGGGCGTGCTCACGACAAGCGCGGTGCCGAGCAGAAACAGGTATTTCATAGATAGTCCTCCGAACCTTGAACGTTGATGCCGTTCATGGCGGAGGCGCGCGCCGATCCTTGCGGCACGCTCTCGCTGCATTCCGGTACACCCCGCCCGGCGCGGAACGACCGTCTCGGGCAGGTCTCCTGGCTCCCGGATCACTGTCCAGTCCCGCCTTCCCAGCCGTCCCGTTTAAGGGTTTGCGGCCAGTGGCATATCGGGCCTGGACTCCCCGGTCACAGTTGCGGGGGCAGCGCCGGAATCGAACCGGCTTCCCTCTTCGGCCCGGCCCCTCTT
This sequence comes from Novosphingobium album (ex Hu et al. 2023), assembly GCF_022832385.1. Taxonomy (GTDB): domain Bacteria; phylum Pseudomonadota; class Alphaproteobacteria; order Sphingomonadales; family Sphingomonadaceae; genus Novosphingobium; species Novosphingobium album. The sequence continues at coordinate 26,428 of NZ_JALHLE010000012.1, forward strand.
GCGAGAAACGCGGACAACCCATGACGTGGGAGCGCCGATAGAGCGGCCATCACGGCTTTGCAAGCACGGCCCGCAAACAGCCCCCTCAGCCCGGCCAAAGCGATTTCTTAAGCCATTAAGTCTATCTGCTCACCCTGTCCCGCCAAGGGACGGCGCGCAAAGCGCGGATGTGCCACTGGCAAAGGCCGGTTAGGCCCTTTTCTGCGCCCTTGCACCTGCCGCCGCGAAAGGAACCGAGTGCCCGCGACCGCCCCCTTCCCTGACCCGCTCCGGGCCGAATGGGAAGAAGCGCGTCCGCGCGATTTCGCCGCGCGGTTCGCCCGGCGCACGCAGGGGGCCGGGCGCAAGCCGGTGAAGATGCCGCGCCGCTGGACGCTGGGCGTCACCGCCCTTGCCGCGATCGCCCTGCCTGCCTTTGCCGCCCCGGGCGAATGGAACCGCTTCCAGATCGCCGACGCCGTGAAACAGGACGCAGCCGTGGCGCCGATGCCCTTCGAGCAGGCCGGCTCAAGCTTTCCCGGCTCGGCATTCTACTATCTCGAAGCGGCGCAGCCCGTGCAGCAGGTGGGCGAAGGCATCCATTCGGATGCCGATGACCCGGCAGCAGGCCCGACGCTCGGCAACGGGCCCGTGGCGCGGCCGCTCTATGCCGACAACCCGGGTGTCGACCGCACCCGTGCGCTGCAGTGCATGACGGCCGCCATCTACTACGAGGCGGCGAGCGAATCCGACGCGGGCCAGCGCGCGGTGGCGCAGGTCGTCCTCAACCGCGTCGCCCATCCTGCCTTTCCGGACACGGTCTGCGGCGTCGTCTATCAGGGGTCCGAACGGTCTACCGGATGCCAGTTCTCGTTCACCTGCGACGGCTCGCTGGCGCGCCGTCCCGTGGCGCTGTTCTGGAACCGTGCCGAAACGATTGCGCGGCAGGCGCTGGCCGGCCACGTCTATGCGACAGTCGGGCTGGCCACGCACTACCATACGGTGCAGGTGCACCCATACTGGGCGCCGAGCCTGCATTACCTGGGCACTATCGGCGAGCACCGCTTCTACAGCTTCAACGGCCCGGCCGGGAACCCCGGCTCGTTCCATTTCGCCTATTTCGGCGGTGAACCGGCCGCGCGGCCGCACGCGCGCACCAGGTTAGCCGAGCCCGACCCGGGGCTTGACCCGGTCACTCTGCAACGCGCCTTCGCCAGACCGGACCTGCCCACGCCAGCAGCGACGCCCACAGCCGCCTCGCTGGTCGCACAATCCACGCCGAACTATACCCGCGACCTGCGCGACCGCGGCGGCGATGCCGTCTACCGTGCCCGGAACCTTCCCGAAGCGCATGGCATCAAGCCGGAGTTCGCCAATACGGGCCGCTGGATCGCGCAACCCGGAAGCTGAAGACCTTAGGGTCAGGACCCATTAGTCACGCCATCGAGGCGCCCGACTGGCGAACATATCGGGCCAAATTGTCCGCCGGGAAGGCTGGTTGCCTTTCCCAGGGCGATTTGGCTCGAGATGGAAGCCATCCGGGCGTCCCGCAGGGATTTGACCAAAATGGCCCACCGCCGCGTCGAGAAGTCTTGAAATATCGACATATTCCTTTGCCTTCTCTCCTTGCGCTGAGCCATTTTGCCTCAAACCGCGATGGCGTGAATAATGGGTCCTGACCCTAACGGTTTCCGCGGCGTTAGCATTCGTAAATACCCGGATCATGGTGATGAACACGCAGGCAACCAAAGCTTCTCACCAATGTTTAGCGCCTGCCCCGTTAAAACCGGTGTCCATGCAGCTGACCCGATTCGAGGCCCCCTGAAAATGACAATCCGTTTTGCTGCTGCCTGGGGTGGAGCAACCCCGGTCATCATGCGCTCCCTGTGCCGCTCGGCACCGCTCGGTGCAGTCAACGACAATTACCGTATGCTGACCGTCCGGCGGATCAAACAGCGCCCCACCCTCGCCATCGCGCCGGTGGAGGGTGACGGAGAGATTCTGACGGCAGCGCTGCGCCATTTCGGCCGGTACGGACTCGCCGCCGCCGCGAAAGCGCGCACCGAAGCCATAGTCGCCCATGCAGCTGGCGACGTGGAAGGTCGCGACAGGTGGATCGCGATCTGCCGCCAGCTCGACCGGCGCATGGCGTCGTCCTGCGAACTCACCCTGCTTACCGAAGACGACTGAGCCACCGGGCCGGATGGCCCCACGAGCTATGGGAGCCGGTCCGGCGCGCCGTACGCCAGCCGCACGCACGATGCCCGCTGCCGCATGACGCTTGTCAGCGCCCGGAACGGATGGCAACGGCCTGCCCGGACCGAAAATCCGTGAGCCTGAAAGACGTTGCTTTCCAAAATTCACACGCATTATTGCTATTGCGAACTGTTATCAATTAAATCTTCAGTCACGGCCTCGAAATCGGTCGTTTAGCGGTTGCAATGCCCGCACGAGGGGCGTAGGGCGCGCTCTGCAACACCGGCGCCTGCCTTTAGCGGGATGAAGCAGGCCGTCTTGAAGTCCGTCAATCCCGCCACTGGGAAGGACACGAACGCATCATGGCTCGTAAGAAGATTGCCCTCATTGGCGCCGGTAACATCGGCGGCACTCTCGCGCACCTCGCCGCGCAGAAGGAACTGGGCGACATCGTCCTGTTCGACATCATGGACGGCGTTCCGCAGGGCAAGGCGCTCGACCTGTCGCAGTGCGGCCCGGTCGAAGGCTTCGACGCCAAGATCACCGGCACCAGCGACTATGCCGACATCGCGGGCGCGGACGTCGTGATCGTCACCGCCGGCGTGCCACGCAAGCCGGGCATGAGCCGCGACGACCTGCTGGGCATCAACCTCAAGGTCATGAAGGCCGTCGGCGAAGGCATCAAGAACAACTGCCCCGACGCGTTCGTCATCTGCATCACCAACCCGCTCGACGCGATGGTCTGGGCGCTGCGCGAATTCTCCGGCCTGCCCCACAGCAAGGTCGTCGGCATGGCCGGCGTGCTCGACTCGGCCCGCTTCTCGACCTTCCTCGCCTGGGAATTCGGCGTCTCGGTGCGCGACGTGACTTCGTTCGTGCTCGGCGGCCACGGCGACACCATGGTGCCGGTGGTCGAATACTCGACCGTCAAGGGCATCCCCGTTCCCGACCTCATCAAGATGGGTCGCACCACGCAGGAGCGTATCGACGAAATCGTCAAGCGCACCGCCAACGGCGGCGGCGAAGTCGTCGCCCTGCTCAAGACCGGTTCGGCTTTCTATGCTCCGGCGGCTTCGGCGATCTCGATGGCCGAATCGTACCTCGGCGACCAGAAGCGCATCCTGCCCTGCGCTGCCTACCTCGAAGGCCAGTACGGCGTTGACGGCCTTTACGTCGGCGTGCCGGTCATGATCGGCAAGGACGGCGTCGAGCAGATCATCGAGATCGAACTGAACGAGAAGGCCAAGGCCGGCCTTCAGGTCTCGATCGACGCGGTCAAGGAACTGCTGGTTGCCTGCAAGGGCATCGACGGCGACCTGGCCTGACATTTCCGCAATCGGTCCCGCGATACCGGCCTGTTCCTATGGCCAGTGTCGCGGGCACAAAATAACTACTTGGTACCTCCCCGGCCCTCACCGGCTGCTTCCAGGCTCAGGAACAGGAATAACCAATGTCCATTCTCGTCGACAAGAATACCAAAGTCATCACGCAGGGCATGACCGGCAAGACCGGCAGCTTCCATACCGAAACCGCTCTCGCTTATGGCACCAAGATGGTTGGCGGCGTGACCCCCGGCCGTGGCGGCACCGAGCACCTCGGCCTGCCCCAGTTCGATACCGTGCATGAAGCCAAGGCCGCGACCGGCGCCACCGCTTCGTGCGTCTACGTGCCGCCCGCAGGTGCCGCCGACGCCATCCTCGAAGCCATCGATGCGCAGATGGAACTGATCATCTGCATCACCGAAGGCATCCCCGTGCTCGACATGATCCCGGTGAAGCGCGCGCTGACCGGTTCGAAGTCGCGCCTGATCGGCCCGAACTGCCCCGGCGTGCTGACGCCGAACGAGTGCAAGATCGGCATCATGCCCGGCAACATCTTCTCCAAGGGTTCGGTCGGCGTCGTCTCGCGCTCGGGCACGCTCACCTATGAAGCCGTGTTCCAGACCACCAACGCCGGCCTCGGCCAGACCACCGCGGTCGGCATCGGCGGCGACCCGGTCAACGGCACCAACTTCATCGACGTGCTCGAACTCTTCCTCGCCGACGACGAGACCAAGTCGATCATCATGATCGGCGAAATCGGCGGCTCGGCCGAAGAAGAAGCCGCGCAGTTCCTCAAGGACGAAGCCAAGCGCGGGCGCAAGAAGCCGATGGCCGGCTTCATCGCGGGCCGCACGGCGCCTCCGGGCCGCCGCATGGGCCACGCCGGTGCGATCGTCTCGGGCGGCCAGGGCGGCGCCGAAGACAAGATCGCGGCAATGGAAGAAGCGGGCATCCGCGTCAGCCCTTCGCCGTCGCTGCTCGGCGAAACGCTGCTGCAGGCGCTCAAGGAAACCGTCTGATTTCCTTCGGTCGGGGCGCGGATTTAGGGAAAACACCCGATCCGCGCCTCACCGGACAATAACCATAAGGCGCAAAGACGCCGTATAACAACATCGTGGACTGACTGCCTCCCTCCGGGAACCGGCCAGCCCGAAACTAGATTGCTCGATAGCGGCGGACTACCGCCGCGCGAAAGGTGCTCCCTATGGGCAACGAGAATATGGATTTCACGCCCGACGTCGATCTCGACGAGACGCAACCCGGCCCCAGCTGGCAGCGCGCCAATTGGCCCCGCGTAGGCGCGGAGTTCGAGGACGACTGGACCCAGGGTCTGGACCCCACGGCCCTCAGGGTGCAGCTCGAAAAAGCTGCCGCCAAGGGCGGGGCCAAAGTCGACCAGGCCCGTCTAGACGAAGCGGCGGCCGACGCCATCCGCGCAATGATGCTGATCCGCACATATCGTGTCCGCGGTCACCTTGCAGCAGATCTCGACCCGCTCGGCCTCAACCAGCGCCAGCTCCCCGCTGATCTCACACCCGAGTACCATGGCTTCACCGGCGCCGCGCAGGACCGCCCGGTCTATGTCGGCGGCAATCTCGGCCTTGAATGGACGACCGTGCGCGAGCTCGTGCAGATCCTGCGCGCGAACTACTGCGGCAAGGTCGGCCTGGAATACATGCATATCGCCGATGTCGAGGAACGCCGCTTCCTGCAGGAACGCATGGAAGGCGCCGACAAGGAGATCGAGTTCACCCCCGAAGGCAAGAAGGCGATCCTTCAGGCCGTCGTGCGCGGCGAGCAGTACGAGAAGTTCCTCGGCAAGAAGTACGTCGGCACCAAGCGTTTCGGCCTCGACGGCGGTGAATCGATGATCCCGGCGCTCGAAGCCGTGATCAAGTACGGCGGCCAGCTCGGCGTGCGCGAGATCGTCTACGGCATGGCCCACCGCGGCCGCCTCAACGTGCTCGCAAACGTGATGGCCAAGCCCTACAAGGTGATCTTCCACGAATTCTCGGGCGGCACTGCCAACCCCGAGGACGTGGGCGGATCGGGCGACGTCAAGTATCACCTCGGCACCTCCACCGACCGTGAGTTCAACGGCATCAAGGTCCACATGAGCCTGATGCCCAACCCCAGCCACCTCGAAACCGTGAACCCGGTGGTGCTCGGCAAGGTCCGCGCCTACCAGACGATCCACGACGATATCGGCGACGACATCGGCCCCGGCGCCAGGCACAAGACGATCCTGCCCGTGCTGATCCACGGCGACGCCGCTTTCGCCGGTCAGGGTGTGGTGTGGGAGTGCTTCGGCCTTTCGGGCGTGGCCGGTTACAACACCGGCGGCTGCCTGCACTTCGTCATCAACAACCAGATCGGCTTCACCACCTCGCCGGCCTTCGCGCGCAACTCGCCCTACCCGACCGACGTCGCCAAGGGTGTCCAGGCGCCGATCCTGCACGTCAACGGGGACGATCCGGCCGCGGTGACCTTCGCCTGCAAGCTGGCGATCGACTACCGCGAGACCTTTGGCCGCGACGTCGTGATCGACATGTGGTGCTACCGCCGCTTCGGCCATAACGAAGGTGACGAGCCCAGCTTCACCCAGCCGCTGATGTACGCGCAGATCCGCAAGCATCCGCCGGTGAGCAAGATCTACGCCGAAAAGCTCAAGGCCGAAGGCGTGATCGACGATGCGTTCCTCGCCGAGACCGAGGCTGCGTTCAACGATCACCTCGAAGAGCAGTTCGAGGCAGCCAAGACCTACAAGTCGAACCATGCCGACTGGTTCGGCGGCCAGTGGAGCGGCTTCCACAAGCCGGCCGACGCCGAAACCGCGCGCCGCAACGTGCACACCGGCATCGAGGCCAAGCTGTTCGAAAGCCTCGGCCGCGTGCTCACCACCGTTCCCGATGACCTGACCGTCCACAAGACGCTCAATCGCGTGATCGATGCCAAGCGCGAAATGTTCACCACCGGTGAAGGCTTCGACTGGGCGACCGCTGAAGCGCTGGCGTTCGGTTCGCTGTGCTCGGAAGGCTACGGCGTGCGCCTGTCCGGCCAGGACTGCGAACGCGGCACCTTCTCGCAGCGCCACGCGGTCTGGGTCGACCAGAAGACCGAGCGCAAGTACACCCCGCTGACGACGCTGCCGCACGGCCGCTTCGAAGTGCTGAACTCCACGCTGTCCGAATATGGCGTGCTGGGCTTCGAATACGGCTATGCCAGCGCCGACCCCAAGACCATGGTCCTGTGGGAAGCCCAGTTCGGTGACTTCGCCAACGGCGCGCAGATCATCATCGACCAGTACGTCGCCGCATCCGAAGCCAAGTGGCTGCGCGCCAACGGCCTCGTGATGCTGCTGCCGCACGGCTACGAAGGCCAGGGTCCTGAGCACTCCTCCGCGCGCCTGGAACGCTTCCTGCAGCTGTGCGCCAGCGACAACATCCAGGTGTGCAACATCACCACGCCGTCGAACTACTTCCACGTTCTGCGCCGTCAGATGCACCGTCCGTTCCGCAAGCCGATGGTCATCATGACTCCCAAGTCGCTGCTGCGCCATCCGATGGCCAAGTCGCAGGCTTCGGACTTCGTCGGCGAAGGGCACTTCTTCCGCATCCTGTCGGACATCAAGCCCGCCGCCGACAAGGACACCAAGAAGGTCATCCTGTGCTCGGGCAAGGTCGCCTACGACCTGTTCGAAGCGCGCGACCAGAACGAGATTGACGACACGCAGATCATCCGCCTCGAGCAGCTCTATCCCTTCCCTGGCGAGCCGCTGGCCCTGCGCCTCTCGCGCATGACCAACCTCGAGGAAATCGTCTGGTGCCAGGAAGAGCCGCGCAACAACGGTGCCTGGTTCTTCGTCGAATCGCTGATCGAGGAAGCCGCCAAGGAAGCCGGCGTGAAGAACCCGCGTCCGCGCTACGCCGGCCGCAACGCCTCGGCCTCGCCGGCCACCGGCCTCGCCAAGCGCCACGCCGCCGAACAGGCCGCGCTGGTTGCCGACGCGCTCCACCTTTCCGTCCGTGACGAACTACGACGCAAGCAGAAGGCTTGAGATAAACCATGTCCACCGAAGTCAAGGTCCCCACCCTCGGCGAATCCGTCTCCGAGGCTACCATTGGCCAGTGGCTCAAGCAGCCCGGCGAAGCTGTCGCCGCTGACGAGCCCATCGCCAGCCTCGAGACCGACAAGGTCGCCATCGACGTCATGGCGCCCCACGCCGGTGTCATGGGCCAGCAGCTCGCCGCCGAAGGTGACACCGTCGTCGTCGGCGCGTTGATCGCCACCATCGAAGCGGGCTCGGGTGCCGCCGCGGCCCCCAAGACCGCCGCGCCCAAGGCGGAAACGCCTGCCCCGGCAGCTGCCGCTCCGGCTCCGGCCGCCGAGGAAGCCACTGGCGCTGCCGTGCTCTCGCCCGCGGTGCGCCGCGCGGTGCTCGAATACGGCATCGATCCGGCCACCATCAAGGGCACCGGCAAGGACGGCCGCATCACCAAGGATGACGTGATCGCCGCCGCCAAAAACAAGCCCGCTTCGGCGCCCGCCGCCGCTGCACCTGCCGCGGCCCCGGCCTCGGCCCGCAATGAAGAGCGCGTGAAGATGACGCGCCTGCGCCAGACCATCGCCAAGCGCCTCAAGAGCGCGCAGGACAACGCGGCGCTGCTCACCACCTTCAACGATGTCGACATGTCGGCCGTCATCGAAGCGCGTGAGAAGTACAAGGACGTGTTCCAGAAGAAGCACGGCATCAAGCTCGGCTTCATGAGCTTCTTCGCCAAGGCTTCGGTCCTCGCGCTCAAGGACATCCCGGCAGTCAACGCGCAGATCGACGGCGACGAGATCGTCTATCACGACTACGTCGACATCTCGATCGCGGTCTCGGCCCCGAACGGCCTCGTCGTCCCGGTCGTCAAGGACTGCGACAAGCTGGGCTTCGCGGGCATCGAGAAGGCCATCGCCGACTTCGGCAAGAAGGCCAAGGACGGCACGCTGACCATGGAAGACATGAAGGGCGGCACCTTCACGATCTCCAATGGCGGCGTGTTCGGCGGCCTGATGTCGACCCCGATCATCAACCCGCCGCAGTCGGCCGTGCTCGGCCTGCACCGCATCGAGGACCGTCCGGTCGTCCGCAACGGCGAGATCGTGATCAAGCCGATGATGTACATTGCGCTTTCCTACGACCACCGCCTGATCGACGGTCGCGAGGCTGTGACCGCGCTCAAGACCATCAAGGAAGCGATCGAGGATCCGACGCGCCTGCTGATCGATCTTTGAAGTTCCCATGCCGTGCGGCATCCTTCGACAAGCTCAGGATGAGCGGACGTTGCGCGGCATTCTATTGAAGTAAGCACAATTCCCGCTCAGGCTGAGCTTGTCGAAGCCCAGGCGCGACGGAGGCCTCATATGGCTGATTACGATTACGACGTCCTTGTCATTGGTGCCGGCCCCGGCGGTTATGTCGGCGCGATCCGCGCCGCGCAGCTGGGCCTGAAGACCGCCTGCGCCGAAGGGCGCGAGACGCTGGGCGGCACCTGCCTCAACGTGGGCTGCATCCCCTCGAAGGCGCTCCTCCACGCTTCGGAATACTTCGAGGCAGCCAAGGGCGGCGCGATGGCCAAGATGGGCATCAAGGTCACCCCCGAGCTCGACCTCGACGTGATGCAGGGCCAGCGCAAGGACGCGGTCTCGGGCCTGACCGGCGGCATTGAGTTCCTGTTCAAGAAGAACAAGGTCGACTGGCTGAAGGGCTATGCCCAGTTCAAGGATGCCCACACCGTCGAAGTGGCGGGCAAGACCTACACTGCCAAGAACGTGGTGATCGCCACCGGTTCCTCGGTCACCCCCCTGCCCGGCGTCGAGATCGACAATGCCAAGGGCGTGGTCGTGGACAGCACCGGCGCGCTGGAACTCTCGGCTGTGCCGAAGAAGATGGTCGTCATCGGCGGCGGCGTGATCGGGCTGGAACTCGGCTCGGTCTGGCGCCGTCTGGGCGCGGAAGTCACCGTCGTCGAATTCCTCGACCAGCTCCTGCCCGGCATGGACATGGACGTGCGCAAGGAAGCGTCCAAGATCTTCAAGAAGCAGGGCATGACGCTCAAGCTCTCGACCAAGGTCACCGGCGTCGAAGTGAAGGGCAAGAAGGCCAAGGTGACGGTCGAGCCGTCCAAGGGCGGTGATGCCGAGGTGCTGGATGCCGATGTCGTGCTCGTCGCGATCGGCCGCCGTCCCAATGTCGACGGCCTCGGCCTCGACAAGATCGGCCTCGAACTCAACCAGCGCGGCCAGATCGAGACCGACCATGACTTCGCCACCAAGGTGGACGGCGTCTGGGCGATCGGCGACGTGATCCCCGGCCCGATGCTGGCGCACAAGGCCGAGGACGAAGGTCTTGCCGTGGCCGAGAATATCGCTGGCCTCACCGGCATCGTGAACCACGACGTGATCCCGGGCGTGGTCTATACCCAGCCCGAAATCGCCGGCGTGGGCCTGACCGAGGAAGCCGCCAAGGAGCGCGGTGCAGTGAAGGTCGGCAAGTTCCCGATGCTCGCCAACTCGCGCGCCAAGACCAACCACGAGCCCGACGGCTTCGTGAAGGTGATCGCCGACGCCGAAACCGACCGCGTGCTCGGCGTGTGGTGCATCGCCTCGGTCGCCGGCACGATGATCGCCCAGGCCGCACAGGCCATGGAATTCGGCGCCACCAGCGAGGACATCGCCTACACCTGCCACGCCCACCCGACGCACTCGGAGGCGATCAAGGAAGCGGCGATGGCCGTGACCGGCAAGCCGATCCACATCTGATACTTGCTATGCTTCGACAAGCTCAGCATGAACGGGTGTATTGCATAACCGCAAAACCCGCTCGCCCTGAGCCTGTCGAAGGGCCTTGCGCCGCACGATGACCCTGCGCCCCTTCCACCTGGCCTTCCCCGTCCACGACCTCGCCGCCGCGCGTGCGTTCTGGGGCGGACTGATGGGCTGCGCGGAAGGGCGCAGCAGCGACCACTGGGTGGATTTCGACTTCTTCGGACACCAGATCGTCGCGCATCTGGTGCCGGACATGACCGGCGCTGATGCTGCCACCAATCCGGTCGACGGCCACGGCGTTCCGGTGCCGCATTTCGGCATTGTGCTGGACATGGCGGACTGGCAGGCGCTGGCCGAGCGGCTAAAGGCCGCCGGGATCGAATTCGGGATCGAACCTTATATCCGCTTCAAGGGCCAGCCGGGCGAGCAGGCCACGATGTTCTTTCGCGATCCCTCGGGCAATGCCATCGAGATGAAGGCGTTTGCCGATTTGGGTCAGTTGTTCGCGCGCGATTGAACCGGCACGCGACCGGAGGGCCCCTCCCCGCTCGTCCTGAGCTTGTCGAAGGACACTGGCGCAGCGCCGGAACCGGCACCCTTCGACAAGCTCAGGGTGAGCGGCGCTTTAGGGCGCACGCAATTGCCCGGTGCCGACCCGCCCTGTCACTTCACCACGTCCGCCTCGTGCCAGACGACGGCCTGCGCGGCTTTCATGCAGTTCTCGGCGGTGTCCCAGCTGATCGTGGGCGAGCCGTAAAGCCGCCAACCTTGCGCCAGCGCCTCCGAAACGCGCTCGCAAAAGGCGCGGTCATCCTGGCCGGTGAGCAAGCGGTAGATCGGCCGGTCTTCGGGTGTCTTGTACATCGCAAATCCTCTCTGACCGCCTTGAGCCGGATTATGCGCCGCTTTGCAAGCGCATCAGAATAGCGAGCGCCCTTGGCGCGTCCCCCTCTGGCACGAACACATGATCATGGTGATAAGCGGCGACCATGTTGCACGGAATGCCCACCTCGGCGAGCGCGCCCGAGACCGCGGCTGTCAGGCCCGTTCCGTCGAGCGCCGAGTGCACTTCCAGCACGATCCGCGCCATCGGCAGCGAGAGGTCGTGAGCTGCCTCCCGCGCAGCATCCAGCGGGAGGATCTGGCTCAGCCCCTCGTCCTCGTGGAAGGTCGCAAGCGCGTCCTGATGCCATGGGCCGCCGGTGCAGAAGACCCAGGGCTGCGGATCGAGGCGGGGGTTCATCCCCGCGATCATCGCCCCGCGTCCCTTGACCGGCGTGCCCATCGCGAAATCAGAGAATGTACTTCGACAGGTCAGCGTTGCCCGCAAGGCCAGCCAGCTTCTCGCGGACATAGGCCTCGTCGACCGTGACGGTCTCGCCCGTGCGGTCCTCGGCTTCGAAGCTCAATTCCTCGAGCAGCTTTTCCATGACCGTCTGCAAGCGGCGGGCACCGATGTTCTCGACCGTCTCGTTTACCTGCGCGGCGATCTTGGCCACTTCGCCGATGGCGCCGGGCGTAACGTCGATGGTCACGTTCTCGGTGCCCAGCAGCGCGCGGTACTGTTCGACGAGGTTCGCGCGCGTTTCGCTGAGGATGCGCACGAAATCCGCCTCGGTGAGCGCACTCAGTTCCACGCGGATCGGCAGGCGGCCCTGCAGTTCGGGCAGCATGTCAGAGGGCTTGGCGACGTGGAACGCGCCCGAGGCGATGAACAGCACGTGGTCGGTCTTCATCGGGCCGTACTTGGTGGCGACCGTGGTGCCCTCGATCAGCGGCAGCAGGTCGCGCTGCACGCCCTCGCGACTGACCGAACCGCCGCGCACATCCGAAACGGCGATCTTGTCGATCTCGTCGAGGAAGACGATGCCGTTGATCTCGGCATTGGCCAGCGCGGCGCGGGCGACGTCGTCCTGGTCCATGCGCTTTTCGGATTCCTCCTCGACCAGCTTGTCCCAGGCATCGGGCACCCGCATCTTGCGGCGCATGAGCTTCTGGTTGCCGAACGCCTTGCCCATGATGTCTGACAGGTTGATCATGCCGACCGAGCCGCCCATGCCGGGGATTTCCATCGGCGCGCTGGGTGCGTCCTCCACCTCGATCTCGACCTCGGTGTCGTTCATCGCGTTTTCGGTGATGCGCTGGTGGAAGGCGGCGCGGGTCGCCTCGGAGGCGCCCTCGCCAACGAGCGCATTCAGCAGGCGGTCCATCGCGGCCTTGCTGGCGGCTTCGCGCACGGACTCGCGGCGGCGGTCCTTTTCCAGCCGGATCGCTTCCTCGACGAGATCGCGGGCGATCTGCTCGACATCGCGGCCGACATAGCCGACTTCGGTGAACTTGGTGGCTTCCACCTTCACGAAAGGCGCATCGGCCAGCTTGGCGAGACGGCGGCTGATCTCGGTCTTGCCGCAGCCCGTGGGGCCGATCATCAGGATGTTCTTGGGCGTCACTTCGTCGCGCAGCTCGAGCGGCAGGCGCTGACGGCGCCAACGGTTACGCAGCGCGACGGCGACGGCCTTCTTGGCCTCGCTCTGGCCGACGATGTGCTCGTCGAGCGCGCGGACAATGGCTTTGGGGGTGAGGCTGTCTGTCATGGTGTCCTGCGGATAATCAGATGGTCTCGACCGTCACGCGGTCGTTGGTGAAGACGCAGATGTCGGCGGCAACCTGCATGGCCTTTCGCGCCATCTGCTCGGCGTCTTCCTCGTAGGCATCGAGTGCGCGGGCGGCAGCAAGCGCATAGTTCCCGCCCGAACCGATCGCGGCGATCCCGCCTTCAGGCTCGAGCACATCGCCATTGCCGGTGAGCACCAGCAACGTCTCCTCATCGGCCACGATCATCAAGGCTTCGAGATTGCGCAGGTACTTGTCGGTGCGCCAGTCCTTGGCGAGTTCGACCGCTGCACGCATCAGCTGGCCGCGATACTGCTCCAGCTTGCGCTCCAGCCGCTCGAACAGGGTGAAGGCATCGGCGGTGGCACCGGCGAACCCGGCGATCACCTTGCCGCCCTCACCGATGCGGCGCACCTTGCGCGCATTCGGCTTCATCACCGTGTTGCCCATGGAAACCTGCCCGTCACCGGCGATGACGGTCTTGCCGCCCTTCTTCACGCCGATGATGGTCGTACCGTGCCACTGGATCAGGCCGTGGCTCGCCCCGTCATTTTGCATGGGCCGCATATATGCCGCGCCGGGCCATGTTCAAGCCACGGCGGCGCCAGCAAATCAGCTGCCGTTCGGTCCCGGCCCGCTCGGAGCGGCGCTGCCGGTGCCGCCAGCCCCCACCGCGCCGATATTGCCGAACAGGTCTTCCAGCAGCGAGCGGTGGCGGCCCAGCGTCGGCGTCTTGTCGCCTTCGGGGCTGATCCGCGCGACCTGCTCCATGCCGCGCTTGTCGACGGCCACGACATTGCCTGCCGCGTCAAAGCGCACGCGCAGGATCGTCTCGTCCGACGTGCGCGGACGGCCGAACGGTGGCGTCCTCACCGTCTGCGAGACGTAGTAATAGTCCTTCTGTCCAAACTGGCTGATGAAGGTCGGTCGGCCGAGCGTCTTTTCCACCGAAAGACGATTGTCGATGCCCGGCTGGACCGAATCGAGCAGGGTCTGGTCGATCAGGTAGCCACGGTGATCGCGGATCGACGCGCAGCCGGCCGTCAGCGCCGAAAGCGCCAGAACCAAGCCTGCCGTCCTGATCTTGAGACCAACCTTGCGCATTCTCGTACTCCAAACCCGGCGGATACCGACACTGCCCCGTCGAAACATCGATGCAGGCATTGCAGCGGGTATCCTAGCCCTATATCGCCCATGGCCTTAAGGCCCCGAAAGCGCCCGCGCAATGGGCGTTGGCCCGGATCGATTGAATTGCCGCTGAACGAAAGGCTTCTATTCCCGTGTCCCTCATCTCACGCATTCTCGGCAAGCGGCCGGATTCCCGCGAAGCGGTACGCCCGCTGTGGCACCGCGTGGTCGAAATCGCGCGCGAGAAACCCTGGTACGCCGAATGTGGCGTGGCCGATTCCGTTGCGGGCCGCTTCGATGCGATCACTCTGGTGCTGGCGCTGGTCATGCTCCGGATGGAACGCGACAAGGCTGAAGACGACACGCTGATTGGGCCGTCGGTGCGGCTGACCGAACTCTTCGTGGAGGACATGGACGGCCAGTTGCGCCAGTCGGGGGTGGGCGATCTCGTCGTCGGCAAGCACATGGGCAAGCTGATGAGCGTTGTCGGCGGCCGCATCGGCGCGCTGAAGGAGGCGCTGCCGCAGGATGATACAGCCCTGACTGCCGCACTCCAGCGCAACGTCACGCTGATCGAAGGCGCCGACACGGCCCGCCTTGCGGCTGAAGTGCGCCGCCTTCACGCACAGATCGGCGCCCTGTCGAACGAGGATCTGCTGGCGGCGAGGATCGCACGGTGAGCACCCCTGAATTATCGCGCGTGTTCGACGTGCGACAGGTCGAGGGCAAAGCCGCCCGTATCGAAGCAAACGAGGCCGAACGCCAGGCGCTCGCAGAGCGCTTTACGCTGGTTCGGGTGGACAGCCTTGTTGCCGATCTGGAACTGCATCGGAACGACCGCACCGTGGAGGCGCACGGGCGGCTGAAGGCTGAATTCGTGCAGTCCTGCGCCGTGTCGGGGGAGGACCTGCCCGTCTCCGCCGACGAGCCGCTCTACTTCCGTTTCGTGCCGGAAATGACCGGATACCAGCCCGATGAGGAAATCGAACTCACCGCCGACGATTGCGACGAGGTCGAATATTCCGGCTCCCACTTCGATCTGGGCGAGGCTGTCGCGCAAAGTCTGGGGCTGGTCATCGATCCCTATCTCACCGGCCCGCAGGCCGATGCCGCACGCAAGGCCGCCGGGATCGGCACGCCCGAGGATCAGGGCCCCTTCGCGGCGCTCAAGGGATTGAAGCTGGGGAAGGACTAGGCCTTCCCCGGATATTCCGGCTCAGAACGGGATATCGTCGTCCAGATCGTCGCCGAAGCCGCCGCTGCCGCCCGAGGAACCGCCGGTGCGCCCCCAGTCATCGCCACCGCCGGACGAACCGCCCGAACGGCCCCAGTCGCCACCGCCACCCGAACGGCCGCCGCCACTGCTGCCACCGAAGCCGCCACCCGAGGAACCGCCCTCATTCCAGCCACCGCCACCGCGCTGGCCGCCACCGCCGCCCGGCGCACCGTCGAGCATGGTCAGCACGCCGCCCATGCCGCCCACCGAAATCTCTGTGGTGTAGCGGTCATTGCCGCTCTGGTCCTGCCACTTGCGGGTGCGGAGCTGGCCTTCGATGTAGACCTTCGAGCCCTTGCGCAGGAAGCGTTCGGCAACCCCGACGAGGCCATCCGACTGGAGCACCACGCTGTGCCATTCGGTGCGTTCCTTGCGCTCGCCGGTGGCGCGGTCCTTCCAGCTTTCCGAAGTGGCAATGCGCAGGTTGGCGATGCGTCCGCCGTTCTGGAACGACTTCACCTCGGGATCGGCCCCGAGGTTGCCGATGAGAATGACCTTGTTGACGCTGCCTGCCATGATGGAATCGCTTTCCTCTCGAATTCAGGCAGAGGGGTTAGCGAACGACAGGGCTTCCTGCCAACCATCGACAGGACTGTTTTCCCCGCTTCCCAAAGCGGGAGAGGGTCATCTGCCGATGATGCGGTCAAAAAGGCTTCTGCCCCGTCGGGAAGGCGGCGTCTGCCCCGTGACGCGAAACAGGTAGTTCGCTAGCTGCACGGCCTGATTCTTGTCCATCAGCACCAGCTGCGTGTGCACATCATCAGGTGTGTGCGGCGGCGGCTTCTGCACTGTCTCGAGCTTGAGCGCCAACCGGGGGCCAAGGTCCTGCGACGTCCAACCCACAAGTGCACCGGAACCCCTCTCCATAGGCTGCCACCCCGCGATAGTTCCCCAACAGGGCTATACGGCTCGGGGACAGATTACAATTTTGTTATTCAGCCTGTCCTGAAGTGGGCCGGGCCATGTGCCCGAAGCATGGGTCCTTCGGGCAGAAGCACACGGTGCCTCGCGGCCTCGCTTCCAGACGGCAGGCGCGCCTGTCCTGCACAGCCGTCAAAGCCCGGCAGCTACCGCGATCCAGTACGTCGCGCCCGCCGCCACATAAGCAAGGCCAAACAGGTAGGCGAGCATGAACGCCGGCCATTTCCAGCCGTTGGTCTCGCGCCGGGTCACGGCGATGGTCGACATGCACTGCGGCGCGAAGACGAACCACGCGAGGAACGCCAGCGCCATCGGCAGGGTCCAGCGGCTCTTGAGCTGATCGCCGAGTTCGGCGGCCTGCTGGTCCTCGTTGTCACCCGCATCGACGGCATAGGTCGTCGCCAGCGAGGAAACCGCCACCTCGCGCGCGGCCATCGCGGGGATCAGCGCCAGCGCCATGTCGCGGTTGAAGCCGATCGGTTCGACCACCACGGCAAGGCCATTGGCGAGCCTGCCTGCGATCGAGACATCGACCTGGCTCTCGCCGGGCTTCGCCTGCGGGAAATTGAGCAGGATCCACAGCACCACGGTGACGGTGAAGATGATCGTGCCCGCGCGGCGCAGGAAGATCCACGCGCGCTGCCACAGGCCAATTGCCATGTCCTTGAGGCGCGGCAACTGGTACTTGGGCAGTTCCATGATGAAGCCCGAAGCCTCGCCCTTCGTCACCGAACGGCGCAGCACCAGCGCAACCAGCATCGCCCCCAGCACGCCCGCAACATAGAGCGCGAGGAGCACCAGCCCCTGCAGCCCAACGCCGCCACCGACGTTGGTATTGGGAATGAAGGCGGCGATGATCACCGCATAGACCGGCAGGCGCGCCGAGCAGGTCATCATCGGCGCGATCAGGATCGTCGTCAGCCGGTCCTTGGGATCGGTGATCGAGCGCGTCGCCATGATGCCGGGAATGGCGCAGGCAAAGCTGGAGAGCAGCGGAATGAAACTGCGCCCGGACAGGCCGACATGCGCCATCATCCGGTCCATCAGGAACGCGGCCCGGGCCATGTAGCCCGAAGCTTCCATCGCCAGGATGAAGGCAAACAGGATCACGATCTGCGGCAGGAACACGACGACCGAGCCGACGCCGGATATCACGCCCTCGGTAATCAGGTCGCGCAGCAGACCGTCCGGCATCAATGCACGCACCGTATCGTGCAGCCAGCTCACACCCGCGTCGAGTGCGTCAGCGAACGGCGTCGCCCACGCGAAAACCGCCTGGAACACCACGAACAGCAGTGCCAGCAGGATCACCGGCCCCAGCCAGGGGTTGAGCAGCATTCGGTCAAGCCGGGCGTGCAGGCGGTGGCGCTTCGATTCGGACAGGATCGCTGCATCCGCCATGGCGTGGGCGGCAACGCGCCGTTCGGTCTGCGTGAGATTGGTCAGGCCCGGCCCGGGATGGCGCGCCTCGGCCGAAGCGATTGCCTCGCCCAGTTCGGTCAGTCCGCGCCGCCGCACGGCGACGGTCGGGACCACCCGAACGCCCAGCTCTTCCTGCAGGACGGCGGGATCGAGCACCAGCCCATCACGCTCGGCCAGATCGACCATGTTGAGCGCGACGACCGCGGGCTTGCCCAGCGCCAGCACTTCCTGCGCGAAAACGAGATGCTGTTCGAGGTTGGAGGCATCGAGCACCACTATCAGCACATCTGGCGCGGCTTCGCCCGGGAAGTGGCCGCTGATGACCTTGGACGTGACTTCCTCGTCCGGACTGGTGGGATCGAGACCGTAGGCGCCCGGCAAGTCGGTCATCTCGACCGGCTCGCCAGTGGGCAGAATGAGCCGGCCGGACTTGCGCTCGACCGTGACGCCAGGATAGTTCGCGATCTTCTGGCGCGCGCCGGTCAGCGCGTTGAACAGCGCGCTCTTGCCCGCATTGGGGTTCCCAACCAGGGCAACTTTACGAGGACGGCTCAAATGCTGGCCCTCTCGAGAAGCTCCACATTCATAGCCACCGCATGGGCCCGGCGCACAGCGACCGTCATGCGCCCCACCGTGATCGCGATCGGGTCACGACCGCCCAGAATGCCGCGATGAGCGACAGCGACACGCGCCCCTTCCTCAAGCCCGAGCGCACGCAGGCGGCGTGCTTCCTCCGGCACCAGCGCCGGCCAGTTCACCGCCACGATTCGGGCCGTCTCACCGATGGGAAGCAAGTCGAGTGTCATGAATGCCGGGCTGCCAGAAATTGCGACCAATTGCAACTGGTTCGCAATAACTTCGGGGACCTGTCATTGTCCCGGATCAATTTGCGCGATCGCCGTGACGAAACCCGGAGTTTCAGGCCTTACCGGAAACGGGCCTCAATGCGCCGGGTAACGCATCCGTCCCAGCAGCCGCGTCACGCTGAAGCGCTCCTCCGGCTTGCGCAGAAACTGCCCTTTCGCCTTCTCGAAACGCATGATGCCTTCGATCCGGCGATCAAGGAAGGCGCGGGTCTCGGCCTTGTCCTCACTGGTGTCACGGGCAAAGACCTGCAACGTGGCGGCATAGATCCCTGCAAGGATCGCGCGCTTGGTGTAGTGGTTGTAGTCCGTCGCGGTATCGCCCGCGAGCCGCCACATCCTGTCCGCGCTGCGCCAGCCCAGCTTCGCGGCCGTTGCCACATTGCGCGGCATGGCCATGATCGCCAGCGCGCGCGTCAGCGCCTCCTCACGCCCGGTCGCCGCGTCGAGCCGGGCCATCACCAGACGCCGAATGCGTTCGCGAATCGGCAGGTTCGACAGCGTCGCGGCCGGAACCGTTTCCACCATGCGCGCATCGACATGACCGATCCACGCCTCGATCATGGCCATCTGCCCGTCCCGAAAGGCGAATGCGGCAAGGTCCGGGTCGATACCAGCCATGTCGGCAGCATGCTCGATGGCCTGCATGGTCCATCCGTCGAAAGCGGCGGCATCGGCAATCGCCGGAGCCAGTTGTGCCCGCAGGGCATCAAGCGTCGTGGGGTCTTCCATGATCCGTCAGCCTTCAGAAAACCGGGCCGTAGACCGGCTTTGAGGATTTCGACGCGCCCTTCTTGGCGTAAGTCTCGATCGTAGCGGTGAGACTGTTCCCCTCACCTTCCAGCTTCGCATAATCGCGCGCGCTGCGGCCGGAGTTGTCGGCTGCATCCGGGTCCGCCCCCGCCTGCAGCAGCGCCTGCATCAACTGCTTGTCCTTGCGGTGGACTGCGGAAATCAGCGGCGTCTCGCCGGCATCGTTGGACACGTCGGTGCGCGCGCCATGCTCGACGAGGAACTCCGCACCTTCGCGCCAGCCAAGGTTGACCGCCAGTTGCAGCGGCGTGAGCCCATGATCATCGCCCTGGTTCACATTGGCGCCCTTTCCAGCGAGATAGCTCAGCCAGGTCAGGTCACGCCGCTGGGTCACGATGTGCAGCGCCGTCTCGCCGGTGGAGACATCGCGCGCGTTGACGAGCGACCCCGAGTCCATGAGCGCCTGCTCGACCTTGTCGCCCTCTTTCTTCTTCACTGCTTCGAGGAACTTGTATCCATCCGAAAAGTCCGCCCATGCGGGAGCGGGCATCATCAGGCCCATGGCCAATACGGGAACGGCGGCTCTCAGGACCGCCCGGGAAAGGGACATCCTGCTTGCGGTCTTACGCTTCGACACGTTGAAATTCCTCCGGACTCTTCTCAATCGCAGGACACGCCCGCCAACCGCGCCTTGCATAGGCGCGTTTAGCAGAGCATGAACCGGCACGCCATGACCTACCGAAAATCCCGGTTCGCCCGAATCCCCTTTGCCCTGGCCGCTTGTCTGGCCCTGTCCATGCCCCTCGCTGCCTGCCAGCAGCAGCAGACCGAGCAGCCGCCGCTCGAAGGCGCGGCGATCGGCGGCCCGTTCACGCTGGTCAACAAGAACGGCAAGACCGTCACCTGGGCCCAGTTCAAGGGCGAATGGCGGATCGTCTATTTCGGCTACACCTTTTGCCCCGATGCCTGCCCGCTGGACGTTCAGGCGATGATGCGCGGCTTCAATCTCTTCACCAAGGCGCATCCCGATCTGGCAGCCAAGGTGCAGCCGATCTTCATTTCGATCGACCCGGCGCGCGACACGCCCGAGGTCGTCGGCGAATGGACCGGCGCCTTCGGCCCGCGCCTGATGGGCCTGACCGGCACGCCCAAGCAGGTAAACAAGGCCGCCGATGCCTTCGCCGTCTATCACAAGCGCGGCGCGGATACCGCCGGCGGCTACCTGATGGACCACAGCCGCATCAGCTACCTGATGGACCCCGACGGCAAGCCGATCGCCATGCTGCCCACCGACAAGGGCCCCGACGCCGTCGCCGCCGAACTGGCGAAATGGGTGCAGTGAGCCACGACAAACCCTTTTGGGAACGGCCGCTCGCCTCGCTCAGTCGCGAGGAGTGGGAAGCGCTGTGCGATGGCTGCGGCCAGTGCTGCCTGCACAAGGTGGAAGACGCCGACACCGGCGAGATCTACCACACCAATGTCGCCTGCAAGCTGCTCGACCTCACGACCGCGCGTTGCAGCGACTACACCCATCGCCGCCGCTTTGTGCCCGACTGTATCCGGCTGACCCCGGAAACCGCGGGTGAACTGGCCTGGCTTCCGCACAGCTGCGCCTACCGCCTGCGCGCGGACGGCGAACCTTTGCCCGAGTGGCACTATCTTGTCTGCGGAGACCGCGAGGCAGTGCACCGCGCGGGCATGTCGGTGGCGGGCAAGGTCATCAGCGAGACGGTTGCCGGTCCGCTCGAACACCACATCGTCTGGCCTTACGGCGAAGATGATGACGATGAATACGAGGACGACGGCGCCGCGCCATGGGACGTGAGCTGAGCGCCGTGCTCGACTGGCTGCGCCGCGATCCGCACGCCGATCCCACAGTGGAAGTCGCGGGCCGCGCCTTGCCGGTGGTGATCCGGCGGCTGGAACGCGCGCGGCGCATGACCATGCGGCTCGCGCCCGATGGCAGCGAAGTGCGCATCTCGATCCCTCGCTGGACGCGCACCGCCGAAGCGATTGCCTTCGCGCAATCGCGCCGCGACTGGCTCGCGCGGCAGCTCACCGCCCTGCCCCCGGCCGTCGTGCTTGCCCATGGTACAGAGCTGCAGTTCCGCGGCCGCTCCCTGCAACTGGTCCACGATCCCAAGGCGCCACGACGCCCGGTGGTGACGGATACAGCGCTCCATCTGGGCGGCCCCGAAGCATCGCTGGAAACGCGCCTGCTGCGCTGGATGCGCACCGAGGCGCTCGACGTACTAACCGTGGACCTTGCTGAATATTGTGAACGCGCAGGCGAGCCCGCCCGCCGCGTGGCCCTGTCAAACGCGCGGCGGCGCTGGGGGTCTTGCGCACCTGACGGCTCGATCCGGATCAACTGGCGACTGATCATGGCGCCCGACATGGTGCGCCGCTCGGTCGTCGCGCATGAAGTCGCCCATCTCGTCCATTTCGACCACTCCCCGGCGTTCCATCACTGCCTGAAGGAACTGTTCGAAGGCTCGGTCCATGAGGCCAACCGCTGGCTCAAGGCCCATGGTCGTTCGCTCTACGCGCCATTCGGGTAGCGTTCCGCCCGATTAGCGCCTAGATAGCGCCGATGGTTTTCATGAAGCGCTCGGGATACTGGAAAGACGTCAGCCCTACCGGGATGATCGCGGACTTCCGGCTGGTCTGGAATCAGGCCGGGCACAACCGCTGGCGCATCGCCGCGCTGGCTGCTGCCTGCACTTTCGCGGTGTTCTACCTCATGGTGCAGCAAGGCGGCGAGGCGCCGCATCCGCCGCCCAAGGTGATCTACATCTCCACCCTGCCCGCGCACCGCAGCGACGAGGAGATCATGGCCGAGAACCTCGCGAACCAGAAGCGCAAGGAAGCCTGGCAGGCCGAACAGGCCAAACGCGACGAGGAAGTACGTGACCTCTACCGCACCATTGGCCGCGCCTCGGGCATGGACGTCGACAAGATCGAGCGCGACGCCGCCGCCGAAAAGGCTGCCGCGGACAAGGCAGCGGATGAAAAGGCCAAGGCGGAAATCGCCGCCGGACGGGCCGCCGCCGAAACGAAAGCCAAGCAGCAGCAGGAACAACAGCAGCAGTGAGTGAGGACGCGCGCTGGCTCGCGGCGGCCGCTGCTCTGGCCGCGCGCGCCCGGCCGCTCAGCCGCCCCAATCCGGGC
>NZ_JALHLE010000013.1 GCF_022832385.1 Novosphingobium album (ex Hu et al. 2023)
AGGGACCGGATATATCGCCTCGCTCATTCCTCTTTCTCCTCTCCGATGGATACAGCCGGTGTCTCCAGCTTTGCAGGCACCAATAACACAAGCCTGACCGCGCCGCGGCATTAGACATTGGTCGTAGTCACCCCACCATGGTCCGGATGGGCGAAACTCTCCCCCGGCGCCAATGATATCCAATCCTTGGAATGCCCCAGCACACTAGGTGGCAGCCGGATATGGGAAGGAGAGGATATGATGCCGTCCAACAGGCCCCTGACCTGCGCATTATTGGCCGCAAGCAGCCTGATCGCGCCGCAAGCCGCCCTGGCAGCAACCAGCCGCGAAGCACAGCTTGAAGCGCGGCTCGAAAAGCTCGAGGCCGAAATGCAGCAGATGCGCGCAGATCTTGCCGCTGCCCGCCAGGAGCAGGCTGCCAGCGCGGAACAAGCGCAGATCGCTATCGCTGCTGCCAGTGCCAAAAGCGAGGAAGCGGCGGCGAAGGTCGCCGCCGTCGAGAGCAAGCCGCAGCCCGACGGTTTCAAGTCCGGCAACACAACCGTCAAACTCGGCGGCTATATCAAGATGGTCGCATCCGCGAGCCGCTTCAGCGATGGCGAAGTGGCGACTAATTCGCTCGGCCGGGATTTCTACCTGCCGCAGGCGATCCCTACCGGTGGCGGCACAGCCCAGAAGGTTGAGGACTTCACCGCCAAGCAATCGCGCTTCTGGCTCAATCTCGACACGGCCGTCGCAGGCCACAGCGTGAAGGGTTACGTCGAGGTCGACTTCCAGACCTCGCCCGGCACGCAGGGCTCGCAACGCACCACCAATGGCTACAATCTGGCCTTGCGCCGCGCCTGGATGCAGGTCGGCCGTGTAACAATTGGCCAGGACTGGTCGACCTTCCAGTATACCGGCGCGCTGCCCGAGAGCACCGACTTCGTCGGCACGACCGAAGGCACCGTCTTCGTGCGTCAGCCCGTGATCCGCTACAGTGCCCCACTCAGCCGGAACCTGGCGCTGCACGCGTCGATCGAAGAACCGGAATCGGGCACGGCCACGCTCGGTTCTCCCGCACTCACCGAAAACGGCGACGACCGCGTGCCCGACATCGCCGCCCGCCTCGCCTATGCGGGCAAGGCCGGAGAAGGATCGCTCGCGCTGCTGGCGCGTCAGGTCCGCGTCGATGCCGCAGGCGTGGGAGACAGCACGTTTGGCTGGGGTGTCAGCGCGGCAGGCAAGATCTGGCTCAATGACAAGAAGACCAGCGATGTGCGCGCCATGGTCACGTACGGCCACAACGCCAGCCGCTACATCGGCCTCAATTTCGCGCCCGACGCGGTCTATGATCCGGTCGCCAACAAGCTGGAGAACGTGAACGTGATCGCGGCGCTTGCCGCGGCACGGATCGCCATCGCCCCGCAGTGGCGCGTGAACGTGATGGGCAGCTACCAGCGCGTAGACTATGCCGACAGCCTTACTGCAGCCGCCATCGCCGCTTACAACAAGCAGGCCTGGAGCGCGGCCGCCAACGTGTTCTACTCGCCGGTCAAGAACATCGACCTCGGTCTCGAATACCGTCACGGCGAGCGGGAACTGGTCAGCGGCGCCGATGGCGCTCTCGACCGCATCGAATTCGCCGCGAAGTACAGCTTCTGACGATGACAAACCCGGTCCTGCAACGACGGCACCGGCCCCACTTGGGAGAGTGAGCAATGGCTACGACTTATGACGCCATGCCGAAGCACCATCAGGCGACGCACGACGAAAAGCTCGTCATCACCGCGTCGTCGCTCGGCACCGTATTCGAATGGTACGACTTCTACCTCTACGGCCTGCTGGCCACCTTCATCTCGAAGGTCTTCTTTGCAGGCGTGAACGAGACCACCGGGTTCATCCTCGCGCTCGGCGCCTTCGCCGCCGGCTTCGCGGTGCGGCCCTTCGGCGCACTTGTGTTCGGCCGGGTTGGCGATCTCGTCGGTCGCAAGTATACCTTCCTCGTCACCATGGGCCTGATGGGTTTTTCGACCTTCGCGGTCGGCCTGCTGCCCGGTTACGATACCATCGGCATTGCATCCCCCATCATCCTCGTCGCGCTCCGCATCGTGCAGGGCCTGGCGCTGGGCGGTGAGTACGGCGGCGCGGCGACCTACGTTGCCGAACACGCGCCCAACAACAAGCGCGGCCTTTACACCAGCTTCATCCAGATCACCGCGACCTTCGGCCTCTTCGCCGCGCTGCTGATCGTGCTGGGCGTGCGCTCCGGCATGGGCGAGGACACTTTCGCCGGCTGGGGCTGGCGCGTGCCGTTCCTGCTTTCTGCCGTCCTGCTGGGCGTCTCGATGTGGATTCGCATGCAGCTCAACGAGAGCCCGGTCTACCAGAAGATGAAGGACGAAGGCACGACCTCCAAGTCGCCGATCAAGGATTCCTTCGGCAAGTGGGGCAACCTCAAGTTCGTGCTGATCGCCCTGTTCGGCGCCGTCGCGGGGCAGGCCGTGGTCTGGTACACAGGCCAGTTCTACGCGATGTTCTACCTTGAAAAGATCCTCAAGGTGGACGGCGCGACGACGAACTACCTGATCGCCATCGCGCTTGCGCTGGGCACGCCGTTCTTCGTGTTCTTCGGCTGGCTCTCCGACAAGATCGGCCGCAAGTACCTGATCCTCGGCGGCTGCGCTCTGGCGGCCGTCACCTACTTCCCCGCCTTCCACGCCCTGTCCGATGCCGCCAACCCGGCACTCGCACATGCGTCGAAGAGTGCGCCGGTGGTAGTGACCGCCAACGACGCGGAATGCTCGTTCCAGTTCGACCCGATCGGCAAGAACAAGTTCGACTCGTCGAGCTGCGACATCGCCAAGGCATTCCTGGCCAAGAACGGCATCAACTATACCAACACCGCAGCCCCTGCCGGCACGGTCGCCACGGTCGCCATCGGCGGAAAGACGCTGACCGCGCCTAACCCCGCCGAAGTTACCGGCGCGGATCGCGCCACCGCGATCACCGCCTATCAGGACAGCATCAAGGCCGCCCTGACCGAAGCAGGCTACCCGGCCAAGGCCAACCCTGACGAGATGGACTCGGTCACGGTCGTCGCGATCCTGTTCTACCTCGTGATCCTCGTCACCATGGTCTACGGCCCGATCGCCGCCATGCTGGTGGAACTGTTCCCGACCAACATCCGCTACACCTCGATGTCGCTGCCCTATCACCTGGGTAACGGCTGGTTCGGCGGCTTCCTGCCCACCACGGCCTTCGCGATGGTCGCCGCCACCGGCGATATCTACTACGGCCTCTGGTACCCGGTCGTCGTCGCGGTTGCCACGGTGGTCATCGGCCTCATCTTCCTCCCCGAGACATTCAGGAGAAACATCGACGCCTGAGTGTCTTCCGGCGCCGCGTCCTGACCTGGTTTGCTCCCGGTCAAGGCGCGGCGCACCTCTTTTGGTCCAGCAGACGGAGTCATCATGACCAAGACATCGCAGCTCACCACCCGCACCGGCATCAGCCTGTCCGTTCGCCCTGCCTCTGAGGGCGACGAAACCATTTTGGGCGCCTTCTTCGATGCGGTCAGCGACGACGACCGACGCTTTCGCTTTCTCGCGGCCAGCGAACACGTCAGCCAGGAACAGCTCGCGCCGCTGCTCAAAGTGGATCACTTCCAGTCCGAGAGCTTCCTGGCGTTCGACGTCGACAGCGGCGAGCTGGTGGCGTCGGCCCTGCTCGCCTGCGATGCCGGTCTCGATACCGGGGAGATCGCCGTATCGATCCGGAGCGACTACAAGGGCAAGGGCGTCGGCTGGGCCCTGCTCGATTTCCTCGCCGGCGAAGCCCGGGAACGCGGAGTGCGCCGCGTGATCTCCATCGAAAGCCGAGACAACCACGCCGCGATCGAACTGGAGCGCGAGAAGGGTTTTACCCCCGAACCATTCGACGACGACCAGACGCTCGTCGTCCTTTCGAAGAATCTGCGCTAAGACAAGACGCATTACGGAGACCAGCATGAGTGACGCCTACAAAGCCGCCTGGCAAGCCAGCATCGACGACCCGCAGGGGTTCTGGCTCGAAGCTGCCAAGGCCGTGGACTGGGCTGAGGCACCCGCCTCTGGCTGGAGCGATACAGACGGGTGGTTCCCCGGCGGGCAGCTCAACACCTGCCACAACGCCGTGGACCGCCACGTCGCCGCGGGTCGCGGCGATGCGGCCGCGCTGATCTATGACAGCCCGGTCACCGGCACGATCCAGACTTATACTTACGCTGAACTGCTGGACGAAGTTGGCCGCACGGCAGCCATGCTGGCCTCGGTCGGCGTGACCAAGGGCGACCGTGTCGTCATCTACATGCCGATGATCCCGCCGACCGTCTTCGCGATGCTGGCCTGCGCGCGGCTCGGCGCCATCCATTCGGTGGTGTTCGGCGGCTTCGCTCCGCTCGAGCTTGCCAAGCGCATCGACGATGCCGCACCCAAGGTGCTGATCACCGCGTCCTGCGGCATCGAAGGCAAGCGCACCATCCCCTACAAGCCGATGGTCGACGAGGCCCTGAAGCTGGCGAAGCATACGGTCGATCACGTCGTCCTGTTCCAGCGCGAACAGGTCAAGGCGGACCTGACTGCTCCGCGCGACCTCGACTGGATGGCGCTGCGTGAAGAGACCGCACATAAGCCGGCTCCCGCCTGCGTGCCGGTGGCGTCGAACGATCCGCTCTACATCCTCTACACCTCGGGCACGACCGGCACCCCCAAGGGCGTCGTGCGCGACAATGGCGGCCATGCCACTGCCCTCACCTGGTCGATGGCCAACATCTACGGCATCGGCGCCGGAGACGTGTTCTGGGCAGCTTCGGACGTAGGCTGGGTCGTGGGGCACAGCTACATCGTCTACGCCCCGCTGCTGGTGGGCGCGACGACCGTGCTGTTCGAGGGCAAGCCGGTCGGCACGCCCGATCCCGGCACCTTCTGGCGCACGATCGACCGCCACGGGGTGAAGGCGTTCTTCACCGCACCCACTGCTATCCGCGCAGTGCGCAAGGAAGATCCGGACGCCACGTTCCTGACCGAAATCGGCACCGGCCCGTGCCAGACGATCTTCCTCGCGGGCGAACGTGCCGATCCCGACACCATCGCCTGGCTTGAGGAAAAATCCGGTCTGCCGGTAATCGACCACTGGTGGCAGACCGAACTTGGCTGGCCCGCCATCGCCACTTGCGTCGCACTGGGCGACTTGCGGCGCAAGCGCGGCAGTGCGGGCTTCCCGGTTCCCGGCTATGCCTTCGCCATCCTCGGCGATGACGGCAAGCCGGTGCCCGATGGCGAGAGCGGCTCGGTCGCCATCAAGGCGCCGTTGCCGCCGGGCGCGTTCCGCACATTGTGGAACAACCCCCAAGGCTACGCCAAGAACTTCGAGGGCTTCCCCGGCTACTACGAGACCGGCGATGCCGGGCATTTCGATGCCGACGGCTTCCTCAACATCATGGGCCGCACCGACGACATCATCAATGTCGCCGGACACCGCCTCTCGACTGGCCAGATGGAGCAGATCGTCGCGCAGGAAGACGGCGTTGCAGAATGCGCCGTGATTGGTGCGGACGATGCCATCAAGGGCATGATCCCGGTCGCCTTCGTGGTTGCCCGTGCAGGCGCGGAAGCGGACGAGGCCCTCGTGAAGCGCGTCGTAACAGCCGTGCGTGAGGAACTCGGTCCGGTCGCCGCGCTCAAGACGGTCTATGCCGTGCCGCAACTGCCCAAGACCCGGTCGGGAAAGATCCTGCGCAATCTGCTGCGCAAGATCGTGAACGGCGACAAGTACGATACACCGGCAACGATCGAAGACCCATCGGTGCCCGCGACGTTGCACAGTATCGTTCACGGCTGACATTCGGGGGCCCGACTCAATGAAGTGCCAGGCTCCCTGACGTTACAACCTTACGCCAGATCCAGCGCCCCGGTCAGATCGCCGGGCGCCACACCGCCTGCCGCCACCATCGCCTGTTCGCGCATGGCGAGGCCCGGCAGCTTTTCCAGACCGAAGCGGCGCGTGATGAAGCGGGCGATCGAACCCGTGTCGTAGATCGTGTGGTCGATACTGCCCTTCCGCACGTGCGGTGAAACGACCATCGCGGGAATGCGCGTGCCCGGCCCCCAGCGGTCACCCTTGGGCGGCGCTACATGGTCCCACCACCCGCCGTTCTCGTCAAAGGTAATGACCACCAGCATCCGCTCCCATTGCGGGCTCACCCGCAGGGCATCGACCACCGCCGAAATGTGCCGATCGCCCGCATCGACGTCCGAATAGCCCGCGTGCATGTTGAGATCGCCCTGCGGCTTGTAGAACGTGACAGGCGGCAGCTTGCCCGCCTCGGCATCGGCCAGAAAATGGTTGGTCCGCCCCGTGCTGCCCTCACCCGCATCGCGCAAGTGCGCGGCCCGGTCCGCCGTGCCAGGTGCGAAGCGATTGAAATAGTTGAACGGCTGGTGATGCGGCTGGAAGTTGGGACGCGACGGATAGGAACCGTCGTTCGCATGCCCATCCAGCGCGGCCTTCCAGCCGCCTGCGTACCAGGCCCAATTGATGCCCTTGGCCGAAAGCACATCGCCAAGCGTCTTGTGCTGCTGCGGCACCAGCGTGTGCCCGCTCGACCAATCGGAATAACCCGGCCGCGCCGGGTCAAGCTGATAGGTCGGCGCATAGGGCGGCAGCATGGTGTTGACCGCCCAGAAATCGGGTGTGAGCGAGCTGGGCACGAACCGGGCCGGACCGTCCATGGCGCTGGCCGGGGTCTTGGGATCGAGCTTCAGGCGGATGCCCCTTGGATCGCTTCCTTCGAGTTGTGCGATGCGATTGGCGGCCGGGCTCTTGTCCGCACCGGGATAGACCGGCGGCTGCGCGGCAATCAGGTACTGGTGATTGAGGAACGAGCCGCCAAACGCGCCCATGAAAAAGTTGTCGCACAAGGTGAACTCGCGCGCGATCTGCCACAGGCGCAGCTGCGACCGGTTGTCGCCGTAGTACCCCATGACCAGCCCGCCGCTGTCGCCCCAGGCGGCGAAACCGTCATTCCGCCCGCCGTTGATCTGCAGCTGGTTGTGGTAGAACGCATGGATCAGGTCGCGCGTGACCAGCCCATGCGGCAGCGGATCGCCTGCCGGTGTCTTCAACGCGAAAGGCGCGTTGGGCATCAGCGGCAGGTCGTCCGGTCCGATCTGGTATTCCGCGTGTTCGACCACCTGCTTGTCGGGGACCAGCCCCTCCCAGATCTTCGGCAGCTTCTCCAGCGGGGTACCGTCACGATCGCGCTGGATGAATCGCTCGGGCGGCACCTTGGAAAGCGGCTGTTCCAGCCCCGGAAAGTCCGCAAAGAGATTGTTGAAGCTGCGGTTCTCGGCGTAGATTACCACCACTGTGTCGATCGCGTCGCGCAGCCGGGCATCACTGACCGCGGGTGCATGGGCAGGTTTGGACGAACGCGCCTCTGCCTCGGTCGCAGCACCACCCGTAACGGCAGCGGCGCCCAGAGCAGCCGCCAGACCGCCCAGAAACTCACGGCGGTCGGGATGGAGGGAATCGGGATCGGACATCGGGGGGACTCCTTTGGGGGGAAAGGCAGTGCGCGATGCTTGTGACGCCTGAATGACCCGCGTCAATCCCCAAAGAAGCGTATTTCCATGGTCTCAGAGATACTTGGAAGACAATCCGCCCAGCTCAAAGCGCCCCTTCGGCCAGTGCCAGCGCGCCCAGCAGGCCGGAGCGTTCCCCCAGTCCCGGGCGCACGATCACTTCGGACGGCTTCCCCCGGAAATAGCCGCCACCGAGCTTTTCCGCCTCGAGCTGCACCTGTTCGAACAGCCCGGGCGTATTCATCACGCCGCCGCCAAAGATGATGCGTCCCGGTTCCAGCATCGCCTGCACCGTCACGACCGCTTGCGCGAGATACCACGCCACGATCCCTTGACCGGGATGTCCCGCAGGCAATTCCGAAAGCGACCGTCCATAGCGCGCGAGGACCGCCGGCCCCGACGCCATGCCTTCGAGGCAATCGCCATGGAAAGGGCACACTCCTGCGAAGTCAGCATCCTCCGGATGGCGGGGCGTGCGGATATGCCCCATCTCCGGATGCGAGAGGCCGCGCAGCGTCTGCCCCTCGATCACCGCGCCCCCGCCTATGCCGGTGCCTACTGTCAGATAGACAACGCAGCGCTGCCCCTGTCCCGCACCCCATCGGCTTTCGGCCAATGCCGCCGCGTTCACATCGGTGTCGACACCAACCGGGCACGCGAACGCCTGCGATAATGGCCCGGCGAGATTCGTGCCACTCCAGCCCGGCTTGGGGGTTTTCAGAATATGACCCCATTCGGGCGATGCCGGGTCCAGTTCAATAGGCCCGAAGCTGGCAAGACCGATCGCGTCGAGCGCACCATGCGCGGCAAACCATGCCAGCATGGCGGCGATCGTTTCCTCCGGCGCCTCCGTGGGAATGCGGGCCGATTTCACAACCGCGTCCGGGCCATGCGCGATCCCCAGCACGAACTTGGTGCCGCCAGCCTCGATCAATCCATACGTTGTCTGTTTCATCGCCGCTCAAGACCTGCCTCGCCAGCACCATAGCGCCGTTCGCATGAATCCCTAGGGTCAAGCGTGAGCCAGCATCCTTCGCCCCCACGCCTTTGTTGCAGTGCGACATTGAAACGTCACGCGAACACCCTATCGGAACCCGCGTCACAACTCTTCGATTCCAAAGGAAAACGGCTTTGAAACCAGGTGCATTGTTCGCGGGGCTGCTGGCGGGCTCGTGTCTCGGCGGCATTCACACGGCAGCATTCGCGGCGGAAGCGGAAATGTCGTCCGACGCTATCGAGCTGGATGCCAATTCCATTGTCGTCACTGCGCAGAAAGTGAAGCAGCGCGCGGTCGATGTGCCGATCACGATGTCAGTAGAATCGCAAGAGCGTATCCGCCAGCTCGGCGTGACCAACCTCGGCGACCTGTCGAACTACGTGCCCGGCCTCAACGTGCAGGTGCAGAGCGCCAACAACCCCGGTTTCGTGATCCGCGGCATCACTTCCGACAGCGGATCGGCCCAGCAGTCACCGCGCGTCACGCTCTATTACAACGGAGTCGATATCTCGCGTTCGCGCGGGGCCTACCAGGGCATCTACGACATGGAGCGCATCGAGGTCGTCAAAGGCCCGCAGGCAACCCTGTTCGGCACCGCCGCGACGATCGGCGCGATCAGCCTGATTTCCGCCAAGCCCGAACCGGGCGTCTCGGCCGAATTGACCGGCAGCTATGGCAATTACGATGCCTACAACGTCGAGGGCCACGTCAATGCCGGCAACGACGTGCTGGCGGTCCGCATCGCGGGGCAGTGGATCAAGCGCGACGGCTATGTGAAAAACCTCGCTCCGGATCAGGAGGACCTCTATGCGCAGGACCAGCTCGGCCTGCGCGCATCGCTGCGCTACACGCCCACCAGCGATTTCACCGCCGATCTGATCTTCACCTATGATCGCGAACGTAATTCCGGCACGCCGTTCCTCAGCAAGGCCCTGGGTTCGACCGCTGCCGATGGTGTGTACGGTGCAGCCTATCTCGGCGGCTCGCCGCTGTCCGGCACTGTGCTCGGGGCGGACAAGCTGGGCCTGACTCGCGATGTCTATGACGTGAATTTCACGGCAAGCTGGGACTTCGCCGACGGCTGGAACTTCACCACCGTCAACGGCTATCGCGATTTCGATGCGGTCGAAGTGTTCGATGCCGATGGTTCAGCTGCCTGGTATCTTGAATTCGCCGAACGTGCCAAGGGCTGGGAAGCCAGCCACGAGGGCCGCTTCACCTATAGCGACAACCACTGGCGCGCCTCGTTCGGCTGGAACTATTTCATCGAGGACAGCTACCAGAATGTGCCCTTCTCGACCGAGGAAGGCACCTACCTGCAGTGCACGCTGAACATCATTCCCGGCCTTGGCTGCGTCGCGGCCGACAACACCGTGACCGCCGGATTGACGACCTACCTGGCCACGGGCGGCCTTGCCACCGCCATTCCCTATTCCAGCTGGTTCGAGAACAAGGGCCGCAACCAGACATGGTCCATGTTCGGTGACACCACCTGGAAGCCCGATGCGAGTCTGGAGCTGACCGCTGGCCTGCGCGTGCTGATCGAAAAGCGCCGCTCCGGATTTGGGGCCTACCAGCCAAACTCGGTGCTGGGCGGCGTTGCCCTGCTTCCGCTGGTCAACACCGGCGGGAATTTCTTCTACGCCGACCGTTCCTACGCGGCGGTTCTGCCGCGCTTCAACGTGCTCTATCACCTGACGCCGAATGTGAACCTTTACGCCACGGTATCCGAAGGACGCCGATCGCCGGTGGTCCAGCTTTCCGCCGCCGCCGGGCCGGTTGCCACGCTGGACCTGATCCCGGCGGAAAAGGTGTGGAACTATGAGGCCGGCATCAAGGGGAGCGTGGGCATCCTGTCCGGCTCGTTGGGCGTCTACTATGACGACTACAGCAACTTTCAGGTCACAGTGATCGACGACGGCGGCACGTCTCACACGGAAAGCGCCGGTTCCGCTTCCAACTTCGGCGTGGAAGGCGAAATCGAGGCGCGCTTTGCCGACTGGCTGCGCGCTTTCGGCAACTTCGGCTTCATCAGCGGCGGTGTCGATGACAAGACCTCAAACGGCGTCTACGCGGGCAACCAGTTCCGGCTCCAGCCCAAGTGGCAGTGGGCCGCCGGCTTCATGCTGAACACGCCGGTGACGGAAAACACCCGCGTCTTCCTGACGCCGAGCGTGACCTATCGCAGCAAGATCTACTTCGAACTGCCGAATTCCGAACCGATCAGCCAGGATGCGGTGACGCTCGTGAACCTGCGCGGCGGCGTGTCCTTTGCGAACGACCGTTTCGAAGTGGCAGGCTACGCGCGCAACCTGACTGACAAGCGCTACCTGCTCGATGCCGGCAACACCGGCGGCGGCTTCGGCTATCCGACCTTCATCCCCGCCGACCCACGCACCTACGGCATCGAACTGACCGCCCGTTACTGACCTCGCCCCCCGGAGGACATCATGACACTTTCCATCGACCGCCGTCTGCTCATCAAGGCCGGAGCCTTCGGGCTTGCCGCACTGTCCACCCCGGGCGCCGCGCAGATCCTGACGGCGCGCGGCTTCACCCATGGGATCGCCAGCGGCGAACCTTCCGCGCACTCGGTACTGCTGTGGACCCGCTACGTCGGCTCGGGTGAAACGAAGCTGCACTGCGAAGTCTCGCTGGACGAAAGCTTCAGCCGGATCGCGGGTGGCGGCGACGTCGTGGCGTCTCCGGAACACGATAACTGCGCCAAGCTGGTGGTGACCGGGCTCGAACCCGGCAAATGGTACTTCTACCGCTTCGTCGCGCCCGACGGCACCAAGAGCGAGGTGGGGCGCACCCGCACGCTGCCGGTGGGCGAGGTCTCGCGCTTTGGCATCGGCCTGTTCTCCTGTTCGAACATGCCGTTCGGCTGGTTCAATGCCTATGCCCACGCGGCCGAGCGCGGCGATCTCGACCTGATGGTCCACGTTGGCGACTACTTCTACGAGTACCGCCCCGGCCACTATCCCGAAACGGTGATGCCGGGCCGCATGATCGAGCCGGACCACGACATCGTAACGCTGGCCGACTACCGCATGCGCTTCGCCTGCTACCGGCTCGATCCGGACCTGCGCCGGCTGCACCAGCAGTTCCCGATGATCGCGCAGTGGGACGATCACGAGTTCGCGAACGATGACTGGCAGAACGGCGCCGAAAATCACGATCCCGCCATGCAAGGCCCGTGGTCTGCGCGCAGGGCAGCAGCGATGCGCGCCTACTGCGAATGGATGCCGGTCTCGGACGACCTCTACAACAGCTTCCAGATCGGTACGCTGGCAACAATCTTCCGCCCTGAAACCCGCGTCACCGGCCGCAGCGAGCAGCTCAGCCTTGGCAATGCGCTGAAGGACCAGACAGACATCGCCAAGGCCCTCGCCGCATTCCGCGATGGCCCGTGGATGGCCTCCGAACGGACGCTGATGGGCGCCAGGCAAGAAGACTGGCTCTACAAGGGCCTTGCGGCTTCGGCAAAGGCAGGCACCCGCTGGCAGGTGCTCGCGCAGGAAATCGTGATGGGCAACTTGCGTGCCCCCGCCGCACTGGCGGATCTCACCCCGGCCGACGCGCCTGCTTCGGCCCGCCAGCAAGCTCAGGTGCTCGCAGCCGCCTCAAAGATGGGGCTGCCGTTCAACATGGACTCGTGGGACGGCTATCCAGCGGCCCGCGAACGCCTGCTGCGCGCATCGCGTGAGGCCGGTTGCAACCTGGTTGTGCTCTCGGGCGACAGCCACAACGCCTGGGGCAACCAGCTCAGCCTCGGCAGCGAACCGGTGGGCGTCGAGTTCGCCGGGCAATCGGTGACCTCATCGGGGTACGAAACCTTCCTGCCCACCATCGCGCCCCGCAATCTCGCGGCACTGCTGCGCGAGACCAACCCCGGCCTGACCTTCACCGACACCAGCCGCAGGGGCTACGTCTCGCTGCAGCTTACGCCAGAGGCCGTGCAGGGCACCTGGCACTTCATGAGCACGATCGCCGCCCGCACCACCGTGGGCACGCGCGACCACACGCTCGGCGTGAAGTGGGGCGAACGGCGCTTCACAAAGGCCTGAGGGCTCTGGCGCCGGTTTGCGTCAACCGGCGCCCTGCCCACTCGCCATGGCGAAGCTGCGACCAAGGTGCTGGGCGAAGCCGTCTTCGGCCGGATGAAACGTCCACTGGCGGCTGTCGTCGCGGATCGCCTTGAGCTGGCTGGCCACTTCGTCGATCGTCCAGAACGGCCGATGGACGCCCTCGGTCTCGGTGATGAAGGCGCGGGCAATGCGCCCGGCGACCGACACGTACATCTCGCCCGAAACCGGGCAGCTTTCGTGCGCGAGGAAGCCCACCACTGGCGCCACCAGCTCCGGCCCCATCGGCGGATATTGCGAGGTATCGAGCCCCTCTGCCATCCGCGTCATTGCGCCGGGCAGGATCAGGTTCGACTTCACGCCGAACTCCTTGCCCTCGACCGCGATCGCGTTGTTGAGGCCGATCATACCGGACTTGGACATCGCATAGTTCACCGTGCCCGGCATGGTATAGAGCCCACCGATTGAGCCGGTCAGCACCACGCGGCCGTAACCCTGCTTTACCATCCGCTCAAACGCTGGTCGCACGACGTGGAACGCGCCGAGCAGGTGCACGTCGAGTACGGCGCGGAAATCCTCGTAGCTGGTCTCTGCCAAAGCGGCGAAACGGTTGTTGCCCGCATTGTGGATCAGCACGTCTATCCGCCCGAAGGCATCCAGCGCCGTCTCGATGATCGCCTTGCCGCCTTCGGGCGTCGCGACGCTATCGGTGCTGGCGACAGCTTCGGCACCCATGGCGCGCAGGGCCTGCGCGGCCTCTTCCGCAGGTCCTGCATCGCTGCCCGAACCGGACAGCGCGCTGCCGTTGTCGTTAACGACGACCTTCGCGCCCAGCGAAGCGAGCAGTTCGGCATAGGCCCACCCGAGCCCCCGCGCACCGCCGGTGATGACAACCACGCGATCGTCGAAACGGCGCTCCGAGGTCTGATCGCTCACCGCCCGATCACCCCTTTGCCGGATTGTTCGGCGCGCGCTTGTTGAGCAGCGGGCGCTGGTAGGACGGGTCTTCCTTACTACGCGTGGACACGCCGTTGACGGCGATGTCCGGCACGTCTGCGAACGGGATCGGCATCGGCGGAGGCAGGCAGCCCCACTCGATCACATTGGTGCGAAGGGCGATACGCCACTCACCGCTGCGCCTTTCCAACCGGTCGATATACCGCCCGCCCGCGATCCACAGGCTCTCATCCTTGTTGCGGCCGACGAACTGGTAATAGGTCTCGGTGTGCGCGGTATCGCCATCAAGGTCGATGGTGGTCTGCAGCAGGGCGTGATGCGTCAGGATCTGACCGGCGTCGTGCATCGGCACCGCCCAGTCCCAGCAATCTGCCGGACTGCCCACGAACGGCCCGGCCGCCATCTGGCCATCCGCCCAGAAGGCGGAAAGGTAGATGTCCCGGTCGAACCGGTCCATGCCGCGCGAGCAGCGGGCCAGACACTCCATGATGTCCTGCTTGTCGAGCAGCGCGTCGATGCGCGTGTCGCGGTCACTTGCCACGGTAATCGGCCTCCGAAATCGGCTTCCACAAGGGAGCGCCGCGCTTTTCGCGCATGGATTCGATGCGGCGGCCGTTGATGTCGACCACGCCATAGTCGTCGGCGACCTCGGCGGTGATGAATGAACCGCCGGAACGCTTCATGATCTCCGGATCGCTGGCCAGCGCCGCGATCACTCTGCCCGGATGCTCGACCGAGCTGCCGGTCTGCCCCGCCACCGAATTGGTCATTTTGTCGGACACCTTGGCAAGGTTGTCCCTGGCCTTCTCGGTCAACGTCAGGCCCTGCCACAGCGAGACGGTGGCGACATTGTAGGGTTCCAGTTCGATGGCCATGTCGCGCGCGATGCGATCGACGATGCACTTGGTCGCGCTGAAGATGACGCCATAGGTATAGGTCACCCCGGTATAGCCGCTGATCATCGCGATCAGGCCGGACTTCTGCCGTGCCATCATCTTCGCCGCATGCCACGAGCACACATAATAGGACCGCGCGCCGACTTCCCACATCTCGAGGTTGGAGAGCGGCTTTTCCCAGAACGGCAACGGCTCCAGCAGGTCTTCGGAAAGCTGCGTCGCGCTGTTGACGAGGATATCGAGCCGGCCCTGCTCGCGCTCGATCTGCTCGAACAGCCGCGCGACAGCTTCGTCGTCGCCATGATCGACGGCCACGGCAATGCCCTTGCCGCCGCTTTCCTTGCCCCGCTCATCGCATTCCGCGGCAGTGCCACCTACCGTGCCCGGCAGATAGTAGTCGCCTTCCTTCACGGTGCGTCCGGTCACATAGACTGTCGCGCCCTGTTCAGCGAGCACCAGCGCGATGCCCTTGCCGATACCCCGGCTTGCGCCGGTTACCAGCGCGACTTTTCCGGCCAGCGGCGCGCTCATGCTTTCGCTCCCGCAAACCAGCGCTCGCTGAAGTCGCCCTTGGCGCGGCCCGGAAAATGTTCGGCCGTGAAGGGATAGCCCATCACGCCCTTCGACCAGTCGGCGGCCCACCCCCAGTCCTCTTCCCAGTCATAGAGCATGATACGGTCCGCGATGCGCCATTCGCCATCGCGCTTTTCGAAGGTATCGAGATAACGCCCGCCGATGCAGGTATCGCGCTCGCCGCCGTTTTCCGCTCCCATGTCCACCCGGTGATACGAGATCACGTGCGTTTCGGCCTTGGCGGCATCGCCACCCAGCTCGATGTAAGTCTGGCCCAGCAGATGCTGAGTATCCTTGATAGCCTCCGCGCCCGGCACCACCCAGGCGAGGTACGCCTCGAAATCGCCCGCATAAACGCCGTAATCGAAGGCAGCCTCCGGCCACCAGCAGGCGCGGATCAGGTCGGCACTGCGCCGGTCCTCGCCACGCGCCAGCCGGGCCACGCATTGGCGGATGGCCTCGCGGTCGGCGAGTTGTTGAACGATCGGGTCCATCTTTCCTCTCCTCGGTTGCCTTTACGGCAGCGGTATTCCGCTCCTACCGCAATCCCGGGCCCTCGTTTTGACTTTTTCGGACACTTCAAACAGGTTCCATCCTGTATCGCCCCGGTGTCGCTGTTATGCCCTGTTCGGACCACCCGGCGATACGCGCAAATACAGGCGGGAGGAAAGTTGCGTGCGATCCCTGGAGGAAGAAGGGGCATTCGAAAGGCTCAATGCCCCCCTGCTCCGCCAGTTCGCCGCTCTCGCCAGCGAACTAGGAGGGAGTCTGCCGGGCCTGCTGCGAGCCGCCGGAATCTCGCCCGGAGAATTCGCGGACGGCGATGGGACAATGACGTACCGGCAGACCATCGTGCTGCTCGAAACCGCAGCGCGCATGCTCGAGTGCCCGGACCTCGGAATGCAGCTTGCCAGCCGCCAAGGCGGAAGCAGTGTCTTCGGGCCGCTCGGCATGGCCATGCGCAATTCCAAGACTTTCGGCGACGCCGTGAAATTCGCCTGCGAGCACAGCAATGCCCACAGCCGCGCTGCCCGGATCTGGATGCAGCCCATTCCGGAGGAACGGCTCGTATTCGTGGGCCACGAATTGCTGCTGGGTAACATCGGCAACTGGGCGCAGGCGATTGAGCAGGTTCTGCTGATCGGGCATCTGCAGGCGATGGAAACGACCGGCGGCTATGCCCGGGCCCGGCGCATCCATTTCCGCCATGAAGCCGTTTCCGGCCGCGAGACCTACCGGCGCCATTTCGGCTGCGAAGTGCGCTTTGGGGAACCGGTCGATGGTATCATGTTCTCGCCCGAGGATCTGGCCTGCCCGATCCTGATGCACAGCGCCGATGTCCATCAGGAGGTGGCGGCTTATGTCGAACGAACCTTTCCCAACCAGCGCCCACCCCTTCACGCGGATGTGCGCGGCCTGATCATGCGCAGGCTGACGACAGGCGACTGCTCCAGTGCCGAAGTCGCCCGTGCTCTCAACATTCACGAGCGCGCGCTGCGGCGTCGCCTGCAACGCGAGGGCAGCAGTTTTCAGGACGTCAAGGACGAAGTCCGGCGGGATCTGACGATGTATTATCTCGAAAGAACCACGCTCGACATGCGCAGCATTTCCGAGAAGCTGGGGTTTGCCGAGCAAGCCATTTTTACGCGGCAATGCGGAAAATGGTTCGGAAGGTCCCCACGCCGGCTGCGCAGGGACCTTCTGGACGCCTGCCCTTAGGGTCGCAGCATTTCCAGATGCCGACGCACGACGGCCCGGTTCTGCCGGTTGGCCTCGAACCGGGCCAGTTCCGCATCGCCTGCCAGTATGCCCCCTATGATCTTGCGCCGTCCTTCGCGCCAGTGGGCGGTATCGGTGTGCAACTGGTAAGCCTGCGGGTCCCCCTGACTTGACGCGAAGTGCAGCGTGACCCGCGTGAGCATTTCGAACAGCGGGCGGCTGACCATCCGGAACAAAAGCTCCTGAAACTCCACTTCGAAGGCGCCGAGGTCGGTAATCCCCTGCACCATCTCGTCCAGCCGCTCCCCCAGTGCACGCAACTGCGCGAGCAGGGCCACGTCGCGGCAACCGGCCGCCGCCGCGACCAGTTCGTTGAACAGCAGCGACGTCATGTCGAGCGCTTCTTCATAAGTGGCCGGATGCACCCGCAGGTAGGCATCCAGCGCGCGCTCCAGCGCGGCGTCGTCAGGCCGGATGCCGTAATAGCCGCCGCCGGGGCCACGGCGCACTTCCAGCAGGCCCTCGTGTTCCAGCACTCGGGCAGCCTGCTGCAGCGTCACGATGCCCACTTCCAGCCGGTAAGCGAGATCGTGCAGCGAGCCGATCAGCGTCCCGGGCTCCAGCGCGAAGATATGCTCGCGCAGCACTGCCGCGGTCGCAGCGACAAGGTTGATCCCGCGCCGGCGCGGGACCTTGCTCAAGGTGTCCATGAATCAAATACAATGCATATTATTGGATCAATAGGAACGAATATCCACCCAAAACACGCATTTCAAGTCAGTTGATCCGGGATATAAGTGCACATAGTTTTCTCACCAGAACCCAGAGCGGAATCGCCGCCAGCTGGAATATGGAGAGGGAAACATGGGCTTTCTCAGTCCGGACCGTTCGGTCCTGCCGCAACATGCGCTGGTAATCGGCGACAAGGCCGAAGCGGGCGGCAGTGGCGCCACATACGCCCATATCTATCCCGGTACCGGCGAAGTGACGCGTGAGATCGCATTGGCCAATGCCGCCGATGTCGATCGCGCCGTCGCGGCGGCGCACTCGGCCTTTCCCGCCTGGCGTGCCATGCCTGGCGACAAGCGCCGTGATCTGATGCTGCGCCTCGCCGCCCTGATCGACGAGAAGACGGCGGAGATGTCGCCGCTGCTCGCGATCGAGAACGGCTCGATCCTCATCGCCTCGCCCTACATGAGCGCGGATGCCTCGCAGAAGTTCCGCTATTTCGGCGGCTGGGCCGACAAGATCGAAGGCCGGACGATCTCCACGTGGGGCGGCCCCGCGCACGACTATGTCAGCTACGAGCCTTATGGCACCGTCGGCATCATCGTGCCCTGGAACGGCCCGCTCTTCGCGGCGACCATGTGCATGGCTCCCGCTCTCGCGGCGGGCAACTGCATCGTCCTCAAGGCGCCCGAGAACGCGCCTTGGTCGCTGATGAAACTGATGGAGATCATCCAGCTTGCCGGGTTCCCTCCGGGCGTGGTCAATCTCGTCACCGGCGGCCCCGACGTGGGCGAGGCGATGGTCTCGCATCCCGGCATCGGCAAGATCGAATTCATCGGCTCGGGCGGAACCGCGCGCAAGATCCTCGCCAATGCCGCGCAGAACCTCAAGCCGGTAGGGCTGGAACTGGGCGGCAAGTCGGCGGTGATCGTCTTTGCCGATGCTGACCTGCAAGCCGCCGCCAAGCGCGGCCTGTCGGGCGCCGTCAGCGCCAACGGACAGGGCTGCGTCAATGGCACGCGCCTGCTGGTCGAGCGGTCCATCTACGAGCCTTACCTGCAGATGCTGCAAGGCATGGCCGGCTATGTGAAAGTCGGCGATCCGCTGGCGATGGACACCTTCATGGGGCCGGTCATTTCCGAAACCGCGCTCGACCGTATCCAGAGCATGGTTACAGGCGGCGTGGCCGAAGGCGGTCGCGTGGTCTGCGGCGGAGAGCGGCTGAGCGGCGACTACGCATCCGGCTTCTTCCTTCCGGTCACCGTGCTGGCTGATGTCGATCCGGGCAGTACCATCGCGAAGAACGAGGTGTTCGGACCGGTGATCGTCGTCACCCCCTTCGACACCGAGGAAGAAGCCATCGCGCTGGCCAATTCCACCGACTACGGCCTTGGCGCCTACATCCACACCACCAACCTTTCCCGCGCCCATCGGGTCGCCAATCAGATGATGGCGGGACAGGTTCAGGTGAATGGATCAGGCGAGGCGATGACGCCCTGCGTCCCCTTCGGCGGCATGAAGCACTCCGGCCACGGCCGCCTCGGCGGGATCGAGGGACTGCGCGAATTCCAGCAGGTCCGCAACGTCTGGGTCAACCTTCAGGACTGAGGAGCAAGCATTATGACACTTCTCGATCCGAAAGACCGTATCGCCGCCGGTCTCGCCAGCGAGGCACAATCGACTGGCCGCGAGGCGAAGGAACCCACCACTCTGCTGGAGGAAAG
This sequence comes from Novosphingobium album (ex Hu et al. 2023), assembly GCF_022832385.1. Lineage (GTDB taxonomy): Bacteria > Pseudomonadota > Alphaproteobacteria > Sphingomonadales > Sphingomonadaceae > Novosphingobium > Novosphingobium album. Next base: position 19,285 of record NZ_JALHLE010000013.1, read on the forward strand.
CTGGCGCGATTTTATCTGGGCTGAAGTCTGGACCCGGCCGGGCATGCCCCGCCGCGCCCGCTATCTCGTCGCCATGGCGACGGCGGCGACGTGCGGACTGGAAGAAAGCCAGATCGAAGATTTCGTGCGCGGCGCTCTCCTCAACAAGGAACTGTCGCTGGCCGAACTGCGCGAGGGCGCACTGCATCTGGCAGTCTATTCCGGCTGGGGCAACGGCGGCAAGCTGGACCGGGCGATCACCCGCGTCGCCAAGGAACTGGGCCTGCCGCCCGCCGAAGTACCGTCGATCTGCCCCGAACCGTGGGACCCGCAAGTGCGCAACGATCGGGGCCACGCCGCCTTCGACAAGGTGATGACGTTCCCGCCCGGCCCGCCGAGCACCCCGTACCTTCAGGGCATCAACAACTTCGTCTTCGGCGAGATGTGGTGCCGCCCCGGCCTCGACGAAGCCTCCCGCCGCTGGCTGACGCTGGTAGGCGTGTGCGAATCAGGGGCCGAGATTCCGATCCGCAGCCACATCCACGCCGCCATGGCGAGCGGCAACTGCAAGCCAGAGGAAATGCTCGAATTCGTGCTGCAATACGGCACTCACGCGGGCTGGCCCAAGGCCTCGCGGATGCAGGGCGTCATCCTCGAAATGATCGACAAGGTAGCCAAAGGCCTGCCCTGGCACGCCAAGTAGAAGGGCTTCACCCATGAACACCGATATGACCGGCAAGGCCGCTCTCATCACCGGCGCGGCTTCGGGCCTCGGCCGCGCCACCGCGCTCAAGTTCGCAGCGGCAGGGGCCGATCTGTGGCTGGCCGACGTCAATGCCGCCGGGCTGGAAGAGACCGTGGCGATGCTCGCCGACAGCGGCAGCACCATCGGCCACGAAGTCGTGGACCTTTCCGATCCCGAGGCCTGCATGCAGGCCGTCGTGGCAGCGGTGGCCCGCTTCGGGCGGCTCGACGCGCTGTGTAACGTCGCCGGTCTGATCTACCTCGCCAACACCCCGCAGATGCCGCTCGACCAGTACCAGCGGACCATCGACGTCAATCTGTCAGCGCCGTTCCACCTCTCGCAGGCCGCGATCCCCCACTTGCTTGAAAGCCACGGTGCGATCGTGAATGTCGCCTCCTCCGCCGCGCATATCGGCGAGGCCTATGCTGCCGCCTACTGCGCCAGCAAATGGGGCATCCTGGGCATGACCAAGGCCATGGCGATGGAGTTTCAGAAAGCCCCGATCCGCATCAACGCGGTCGCACCGGGGGGCATGGTCACCAACATCGCCGCCAATTTCGTGCCGCCGGAAGGCTGCGACTTCGACCTCATCAAGCGCTTTTCCGGAATGCGCGGCACGGTCGAAGTGGCGGACGTCGCGGACATGATCCTGATGCTCGCCTCGGAAGCCGGGCGCGGGTTCCACGGCGCCTGCATAGACATCGATGCCGGCATCACGGCCGGCTGAGGGAGGTTCCACCATGACATTCACACTCGACCAGTTCCGCCTCAATGGCAAAGCCGCGATCGTCACTGGCGCCGGCGGGCGGGGCAATTCGATCGGCCGCGCATATGCGCTGGGCCTCGCCGAAGCGGGTGCCTCGGTCGTCGTTGCTGACCTTAACGGCGAGGGCGCGAAGGCCGTAGCTGATGAGATCACGGCAGCTGGCGGCAAGGCCGTCTCCGTTCAGGTCGATGTATCCGACGAAGCCTCCACCCTTGCCATGGGAGCAGCAGCCATCGAGGCCTTCGGCGGGGTCGATATCCTCGTCAACAACGCCGCGCTGATGGTCGATATCAGCTACGACAATTGCGAGACGATCAGCCTCGACGCCTGGAACAAGGCCTTTGCCGTGAACCTCAATGGCGCCCTGCTCTGCGCCCGCGCCGTGATCCCCTCGATGCGCGAGCGCGGCGGCGGGCGTATCGTCAACCAGACCAGCGGCGGCGCCTTCCCGGCGACCGGGCTCTACGGCATTTCGAAACTCGCGCTGGTCGGCCTCACCACCGCGCTCGCGAAGCAGTTCGGCAAGGACGGCATCACCTGCAACGCGATCGCGCCGGGCAACGTGAAATCCGACGCCGGCAAGCTGCTGGTGCCGGACGATTCCCCTTTCATCAAGTTCCTGGAAATGTCCTGTGCCCTTCGCCCGCGCGGGGAGCCCGACGAACTGGTGGGAACGCTGCTGCTGCTCTGCTCCGAGGCAGGTCAGTGGATCAGCGGCCAGACGATCCACGTCGATGGCGGGTGGGTTCTGCGTCCATAAAGGGCGCACAAGCGCCTCGGCCAACTCGAGCGTCTCGCTGTTCGGCGTGCTCGTCCTCGCGCCGCCTCTACCCTGGCCGGCAGGACACACACTTTCGTCCCGCCGGTCCGTTTGGCACCGGGACACGGAAAACCCGTCCCCTGCCATTCTCTCCCAGGAGATGCCGTCCGCAGCGCGGCAAGCTGACGAACGCGGCAAGACGCGGGCGTTGAAACGGCGAAATCCCGTCTGCCTTGCCGACCGACGCCCCCTCCGCTAGGTACATGAGACATCCCCCCTGACAAGACCATCTTGTGCCAGACCAAGCCAGCGGCGGTCGGCGCGAGGACATCACCGGTCGCCGGAACGCTAAAGAATGAACACACCTTCGGGTTGCCTCGCCGAGCCGGGGCCCCTGTTTCTTTCACCCGGGAAACTGGCCTGCCCCGGCGAGCCAACGTGGCAGGCCTTCGTCCGCAGCTGGGACGACATGCCGCTCGACACATGGATGGGCGACGGCGGCACCTACCGGCGCAGGCGTTATGCCGCATTCGAGGTCGGGGATGGACGCTGCGAACGCCTTTCCCACCGTCCCCACTATCAGGCGCGCGACTACAACCCGCTCAATGGCGGTGTCGAACGCTGGTTCGCCCCCATCGCAGAGGACGCGGCCGCCTCACCACTTTTTCAAAGGCTGCTGCGAGACACGGCCGCGCTCATCGAGCGGAATGCTTCGCTGACGCCGCGGCACTGGATCGTCGAAGCCCATCAGTTCCGTATCGAAGCGCAGCCCGAGCAGCCGGGCCTGCCGACCCCCGAAGGCATGCACCGCGACGGGCGCGATTGGGTCCTGATCCTGCTGATGGGCGGCTGCGGTTTCACCGGCGGCGAGACTTGTGTCGAGGATCAGTCAGGCCAGATCCTGCTGAGACACCGGTTGTCCGAACCCGGCGAAGCCTTGCTGCTCAATGACCGGGCGTTGCGCCACGGCACTTCTCCGGTCGAGGCCGCGCCGGCCGGCACGCCCGCATGGCGGGACACGCTTGTCCTTACCTTCGCCGAGGTGCCAGCGCCCTGACGAACACACCGGCTACCCCTGGCCGGAAAAAAGCGTAAGCGTACGTCCGCCAACCCAGACCTGACCGTTCGCATCCTGCATCAGATCAACTCTGCCGGTCCGACCGAGACGTGTGCCCTGCGAAGCGACATAGTGCCCTTGCGCCCGGCCGCTGGTGAACAGCCATTGCCCGACCGAAGCATTGAGGCTCCCTGTGACCGGGTCCTCGATCATGTTTCCGGTCTGTCCGGTAAAGAGCGCACGGAGTTCGAACGCCGCGTCGCTCCCCGGCGGATACGCGCCTACCAGGCCGATATCCAGCCGTTCGGACGAATTCCCCACCGGCTCGACCGCCAGCACCGCTTCTGCGGAAGCCAGCAGCACCGCGATCCAGCCCGGGCCGTTGTCCACCCATCGGGCCTCGACAATCGCATCCGGATCGATCTGCAAGGCCTCGGCAACCCGCGCGATATCTGCCTCGCTCGCCGCCCCCTCGCGGATCAGCGGCGGGGCGGCGAATGCGAGGCCCTGGCCGCCCTGCCGGACCTCGATCAGGCCCGCCCCGCATTCCTGCACGACCACGCCTTCACGCTTCGGCTTGCCGCCGGCTTCGAGCCAGACGTGACAGGTACCCAGCGTCGGATGCCCGGCAAACGGCAATTCATGCGCCAGCGTGAATATCCGCACGCGGTAATCCGCTTCATCCTGCGTCGGCGGCAGCAGGAACGTGGTTTCTGACAAGTTGAGCCATCGCGTAATGCCTTGCATTTCCTCGGTGGTGAGACCTTCGGCATTGCTGATCACGGCAAGCGGGTTGCCTGTGAAGGGATCGATGCCGAACACATCGACGAGTTTGAAAGGGCGGTTCATGCAATCTCCTTCGGATCAGTGCTTGTTGTTGTAAGCCAGCGCGAGCTGCGGGTCACCGATACGGGTCAAGGCATCCGCCATGGCGTCATGCCAGCAGACCGACCGGCGAACGGCAGACTTCACCTCCCGCAGACTGGATGAGGATGCTCCACAGACCACAAGCGCGGCATTCTCGATGCGGACCAGCGTACGCTTTGCCGCCTCCGGAGTTGCCGGATGCGTGTCCACCGCATCCAGGGTGACAGCATAGCGATTGTCGCCGATCCGGTCCTGCGCGACGGCAGGGGCGGTCAGCGCAAGGCCAAGCGCGGCGACGGCAAGGGACGTTTTGAGCAAGTTCTTCATGTTGACCTCCTGTGTGCGCCCCCAATGCGCGCAAAGGGCTGGTCAAGACAGGAACAGATCGATACAATTTTAAAAAACCGTACCGATCAGGAATGCAGTACAGTGGCAACATCCCATACCACCCGAACCGAACAGGTCATGCAACTGGTCCGCGACCGCATCGAGCGCCGAGACCTGACGCCGGGCGCACGCCTGCCTTCGGTGCGCGCCATGGCCGAAGCGACCGGCTATTCGAAATCGACCGTGGTCGAAGCTTACGACCGTCTGGCCGCCGACGGCGCGATCCGCTCCCGCCCCGGCGCGGGCTTCTATGTCTCGGCGCCGCTCTCGCCGCTCGCGCTCGACCGGATCGGCACGCCTGTCGAACGCGAGGTCGATCCCCTGTGGATGCTGCGCCAGTCACTCACGCATCGCCCGGATGCCTTGAAGCCCGGTTGCGGCTGGCTCCCGGACAGCTGGCTGGCCGGGGTACCGATCCGCAAGGCCCTGCGCGCCGCCGCGCGCAGCGATGCTGACGGCCCGTTGACAGGCTATGCCTCGCTGCTGGGGTCTGCGCCGCTGCGCGCGCTGCTCGCCCGGCGGCTTGAGGAACAGGGTACACCTGCCGCCCCCGACCAGATCCTGCTTACCGAAAGCAGCACTCACGCGCTCGACCTCGTCAGCCGATTCCTGCTCGAGCCGGGAGACACGGTGCTGGTCGATGACCCGTGCTACTTCAATTTCCTTGCGCTGCTGCGTGCACACCGGGCGAACGTCATTGGCGTGCCGATGACACCCGGTGGACCGGACATGGCCGCCTTTGCCGCGGCCTTGGCGGAGCACAGGCCCCGGTTCTACCTTACCAATTCGGCCTGCCACAATCCGACCGGCGCGACTCTGTCCGCCTCTACCGCACACCAGTTGCTGAAGCTGGCTGATGCGAATGATCTGGTGATCGTCGAGGACGATATTTTCGCCGATTTCGAACATACGCCCTCACCGCGCCTTGCCGCTTTCGACGGGCTGGACCGGGTGATCCGGATCGGCAGTTTCTCGAAATCGGTGACAGCCGCGATCCGTTGCGGACATATCGCCGCGCGGCCTGACTGGATCGAAGCGCTGGCGGACCTGCGCGTGGCCACCTCCATGTCTGGCAACCCGCTTTCGGCAGAAATTCTCCATGCGGTACTGACCGATGGTGGATACCGCCGCCACATCGATGGCGTGCGCACGCATCTGGCCCGCGCAACGGCCCGGACGATGGCCCGGCTGCGCAAAGCCGGGATCATCCCCTGGATCGAGCCGTCCGCCGGCCTGTTCATCTGGGCACGCCTGCCGGGTGGGCTCGATGCTGCACAGCTTGCCCGCGCCGCGCTGGCGGAGAATATCGTGCTGGCGCCGGGCAACGTGTTCAGCACGAACGGAATGTGGAGCGACTACATGCGCTTCAACGTGGTGATGAGCGACAACGATCGGGTCAGCGACTTCCTCGCAAGGGCTTGCCGCTGAGACCCGCCCCGGGGAACTTCCGATAGCAGAAGATGCCGACCCCGCGGAAAGCAGCCTCTCTCCAGGCGATGCTACTCTGCCGGTCACGATCGGGGAACGCGGGTTCACAACCTAGATCACGGACAAGCAAATATTAGCGAATGGCACATAAGCCTCACAACCGCCCTTGTTCTGACAGGCAATAAAATGAAAATATTGGTCGTGGACGATGAGCCTGCGGTGCGAGAGGCTTATCGTCATGTCTTGGCCGGACAGAAGGACTTCGCAGCTTCTGACGGCATGAATGCGCTGGCGCTGGAATTGTTCGGCGATGACGATGCCGGAGGCGGACATGTTGCCGCCCGCCGGGATGCGGTCTTCGACGTCCATTTTGCGTCGCAGGGCCTCGACGGCGTCGCTATGGTCCATACGGCTCTCGAACGGGATGATCCGTTCAAGGTCGCCTTCATCGATGTGCGCATGCCGCCGGGCATCGACGGGCGCGAGACCGCTCGCCGCATCCGGGCGATCGATCGCAACATTAACCTCGTTATCGTCACAGCCTATTCCGACCATTCGGCCACCGACATCGCCGCCGTAGCCGGCCCTGCCGACAAGATCTTCTACATCAACAAGCCATTCTCGAACGAGGAAGTCCGGCAGATGGCCCTGGCGCTGTGCCAGCGCTGGGACCACGACACCGGCCAACTGGAATTGCTGCGGCAGAAGATCGCCGAACTCGCGACCAGTGAAGCGCGGGCACGCCACGCGGCATTGCACGATTCCCTTACCGGCGCCGCGAACCGGATGGCCTTTCTGCAGGAGCTTTCCTGCCGTGTTGCCCGGGGCGATACCGATTATGCACTCGCCATTCTCGATCTCGATCGCTTCAAGCACGTGAACGACACGTTCGGGCATGGCGCAGGAGATGACCTGCTCATTGCCGTCCATGACATCCTGCACGACCAGTTGCCCGAACGGGGCATGGTTGCCCGCCTTGGCGGCGACGAATTCGGCCTGCTCCTGCCGACTGCCGGTCTGGAGGAGGCCAGGACTAAATGTGCCCGCATGATCGAAAGCTGCTCGCGCAGCTTTTCAATCTTCGGAAATTCCGTTCGTATCGGCGCGTCATGCGGATTGATGATGCCGAAAGACCTGCCTTGCCGGGATGCCAGCGAACTCATGCGGTGTGCCGATCTTGCGCTTTTTGCCGCCAAGCGCGGCGGACGCGAAAGGGTCTGCCTGTTCGATGCAGCAATGGACGAGAGCCAGCGGTTCCGTCAGATCATCGAAACGGGGCTGCGCCACGCCATCGCAGGCGACGAGTTGGCTCTCCATTATCAGCCAATTGTCGAACGCAATGACCTCAGGACCGTGGGCTTCGAAGCCCTGCTCCGCTGGAACAGCCCCGATCATGGGCCGATCTCGCCTGCAGTCTTCATCCCCATCGCCGAAGAAAGCGGTCTGATCGATGATCTGGGTGAGTGGGTGCTCAATCGTGCCCTGAACGATTGCCGCGACTGGCCGGGTCTGTTCGTGTCCATCAACTTCTCCCCCCGCCAGTTCAAGCGGGCGAACTTTGTGGAATGGCTGGACGCGCATGTGGCGCAAGCACAAGTCACGCCCGGGAACGTACAGATTGAGATCACCGAGACCGCGATTTTCGAGGATACCGAATGGGCTGCGGACGTGCTGCGCGAACTGCACAGCAAAGGCTACCGCATTGCCCTCGACGATTTCGGCACGGGCTATTCCAGCCTGTTCAATATCAAGAACTTCTCCCTCAATTGCCTGAAGATCGACAAGAGCTTCATCGAAGGATTGGGGCACGACAAACACAGCGCAGCCATCGTCAGTTCCATTGTTCATCTTGCGCGGGCGCTTGGCCTGAACATCGTTGCGGAAGGTGTCGAAACCGACGAGCAGTGCCAGATGCTGCGCTTGACCGGCTGTTCCCACATGCAGGGCTTCCTGTTCGGGAAGCCCGCCGCGGCTGCCCAAGCGGCGGCGGCCCATGCCGACAGTCTGCCCGGTACAAACGATGGGACTTCCCGCGCCGGCGTGATCGGGCGATAAAGTGGCCTGGCGCCTGACCCAGTTATGGAACCGGGAGGGCCGGTTAGGCAGTACACTGCTCCGCAATCTGGCCTTCATCGGCCTTATCGCCACGGCAGCGCTGTTCTTCCTGCTGGGTTTTTCGATCAACAAGAGCTTTTCCGCGCTGGAGCACAAGGACTTGCAGGGCCATGTCGGCCGTGTCTCCGATTTCCAGAAGACAAGCCTCGGCACTCTGATGGCGCGGGCGAAGGATTGGGGGATCTGGGACGACAGCTATTACTACGCCCGGAATTTCAACACCGGCTTTGAAACAGACAACGTCAATCTGGAATCGTTTCAGAATGCGGAGGTCGATGGCCTGGCTATTGTCCGGTTCGATGATGGAACCGCGCGGGCTTTCGCGTTCGACCGCGACGAGGGCAGGAAAGAGCCCGAATTGGCTGAAGCGCTTCTGGCAAAAATTATCCGGTCCGACTTCGTGCAACGGATGCGGCAGAAGGACTACGTGCAGAGCTTCATCGTCCTCAATGGCCAGCTATACGCCATAGCCAGCGTGCAACTGTACAGGAGTGACGGCACCGGCACACCGCCCGGCTTTCTGACATTCATTCAGCACATCACGGCCCAAATGGCGAGCGCAGCCCTTCAGGTGCCTGCCGATGTCGATCTCAGCGCACGCATGGCGGATACGCAGATTGCGGCAGATACCAGCACGATCGAAATCGCAGCGCCACTCAACGGGCCGGATGGGACCACAGTTGCTGCCATCCGCCTCCACCTCACGCGTCCATTGACGAAAGCGGCCCAAAATCTGCTGCTGATCACGTTTGCAGGCGTTTTCTGCCTGATTGCCGCATTGCTCACCGTACTTGGCCGGCGCGTCAGGACGCTGGTGCTCGATCCGGTCGAACGTTTGCACCAGCATGTCAGCCGCATCAGGGAGTCCGGGGAACTGCGGGAGATCGATGGGCCAGTGCCTTCCAACGAGTTCGGAGCCATGCAAGCCGAATTCAACCGCATGACCGCCGAACTGCAACAACTGCGTTCGCAATTGGAATCCCAGTCCTTCACCCTGGGCAAGTCGCAGAGTGCCATCGGCCTCATGCACAATCTGCGCAACTGCCTGAGCCCTGTCCGCGTCATTCTCGAAGCGCTGGATCAGACCTGCAGTGACAGCCTGCCCACGCACGCACCGCGGGCATTGAGAGAACTGTCAGACGACGCCCTCGCCCCGGAACGGCGCGAAAAGCTGGTCAGCTTTCTGTCCGCTGCACATGAACGGGTCGAAGCCAGAAATGCCGCTGTACGCCAGCAGGCTCGCGAAGCTGCCCGCAACCTGATGAATGCCCTGGATGCGATTGATGCCGCCGCGCAGAATGAACGCGATACCCGCTTCGACGAGCGCTGCGACCTTGCCGGCCTGCTCAGCCACTCGGCCAATGTCGCACGGTACGCAGAGAATATCACTGTCGCGGTCGACGTGCAGTGCAACGGCTATATCGCTGCATCCGGCAATCGTGTGCTCCTCAGCCAGGTCCTTGAAAATCTGGTAACCAACGCGCTGGAGGCAATCCAGGACAGTGGCCGACAGGATGGCAGGATCTTGCTTCAGGTTACGCAGAACCCCGCGCAGGACCGATGCACCATCACCGTGGCAGACAATGGCGCCGGTTTCGCCCAGGAAGTTGCAACCCAACTGTTCGAACGTGGTTTCTCGACACGCACGTCCAGATCGGGCGGCCTCGGCCTGCACTGGTGCGCGAACACGGTGCGAGCGATGAACGGAGCGTTGAAACTGGAAAGCGACGGCAAGGGAGCGGGCGCGCGAGCGATTGTCCACCTGCCCTTGTGGCATGATCACGACGTCCGGAATGCGGATGCTGCCTAGCGAAAACTTTCATGAAAAGGTCCCGCTCTAGGAGGAATATCCGGTCGCGGCGTTTGCGCGGAGCCCCCCGGTTCGGGCCATCGGTCTGAGAAGGTGGGCATCGCAGCTTCGGCAGTCACTGCTGCCGAAGCCAACCAGTGCGGTCTCGAACAGGCCCGATGCGAGAAGCCGGTCCACGATCTCGCATTCGGAGCCGCCGGGGATGGCGAGCGCTGAAATACGGGCGGCGGCGTTCGTCAGTTCATCGACGTGCCAGTGGACTTTCTTGTCTTGCCGCAAGTGCCGCCGCAGCCGTGCTCCGATGCCACCGCCACCTCGCGCGCTGCCGGCATAGACGAGCCAGCCCGAAAGCGGTGTGGCGGCAATGCCTTTGCGCGCGAAAGTCACAGGCACCGCCGGATCGATCACCAGAACATAAGCCCCGGGCGACCTGTCCAGTCCCTCGCCCGTTTCGGCGTTCACACAGGCGCAGCCGGGCACATGCTGCCGGATCGCCAGGAGGACGTCTTCTTCCCGCATGGCCCGACAGTACGCTGCTGTCCGGGCTCAGGCCAGTGTGAGTGGCCCTGCCCCGCCGGCCGCCGGATCTGAGAACGAGCCCTTTCCGTTCTCGACATGTCCCGCCATCCGCCAGGACTGGCCTGACGCGGCAAGGCCGAGATCGTACCACCCATGGTTGGCGGAAAGATCCAACGGCTGGCGCACGGTCGCCCCTGCTTTCAGGGCAACGGCCGCATAGGTCTGGCCATAAGCCATGTCCGCCAGCGCAACCGGCAGCGGCTCGCGGGTGATATTGACCAGCACCAGTTCGGCCTTCCCGGCATGGCTAACCTCGATCCGCGCCGAAAACCGGTCTGCCCGGCCGCGGAGCCTGCGATGGAAGCGGTTCGGGCCAACGATGAACAGATCGGTCTGCCTGCCCTCCGGCGCCGCCGGGACGGCACCGGTGAGCCGCTGGCGCGCACCCACGGTATATCGCGCGGGATCGGCACCGAGATCGTTGACGTCGTAGAGATGGAACACGGCCGCGCGTTCTTCCCCGGCGTTGGCGAAGACCAGCGACGGTGCCCCGGCATCGCCCCCAAGCCAGACGTCGAGCCGGTACGGCGTCGCGCGGCGGGGCTTTACGCCCGTTTCCTGAACCGGGGCCACGATGCCAGACGGCAGCGGCGGCGCGATGTTCTTGAGACCGGCCGCCCGATCCGACAGCGCACGGGTCGGCGGCAGCGCGGCCATGAATTCATCGGCGTCGGTCTTCGAGAAGTCGAAGCACGACGTCAGGTCGCCGCAGACCGCGCGGCGCCATGCGCTGATGTTGGGCTCACGCACGCCGAAACGCGTTTCGAGGAAACGGATCACGCTGGTGTGGTCGAAGACTTCGGAGGCGACGTGACCGCCCTTGCTCCATGGCGATACCACGTACATCGGCACGCGCGGGCCAAGGCCGTAAGGACGGCCAAGATATTGTGCATCGGCCTCGTCCTGCGGATGGGTGTGGTATTCGTCGTCCGCCGGAACGGTCGTCGCGCCGCGCGAGCGGGCCGGCGGTGCAGGCGACGGCGCATGGTCGAACAGCCCGTCGTTCTCGTCGAAATTGATCAGCAGCACAGTGCGCGCCCAGACCTCGGGGTTGGCCGTCAGCGCATCGAGCACGCGGGCAATGTATTCGGCGCCTTCCAACGGCGTGGAAACGCTGGGATGCTCCGAGAAGCGCGTCGGCCCCACCACCCACGAAACCGCCGGCAGGCGCTTCTGCTCGACGTCTTCCTTGAGCTTGTCGAGATCACGCGTGCGGATCGACCGGGAGGCCAGATCAGCCAGCGGCCCGTCACTGGCCTTGTCCGCCGCCCGGTAGCGCTGGAAGCCGACGAGCGGGTTGTCGCCGAAATTGTCGGCCATGTCCTCATAGACCTGGAAACCAATCCCCGCCGCCATCAGCCGTTCGGGATAAGTCGTCCATGTATAGCCGCCGTTGCCGCGCGGGTCCGCGCCCATGTCGTCATAGCCGTTGTCGATCGCGGGACCGCCCGCCTTCGCCTGCGGATCGTGCGTGCCGGTCCAGATGTAGAGGCGGTTGGGATTGGTCGAGAGATGCAGCGCGCAGTGATAGGCATCGCACAGCGTGAAAGCCTCGGCGAGCGCGTACTGGAACGGCAGATCCTCGCGCGAGAAATGCGCCATGGCGTGGTTATGCTTGTGGCGCGGCCATTCGCCCATGCGGCCATTGTCCCACGCGGCCTGGCTATCGGGAAAACCGTGCGGCGTGCCGAGCGGCCGGTAGAGCCGGAAATCAGCCTGGGTGTCGAGCCGAAACGGCGCGATCAGCGCGGGGCTCTCGCCCTCCTTCTCGTTGGGTTGAACCAGAACCGTGCGGCGCGGCGCGTCTGCCAGCGGCGGGGCGGGAATGGCGAAGCGATCGCCATAACCCTGAACGCCCCGCATGGTGCCGAAGTAGTGATCGAAAGCGCGGTTTTCCTGCGTCAGGATCACCACGTGCTCGACGTCCTGAATCGTCCCCGTGCGCCGGTCCGCCGGAATCTCCAGTGCCCGTGCAATCGACGGCATGAACCCTGCCGCAGCACCTCCACTCGCGATCATGTTGCGGATGAAACTGCGGCGGTCGTGGGGCAATACCATCAATCTTGTCCTGTCTCGTCTGGCATGGGGCGCGACCCCGGAGGTAAACACAAAAACGCGAAGCTCACGCCCGCCTCGGCGACCGCGCCACTCTGCATCCCGTTGTGGCAAGGGTGGAATTTCGAGTCGTACCGGCCTTCTGTTGCAATCTGAAGATCATCTGCCGCCGGGCGATCTATCAGGCGCGGTCGATCTCGAGGCTGACTTCAAGGCCGCTCTGCCCGTCGCCGCGCGGGCCAAGGGCGATCCGCAGGCCATAGGCTTCCGCGATGTCATGCGCGATCGCAAGCCCCAGCCCGGAACCGCGCATTTCGGGATCAAAGCGCGTGCCGATGCGGAATGCCTCTGCCGCAAGCTCCGGCGCCAGGCCGGGACCGTCGTCGATGATCTGCACCAGCAATCCGTCCGGTGTGTCTGCCGCGCCGATCAAGACATGCCCGCGCGCCCACTTGCCGGCATTATCCAGCAGGATAGCAAGAAGCTCGGAGAGATCGACCGGTTCGATCGGCACAGTCGTATCGAGCCCCTCGGGCAGACGGACATCGAAGGACTTGTCCGGATGCAGGCGGCGCATCGCCGAAAGGATGGGAGGCAGGACACTATCGATCCGGCTGGCCGTCCCCGGACTGCGTGCGCTTGCGGCAGAGCGCGCGCGCGCCAGTTGGTAGTCGATCTGCTGCACCATGACCTGACTCTGTTCGAGCAGTGTCTGCGCTGCGGCGGACGTACGCTCGGCCTGAGCCAGCCTCTCCGCCTCGTCGGTAATCACCGCAAGCGGCGTGCGCAACGCGTGGGCAAGGTTGCCAGCTTCCACCCGCGCTCGCTCGACCGTCTTGTGGCTGCGCTCGATAAAGGCATTGAGATCGTCCACCAATGGCTCGATTTCGGTGGGATAGTCGCCCTCCAGCCGGCAGGCAGAACCGCTGCGCAGCCGCGCCGTTGCGTTAGCGAGACGATCGAGTGGCCGCAGCCCGATCGTCACGACGAGGAACCCGGTCGCCACGAGCGCAGCCGCCAGCGCCGTCAGCCACAGCGTCAGCTCGCGGGTGAAGCTGGCAATGGTCTCGTCGAGAAGGCGCTCATCGGTCGCGATCACATAGTGGACTTCGCCTGCCCCCGGCACGTCGCGGATGAAACCATAGGTGATGGTCGGCCCTGTCGGCCCCTTTTCGATATGATGGTGAATGGTGCTGTCATGCGCGACCCGATCGTCCAGCTCGCCGCGCGTCATCGAGGCGGACCGGATCGTCTCGTGGCCGTGCAGGCTGACCTGCCAGTAGAAGCCCGAGAGCGGCACCAGATAGCGCGGGTCTGAGAGCGGACGGTCCATTTTCAGGACGCCGTCCGGACCCACTTTCACCAGACCGGCCAGTTCCTTGATGTGGACTTCCAGCTCGTCGTGATAGCTTGCCTCCACATGCTTGGCGAACAGCCGTGTCGCCGAATACCAGATGCCGCCGATGCCCAGCGCGACCCACAGCAGCGTGGCAAGCAGGATACGGACACGCAGCGAACGCCAGTGCCAGCGGCGATGCGACGGTTGGCGCGTAGTGGTCACTTGCCGAACCTGTAGCCCAGCCCGCGCACCGTGCGGATGCGGTCGCTGCCGATCTTGCGGCGCAGGCGCGAAACCAGCACCTCGACCGCGTTGAGATCGCGGTGGCTGTCCAGATCGTAGAGGTGCTCGCCGATATCGCCCTGCGACAGGATCTGCCCGGGACGGCGGATGAACAGGTTGAGCAGGCGGAACTCCTGCTTGCTCAGCGCCAGCGACTCGCCGTCGCACTGCACTTCGCGCGCGACCGGATCGAGCCGGATGCCGGATTCCTCTATCCATGTGTCGCGGCTGCCAGACTGCCGGCGAAGCAGCGCATGCAGCCGGGCAAGCAGTTCCTCGAAACGCACGGGCTTGACCACGAAATCGTCGGCCCCCGCATTGAGCCCCTCGACCTTGTCCTGCCAGCTTCCGCGCGCAGTCAGGATCAGGATCGGGCAATCGACCTTGCGCTGACGCCAGTATTTCAACAGGTCCATGCCGGTCCCGTCGGGCAATCCCAGATCCAGCACGACCGCCGCCATCTTGTCCATGTCGGGCCAGGCCTCGCCTTCCTCGCGGCTGCGGGCGACATCGACGGCAAAGTCCGCGCCGCGCAGGCGGTCGGACAGGCGCTCGGCCAGTTGTTCGTCGTCTTCCACAAGCAGCAGCCGCAAGGCGGTATCCTCTCTTGTTTCCTCGTATCGAGCGTCATCGGCGGCGACGCTGAAACCTGTCAATAAAAACCGAAACTGACAGGATGCTGTCAGCTTGGCAGGTCATGTCCCCCCGCATGAACAAGCCCCTCCTCGTCGGTGCCGCCGCTCTGCTCGCTGTCGCGGGCGGGGCCTACTATGTCCTGAAACCCGGTGACGCGCCGCAGGAGGCTGCCCAGACGCCCACCGCCGATCCCGGAGCCCTGAGTGCTGAGCAGGTAAAAAAGCTGGGTATCCGCACGCAGGCGGCCACCGCCGCCGATGCGGTGCCGCTGGGGACCGTGCCGGGGCAGGTGTCGCTCCCGCCCGAGGCCAAGGTTGCCGTAACCACGCCGTTCAGCGGCACTATCACCCAGGTCAGGGTCCTGCAGGGCGAACAGGTCACGCGCGGCCAGCCGCTGGCGATCGTCAAAGCCGCCGAGCCGGTCCAGTTCAGTGCCGACCTGTCCCGCGCGCAGGCTGACCTCGCCGTCGACCGCGCGCGCGCGCAGCGTCTCGACAAACTGGCGCGCGACGGCATCGTTGCCGGAGCCCGTGCCGACGAGGCGATGGCGACGCTGCGCCGCTCCGAAGCGACCGTGGCCGAAAACAACCGCCTGCTGGCCCTCGCCGGTGCCGGACGCGATGGCACCGTGACCTTGCGCGCGCCGATTAGTGGCCGTGTGGCGAGCGTCTCCGTCGAGACCGGCGGGCCGGTCGGCGGCGACATGGCGCCCTTCGTCATCGAAAATACCGCTGCGCTGACCCTTGACCTGCAATTGCCCGAACGGCTGGCCGGACAGGTGCGGCCGGGTATGAGTGTTTCTGTTCCGCTGTCCGGCGGCAGTCCGGTCAGCGGCCGCATCATTTCGGTCGGCGCGTCGATCGATCCGGCAACCCGCTCCATCGCCGCCAAGGCCCGTCTCCACTCCACGGACGGACTGGTTCCGGGCCGGGGCGTCATGGCGATCATCAGCGGCGTGTCCGGCAAGGAACAGTCCGGGGTTTCCGTGCCCTCGCAGGCGGTCACCCGCATGGGCGAGGATGACGTCGTCTTCGTGCAGGAACGCGGGCGTTTCGTGCGGCGCGAAGTCACTGTCGTCGCAGATGCTGGTGGCCGAGCCATTCTGACGTCCGGCCTCAAGGCAGGCGAACAGGTCGCGGTAAGCGGCGTGGCCGAACTCAAATCCCTGCTGGCGGAGCAGTAGGCCCATGCTGCGCAAGCTTGTCGAACGCGCGCTGGCCTGGCGCCTCGCTGTCCTTGGCCTTGCCCTGGGGCTGGCTGGTTTGGGGGCATGGGCCTTCATGCGCCTGCCCATCGATGCCTTCCCCGATATCAGCTCCACACAGGTGAAAATCATCCTCAAGGCGCCGGGCATGACGCCCGAGGAAGTCGAGAGCCGCGTGATCGCGCCGGTCGAGATGGAAATGCTCGGCATTCCCCATCAGGCGACGCTGCGCTCGGTCGCCAAGTACGCGATCGCCGACATCACCATCGACTTTGCCGACGGCACCGACATCTACTGGGCCCGCACGCAGGTTTCGGAACGTCTGAACGGCGTGATGGGAGACCTGCCCGCCAGCGTCAGCGGCGGCATGGCGCCAATCTCCACCCCACTGTCCGACATGTACATGTTTACGATCGAAGGGCCGCAAAGCCTTGCCGAGAAACGCCGCACGCTCGACTGGCTGATCCGCCCGGCGCTGCGCACCGTGCCCGGCGTTGCGGATGTAAACGCACTGGGCGGTCGTGCCGAGACCTTCGAAGTGGTGCCAGACGCCTCGGCGCTGGCGACCGCCGACCTGACCGTCTCCGATCTGGCCTCCGCTATCGAGGCGTCCAACCGCAATGATGGCGCCGGACGTCTCGTCTCCGGCGAGGAAGCACTGATCGTGCGCGCCACCGGCGCAATCCGCACGCTGGACGACCTTGCCGCCGTCGTGGTGCGCAGTGAAAACGGCAAGATCGTGCGCGTGGGCGACGTCGCGGAAGTGCGCACCGGCAGCCTCACCCGCTACGGCGCGGTAACCAAGGACGGCAAGGGCGAAGCGGTCGAGGGCCTCGTCATCGGCCTGCGCGGCGCCGACGCGGCGCAAGTGGTGGAAGGCGTCAAGGAACGCCTTGCCGAAGTGCAGACCAGCCTGCCCAAGGGCATGAGCATCTCGGTGTTCTACGACCGCTCCGACCTTATCGGACGCGCGGTGGGAACCGTCGAGGAAGCGCTGGTGGAAGCGACGCTGCTGGTCGTCGTACTGCTGCTGCTGTTCCTCGGCGATGTGCGCGCTTCGGTGATCGTTGCGCTGGCCCTGCCGATGGCGGCGCTGCTGACGTTCATCTTCATGCGCTCGATCGGCCTTACCGCCAACCTGATGAGCCTTGGCGGCCTTGCCATTGCCGTGGGTATGCTGGTCGATGGTGCGGTCGTGGTTGTCGAGAACGTGGTGGAGCGGCTGTCCGATCCCAAACATGCGCGCGGCGGCAAACTGCACAACGTCATCGTCGCGGCTGCAGAAGTATCCAAGCCGGTGGCCTCTGGCATGGCGATCATCGCACTGGTGTTCCTGCCGCTGCTCACGCTGCAGGGGCTGGAAGGCAAGCTGTTCGCCCCGGTCGCACTTACGATCGTCCTCGCGTTGCTCTCGGCGCTGGTGCTGTCGCTCACGCTGGTGCCGGTGATGGCCTACTTCGTGCTCAAGGTGAAAGCCGATGAGGGCCATCACGAACCCTGGCTGATGCGCCAGATCAGCCCGCGCTATCACACCCTGCTGACTGCGGCCTTCGCGCGCCGGAAAGTGGTCTACGGCGTGGCCGGGCTGTCGCTGGTGGCCGCCGTGCTGGCCTATTCGGTGACCGGCAGGACCTTCCTGCCGACAATGGACGAAGGCTCGGTGATCGTGCAACTGACCAAGCTGCCCTCGATTTCGCTTGAGCACAGCGTGGAAGGAGACCTCAAGGTCGAGCGGGCGATCCTGGCCAATGTCCCCGAAGTGGAGGAAGTGGTCGCGCGCGTCGGTTCGGACGAGCTCGGGCTCGATCCGATGGGCCTCAACGAGACCGACACCTTCCTGAAGCTCAAACCACGCGACGAATGGCGCGTCCCCGACAAGGAATGGCTGGTCGAGCAGCTCCGCAAGGCGCTGGTCAATCTGCCGGGAATCGAACCCAGCTTCACCCAGCCGATCGAAATGCGCATTTCCGAAATGCTCACCGGCGCGCGCGGGGACCTTGCGATCAAGATCTTTGGCCCGGACCTCAAGGAGCTGTCCAGCATCGCCGCCCAGATCCAGGGCCGCCTGCAGGGCATCAAGGGCACCAGCGAAGCCATGACCGTCGCTGACGACCGCGTCGATTACCTGCAGCTCGACATCGACCGCGTTGCCGCCGGGCGCGCGGGAATGCCGGTCAACGAGTTGCAGGACGCGATGCGGGCGCAAGTCGAAGGCGTGCGCGCCGGTGTCGTCGCCGATGGCATTCGCCGCGTGCCCATCGTCATTCGCGGTGACGGGCAGCAGCTGACGCCGCAGACTTTCGCCGACACACTCTATCGCTCACCCACCGGCCAGCTCGTGCGCGCCAGTGATGTTGCCCAGGTCGCCCGCGTCGAAGGCCCGGTGAAGCTGGAGCACGAGAACGGCTCGCGCTACGCACTGGTGCAGGCCTTCGTCTCGGGCCGCGACCTCGTCGGCTATGTCGAGGAAGCCAAGGCCGATATCGGCGCGCACGTAAAGCTGCCGCCAGGCTACCGCATCGTCTGGGGCGGCCAGTTCGAAAACCAGCAGCGTGCTTCGGCCCGGCTGATGGTGGTGCTGCCGATCTCGCTCGTGATGATCTTCATAGTCCTTTACGCCACGCTCAGCTCGTTGCGCGCGTCGCTGCTGATCATCGCGATGATCCCCTTCGCGCTGGTGGGCGGCATGGTCTCGCTGGCGGTCTCGGGTGAATACCTGTCGGTCCCGGCCTCTGTCGGCTTCATCGCACTCCTGGGCATCGCCGTGCTCAACGGCCTCGTCATGGTCAGTTACTTCCGCCAGCTTCGCGAAGAGGGTGTGCCTCTGGCCGAGGCCGTGCGACGCGGGGCCGAACGCCGCCTGCGGCCGGTGCTGATGACGGCCACCATCGCCGCCTTCGGCCTCGTCCCGCTGCTGTTCGCCAGCGGGCCGGGCTCGGAAATTCAGAAGCCGCTGGCGATCGTGGTAATCGGCGGGCTGGTGTCCTCCACGCTGCTCACGCTCATCCTGCTGCCCATGCTCTACGAACGCTTCGGCGAAAGCCGATCCGAACGTGAGGCGGGAGACCGCGAGCACCCACAACTGGATGGCGAACATGGGGAGACGACCGATGCGTAAGCTCTTGCTGGCCGGTACGGCCCTGCTGAGCGCCCTCGCGACGCCGGTGCTTGCCTCCGACGCCGAACCGGGCCTGCCCCCCACCGCCGATGTCACTGCGGCACTCGACGCGCATCCTTCGGTTCAGGCCGCCCGCGCCCGCACCTGCGCCGCCCGCGCCGAGGCCCGTGCTCTGGCGCGGGGCAGCCATGAGAT
The DNA here is from genome assembly GCF_022832385.1 of Novosphingobium album (ex Hu et al. 2023). Classification (GTDB taxonomy): domain Bacteria; phylum Pseudomonadota; class Alphaproteobacteria; order Sphingomonadales; family Sphingomonadaceae; genus Novosphingobium; species Novosphingobium album. The sequence continues at coordinate 38,607 of NZ_JALHLE010000013.1, forward strand.
CACGTTCACGGGGAGCTACATCAACCGCTCGGTCGACCGCGAAGGGTCGTTCGACGAGTTCGATGGCCAGTTGCTGCGCCCTTTCCGCCTGCCCGGCAAGGCCCGGCTTGACAAGGAGATCGGCAGGTACGGCGTCACCGCTGCCGAGAACCGTGCCGAGGACGCCCGCCATCAGGCCGCTACCTTGCTGGCCGAAAGCTGGTGGAACTGGCTCGGCGCCGCTGCGGAAGCGCGTGTCGATAAACAGGCCGTCGCCAACTACGAGCGGCTGCTGGAGGCCGTGCGCCGCAGGGTAGCCGTGCGCGACGCTGCCCAACTCGATGCCGATCAGGCGGAAGCCGCGCTGGGAACCGCCCGTGTTGCGGCCCAGCAATCGGAGGGCAGGGAAGCGCTGGCGCGCGCACGCCTCGCTACCCAGTTCCCGACCCTGCCGTTGGACGATGCTGCTCCTGACGTGCCCCGTCCCGATCTCCCGCCAGAAGGGATCGAGGCGCTGGGGCGGAAGGTGATCGAACACAGCCACGAGATTGCAGCGGCCGAAGCCGGTGCAGGCCGGGCCGACGCTTCCGCGTCACGCATACATGCCGACAAGATCGCGGATCCTTCGTTCGGCGTGCGGATGTTTTCTGAACGCGGCGGCGCCGAAAGGGGCGCGGGCGTGCTGTTTTCGATGCCGCTCGGCGGCGGGCACCGGTCTGCCCTCGCCGACCAGGCGGATGCCGAGGCCGGTGCCGCGCGTTCGGAAGCCATGGCAGTACGCTTCGCTGTCAAGGAAATGGCCGAGACCGACATGACCGAGGCCCGTTTCCGCTATGCCGCCTGGCAACGCGCGCGCGACGGACTCAATGCGCAGGTCGCGGCCCTGGCCAAGCTGAGGGAAGGCCACAAGGCCGGCGAGATTGACTTGTCAGACGAACTCTTCGGTGAACGCCAAGTCCACGACGCCTTTCGTACGGAGGCCGCGGCCCGCATCGATGCGATGCGGGCCATCACCCGTCTGCGCATCGATTCCCACGCGATCTGGATCGGCGATCCAAACGACTGACCTCGCCGGCGCATTATGCGGCGCGCACTGTTCGAACTGACTGTCGCACGGCCGGTTGGATGCTACCGCGCAACGATGCCCACTCCACCTGCGCAGAATTTCTCCGCGATCGCACAGGCATTCGAGCTGGGACACCCGTACGCGAGGACCGTATCCCTAGTAAGAACCGCGGGCAAACACGACTGCCGGGACGGTCTTGCATAACAGCCAGGCGTCGAACGCGAGGCTTTTGCGGGCGATATAGGACACATCCATCGCGACACGCAGCTGGTAGGATGTGTTGCTGCGTCCGCTGGTCTGCCACAGACCGGTGAGCCCCGGCCTGACCAGACAATAATGCTCGAAATGACGGCCGTAATGCACCACTTCGTCGTCGACGATCGGGCGGGGACCAACGAGGCTCATGTCCCCCATCAAGACGTTGATGAGTTGAGGGAGCTCGTCAAGGCTGAGCTTGCGCATCACGGCTCCAACGGGCGTCACACGTGGGTCTGTCCTGAGTTTGCGCGCCGTTTCCCATTCGCGGCATGCTTCCTCATCCGTTTCCAGATGAGCGCGCAGGATCGCGTCTCCATCCACTTTCATCGTCCGAAACTTGAGACAATGAAAATAGCGTCCGCGATAACCGATCCGGCGATGGGCAAAGAATACCGGTCCCGGATCGCTGAGAAATAACAACACTGCCACCAGTATCAGGAAGGGGAGAACGGCGATCAGGATCGCCGTTGCCAGCACGATGTCGAACCCCCGCCACGCCCTGCTTTCCCATAAAGATACCGGGCGTGGAGCATGACTGTTCCAGTCGGTCTGCCGCGCAAATGAACCCGGAAAAGAAGACCCCCGACCAATATTCATGCCCACATGAGCCTCCCTGAAGCCAGATATGGATGAAATATCACCCTTCCAGAAATGGGTATCATTCCACATTTCGCACCAACAACTGGAATTTCATTCAATACGGTATAATATATTTGGGATTTTTTAGATAATACTATGACAATTTATTTATGTGATAACACATATATTATTTTCTGAAATTATAATTATCGGCCATCAAATCACGCAACTTCGGAGACATCCTTTCTGCAGCGCAACATGGAATTTGAATGCCGGAAACGGTCGAGAATGGAAGGAGCCGTTGCATGTGATGGCGCACGGCGGCTTCATCACCCTGCGCAGTCATCGTCGAACAGGGTGCTCAGCCTCTGAAAACGATCGTACGCCTCACTGATCAGGCTTGCGGAGACGCCGGACAACGGTCCGTCACCACCGGCAGCGCGCGACAAGGCAGACTCGATCCGTGAATGCCGTCCGCTCTGCAGGGGATCGCCGCCGCCACCGTGGCGCGAGGCCGCCAGACTGACGTAATGGTTTTCAAGCGGCGGATTGATCCCGATCCGCCGGGAAATCGCCGCCAGTGTCCCATCGGGATCGCACAGCAGCGCCTCATGCGTCAGGCCGGACCGGCGCCGGGCGGGAAAACGATGCCACAGGGCCTCCAGCGCCGCGAGCCGCTCGACGTAGTAGCCGGCAGCCTCTTCCTGCGTACGATATTCTACCCGGCCCAGCCTGGTGTAGAGATTGACGATCGACCGGATGGCATCGGTGGGCCGGCGCACAACGAAGATCGCACGCGCCTCGAAGAATTCGCACGGCACCCTGCTATCGTACCGGGAGTGGAGAATTTTGTCGAACAGGGCACCCGCCTGCGGCTTCCATCCACCGCGGCGCATCTGGTTGAGAGCCAGGCGTCCCAGCGTACCCTGCCCGTCGTAGCGGATATGCGCCTCCCCATATCCGCTGACGTCCGACCGCGAACACAGGATATTGGAAAGCGCCGTGGAACCGCACCGCATGTGCGCGAGAAGGAACAGGCAATTGCGGTAACGGTATCCCGGCCGTGATCGGCTGATCAGCCAGCCGGCCGTGTTCTTCCCGGATTCACGCAAGGTCTGCAGCATGGCCGCAACGATATCCGTCCGGTGCGGGCACGCGCGCGCAATTGACTCCATCCCGGCGGCAATTCGGATTCTGCAGAAGTCAGGGGATGGTAAAAATGCCCGGCCCGCCAGAGCCCGTGGCGGCGACCCGGTCGCTGCACCCGGGACTCTGTGACTCCATTTGACGAGGCCCTGCCTATGACGACGACGAGTATGGTCCCGGCAAGGCAGCGGCTGCGTTCAGCCGGCAAACATGGAGGAAAAGCGCTGTTTGCCTTCACGGCGCGCTCGTTGCAGCAGGTATCGACGCTGGTCATCACCCTGCTGGCCGCGCGTTTCCTGCCACCTTCGCAGTACGGCGTCTACAGCCTCGGCATTGTGTTCATCGTGCTGGTGCAGACGATGACCTACACCGGTTTCTATCAGTTCATCCTGACGTCCAGGGAAGAGGACGGCGCCGTGCTGTCCACCTGCTTCTGGCTGATCATCGGCCTTGCCTCGCTCGCCTCGCTTGTGCTGGCACTGGCTGCGTTTCCTCTGGAATGGATGTTTAAGGCCCCTTCGCTGGGCACTCTGCTCCTCCTGCTTGCCCTGATCCAGCCGCTGGCGAGCATCGGAGCATGGTCTTCTGCCGCGCTCCTCCGGCGCGGCGAGATCATGCGCAACTTCATCGTGATGTTCGTGCAGAACATCGTTGCCCTGATCGGAGGAGCCGCGCTGCTGTGGTTTTGGCATTCGATCTTCGCGCTGGTCGCCTTCCGCTACGTGCGGGTGCTGACCGGCACGGTGCTCCATGCCCTGCTTGGGCGCGACCAGCCACAACGCCTGTTCCGGCGGGACCTTGCGCGCAGGGCCACGGCCTTTTCCGGCGCACTTTACGGATCGCGATTCCTCGGCTTTCTCGCGCGCTATGCAGCGGACCTGCTGCTGGGAATGCTCCATTCCCCGGCGGCGGTCGGCCTCTACCGCTTTGGCAACCGCGTCGCGACCGGGGCAACCGACGTGTTCAACCAGCCGATGACCACTTTCGCCGCCACCCAGTTCGGCGTGGCTGCGCGGCGCGACCGGGACTTTGCAATGCCACTGGCACAGTTTTCCGGCACGATCACGATGCTGAGTGGTCTGACCGGCGCGGTAATCATCGTATTCGCACACGACGCCGTCACGCTGTTCTTCCGACCCAGCTATCTTGCCGCACTGACCGTCACCTATGCCATGGCTCTGCGCGGCGCGGCGAGCGTGGGACAGATGCTGATCGAGCCGGTCTTTGCCGCACTGGGCAAGACCGCCTGGGTAATGATGTTCGATCTCGTTTCGACCGTGATCGCCGTCGCCGCGATCTTCGCAGCCTCCCCGTTCGGGCTCGAGGCACTGGCCTGGACGCAGGCGGCCGTCGTGCTGGGCACCACTGGCTGGGCGTTCGGCCTGCTGCACTGGCGCGGACACATCCGCATCGGCAGCGCCTTGCGCAATTTCGCAGGCGCCGTGGCTCTTTGCGTGATTTACGGCCTGATACTGCTCGGCGTCTACCGGCTGGGCATCGCGGCAATGCAGCTTCGCCCGGTGGAAACATTGACTCTGGGGCTGGCCTTCGCCGCGCTTCTCGCAGTGGCTGTGCTGAGCGTTGCCACGCGGTTGCGCATCTTCAGCCTGCAGGCATTTTCTGGCTGAGGCCGCAGCTCAGGCCGTAAAGTCGATGTCCACCAGATGTCGCGCGCGGCATATTTCGACGCGCAGTTCGCCTTCGCCCGTCCCTTCCTCCGGCTCGGCGTCGTAGATGAAGGAATGGCCGTTCATGTGCTCCCAGTCGGCAATGGTCATCAGATGCCCGCTCGCCGTCAGCCAGCGCACCTTGTCCGGAAAACGGGCAAAGGACCGCATACGCCCGTGCCGTTTTGCGGAAAGTCCGGCAACGTAGTCCTCAAGTTCCGTGTCGCGCGCGGTCCAGTCGACCCAACCGATCGGATTGTCCTGGCAATAGGCATTGTTGTTGCCCTGCTGGCTGCGGCCGAACTCGTCACCGGCCGTCAGCATGATCGTTCCGGTCGAAGCGAACAGCGTGCCGATCAGCGCCTTCAAGTCCGCCTTGCGTTCGGCTCTGACATGGGGATCGCTCGTGGCTCCCTCCACACCGTTGTTCCAGCTGTAGTTCTCGCCGTGACCGTCGCGGTTGTTCTCCCCGTTCGCCTCGTTGTGGCGATGCTCATAGGAAACGACGTCGGCCAACGTGAAACCATCGTGGGCCGCGATGAAATTGACCGAGCGGCAGTCCGAATGGGGCTGATGCGGGCCGAACACGTCGGAGGACCCGGCCAGCCGGGTCGCCAGTGTGCCAATGCCTTCCTCGCCTTTCCAGAAACGCCGCACATCGTCTCGGAACCGGTCGTTCCACTCAAGCCAGTGCAACGGGAAATTGCCGAGGTGATAGCCGCCCGGACCGATGTCCCAGGGCTCAGCAATCAGCACCCGGTCCGCCAGCAGCGGATCGGCCTCGATCTCGGCGAAGATGGGCGCGGCCGGATCGAAGCCGGGCCCGCGCGCCATGACCGGTGCCAGATCGAAGCGGAACCCGTCGATCCCGCAATGGGCCACGAAATGACGCATGGTATCGAGCGCCAGACGGCGCACTGCCGGATTGGCGAAATCAAGCGTGTTGCCGCAACCGGTATCGTTGATCAGCGTGCCATCGGGCGCATGGGCATAGGCCGAGTTGTCGAGCCCGCGCAACGACAGCACCCCGCCACCGGTATCGCTTTCGCCCGAGTGGTTGAAGACCACGTCCAGCAGCACGCCGATCCCCTCAGCATGAAGCGCAGCAACCGTTTCACGCAGTTCCCTGACGCCGCCCGGGCACAGGCCGGGATCGAGTGCCATCATCGCCACCGGATTGTAGCCCCAGGCATTGACGAGACCTAGCGGCGGCAAGTGGCGCTCATCGATCCATGCGATAATCGGCATCAGTTCGACGGCATTGACGCTGAGCTTCTTCAAATGCGCGAGAACTGCGGGATGTGCCAGTGCGGCAACGGTGCCGCGCACATGCTCTGGCACCTCCGGATGCCGGATGGTGAAGCCGCGCACGTTGAGTTCATAAACCAGCCCGCCGCGGGCAAAGCACGGCTGTTCCTTGGGCAATGGCAGAGACGGTGCGGGTACGATCGCGCGCGGCACGATATCGGCAGTGTCCTGGCCATAGATACCGAGCCGCGGATTCTGCGTGAAACGCCGGTCGAGCTCGACCGCATAGGGATCAACCAGAAGCTTCGCAGGATCGAACCAGTGCTTGCGCGTCGGCGACCATTCACCCGAAGCCCGGTAGCCGTAGCGGGTTCCGGCAAGATTGCCCGGCAATTCGATTTCCCACTCGGGACCGGCCCGCTGCATGACATGGCGCGTCTCCACGCCATCAGAGAAAAGGCACAGCCACACGGCATCGGCCTGCGGCGCGCGCACGGCAAAACGCGTGGCATGCGCGCCAACAACGGCACCCAGTTCCCTCATGCAATCAGCGATCCATAAAGGTCCGCGTAGGCCTTGCCACTGCGAGCCCAGGAGAAATCGCATGTCATGGCGTTCTTCTGGATGTGCTCCCAGGTCCCGGTCTCATGGAACAGGTCGACGGTGCGCGTAAGCGCCGCGGCCAGGCTGTCGTAGTTGACGCCGTCGAACTGAACTCCGGTCGCGCAGCCGGCAGCCAGCGCTGCCGGATTCGCGTCGATCACCGTGTCGGCCAGCCCTCCGGTGCGGGCCACCACAGGCAGACAGCCATAAGCCAGCCCATAAAGCTGCGTCAGCCCGCAAGGCTCGAAGCGCGAGGGTACGAGGATGGCATCGCCACCGCCCAGCATCCGGTGGGAAAGGTCCTCGTCATAACCGATACGGATGCCGATGCGGCCGGGATGCCGCGCCGCGCCCTTCAGCAATTGCTGCTCGATCTGCGCATCGCCCGACCCGAGCAGCGCCAGCCGGCCTCCGATGCCCGCCAAATGGTCGAGCACTTCGGGCAGCACGTCCATTCCCTTCTGCCAGGTCAGGCGCGAGACGGCGATGAACAGCGGTCCCGCAGCCTCGTCGAGACCGAATTCGGTCTCCAGCGCGCGCTTGTTGGCTGTTCGCTTTTCGAGCCTGTGGTGGTTGTAAGACGCCGCCAGCGCCAGGTCTTTCGCCGGGTTCCAAAGGCTGGTGTCGATCCCGTTGAGGATGCCCGAAACGGCATTGCCGCGGGCAACGATCAACCCTTCCAGCCCCATGCCGAACGTGGCGGAACGAATCTCGCGCGCATATGTCGGACTGACCGTTGTCACAGCATCGGCGCAGGCCAGCCCGGCCTTCAGCATGCCTAGCCCGCCGTGATATTCCACGCCGTCCATCGTCCAGGCCTCCGATGGCAGGCCCAGCTGCGGGAAGACCTCCGCACCGAACCAGCCCTGGAACGCCATGTTGTGGATGGTCATGACCGATGGCACCCGCTCATCCTTGCCGAAAGGGGCGAAGCGCAGATAGGACGCTGTCATCGCCGCCTGCCAGTCGTGCGCGTGGACAAGATCGAAACGCTGCGGTTTGCCGCGTTTGACCATGGCGCCGCCTGCGATGTCCGCCGCCGCACGGCCCAGTGCGGCAAAGCGGCGCCAGTTGTCGCCCCAGTCGCGCCCGGTGGTATCGGTGTAGGGAGCCCCTTCGCGCGCATAGAGCACAGGCGCATCAAGCACGAGCAAAGGAAGGGTTCCATCGAGCTTGCCCGCGAGCAGGCGCGCCGGTGTGCCCAGCAACGAATCCCAGACATGAACTGCCCTCGCCCGCTTCAGCGTCTGCATGACGGACGGATAGCCGGGCAGCAGTGTGGTTGTTTCCACGCCGTGGGGCGCAAGTGCGGCAGGCAAGGCCCCTGCGACATCAGCCAGCCCACCGGTCTTTACCAGCGGTACGGCCTCGGAAGCGACGGACAGGACTTTCAGCGGCATCAGCGCGGGATCACAGCTCCAGCCGGTCGATCATCGGCTTGGTTATCAGGCACACCCCGTTTTCGGTACGGCGAAAACGGCGCCCGTCAAGTTCCGGATCCTCCCCGACGACAAGCCCTTCGGGAATCCGCACGCCGGAATCGATCACGACACGGCTCAGCCGGGCATGGCGGCCGATGTTGCAATAGGGCAGGACCACCGCCTCGTTCACACTGGACCAGCTGCCCATCTTGACCCCGGTGAACAGCAACGAGCGGCGCGCCAGCGCACCCGAGACGATGCAGTCCTGACTGATCAGAGATGAGATCGCCTCGCCGCGCCGCCCTTCCTCGTCGTGCACGAACTTGGCCGGCGCAGCGACGATCGTGTCAGTCCATATCGGCCAGTCGCGGTCGTACAGGTTCAGCTTTGGCACCGTGTCGGTAAGGTCGATGTTGGCCTCAAAGTAGGCGTCCACCGTGCCGACGTCACGCCAGTATTCCTCTATCTCCTCGGCAGCGCGGATGCACGAATGGGTAAAGCGATGCGCCTGCGCCTTTCCGTGCCTGACGATATGCGGGATGATGTCGCCACCAAAATCGCGCTTCGAATGGGGATCCGCAGCATCGCGGCGCAATTCCTCGAACAGGAACTTCGTCTCGAACACATAGATGCCCATGGAAGCCAGCGCGTGATCCGGGTCGCCGGGAATGCAAGGCGGATCAGCCGGCTTTTCGAGGAACGACGTAATGACGTCGTCCTTGTCGACGTGCATCACGCCGAACGCCGTTGCATCCATGCGCGGCACGACGAGGCAGCCCACAGTCACGTCCGCGCCCGAATTGACGTGCTGCTGCAGCATCAGTTCGTAGTCCATCTTGTAGATGTGATCGCCCGCCAGAATCACCATGTACTTCGGGCTGTGCGCCTCGATGATGTCGATGTTCTGGTAGACCGCATCGGCGGTCCCTTCGTACCACAGCATTTCGGAAATGCGCTGGCTGGCGGGCAGGATATCGAAACTTTCGTTACGCTCGGGTCGCATGAAGTTCCAGGCCCGGTTCATGTGCCGGATGAGGCTATGCGCCTTGTACTGCGTGGCAACACCGATGCGGCGGATGCCGGAATTGATCGCGTTGGACAGGGCAAAGTCGATGATCCGGCTCATGCCGCCGAAATAGACCGCCGGCTTGGCGCGGTTGTCGGTCAGCTCCTTGAGGCGGCTCCCTCGCCCCCCGGCCAGAACATAGGCCATGGCGTCGCGGGCGAGCGGCTGTCCGGTCGGCGTCCTCATCTTACGTCTCTTTCTCCTTTCAGGCCGCGTGTCAGCCTGCGTATTCCAGCATGATTGTCGCCAATGGCGGCAAAGTGACAGTGGCATGCCCGTCCCCGGCCGCGACCTGCCCCATATTGCCCTTGCCCGAACCACCGTAGTGAAGAGAATCGCTGTTCAGCACCTCGTTCCATTTGCCCGCCAGCGGCAGGGGCACACGGTAGCCGGTTCTCAGGGCCGGAGTCATGTTGGCGATCACCGCGATGGGGGGCGCGTCCGGCGCCTTGCGCAACCAGGCGAACACCGAATTTTCAGCATCATCCACGACCAGCCATTCGAAGCCGTCCGCCTCGCAATCGCCGGCGTGGAGCGCGGGCTTGGCGCGGTAGAGCCGGTTGAGGTCCTTCACCAGGTTGCGCACGCCCTCATGCGCGGGCGCATCGCACAAATGCCAGTCGAGCGCGCGCTCCTCGCTCCATTCGCGGCGCTGGGCGAACTCCTGCCCCATGAACAGCAGCTTCTTGCCCGGGTATCCCCACATCAGCGCAAAATAGGCGCGCAGGTTCGCGAACTGCTGCCAGTCGTCCCCGCTCATCTTGCCAAGCAGCGAGCCCTTGCCATGCACGACCTCGTCGTGACTGAGCGGCAGCACGAAGTTTTCCGAGAAGGCATACATCAACCCGAAGGTGATGTCGTTGTGGTGATAGCGCCGGTGCACGGGATCACGACTCATGTAGCGCAGCGTGTCGTGCATGAAGCCCATGTTCCACTTGAACCCGAAGCCAAGCGCCGAACGCCCGCCCCGTTCATCTGCAGGCCGGGTCACGCCGGGCCAGGCGGTGGATTCCTCTGCGAAAGTGATAAAGCCCGGATGCTGGCCATAGACCGCGCGGTTGGTGGCGCGCAGGAAATCGACCGCTTCCCAGTTCTCGCGCCCGCCCTGCTGGTTGGGGATCCATTCCCCTTCCTTGCGCGAATAGTCGCGATAGAGCATCGAGGCGACGGCATCGACGCGCAACCCGTCGACGTGATAGCGTTCGGCCCAGAACAGCGCATTGTTGACGAGGAAGCTCGACACCTCGCGCCGTCCGAAATTGTAGATCAGAGTATTCCAGTCCGGCTGGTAGCCCAGCTTCGGGTCCGCGTGCTCGTAGAGCGCCGTCCCGTCGAAACGAACCAGACCGTGTTCGTCCGTCGGGAAATGGGCAGGCACCCAGTCGAGGATCACGCCGATCCCGGCGCGGTGCGCGCCATCGACAAAGCGCGCGAAGCCTGCCGGTTCGCCGAAACGCGCCGTCGGGGCATAAAGGCCGGTGGTCTGGTAGCCCCACGAGGGATCGTAGGGATGCTCGCTGATCGGCAGGAACTCGATGTGGGTGAAGCCCATTTCGACCACATAGGGGATCAGCCGGTCAGCCAGTTCATCCCACTGCAGGAACCAGTTCCAGCGATCACGCTGCCAGGACCCGGCATGGACCTCGTAAATGGAGACCGGCACCTTGCGTGAGTCGACCGAGGCCCAGTGTGCCCGGTGCTCCGCGTCCCCCCAGTCGAACTTGGCGGGAACTGCCGTCATCGAGGCGTTGTTGGGGCGGATTTCCGACATAAAGGCAAAAGGGTCGGCCTTGAGCGGCTGCACCGCCCCGTCGGCACCGACGATATGATATTTGTAGGCCCGGTAGTCCGCTATGTCGGGAACGAAGATTTCCCACACGCCGATGTCCCTGCGGTTGCGCATGACATGGCGCTTCGGGTCCCAGTCGTTGAAATCGCCGACAACGCTCACCCGCTGTGCATTGGGCGCCCAGACCGCGAAATGCACGCCCGCGCAGCCTTCATGCTCGATCAGGTGGGCCCCCAGCTTGTCGAACAGGCGAAAATGCGTGCCCTGCGCAATCAGCAGGTCGTCTACCGGCCCCAGCACCGGCCCGAAGGTATAGGGATCGGTCACCAGCCAGTCATGCCCGTGCGCGGAACAGCGGTAGCGGATCGGCTGCGGTCTGACGCCCAGATGCCCTTCGAACAGGTACCGCTCGTCGACCTTTCCAAGCGTGCCGAGGCTGCGTCCGTCGAGGCTGAACGCCTCCACTTCCTCTGCACCCGGCAGGATCGCCCGGGCAAACGTGCCGTCAGGTCCTGAATAGGTGCCGAGAAGCGCAAACGGATCTGCGTGAGTGCCTTGCAACAGGGATTCGATGGCGCTTTCAGCTGGCTTCACAGGACCTTCCAGATATCCCTCGCATATTCACCGATGGTACGGTCGGACGAAAACCAGCCGACATTGGCAATATTGCGGATGGCTGCAGCACGCCAGTGGGCGGTGTCTTCCCAGCGCGCATCGACCGAACGTTGCGCGGCCGCATAGCTGTCAAAATCGGCCGCGCACATAAACCAGTCGTTGTCGTAGATGCCGCCGATCAGACCGGCGTAGCGATTGCGGTCATCGGGCGAGAACACACCGGACGCGATCGCCGAAAGTGCTTGCCCCAGTTCACGCGAGCCTTCGATGATCTCGCGCGGGTTGTAGCCGCTGGCCCGCTTGTGGGCGACTTCCTCTGCGGTCAGGCCGAAGATCACGATGTTCTCGTTACCCACGTGATCCTTGATCTCCACGTTGGCGCCATCGAGCGTACCGATGGTCAGCGCTCCGTTCAGCGCGAACTTCATGTTGCCGGTGCCCGAGGCTTCCATGCCTGCCGTCGAGATCTGCTCCGAAAGGTCAGCCGCCGGAATGATCCTTTCAGCGTAACTGACGTTGTAATTGGGCACGAAGACAACCTTGAGCAGCCCGCCAACCGAAGGATCGCTGTTGACCCTTCTGGCAATGTCGTTCGCCAGTTTGATGACGAGCTTGGCATTGTGATAGCTCGGCGCCGCCTTGCCGCCGAAAATCTTCACGCGCGGCACCCAGTCCCGCTCCGGGTGGCTGCGGATCTGGTCATAGAGCGCCACGGTCTCGATCAGGTTGAGAAGCTGCCGCTTGTATTCGTGGATGCGCTTGATCTGCACGTCGAACAGGGCGTCGGGATCGAGCCGGATGCCCATGGTCTTCTTGATGTAGTCGGCCAGTGCCACCTTGTTGGCGCGCTTGACCTCGTGCACCCGTTCACCCAGCGCGGCATCGTCTGCCAAGGCATTTAAATCGGTGAGCTTTTCCGCATCGTCAAGGAAGGCATCGCCGATTGCATCGCGGATGACCTTGGTCAGGCCCGGATTGCACTGCTGCAGCCAACGGCGCGGCGTGACGCCATTGGTCTTGTTGTTGATCCGCGTGGGATAGAGCGCATGGAGATCGGCGAAGACCGTCTCTTTCATCAGGTCGGTGTGCAACGCCGCCACGCCGTTCACCGAATGAGCGCCCACGAATGCCAGATTGGCCATGCGCACGCGGCGCTCCCCACCCTCGTCGATCAGCGAGATCGCGGCGATCTGCTCATCGGTGCAACCGGCCTTGCGCGCTTCGCGAAGGATACGGCTGTTGATCGCATAGATAATCTGCATGTGGCGCGGCAGCAGCCGTTCGAACAGCGGCAGCGGCCAGGTCTCGAGCGCTTCGGGCAGAAGGGTGTGGTTGGTATAGCTGACCGTTTGCTTGCAGATTTCCCAGGCCTCGTTGAATTCGAGGCCGTGGGCGTCCACCAGCATGCGCATCAGTTCGGCCACCGCGACCGATGGGTGCGTGTCGTTGAGCTGGATCGCAGCCTTTTCCGGCAGCGTGCGGATATCACCTTCGTACTGGACGTGGCGCCGCACGATGTCCTGGATCGACGCGGCGGTGAAGAAATATTCCTGCCGCAGCCGCAGTTCCTGCCCGGCAGGGCTGGAATCCGCGGGATAAAGGACGCGCACAAGGCTGTCCGCCCGCACCTGTTCCTCCAGCGCGCCAACGTGATCGCCGGCATTGAAAGCATCGAGGCGGATGGGGTCGAGCGGACTGGCCGTCCACAGGCGCAAGGTGTTTACCCGCTTCCCGCGCCAGCCGACGACCGGGGTATCGACCGCGGTCGCATCGACTTCTTCGGCAGGGCTCCAGATCACCCCATCACCTTCGGCTTCGACCGAGCCGCCAAAACCAACGCGGTAGGTGCTTTCGACGCGTTCGAATTCCCAGGGATTGCCGTGCGCCAGCCAGGTCTCGGGCAGTTCCACCTGCCAGCCATCGTCGATGCGCTGGCGGAACATACCGTTCACGTAGCGGATCCCATAACCGTAGGCCGGAATGTCGAGCGTCGCGAGGCTTTCCATGAAGCAGGCGGCAAGGCGGCCCAGGCCACCATTGCCCAGCGCGGCATCCGGCTCCAGTTCCTCGATCGCCGCAAGGTCCAGCCCATGGGCCGCCAGCGCCTTTTCCATCTCGCGGGTCATGCCCATGTTGGACAGCGCATCGCGCAGAAGCCGCCCGATCAGGAACTCCATCGAGAGGTAATAGACGCGCTTGCCACCCTCGTCGTACGTGCGCCGGGTGGAGGCGATCCAGCGGTCGATGATCTGATCGCGCAGCGCATAGATCGAGGCGGTGTACCAGTCATGCTGCTTGGCAGCCCGTTCATCCTTGCCCACACGGTGACGCAGGACACGGACGATATGCTGATCGAATTCGGACGGAGCAGAGACCTTCGGTGAGGAGACGGGATCGGTAGCCACGAAAGCACTCCTTGACAGACCGCCCCGATGACCTGTCGCAGGCCCCGCATGCGGCACCGGTTATCGCCTTAGCGGGGGCGACATCCCGCTCTCTTCCCAATCTTCTGAACCATGGCTAGCACAGGCCCGGATCGCGGCAAGACTGATTGTGCTGCGCCGCAAAAAATATTCGCTGCTGCGGTCAAGTCTTCGAGGCTCGCGTTTCGGCAAACTGCTGTAAAACCCGTCGGCGGATGAAGGCGTTTTTCTTGCGGCAACGGGCCTTGCAGGCCCTGCCGGATAGGGTACGCCTGACAAGACAGGTGAGGAGGACAGCCATGAGCACACGCATCCGGCGAGAGGACAATGGCGGATTGTGCACGCTGACGCTGGACCGCGCGGACAAGCTCAACGCGCTCGACACCCGGACATTCGAAGAACTCGACGCCCTATGCGCCTCGCTCGAGCAGGAAACGGACCGCACCGGCTGCGTCATCCTGAAGGCGAACGGCCGGGCGTTTTGTGCCGGAGCCGACATTACCGGGATCGACGCCGGTTTTACCGATAGCCGCTTCAAGCCCGGCGTCATCGCCCGCCTCGCCTGCCTGCCACAGCCGGTGATCGCGGCGATCCACGGCGTATGCTTCACCGGCGGGCTGGAACTGGCGTTGGCGGCCGACGTGATCATTGCCGCGCGCTCGGCGCGATTTGCAGACACCCACGGCAAGTGGGGCCTCGTCGGCGCCTGGGGCATGACCCAGCGCCTGCCCCGCCGCGTGGGCATGAGCCAGGCGAAGCGCATGATGTTCTCCGCGCAGCCTGTCGACGCTGTGGAGGCCCGCGATCTTGGCCTTGTCGACATACTGGCCGACGACGATGCGCTCGACGCCACCGTGGGCGAATTCACATCGCAGGCTCTTTCCAATTCCTGGCACACCAATTTCGAGACCAAGAAACTGCTGGCCGCCACCGAGGGGATGAGCCTCGAGGCCGGGCTCGCCTGGGAGTTCGAGCACTACCCCGGCTTCGCGCCCGACCACGCCGAGCGGCTGGCACGATTTGCTAGGAAATAAAATAAGGGAGAGAAATCGATGACTGAAAGCAACAAGGACGTCGCGCTGGCCTTCATCACGGCCATGGACAAGGGCGACACGGAAGCCGCGGCGCGCTGCCTCGATCCGGAAGCGGTCACGATCGCCAAGGGCTTCGGCAAGCTCTCGGGCGAACGCCGCTATGGCACCATTGTCGGGACCATCGGCGCCTTCCGCGAACTGATGCCCGAGGGCATGAATCCCGTAATCCACTCTGTGACGTCGGAGAACGACCGCGTGGTGGTGGAATTCGAAGGCAATGCCGTGCTGGCCAATGGCACGCCCTATTGCAACCAGTACTGCATGGTCTTCACCCTGCGCGAAGGACGGATCGTCAGCGTCAACGAATACTACTGCACGATCCTCGCCGATGCGGCGATCGGACCGCTGCTGGAAGCCCGCGCCGAGGCGCTTCCCTGGAGTTAGATCCTGACACTTCCCGAGAAAGCTAGGAAATCGGAACCGGTGCCGCTAAGCATCGGCTCATGCATGACCTGACAGCGTTCGACGCGGCCGCCATCCTCATCGTGCTTGCCGCCGGTCTCGGCTATCTCAACCACCGTGTGCTCGGGTTGCCATCGACAGTCGGCCTGACCGTGATGGGCACGCTCGCCTCGCTCATGGTGGTGGCCTACGACCGGCTGGTGCCCTCCAGCACGCTGGCAGAGCAACTGGGCGGGTTTCTCGCCGACGTCGATTTCTCGACGACGCTGATGGAAGGGATGCTCTCGTTCCTGCTTTTCGCCGGCGCCATGCACGTGAACTGGGCCGACATGCGCAAGGGGCGCTGGCCAATCCTGGTCTTCAGCACGGTGGGCGTTCTGCTTTCCACCGCGATCGTCGGCTTCGCCTTTCAATTCCTGACCCGCGCGCTCGGAGTCGAGATTCCGCTGATCTGGTGCCTCGTGTTCGGCGCCCTTATCAGCCCGACCGATCCGGTCTCGGTGATGGCGGTGATGAAGCGGGCAGCGATGCCCGATACGCTGCAGGCGACGGTCGCGGGCGAGAGCCTGTTCAACGACGGCATCGGTGTCGTCGTCTTCACCATCCTGATTGCCATCGCCACCGGTACAGAGACCTTCAGCTGGTCTTTCGCCGTCAGCCACTTCCTGCAGGAGGCGCTGGGCGGCGCCGCGCTGGGTCTGGCGGTGGGCTGGATCGGCTATGTAGCCATGAAATCGATCGACGAATACATCATCGAGGTCATGATCAGCCTTGCCGTGGTGATGGGCGGGTACAGTCTGGCCATGGGCCTGCACGTCAGCGGCCCGGTTGCCATGGCGGTTGCCGGCCTCATCATCGGCAATGCCGGGATCGCCCACGCCATGAGCGACGTGACGCGCGATCATGTCATCAAGTTCTGGGCGCTGATCGACGAAATCCTGAACGCCGTGCTGTTCCTGCTGATCGGCCTTGAAGTGATCGCGCTGGAATTCAAGCCTGGCTACATCGCGGCAGGCGCAGGCGCGATCCTGATCGTGCTGGCCGCGCGCATGATCTCGGTCGGGGTTCCGCTGGTGGCGATGACACGGATCATCAACATGGGACCGATGGCCATTCCGACGCTGGTCTGGGGTGGATTGCGCGGCGGCATCTCCGTCGCGCTGGCCCTTGCCCTGCCCGCATCCGACATCCGCACCGAGCTGCTGGTGGCGACTTATATCGTGGTGATCTTCGCCGTGGTGGTTCAGGGCGGCTCGATCGGCTGGCTGATCCGCCGCATGAAGGACAAGTTTGCACCGGAACTGGAGTTGAACGCGTGAGCGATGCGCCCCCCTCCCCCGATCCCGGCGCGGAGCCCGACGCAGCCGGCGATGCAGTACCACCGCCCCCCGCCAATCTTGCGGCCAAGATCGATGCGATGTGGCACCGCCGCCCGATCTGGGTCCGCCGCGCCCAGGCCCTTTTCCACCTCATGCGCATTCGCTTCGCCCACGCCGTCCTGCTTCCCGAGCTGACGCCGGATCAGGCGTATGACCTGCGCCAGACGGTGCGCAGGGACGGGCAACTGACCAATGGCTATATCCTGATGTGTGCGCTCGCCGCCGGGATCGCCATGCTCGGCCTGCTGCAGTCCTCCACTGCGGTGGTCATCGGCGCGATGCTCGTCTCGCCACTGATGAGCCCGATCGCCGCCATGGGATTCGGCTTCGCCTCGCTCGACGGCCACCGCATCCGCGACGCGGTGAAGGTCGTCGCGATTGGCGCATTGATCGGCATCGCTACCGGCATGCTGCTCACCTGGCTCTCGCCGATCCGCAACGCCACGCCGGAAATTCTCGCCCGCACCGAGCCCAACCTGCTGGACCTTGCCATTGCGCTGTTCTCAGGCCTTGCCGGCGGCTATTCGACCGTCATCGGCAAAGGCGGCACCGCCATTGGCGTGGCCATCGCCACCGCCCTGATGCCGCCGCTCACGGTGATCGGATACGGCATCGGCGTGTTCCAGCCGATGTTCGCGATGGGCGCGCTGCTGCTGTTCCTTACCAACCTTGCCGCGATCACCTTCGCCTTTGCGCTGGTGGCGCGCCTGTCCGGCGCCGCCCGCCCGCTCGGCAAAGTGGAATGGACACCGCGCTACGTGGCGATCCTGATCGCTGCGTTTCTCGCGCTGGCGACACCACTGTCGATGACGCTGATGAAGCTCTCGAACGAAGCCCGCATCCGCATCGCCGCGCGCAGCGCGATCGCGGAAGCCTGCGGCAAGCAAGGCGTCACCATCGCGCAGCTCGACGTCAAGACCGGGATGTTCAGCCTGCCCACGGTCGATGCGCTTGTCATTGCCCCCAGCTACACGACCAACGCAGCCAAGCAGGCCGAAGCGCTGCTCCGGCAAAGCCTCGGCGAAGAGGTCACCATCAATCTGCAGCAGGTGCTCGCCGCCGACGTGCAGGCCCAGACCCGCGCGATGGTGGACGCCGCCATGGAACGGACCACGGCCGGCATCGCCGCTGATGTCCCCCCGTTCAAGACGATTCGCGAAGCCGTGGGCCTGCCAACCCGCTCGCTCTGGAGCGACCGGGCCCAGCGCATGGTCTATGTCGATCCCGTGCCCGCGCCCGGCTGGACGCTGAACGACTACCGCATCGTCGAAAGCCAGGCCAGCAAGGGCATAACCGGTTGGACCGTGCGGATCGTGCCACCTCCCCAGCCCAACCTGACCGTGCTCCTTGCCAGGGCCACACCGGCCGAAGGCGAAGCCGTCGCCCCGCCGCCGCCCAATGCCATTCGCACCGATCTGGCACTATGGGCGCTGGCCCGCTGGGGAATCAGCAAAGTGACGATCTCCGGCGCAGACCCCGCCTATGTGGGCAGCCTTACCAAGCTGCTTTCGGATGCCGGCATCGAAGCGCGCGTCATCGCACCACCGCAAAGCGAAGCGGACGAGAATGACGGCAGCGATCTCACGCCCGAACCCGCGCCTGTCGCCACGATCGGCGTCTATGCCCAGAGCCCGTCGCAGATCGCGGCCGCACAAGCAGCGAAAGCTGCTGAGGAAAAGGCCGCAGCAGAACAAGCCGCCGCCCAAGCGGCAGAGGCGCAGCGGGAGTAACGAACCGGGACTGCTCGCAGCGGGCAGCCCCGGTCCGCTGCATGGACATTAGCGGTCCTCCTCCCAGGTGCAGTCCTTGATCTCGATGCCGAGGTCCTCAATCACGGCGCGCATGCCGAGCACGTCGAACAGGACCTCGCCTTCCTCGATGCGGCGGCGGAATTCGACTTCCTTGGCCGCGCGAGTCTCTGCATTGGTGACGGCCATTTCCAGCAGGGCCTGCGGGATCACCAGCACACCATCGCTGTCGCCCACGATCACGTCGCCCGGTTCCACCAGCACGTTGTCAATCACCACCGGTACGTTAACGGCGGCAGGGCCGCGCTTCTTGGGGTGCTCAACCGAGACGGCGGTGGACCAGACCGGGTAACCCAGCGCGCGGATCGCATCGACATCGCGCGTGGCGCCATGGACGACGGTGCCGACGAGGCCCTTCTTCTTCGCAAAGGTGCAGGCGACATCGCCCCACAGCGCACCCTGATGGCCGCCGCCATTGGTCAGCACCAGCACGTCGCCCGCCTGCGCGGTGTAAAGCGCGGCATGGATGGCGAGGTTGTCTCCGGGGAAGTTCCACGCGGTCACGGCGGGCCCGCAGACTTTCTGGCCCGGCGCGATCGGCACCATCGACGGGCTCATCAGGCACATACGCCCGGCGATTTCACCCAGCCCTTCATGCAGGTCAGCAATGCCGAACTTCGCGGCACGCGCGATCAGCGCCGGGTCGGAACGGGGAATGCGGCTGTAGACGACGGACTTCACAGGGGGAGTCATGAAAAGACCTCCGGATTGAGCAGGGTAGCAGGGCGTTCGCCCCGGCTGACGGCTTCGATTACCGCCGCAACGTTGAGTGCCATGTCCTTCATGCCCGCCTCGGTCACCCCGGCGACGTGGGGCGAGAGCAGGCAGTTGGGCAGGCCGAACAGCGGATGATTGGAGGGCGGCGGCTCGGCGTCGAACACGTCGATCCCGGCGCCGGCGATCTGTCCGCTGCGCAGCGCCTCGGCCAGCGCCGCCTCGTTGATAATGCCGCCGCGCGAACAGTTCACGAGGATCGCGTGCGGCCGCATCATGCCGAGTTCGACAGTGTCGATCAGGTTGCGCGTACCCTCGGTCAGCGGGGTATGGATCGAAATCACGTCGCGCGCGAGCACACCAGCAAGGTCCGTAGGCTCGGCGCACGCCGCCCGGATGTCCTCGTCCGGCACCATCGGATCATAGGCCGCGACTTCCGCCCCGAACCCCGCACCGCAGATCCGGGCGACCACGCGGGCAATACGGCCGAAGCCGATCAGGCCCACTTTCGTACCAGTCAGATCGCCAAGCCGGATGCCCCAGCGCTCGTCCCAGCGGTTCTCGCGGACCAGAGCATCCATGTCGCGCGAACGCCGAAGCAGCGCCAGCATCATCGAGACGGCACCTTCTGCCACTGCGGTGGAATTGTTGCCGCCCGGCGTGTTGGCCACCATCACGCCCTGCGCCGTGGCGGCGGGAATGGCGATGTTATCGACCCCGGCGCCGTGCTTCACGATGGCCTTGAGGCGCGGCATAGCGCCGAAAATGTCCGGCCCGAGCGGGCTGGTGCGGATGACGATCACACTGGTTTCGGCAAGGCGCGGATCGTCCCGCCAGCCCTCCCCGGCAATCACGTCATGCCCGGCGGCGATGCGCTCGACACCGGCGGAATGGATCGGATCGATGATGCATACGAGTTCACGCGAACTCACCGGCCTAACTCCCCATTGGCGCCATTTTGTATACGATCAGGCGATGTCTTTCGCTTTTCTCCGTGAAAGGTCTTTTCGCCGTGGTCAACTCATAATAGGGCTTTCCCGCACAAACATGTATCCGATCCGGGCGCTTGCCGTCCGGGCGATCGGCCTGAGGAGAGAATGATGTTCGCCGCCCCGCCCGCCGTCATGGCCGAAGTCTTCTGCCGCATCCCCGACAAATTCCGCCGCTTCGGCGAGACGACCGAATGGGCGCAGGTCCAGCTTCATGGCGCCGCCGCACCGGTGTTCCTCGAAGGCCCGGTGTTCGATGCCGAAGGCAACCTGTGGGTGACGGACATTCCCTGGGGCCGCCTGTTCAGGATTGCACCCGACGGCACGTGCGAGGTCGGCTTCGAATACGATGGCCAGCCCAACGGCATGAAATTCCTGGCCGACGGTCGTCTGCTGGTCGCGGACCACCACAAGGGCATGGTTATCTGCGACCCTGCTACCGGCAAGAGCGAGCCGTGGTTCGACCGCTACCTGCTCGAACCGTTCCTGGGCTGCAACGACCTCACCATCGCGAAGAATGGCGACATCTGGTTCACCGATCAGGGGCAATCCGGCTGGCACAACCCTAACGGCCGCCTGTTCCGCGTGCGCGCCGGGACCGGACGGCTGGAACTGATGCTGGACAAGATCCCCAGCCCCAATGGCCTCGTGCTCAACAAGGCCGAGACCGCGCTCTACCTCGCCGTCACGCGCGCCAACGCGGTGTGGCGCTGCCCGCTCGTCAATGCCAATGGAGATGAAGGGGCCGAGGTGATCAGCAAGGTCGGCACTTATATCCAGATGTCAGGCGGCTCGGGGCCGGATGGCCTGACGATCGACGCCAACGACAATCTTGTCGTCTGCCATGTCGGCTTCGGCGCCGTCTGGCTGTTCTCAGACCGGGGTGAGCCGATGCTGCGGATCGACGTGCCCGAGGGCCGCTACACGACCAACGCCGCCTATGGCGGGCCGGACAACCGCTGGCTCTACTTCACCGAATCGAGCACGGGCACCGTCTACCGCGTGGAAATGCCGGTGCCGGGCCGCGAGATCTTTCCGGCGGGCGTTTAGCCCGCGACGAACCCGGCCGCCGCGATCCCGGCGAACGCTGCTTCCTCGTCCTTGTCGGACAGGTCTCCGCTGACACCCACGGCGCCGAGCAGCGTTCCGGCGGCGTCGCGAATCAGCACGCCGCCCGCCGCCGGGATCAGCTTTCCGTTCCATGCCGCCGAGAGCGCCGCCATGAACTGCGGGCGGTCGGCAGCCATGTCGCCAAGCTTGCGGCTCGACATTCCCATGGCCAGTGCCCCGGCCGCCTTGCCCCCCGCGATGTCCGGACGGCCATAACCCGAGCCATCCTCACGCTCCATCGCGACAAGATGGCCGCCGGCATCGAGCACGACGACAGTCAGCGGATTGAGCCCCATCTCGCGCCCCTTGGCACGGGTAGCGGCTATGAGCGTGCGGGCCTGTTCGAGAGCAATCATGGCAAGATCCTGTTCCGGCAGATACGAAAGACGTTCCGCGCCTAGCCGCTCTCTCCAGCCACCATCAAGCCAAAAATGTATACAGGACAGGAGCCCTCAATTGGGTTACTTCGCGGCCGCGCGCCGCTTCGGCCCCGTGCCTTCAGGAGCCTCGCTCAGCAAGTGGCCATGGCGGACAAGACCCGTGCGAGTCCGCCGGATATGCATGACCAGCGCCGCCTGCGCGGTTTCCACCTCGCGTTTGGCAATCGCATCGAACAGCAAACGGTGTTCAATATCGTGGGTGCGGCCGCCATCACCAGTGCCCAAGCCCATGGCCAGCTTCATGTAGGCGCGGCGGTAGCTCTGCGTGGTGTCCCACACCCGTTCGACGATCTGCGCGAGCAAGGGCGTGTTGTGGCGGCGATAGCTGATCCAGTGAAACTCGCGGCCAAGCGCAATTGCTTCATCGACATCGGTCACGCCTTCGTTGCGCTCCATCACCGCTCGCAGATCGGCAATGTCCTCGTCGGTGAGATTGGGGACACTGTCGGCCAGCAACAGCGGTTCGATGCGTTCACGAATCTCGTAGGATACTTCCAGATCGCGTCGCGTCAGGCTGGCAACGCGCGCGCCGGCATTGGCGCGCATGGTCACCAGACCGCGCGCTTCCAGCATGCGCAGCGCGTCACGCACGGGGATACGGCTGGTTTCGAGTTCTTCCGCCAGTTCGTCCTGCTTGATGCGCGCGCCCGGCGCGAGATCGCCTGCGAGAATCCTCTCGGCGAGGATATCAGCCACCCTCTGACTGGCGACGATCGACTGGTCTTTGTGCATGCGTAATCCCGGCTGTGGTATACGATCGCCCATAGCGCCTTTAACCGGCAAGACCAATTCACAATGGCTGGAACACTATAGCCGTTACCGCAAATTGATCGCGCCCAGCCGCGCTCAAGCCAAGGAAAACAGACCTATAGCCACAGCCAGACCAAGAAGCGGCACAAGCACGGTGAGCACGCCTACGGCGGGGTAGGCGTCGTGGTGAGTCTCACCGCAGATCGCGCGGATCGTGGTGACGACGTATCCATTGTGCGGAAGACTATCGAGCGCGCCCGAGGCAATGGCCACTGTGCGGTGCAAGTCCGCCGGGTTAGCGCCCATATGCAGATAGACCGGCGCCAGCAGCGGCAGGGCGATACTCTGACCACCCGATGCCGACCCGGTCAGGCCCGCAATCACGGTCACCGCCACGGCAGCGCCGATCAGCGGATCACCGGGGATGTGCTGGACGGCATCGAGCGCCATGTGGAAAGCAGGGGACAGCGAAGCCACCGCACCAAATCCAACCACGGCACAGGTATTGGTGATCGCTACCACGGCGCCCGTCGCTCCACGCGAGAAGGCGGCGGGCATTGTCCCTCGCGAGCGAAGGCCGATCAGCACGGCAATAGCTGTGCCCGCTCCCAGTGCCATCACCAGCGCCCATTTGCCCAGCGACTGCGCGGGCAGCAGCGCCGAAAGAAACCCTATCGCCTGCGGGTACTGGAACAGCATGAACACCGCGAGCACTGCAGCCAGCGGAAGCAGGCACAGCAGCGGATGCGGCAAATGCCGGTTACCATCGCGGATATCGTCATTGGGTCGCCCCTCGAATCGCTCGCCCCGGGCCACCGCGCGCTTCACCATGCGGTCGAGCAGGAAATAGCCCAGCCCCGCCATCAGCACTGCGACCACCAGACTGACCTGCCAGCCGGCGTAGGCGTCGGTCCCCAGATACTGCATCGGGATCAGGTTCTGGATCTCGGGCGAGCCCGCACTGGTCATCGTGAAAGTCACCGAGCCGAAGCACAGCGCGCCCGGAATGAACCGGCGCGGCAGGTCCGCCTCGCGAAACAGGTGCACCGCAAGCGGATAGACCGCGAAGCCGACGATGAAGACCGAAACGCCTCCATAGGTGAGCACCGCGCAGGCCGCGACCACGGCCAGCACGGCATGGCGGATGCCGATCTTGCGCACTACCCACTGCGCCACGCTCGCCGCCGCACCGCTCGCGCCCATGACTTCGCCGAAGATGGCACCGAGCAGGAACATCAGGAACCAGTCACCGAAGAAGCCGGTGAAGCCCTTCATATAGGCCGTCGCGAAATCGGGCCCGCCCTCGGCCGCGAGCGGCGGCAGCCAAGCGATGCCGCTGGTAAGAGCAACAACGGCCGCCGCAATCGGCCCGGCCAACAGGATATTGACGCCCCTGACGGTCATCCAGATCAGCAGGATCAGGGCTCCTGCAAGACCGATGGCACTGATCAAGGGTTCTCTCCTCCGATTTTCCGTTCTACCGCCTGCGGTTGTGGCAAACCGGACGCAGGGTTGTCCATGCATCAAATTCACAGGCCACTTATGTAGTTGTACGATTCGTTAACACGCTGTTTTCCAAAGCCGTACCGACTCCATTTAGCAGCCAGCCCGTATCGCCCGAGATCTGACAAAACCTTGGCGGTCGCATGGCACTCAAACAGATTTCCACGTCTCAGGTCGAAATGGGCATGTTCGTTCACAGCTTTCAGGGAAGCTGGCTGAACCACCCGTTCTGGAAAGCGCGGTTCCTCATCGAGGATGAAGACCGGCTTGAAGCCGTCCGCCAGAGCGCACTTGATGGCGTGGTGATTGATACCGATCGCGGAGCCGACCTGCCGCGGCAGGACGAAGCTCCTGCCGCACGCGGCCCGGTGCTCCATTCGGCGCTGAAGGCGCGCAATCTGCGCATGTCCAGCCCCGCCCCGCAAGCTGCGGCGCCCACACCGATCCGCGCGCCGGTTCCCCGCATCGCCAAGGTGGGGGTAGCGCGCGAGTTCGGCAACGCCCGCCGGGTCGCCGGCCAGGCCCGCAAGGTCATTTCCAAGGTGTTCATCGAAGCCCGCCTCGGCAACGCGCCGCGCGTGGCCGAAGTCACGCCGGTCGTCGAGGACATCTACGCCTCGATCGAGCGCAACCCTTACGCCTTTTCCGGACTGATGCGCTGCAAGTCCGAAATCGAAACGATCTACCAGCACATGCTGTCGGTCAGCGCGCTGATGGTATCGCTTGCCCGCCAGCTGGGACTGTCCGCGCAACAGACGCACACCGCTGGCATGGCCGGACTTCTGCTGGACGTCGGGATGAGCCGTCTCGAGATCGACCCTACAGCGCTGACAGGTGGCCTCGGGGATATCGACGAGGACTTGTGGCACCGCCACTGCTATGTCGGACGCGACCTGCTGGCCGCTGCCGAGGGCGTACCGGATGAAGTCCTGCAGGCGGTCGCCCGCCATCACGAGCAGATGGACGGCGCGGGGTTCCCGCAAGCCCTCGCCGGCCGCGAAATCGACCTGATTTCGCGCATGGCCGCAATCTGCGACCGCTACGACCTTCTGGTTTCGGGCGCCGCCACCGGAACGGCCATGGATCCTGCCGAAGCCATGCACGTGATGATGGGGCAGAGCGCCGCCTTCGACGGCGAAATCCTCGCCCGCTTCCAGGAAGCGCTCGGCGTCTATCCGGTGGGCTCGTTCGTCCGCCTCCGCTCCGACCGGATTGCCATGGTCATCGATCAGGACCCATCCGAACCGGCGCTGCCAACTGTCCGCGCGTTCTATTCACTCGCCACCGGCAAGCATGTGAAGGCAAAGGTGATCGAGCTCGCGAACTGCTTTGGCGAAGACGCCATCGCAGGTATCGCCGACCTTTCCGAACTCGGCCTGCCGTCGGCAGAGGAACTGCGCGAACAACTGTTTACCGTTGGCGCGAAGTAGGCAACCCGGGCTAGATTCCGTACCAGAACACCAGTGAGGCCGAGAGCGTGGCGACCATGATCGCCACCAGCGGGATGCCCGAGCGCAAGTAGTCGGCAAACCTGTAGTCGCCTTCGGCCAGGATCATCATGTTGGTCTGGTAGGCGACCGGGGTCGCGTAGCACAAGTTGCAGCCGAACAGGACGGCCAGCACCAGCGGTTCGGCGGGTAGTCCCAGCTTTTCCGCGATGTTGAAGGCAATTGGCGTACCCACTGCCGCCGCGGCCGAGTTGGACGCGAAATTGGTGAGCGTGGTCACGAAGATCATGATCGCGGCCAGCACGCCCGCGGGCGGCAGGAATTGCAGCACCGAGGCAAGAAGACCGCCCAGCCAGGCCGCCGCACCCGATACCAGCATGAACTTTCCCAGCGCGATCGAGGCGGCGACGAGCACGATCACCTGCCCCGAGAGCGCCCGCCCGGCCCGCTCGAACCGCACGCAGCCCGTCGCGAACATCAGGATCGCGCCTGCCAGCGCCGATATCGCGATCGGCACCATGCCCAGCGATGCCAGGCCAACCGATCCCAGCATGATCGCCAGCGCCACCGGCGCCTTGCCCGAGCGCGCGATTTCCTGACCGCCTTCCAGCTGCAGCAACCCGTCCGCCTCGCGAAAGCGCTGCAGGTCCTCGGGCATCCCCATGACGAGCAGCACGTCGCCTTCCTTCATCGGGGCGTCGGGGGTGTTCTGCCTTGTATCGCGCAGCGGCTGGCGGACATGATGGATGCCCAGCATGGCGACCCCCTCGAAACCAGCGGTCTTGGGCGTCAGACCGATCAGGCGGCTGTCAGGCGCGACGATCATCTCGGCAACCATCAGATCCTTGCCAGAACGCCCGGATTCTGTGCGGATCTTCTCGACCAGCCAGTGCGGCGCCAGCGTGCCGGACAGCTTGCGCGCGGCTTCCTGCAGGCCTTCGAAGGTGCCGGTTGCCAGCATCCGGCGATGTACGTGGCCGCCGGTCGAGGGCGGCAGCCAGGCCTCGACCCCTTCGGGCAGGCGGCCACGTGCCTCCTCGATCGTCTTGCCGCGTACCGGCGAATCCGCCGCAATGCGCAACTTGGCCAGGAAGCGGCGGCTCTGCGAGGCCACGGCGCGCGTATTGTCCGGCAACAGGCGCGGCATGACGAGCCACATATAGGGCAGTGCCGGCAGGATCGCGATGAGCACGATCGGCGTGAACTCGAAGACATGGAACTGCCGCATGCCGAGATCGCTGGCGATCGAGACAACGAGCAGGTTGGTGGAGGTACCAATGGTAGTCGACATGCCGCCGATCAGGATTGCGGCATTGACCGGGATCAGCGTCTTTGAGGCAGGCAGGCCTCCCTGCGAAGCCATCTGCACCAGGATCGGGATCATCAGCACGAGCACCGGTGTGTCGTTGATGACCATGCTGAGCAACAGGCATACGATCAGCGTTACCAGCATCGCGACGGCCTTGTTGTGACGCCACATCTGCGCCAGCAGCCGCGCCGCCGGATCGAGTGCGCCGGTAACCACCATGCCGCGACCAAGGATCATCAACGAGCAGATGGTGACGAGCGCATAGTGCCCGAACCCCTCGAACGCGAGCTGGAGCCCGGCGTACTTGTCCTGCCCCGGCATCGGCAGAACGTATAGCAGCAGCGCGATCGAACCGATCGTCAGCAGCGACACGATCTCGACCCGCAACCGGCCGTTCATGAAGCCGTAGAACATGACCAGCGCGATGAGGATGGCGCTGGCGGCGTGAAGGTCTGGAAGCAGATGCATCGTTTTTCCGCGCTCAGCCCTGCGCCTGCGTCCATTCGACGCGGTAGAGATCGAACCGGCGGTCCTTGAGGTTCTGAACCGCGCCCGACTGGCGCGCGGTCAGCAGTGCGTCGAGGCTGAGATCGGCAATGGCGATGGTTTCCGTGTTGGGCGCCGTATCGGCTGCTACACCGTCACGCGAGAACGGGAAATCCGAAGGCGTCAGGATCGCACTTTCAGCGTAGTGCACGTCCATGTTCTCGACGTTCGGCAAATTGCCGACAACGCCTGACGTCACGACATAGCACTGGTTCTCCACCGCGCGCGCCTGACAGCAATAGCGCACCCGCAGGTAACCGCGCCGCTCATCGGTGCAGAACGGCACGAACATCAGCAACGCACCCTGGTTGACGAGGTGGCGCGCGAGTTCGGGGAACTCGCTGTCATAACAGATCATCACCCCGATCGGGCCGCAGTCGGTAGGGATCACATTGGCGCCATAACCGCCCTTGATATTCCACCAGCGCCGCTCGGAGGGCGTGGGGTGCAGCTTCTGCGTCTCGTGAACGGAACCATCACGCAGGAAGGTGTAGGCGATGTTGCGAATCTCGCTCTTGCCATGCCCCAGCTTGACCTGCGTCGGATGCGAGCCGCCGATAATGTTGATGTTGTAGCTGACCGCCATCTTCTGCATGAATTCGACGAACCGGCCGGTGTATTCCGCGATTTTCTCGATTGCCTTTGACGGTTCGAGCTTCTTCTCCTCGATTGAAAGCAGTTCCAGCGTGAACAGTTCGGGGAACACCACGAAATCGCTCTCGTAGTCGGCGGCGACATCGACCCAGTATTCCACCTGTTCCTCAAACTGGTCGATCGTCTCGATCTTGCGCATCATGAACTGCACAGTGGCAACGCGCACGTTCGACGGCACGCGCTCCTTAAGCCCCGGAATGGCCTTGCCGGTATCGCGTGGGGCGAGCGGGTTGGTCCAGTACATGATGACGGCGTTGCCGCCGCTTTCCTTGTCGTTCGGCAGATAGTCGGGAAGGATGCCGCGCGCCTCGTAACCCTGGCTCATCTGGAAATTGATGACCTGATCGCGCAGCTTCTTGTCCTTTACCGCCTGCAGGTAGTCGGCCGGGTTGGGATATGTCCGCTTGCGGCGGTAGTAGCCGGGCATGCGGCCGGCAAAGGCAATGCCCTTCAATTCGAAGTACTGGCACAGCTCCTTGCGCTTACGGTAGAGCCGCTGGCCGATGCGCAGGCGGCGGAAATCAGGATCAACGCTGACTTCGAAGCCATAGAGCACGTCGCCATCCTCGGCCGGCGGCCGGCCATAGCCTCCGTTGCTGATCTCTTCCCAGGTATGCGGCTTGAAGGCGAGATCGGCGGTGACAATCATCGTCGCGCAGTGACCGACGACCTTGCCTTCGTACTCGGCGACAAACTGACCTTCGGGAAAATTGATCACCTGACCCCGGATTTCGGCGCGCGTGAAGGCATCCGCCTTGCCATAAACCTTGACCGAGAGACGGGCGATGGCCGGAGCATCGTCAACGGTGGCCTGACGGATGATGAGTTTGGCTTTGGTCTGATCCATGGCCGTTCTCATACGCGCAAGGTTTCACATGGTTCCAGTGCGGAATGCCACATCGGCCCCGCTGGCGGTCCGTTAGACGAAAAATACCGCACGCCGGGACGACATGGATCAAAGAATCTTTTCCCAAACACGGGAAAGATTCAGCAGCCCGGCCGTTGTCCTTGGCAAGGAAGGAGTTTTTTCGGATGAGCACAGTCCTGTTCGCCCTTGCCCTGTTCGGTTGTTCGGACAATGCGACCGCTTGCCGCCGCCTCGATGTCCCGGTACAGACCTACAGCAGCCGCGCGGAATGCACGGCGCAACTGGAAGATGCGCTCGGCAGCGAAGCGGCGATGCGCGCCGATGCTCCTACGGTCTACGCGCAGTGCCTATCCAGCCGCCAGCTGACCGTACTAGGGAAGGGAACCGTGGACCTGACTCGCGTAAACGGTCTCCAGTTCGCCTCTGCCGTGGACTGACAGCCCGGAATCAACCCCTGCCGCGATAGCCTGCCACGCCTTGATCGGGCACCCACAGCCCTCCCGGCACCGGCCCGGACTGCCAGAACACGTCGATGGGAATGCCGCCGCGCGGATACCAGTAGCCGCCGATCCGCAGCCAGCGCGGCTTCATCTCGTCAAACAGGCGCTGGCCGATGCCCACTGTCACATCCTCGTGGAAGCCTGCATGATTTCGGAACGATCCGAGGAAGAGCTTGAGGCTCTTCGATTCGACGATGTTCATCTGCGGCGCATAGTCGATCACCAGATGCGCGAAATCGGGCTGGCCGGTCACCGGGCACAGCGAGGTAAACTCGGGCGCGGCGAAGCGCACGAGGTAGAGATTGCCCACGCGCGGATTGGGCACATAGTCGAGCACCGCCTCTTCAGGCGACGCCGGAAGCGCGCTCGTCTGGCCGAGGTGCAGCGGAGAAAGAGGTGTGTCGGTCATGCCCCGGCCATGCCGCCAACGCCGCGCGCTGACAAGCGCCAAGTCGCACCGGTTCGGCGGCTCCCCGCCACGGCTGGCCGCTGCATCGCGGCGCATTAACACCCGGTTCAGAGCATGAACGCCTCAGATCATCCGGTCATGAGGGGCAAATCACTATTCTTTGCGGGCGCGCTTGCTGGCACCGTTCATTTCGCGATCCTCGCTGCCACGTCGGCGTCCGCCCAATCGCTGGACAGCTGGAGCCTCCCAGCGCCCGAGGCGAGCAATACGGCCCCGTCTGCACAAGGCCCTATCGATGCGCAGAATCCGGTAGTCCGCTCCACGGCGCCCGAGGCCCCAGCGCCTGAACCCACGGTTTCGGCATCGCCCGCACCGGCTCCGGTCATCATACCGCCTGAGGTACGCATTGCGCCGCAGCCGGTGCCGGCCCCCGCCCCATCGACTGCACGCGCTGCACCTGCCCCGCCAGCCGAACCGGCAGTCATCGTCCCCACCGATACGCCCGAAGCAGAAACCACCACCGCTCCCGCCGCCGCCCCGCCGGTCGAAACCCTGATCGCGCCGGAATCACCGGATAGCGAATGGCCGGTATGGTGGTGGGCGCTGCCCGCCGGCCTCGCTGTACTTGCGGCAGGTTCTTTCCTCTGGCGCCGCCGAACAAGAGAAGCCCCCCGAGAACAACCCGAAGAAATCCCGGTCACGGATCAGGCTGAGGTGCCTGTCGGTCCCCGCTCGCCCCCGTCCCCTGCAGCCTCACTGGCCTCTCAGCCCACACCCTCTCCTGAACGCCGTCGGGCAAGCGGAGATCTGATGTTCGAGCCAGGCGCGATGCGACTGTCGCTCGTCTATGCCACCCTGCAGTTCCGTCTGGTGTTGACGGCCAGGACAGACATCCCGTCCGGCCAGCTTCTGGCGGACATGATCTCGGCCCATGCATCGATGCCGAGAGACCAGCAACTGGCGCCACCGCCGGAAACGCTGGGCGTCGTGCAAGCCTTTCCCCGCATGACGCCCGGGCAGGTCCTCGAGATCAAGGGCGAACTGCAAGTGCCGCTCGCCGCTGTGCGGCCTCTGCAACGGAACGGGGCATCGTTCATGGTGCCGCTTGTCCGGCTCGCACTGGTGGGAGAGGATGATCCCACCCTGCCCCATCTCGAACTCGGGTTCGTCTTCACGGTGGGCCTTGCCGGTGAAGGACCGGCATTGGCACCGTTGCGCCTCGACGCGGGACCGCGTCAGATCACCGGCCTCGCCGGCCGTGAAATCGAGCCTGCGCGCCGTACCGTGCTCTTGGCCCTCGACCCTGCCCGCGCCACCGGCTAGGCTTCCTCACGCGACAGCGGAGAAGACCTTGAGCGACACGAGCAATTTGGAAAATGCAGCAGCCGGCACGAAAGTCGTCGGTGCCGGAAGGCGCAAGGAATGGACCGGTGCTGTCGTAAACCCGCCGGTATGGCGCGCCAGCACCCACCTCTATGAAAACACCGCCGCGCTGGCTGAAGGGCCCCGCAAGAACGAGGACGGCCGCTTCTTCTACGGACGCCGCGGTGCGCCGACGCAATGGGCGTTGAGCGAGGCGCTGACACAGCTCGAACCGGGGGCGGCGGGCACAGTGCTCTATCCTTCGGGTGTGGCCGCCATCGCCGGAGTCCTGCTCACCGTGCTGAGGCCCGGTGATGTGCTGATGATCAGCGACAATGCCTACGACCCCAGTCGTACCATGGGCAAAGGGCTGCTCCACGACTTCGGGATCGAGCCGCGGTTCTTCGATCCGCTCGACCTGTCGGCTTACGAAGCTGCTTTCTGTGAACGCACCCGCGCAGTGCTGCTGGAGGCTCCGGGCAGCCTGTCGATGGAAGTCTGCGCCCTGCCCGAACTGGCCCGCATCGCCAGCGCCCAGGGTGCGGTTTCGATCTTCGACAATACCTGGGCCAGCCCGCTGGGTTTTCAGGCCCTCGAAAAGGGCATCGACATTACCCTGATGGCGCTGACCAAGCATGTCGGCGGCCATTCCGACCTGATGATGGGAAGCGCCAGCGCCGGGCCCGAACTTTACGCAAAGCTGCGCACTCGCGCGCAGCAGCTGGGCACCGTGGTCTCGCCCGACGATGCCTCGCTTGCCCTGCGGGGCCTGCGCACGCTGCATCTGCGCCTGAAACAGGAGACCGAGACCGCGCTCGCAATTGCGCAGTGGCTGTCACACCGCCCGGAAGTCGCGCAAGTGTTCTGCCCGATGCTGCCGGGCGCGCCCGGCCACGAGCTGTGGAAGCGTGATTTCACGGGCGGCTGCGGGCTGTTCAGCTTCGTGTTCAGGGGTGGCAGCGCGGCGGCGCGCAACCGCTTTGTCGATGCGCTCACGCTGTTCGGCATCGGCTTTTCCTGGGGCGGATACGAAAGCCTTGCCCTGCCGATCGATCCCGCCGTCTACCGCAGCTGCATGGCGTGGCCGCCCGCGCCCGCGCTGGCGGCCGACCGGTATGGCGTTCGGCTGTCGATCGGCCTCGAAGACCCTGCCGACCTGATTGCGGATATCGAACAGGCCCTGTCCACCTGGAGCGCGGAATGATCGCTTTTCTTGCCGCCGCAGCCAGCAGTCCGCCAACCGGCGATGCCAGCGCCGCTGCCAATGCCGAAGTTCTGGTCCCCAGCCCCACACCCACGATCATCCCTGCGGTCATCGACCAGCCCGTCGCCGGCGCCGAAGGGTTGAAACACGCCGTCACGTCGCACAGCGAATCCATCGGCGGGATCGTCAACACGCTGGACAGCCTTGCTCTGCAAGTGGGCAGCACACGCATCTCGCTGTGGGACATGACCGTGGTCGTGCTTGTCGTGGCGGTCCTGAGTTCGATCGCCTGGGCGACCAGCAAGTTTGCCCACCGCCTGCTGGCGAATGCGACGCGCCTGGACCTGACCCAGCGCCTGCTGACCGAGAAGATGACCAGCCTTGCTGTCTGGACCATCGCCATCCTCGTCGGCATCGACATCCTCGGGGTCGATCTGACGGCTTTCACGGTCTTCTCCGGTGCCTTCGGCCTTGCCATCGGCTTCGGCCTGCAAAAGACCTTCGGCAACCTGATCTCGGGGATCATCCTGCTGATGGACAAGTCCATCAAGCCGGGCGACGTGATCGCGATCACCGATCAGGCCGGGAATTCCACCTTCGGTCAGATCCGCCGCATCGGTATCCGCGCCATCTCGCTGACCACGCGCGACCAGAAGGAATACCTCATCCCGAACGAGAACCTGATGATCAATCAGGTGGAGAACTGGTCCTACTCCAGCAAGAACGTGCGCATCCCGGTGCCGGTAGGCATCGCCTACTCTTCCGACATCGTGAAGGCCGAGGAACTGATGCTGCAGGCCGCGCGCTCGGTGAAGCGCGTGCTCAAGACGCCGCCGCCGACGGCGTGGCTGGACGCCTATGGCGACAGCAGCGTCAACTTCATCATCCACTGCTGGATAACCGACCCCGAGGAAGGCGTCGGCAACGTCCGTTCCGAAGTGCTGAAAGCGCTGTGGCACCTGTTCAAGGAGCACGGCATAGAAATCCCCTTCCCTCAGCGAGACCTCAACCTGCGCGAGAATGCCGCCTTTCGCGAGCTGGTGGACGCGATGCGCAAAGAATGACCGGGAACGCCCGGTTTTTCCGGATAGCCGCTGTATCCGGGCGCCGGATGGTGCTATTGACGTATACGTGAACCACGCGATTCCCCACCGCTTTCCGATCGGTATCGATCCTGCCGACATCGACTTCATGGGTCATGTCAACAACGCCAGCTATCTGAAATGGGTTCAGGAGGCCGTGCTCGACCACTGGCGCGCGCTGGCGCCATCCGACGCGATCGCCAAGCACCTGTGGGTCGCGCTCAAGCACGAGATCACGTATCGCAAACCCGCCTTCCTCGAAGACGACGTGATCGCCACCGTCCTCGTCGAAAAGGTGCAGGGCGCACGGGCCTTCTACGAAACCGTGATCCGGCGCGGCGAGGAAGTGCTGGCCGAAGTCAAGTCGAGCTGGTGCTGCGTCGATGCACATACCATGCGCCCCGCCCGCATCGCCCGCGACGTGATCCAGCGCTTCTTCGCGGCTGACGCAGAGGAATAGACGGCGGCGCTGCCAGCGCGTCGGTCGCAGTCCGTTGGCGAGGATTTGTGCCTAGATGCGGCGGTTCCGGACTCGCCGACATTGCGGACATAGCTCAATGGTCTATCTGATCGACCTCTACTGACGTCAAAACGCGATGGAGACATTGTGACGCCGATCGATCCAGAACGTTGGAATGAGGTATGGGCTGCTGACCTTGCGGTGATCCAAAGGCTTCGAGACCATGGCGATCTACCGCATGTCATCCGAGATGTTGATGTTTCATTCAGAGGAACAATCGAAGCACTTCGACGCCTTGAATTTGCGAGTTCGAACTGGGGATTTCGCGTTTTGGAGTTTGTTGAAGCGGATGAAGATGGCCAGCCATGGCTATTTCTGGTTCGCAGTCAAACAACTGACGAAGAGGCGATCCGCGAACTGACAATGACATATCTGCAAATGGAAGACAGTTTCGAAGTAGAGTGCGACGGGTGGGGTTGTGAAGGTCAAACGCGGGAGTGACCGCGAGCGCCCGAAATCCCGACTTTGCGGCCACCTAGGCAGACTGAGCCGGTGTCAACAGCGGTCTGCCGTTCATCGGAACGTCAGCATTTCAACCTTTTAACCGGA
This sequence comes from Novosphingobium album (ex Hu et al. 2023), assembly GCF_022832385.1. Lineage (GTDB taxonomy): Bacteria > Pseudomonadota > Alphaproteobacteria > Sphingomonadales > Sphingomonadaceae > Novosphingobium > Novosphingobium album. The sequence goes on from NZ_JALHLE010000013.1 coordinate 73,107, forward strand.
AATCTGCCCTTCCGGACACGCCGACATTGCAGGCATTGGCAAATGGCGAAAAAGCCACCCCGATGATGGCCTGACATGAAGTGATCCGCAGGGTAAAGGCTGCGCGTGCCGGAGGAGAACTAGAGGTGAAATCCAAATCCACTGAGACCGCAAAGCTCATGGTCTTTGGAATTCTCGCACTCACCGCTGCTTTCTCTGGGGACGCCCCGCTGGCTTTACGAGTAGTTTGGGTCTGCATCTCCGCATACTTCGGACTCAGAGCCCTTCTCATTGCCTTCAAGCCGCGCAAGTGCGGGCATGGCGTTGTTACTCAGTTGGGGCCCTTCATGTTTCCTTGGATAATTGATCCGTGCCCGAAATGCCGCACAAGGTCTTACACGGAATAGCGTCCGCTCCCCCCGACATTCCTGCCATGCGGCGCACAAGCAACCCGTTCCGAAACCGGCTTCTCGTTCATCCTAGTGCCGCACCTTCTGCAGCGCCTTTTCCATTTCCAGGCGGTTGCGCCCCTTGGCCTTGGCAACGAACAGCGCCATTTCGGCGCGCTCGAGGGTGGAATCCAGATTGTCCGCGATCCGGGCGACACTGGCGCTGGCGGTGATGGCAAAGCGGCTTTCGCCCACTTTCTGGCGCAGTTCGGCAAGCGTTGCGATCACGCGGCTGCAGATCGCCTCGGCCTGTTCGGGCGTGGCGCGGGGAAGCAGCACGGCGAAGCGCTCGGAACCGATGCGTGAGATGATGTCCTCGGAACGTAGCATCTCGCGCAGGAGGTTGGCGAAGACCACCAGCACGTCGTCCCCGGTACTCTGGCCATACTGCATGTTGATGGTGCGGAAGAAGTCGATGCTGAACAGCGCCAGGCAGCCGTCCATCTCCTTGTCGACCATATGCTCGAGCATCGAGACGAAGGCAGCGCGGTTGGTCAGCTTGGTCAGCGGGTCAGTGTAAGTGGCGGCGAACAACTGCTGCTCCAGCCGCCGCCGCTCGTCGACATTGCGCAGGATGCTGAGCGCGCCGCAGGGTTCACCGCTTTCGTTCTTCAGCGCCCGCGTCTGGATCTCGAACCAGCGCTGCCGCTGGTCGGTGGTGAGTGCCGGAAATTCCACCGGATGCCCCGGCCCTGCGCCGGACAGCGCATCCGCATAGGCACGCTGGACTTCGTCTCGCGATTCGGGCGACACCAGATCGAGAAGGCATGGCGGCGATTGCCTGTCCGCCGTTCGGAACCCCAGCCGCTCAAGCGCTTGGGACGCGTGGAGAATGAAGCCGCCAAGATCCGTCTTGAGGATCACATCCGACGCGCTCTCTGCCAGCAGTCCATAAAGAGCTGAACTGTCCTGAGTCGTAAAATTCATGTCCATTTCGGCGACGCCCCGAACTTCATAAATCGAAATGAGACAGAGCGATAAAATACCCACACAGAATTCAATCGCACCAACTCAAACCAACAACCAAAGCAGAACGCGTTACACCCGTTATATAACTGAGTTATACTTTATGATTGTTATTCATATATTTACCATCGAGAAACAGATTCGGAAAGTCGGAAATTTGCCACAATTCAGCTTATCCCCACCGCACATCCCGCAGTGGCTCTTGCGATATCTGAAAGTGTGCAGGGATCCGGCTGGCCGGACCACACAATCTAGAGCTCGATCATGATCCTGATCTTGTCCGGCGTCGTCTCGACAGCCGCGGCAATCTGGTCACGGCAGCGTGCGATCAGGTCAGGAAGGCCGGGCACGGTACGGCTGGGCCGCAACTCCGCGCTTGTCACGCCCAGGGCTTCCGCGATCGCATCGAGCCGTTCTTCGATCGGGCGCGCGCGCCCCTGCTCCCACGCCCAGACCGTCGGCTTGCTGACGCCAAGCCTGCTTGCCAGTTCGCCCTGGGTAAAACCTCGCAGCTTGCGCAGCCGGTGCAGACGCTCGCCAAAGCTTTCGCCGCCGATCGCAGCCACACCCGCAGGCGTGGGCGCAGGCCCGAGGCCGCCCTCGTTCTGCACTGCGCTGCGCAGCTGGACGGCACTCAGTGCCGCCGGCGAAAGCGGCACGTCAAACGCACAGCCGTAGAGAGTGCCGCTTGCCCAGGCCACACGTGCGCGCACCTGGCCGGCTTCGGGCAAGTCGAGTGCTATCGCCTCGCCAATTTCCAGATCCGCGTGCGCTTCGAGCAGCAGTCCCGTCTCGGACAGGTTGTGAACCTGCACCGGCGCGGCCCGCCCGGATTCAAGCGCGCCCTGCGTCTCGAACTGGAGCCTGCGCCGCAATGCGCGGGACTGCCCCTCTGCGGGCTGGATGTCTTCAAAACGCGCTGAAATCGACATGGCCTGTCTCCCATGGAGCGCCGAATCTCGTCGTCCCGAGTTAATATTTGGTTAGCGAACGCGTTAGCTCAGGCTGCTCCAAACCGGCGGAATTGCCGCGGGTAAAGCTCGCCTAATGCACCCCAAAGCCATTCTGGCTGGCACCTCAGGACGATCGCCGCCATGTGCCCAGTATGGAAGCGACTCCCCCCCCGTCCGGCCGCAAGGCATCCACTGGCAAGGTCTACCTTGTCGGCGCAGGCCCCGGCGATCCGGACCTGCTGACGCTGCGCGCGGCGCGGCTGCTGATGAGCGCCGGGCTGATCGTGCATGACGGCCTGGTCGATCCGGCGATCCTTGCCATGGCGCGCCCGGGTGCACGCATGGTCTCGGTCGCCAAGAGCCGCTCGCGCCACACCATGAAGCAGGAAGAGATCAACGCACTGCTGGTGCGCGAGGCGCTGGCCGGAAACGACGTCGTTCGCCTCAAGGGCGGCGATCCCTTCGTGTTCGGCCGGGGCGGCGAAGAGGCCGAGGCCTGCCGCGCAGCTGACGTGCCGGTCGAAGTCGTGCCGGGCATCTCCTCGGCACTGGGCGCCGCTGCCGCTGCGCAGATCCCGCTGACTCATCGCGACCACGCCTCGATTGTCTCGTTCGTCGCCGGGCAATGCAAGGGCCTGAGCGATCAGGACTGGTCCGGCCTTGCCGGCAAGGGCCGCACGCTCGTCATCTTTATGGGATTGGCGACCTCGGCACAGATTTCCGAAAAGCTGATGGCTGACGGCCTTGCGCCCGACGTACCCGTCGCCGTGATCGAGAATGCCACACGCAGCCAGATGCGCGTGCTACGCGCGCCGCTGGCCGGGCTTGCCAATCTCGTCGAGGGCGAGAAGGTCAAGAGCCCTGCCCTGATCGTCATCGGCAACGTCACCGCCGAACCCGACAACACCATTCGCGCGCTCGCAACCGAGGCGCTGGAGGCACAGAAGTGAAGATCCTGACTGGAAACGACCTCAAGACCGGAGCGGTCACCTGGTGGACCGGCGTGGGCTGGTCGCTCGACGTCAACGACGCCACCGATGTTGGCGACGAGGGCGCGAAGATCATCGCCCGCGAGGAAGGCGCGCAGAACGTGTTCGCTGCCTATGTCATCGATGGCGAGAAGACGTCCGAGGGCGTGCGCCCCGCCCACATCAAGGACCGCATCCGCGCGCTCGGCCCGACCGTGCGCCCCGACCTGACGCTCAAGCCGAGCGACCCCGAAGCCGTGAACTGGGTGATCTGATGTACAAGTACGATTCCTATGACCAGCAGATGGTCGACACCCGCGTCGCGGAATTCCGCGATCAGGTCCGCCGCCGCCTTTCGGGCGATCTGACCGAGGAGCAGTTCCGCCCGCTGCGCCTGCAGAACGGCCTCTACCTGCAGCTGCACGCCTACATGCTGCGCGTCGCGGTGCCTTACGGCACGCTGAACTCGGCGCAGATGAAGGTGCTGGGCGACATCGCGGACAAGTACGACCGCGGCTATGGCCACTTCACCACCCGCCAGAACATCCAGTACAACTGGATCAAGCTGGAAGACACGCCCGATATCCTCGCGGATCTCGCTGCGGTGGAAATGCACGCGATCCAGACCAGCGGCAACTGCATTCGCAACATCAGTTCGGACCAGTACGCCGGAGCCGCGGCCGACGAGATCGTCGATCCGCGCCCCTATGCCGAACTGCTGCGCCAGTGGTCGAGCTTCCACCCCGAATTCCTGACGCTGCCGCGCAAGTTCAAGATCGCGGTCATCGCCAGCGAGACTGACCGCGCGGCCATGCGCCTGCACGACATCGGCATCAAGATGGTGAAGAACGCGGCTGGCGAGATCGGCGCGCAGTTCTACGTTGGTGGCGGCATGGGCCGCACGCCGATGATCGGCCCGATGATCAAGGAATTCGTGCCGCTCGACCACTTGATCACATACTCGGAAGCGTGCCTGCGCGTGTACAACCGCTATGGCCGCCGCGACAACAAGTACAAGGCGCGCATCAAGATCCTCGTCCATGAGCTGGGCAAGGATGAATACACGCGCCAGGTCGAGGAAGAGTTAGCGCACCTGCTCACCATGGGCATCGAGCCGCCGATCGCCGAGCTGGAGCGCATCAAGCAGTACTTCACCGATCCGGCCTTCGAAGCCGACGCCTCGGACGATCTGGACCTCTCCGATCCCGACTTCCGCCTCTGGGTGGAGCGCAACACCCATGCCCACAAGCAGGCGGGCTATGTCATCGCCAACGTCAGCCTGAAGCCCGTCGGCGGCATTCCGGGTGACGCTACCGCCGACCAGATCCGCCTCATGGCGCAGCTGGCGAAGGACTACAGCTTCGACGAACTGCGCGTGACCCACGCCCAGAACATCGTCTTCCCGCACGTGAAGAAGGCTGACCTCTACACGCTGTGGAAGGCGCTGGACGAAGCGGGCATCGGCACCGCCAATCTCGACACCGTCGGCGACATCATTGCCTGCCCCGGCCTCGACTATTGCTCGCTGGCCAACGCGCGTTCGATCCCGGTCGCGCAGAAGATTTCAGAACGCTTCGGTTCGAGCGAAAAGCAGGCTGAAATCGGTGAGCTGAAGCTCAAGATTTCCGGCTGCATCAACGCCTGCGGCCACCACCATGCGGGCCACATCGGCATCCTCGGCGTCGACAAGAAGGGCGTCGAGAACTACCAGCTCCTGCTCGGCGGCTGCGAGGGCGCAGATACCTCGCTGGGCAAGATCACCGGCCCGGGCTTCGACGAGAACGGCATCGTCGATGCCGTCGAAAAGGCCACCGAGGTCTATCTTTCCAACAAGCAGGATGGCGAACGCTTCCTCGACACCTACCGCCGTATCGGCATGGACCCGTTCAAGGAGGCTATCTATGGTTGATGTGCAGTTCCGTTTTCGTGAGGACGAAGCGGTCAACGATTCCGCCGTCACGGTCGACGCATTCACCGAGCAGACCAACGCCACCGCGGTGCGGATCGAGCCGGGTGACGATGCCCGCGCGCTGCTGCCGTTCCTCGACCGTCTGCGCCTGATCGAAGTGAACTTCCCGGCGTGGACCGACGGGCGCGGCTATTCCTCCGCGCGCGTCCTGCGCGAAGCAGGCTTCACCGGCGAGATCCGCGCGGTGGGCGATGTCGTGATCGACATGCTGAGCCACCTCAAGCGCTGCGGCTTCGATGCCTTCGCGCCCGACAAACCGCTGAACCCCGCCGACGCGCAGAACGCGTTCGACCGCTGGGACAATGTCTATCAGGCGACTGCTGACGGCCGCCAGCCCATCTGGGCGCTGCGGCACCAGAGCTGAAGGGGCTTCCCCAAGGGATTACCGAAATGACCGACGCCACCCGCATCCGCGATCGCATCGACACCGGCCCGCGCTTCCGCGAGGCCGATGCGGTGCGCCTCAACCGCCTGTTCCGCGGCGCAGACACGCTCGAAATGCTCGAGACGCTGCTCAAGGAACGCATGGCGGGGGATGTGGGCATCGTCTCCAGCTTCGGCGCGGAAAGCGCGGTGCTGCTGCACCTCGTCAGCCGCGTCGATCCCTCGGTGCCGGTGCTGTTTCTCGAAACCGGCAAGCATTTCCCCGAGACGCTGGCCTATCGCGACCTGCTGGTAGAGCGTCTCGGCCTCAAGGACCTGCGCAACCTCACGCCCGATGCCGCAGAATTGGCAAAGAAGGACGAGAACGGGCTGCGCTGGTCCTACGACCCCGACGGGTGCTGCGACATCCGCAAAGTGAAGCCGCTGGAAAAGGCGCTGCTCGGGCTCGATGCCTCCATCACCGGCCGCAAGGCCTTCCAGGCCTCGACCCGCGCGACCCTGCCCCGCTTCGAGATCGACACGACCGACGAGCAGGGCCGCCTGAAGATCAACCCGTTGATCGACTGGTCCGCAGAGCGCCTCGCCGCCTATATCGAGGAGCATGACCTGCCGCCCCACCCGCTGGTGGCTCAGGGCTACCCCTCGATCGGCTGCATGCCCTGCACCAGCAAGGTCGCACCGGGTGAAGACCCGCGCTCGGGCCGCTGGCGCGGCTGGGACAAGACCGAGTGCGGCATTCACGTCGCACACCACACCGCCGATCACACCGAGCAGGTCGCCCCCGACTTCGATCCGGGGCTCTGACCCATGACCCATTGAATTTCGGGAGCGTGGGCGGCTATCGCCGTCCCACCTCCTGAAATTACTCCGTCAATTGCATCGCAATCGCCGGTACGTGCAATAAACGCACGCCTAACCCTCTTCCCAAGTGGGCCTGAACGCACCAGAATCCCAACTCCCCCCGGATTCTTGCAGTATATCATGACAGTTAGACCGCTCGAGCGCCCCGCGTCCGGCCTCCCCGCTCTTATCATCCTGGCACTAGCGATGGGCGCTTTCGCGATCGGCACGACCGAATTCGCGGCCATGAGCCTTGTCCCCTATTTCGCGCGCGATCTGGGATTGAGCGAGCCTCAGGCAGGCCATGCGATCAGCGCCTACGCACTCGGTGTCGTCGTGGGCGCGCCCACGATCGCGGTTCTGGGCGCGCGCCTCGCCCGCCGCACGCTGCTGATCGGACTGATGGGCATGTTCGCCTTCGGCAACGGATTGAGCGCACTGGCCGCCAGCTATCCCACGCTGCTGCTGTTCCGTTTCCTGAGCGGCCTGCCTCATGGCGCCTACTTCGGCGTTGCCGCGCTGGTCGCCGCCTCGCTCGTGCCAGCCAATGCCCGTGCCCAATCGGTCGCCAAGGTCATGACCGGATTGACCGTGGCAACGATCATCGGCGTTCCGGCAGCCAACTGGCTGGGTCAGATCATCGGCTGGCGCAGCGGCTTCGGCATCGTTGCCGGGCTAGCACTGCTGACCATGGCGCTTGTCACCCTGTTCGCGCCCCACGACCATGGTGGCCCCAGATCGAGCCCGCTGCGCGAACTGGGCGCCCTGCGCCGCCCACAGGTCCTCCTGACCCTTCTGACCGGCGCCATCGGCTTTGGCGGCCTGTTTTGCGTTTATACCTATGTTGCCTCGACCATGCTCGAAGTAACCCAGGTTCCCGAGGCGTTTGTGCCGCTGGTGCTGGCAGTCTTTGGTGTGGGCATGACGGCAGGCAACCTGTTCTGGGCCTGGCTCGCTGATCGCAAACTCAACCACGCGGCAATCGGTGCTTTCATCTGGAGCACCGCCGCGCTTGGTCTGTTTCCTCTGGTGGCAGGCAATATCTGGCTGCTGGCTTTCGACATCCTCCTGATTGGTTTCGGCGGCGGCCTCGGCACGATCCTCCAGACCCGGCTGATGGACGTGGCGGGCGAAGCACAGGCTCTTGCAGCGGCTGCCCACCACAGCGCGTTCAACGTGGCCAATGCGCTGGGCCCGTGGCTGGGCGGGCTCGCTATCGGTGCGGGCTACAGCTTGCGAGTCACTGGCTGGATCGGGGTTGGCCTGTCGCTGGGCGGGCTCGCCATCTTCCTGCTGACACTCGCGCTGCACCGGCGGCAAGAACCGCTAATGCCTGACGGCTGCCTGTCGACGGTCTAGGCCAGCCTGTCCTTCAGCCACCACATGGGAAGATAGGGCCGCTCCACCAGCTTCACGGCAGCATAGGGCCACCAGCCGGGACCGAACGGCAGGAAGACGCGCACCGGCACACCGAGCTCTTGCGCGATCCGGCGGGTGCGGCGGGCTGGCAGTCCGCGTAGTTGCTCCAACTCGCAAGGTGTTCCCGCCTGCTGCAGCACCGGCAAGGCCTGGGCGGCCAGCGGCGGGTGATGCGTCGCCACGGCGACCGGTGCATTGCGGCCCGCCAGAATGCGGATGAGATCGAGGTAGCCCGCTTCGAAATCCGGCACGTCGCCACCGGGATCAGCCCACTCACCCTTGACCACCCGGATACGCACCGGGCTGTCACGGAACCGTCGGGCATCGTCCGCGCTGCGCCGCCAGCGCGCGGGTAGCACCACACCGACCGAAGGAAATTCCCCGGCCATCCATTCAACGAGATCGAGCGTCTGCTCCGCCTGCACTTGAGTCAGCGCATCGAACACAATGGTCATCCCCACCTCGCTGGCAGGGGCAGCCACCGCCCGCAGGTTGTCCTTGTCGAAATAGAGCGGCGGCGCCTTGATCGAAAGGCAGGTGCCCGGGGACTGCCCGGCCATTTCCGCCGAGAGTTTCGCACAGGCCTCGATGATCCCTGCAGCCACACCATCCCACGCCGGAAAATAGCTGAGCGTCACGGCATTCCCGCTACGCCTGAGCACGCGGCAGGCACGGGCCGCATCCGACGCTTCCGGTGCCGGTCCCAGCACCTCTGCCGTGCGCGCGCAGATCTGCACAAGCCGCGTCGAAAGGCCAGTGCTCACGAAGCGCTCCGCGGGAAAGGCAGACGGTGCCATGCCCATTCGACCGCGTCGGCGAGCAGAGCAGTCAGTCCGCGCAGGTTGAACGGATAAGTCTGCAGACGAACACAAGGTGTGGTATCCTGCGTCCACACCTCGCTGATCCAGTCTTCAACCTCACCCAGCAGTTCAATACCGCCCAGCCCCTGCTTCATGGCGTCAGACATGGCGAACAGCATCAGCAGATTGCCAGGCGAGCAGCGCGCGTAATCGCCATCGAAACCGATCTTGAAGAGCCAGTAGCGGCCCTGGAACACTACCGCGAGGTGCATGGCAACGGCTCTCCCGCCGATGCGCATGAACGCGATACGACAATTGCCATCCCGGCTCATGCGGCACAGGAAGTCGCGGAAGAACGCACCCTTGGCAGCTTCGCAGCCCAGCGCCGATCCGCTCTCGCCCTTCCAGCCGCGCTGCTCGACGGCGACTGCCTCGTCGAAAAGCCGATCGAACGTCTCCGGACATGGGGCGTGCATTTCAAAGGAAACTTCGCCCATTGCCTCGGCGCGGCGGCGGGCGCGGCGGAAATCCGACCGGCGGCCGGAATTGAAGCGCTGCTCGGGGGCCGCTTCACCCGGCTCGAAGACGATCCTGGGGCATGCCGTCGCCGGACGCGTGACCACAAGGCCCTTGCCCTTGATCGCCGACGCAAGGGCCGGCACGAGCGGAGAAGCGGCCGGAATGCGGTCCAGTTGCAGCGGCCGCCGGAGCCGTGACAGACTCGCCGCCAGTTGCGCGGCGGCAGCGGGCGAAGCGCAAAGCGCATCGACCGGTTCGTAGACCTGCTGCACGCCAGCCGCATGCCAGTGCGTCAGCAGGCCACGGCGGCGGCAGAGCGGCAGGATCGCCGTCACATCGCCTGCGCTTCCGGCCGTTGCGATGCTGACGACAAGATCCGTCATCATCGTTTCGGACAGCGCTGCGTGAAAAGCGAGCGTCTGCGACGGCAGGCTGCCGAACGCTTCGAGGCGGCGCCAGCCTTGTGCGACGCGTGCATCGCACGGCAGGTCGTGCGCGGAAAGCCACGCATCCGCCTCCGCCGTCAGCGGATGTCCATCCCAAAGTTGCTCGTGCCGCATGGCCTCTGCCGTCTTCGCGCGGCGAAAGGCGCCGCACCGCCAGACCGCGCTACGCGAAAACTGCTTATTCGAAGTTAACTTAGCCGATGGCCATCAGACTGGCATTGCCGCCCGCCGCCGTCGTGTTGATCGAGATCGAGACTTCCTCAAGCAACCAGATGCAATGGGGGCCAGGGTCGCTGTGAACCGGAATGATCGGGCCTTCAATTCGGCTCACCATCTCCGAAGCGACACGAACATTCTCCGCGCCTCCCTCAACCAGACATGCGGCAAAGGGCTGTTCCGGGCGGTGCCGGAAACGCGCGACGATTTCCCCAGGCATCCCTTCCGGCAAGTCCATGCCCGCTACGCCCCCGTGATTGCCGGTGGCCAGAACTGCGGCCATCTGTTCCAGCAGCCCTTCCCGGGTCGATGGGCACAGCAGCACTTGTCCGCGTGGATGGAGCGCGTAGAGATTGCGCTCGCCGACCGGGCCGGGAAGTTCACGCTCGAGCCCCAGAGCCGAGGCTGCACCCAGTTCGCGAACCCGCGCAGCAATGGAAGCTTCGCCCTGCCCGTCCAGCCAGCCGGCCAGCGCTTCAACCAGCGCCACTCCGCCACCGGACGGCCGCAGCACCTGCGGTGCCTGCCGAACCAACCGCCCCAGATAAAGCGGTCCGCCCGCCTTGGGGCCGGTGCCCGACAGCCCGCGCCCTCCGAAAGGCTGCACGCCGACGACGGCCCCGATGGTATTGCGGTTCACATAGAGATTGCCCGCCCGGACGCGACCGGTCACATGCGCCACCATGCCGTCGAGCCGGGTGTGCAGGCCGAATGTCAGGCCATAGCCGGTCCCGTTGATTGCCTCGATCAGCCCGTCCAGTTCCTCGCGACGGTAGCGCACGACATGCAGCACCGGCCCGAAAACCTCACGTCCCAGCTCGCTGACTGAGGCGATCTCGATGATGCTCGGCGCCACGAACGTGCCCTGCCCTGCGGATTCGCCCGGCACAGCAAGCTGCGTCACGCGGTGGCCTCTCGCCCGCATCGCCTCGATGTGGGCGATGATACCGCGCTGCGCCTCCGCCGTGATGACCGGGCCGATGTCGGTCGAAAGGTGCGCCGGATCGCCCACGCTCAGTTCGGCCAGGGCGCCCTTGAGCATCGCCAACGTGCGGTCGGCGATATCCTCCTGAAGGCACAGGACGCGGAGCGCTGAGCAACGCTGGCCTGCGCTGTCAAAGGCGGAAGCGATCACATCGGCCACAACCTGCTCGGCAAGCGCAGAGGAATCGACAATCATCGCATTCTGTCCGCCGGTCTCGGCAATCAGCGGGATAGGGCGGCCGTCGGGCGAAACACGTCCCGCAAGCTGGCACTGGATCAGCCGGGCGACTTCGGTCGAACCGGTGAACATCACCGCTGCCACATCCGGCGCGGCGACCAGCGCGGCGCCCACGCTGCCGTCACCCGGCAGGAGTTGCAGCGCGTCCTGCGGCACGCCTGCCTTGTGCAGGATGCGCACGGCTTCGGCGGCGATCAACGGGGTTTCCTCGGCTGGTTTGGCAAGCACCGGATTGCCGGCGGCGAGCGCGGCAGCCACCTGGCCGGTGAAGATCGCCAGCGGGAAGTTCCATGGGCTGATGCACACCACCGGGCCGAGCGGAGCCTGTTCCTCCCCGAACGTCTCGTCGATCTGCTGGGCATAGTAGCGCAGGAAGTCGATCGCCTCGCGCACTTCTGCCACCGCATTGGCCGCCGACTTTCCCGCCTCGCGGATGGCGAGGCTCATCAGCGAGCCGATCCGGGACTGCATCATATCGGCAGCCCGCTCGAGGATCGACGCGCGCTGCGAGACAGGAACCTCGCTCCAGCCGCTTCCCGCCGCGCGGGCCACAGCCTGCGCCGCCATCTCCACCGGCGTGTCGATCACCGTGCCGACGAAGTCGCGACGATCGGCCGGATTGCAAACCCGATGCGCCGGACCACTGCCGCCTTCGGGGCCAGCGTGCCATTCACGGGCGACCGATGCGACCAGGTCCCGCGAAAGGGATGCCAGTACCAGATCATCCGTCAGGTCGAGCCCGGCCGAATTGCGCCGGTCCCCGAACAGGTCCTGCGGCAAAGCAATCCGGTCGTGCCGCGCGCCCGGCTGCGGCATTGCGCGCACCACTTCGACCGGATCAGCGATCAGATCCTCCACCGGCACTGCCGGATCGGCAATGCGGTTCACGAACGAGGAATTCGCCCCGTTCTCCAGCAGGCGGCGTACCAGATAGGCCAGCAGGGTTTCATGCGTGCCGACCGGCGCATAAATGCGGCAGGGCCGGTCCAGCCTGTGCGCGCCGACAACTTGCGAATAGAGCGCCTCGCCCATGCCGTGGAGGCACTGGAATTCGTATTGGCCCGCGGAAAAGTCCGGCCCGGCCAGGTGATAGATTGTTGCCAGCGTCTGCGCATTGTGCGTGGCAAACTGGGGGAAGACCTCGTCCGGCGCGGCCAGCAGCTTGCGGGCACAGGCGATATAGGCAATGTCGGTGTGGACCTTGCGCGTATAGACTGGAAAGTCCGCCAGCCCGTCCACTTGCGCGCGCTTGATCTCGGCGTCCCAGTAAGCGCCCTTGACCAGACGCACCATGATCCGCCGGTTCGCGCGCCGGGCAAGGTCGATGATCCAGTCGATCACCATCGGGCAGCGCTTGCCATAGGCCTGCACTACGAAACCCAGCCCATCCCAGCCCTTGAGATCAGGATCGAGCGCAAGGCTTTCGAGCAGCTCGAGCGAGAGTTCCAGCCGGTCCGCTTCCTCGGCGTCGATATTGAGGCCAATGCCATAGTCGCGCGCCATCGAGGCCAGCGCCTTCACGCGTGGCAGCAGTTCGCGCATGACCCGGTCCGCCTGCGCGCGGGCATAGCGCGGGTGCAGCGCGGAAAGCTTGATGGAAATGCCGGGGCCGCACACCACGCCCTTGCCGGCGGCAGCCCAGCCGATCGCGGCGATGGCCTCGACGTAGTCGGCATAGTAGCGCTCGGCGTCCGCTGCCGTCATCGCGGCTTCGCCCAGCATGTCGTAGCTGTAGCGGAAGCCCCTAGCTTCCCATTCGCGCGCACGCTTGAGCGCTTCCTCGATAGTTTCGCCAACCACGAACTGTTCGCCCAGCAGCCGCATGGCGAGATCGACGCCCTTGCGGATCACCGGTTCACCGGCACGCGCGATCAGGCGGGTGAGCGCCGCCGACAGCCCATTGTCGTCAACGCTTCCCACCAGCTTGCCGGTAACGACCAGTCCCCAGGTCGCGGCATTGACGAACAGCGACTTGCCGCCGCCGAGGTGGCCGCTCCAGTTCCCCCCTGCGATCTTGTCACGGATCAGGGCGTCGCAGGTAGCGGCATCGGGAATGCGCAACAGCGCCTCGGCCAGACACATCAGTGCGACGCCTTCCTGGCTGGAGAGCGCATATTCCTGCACCAGCGCATCCACGCCGCGTCTCTTGCTCTCCGCGCGCAGGGCCGTGACCAGCTTCGCCGCCGTTTCCCGGATCCCAGCACGCGCGTGCACCGTCACACCGGCAGCATCCAACAGGGGCGCAATACAGGCAACCTCGTCCCGGCGGCGGGCTTCGGCGATGGCGTGGCGCAGCGGCGAGAGGTCGCGGATGGCGGGGGCGAATGCAGCAAAGGGGGGCATGACGGTCATACCCGCCAATTTACACGGCCCCGAATTGGCAATCTGCCTTTTCAGCGGCATATTACCATTCAAACTGACCTATTTTCCGGTCAAAATTGGATGATATCCATGGAAAAAGCCATAACGACAGTCGATTTGGATGACTTGGACCGCAAGATCGTCACCGTTCTGCGCGAAGACGGCCGGATCACCGTCACCGATCTCGCGGAACGGGTGGGGCTGTCCAAGACGCCTTGCCAGACACGGATGCGCAGGCTGATCGAGAGCGGCGTGATCCGGGGCTTTCGCGCGGTGGTCGATCCGGCCAGCCTCGGGCTGGACCATGTCGCTTTCGTAGAAGTCAGCCTGTCCGACACGCGCGAACAGGCGCTGCGCGACTTTAACGCCGCGGTGCGCCGCATTCCCGAGGTCGAGGAATGCCACATGCTGGCGAGCAACTTCGACTATCTGCTCAAGGTCCGCACCGCCGACATCCGCCGCTACCGCGCGGTGCTCGGCGAGAAGATCTCCAGCCTGCCGCATGTGGCCAGCACTTCCACGTTCGTGGCGATGGAAACGGTGAAGGACGCCAGCAGCTAGGCACGGCACTGCTCATGCCCCGTGCAGGAAGCAATGACCGTCGTGACCTCACCCGGAGCGCGCAGAGCGCTGCCGGAACGCTCCGTGCGCCAGCGCGCCGGTTACGCGGCGTCCTTGATCTCGACGATAGTCAGCCCGAAAAACAGGTCTTCACCCGCCAGCGGGTGATTGCCGTCCGCAGTAACCGACTGCTCGCCAACCTCGGTAATGACCAGGTTCAGCGTCGAGCCATCCTGCTGGCTGGCCGAAAGCTGCATACCCGGTTGCGGAACGGTATCCTGTGGAAGGCTCTCGCGGGGAATCTGGATGACCATTTCTTCGCGCCTTGGCCCGAAGGCATCGGCTGCGGCCACCGCTACCGTCTGTTCCGCACCAACGGTCATGCCATTCAGCGCGGCGTCGATCTGAGGAAAAACCTCGGCCCTGCCGATCTTCACGGTCTGGGGCCCGTCCCGCTCGGTATTGCCGACCACGCGGCCATCGTTTGTGCGCACCACGAATTCAATAAGCACGGTATCCCCGTTCTTTGCGGTCTGCATAAACATTCCTTTGGGTAAGTTCGTTCCGGCGCGCCATGCACCGCTCGATCGGCGTGTCAGACATCGCCAGCGTCCTGCAACAGTCGCAATTTGAAGGCGATCCGTCAAATGGACCGCCCCGGGCGTCCACAACGCCCTGCCCACCGCCATCGCCGCAGCGTTCGTGCGCGCGCCCCCGCTTGACCCGCCATTGCCGCCCGATAGCCTGCCCGGAAACAAGAACCGGGAGAAAACGCCATGCCTGATACACCGCCCGTCGCCATCGTCACCGGCGCCAGCCGGGGGGCCGGACGCGGCATTGCCGTGGCCCTGGGATCACATGGCTGCACGGTCTACGTCACCGGACGCTCGCAGAAGGAAGGCGACGCGTCGATGCCCGGCACGATCCATGCCACCGCGCGCGAAGTGACCGAGGCAGGCGGCAAGGGCATCGCGGTTGCCTGCGACAGCAGCGACAATGCGCAGATCGCCGCGCTCATCGATCAGGTGATCGCCGAACAAGGCCACATCGATATCCTGATCAACAACGCCTGCGCCGTGCACGATCAGCTCAACGCGCCCGGCGCGTTCTGGGAAAAGCCGCTGGCGATCGGCAACATGATCGATGTCGGCGTGCGCAGCGGCTTCGTCACCTCCTGGTACGCCGCGCCGCACATGACGCAGCAGGACAAGGGGCTGATCCTGTTCACCTCGTCTCCCGGATCGATGCACTACTGCTTCGGCCCCGCCTATGGCGCGCACAAGGCGGGGGTCGACAAGATGGCCTTCGACATGGGCGTGGACTTCACAGACGCCGGCGCGAACGTGGCGGCCGTTTCTGTCTGGATGGGGGCGCTCACCACCGAGCGGCTGACGCAGATGATGGAAGAGATGCCCGAACGCTTCGCGCATCTGGAAGGTACGCTGGAATCGGCAGGCTACACCGGCCACCTCGCCTGGGCATTGTGGAACGACCCGGAGATGATGCGCCACAATGGGCAGACCGTGATCGGCGCCGAACTCGGCAAAGAATATGGCATCACCGATATCGGCGGAAAGTTCCCGCCGTCAGCGCGGGCAGGCACGGGTGTCGCACCGCCGGAGTATGGGGCGTACAAGGTGAAGTGAGCCGAGCTGCAAACGCCCGTCCCAACTGTCGTCATTTGAGCGTGAGCTGATCTAACGCCCCTAAGCCCGCACCGCCGTGACCTTGGCCGTGCCGAACATGCCCATCTTGCACTTGCCGGTGATCGTGTCGCCCTCAAGCTGGATGTCGTACTTGAGGGTGATTTTCATCGGCTTGTCGACCTTCACCTCGAACTTGATCCGGCCGCCCTCGATCGTGCCGCCGGAGAAGTCCTGCTGGCCTTCAGGGGCGGAGAGATAGCCGGACAGCGAAGTGCCCTGCGTTTCGAAGTGCGCAACGAAGGTCTGGCCCCCCATCGGTGCCTTGAGCGTCATGTCCCAATCGCCATCAATGCTCGCGGAGGCCGCAGGCGCCGGAACAGGCGCTGCCGTCTCGGCTACGGGGGCCTCCGGCACGGCAGGGGCCGAAACAGGCGCGGCTGCCGGAACCGGGGCCGCATGGGCCGAATGACCCGAAACATCGCGCTGCTCGATCACGTCGAGAATGCGCGACGGGGTCAGCGGCAGCGTTACTTCGCCCTTTTTGCCGCCCAGTTCGCCGAACGGAGAGAGAGCATCGGCAATCGCGTTGACCAGCGTCGGCGGGCCGATGATCGCCCCGCCCTCGCCCACACCACGCATGCCGCCAATGGTCTGCGACGGGGTGTTTGCGTGCAGATATTCGAAATCCGGCACGTCGAAGATCGTCGGCATCAGGTAGTCTTTGAACGTCGCCGCCAGCGGATTGCCGCGTGCGTCGTAAGGCATCTCTTCGAGCAGGACCTGCCCGATCGCCTGCGCCAGGCCGCCCGCGATCTGGCCCTCTACCACACCGGGATTGATCACGGTGCCGCAGTCCTCGGAACTGATCCAGCGCAGGATCTTCACGAAGCCTGTCTCGGCATCGACCTCGACCACGCAGCAGTGCGCCGCGCTGGTCATCGTCATCGGCGGCGGCTGGTAGCGGAACTGCGCTTCGAGGCCGGTCGCCATGCCCTCGGGCAGGCGCCCCGGCTCGCCATAGGCGATCTCGGCCAGTTCCTTGAGCGAGCGCGACATTTCCGGCGCGCCCTCGACATGGACCATGCCGCCATCAATGGTGACGGCATCCACGCTGGCATTCGAAAGGTGCGCGGCGACAGCCCTGACCTTGTCCGCCAGCAGCTCGGTCGCCTTCCACGTCGCACCGCCCGCGATCACGCCCTGACGGCTGCCCGCCGCGCCGGGGCTGAACGCGCCGATGGCGCTGTCACCCTCGAACACCGAAATGTCCTCGTAGGCGACGCCCAGCCGGTCGGCGATGACCTGCGCCATCGTCGTGGCCGTGCCGTGGCCCTGCGAATGGGTGGAAAGCATGGCGACCACCTTGCCGGTCGGCTCGATCCGCACATGCACGGTCTCGCCGGTCATCGGCTGCATCGAGCCCGCCGAGCCGGTCGGCTCGATATAGGTGGTGATGCCCATGCCGAGATAGCGCCCTTCCTTGCGCGCCTCGGCCTGTTCCTTGCGGAACGCGGCGACATCGACATTGGCCACCAGCTTTTCGAGGCATTCGCCCGGAGTGATGTCGGTCACCTCGATGCCCATGCCGGACGTTACCGGCTGATCGGGCAGGTAGATGAGGTTCTTGCGGCGCAGCTCGATGGGATCGATGCCTAGCTTGCGGGCGGCCTTGTCGAGCGTGGTTTCCCGGATCAGCGATTCCATCGCCCACGGCCCGCGATAGCCGCCCAGCCCCATGGTATTGGTGTACCAGCCACGCGTGACAAAGCCGTAGGCGGGCAGCTTGTGGGCCGGCCACATGAACATGTGCACGGCGATATTGGCATCCTCGCCCATCGGCCAGGCGCCGTTGTTGCAGGCATAGTCCGACCAGGCAGCAAGCAGCTTGCCTTCATCGTCAAGGCCGATGGTGAGCGTGACTTCCTGCTCACGCGCATGGCTGGAAGCCGTCAGCGCCTCATAGCGGTCCTCGATCCACTTGAGCGGGCGGCCGAACAGCCGCGCAGCGACGACCACCGCCACTTCCTCTCGCCAGGGGATGTTCTTGAGGCCGAAGCCGCCGCCCACGTCCTTGGCGATGACGCGGATCGATTCCTGCGGCAGACCCAGCACCAGCGCCAGATAGCGCGCGGCAAGGTGCGGGCTCTGGCAGCCCATCCACACCGTCATCTCGCCCGAGCCATCGGGCGAGGCGACACAGGCGCGGCATTCCATCGGCGACTGCGCGATCCGCTGGTGGCGGATCGTGTGGGTGACCACATGCGGCGCCTTGTCGAGCAAGGGCTGGATGGCCTCTTCCAGCATATCCTCATCGCCCATTTCGGCGGCGATATTGTCGTCCTTGTCCGGGTGGACGAGCGGGCCGGTCTTCGCGTCGGCTATGGTGACGAGAGGGGTTTCCTCCTCGATCTCCATCTCGACCAGCGCGGCGGCATCTTCCGCCATGGCGCGGGTCTCGGCGATGACCATGCAGACCGGATCGCCGACGCAGGCCACGCGCCCGTCCGCCAGCAGCGACACCGGGCTTTCGATGGGCGTGAAGAAGAAGCTCATCATCTGCACGGGGATCGCGGCGAGATCGGCCTGGGTGTAGATCGCCTGCACGCCGGGCATCTCGCGCGCGACCTCCAGATTGATCGAGACGATCCGCCCGCGCGCGACGGGGCTGCGGACATAGGCGATGTGCATCATGCCCGGCAGCTGGATATCGTCGGTGAACTGGCCACGACCGGTCAGCAGGCGGCTGTCTTCCTTGCGCGGGGTGCGCTCGCCGACATAGCGGGTGGCCCCGACACTGCTCGCGTGGAAGTTCATGCGTTTTCTCCCGCAAGCTGGCGAATTGCGCGGCGGATGCCCTGATAGCCTGTACAGCGGCAGATATGGCCGGACATCGCCGCCTCCATCTCGCCGGTGGTGGCCGAGGGATTATCCTGCAGCACAGTGGCCAGCGTGATCGCCACGCCGGGGGTGCAGAACCCGCATTGCAGCCCGAAATTGTCCTGCAGCGCCTGCTGCACGCGGTGGAAGGTGCCGTCGGGAGCGGCCAGCCCTTCGACGGTCGTTACCTCGCAGCCGTCTGCCTGCACTGCCAGCATCAGGCAAGACCGCATGGCAACGCCATCGACGCGCACGGTGCAGGCGCCGCAAACGCCGTGTTCGCAGGCAAGGTGGGTGCCGGTATAGCCCAGCTCTTCACGCAGGAATTCGCCCAGGCCGGTGCGAGCCTCGACCGTGGCGGCGTGGCGGTGACCATTGACGGTCAGTTCAATCTTGTGCTCGCTCATGCGGCGCTCCTGATGTCGAGGGTCTCGCGCAGGGTGCGGGCGAAGATGCGCTTGCCGACGGTACGGCGGTATTCGGCGCTGGCATGGTGATCGTCGAACGGCGCGGTATCGGCCACGGCGAGCGCCGCCACGGCATCGGCGTCGATTTCCGTCAGCGCCTTGCCCAGCAATGCGTCTTCCGCCTGCCGTGCGCGGATGGGTGTTGGCCCCATGCCGAACCACGCGATCCCGGCGCGCGACACCTTGCCGCCATCAAGCGCCAGCGCGCCGACCATGCCGACAAGCGCAAAGTCTCCGGGACGCTGCGCCACTTCGCGGAACAGCACCACGTGGCCGTCCGGCCAGTCGGGATACGTGATCCCGGTCACCAGTTCATCGGGCTCCAGAGCCGTCATGTAGGGGCCGAGGTAGAATTCCTCCGCCTTGACGCTGCGGGTGCCGCTGACCGAAGCGATTTCGATCGTAGCCCCCAGCGCCACGGCCGTCGCGGGCATTTCCGCCGCCGGTTCGCCAAGCGCAACCGAGCCGCCCACCGTGCCCCGGTTGCGGGTCTGGTAGTGCCCAACATGGCCCAGCGCAGCAACGAATGCCGGGAGGTGCCGCGCCAGCGTCTCATCGCGCAGCGCATCGGCCTGCCGCGTCGCCGGACCAACCCGTGTTCCGCCGTCCACCCGCGACACGCCCTTGAGATCAGCGATCCCATTGATGTCGACGAGGATGAAGGGTTGGCTCATGCGCAAATTGAGCAGCGGCATCAGCGTCTGCCCGCCCGCGATCACTGTAGCGCCGCCGCCTGCTTCGGACAGGATCGCGCAGGCCTCGGCAATGCTCGACGGGCGCGCATAGTCGAAAGGTGCGGGCTTCACTTGCGGCCTCCCCGGCGTCCCGCCTCAAAGGCTGCCGCCGCCGTTACCACCAGCAGCACCGCGACCAGCAGCAGCCCGGCACCGCGCACATGCATCTGGCCTAGCGAAAAGCCCGCGATCAAGGCGAGCACGAGAGCGACCACCCAGCCCCACAGCGACGCGGGTGCGGACGAAACCGCCACCGGCGCTGCATGAACCGCAGCAGGTGCCACCTGCCCCGCAACCGGAGCACCTGCGGCCGGGACAGCGGCAGCTGAAGCCGCACCGCCGCCGCTCACCACTTCGCCGAACTTCGCGAAGAACTTGCCCGCAAGGTTTTTCGCGGTCGCATCAATGATCGGCCCGCCCAGCTGCGCCATGCGTCCGCCCACTTCGGCCTCCACCTCATAGGAGACCAGTGTCCCGCCGCCCGGTGCGTCCGACAGGCGCACTTTCGCGCCGCCCTTGGCCGAACCGGCGATGCCGCCATTGCCCGAACCGGTGATCGTATAGCCGTTCGGCGCATCGATATCGGAAAGCTGCACGTTGCCTTTGAAACGCGCGCCGATCGGTCCGATCTTCACTTCGGCAACAGCCACGAAGCGGTCCGGACCATCGCGGTCGAGGCTCTGGCAACCCGGAATGCACTGGGCGAGGACAGCCGGATCGTTCAGCGCCTCCCACACCTTCTGGCGCGGCGCGGCAATCTGCTGCTCGCCGGTCATCTGCATTCGTGCTCTCCCCAAAATTCCATCACCATACGCCGGGTTGAATCCCGCAAGCGCAATCGCGCGGATAGAACGCCGAGACGCGTCCCGATGCAACCCCTATGAGAGACGATAGATCATATTTTTCTTTAAGACGCAGTCATCGCTGCAGCGTTGGTCATCGCCGGCGCCGGCAACCGCACCTTGACCGTCGCCCCGTCAGCCAACACCCTCAAGGACGGCACCGGACAGATCGCAACAGGCCGGGCCGGGAGAGAGAGAATGACCGACCTGTCCGCCCAGTTGTCCGCCATGCAGTTCGAAAAGCTCGCCACGGGCATCTATCTGGAAGGCCTCGCGGTCGATCACGAACGCGACGTGATCTGGTACAGCGACGTCGTGGGCGGCGGCATTCACGGGGTGAAGCCCGATGGAACGCCCGTGGGCGTGCTCGATCCCGAACGCATGTGGACCGGCGGCATCCTGATCAACAGCGACGGGGCCGTGCTCTCGAGCGGCCAGGGCGGCGTGCGCTGGAACAACCCGCAGACCGGCGCCTCAGGCTGGCTGATCGAGGAAATCGGCGGCGAGCCGGTCAACGGCATCAACGAGATGTGGCCTGACGGGACTGGCGGCATGTTCTTCGGCACGATCGACATGGAAAACATCATCGCCGCGCGCGACACGCGCCCCACAGCGCTTTACCGCCTGACGCGCGAGCGCGAAGTGATCCCGCTTGCCGAAGGGCTTCGCTTCACCAACGGCATCGCCTGCAATCCCGCGCGCGGCGAATTCTATTGCTCGGAAACCTTCGGCAAGGGCCTGATCTGGGACATGGCGCCGGACCTCACCCTCAGCAACAAGCGCATGCTGCTCGACCGGGACGACTGCGACGGGCTGGCACTCGATGTCGATGACAACATCTGGATCCCCGGCGTCTATTCCCCGAACATCATCCGCCGGGTGACGCCGGCAGGCCAGGAACTGGACCCCATCCCCACCCCGCCCGGCGCGACCACGCAGGTCCGCTTCGGCGGCAAGGACGGACGCGACATCTACATCGTGCTGGTGCCCGAGGATGCGGGGGACTGCCTCAAGAACGGCCGTCCGCTTTCGGGCACATCGGCGCTGTGGCGCGGGCGGTCGCCGGTGGCGGGGGTGAAGGTGCCACCGGCCGATTTCGCTCTCATCTGAAAGTACCAGGGCGCCACAGCGATGTTCGCCGGACCGGCACTGGCTGCCATCGTCCTCTGGCGTTACCAAAGGGCCGAAATCGAAAGTTGCGGTCATAGATTGGAGAGGTCATGAACAAAGTCCCCGGAACGGTCGTCATCACCGGCGCCGCAGGCGGCATGGGCAATCCCGCAGCGATTCGATTTGCCGCAAAGGGCCGCTCGCTGCTGCTTTGCGATCTGCGTGCTGAGCCCGTCGAGGCGCTCGCCCGCGTGCTGCGCGGCACCGGCGCCGAGATCAAGACGCTGGCTGGCGACATCGCTGCGCCCGGCTTTCCGGAGCAGATCCTCGAAGTGCTCGGCGATGCACCGATCGCCGGACTGATCCACACCGCAGGCCTTTCGCCGACGATGGCGGACGGCCCGCGCATCTTCGACGTCAACTACTACGCCACCGAGCGTCTCGCGGCTGGTCTGCTTCCGCGCTTTTCCGAGGGCGGCTGCGCGGTGCTGATCTCCTCTGTCTCGGGCTACATGCTCGCCGATCCCGCCATGCTCGGCGCGATCCGCACGTTCGTTGCCACCGGCGACCGCACCGGCATCGAGCAGTTCATGGCCGATCCCGGCATGGCCTATGCCGTCTCGAAGCGCGCAGTGATGCACCTCGTCGAGCGCGAGGCGACCGCCTTTGGCGCGCGCGGGGTGCGCATCGCGTCGATCGCGCCGGGCTTCATCGACACCTCCATGGGCAAGGCCGAAGCAGAATCGAACGCCCAGATGCGCGCGATGATCGGCATGGTGCCCCAGCGGCGTATGGGCCACGGCGACGAGATCGCTTCTGTCGCCGAGTTCCTGCTGTCTCCTGCGGCCTCCTACATCAGCGGCTGCGACATCCGGGTCGACGGCGGCATCGTCGGCCTGCTGGGCATGCGCAGCGCCGGGCAGTAGCCCGGATTACCTCAAGCGGAAGGACGAGGGCCTGCGCTGGCAGATCAGGCATTCGACAAAACGGACTCGCACTCCACCACCGTGGCAATGCGGAAGGCCGACCGGTCGAAGAGGTTCTTCTCGTCCTCTATGATCTCTTCCGGCATCAGGCTGGTGGTGATGTAGGCGAGCGTGCCGCGATAGACCTTCTCGTCCTCGAACCACAGCTCGGTAATCACATCCGGTGCATCGGTGAATTCGCCCGTCTCGGGATGCGGCTGCGGGTCGATGTAGCGCCGGATGTAGCGCGATACGCCGCTCGAATACTTCTCCGCCAGCGGGGCGTGTTTCGTCTCGTAATAGTCGCGGAACTGCTCGATCGAAATGTCCGGCCGACGCTTCATGAACAGCAGAATCTTGTAAGTTTCACCTGGCATTGCAGCTCGCTCTCCCGGCCCTTGGTGGCCCTTTCGGCGAACCTATCACAGCTCCGTCTCCCGTGCCCGCCGCCGTGGCGATCAGAATCGCGGCGATTCCGGATGTTCTTTGGCAAGCCCCGTCGCCCGGACGCTGTTAGAAAAACGCATGGCACATCTTGGCGCAGTCTCTGCTGCCGTTCTCCGAGGAGGTACCATGTTCAATTCGTCGATCCGCTCGAATAAACCCTGCATTCCTCAGGGAACAGGCGAAATCATGGACATGCTTGGCTCGATGATTCTGTCCTCGCCGACCTTCAAGGACAAAACAGGCTATTTCCCCCAACGGGATATCAACACCCAATTCTTCGCCCTGAATGAAGGCCTGAAGACCATCCGCAAGAAGGTGGGCGAGGAGAACTATCAAAAGCTCGTAGAACTGTCCGCCCGGATGCGCGCGCATTTCGAGGCCGACCCCGAGGACAAGACCGAGGACGGCATCAAGGGCCGCGACTGCATCATGGACATGGAGGACATCATCCGGGCCAGCAATCGCCGCAAGCGGAGCTGATCTCCCGCCACCGGCCTCAGGTCCTCGGCATTACCTGCTCTGCATATACTGCGGAACGCCCCCCTTTTTTGGATCAGCGCCCTCAAAAAGAACCATTTTGGTTACATCGCTTGAATTGTAGGATTTGTTCCCTCAATGTTCTCATTGAGCAGCAAGGGACAAGTCATGCCCAATCACGCGACCACAGCTGAACGCCAGTCCACCGAATGCCTTGCGTTCGAGCATTATCTCAGGACGGGAAGACGGCTTTCACCTCGATTCTTCCAGTCCGGAACAGAGCTCAAATTCAATCCCTATCATGATCCCCGGAACGGCCGCTTCACGTTCGCCCCGGGAGGCGCTCACGCACCCGGCTATGCCGTAAATTCCCGCCAGCGCAATTTGCATACGAAACGGCCAAAGGTTTCAGCGCTTTCCGTGACGGAGGGGACAGCAAGCTCATCCGCTACTGTTGAATCTCGAACAGCCAATCAGACAACCAATGCCGTCTATAGGCCCGATCAAGCGCCTGCAGCCATTCAACCTTCCCAGTACCGTCCCAATCCTCGTGCGCGCATGAGCGGCAATGGCGGCCCTCCCCTGAACGATCCGATGACGCTCGAACGCGTCTTCCCCGGATTGCCTGAGGCCCCGGGCGGATCGATCGTAGCAATCGCCGACAACATTCTGGATATCTCTGGACCGGCCAGCAGGTTAACTAGTGCTTTGACTGAAGAGCACATCAACGTTCTGGTTCAACAGATCAGGAGCATTGATCCCAACTATCGACTGGACACACTCGGTTTCCCAAGGACGCTCGAAGGACAAGCCAACTTGATACGCCAGCTTCGCATTGACCGCGCGGCGACCTTTTTTAGGGAGAAACTCGACCTCTACAAGTGGAAGTCTTGCGCTACCTTCAAGAACGAACTGACATAGCCTATGAGGAGGGTATCAACACATTCAACAGTGGTCGCTTGAAAGTTCGTCTGTCGCGGGAGGAAGCAATCGGGAACTTTGTTGATCGCACTGTAAGACGTGAACTCAAGATTTTGTACAATAGAATGGGGATAGCGACGTCACGAGAAGGACCGGTGCGGATCATTGGAAGAGAATATGCTAGTACCGCCACAGACCGTACGTATCGTATACCGGATGCTAGGGTCGGAAATGTTGCCTTTGACGTTTCGCTCACCAGGAAGACGGTCCGCACGTCTCAAGTGCAAGGGTTCTTCAATAGTGACTGGAAACCCAGCACAGTCATCATTGTTCGGCCAAGTCAGCTTGGAACAGACAGTACTTACGCTATTGCTCAACCAGGGCATTGATCATGCAGAAACCTTATACTTCTTACATCCCTCAGAACATTAGCGAATTGATGGACCTACTGGGCTGGATGGTGCTCAAATCCCCCAAATTCGAAGACGATAGCGGCTACTTCCCGGGGCAAAACATCGACACCGAATTTTTCGCGCTCAACGAAGGCCTGAAAGCCATCCGCAAGAAGGTGGGCGAGGAGAACTATCAAAAGCTCGTCGAACTGTCCGATCGCATGCGCGCGCATTTCGAGGCCGATCCGGAGGACAAGACCGAGGACGGCATTAAGGGCCGCGATTGCATTATGGACATGGAAGAGATCATCAGGGCCAGCAATCGCCGCAAACCGAAAGCATAAGTGGGTTCGAAAAAGCCCGAGAGATCTTGTCTCCCGGGCTTTTCCTTGCTCAGTTCATCGTCTTGGGACGATAGACTTCGGCATCATTGCCGGCGTCTGCGAGCGCTGCCGGAACTTCCGGCTCCACCGCACCCCGGACCATGGTGGCCAGCGACGCACCGTCGAGGCCGAGTTCCTTCATCAGCCCGTCGATCACCGGCGCCTGCGCGCGGTAGGCGAGCGCGGCACTGACCGCGTCGTTGGCCAGGTTGCCCGAGCCTCCGATCGGAGCCCCCGTGCCGCCCGAACCGCCACCCTTCTGGGTAAGGCCATCGACCTGCACGATCTTGATCGAGTCGATCGCTTCCATCGGACGCACGCTCTCGCGCACGACTTCCGGCAGGACCTTCAGGAGCGCCATCTTCATCTGCAGCGACACCTGATCCGAAGACAGGATATTCGCGGCTTCGTTGATGGCACGCTGGCCGGCGGCCTCCACTTCGAAGCGGACACGGGCGGCTTCGGCCCGTAGCTTCTCGGCTTCGGCCTCACCCTCGGCTTCGAGCCTTGCGGCTTCGGCACGGTTGGACGCGGCTTCCTTTTCGGCCTCGGCTTTCACCTTGACCGAGATCGCCTGACGCTCGGCCTCCTTGGCCGCCTCGATCAGTTCGATCCTCTTGAGACGCTCGGCGACTTCGGTCTCGCGGCTGGTCGTAACCTGCTCCTCGGCGGCAACCGCCTTGGCGCGGGCTTCGTCGGCCTGGGACTTGGCCTGGCTTTCCTCGCGGCTCTTATTCTGGATCGCGATCTGCTGCTCCTGACGGGCGAGTTCGACTGCCTGCTGCTGCGCGATCCTGGCTTCCTGGATGGTCCGGTCCGCCTCGATCTGCTTGGAGTCCACCTGCTGCTTCGCAACAATGCGGGCTTCATCCGCCTCACGGCCGCGCGCCGCCTGCTCGCGGGCGACTTCCGCCGCCTGCTCGGCCCGGCGCATCTCGACTTCCCGCTCCTGTTCCAGACGCGCGAACTCGTTCTCACGCTGGATCTGCAGCGACTGCCGGTCGGCTTCGAGGTTCTTGGTCTCGATCTGCACGCGCGTGTCCTGCTCGATGTCGTTGCGCGCTTTCTTGCGCAGCTCGATCTGCTCGGTCAGCTTGGTGAGACCTTCGGCGTCGAACGCGTTGTTCGCGTTAAAGTGCTCGATCGAAGTCTGGTCGAGGCCGGTCAGCGAGACCGATTCCAGTTCCAGACCGTTCATCGCAAGGTCCGAGGAGGAAACCTGCTGGACTTTCTGCACGAAGTCCGCGCGCTGCTCATGAAGCTGGTTCATCGACATGCCCGCCGCGACCGAGCGCAGCGCATCGACGAACTTGCCTTCAACCAGATCCTTGAGCGCCTCCGGGTGCATCGTGCGTGCGCCGAGCGTCTGCGCGGCCATGGCAATGGCCCCGGCATCGGGACGGACGCGCACGTAGAACTCGGCCTTCACGTCGATCCGCAACCGGTCGAGCGTGATCAGCGCGTCGCTGTTCTTGCGTTCCACGGCAAGGCGCACGGTGTTCATGTTGACCGGCATCGTCTCGTGGAAGACCGGCAGCACCATCGCACCGCCGTTCATCACGACCTTTTCCCCGCCGATGCCCGTGCGCACGAACGCGATTTCCTTGCTCGCACGCCGGTAGAGCCGCGCCAGCATCACGCCGAACACGATCATAGCGAACACGATAGCGAATGCGGCCACCGCAATGATGCCCAACATGCTGTCGAATAGGCCGCTGAAAAGGCCGTCCATTTTCACTTCTCCTTCAAGGGAATGCTGCGGACGGCACAATGCCCCGCTTTCGATTTCATCCCAACGCAACTGCGCGCACGCAATTGCGCTCGAATGACTTCAAACTGCCTTTCCGGAAGGCGCGTAAGGACAGACCGGTTTCA
Organism: Novosphingobium album (ex Hu et al. 2023); assembly: GCF_022832385.1. Classification (GTDB taxonomy): domain Bacteria; phylum Pseudomonadota; class Alphaproteobacteria; order Sphingomonadales; family Sphingomonadaceae; genus Novosphingobium; species Novosphingobium album. Next base: position 100,295 of record NZ_JALHLE010000013.1, read on the forward strand.
ATCGAAATCCGGCACCACTGCCAAAACAGTCCAATTCATGCGGACGGAATTTATGTCACGGCAAGACAGGAACGCTTGCCAGGTCACAAATCAGAATGGCGGCCTGCACGAACACGGTTCGATACTGGCACTCATCTTCCACTTCTCCGAACCAAGATGCCGCGGACGGCACTGCGCCCCGCTCTCGATTTCATCTTGTCTTGAGGCCGTATAGCGAAAGGCGAATGCCGGTCATAGCGAATCCGGATTATTGCGAGTCGATTGCATTTAAGGATTTCAGAAATTTAACCGCCGTTTCCACAGCTTACCACTGCCGTGCGTCCTTCACCTTGAGCCGGAAATTCCCAAAAAGCCGCATGGACATATTCAGCACTATATTGTCGAATGCCAACATTCAGCGCGGTGGCTTTGCCTCCAGATATCCCGCAACTCCTGCCCTTCCCCAACCGCTCAGGAACATTCATGCTGACGCCTCCCGAAGAACCTGCGCCACACCATCGCTTCAGCATCTTCGCGCGCCTGAAGAGCTTCACTTACGCTGGCCGGGGATTGCGCGCGCTCGTGCAGGATGAGCACAACGCGTGGCTGCACCTTGCCGCATCGCTCATGGCCTTGGCGGCAGGTTTTCTATTGCAGATTTCCATTGCCGGCTGGCGCTGGCTGGTGCTTGCCATAGCCATCGTCTGGCTGGCCGAAGCGTTCAACACCGCGATCGAAGAAGCCTGCGACTACATCAACCCGGAATTCGACAGGGCCATCGGCCGCATAAAGGACCTGGCCGCCGGAGGCGTGCTGATCGCTTCTATCGCTGCGGCTTTGATCGGCCTGCTGACGCTTGCTCCACCACTGCTTGCGCGCATCCTCTAGGTCTGCCGCAACGGACCGCAGATCTGCTGTCCCGGATCAATCGCACCAAGAGCCATTTCCGCCGCGGGTAGGGCCCTCAATCCTGCTCCGCCCCTGTTTCAGACGGAATGGCTGCGGCAGGCTCGTCCGGCACCCGCCTAACGCGCCCAACCACAATCTCGTCGATTTCCAGACGGCGAATGCGCGCACGCCTTATCGAGAGCCGTCCGATCGCCAGAGCACCCACCGCGACCGCGCCAAAGGCGAGTGCTCCCACCGCGAACGCCCCTACGGCGAGCGCGCCAAGTGCACCGGCACCTTTCGCCGAAGCACCGGTCGCGATGGCGCCTTGCTTCTTCGTATTGAATGCGAGCTTCTTCATAACCCAGCCTTTCCCCGATTCCGGCCAGAAGAGACGTTACCGCGCGCCTGCTAATCCAGCCTCGGCAGATAGTGATCCCCGCGCGCAATGGCCTTGAACAGGTCGCCCTCGCTCCGCACGAGCAGGACCTTCTCGTTCTGGACAAAACGCTGGTCCGCATTGTCGGGTTCCAGCATCACATAGTGCGTCTGACCGAAATGGTCGGTAACTTTCGCCCGCGCCGGATTGCCCGGCGTCGCGGTGCCTATCACCACTTCCGCCTCGCGGCCCACGAGCGCGGCCACGTTGATCGCGGTCGTCTCGTCCTTGGGCAGGATGCTGCCCAGGGGGCGGGATACCGCGCCCGTTGCCGGTAGCGCCACCAGCGCCGCTCCCGCGCTCACCAGCCAGGCGGACCAGGGTGCGCCGGTCAGGGCTTCTAGGAAATGCTGACCGGCCAGCCCTACAACGCCGAAGACCGAGAGCAGGATCATCAGCCACATCATGAACGGGATGCGGCCCACACCGAACAGCGAAAGCAACCCGGCATCGACGGCCAGATCGTGATCGACATCGACATGAACATCCACATCCGCGTCAAGGTCGGCCCCGAGCAGGTCGCTGATGCCCACCAGCTGCAGCACGGCCAGCAGCAGCACCACTCCCAGCGCCACCGAGAACGGCAGGCTCGTGGGCTCGGTCAGCAGCTCAATCACGGTCCACATACTTGGTTTCAAGGAACCGATTGCGCGTCGCCAGCGCGTCGATGTCGCCCTTCGACAGGTCGAGGCTCATCGCCTCGATCTCATCGGAAATGACGGCAAGGCCATCGACCAGCTGTTCAGACGGGCTAGTGCCGCCCACCCCGGGCTTGCTGCGCAGCGCGGCCGGGATGCGGGTGTAGCTGTCGACCAGCCCGGGCAGGTGTTCCGAGAGCAGCTTGCGCACTTCGCGCGCGGCGGGACCGTTTTCCTCCATCGCGGCAAGTTGCGGGGCGATCTGCTCGAGGCGCACGCCGATCATGTCGATGGCATCGATCGCGGCATTGGGCAGCGCGCGGCGCTTGCCCTCCAGCCACAGTTCGGCCGAACCCGCCAGTTCAGGCAGGCTGGCGCTGTTGAGGTCATCGGCATGCGTGCGCGGGGCCGCCGGGTAAATCGACAGCACCACGAACAGCGCGATGCCCAGCAGGATGGCGCTCATCGATACGCCGAACGACAACCCGCCCAGCGCCAGCGCCGCGACCAGCGTGGCGATCCAGATGCCCGACAGCGCGAGGAACGCGCGGCGGATACGGCGCAGGCGAAAGCGCCAGCGCTCCTTGCGGGCGTTGTAGAGCCGGGCTGCGCGCTGGCGGCGGGCGGCGCGGATGATCTCCTGCGATACGCCGCGCGATTGGGAGGCGGGCACTTGTGCCATCGCTTACTGGTCTACCGCCTCCAGCAGAGAAGGCGCTGCCTTGCCATCCGCTGCGATGCCCTCGGCCTGCCCCTGCGCGCGGGCGATGTAGGCCTTGGACTTGTCGATCTCGCCTTCGAGCGAGGTGACCGTCTGCTTCATCGAGTCGAGCGCCTTGAGCTTGAAGGTGTCGATCGAATCCATCGTATCGTAGATGTTCTGGAATGCACGGCTCAGCGTTTCGAGCGGGATCGTCGAAGTAGCCGCCTGCTCGTGGATGCGCGCGGTGTTGTCCTTGAGCATCTGGCCGGTGCCATCGATGATGTTGGCCGTCGTGGTGTTGAGCGCGGTGATCTGGTCGAGCACCAGCTTCTGGTTCGCCATCGCCTGCGCCACCGTGACGGCCGTGCGCAACGCGCCCACCGTCGTGGTGGAGGCGCGGTCGACGCCCTTGATCAGCTCGACATTGTTCTTCTTCACCAGATCGAGCGCAAGGTAGCCCTGCACCGTCACCGCCATCTGCGTCAACAGATCCTGCGTGCGCTGGCGCACGTAGAACAGCGCGCTCTCGCGTACGGCCTTGGCCTTGGCGGGATCGGTGTGATCGAGATCGTTCGCCTTGTCTTCCAGCGCGGTATCGAGCGCCTTGGACATGAACACCATCTGTTCGAGCTTGCCCATGGCCGCCCACAGGTTCTGCCGCTCCACGTCGATCGCGGCGTTGTCCATCAGCAGCTCGTCCTTGCCGTTCTGCAGGCGGGTGAGGATGGCGCTGATGTGGCCCTGCGCGCTCTGATAGCTGTCGAAGTAATTGCGGAGCTTGGAGCCCATCGGGATGATCCCGAACAGCTTGCGCTTGGAAAGCAGGTCACCCTTGGTCGAGGGATCGAGGTCTTCCACCGTGCGGCGCAGTTCGGCCAGATCGGCGCCCACGCCCGCGTCCTTGTCCATCGCGCGGATCGGGCGGTCGAGAAAACGGTTGGACTGGCCCGCCGCCTCGGAAATCTCCTTGCGGCCCATGTTGGTGATCTGGTCGACACGGCGGCCGAATTCGGGCGAGCTGGAATCCTGCGAAACGAGATCATCGACGAATTCGCCGACGCGTATCTGCAGCTTGCTCTTCTGCTCGTCGCCCACCGGCACCAGCCCGGCGGCACGCTCGGGCTGCACCACCGGCACGGGATCGGGCGGGGTCAGCTTCAGCTCACCCGCGATATCCTGGTCGGTCATTACGGCCATGTTGGGAAATCCTTGTCTTTCAAACCCCGGAATGGGTGGAAATCTAAGGGCGCCGCCCCGCGACTACAAGCAAAACCGGGCCTGCATGGCCGCGCCACTCGACGAACGGCAAATGGGGATCGATATTGGTTGCAAACCGGGGTTTCCCGCCGGCTTTGCCAAATATGGCGAACAGACCGCTTCCCTCAGCGCCGCTTCATTGGATAAGCTAAGCCGGAACATAATAATGGATCTTCCAACCCGAGGGAGCACAGGCATGAGAAGGATCGCGGCAACCGGAATACTAGCCCTGATGACCGCGCAACCCGCCAGCGCTCAGGAAGGCGGTATGGAAGGCACGCCATCACCGGCCGTGATCGATCAAAGCAACGCCGAGCACTATGTCTGGGGCGGGGTCAACGATGGCTGGCACCTTCTGAAGCGCCGCGATCTCAGCATCATTCGTGAGCGGATGGTACCGGGCGGCGCGGAAGTGCCTCACCGCCACGCGAAATCGCGCCAATTCTTCCAGGTCCTTGCAGGCGAGCTTTCGATACGGACGGAAACGGGCATGCTGACGATCAAGGCGGGCCAAGGTGCCGAGATCGCACCCGGCCTGCTGCATCAGGCGATCAACGGCACGAACGAGCCCGCGGAATTTCTCGTCGTGTCGATGCCCCCGAGCCACGGCGACCGGATCGAAGGATCGTTCCCGACACCTTGAGAGAACAACCGCGCGTTCAGCACAGCAACAGCATCGAATCGTCGCGTGCCACTACGGCCAGCGAAAGGCCCGCCGCCTTCGCACGGCGCGCTGCTAGGTCAGTGGGTGCAGAGATCGTCACCAGCAGCGGGCACCCCGCACGCACGGTCTTTTCGACCAGTTCGTAGGAACAGCGCGAGGTCATCACGATGAAGCCTTCGGACGCGGCGATCCCCTGCCGCGCCATCGCGCCCACCAGCTTGTCGAGCGCGTTGTGGCGGCCGACGTCCTCGCGCACCAGCAGCAGTTCACCGTCCTCGCGGACGAAGGCCGCTGCGTGGGTCGCGCGGGTGAGTCGACCGAGCGGCAGGCGTTTGGCGAAGGCATCGAGCGCGCGGCGGATGGCCTCGGGCTTGGCCGCGCTGCGGCGGGACAGCGCAGGGAGCGGGCGCAGCGCGGCTTCCACCCCCTCGATCCCGCAGATGCCGCAGGAACTGTCACCCACCCGGCGCCGCGCCCGTTCGAGGATCGGGCCGAGGCGGTCGGCGGGAAGGTTGACGCGCGCGACATGGCCGGTGCCCCATTCGCCATTCTCCACCGTGTGCAGCGCGACTTCGCCCACCTCGCCCGGCGCAGCCAGTCCCTCGGCCATGAGGAAGCCGGTTACGAAGTCCTCCAGATCGATCGGGCTCGCCATCATCACGGCATAAGCAATGCCGTTGGTTTCGATCGCGACGGGAGCCTCCACGGGCACGTCCATTTCGCGCGGCGCGTCCGCCGGTTCGCGGTAGGCGCTTCGCCGGACCTGTACCTGCACGGCGCCCGCTGCTGCTTCCCGAAATTCCAGTTCCCTGCTCCTGCCTCAACCCGGCGGCGATCCGGGCCCGCTCTCATAGCGCGTGGTCACGGCAAGGTCATCCAGGCACCCGAACGCCTCTTCCCTTTGACCTTCAGGGCAGAAATTTTCGCTAGCCACACCAAAACCGGTGACATCTCATTTGTATCCGAACAGCATCCAAATTTGAGTTATTCATACAAATTCGTCTGAATATGCATACAACATGTAAATTCGCATCGTACCTGCGGTACGCCCCGGCGATGCCCTGCCCCCCCACTTGCCCACAGACGAAGCCAATTTGGCTTGCGGCGGCGGAGCGGTTTCCCCTAAACGCGCCCCTCATTCCGGCGTTTCGCACCAGAATAAAGGGGCAAGCAGGTCGTCACCCGGAATGGCTCGAGGCTCGGCTTAGGCGCCCGTCTCCTATCCTGTTCAACAAGATCGGTACGCACCAAATGAGTTGGCTCAGCAAGGTTCGCAATTCGCTTTCCAGTCTGGCGAAACGCGACACCCCCGACAATCTCTGGATGAAATGCCCGAGCTGCGGCGAGATGCTGTTCGCGAAGGATTTCGAAGCCAACCTGTCTGTCTGCCCGCATTGCCAGCACCACGGCCGCATCGCCACGCAGGCCCGTTTCGACCTGCTGCTCGATGCCGGTTATGTGGTCCTGCCGACGCCGAAGGTGCCCGAGAACCCGCTCGGCTTCCGCGACACCAAGAAATACCCCGACCGCCTCAAGGCCGCCCGCGCCGCCAACCCCTTCCCCGACGCGCTCACCAATGCGTGCGGCACGGTCGATGGCCGCAAGGCAGTGCTCGGCGTGCAGGACTTCAGGTTCATGGGCGGCTCGATGGGCATGGCCGTGGGCGAAGCCTTCGTCGCTGGCGTTGAACGCGCAATCGCCGAAAACTGCGCTTACGTGATCTGCACCGCGGCGGGCGGCGCCCGCATGCAGGAGGGCATCCTCTCGCTGATGCAAATGCCCAAGACCACCGTGGCCACCCGGAGCCTTGCCGCCGCTGGCCTTCCCTACATCGTGATCCTGACCGATCCCACCACCGGCGGCGTCACCGCGAGCTATGCCATGCTCGGTGACGTGCAGATCGCCGAACCGGGCGCGCTCATCGGCTTTGCCGGCCAGCGCGTGATCCAGGACACCATCCGTGAAAAACTCCCCGACGGCTTCCAGCGCGCCGAATACCTCCATGCCCACGGCATGGTGGACATGGTGGTCCACCGCAAGGACCTGAAGACCACGCTGGCAACGCTGCTCGAGTATCTTGAACGAAAGGACGTCGCGTGAATATCGATAGCGCTCTGGTTCGTGAGCTGGCCGAACTGCTGGCCGAAACCGGCCTCTCGGAAATCGAAGTGGAGGACGGCGACCGCAAGATCCGCGTCAGCCGCCAGCTGATCCAGCAGATGACCGCAGCCATGGCGCCTGCCATGCCGATGGCGGCACCTGCCGCTCCGGCTGCCGTGCCCGCCGCTGCGCCTGCAGCCGAAGCCGCCCCTGCGGCTGCTCCGGTCGATGCCGTGAAGTCGCCGATGGTCGGCACCGTCTATCTTGCTCCCGAGCCGGGCGCTGCGGACTTCATCTCGGTCGGCAAGACAGTGAAGGCGGGCGACGTACTGCTGATCGTGGAGGCCATGAAGGTGATGAACCAGATCACCGCACCCAAATCGGGCACCATCACCGCCATTCTCGTCGAGAACCAGCAGCCGGTCGAATTCGACCAGCCGCTCGTGGTGATCGGCTGAGAGCGGGGCGCCTTATGGCCATCAAACGCCTCCTGATTGCCAACCGCGGCGAAATCGCACTGCGTATCCATCGCGCCGCGCGCGAGATGGGCATCGAGACGGTCGCGGTGCACTCAACCGCCGATGCCGACGCCATGCACGTCCGGCTGGCCGACCATGCCGTCTGCATTGGCCCGCCGGCTGCCGCGAACAGCTATCTCAACATAGCCGCGATCATCTCGGCCGCCGAGATCACCCATGCCGACGCGATCCACCCCGGCTACGGATTCCTTTCGGAAAACGCCCGCTTCGCCGAGATCGTCGAGGCGCATGACATCGCATGGGTCGGCCCCAAGCCCGAGCACATTCGCACCATGGGCGACAAGGTCGAGGCCAAGCGCACCGCCGGTGCCCTCGGCCTGCCGCTGGTCCCGGGCTCGGACGGCGCCATCGAGGACTTCGACGAGGCGCGCGCGATGGCCGAAAAGATCGGCTACCCGGTGATCATCAAGGCCGCTTCGGGCGGCGGCGGGCGCGGCATGAAGGTCGTGAATTCGGCCGACGAGCTGGAAAGCCAGATGGGGCAGGCCCGCTCGGAAGCGAAAGCCGCTTTCGGCGATGCCACCGTCTACATGGAAAAGTACCTCGGCAATCCGCGGCACATCGAATTCCAGGTCTTCGGTGACGGCAACGGCCATGCCGTCCATCTGGGCGAACGCGACTGCTCGCTGCAGCGCCGCCACCAGAAGGTGCTGGAGGAAGCGCCCTCCCCGGTCATCACGCCCGAAGAGCGCGAACGCATGGGCGGGATCGTCGCCAAAGCCATGGCCGACATGGGCTATCGCGGCGCCGGCACGATCGAGTTCCTGTGGGAAAACGGCGAGTTCTACTTCATCGAGATGAACACCCGCCTGCAGGTGGAACATCCGGTCACCGAAGCGATCACCGGCGTCGATCTGGTGCGCGAACAGATCCGCATCGCCGCGGGCGAGCCGCTCTCGTTCACGCAGGATGAACTGGAGTTCAAGGGCCACGCCATCGAGTGCCGCATCAATGCGGAAGACCCGTGGACCTTCACGCCCTCGCCGGGCGAAGTGAAGGGCTATCACGCCGCAGGCGGCCTGAACGTGCGCGTCGATTCCGGGCTCTACGCCGGTTACCGCATTCCGCCCTACTACGATTCCATGATCGGCAAGCTGATCGTCTCGGGCCGCACGCGCGAAGGCGCAATCATGCGCCTCAAGCGCGCACTTGAGGAGATGGTCATCGAGGGCGTCAAGACCTCGATCCCGCTGCATCAGGCGCTGCTGGAGGACCCCGAGTTCAACAGCGGCGACTACACGATCAAGTGGCTCGAAGAGTGGCTGGCGAAGAGGTCCGTATGATTTCGTTCCTGGACTTCGAAAAGCCGGTCGCCGAGCTGGAAATGCGGATCGCCGAACTGCGCGCGACCGCCGACGGCAGCGACCTCGACATCGAAGCGGAAATCCGGAAGCTGGAGAAGAAAAGTGCGGCCCTCCTCGCCAGCACTTACGGCAAGCTCTCGCCCTGGCAGAAGACGCAGGTCGCGCGCCATCCGCAGCGTCCGCATTTCGTCGACTACATCCGGCTGTCCTTCACCGATTTCGTGCCTCTGGGTGGCGACCGCCTCTATGGCGAGGACGCCGCGATCATCGGCGGGCTGGCGAAGCTCGATGGCCGCAAGGTCATGGTGATCGGTCACGAAAAGGGCCACGACACCGCCAGCCGCATCAAGCACAACTTCGGCATGGCCAAGCCCGAAGGCTACCGCAAGGCGATCCGCCTGATGGAAATGGCCAGCAAGTTCGGCCTGCCGGTCGTCACGCTGGTGGACACGGCAGGCGCCTTCCCCGGCGTCGAGGCGGAAGAACGCGGTCAGGCCGAGGCCATCGCCCGCTCGACCGAGGCCTGCCTTGCTCTTGCGGTGCCGATGGTCGCAGCGATCGTCGGCGAAGGCGGTTCGGGCGGCGCGGTCGCCATTGCCAGCGCCAACAAGGTGCTGATGCTGGAACATGCCGTCTATTCGGTGATCTCACCCGAGGGCGCATCCTCGATCCTGTGGCGCACGCCGGACAAGGCCGCCGATGCCGCCACGGCCATGAAGGTGACCGCGCAGGACCTGCTGGACCTGAACGTGATCGACGGGATCGTGCCCGAGCCCACCGGCGGCGCTCATCGCGATCCGGCCCGGACCGCGCGCGCCCTTGCCGATGCACTGGGTCGGGAACTCGCAGCGCTGGAGACCTTGGACCCGGCCGGGCTCCTGAGCCAGCGCGAGGACAGGTTCCTGGCCATCGGGTCGCTTTGACAGCCTGCAGGAAACGGTTTCCGACCGAAAAATCGCACAGCGTCAGCAAAGGGCGCGCGAATTTTTCGGGCACCATGTCCGGTTAATGGCAATGGACGCTGGAGCCTCCAACCGGTAGTCAAAAAGCCCGGCAAGACCCTTGCAGCGGCAAGGGCAGGCAGGTCACCGCAACGCGGGCAAAAGACCGGCAAACGGGGTCGAATTATTCCATGAGCCTGAGACTGCGATTTCCTATTGGCAGCAGCGTGCTTGCGGCAAGCGCGCTGATCACGGCTGCTGCAGTCTATGCCGCGCAGGACCACGAACCAGACGCTGTTGTGGATGCCATGCCGGCTGCGGCCGAAGCACAGGCAGCAATGATCGAGCCGATGCTCGAAAAGTACTGCTCGCGCTGCCACAACGATTTCGACATGGTCGCCAATCTCTCGGTCGAGGACCTCAAGGCCAGCGACCTGCGCACCGGCAAGCATGCCGCAGAGTGGGAAAAGATCCTGCGCCGCGTCGCTGCCGGGGAAATGCCGCCTCACTCGAAGCCGCAGCCTGACCCGGCCAAGCGCGCGGCCTTCGTGCAATGGCTCGGCCAGTCGCGCGCGAGTTTCGCCGCAGCCAATCCCGATCCGGGCAAGGCCACGCTGCGCCGCCTCAACCGCTACGAATATGCCAACGCGGTGCGCGACCTGCTCTCACTCGACGTGGATTTCAGCCGCGAACTGCCGCAGGACAATTCCGGCTTCGGCTTCGACAACATCGCCGATGTGCTGACCGTTTCGCCCACGCTGATGGAGCGCTACATTGCGGTGGCAGGCAAGGTCGGGCGGCTGGCGACCGGCCTCACCTCGCGCCGCGAATTCGTGACGACCTGGCAGGTCCCCAAAGACGGCTCGGTCAAGAACTCGGGCGTGCCCGCCTACAACGAACGGGCGAGCGCGGATCTGCCGCTGGCCTCGCGCGGGGGCGCTGCTTTCGAATATTTCGCCCGCTACGACGGCACTTACGAAATCGCCGCCTGGCTGAATTCCAATACCAACAACGAGACCGACCGCCTCACCGAAGACCGCTACAGCGTGCGTGTGCCGGTCAAGGCGGGGGCACACCTCGTGGGCCTCTCGTTCCGCCGCCAGTACTGGCCGGACGAGACCGTGCAGACGCTGCACAATGATACCGACAAGGTGCCGCTGCCACTCGATCCTCCCACCAAGCTTCCGCTCGACGTCTGGGTGGATGGTCAGCGGGTCTCCACGCTGGAGGTGCCGTCCTACCGGATGCACCAGCGCTACTCGCAGCAGAACTTCCCACGCGACGTGCTGCAGGTGGATGTGGCTGGGCCTTACGACGCCGTGGGCGTGCCAGACACGCCGAGCCGCCGTGCAGTGTTCCTGTGCCATCCGAAGAAGGCTTCGCAGGAAGAGGCCTGCGCGCACAAGATCATTTCTACACTGGCCCGGCGCGCCTGGCGCCGTCCGGTTGGGGAATTCGACATTGCCCCGCTGATGCAGATCTATGCAGGCGAACGCACGGCATCCGATTTCGAACACGGCGTGGAAGCCGCGCTGGAAGCAATCCTCGTCTCTCCCGAATTCCTGTTCGTCGTCGAGCATGACCCGGCGGGCGCCCTGCCCGGCAGTGTCCACACCGTGTCCGATCTGGAACTGGCGACGCGGCTTTCGCTGTTCCTGTGGAGCAGCATTCCCGACGATCACCTGCTCTCGCTCGCCGAGCAGGGCAAGCTCCGCAAGCCCGGCGTGCTCGATGCCGAAATCACCCGTATGCTGGATGATCCCAGGGCGAAGGCACTGACCGGAAACTTCGCCGGACAGTGGCTCTACTTGCGCAACCTCGACCAGCAGAAACCAGACATCGACGTCTTCCCGAAATTCGACACGCGCCTCAAGCAGGCCATGGCGACCGAAACCGAGATGTTCTTCGCGAGCATCCTCAATGACAACCGGCCGGTGACGGACTTCATCGAGGCCAACTACACCTTCCTCAACCAGCGCCTTGCCGAGCACTATGGCATCCCCGGCGTGACCGGTACGGCGTTCCGCAAGGTTGCGCTGAAGCCCGAGTGGCATCGTGGCGGGCTGCTGGGGCAGGCGAGCATCCTGACCGTGACGTCGTACAACAACCACACCTCGGTGGTGCGGCGCGGCAAGTGGATCCTCGACAATATCCTAGCCTCGCCCCCTCCTCCGCCGCCCGCCAACGTGCCCGCGCTCAAGACCGAGCATGATGGCCGCCAGTTGAGCGCGCGCGAGCAGCTCGAACTTCACCGCGCCAACCCGAGCTGCGCTGCCTGCCATGTGAAGATGGACCCGCTGGGCTTCGCGCTGGAGAACTTCAACGCGGTCGGCGGCTGGCGCACCATCGATGCGGGCCAGCCCATCGACAACGGCGCGGTGCTGCCCGACGGCACGAAATTCGCAGGGATCAGCGGCCTTCAGAAGATCCTGATGGACCGCAAGGACGAGTTCGCACAGGCCTTCACCGAGCGGCTGATGATCTACGCCCTCGCCCGCGGCCTCGGCGCGCAGGACATGCCCGCAGTGCGCGAGATCGCCAGCGATGCCGCCGCCGATAGCTATCGCGTGCGCGCCATCATCAAGGGCATTGCCGCCAGCCCTGCCTTCACCATGCGCAAGACCCCCGAACCCTTCAAAGCCGCCTACGGGAGCCCGATGAAATGAGGATCACCCGCAAGCCCCTCTCCCGCCGCACCGTGCTGCGCGGCAGTGCCACGGCCATGGCCCTGCCCTTCCTCGAAGCGATGATGCCCAGCGCCAAGGCTGCGGACATCGGTCAGCGGCCCAAGCGGCTGCAGGTTTTCTATTCGCCCAATGGCATGACCATGCCCGAATACCGGCCTACGGGCGAAGGCGCGGACTTCACGCTGCCGTCCACGCTGGAGCCGCTCACACCGCACAAGGACACGATCGCCGTCGTGACTGGCCTCGGCCACCCGCAGGCGGCGGCGATGGGCGATGCGCCCGCCGGGCACGGCCGCTCCTGCCCGGCCTTCCTCACCGGTTCGCATGCCCGCCAGACCGAGGGCGCGGACATCCGCGCGGGCACGTCGATGGATCAGGTCTTCGCCGCGCATCTGGGCGATGCCACCCAGATCCCCTCGATGGAACTGAGCATCGACCTGCCGAGCATGGCGGGCAGCTGCGACATCAACTACTCCTGCGCCTATACCAACGGCATCTCCTGGCTGACACCCACAGTGCCGCTGCCGGTCGAGGCCAACCCCCGCGCCGTTTTCGAGCGGCTGTTCGGGGATGGCGAGGCGCTCGACGAGAAGAGCCGCCTCGCCCGGCTGCGCAAGCAGGCCTCGATCCTCGACTTCGTGATGGAGGACACCGCGCGCCTCTCCGGCAAGCTGGGCATGGAAGACCGGCACAAGCTCGACGAATACCTCGACGCCACCCGCGCCATCGAAAAGCGCATCCAGCGCGCAGAAAGCTCCCCGCCGCCCGCGCAGGCCGCGTCGATGATGCAACCCGCGGGCATTCCCGACGATTTCGCCGAGCATGTAAAACTGATGATCGACCTGCAGATCCTCGCCATGCAGGCAGACATGACGCGGGTCGGCACCTTCATGATCGGGCGCGAACTGTCCAACCGCACCTATCCCGAAATTGGCGTGCCGGATTCGCACCACATGCTGAGCCACCACGGGAAAAATCCCGAAAAGATGGCACAGCTTGCCAAAATCAATCACTATCACATGACCTTCTTCGCCTATGCCCTGCAGCGGATGAAGGAGACGAAAGACGGCGAAGGCAGCTTGTTCGACCGCACGCTGGTTATCCGCGGATCGGCCTTCGGCGATTCCAACGAGCACGACTACATGGACTTGCCCATCGTCGTGTCCGGCGGGCTGGTGAAGGGCGGGCGCCACGTGAAGGTGCAGCATGGCACCAGCATGTCGAACCTGATGCTGGCCGGGCTCAACCTGCTCGACGTTCCGGCCACCGCCTTCGGAGACAGTACCGGGCCGCTCAAGGAACTGATCAGTGCGTAACCTCGCCGCCATCGGTTTCACCATTGCCATCACACTGGCTGTGGTTGCTCCGGCGCAGGCGCGGCCTGACGGGGATACCGAAGCACTCGCTCTCGCCGTCAGGGCCGGCGATACTGCACGCACGGCTGCGGCCCTTGAAGCCGGAGCCAGTGCCAACGCCACGCTAGCCTTCGGCGAAAGCCCGCTCGCCCGTGCAATCGAGACACAGGACACGGCACTCGTCAGCACGCTGCTCCACCACGGCGCGAAGCCCAACACGGCCGATACCGGGGGCCTGACACCGCTCGGCCTTGCCTGCGAACGCGGCAATGGTGCCATCGTCGATGCCCTGCTCGATGCCCGCGCCAATGTCCGCAAGACCGGCCGCGACGGAACAAGCCCGCTGGCGATCTGCGCCCGCTTCGCCCCGACGGGCACCGTAACACGGATGCTGGCGATGGGCGCCGCGGCGGAAAGTATCGACGCGCGGGGCCAGACACCGCTGATGTGGGCTGCCTCATCGGGCAACCTGGGCGCCATGGCTGCGCTGTTGAAAGCAGGGGCACAGGTCAACCGGGTGACCCCCGGGCAGTTCACGCCGCTGGCCTTCGCGATCAAGAGTGGTGTTCCAGAGGCGACGAAACTGCTGCTCGATGCCGGCGCGGATGCCTCGTGGCGTGGGCCGGAAAACACCAGCGCGGCGCAATTGGCGATGTACCAGAAGAACTGGGGCGCTGCCGCTTTGCTGGTGGAACGCGGCGTCGACCTTGCCGCGCATGACCGCAACGGCGAACAGTTACTCCATGTCGCTGCCGCCGGAGGTGATAGCGCCCTTGTCAGGCTGCTGCTGGCGAAAGGCGCCGATCCAAACGGACTGACCGGCCCCTCGCGCATCAAGTGGGTGACCGAAGCCAACTTCGGCATGCCGCCGCCGCCCGTTCCGCCCACGCCGCCACTGCTCATCGCCGCACAGAACGGCCAGATGGACGTGATGAAGCTGCTCGTTGCGGCGGGGGCCGATCCGGCCTTCGTCGCAGAGAACGGCACCAATGTCGTGCTCGCCGCCGCGCACGGGCAGAGTCCCGCAACACTTGCCTATGCACTCAGCCTCGCACCGAAGGTGAATGTTGCAGACAGCAACGGCATGACGCCTCTGCACGTGGTCCTCAACGGAGGCTGGCATCCGGAACTGGAAGCGATGATGCGCATTCTCGCGGAACATGGCGCCCGCACCGATCTTCCCAATTCCTACGGCAAGACTGCCGTTCAGACTGCCGAAAGCGGGCTGACGACAGTGCGCGACGTCTATCATCATGTTTTTGCAGCCAGGCCTTAGGTTGTGTTAGCACCTGCAACACCCTGCCCCCTTCATTCAGGAAGACACCATGATCCGATCCAGAATCACTGCCCTTACCGCTCTTGGCCTCGCCGCCGCAGCAATGGCGGGCGGCGCTACCATTGCCATCGCCGCGCCTTCGGCCAGCACCACGATTTCCACGCGCCAGGCCAACTTCAAGAAGATGGGCGGGGCGATGAAGGCCTTGAAGGAACAGCTCTCCGGCACTCCGGACAAGGCGAAGGTCCTCGACGCAGCCAAGACGATCGCTGCCACCGCCCGCGTTCAGACCAAGCTGTTCCCGGCCGGCACCGGCCCCTCATCGGGCGTGAAGACCGATGCGCTGCCCGTCATCTGGACCGATCGCACCACATTCGACGGCGACATGAACAAGCTCATAACCGAAGCCGACAAGCTGGTGGCAGCAGCCAACTCGGGCAATGCCGCTGCGATGCAGGCACAGTTCAAGGCCGTGGGCGGCAGCTGCGGCGGTTGCCACAAGCAGTTCCGCGCTGACGACTGAACGGACGCAAAGCCATGAGTGAAGCCCCCGCCACGGCCCGCATCTGGGATCCCGCGATCCGCCTGTTCCACTGGCTGCTCGCGGGTTTCGTGGGATTCTCGTGGTGGACGGGCGAACAGCACGACATGGAGTGGCACCGCTACTCCGGCTACGCGATCCTCGCGCTGCTCGTGTTCCGCCTGTTCTGGGGCTTTACTGGCCCGCGCACGGCGCGTTTCTGCCAGTTCGTAAAGGGTCCGGGCGCTGTCTCGGCCTATGCCAAGACACTCGGTAGCAAACAGGCCCACGCCGCCGACGGGCACAACCCGCTTGGCGGCTGGAGCGTGATCGCGATGCTCGGTGCACTGCTGGTGATGGTCGTGGCCGGGCTCTTTGCCATCGACGTCGATGGCTGGGATGGCGGGCCGCTGTCGGACTACATCACATTCGATCAGGGCCGCGCCTTCGCCGAATTTCACGAAACCGTGTTCAACGTGATCCTAGCGCTGGTGGTCCTGCACATCGTCGCCATCGGCTTCTACGCTACCTGGAAGCGCCAGCGCCTCGTGCCCGCCATGATTACCGGGAAGCGCAAGCTCGGCGCGGATGAGGCGCCGCAGGAGCTGCGCTGGTCTCCAGTCCTGGCACTCACCGGCATTGCCCTGGGCGTGGTGATTGCCTGGGCAGCCTCGACCGGCTTCCGGTTCTAGGCCGCCATTGCAGCAGCCGGACGCACGTCAGTCCGTCCCGGCACCAGCAAATTGAGCGCAACGGCTGTCACCGCCGCAGGCAGCACGCCTGAGCCGAGCAGGATACGCAAGGTCTCGGGCAAGTGCTGCAGCGCCTCCGGCTCCAGCTGAAGGCCCAGCGCCAGCGACAGCGAGACGCCGAAGATCAGCATGTTGCGCTGGGTCCACTGGACGCCCGCCAGCATCGATGTCGCCGCCGAGGCGACCATGCCGAACATCACAATCACGCCGCCGCCCAGAACCTCGATGGGAATGGTGGTGATCACCGCGCCGACCTTGGGCAGCAGTCCGCAAGCGATCAGGAACAGCGCCCCTAGCGTCACAACGTGGCGGCTCATTACACCTGTAATCGCGATCAGGCCGACGTTCTGGCTGAACGTGGTGTTGGGCATGGCACCGAACACGGCTGCCAATGCGGTCCCGACCCCGTCGGCACAGACGGCGCCTTGCAGTTCGTGATCAGTGGCAGGGCGTCCGGCGTTGCCTTCGCAGATCGCATCGACATCGCCGATGGATTCGATCGAGGAGACGAAGCCCGTCAGACAGAAACCGAGGATGGCTGACGCCGACAAGGCAAAGCCGAAGTGGAACGGCATCGGCAGCATGACAAGCCCCGCCGAGGCAACCGGGGCGAAGTCGACGCGACCCATTGCCAGCGCGGCCAGATAGCCTGCAATGAGTCCCAACAGCACCGCCGCCGTCGACCAGATGCCCCGTCCGAAGAAGTTGAGCGCCAGCGTGGTCACCACCACCACGCCCGCGAGCAGCCACGACTGCCACGCCCCGAACGCCGGCGTGCCCACCGCCGGAACACCGCCTGCCGCATACTGCACGCCGATGCGCATCAGCGAGAGCCCGATCATCAGCACCACCAGTCCGGTGATCATCGGCGGCAGCGCGAAGCGGATCTTGCCGACGAAGAAGCTCAGACCCGCGTGCAGCAGGCCGCCGAACAGCGCCGCCGTGGTCAATGCCGCCATGGCTTCGACGCCCTTGCCCGCGACAATCGGGATCATGATCGGGATGAAGGCGAAGCTCGTCCCCTGCACCAGCGGCAACCTCGCGCCGACGGGGCCGAAGCCAATGGTCTGCAACAGCGTCGCGATCCCGGCGAAGAGCATCGCCATCTGGATCATGTAGATCATCTCGGAGGTATCGCCCGATCCATACCCGAACCCGGCAGCACCCGCGACGATGATCGCAGGCGTCATGTTGCTGACGAACATGGCCAGCACGTGCTGGATGCCCAGCGGAATGGCCGTGGCAAGGCCCGGAAAGTAGTTCGGATCGCGTGCCTGCTCCGGCGTCATGCCGGAAACGGTCAAAGGCATTTCGGTAGCAAGGACAGTCATCCGCAACCTTTCTTCAGGCAAGGCTCATCAGCCGGTCGAGCGAACGTGTCGCGGCGGCCAGCACCTCTTCACGTTTCACCGTCACAAGGTCTCCGCTGCGGACAACCGCCCGGCCTTCGACGAAGACGTCACGCGCAGCGAGTGGGGGTGCCAGAACCAGCCCCGCAACCTTGTCCCACGCTCCGGCCGAGACGACATCGCTCATGTCCCAGACGGCGAAGTCGGCACGCTTGCCCGGTTCGAGCGATCCGCAATCCTCGCGCCCCAGCACTTGCGCGCCGCCGCGTGTCGCCAGCCACAGCGCCTCGCGCGGGTCAAAGCGGCCCGCGCCCAGATTGACGCGTTGCAAGAGCATCGACTGGCGCGCCTCGTTCAGCAGGTGACCGCTGTCGTTGGAAGCCGAACCGTCAACGCCCAGCCCCACCGGCACGCCGGCATCCAGCATGGCGCGCACCGGCGCAATGCCCGAGCCGAGGCGGCAATTCGAACAGGGGCAATGCGCCACGCCAGTCCGCGTGCGGGCGAACAGCCCGATCTCGGCGGCATCGAGCTGAACGCAGTGGGCGTGCCACACGTCGGGCCCGGTCCAGCCCAGATCCTCGGCATACTGGCCGGGACGGCAGCCGAAACGTTCGAGCGAAAACGCCACGTCATCGGCATCCTCGGCCAGATGGGTGTGCATCATCACGCCCTTGTCACGCGCAAGCAGCGCGGACTGGCGCATCAGGTCAGTGCTGACCGAGAACGGCGAGCACGGCGCAACCGCCACGCGCAGCATCGCGCCGTCTGCAGGGTCGTGGAATGCATCGATCAGCCGGATCGTATCGGCGAGGATCGCCTCTTCCTCCTCGACCACGCTGTCGGGCGGGAGGCCGCCCTTGCTTTCGCCCACACTCATCGAACCGCGCGTGGCGTGAAAGCGCAGGCCCATCTCCTGCGCGGCATGGATCGAATCGTCCAGCCGCACGCCTTCCGGGAACAGGTAGTGGTGGTCCGAACTCATCGTGCAGCCGGACAGTGCCAGTTCGGCCAGACCCAGCTGCGTGGCTGCAAACACATCCTCCGGCCGGTACTGCGCCCAGATCGGATAGAGCCGCTTGAGCCAGCCGAACAGCGAGACGTTGATCGCGCCGGGCAAGGCCCGCGTCAGGGTCTGGAACAGGTGGTGGTGCGTGTTGACGAGGCCCGGTGTGATCACGCAGCCGCGCGCCTCGATCACTTCATCCGCCTCATCCGCCAGCGGAGCCAGTTCGGCGCTGGTCCCCACTGCCTCGATCACGCCATTGCGAAAGGCCATTGCGCCGTCGGCGATCTCGCGCCGGGCATCGTCCATCGTGACGAGAATGTCAGCGTGATGGATGAGCGTAAGGCTCATGCGCTCCCTCTGTCTGCTACCCGCTCCAAACATCCGTCGTCATTGCGAGGAGGCGAAGCCGACGTGGCAATCCAGAGCGGCTTAAACCGCCCCTGGATTGCCGCGCGGCCTGCGACCGCTCGCAATGACGAGAAAGGAACGCCGCTCACCGGAGTTTCGGGCAGCTCATCAAGGCGTGGAGTCCTCGTACTTGTCCCAGTGATCGAGCAGTTCGTCGACTACGGCGGAGCCCACGGTGTAGAGGTTCTCCACGGCCGCCTCGAGCCCGGCATAGCCTTCGTTCTCGCGCAGCAGGTAGGTCGCTGCATCCACGCCCGGCGGCGGCATCGTGTAGTTGGAGCCCGCGCGCATCACCAGCACCCGGTCACGATCGGCGCGGTCGATATTGCTGAGATAAGTCAGCGAAGTCAGTACGCCGGTGTCTTCCATCGCTGACGTAACGAAGTCGCCCTTGCCGCTCGTCCAGTAGCGGACCCAGGAATTGGCCCAGTCGGTCATCAGCTTGCCGTGCCAGAACGTCAGCGCCGAAAGCTGTTCGCCTTCGAGCACGAAGGGCGGCTCCTGCGCGGGCGGATAATCGACGAACTTCGCGCGCTCGGCGGCGATGCCCTCGGAATCGGGCAGTTCGATGTTTTTCGTCAGGTCGTAGGCCCACTTCTCGAGCGTGGGGTTGATCTGGAACATCTCGCCGCCCGAGGGATTGGGTTTGCCCGACATGTCGTTCGGGCCCTTGGTCTGGCGGGGGAAGTAACCGAACTTCCAGTCCGCCGGTATTTCGCGCGCGTCGATTTCATGCGCCAGATCACCGTCGACCACGTAGCGCGCCCAGGCCACAGAGCCTATCGAGGCATCTTCTGGATCGATCCCCGCAATGCCGGCCACCAGCCAGTACGCCTTGGAGACATCGAAACGAGGATCGAGACCCAGCGCCATCGTGGCGGCCGTCGAGCGGGCAGTGCCGATACCGGTCACCATTCCCAGAACCTGCGTATCGGGATTGTAATAGAGATCGTGGAAGCCTTGCGGGAACGGAATGCGCATGGTCAACCCCCGGCGCTCCTTCCACAGCTGGAATTCGCCTGCCGTATCGCCTTCGTCCTTGCCGATCTCGAACAGCGAGACGATCACCACCTTGACCGGCAGTGGCGTCGCGCAGGGTGCGCCGGGATCACAGGCCGAAATGTCCGGAACGGGCGCCGTTTCGGCAAAGGCCGCTCCGCTTTGCTGGCACAGGGCAAGGCAGGCCCCGGCGATGACTGCGGCGCGGTTCAGGAAACGCATCGGATACCTCATGAATGCACATGGCCATGAATGCAGATGGCCACAAATACACAAGGGACGCCGGGTTTCCCCGGCGCCCCCTGCGGTTGGGAGAGCTTAGAACTTGTAAGCGATCGTCGCCTGGAAGCTGCGCGGCTTCTCGGGCAGGACAATGGTCGAACCGAAGATTTCCGTGAAGTTCGCACGGAAGTACTTCTCATTCGTGGCGTTCTTGACGTTCAGACGGAACAACCAGGGGCCCGTCTCGAACGAGGCGCCAAGGTCAACCAGCGTGTAGGCCGGAAGCTTCACGGCCTGTGACTGGCCGGAATAGACCGATGGCACGTGAACAACGCTGCCCGAAAGGGCAATGCCATTGTCGAACGCGTAAGTCGCGGTAGCCGAATACAGGTTGGTCGGGATACCGGCACGGCGCGAGGCGTTCTTGTCCGCGATCGGCACCAGACCGATCGGCTGACCACCAAGGTACAGCGTCGGATCGGAGACGTTGACCATATCCTCGATACCGAAGAAGCTGAACAGCGTCCCGTTCGTAATGGCTGTCAGGTTGTAAACCTTCGTGCGGGTGTAAGCGCCGGTAAGCAGCAGGTGGTCATCCACCGACCAGCGAACTTCGGCCTCCATGCCCTTGGTTTTGACCGCCTGGTTCACCGTGATCGACTGGCGATTGTAGTCGGTGCGTTCCTGCTGATAGACCGACAGCGCCGCATAGAGGCGATTGTCGAGGAACGAGCCCTTGATACCCGCTTCCTTCAGCTTCGAGGCGGACATGAACGTGCCGCTGTCGATGTCCTCGGCATAGAGTTCAGCACCCTGCCCGGCGATCAGCGTCGTCTGGCGAGCCAGTGTCACGTAGGGGATCAGACCGAAGGGCAGCTTGTACGAAGCGCTCGCCGTCCACGACCAGCCGCCATCGCTGCCGCTTGCCGAAGGAACATCCGGCTGGGTTTCGTCCAGCATGTACTGGGTCAGGTAACGCGACGTACCCTTCACGCGGTCGTAACGGGCACCCGCCGTGATATCGAGGCCGAAATTGAAGTCGAGGTCCACGAGACCGGCCATCGCCAGGTCGGTGTAGTGCCCCTTGACGTAGTTGGTGAAGCCGCAGTCCGATGCGGTGTAACCGGCCTGATCGCTGAACGGGCATTCGAGCGCCAGCAGGCGATCGGACAGGGCATTGTAGCCCACCGTCAGGTCAACACGGTTGAAGTATTCGTAAGTGTAGTCGTCCCCGTGCTCGAAATGGGTGTAGCGGATCGACGGCGAGGCCTGGATCGAGAACTTGCCTGCGCTGTTCTCGATATCGAGCTGCGCGACGATCTTGTCCTCGAACACCCACGAATCGTGGAACTGCGAGAAACCATAGGCATTCTCGTTGTAGTTCTCGTAGCTGTCGTAGAACATCTGGTTCTTGATCGAGAACGGCCCGTCACCCTTGTAGATGAGGTCGGCGTAGAGCGTCGTCGAGCGGTTATCGAGACGGTCGTCCTTACCCGTAAGCGTGTCCTTGCGGCTGAGCTTGGCAGTGCCAGTGTTGGTGAGCGCAAGCTGAGGGTAAGTCGAGGTAAAGCACGCGTCAGTAAATGCCGTCGCAAACGGGCTGAAGGCACCGCAACCGTATCCACCGAAGACAGACAGACTGCCGTACTGCGAGTTGACTTCACCAGCCGAAATCTGCCCGTCGCCATTGGTATCCAGCGGTTGCGCAGCGCCGGTAATGTACGTGCTGTTATCGACGAGATCCTGCGTCACGCGGTTCCAGCCGCCGTTCTGCTGGCCCTTGTAGTTCTGGTACATGCCGCCGAATTCCAGCCGCAGATCTGGCGCCAGATCGGTGTCGAACGCTGCCTGCAGGACGGTCTGCTTGGTCGACATGTTATGGTAGTAGCTGCCGGAATCCTCCACCTCGGCATAGAGGCTGTAACCGAATTCCTGCGAACCCAGCTTGCCCGGGCCGCGGATTTCAGCCGAGAGGTTCGCCTTTTCCCAGCTGCCGCCGGTAAAGGAGACCTGACCTTCGGGCTCCGCCAGATAGGAACCGCCCTTCACGCGCGCGGTCTTCGGCACGAAGTTCATGTAACCGCCAGTCTTCGACGGGCCGTAGATCGGCGAGGCCGGGCCGCGCACGATGTCGATACGGTCGGACGCGGCGATCGGCGTCGGGTAGTTGCCCGGGTTGTCGAGGCGGCGCATGCCACGGAAGTAGGTCTCACCCGGAGTACCACGGATATCGAGCGCGCCGCCGACTCCGAAGAACGAGTTGGTGAACGCACCCGGCGACTGCGCAACGAGATCATAGATGTCGGTGATGCCGAAGCGTTCCATCTGCTCCGAGCTGATGGTCGAAGCCGAACGCGGCGTTTCGGTAATCGTCTTCTCGAATCCGAATACCGAGCCAACGTCAGATACCGGCAGAGCGTCAAGCGATCCGGTCACGACGATCTCGCCGCTGGCGGGCTCTTCAGCGGCATCGTCGGCGAAAGCCGGCGACGTCAGTGCAGTGCAGCAGAAAAGGCTGGTGGCGACCGCGAGCAACGGCTTGCGGAGACGGTATTGTTGCGGCGCAAAGCTCATATGCGCATCAACGGACTTGTTCTTGGTCATCGTGTTTTCACCCCTGTTTTGGCGGGAACGGAATTTTTCTGTTCTCTGCGCCCCTCATTGGATTGTGACCCACCTCTCCCGCATGAGCACTATTCTTGTTGCAGTGCATCATTGCATGATCTGTCTGGTTGTCGAAGACGTTAAGCTGGCGACCTCCTAGGAACCTTGTGGATAGTTGAAGCGGCCGAGCGCGTGCTCGAACCGGTCGAAACGCGTTTCCAGATCAGCCTGGAGGCGCGCCTTTTCATTTGCGGCAAGAAACGGCTTGCAGTGCTTGCTCTCAAACGAAGCGGCGCAATCGGCCACGGCCGTGCCCAGTTTGCGGTCACGCCACAGGCTGGCCCCCGGCAGAAAGGCATATTCCAGGCTGGCGCGCGCCAGGCTCTTAAGATCCGCGTAGCCCAGCCCCTGATCGGTGACGGCACGGCGGTATTCGTTGGTCATGTCCGAGCGCAGCACACCTTCATCGTCGGTGGACAGCGCCACCGGCACACCCATACTGCGGTAGAGCGCGATCGGGTGTTCCCCGCCCTTCACGCCGAGAATTACGGCGTTGCTGGTGAGATTGACTTCCACGGCGATGCCTTCGCGCGCCATGCGGGCCAGCGTCTCGGGGGCCTTGTCCTCATAGGCGATGTCCGTGCCATGGCCGATACGGCGCGCACCGGAGGCAACGGCGCGCGCAATGTGATCTGCCAGATCGGCGGGAGGCACCAGCCCCAGCGCCAGTTCTCCGGCATGCATCGTCACGCTCACATCCGGATACCTGGCCTCGAGAAACCGGAACATCGCCATGTGAAGGCCGTAATCGCGCAGCGCGACCGGATCGTCCTCGGGCATGACAATGTTGACGCCCACCACGCGCGGGTCGCGATGCGCCATCGCAAAACTGACAAGCAGCGTGCGCCACGCCATGCGGGGCGGAAATCCGCGCATGGCGTATGTCAGGTAGTGCACGGCGACATCACAGGCCGGGTCAGCAGCCGCGGTGCCGCAGGAAAGCTGTGCGTTTGCCTCGCTCTCGATCTGGTCGAAGTCTTTGACAAAGCCGTCGAGCAAAGGCGCAAGTTCGGCGCTATCCTTTGCATAGAGCGCCGCGATCCCGGCTTCATCGGCCGGCCCCGTCCCGGCAGCGCGGACGAACGCTGCCATGCCGGGCGGATCGAGCATCAGTTCCAGATAGCTGACCCCGTTTCGCGCCGCGCTCTGGCGGGCAAGCGCCAGCCAGCGCCCATTCTCTCCCGTCGAAGCGGCACCAAACCGGTCAAAGCTGCGAAAGAACTGGGTGTGCCCGGAAACCTCATCAGCCCCCACGCCGCGCTGGTATCCGCGCGTGGAGAGCGCATCAACGAGCTGGGCAAAAACGAACGGCCGCTCCGACGCCATTTTCGCGATCTGGAGCTCATCGCTGCAAGGACCAGGCACGATGCGGGTAATACCGGCATCAGCGCACATACCTTTCTGTGCAGCCACATCAAGGAAGTCCTCGGCATAGACGCTGCCACCCAGGTGATTGTGCAGATCGCCGCCCTTGGGCATCGCCTGCAGGAACATGCGCAGCCGCGCGGCATTGCCGGAGACCTGATCGAGCATCGCTGAAGCGGCCGCTTCGCTCGCGGCGTCGGCACTGACAGCTGCCGGGACAAGCGACAGCGCGGCACCGGCCAACCAGGCCAGCGCGCGCAGACGTGGCCCCGCAGGGCGCTCGTTTCGACTCGTCAACATTCCCCAGACCCCGAGATGGAGCGCACCATCAGTCCGGCCAGCCGGCTCGAATAGAATGGCGCCCCGCACCAAACGTGCGTCAAAAGGCCAGCGTCCGTGTCCGGGGAGGATTCGGAACAACGGACGCCGGGCCTGACGCACCTTTCGGCGTACTTGCAGGTCGTAGGCACTTGACTTGGTTCGAGCAAACGCAATGAATCCCACGGTGCGTTGCAAAAATTAGAGCAGGTCAGAAAGACACCCCCATGCCCGCGTTTTCGCGTTTCCTTCGCTACTTCATGGCGGTCGGCCGCCTCGGCTCGATCCGCAAGGCGGCTGACGAACTCAATGTCTCGGCCTCGGCGATCGCCCGCCAGATTCTCAATGTCGAAGCGGAAATCGGCACGCCGCTGTTCGAGCGGCTGCCCAGCGGGCTGAGACTCACGGCGGCTGGCGAGATCATGATGGCGGCAGGCAACCGCTGGAACAAGAACATGATCGACGTGCGCGCGCAGATAGAGGATTTGCGCGGCCTGAAGCGGGGTCACGTCGAAATGGCCATCATCGATGCGCTGGCCAAGGGCCACATTCCCGCGGCGATCTGCTCCATTCAGAGCCGCTTCCCCGGCATTACCGTGGGCGTGAAGGTTCTGGGCAACGACGAAGTGCGCAAGGCCGTCACCAGCGGCGAAGTGGACTTCGGGATCCTATTCGAGCCGCAATCCTACCGCGACCTGTCCGTGCGGGCCTTCGTGGAAGTGGTGCTCGGTTTCGTGACGCTCCCCGGCCACCCCCTTTCCGAACTGGATGAGGCACGATTCTCGGCCTGCACCGGATCGCCGCTGATCGTCCCGGCCGAACCGCTGGCGGTGTGCCAGCAGATTGCCGTACTCGAAGGCACCAGCGGCATGGAACTGGAGCGCAAGGCCAGTTCAGACAATATCCAGATGATCACCTCGCTGGTGCTCGAAGGAAGCGGCATCGGCATCCTCACTTCGCTTGACGTCATCACCGAAGTGCAGGCGGGACTGCTGTCCTTCACCCGCATATCGGATGCACTGCTGCGCCCGATGACGCTGGCCCTGTGCACCAACTCGGCGCGCACGCCTTCTTATGCCGCCGGGCTTGTACTGAGCGAAATCGAGAACGGGTTCGCCCAGCTCAGCTATACCGGCTCGATGAAGCGAAACGAGGAAAACAGCGCCTGAATCGCGCTACTGCAATTGCACGCGTTGCGGGAACCCAATAGCATATGCGGTTCTCCCAACATTCAGCGCACAGGATTCGCGAGTTATGAACCCGACCGCCGAGCCCGAACTTCACTACCTCGAATATTACGAGGATTTCCTGGCCAAGGTGCGCGTGCTGTCCCGCAAGGTGCGCGAGGGCAGCTGGATGCCCGACTTCGTGATCGGCGTAGGCCGTGGCGGCCTCGCGCCGGGTGTCTATATCTCCCACCAGCTCGAGCTGCCGATGCTTTCGATCGACCATTCCTCGAAAGTGCCCGGCTTTGCCGACGAGCTGCTGGTCAAGGTCGCAGCGATGAGCGCCCAGGGCAAGCGCATGCTCTTCGTTGACGACATCAACGACAGCGGCGGCACGATCCAGTACCTTCGCGGCAAATACGCGGAAGCGGGCGGCGACCCCGCCAACATGCGCTTTGCCGTCGTCATCAACAACCAGAGCTCCAGCGCCACTGTCGATTTCTGGGCCGACATGATCGACCGCGCGGATGACAAGCGCTGGTTCGTCTTCCCATGGGAAGCCGTCGGCACCAAGGACAGCATCGTCGAAGAGGCGCTATCGGTCCCCGAACGCCTTTCCTGACATCCCAACGAAAGAAGCCCCCCAACATGCGCATCTGCGTCTATCTCGGCTCTTCACCGGGCCGGAACCCGCTCTATCGTGAAGCCGCCGAGCAGTTCGGAACACTGCTGGCCAAGCGCGGCATCGGCCTTGTCTACGGCGGCGGCGAAGTCGGGCTGATGGGCGTGATCGCCGATGCCGCCTGCGCGGCGGGCGGCGAAGTGATCGGCGTCATCCCCGAAGCCCTGCGCGCCCGCGAAAAGGACCACCACGGCATCACCGAGCTTCACGTCGTTAAATCGATGCATGATCGCAAGGCGCTGATGGCCAAGCTGTCGGACGGGTTCGTCACCCTGCCCGGCGGCATCGGCACGTTCGAGGAGATGTTCGAGGCCTGGTGCTGGTCGCAGCTCGGCTACCACGCCAAGCCGGTCGGGCTGCTCAATGTAGGCGACTTCTACGACGGGCTCATCCAGTTCGTCGACAAGATCGTCGCCGAAGGCTTCCTGCAGGAACGCCACCGCGCGATGCTGCTGATCGAGCGCGATCCCGGAGTCCTGCTCGATCGCATCATCAACTTCGTCCCGCCCAAAACCGAGCACTGGCTGCACGAAGGCGAGAACTGAGGCCCCATTACCGACAGTCCGGCAGGAGCACGCCTATTTCGTGCTCCTGGCCCCCTCCACCATGGCCTGTACCATGAGCGCCGCCAGCCGTTTCGGATCGATTGCCCGCACCACGTGGGCCTTCTGCTCGCCGAGATGCGGCTGGTAATGCTCACGCCAGCTCAGCGTGTCGCCATAGCTCGGGCCGAACTGGGTATCGTAGTCGACGTAGAGGTCTTCCGACTTCGTTTCGATCGTGGGGTCGAGCACATAGCCTGCGGCGATCTCGTCCCATAGCGGATAGCCCGGCTCCATGGCGGCAATGAACTTGCCGATGTCGGGCGCAGCGGCCCTCGCCAGCCGCGCAAGCAGGTCCGGCGTCAGCTGGGTCGCCGTGGAGGGATCGGCCGGGATGATCGTCAGCTTGTGCCAGGGGCTGCGCGACACGATGCTCGCCGCTTCCGGATCAAACCGGGCGTTGAACTCGCGGCGCGGCGAGTTCGCGTATTCCCGCGCAAACTCGGCAGCAGATACGTTGTCCAGCACCTGATGCGGATTGAAGCTGCCACCCATGTAGACCAGTTCGCCCACCAGCGAGGCAAACTGCGGGTCAAGCCGCTGGGCGAGTGCCAGATTGGTCAGCGGCCCGCAGGCGACGATGGTGATCTGCCCGGGATACTGGTGGACCATGCGGATCATGAAATTCGCGGCGATCTCCGGTGACGCCTTCAGCTTCGGATTGCCGTTGGGCAGTTCGACCGGATCGTTGGGGCCATAATAAACGGGCGCACTCTGGACAGTGGATTCGACCCACTTCTTCATCCACGCGCCCTTCCACGTCAGCTTGCCGTAGAGCGATTCCCAGCGCTCGGTCAGCGCCTCGGAATTGAGCAGCGGATAGGTCGCACCCTGCACCACCGGGATGTCAGGCCGGTGGGCGATTTCAAGGCCGCGCAGCGCCATGGCCGTCGCGCGGTTAGCCCATGTGTTGCCGGAAACGGTGGTGATGCCGATGACATCGACCTTGCTGCTCTCCAGCAGGGTGAGGTGCATCAATGCGAAGCCCTCGTCGTCGATGATCACCTTGCGCTTGACCGGATCGGCATGAGCCGAACCAAGCGAGAGCAGCGCCGCAAACCAGATCGCGGCCAGAAGTCCGATGATTTTCCGCATTATGCGTATGTCGCCACGTAAGTTTCGAGTTTCTCAAGGTGCGCCGCAATCTGCGCGGGCGGCAGGAACGAGCCGGTAAAACTGTTGCGCGCCAGCGTCACGATCTCCTCGCGGTCAAGCCCGCGCGCCTCGGCGACGGCCTTGAAATTGTCACCGATATAGCCGCCGAAATAGGCCGGATCGTCCGAATTGATAGTCGCCTTGAGCCCCAGCGCCAGCATTCGGTCGATCGGATGATTGCCCAGATCGTCGACCACGCAGAGCTTGAGATTGGACAGCGGGCAGACCGTCAGCGTCATGCCCATCCCGGCCAGCCGGTCCACCAGCACCGGATCCTCCAATGAGCGGTTGCCGTGGTCGATGCGGTCGACGTGCAGAAGGTCGAGCGCCTGATAGACGTATTCGGGCGGCCCTTCCTCACCGGCGTGGGCTGTGAGCTTGAGCCCCTTCGCCCGCGCGGCTGCGAAGACCTGCGCGAACTTGACCGGCGGATGCCCGACTTCGGAACTGTCCAGCCCCACCGCCTCGATCCGGTCCAGCCAGGGTTCGGCCATCGCCAGCACCTCGAATGCGGCCTCTTCGGACAAGTGGCGCAGGAACGAGAGGATCAGCTTCGATGTCATCCCGAACTTCACCTCGGCCTCGGCCATGGCCGAGAGCAGCCCCTCGATCACCTCTTCAAACGGGATACCGCGATCGGTGTGGGTCTGCGGATCGAACATGATCTCGGCATGGACCACGCCGTCCGCCGCCGCACGCGCGAAGTAAGCAGCGGCCAGATCGTGGAAATCCTTCCGGGTTTGCAGCACACCCGCCCCGGCATAGTAGATGTCGAGGAAGTCCTGCAGGTTCGAGAAATCATAGGCCGCGCGCACGTCCTCTACCGTGGCGAAGGGGATTTCCACGCCGTTGCGCCTGGCCAGCTCGAACATCAGCTCGGGCTCGAGGCTGCCTTCGATATGCAGGTGCAGTTCGGCCTTGGGCAGGCCGGTGATGAAGCTGTCGAGATCGGTCATGGCTGGGTCCTTTGCCAGACGCATTCGCCCAGCACATATGTGCGCGCAACTGCGCGATCGTCGCCGAGGATTTGCAATGCGAAGAGCCGTTCCGCAAGGTCCGCCTCGCGCGTGCGGCGGGCCAGCAGTGGCGTCGCGGCGCAATCGAGCACGGCAAAGTCAGCCTCTTGCCCCACTTCCAGCGCACCGACTTTGTCACCGATATGCAGCAGCGCGGCGCTGCCCGCCGTCGCCAGCCAGAGCGCACGGAAGGGATCGAGCCGCTCCTCGCGCGCCAGCGCGGCCTGATAGGCAAGCCCTGCGGTGTAGAGCATCGAGAACGACGTGCCAGCACCGACGTCGGTACCCAGACCAAGACGCAGCTTGTGGCGGTCCGCCTGCCCGAAGTTGAAGAAGCCCGACCCGAGGAACAGGTTCGAACTCGGGCACACCGCGATCCCCGCGCCGCTTTCGTGCAGCCGCGCGCAGGCCCGGTCCGAAAGGTGAATGCCGTGGGCGAAGACCGAACGCGCCGTGACAAGGCAGAACCGGTCATAGACATCGAGATAGTCCGCCGCCTCGGTAAACCGCGCTTCCACTGCTGCGCATTCGTGCACGTTTTCCGCGAGGTGCGTGTGGATCAGCACGTCAGGATGCTCCGCCACCAGCGCCCCGGCGTCGGCCAGTTGGGCGTCGGTCGAGGCCAATGCGAAACGTGGCGTCACCGCATAACCCAGCCGCCCCCGCCCCCGCCAGCGCCGGATCAGCGCTTCGGTTTCGGCACGGCCCGAGGCCACGGTGTCCCTGAGCCCCTCCGGTCCCAGATCCATCAGCACCTTGCCCGAAACGATCCGCATCCGCCGCTCCAGCGCCGCCTCGAACAGGGCGTCCACCGACTGCTCGTGGACGGTCGGATAGACCAGCGCACTGGTGGTGCCGTTGCGCAGCAGTTCGTCGAGGAAGAACGCCGCCACGGCATCGGCATGGGCCCTGTCCACGAAGGCTTTCTCGGCCGGAAAGATGTGGCGGTCGAGCCAGTCGAGCAACTGCTCGCCATGTGAGGCGATACGGTCGGTCTGCGGGTAATGGACATGCGCATCCACGAAGCCCGGCACGACGAGGCCGGGCAGTGTTTCGACGGGAACATCCGCATACCGCTCCGCCAGATCGGCATAGGCCCCGCGCGCAATGACCGCGCCGCCCTCGACGACGAGCAGGCCATCGGCCTCGTGACGCACCGCATCGGGCGCGTCGCGCGGGTCCTGCCCAACGGAGAGCAGTTCGGCGCGATAGGCGTGGATCGTCATTGCCCCCTCAGTTGCAGCAGTTGCGCCAGTACGGCGATGGCAATCACATCGGGCTCCTTGCCCCGCACCCCGGGCACGCCAATCGGCGCTGTCAGGCGGGCCAGTCCTTCATCGGTAATGCCATCGGCCTTCAGTCGAGAGCGAAAGCGCGACAGCTTGGTCGACGACCCGATCAGCCCCACGAACGCCACGGGATCGCGGCCCAGCGCGGCCAGCGTCAGATGATAGTCCAGCGGATGATCATGCGTGAGGATCACGATCGCCGCATCGGCGGGCGCTTCCGCGATGCAGTGGCCGATATTTTCCTCGTCCACAACAGTTACGCCGTCGATGGCCGCCTGTTCGGGGCGGGTATCGAACCACGCCAGTTGCAGCGGCAGGCCGGTCATGTGCCGGGCAATCGCCTGCCCGACATGCCCCGCGCCGAACAGATAGACCGGACGGGGGCGTTCACCCACCGGCTCCACCATGCGCCTACCTACGCCAGGACGCTCGCCGCGTGCGGACTGGCGCGTGGCGGTCTCACGTTCGAACACGGCGCGTTCGACGCGGCCTTCGACCAGAACAGTTTCCAGCATCCTTCCCGGCTCGGCATCGTGCAGCCAATCGAGCATCGCGGGATCGACATGCTCCACCAGAATGCGCACGCGCCCGCCGCAGCACTGTCCCAGAAGCGGCCCCAGCGGATAGTCCTGCACGCGCCATGTCCCCTTTGGATGATCGAGGATTGTGCGCGCCTGCTCGATGGCGCGAAATTCGAGCTGCCCGCCGCCGATGGTGCCCTGCTGCCCGTCCGCCGTCACCAGCATCCGCGTGCCCGCGCCGCGCGGCGCGGAACCTTCGGTCGCCAGCACCGAGACGAGAGCGCACGGCTCTTCCGGCAGCCGCCGCAACCAGCCGACCCACTGCGTCATCGCGCCTTATGCTCCGCGATGGCCTTCAGGATGCTTTCGGGCGTCGCCGGTGCATCGAGCGGCGGTAGGTCGCGCTTGTCCGGCGCGGTGGCGGCAATTGCCCGGTTCAGTGCCGAGAAGACCGAAATCGCCAGCATGAACGGCGGCTCGCCTACCGCCTTGGAGCGGTTGATCGTCGGCTCCACGTTCTCGCCGTCCCACAGGCTGACGGTGAAGTGCTTCGCGCGGTCGGAGGCAGTCGGAATCTTGTAAGTCGCGGGGCTATGCGTCAGCAGACGGCCCTTGCTATCCCACACCAGTTCCTCGGTGGTGAGCCAGCCCTGCCCCTGCACGAAGCCGCCCTCGATCTGGCCGATGTCGATCACCGGGTTCAGCGACCGGCCGACATCGTGGAGGATGTCCACCGCCAGCACCTTGTGCTCGCCGGTCAGGGTATCGACGGCCACCTCGCTCACCGCCGCGCCATAGGCGAAGTAGTAGAACGGGCGGCCCTTGTGGGCGGCCCGGTCGTATTCGATCCCCGGCGTGGCGTAGAAGCCCGTCGAGGACATCGAGACGCGGCCCATATAGGCCTTGTGCGTGACATCGCTGAACGCCAGCGTCTCGCCGCCCACCAGCACGCCGCCGGGGGTGAAATGCACCATGTCCTCGCCGCAGCCATAGGTGCGGGCGAGGAAACTGGTCAGCCGGTCGCGGATGGTCATCGCCCCAATATGCGCCGCCATGCCGTTGAGGTCCGCGCCCGAACTTGCCGCCGTAGCAGAGGTATTGGGCACCTTGTCGGTGCGCGTCGCGGTGATGCGCACCTGTTCGATGGGCACAGCGAAAACGTCCGCCACCACTTGCGCCACCTTCACGTAGACACCTTGCCCCATTTCGGTGCCGCCATGGTTGATCTGGATCGACCCGTCGGCATAGACGTGCACCAGCGCACCCGCCTGATTGAGATGGGTGGTGGTGAAGCTGATACCGAACTTCACCGGTGTGAGCGCGATGCCCTTCTTGATGACCGGGTTCTGCGAATTGAATGCTTCAACGGCCCGCACCCGCTCGTCGTAGCGCGCCGTCTCGCGCAGGCGGGCGATCATCTGCGGTGCAACGTTGTCGGCCACGGTCATGCCGTACTGGGTTTCCTCGCGCCCCGGCCCGTAGAGATTGGCCAGCCGCACTTCCAGCGGGTCCTTGCCGAGCGCCATCGCGACATGGTCCGCGATCCGCTCGATGGCCAGCATGCCCTGCGGCCCGCCGAAGCCACGGAACGCGGTGGCCGAGACCGTGTTGGTCTTCAGTCGTTCAGAGACGATCTCGACATCGGGCAGGTAATAGCAATTGTCCGCATGGAACATCGCGCGGTCGTTGATCGCAGGCGAGAGGTCCACCGTCGCGCCGCAGTCTGACGACAGCAGCAATGAAAGCGCCAATAAGTGGCCGTCATCATCAAAGCCAACATCGTAGCTGACCTCGAATGGGTGGCGCTTGCCGGTCATGACCATGTCGTCGTCGCGGTCGCAGCGGAACTTGGCGGGACGTCCGGTCTTATAAGCAACCAATGCGGCAGCTGCGGCAAACAGCGCTGCCTGCGTTTCCTTGCCCCCGAAAGCCCCGCCCATGCGGCGCACTTCCACGGTCACATCGGCGGTCGAACGGTGCAGCATGTGCGCGACCAGATGCTGCACTTCGCTGGGATGCTGGGTGGAGCTGAACAGGTGCACCTGCCCGTCCTCGCCCGGCATGGCCACCGCGACCTGCCCTTCGAGATAGAAGTGATCCTGCCCGCCCATTTCGAAGCGGCCCGAAAGGCGGTGCGGAGAGGATGCCAGCGCGGCAGCGGCATCGCCGCGGGCCATACGCTGGGTGGGTTCGATCAGCGATTGCCGCTCGCGTGCCTCGGCCATAGTGAGCACGGCGGGCAAGGGCTCGTATTCGACCTTGCCCAGCCGCGCGGCCTTGCGCGCGGCGCGCTGGCTGGTCGCGGCGACGAGGAACACCGGCTGGCCATGGCTGGTGACTTCGCCATCCGCCAGCAGCCTGTCGTCGCCCGCGAACGGGCTGACATCGTTGGTGCCGGGGATGTCGGCGGCTGTGTAGACCGCCACCACGCCCTCCGCGGCGAGCACCTCGGACAGGTCCATTGAGGCGATCCGCGCATGGGCTTCGCTGCTCTGCCCAAACGCAAGGTGGAGCATGTCCGCGGGCTCGGCCAGATCGTCGGCATAGCGCGCCTCGCCCGCGACGTGCATGTGTGCGCTGTCGTGCGGGTGTGAGGGCTTTTCGAGCACCTTCCAGGCGAGATCGCGATCAGCCATCGGCCATCTCCAGGACGGAAATCGTCACGCCCTGCTCGCGCAGCCACAGACGGCGCAGCAGGTTGGCGGCCGTTTCGAGGCGGTAGGCGGAAGAGCCACGCACGTCGGTCAGCGGCGTGAAATCACTCTTGAGCGCTTCGGCGGCGGCCTCGATGGTCGCTTCGCTGAAAGGCTGCCCCACCAGCGCGGCCTCGCAGAGTGCCGCGCGCTTCGGCGTTGCCGCCATGCCGCCGAACGCCACGCGCGCAGCGGTGATCGTTCCCTGCTCGACGGTCAGGTTGAAAGCGCCGCAGACCGCCGAGATATCGCTGTCGAACCGGCGCGAGAGCTTGGCGATGTGGATCACCGCATCGGGGCCGGGTCGCGGGATGCGGATCGATTCCACGAATTCACCCGGCTGGCGGTCCTGCTTGCCGTAGTCGAGGAAGTAGTCCTCCAGCGGCATCGTTCGCCGCCCGCTGGCGCTGCGCAGCGTCAGCTCTGCACCCAGCGCGATCAGGGCGGGCGGGCCGTCGCCGATCGGAGAGCCGTTTGCAATATTGCCGCCCACGGTCCCCGCATTTCGCACCTGCAGCCCGCCGATCCGACGAACCAGTTCGCCGAGGTCGGGATGCAGCCGCGCGAAATAAGAATGAGCATCGGCATAGCGCACGCCCGCCCCAAGGATCAGCGCCTCATCCGTTTCCTCGATCGCGGCAAGATCCGCCACGCTGCCCAGAAAGATCACCGTACCGAGCGAACGCAAGCCCTTGGTCACCCACAGCCCGACATCGGTGGCGCCCGCAATCAGCCGGGCCTCGGGATGCTTCGCGAGCAGCGAGGCGAGTTCCTCGCAGCTCACCGGCACGTACCAGCGGCTGCCGCCCCAGGTGCCGGACGCGCCCACGCCAGCGATCACCGCCAGCAGTTCGGCCATCGCGGCATCGTCGCGCGGCAGGCTATCGACGGTCTCGCCCGCTGCGAGGATCGGGCCATAGCCGGTGCAGCGACACAGGTTGCCCGCCAGCACGTCCGCCACAGGCATGTCGGAACCGCTTCCTCCGATCGCGCGGCCATAGAGCGACATCACGAAGCCGGGCGTGCAGAACCCGCATTGCGAGGACCCGTTTTCGGCCATGCAGCGCTGCAGCGGATTGATACCGCCCTCATCCTTCAGGCTCTCCACCGTCAGCAGTGCCTTGCCGTGCAGCATCGGCAGGAACTGGATGCACGAATTGACCGCGCGCCACGTTACCCCGCCATCCTCGGCCGACCCGACAAGCACGGTGCAGGCGCCGCAGTCCCCTTCCGCGCAGCCCTCCTTGGTGCCGGTGCGGCCCATCCGGTAGCGCAAGTGGTCGAGCACCATCGCGGTGGGATCAACTTCCGCCAGTTCGATCACTTCGCCATCGAGGATGAATGTCACGCTCATTTGGGCGCCCCCTGTGCGATCCACGCACCCAGTTTGCCGCGTTCCTCGTCGGTCATGCCGGTCATGTTGCCCAGCGGCATGACCTGCGAATCCACGGCCACGCGCTTGATCCGGTCGGTCACGGCATGCACGTGATCGTAGCTGTCGAGCCGGACACCCAGTGGCGGGGCCGGAAAGGCGTCGTTCATGGGATGTTCGGCGTGGCAGGACATGCAGTGCTTTGCGAAGACCGGTTCCACGTCCGCGTAGGTGAGACCCGCTTTGCCCTCAGGCTTGGCGGCGCCCGCTTTCTCCATTGAGACATAGGTCACGCTCACCAGCGCCATGGCCACGGCCAGCGCGATCGCCGGGCCGGTCTTCGCGCCGATGTGGCGCAGGTTGAAGACGTGGCGCACCGCAACGCCGGTCAGCCCCAGCAGTGCCAGCACCAGCCAGGGGCGATCTGCCCCGTAAGTCGTCGGGTAGTGGTGGCTGATCATGATGAACAGCACCGGCAGCGTCATGTAGTTGTTGTGGAGCGAGCGCTGCTTGGCCTCGAGGCCCAGCTTCGGATCGGGATCCTCGCCCGCCTTGAGCGCGGCGACGACCTTACGCTGGTTCGGGATGATCACGAAGAAGACATTGCCCACCATCGCCGTGCCGACGATCGCACCGATGTGCAGATAGGCCCCGCGCGCATTGAAGATAGCGTTCAGGAACACGGCC
Organism: Novosphingobium album (ex Hu et al. 2023); assembly: GCF_022832385.1. Classification (GTDB taxonomy): domain Bacteria; phylum Pseudomonadota; class Alphaproteobacteria; order Sphingomonadales; family Sphingomonadaceae; genus Novosphingobium; species Novosphingobium album. The sequence continues at coordinate 135,854 of NZ_JALHLE010000013.1, forward strand.
ATGCCCAGAAGGAAGGCGAACCACACCACGCCCAGCACGCGGTTGTCGCGTCCCAGCGGCGACTTGCAGGCGAGGTGATAGAACAGCCAGCCTATGATCAGCGCGCTCATGCCGATGATCGTGGCATCTTCGCCAGAAAGGGCTGCCTTGGCGGGATCGATCAGGAAGTTTCTGGCGCCGACGTAATAGACCAGCACCAGCAGCGAAAATCCGCTTAGCCAGGTGAAGTAGGATTCCCACTTCGTCCAGTGGAGCACTTCAGGCAGCGCTGCCGGGGCAGTCTGGTACTTCTGCGAATGGTAGAAACCACCGCCGTGAACGGCCCAGTCCTCGCCGGTCACGCCTTCGGGCGCAGTGCCGGGCTGGGGCTTCTTCAGCCGCAGGTCGAGGCCCACGAAGTGGAACGACCCGCCGATCCAGGCGATGCCAGCGGTAAGGTGCAGCCAGCGGATCGCAAGGTTCAGCCATTCGGTGAGATCGAAGTGCATCTCAGCTGCCCCGGTAGGTCGAATAGGAATAGGGCGAGACGAGCAGCGGCACATGATAGTGCCCTCCGCCCTCCGCCATGCCAAAGTCGATGGTCACGACGTCGAGGAACGGCGGATCGGGAAGGTCCACCCCCGCAGCCCGGAAATAGTCCGCCACCATGAAGCGCAGCGCGTAGCGTCCCGGCGCCAGCGGGCCGGAGACCAGATCGGGGCAGCGCCCGTCGGCATTGGTCATGCCGCTGGCGATATCCCCGCCCGGCCCTGTCAGCACGAGCGCGAGGCCCGCGGCCGGCGTGCCATGCATGGTATCGAGAACGTGCGTCGACAGCGTGTTCATGCGCCCTGATCCTCCAGACGAAGACGGACGATTTCGCCGATCTGGCCGATGGCCGTGGCCACTTCCGTCTCGCGATCGTTGGCGAGACGGGCCTGCATCGCGGCCAGAATACCAGCCTTGTCGGTCAGGCGCACGCAGATGATGAAGGGAAAGCCGAACTTCTCGCGGTAGGCGGCGTTCAGCGCGTGGAACTGTTCGAATTCCTCCGGCGTCAGGCGGTCGAGCCCGGCGCTTGCCTGTTCGGCGGCGCTGGCATCGGTCAGCGTCTTGTCGATCGCCGCCTTGCCCGCCAGTTCCGGGTGCGCGCGGATGAGGGCCAGCTGCTCATCAGGCGTAGCCGCATGGACCACCGCCATCAGGTCCGCATGCCGGTCGCCAGACGAGGGACGCGCATCAGCGCGTTCCTCGACCCAGGGGCTGTGTTCGAACAGCGCCGTCATCAGTGGGTGTTCCCCTCCAGGCTGACATGCGCGGAGACGACTTTCCAGCCCCCGAACGGACCATCGCCGAACTTCACCCAGGCCTGCGTCTGGCGCCCGCGCCGGTCGGAACCCTCGCGGAAGAATTCGGCATCGGCGGTGGCGAAGTTGTCGCCGTAGACAGTGATCGAGACCTTGCCGAGCTTGCGCTGGGGAGAGCCGCCGCGCCCCTTGCGGAACTCGCGGATCTCCTCGATGCCGTAGAGCACTTCGCCCACGCCGTAGCGGTTGGTAGTAGGGGCATCGTGGAACAGCTTGTCCATCGCCGGAATGTCGTCTTCCATCAGCGCGCGTTCGTATTCGTAGAACGCCTCGGTCATCTCGGCGTGGAGGACGGGATCGTCGATCTTCACGTTTGATCTCCTTTGGGAGGGTGAACCTGCATCCAGTGGCGGGCGATATCGATACGGCGGGCAACCCAGGCGTCGCCGCTGGCGATGACGTGATCGAGGAAACGGGCGAGCCAGCGCGCGCGGCCGGGCTTGCCGGCGATGCGGCCGTGCAGGCCCACCGACATCATCCGCCCGCCTTCCTCGCGAAGCTGGTCGAAAGTGTCGCGCATGTGGCGGAAGAACTGCTCGCCTTCGGTAAAACCATTGAGCGCGACGATCTTCATGTCGTTCACGTCGAGCGTGTAAGGCACGATCAATTGCGTCTTGCCGTACTTGCTGTCCCAGTAAGGCAGATCGTCGGCATAACTGTCCGCATCGTAGACGAACCCGCCCTCCTCGGCGACGAGGCGCGCGGTATTGGGCGAAGTGCGGCCCTGATACCAGCCGAGCGGGCGCGATCCGGTGAGCTTCTCATGCAGCGCGATAGCCTCGGCGATGTGCGCGCGTTCAGCCTCCTCGGGCACGTACTGGTAATCGATCCAGCGATAGCCGTGGCTGGCGATTTCCCAATCGGCCGCAAGCATCGCCTCGACCGCTTCGGGGTTCATCTCCATGGCCCTGGCCACGCCGAAGACGGTGACCGGCAATCCGCGCTCGGCGAAGATCCGGTGCAACCGCCAAAACCCGGCGCGGCTGCCGTATTCGTAGAGGCTTTCCATCGCCATGGCCCGATCCGGATGGCTGGCTGCGCCGACCATTTCGGAGAGGAACGCCTCGGAGCCCTTGTCGCCGTTGAGGACGGAATTTTCCGCGCCCTCTTCGTAGTTGATGACAAACTGCACCGCCACGCGTGCACCGTTCGGCCACTGCGGATCGGGCGGGCTGGCTCCGTAGCCGACAAGATCGCGGGGAATCATGCGCGCGGTCCCTCAGACGTCGCGCCAACGTCCTTCGACAGGCTCAGGAAGAGCGGGACCAGAGGAATCCGCAACAACAAATCCCGCTCAGGCTGAGCTTGTCGAAGCCCCCGCTTAGCGCACAATGTCTGGAAGGCCCTCATGCCTCCCACGCCTCCATCGCCGCAGGCACCGCCGCGCCCAGCGGCAGGGCAAAGCCATTCATGCGCAGGCAGGCTTCCAGCGCCGCCAGCGTCAGCAGCACCTTGTGCTTCATGGCGTTGTACCCCATCGCACCGATGCGCCAGATCTTGCCCTGCAGCGGGCCGAAGGCGGTGCCGATCTCGATCTCGAACAGCTCGCGCATGGCCTTGCGCACCGCCTCGCCATCGACGCTCTCGGGGATATACACGCCCGTGACATTGGCCATGCGGTGCGCATCGTCGCCGAACACGGTAAGTCCCATGGCGCGCAGGCCCGCCGCCATCGCCCGGCCCGCGCTGGCGTGGCGGGCGTAGCGCGCCTCCAGCCCTTCGCCCAGTGCGATACGCGCGCATTCGCGCGCGGCGTAGAGCATCGAGGTCGCCTCGGTATGATGGTTGAGGCGCTTTTCGGACCAGTAGTCCATGATCATGGCCAGGTCGAAATAGTTGGAGCCGATGCGCGGCCCCTTGCCATCCGACAGCCCGTCCATGCGGATGCCCGCCTCGGTATGGCGGCGCGAGAAGATGTGCTCCGCCGCACGGTCCGAAATCGTGATCGGCGCCGAGCCGGACGGGCCGCCCAGGCACTTCTGCAAGCCGCCGGTGACGACATCGACGCCCCAGCGGTCCGCCGCCAGTTCCATGCCGCCGATGGTCGCCGTGGCATCGACGTAGCTGAGCGCGCCTGCCGCCTTGCACAGATCGCCGAGGCCTTCGAGCGGCTGCGCCATGGTGGTCGAGGTATCGCCGTGGATCGTCGCCACCAGATGCGGCGAGGTGCGGTGGATCGCGGCGGCAATCGCCTCCAACGGCACCGTTTCGCCCCAGGGCGCGTCCACGGTCTCTATCCGCGCGCCGATGCGCGTGAGGATTTCAGTCAGCAGCAGCCCGAACCGGCCGAAGTTGACGACCAGCACCGTATCGCCCGGCGCGACCATCGAGATCAGCGCCGCTTCGATCCCGGCGCGCGCGGTGCCGTCGACCAGCATTGTCCACTCATTCTGCGTGCCGAAGATCGGGCGGTAGAGCGCCATGACCTGATTCATGAACGCGGTCATTTCCGGGTCGAACTGTCCCAGCAAGTCCGCGCTCATCGCGCGCAGCACGCGCGGGTGCGCGTTGATCGGACCCGGGCCCATCAGCAGGCGCTGGGGCGGATCAATCTCACCAAATAGAAGGGGGTCGAGTTCAGGCGGCATGTTTGACTCCGGCGCGCTCTCCCAGGCGCTCGATGAAGCCGAGCATGACCTGAAGCGCGATTTCCGCATCTTCCTGTTCGACATGCTCGGCGGGATTGTGGCTGACGCCGCCCTTGCAGCGGATGAACAGCATCGCGGTGGGGCAAAGCGCGGCCATGTTCATGGCATCGTGCCCTGCCCCTGAAACGAGACGGCGCACCGGTTGCCCGGCTGCTGCGAGCGCTTCGTCCATCAGGTCCATCAGCGCCGCATCGCAGGGGCTCGCGGGCAAGTCATGGATACGCTCGATGGCGAGTTCGAGATCGCGGGCGGTGGCGATTTCGGCGATACGGTCGAGGATGGCCTCAGCCACCCGGTCGCGCCGTTCTTCGACGCCCGAGCGGACATCGATTGTGAAGTGCACTTCACCCGGGATCACGTTGGCCGCGCCCGGATGTGCCTCGATCGAGCCGACCGTGGCGACGGCATCAGAATTGTCCCCGCGTGCGATCTGCTCGACCGCCAGCACCATGGCAGCGGCCCCGGCCAGCGGATCACGACGCAGGCGCATGGCCGTCGTGCCTGCGTGCCCGGCCATGCCTTTCAATGTCACAGCATAGCGGAGTTGGGCAGCGATACCGGTGACCGTGCCGACAGCGAGGCCGTCTGCCTCCAGTACCGGCCCCTGCTCGATATGCGCTTCGAGGTAAGCCAGAAACTCGCAAGGGCTGCGCGCCGCAGTGAGATAGGCGGTCACGTCCACGCCCGCATCGGCCAGCGCAACACCATGGTCGTCCGCCATGTCCAGCGCAGCCGCATCGAGTGTGCCTGCGACCGCACGGCTGGTGAGCATTGCGGCGGGAAAGCGCGAGCCCTCCTCGTCGCCGAAAGCATAGATCTCGATCGGGAACGGCAGGCGCCGTCCCTGTGCATGAAGTGCCGCCACGCATTCGATGCCGAGCATGATCCCGAGCGGGCCATCGTAGAGACCGCCGTTGCGCACACTGTCGAGATGGCTGCCGATCATCAGCGCAGGCGCACCCGGCACATTGCCTTCGTAGCGGCCGGCAAGGTTGGCCGCTGCATCGCGCCGTGCCGTCATGCCGGCCTCTTCCATCCACCCCGCGACGACCTCCTGCGCGGCGGCGTAGGCCGGCGTCAGATAGGCCCGGTAGAGCCCGCCGCTCATGTCGCTATAGGGTGCCACCCCAAGCGCATCGCAGCGCGCCACGGCGCGGGCGCCACCGGGGGGAAAATCGCTCACCACGATGCCACACCGCCGTCGCTGCGCGGATCGGTCGCCCCTTCGAATGTGCCGTCAGCCAGGCGCACGACGGCACCGGCGTGGCCCATCGTCGCGGTCAGCGGGCCGGTGCGCTCGACATCGTGCCCGGCTTCGGCCAGCTGGGTGTAGAGCGCCTCGTCGAACCCGTCTTCCAGCTTGAGCGTGGTCGACTGTTCGCCCCATGTGCGGCCCAGAAGCCAGCGCGGAGCGCTGATCGCTTCCTGCAAGTCCACACCGAAGCGGGCATAGCGGCTGAACAGCGCCGCCTGCGTCTGCGGCTGCCCCTCGCCGCCCATGGTGCCGTAGGCCATCACCCGGCCATCGTCGAACACGGCGAGCGCGGGATTGAGCGTGTGGAACGGCTTGCGGCCCGGCTTGAGGGCATTCCAGCCGCTTTCCGCCAGACGGAACGAGCTGCCCCGGTTCTGCCAGGTGATCCCCGTCTGCGGAAGCACGAGGCCCGAGCCGAATTCGAAGTAGGTGGACTGGATGCAGCTCACCACCCGGCCCTCTGCGTCCGCCGCACCGAACCAGCAGGTATCGCCCCACTGGCTGGGCTGCGGCCAGGGGAGCGCTTTCGCCGGGTCGATCTTGCCTGCGAGGCTGTTCAGCGCCTGCGTATCATCGAGCAGGAACTGGAAATCGAAGTCGGTGTAGGCAGGATCGCCGACGTGCACGTCGCGCAGCAGGAACGCCTGCTTGGTCGCCTCGACCAGACCGTGGACGTGATCGAAACCATCAGGGGCCTCCGCCACGAGCCGGTCGAACAGCGCAAGGATGACCAGCGAAGCGAAACCCTGCGTCGGCGGCGCGCTGTTGTAGAGCCGGGCGCCGGTGATCGGCACATGCAGCGGCGCAGGGCGGCTCGCCTGATGCGCGGCTAGGTCATCCTGCGAGACCGGACTGCCCAGTGCCGCCAGATCCTCCCCGATCAGCGCAGCGAGTTCCCCCCGGTAGAAATCGTCGAGGCCATTAGCGGCGAGCTTGCGCAACGTGGCCGCCAGTTGCGGCTGGCGCAGCACGTCGCCTTCGGCCAGCGGGCGGCCTGCGGGCTCGAAAATGTCGGCATAGGCGCCCGGCTGAATGCGCAGTTCACCGCCCTTGGCCGCAGCAATGCCCGCGCCGCCCGCCGTGACCGTTACGCCTTCCTCGCCATAGCGGATGGCATCACGCAGCAGCCGTTCAAGCGGCAGCTTGCAGCTTTCATCCTCAAGCGCCGCCTGCCAGCCGGAGATCGTGCCTGCCACGGTGTTGGCCGCCAGCCGCCCGCGATTGGGCACCGCGTCCAGTCCTTCGTAGAGCGACAGGTCCGCCCTGGCCGCCGCGCCGCCGCAGCCGTGAATGCCATGCATCGTGCCGTCCGGCTCGCGGATGACCCAGAAGCCGTCGCCGCCGATCCCGGTCATGTGCGGATAGACCACCGCCAGCGCCGCCGCGACCGCGACGCACGCTTCCACTGCCGTGCCGCCGTCCTTCAGCACGTCACACCCGGCCTGCGCGGCAAGATGATGCGGCGCGGTGACAATACCCTGGCTGCCTGTGACCGTCTTCATCGTCCCGTCCTCAGTCCGGAAGTGCCGCAAGGAAAGCCCGCACGACATGCGCGGAATTCACCGAGGCAAGGTGCTCGAAGGTGTCTTCCATGTTCTTCTCCTTGTCGCCGCCCGCAAGGTCGGAGAGGCTGCGGAAAATGATCGTGGGCACTTCGTTGGCATAGGCGACCTGCGCCACCGCCGCGCTTTCCATGTCGAGCACGCGGGCGTTCCAGGCAGCATGGAGATACTCGCGGAACTGCGCGTTGTCAGCAAAGACGCCCGCGCTCACGCCCGTGCCGCCGACCACCACCTTGGGCGCCTTGTGCAGGCACAGCTCGGTATCGGGCAGTTGCTGGGGCGAAGGCGGCACGCAGCGTTCCATCTCCACTTTCGGCGCGATCTCGCGCGCGACCGCAAGAAGCTGCGGGTCCATCTTGAACGTGTAGTGCCGTACCGGCGCCTCATTGGCGTTGCCGACGCGGGTGCCGCGCGGATACATGAAGTTCCAGTTTGCGGGCGCGTTAGGATCGACCGGCTCGGGCGAAAGCCAGCCGTCGCCAGACTTGCGCGCAAAGTTGACTTCCAGATACTGGCCCCAGTCCTCGGCCACGATCACATCGCCGATCGTCAAGCCCGGATCGACGCCTCCCGCGATGCCCGAAAAGACGATGCGCTTCACCGCAAAGTGATCGAGCACCAGCTGCGTGTTCATCGCCGCGTTGACCATGGAAACGCCGCTCTGCATCAGCAGCACCGGTTTGCCCTCCAGCGTGCCGGTGAGGTACGTGCCGCCGTTGAGCTTGTATTCCCTGGGATCGGAGACCGCATGGACGAGCGCGTTCCACTCGGGATAATAGGCCGTCATCACCAGCGTGCGCGGCGTGGCGTCCAGCTCTTCGGCCAGCGCGGGCGCGGCGAACAACGCCAGCAGCGATGCAAGGCAAAGCGCGATACGGCGCATCAGGCCGCTCCCATCCAAACGAAGCGGACGACGAAGAGCAGCGCCAGCACGAGCAGGAACCAGTCCTTCTTGGTAATCGTCCCCCGCACCAGCTTGAGCGCGGCATGAGCGGTAATGCCGAAGGCCAGGCCATTGGCGATCGAGAAAGTCAGCGGGATCATCGCCACAGTCAGGAAGGCCGGGATCGCCGAGAGTGGGTCTTCCCATTCCACTTCCGTCAGCGGCAGCAGCATCAGTCCACCAACGATGATCAGCGCAGGAGCAGTCGCCGCCAGCGGAATGACCTGTGCATAAGGTGCGACAAACATCATCCCCAGGAACAGCACGCCGGTAACGACCGAAGTCAGGCCGGTACGTCCGCCAACCTGCACGCCGGCTGCGCTTTCGACGTAGCTGGTAACGGTGCTGGTGCCCGCCATCGAGCCCACGATCGTCGCCGTGGCATCGGTAATGAGGATACGGTTGAGCCCCGGAATGCGGTCGTTCTTGTCCATCAGTCCGGCACGTTTGGTGACGGCCACGAGTGTACCGATGTTGTCGAACAGGTCGACGAACAGGAAGACGAACAAGATTTCCAGCAGGCCCAACCCATGGCTACCCGAGAGACCGAAGACACCCGCAAGATCCAGCTGGAAGGCGGTGCCTGTCAGCGCGGAGAGCGAATAAGGCTCGGGGCTGACCGAAACCATGCCGCAGGCCCAGCCGACCAGCGTCGTCACCACGATCCCGATCAGCATGGCCCCGCGCACCTGCCACACGCTGAGGGCACCGATCAGCAGCAGACCGAAGATCGCCAGCGCCGCGTTGGGGTCCTTGAGGTTGCCCAGCGCCACGAACGTCGCGGGGTTGGCAACAATGATCCCGGCATCCTTGAAGCCAATGAAGCCGATGAACAGGCCAATGCCGCCCGCCACCGCTGCAAACAGGTAATGCGGGATCGAATGGACGATCAGCTGCCGCACGCCGGTGAGTGTCAGGAGCAGGAACGCAATGCCCGAAATAAACACGCAGCCCAGCGCCACCTGCCAGGGCACGCCCATCTGCTGAACCACGGTATAGCTGAAATAGGCATTCAGCCCCATGCCCGGTGCCAGCGCCAGCGGCGTGTTGGAGACCAGCCCCATCATGATCGAGGCGAACGCGGCGGCAAAGCAGGTCGCTGCCGCCACCGAGGCCACGGGAAGCCCCGCGCTGCCCAGGATCGCCGGATTGACCAGCACGATATAGGCCATCGTCAGGAAGGTGGTGACACCGGCGAGCACTTCGGTGCGCGCCGTGGTCCCGCGCGCGCTCAGCGAAAAATAGCGCTCCAGCACACCAGCCGCAGGTGCGGCCTGCGGCGTATCATCGATCGTCTCTGTCTGCGTCACGCTGCCCCCTTAAGCCGCCACCGGCGGTGCCCCTGATCCGATAATGCCCCGTTCTTCCAACTGTGCGGCGAAGCGGAACAGATCCGCCTCGCCATGCGGCCGGCCGATCAGCTGCAGCCCGAGCGGAAGAACGCCGGGACGGTAGAGCGGAACCGCCAGCGACGGCAATCCAGTGAAGCTGATTGGCTGGGTATGAATGCCGAGGTCCGCGCGCGCAGGCGAAAGCTTGCCGTCGATCATGATACGCGGATCTTCCACCGTGGGCGCCACGCAAGGCGTCGCGGGGGCCAGCAGAACATCGAAATCCGCCACCAGAGCTTCGATCCGCGCGCGGTATTCGGCGCGGAAGGCCTGCGCTTCTTCGTAGAGCGCGCGCGGCAGCAGGGAACCCGCGATCAGGCGGTCGCGCGTGGCGGGATCGAATTCCATCGCCTGCTTCGCCAGCGCCTCGCGATGGAGGTTGCCGCCCTCGAACGCGGTAATCAGGAACGCGGCAGAGCGGGCGCGGGCGATGTCGGGCAGTTCGACCAGAGGCGCATCGGGGGCAATCGCATCGATCGCGGCGATCTGATCGGGATCGGCATTCTCGCGGAACCGGCCGCCGAGCCGCGCCACACGCGGCGCGCCACCGGCAGGCACAGCAGTCTTGCCGCCCAGCACTTCCCAGACGAGCTGCATGTCCGAGACCGACCGGGTGAACGGTCCGATATCGTCGAAACTCTCGGCAAAGGGAAACACGCCTGCAAGCGGGAGATCGGCATGGCTTGGCTTCAGACCGTAGAGTCCAGTCAGGCTGGCCGGAACGCGGATCGAGCCATTGGTATCGGACCCGAGAGACAAAGGGAGCAGCCCGGCAGCGACAATCGCCGCCGAGCCGCCCGAGGAGCCGCCAGCCAGGCGGGAGGGATCGTGAGGATTTCGAGTGGTGCCGAAGGTCGCGTTGATCGTCGCGAAGCCATAGGCAAACTCGTCCATATTCAGTGTGGCCACCAGCACCGCACCGGCATCGCGCAGGCGCGCGACGGCTTCGGCGTCGGCTGTAGCCGCCGGGGCATCGGCGTAGATCGCCGAACCTGCGGAAGTCGGCAATCCGGCAAGGTCGAAGAGGTCCTTCACACCGTAAGGCACGCCCGCAAGCGGGCCGGGATCGGCGCCATTGCCGACCATGACATCAATGCGCCCGGCTTCCTCGCGGGCGCGGTCCTCGAGCAGGCGGGTCACCGCGATCAGCGGCGCTTCACGGTCCTTGATGGCATCGAGGCATTCCTCCAGCACCTGCATGGCGCTGATCTGCCCGCCGCGCACGGCGCTGGCGATTTCGGCGGCGCTTTTCATGCCCCGCCTCCGCGCATGCGCTCGGCATGACTGGCGAGCAGCGCAAGGTTTGCCGCCACACCCGGTGCGCAGGCTTCGGGAATGACGATCCCCGCCGCAACAGCGGCTTCCGCGATTTCCTCAGGCGCCTGCGGCACCTGTGCCACGGCAGGCGCGGGCGCAACATCCCCTTCATCGCCACGCGCGGCGCGCGGCGTGAACCAGCGGCTTATGGCAAGCCGGAGTCTATGGAAAAACGGCGCGCGGGGCATTGCTACACTCCTGCCTGCATCCCCCCGCTCGATCAAACGCAATGATCGAAACAGATCGTTGCAAAAAAGGCAGCACCTAGATCGGCAGCGCGGTCGTCGCCTTGATCTCCGAGAGGGCCACCGTGGACGTGACTTCCTGTATGCCCGGAAGCTGTGACAGCTTTTCGAAAAAGAACCGCTCGTAGGCCTTGATGTCCTCGGCGACGACGCGAACCATGAAGTCCACCGAACCCAGCAGCACGTAACAGTCCAGCACTTCGGGAAATTCGCGGATCTTATCCGCGAACTCGTCCAGATTGGCACGGCCGTGCGCGTTGAGCTTCACTTGCGCGAAAACATGCGCGCTCAGGCCTACCTTCTCGCGGTCAACGATCGCCACGCGGCGCTTGATGTACCCCTCGCGCTCGAGCCGGTCGATGCGGCGCCAGCACGGAGAGGACGACAGCCCGACCCGCTCGGCGATCTGCGCCGTCGTCTGACTCGCATCGCGCTGCAGTTCGCGGAGGATTTTTCTCTCATATGGATCAAGATCGGTCATTTCTTTCCCATACCATCCATTTCAAGGAATGTCTTTTCCACATTCGGCCAGATTTCCCGGAAATGAGGTCAGAAATCCCCCGCCGATCCTGCCATTATCGGGTCCTCTCACAGGAGCCCCAAGATGGTCACCGCCGCCCACCGCATGATGCCCCCGATGGAATATGTCCGCCTGCATGACGAAGCCGCCCGGCTCGACGGCGTGATTGCCATTCATTCCACCGCGCGCGGACCGGCTGCGGGCGGATGCCGCCTCTGGACCTATCCCGATGCCAGCACGGCCATGGCCGACGCGTTCCGCCTCGCCGAAGGCATGAGCTACAAGAACGCCATGGCCGAACTGCCCTTCGGCGGCGGCAAGGCCGTACTGCGCAAGCCCGAAGGGGACTTCAACCGGCGTGCCCTGTTCGAAGCCTTCGGGGCCGCCGTTGAGCGGCTGGGCGGACGCTACGTCACCGCCGAGGATGTCGGCACCAGCGTCGCCGACATGGAATTCGTGGCGAACAAGACCCGCCATGTCGCCGGGCGCACATCGCGCCCCGGCTTCGCGGGCGGCGACCCGTCGCCCTGGACTGCACTCGGCGTGTTCGAGGCGATGAAGGCCGCTGTGAAGTTCCGTTTCGGCGGTTCGCTGTCCGGCGTGACAGTGGCCGTGCAGGGCGTAGGCAGCGTGGGCGGTGAACTGTGCCGCCTGCTCTCCGAAGCCGGGGCAAAACTGGTGATCGCGGACATCGATGCGGCGCGTTGCGAAAAGCTGGCCGCAGACATTGGCGCCTCGGTCGCACCGATAAACGCCATCGTGCAGGCAGACGCGGATGTCTTCGCCCCCTGCGCGCTCGGCGGCGCACTGACCGAAACCAGCGTGAACGCCATGAAGGCGCGGCTGGTCTGCGGCGCGGCCAACAACCAGCTCGGCGACACCCGCGCTGCCGCGCTGCTGGTCGAACGCGGCATTGCCTATGCGCCGGACTATGTCGTCAATGCAGGCGGGATCATCAACGTCTCGGCCGAATATCTGGGCGAGACGACGCAGCAGGTGCAGGAGCGCGTACTGCAGATCGGCCCGCGCACCGAAGCGATCCTGCGTGATGCCGCGCTGCGCAAGCTGTCTCCCGCGCTCGTCGCCGACCGCATGGCCGAGGACCTGATGCGCAAGGCGGTGGCAGAACCCGCCTGAATGCCTATGTCTTGGGGGAACAAGGCTTTCATGCCTTCGTTCCCCAAGGCAGGAGGCAAGCAGCCATGGACGTCCGCCGCGAATCCGACAGCATCGGCGAGATCGATGTCCCCGCCGCCGCCTACTGGGGCGCACAGACCCAGCGCAGCGTGGAGAACTTTCCCTTCGGCGCAACCGAGCGGATGCCCATCGCGATCGTCCATGCCCTCGCGCTGGTGAAGCAGGCCGCCGCGCGGGTGAACCGCAAGCACGGACTCGATGCGCGCCTTGCCGATGCGATCGAGCAGGCCGCGCAGGAAGTCGCCTCGGGCAAGCTCGATGACCAGTTCCCGCTGGTGATCTGGCAGACCGGCAGCGGCACCCAGACCAACATGAACGTCAATGAGGTGATCGCCGGGCGCGCCAACGAGATCCTGTCCGGCAAGCGCGGCGGCAAGAGCCCGGTCCACCCCAACGATCACGTCAACAAGAGCCAGTCCTCCAACGACAGCTTCCCCACCGCGATGCACGTTGCCGCCGCGCTGGCCGCGACGCGCGATCTGGTGCCCGCGATGGAACAGCTCGAAGCCTCGCTGCTCGCAAAGGTCAAGGCGTGGGGCGATATCGTGAAGATCGGCCGCACCCACCTGCAGGACGCGACGCCGGTGACGCTGGGGCAGGAGTTCTCCGGCTACTATGCGCAGGTGCGCCTCGCGCGCACCTGCATCCTGCCGCTGATCGAGCATGGGCTGAGCAAGCTGGCGCAAGGCGGCACGGCAGTGGGCACCGGGCTCAACGCGCCCGAAGGCTTTGGCCGCGAGATTGCCGCAGAACTCGCCAGCCTGACCGGCTTTCCCTTCGAAACCGCGCCCAACAAGTTCGAAGCACTCGCCAGCCACGATACGCTGGTGGATTTCTCCGGGCGGCTCAACACGCTGGCCGTGGCGCTGACCAAGATCGCCAACGACATCCGCCTGCTCGGCTCAGGCCCGCGCTCTGGGCTGGGCGAGCTGGAGCTGCCCGCCAACGAACCCGGCAGCTCAATCATGCCGGGCAAGGTCAATCCCACCCAGTGCGAGATGCTGACCATGGTGGCCGCGCAAGTGATCGGCAATCATCAGGCCGTGACCGTGGGCGGGATGCAGGGCGCGTTCGAACTCAACGTGTTCAAGCCGCTGATCGGCGCGGCGGTGATCCGCTCGATCCACCTGCTCTCGGTGGGCATGACCAGCTTCGCCGAACGCTGCGTGGACGGCATCGAGCCCAACCGCGCGCGCATCGCCGAACTGCTCGATCGCTCGCTGATGCTGGTGACCGCGCTCGCGCCCGAGATCGGTTACGACAATGCCGCCAAGATCGCCAAGCACGCACACACCCACGGCCAGACCCTGCGCGAGGCCGGGCTGGAACTCGGACTGGTCGATGGCGAGACATTCGACCGGCTGGTGCGCCCCGAAACGATGGTCTGAGGTTTCGCAGGAGCCGCCCTGCCTGTATGGGCAGAGCATCGGACCGTATTGGAGAGGCCCATTGAACGAGATCGACACCGCCGAAGCCACGGCCGCAACCGAAGGCATGGTTTTCGTGCCCGGCGGCACTTTCACCATGGGCTCCGAACTGTTCTATCCCGAGGAAGCGCCGCTGCGCCGGGTCTCGGTCGACGGGTTCTGGATGGACGAGACGCCGGTGACCAACCGCCAGTTCGCCCGCTTCATCGAGGCCACCGGCTACACCACCGTGGCCGAGATCGCACCCGATCCCAAGGACTATCCCGGCATGCTGCCCGGCATGGACAAGGCCGGATCGCTGGTCTTCCGCAAGACCGCGACCCCGGTCGACACCTCCAATCCCGGCAACTGGTGGCATTTCGAATTCGGCGCCGACTGGCGCCACCCGCTGGGGCCGGACGCGGATATCGAGGCGCTGGGCCTGTGGGATCACCCCGTCGTCCAGATCGCCTACGCCGATGCCGAGGCCTATGCGAAATGGGCGGGCAAGGACCTGCCGACCGAGGCCGAATACGAATATGCCGCGCGCGGCGGGCTGGAAGGCAAGGAATACGCCTGGGGCGACGAACTCGCGCCCGATGGGGCGATGCTGGCGAACTACTGGCAGGGTCTGTTCCCCTTCGCCAACCAGTGCCTCGACGGCTGGGAGCGCACCTCCCCGGTCAGGACCTATCCTGCCAACGCCTATGGCCTCTACGACATGATCGCCAACACCTGGGAATGGACGCAGGACTGGTGGACCGAGATGCCCGAAGTCGCGAAGAAGAAGCCGGGCGGCTCCTGCTGCACGCTGAGCAACCCGCGCGGCGGCAAGATCAAGGGCAGCTTCGACCCGGCCCAGCCGGACGTGCGGATCGGCCGGAAGGTGCTGAAAGGCGGCTCGCACCTGTGCGCCGCCAACTACTGCCAGCGCTACCGCCCGGCGGCGCGGCATCCAGAGATGGTGGATACGGCGACATCGCACATCGGCTTTCGCTGCGTGGTGAGGGCGGGCTCTTAGACTTCGCGGTGACGGCAGCCATCCTGCCATTTTTCACGAAAGCAGCCATTCCGAAAACGCCGACATTGCAGTCATTCTTACGGCTGATATGCTCGTGATATGTTAGAACCCGCGCGAACCACAATTGACGCAATTCCTGGCAGTATTGTCGCATTTCTGGCTCCCTTGGCGCTTTGGGCAAACGCGGTTTGGGTCTCCCCATTCCTAAAGACAAAGCGTCATGGTTTGTCTGGCTTGGTTGCTCTGGCCGCTGGCTTGTTGATGTTCACTGCAGTGGAAGTCGATCCTGCGCATTTCATTGCTCCCTTTGTTCTCGCGTGCTTGGCAATGCTTGCCA
>NZ_JALHLE010000014.1 GCF_022832385.1 Novosphingobium album (ex Hu et al. 2023)
GCCGGAAGTCCAAAGAGGCGTAAGAAAGTCCGCTAGCCCCGGCATTACAGACGTTTACCGATCATCACCCCTTTCTGATTGCTGACGATCGTTCAGTCCGCCAGCATACGCTCTCTATGCCTTCCCCGGACTATCCGGCTGATTATCCGGATGCGCCTTCACGAAGGCCGGATGCGTCAGGCACGCCGCCTCAACCCGCGCCATTTGCGGCATCGCCGCATAGTCGAACCCGAAACGCCGCGCATTGTAGAGTTGCGGGATCAGCACGCATTCGAACAGGCCCGGCGCGTCGAACAGAAAATCGCCCGTGCCCAGCGCCGCCAGCCGCGCTTCGAGCGGGCCGAGCGTCTTGGCCATCCAGTGGTGATACCAGGCCGTGACCTCCTCCTGCGAATGGCCGAGATCGCGTTCCAGATAGGCCAGCACCGGCGAGTTGAGCGGCGCGTGCAGTTCGGTGGCGATGGCCAGCGCCAGTTCGCGCGCGAGGAAACGGTCCTCCCGGTCAGCGGGCAACAATGGATGCTCGGGATAGCGCTCGTCCAGCCATTCGAGGATCGCCATCGACTGAGCATAGACGCGCCCGTCCACCTCCAGCGCCGGAACCCCGGCGAAGGGATTGAGCTGGCGATAGGCCGCACCGCGCTGCTCGGCCTTGAGCAGGTCCACCGGCACCACCTCGTAGTCGAGCCGCTTGAGGTTGAGCGCGATGCGCACCCGGTAGCTGGTCGAGCTGCGGTAATAGGCGTGGAGGCGCATCATGGGCTTTCCTGTCAGGCTTCGGCGGCGATCTTCTCGTGCAGCCACACAGCATGGCGCGGGGCCTTCTTGGTGCGGGACCACTCGTCCAGCATGTCTTCGGCCACGTCTCTCAGCTTCTGCATCTGCTCTGGCGTACCGAACTGCCATGCCAGTTCAAGCCGGTGGCCGTTGGGATCGAAGAAATAGATCGACTTGAACACCCCGTGGTGCGTCGGGCCGACAACTTCGAGCCCCCTCGCCTCGGCCCGCGCCTTGGCCGCCAGCAGGCTTTCCTCGCTGTCGACCTTGAAGGCGATGTGCTGCACCCAGGCGGGTGTGGCCACGTCACGCCCCATGGCGGGTGAATTGGGCAGTTCGAAAAAGGCCAGCACATTGCCGCCCCCGGCATCCATGAACACATGCATGTACGGATCGGGCGCGCCGGTGGAGGGTACGCTGTCCTCGGCGATGGCGAGCATGAAATCCATGCCCAGCACGTCGCGGTAGAACTCGACCGTCTCCTTCGCGTCGCGGCAGCGGTAGGCGACGTGGTGAATGCCGCCGAGCTTGGGGGGCTGGTCTGTCATTCTGTATCTCCCATCCGTACTAACATCGCGTGCCGCTCGTGCTTCGACAGGCTCAGCAGGAGCGGGAAGAGGTGAAGTATTGGTCCTTGCCCAACCTCCGCTCATCCTGAGCTTGTCGAAGGATGGACAGCGCCTCCCTACTCCGCCGGTTCCTCGACCTTGAGCACGCCCCGGCGAACCTGATCGCGCTCCATGGACTCGAACAGCGCCTTGAAATTGCCTTCGCCAAAGCCGTCGTCGCCCTGCCGCTCGATGAATTCGAAGAAGACCGGGCCGACCTGCGCCTCGGCGAAGATCTGCAGCAGCAGGCGCGGCCTCTTTGATCCATCAGGGCCTCCCTCGGTGGTGCCGTCGAGCAGGATGCCGCGCGCCTTGAGAGCATCGACCGGCTGGCCATGCCCCGGCAGGCGCTCGGCGAGCATCTCGTAATATGTTTCGGGCGGCGCGGTCATGAAGGGCACGCCCAGCGCCTTGAGCCGATCCCAGGTCGCCAGCAGATCGCCGGTGATCAGCGCGATGTGCTGGATACCCTCGCCGTTGAACTGGCGCAGGAATTCCTCGATCTGGCCCCCCTTTCGACTATTGGGGCCGCCCTCACCCTCTTCGTTGAGCGGGATGCGGATCTTGCCGTCGGGCGCGGTCAGCGCCTTCGAGGTGAGGCCGGTATATTCGCCCTTGATGTCGAAATAGCGGATCTCGCGGAAGTTGAAGAGCTTCTCGTAGTAGTCCGCCCAGTAGGCCATCCGGCCGCCGTAGACGTTGTGCGTCAGGTGATCGATCCGATCGAGGCCCGCCCCGGCCGGGTGCTTTTCCACGCCGGGCAGGTATTCGAAGTCGATATCGTAGATCGACAGCGCGCCGTCCTCGTCCCGCTCGTAGCGGTCGATCAGGTAGATGATCGAGTTGCCGATGCCACGGATACCCGGCAGGCGCAGTTCCATCGGGCCGGTTTCGACCGAGACCGGTTCGGCCGAGCGGGCGAGCAGTTCCGCATAGGCGGCGCGCGCATCGCGCACCCGGAAGCCCATGCCGCAAGCCGAGGGGCCGTGCTCGCGGCTGAAGAACCACGCGGGGCTGTGCGGCTCGTAGTTGGTGATGAAGTTGATCTCACCCTGACGCCACAGTTCCACCTGCTTCGAGCGGTGGCGCGCGATCTTCGTGAAGCCCATGGCGGTGAACACAGGTTCCAGCACGCCCTTTTCGGGCGCGGAGAACTCGACGAACTCGAAGCCGTCGAGTCCAATGGGGTTTTCGAACAGGTCGGTCATGCGGGAGCTCCGTGAATGATAATGGGGGCTTCGCCGGGCAGGCATGCGCCCGCCGGCAGCGCGGGCGCGTGGCGCCATTTTTCGTAGATCGGCCCGAAGTCGAGCCCAACGAGACGCTCGATCAGCTGGGGCAGGCTTTCGAGCACGAAATAGGTCTTCTGGAAGGCATCGATCATGTAGCCAGTGCGCATGATCCGCACCGGATCGAACGGCAGGCGCAGCACCTGCGGGTCGTCGATGGAAAAGACGGTCTCGCTCGAAGACGAGATGATCCCGGCGCCGAACACCCTCAGGTCATCGTCCTCACGCACAAGGCCGAATTCGATGGTGTACCAGTAGATCCGCGCCAGCATTTCCAGTGCGCCCATGGCCGTCGCCCGCGCCCCGGCCTTGCCGTAGAGTTCGAGGAAATCGGCGATCGCCGGGTCAAACAGCATCGGCACGTGCCCGAAGAAATCGTGGAACACGTCGGGCTCGACGAGGTAGTCGAGCTCCTGCTCCTCACGCAGCCATCGCGTCACCGGAAAACGGCGGTGCGCCAGATGATCGAAGAACACATCATCGGGAATGAACCCCGGCACCGCGACGATCCGCCAGCCAGTCGCCACGCCGAGCGCCCGGTTTGCGTCCTCGAAACGCGGTATGCCACGTGCACAGTCGAGCCGCGCCAGTCCCTCGCGGAACGAGCGGCAGGCATAGCTCTCCACCAGCGCCGACTGGCGCGCATGGAGCCGCCGCCAGCGCTCGTGCATCTCCGGGGAATAGGACTGCCAGTCCTGTCCGACGGTGTAGTCGGCGGCAGCAGCGCAGTACTCTCCCCGAAGACCGCTCTTGCTTGTCTGTGTGCAGGGCGTCTTCATGAGGGAAGAATATCACGCCACGCGCTTCATTATCGTGCGTTTATCGCAAACACCAAGCATGGTATTGGCGGATTCCACCAATACATCCTCACTAAACAGGTGATCCATGCAGATGGACGAATTCGACCGCAAGATCATCCACGCCCTGCAGGAAGACGCGCGCATGCCTGTCGCGCAGATCGCGGAGCGCACTGCTCTCTCGGCCACCCCGGTCAGCCGCCGGATCAAGCGGCTGGAGGATGACGGCGTGATCCAGGGCTATCAGCCGCTGCTGGATGCGCGGCGGCTGGGTTTCGAACTCGATGCCTATGTGCTGATCAACCTCGACGGGCACAGCGACGCCAACATCTCGCGCTTCGAGCAGGCGATTCAGGACAATACCTATGTGATCGCCTGCCACGCGGTGACCGGGGACATGGACTACCTCGTCCACGTGATCGCGCGCGATGTGGAGCACCTCTCGCAAATCACGCTCAAGTCACTTGTGCGCATCCCCGGCGTGCGCGACGTGAAGTCGATCATCGTGCTTGAGACGATCAAGGAAGCCCGCGCGCTGCCGCTGGAGTAGGACCGTTCCTCCCGTCCCCGTCATGCCAGACAGCGAGGATCGCCCTACCGCCCCAGCAGGTTCCTTGCCTGACTGGCGATCTGGGCCAGCATGGCGGGCGTGATCGCCGCCGCGTGTTCGGCGCGGTGGACCATGCTGCGGAAGGCCTGCACGGCGGTGAGATGGTCCTTGCCCCAGGCTTCGGCGGCGGCGAACGGGTCCTTGCGGCCTGCCTTGGTCCCCGCAAGGCGCTTGAGGAAGTCCAGCCGCATCTGCTGGAAGTCACGGGCAAGCCCGGCTACCAGCAACCGCTCCCAGGGATCGGACGGGTTCATCGTGGTCGCATGAGCCTGCGCCCAGTCGAGACCAAGCCCGGCACCGATACGGGTAAAGGCCGCCACCAGTTCGCGCGGGCCGATGGCGGTATCGGCGGAAAGTTCGGCAATGCCGACAGCGCCATCGAGATCGAACAGCGCCACGACGTCCGCCGCGACTGCCTCGGGCACGCCGATCTCCTGCAGCATCTCCCGATGCCGGTAGGAATGGGCCAGCGTCCGCTCGCCCAGCAGGTCGATGGTGTCAGTGGAAAGCTCGGCAATGCCTTGCTGCAGGCGCGCCATCAGATCACCCGGCGCTGTCCGCCCCGCGCCGGCACGCAGCAGGTCCGCCATGTGGCCGCGAACGGCTGCGGCAACACGGTCGAACAGAGTGACGCGCGCAGGTTCAGGCATCGGAGCAGCTTCCAGCCGGAGCCACAGCGCATCGAGCCCGAACAGCCGCTCCGCCAGCGAGAACGCGGCGGCAACCTGTGCAAGGCTGGCGCCTTCTTCCTCCATCAGTTCGAACGGATGGACGATGCCCAGCCGGTTGACGATGCGGTTGGCGAGCTTGGTCGCGACGATCTCGCGCGCCAGCCGGTGGTCCTTGATGAACCGGGCGAACTTGTCCTGCATCGGGCGCGGGAACGCTTCCAGCAGCATGTCCTCGAGCCCCGGATCGGAAGGCAGGTCGCAACGTTCGATCGCGTCCTGCAGCAGCAGCTTGCTGCTAGAAAGCAGCACGGCCAGTTCGGGACGGGTCAGCCCCCGGCCGTCCTGCGCCCGCCGCGCCAGAGCCTCGTTTTCCGCAAGACCTTCGGTGTTGCGGTCGAGATGGCCGCCTTCCTCCATCATCTCGATCAGGCGCACGTGCGAAGGCATGGCCTCCGCCCCGCCACGCTCGGCGATGGAAAGCGCGAGGGCCTGAAGCCGGTTGTCCTCCAGCACCAGCGCGGCGACTTCGTCCGTCATCTCGCGGAGCAGTTCGACGCGCTTCTTCTCGGAGAGCTTGCCCGCACGCCGTGCGGCAGCGAGCGCGATCTTGATGTTGACCTCGTTGTCCGAGCAATCGACGCCCGCCGAATTGTCGATGAAGTCGGCGTTGATGCGGCCGCCCAGCCCGCCACCGCCCCGCAGCGAGAATTCGATACGGCCAGCCTGCGTCACGCCGAGGTTGGCTCCTTCGCCGATGACTTTAGCGCGCACGTCCTTCGCGCTGATCCGCAAGGCATCATTGGCGGGATCGCCGACCGTGGCGTTGTTCTCGATCGACGCTTTCACGTAGGTGCCGATGCCGCCGAACCACAGCAGGTCTACCGGCGCGCGCAGGATCGCGGAGATCAGCGAGTCCGGATCGATCTCGGCGGCATCGATGCCCAGAACCTTGCGCATTTCGGGCGAAAGCGGGATCGACTTCATGGTGCGGGGAAACACTCCGCCGCCCTTGGAGATCAGTGCCTTGTCGTAGTCATCCCAGCTCGAATGCGGCAGCGCGAACATGCGATTGCGCTCGGCCCAGCTCTTTGCCGCGTCAGGATCGGGATCGAGGAAGATATGGCGGTGGTCGAACGCCGCAACCAGCCTGATCGATTGCGAGAGCAGCATGCCGTTGCCGAATACGTCGCCCGACATGTCGCCGCAGCCTGCCACGCGCACCGGATCGGTCTGCACGTCCACGCCCATTTCCAGGAAATGGCGCTGCACCGAGACCCAGGCTCCGCGCGCGGTGATGCCCATTGCCTTGTGATCGTAGCCATTGGAGCCACCGCTGGCGAAGGCATCGTCGAGCCAGAAGTCCCGTCTCGCGGCGATGCCATTGGCAACGTCGGAAAAGCGCGCCGTGCCCTTGTCTGCTGCTACGACAAAATAGGGATCTTCGCCATCGAGCACAGCGACGCCGGCGGGATGCACGACCTTGCCGCCCACGATGTTGTCAGTGATGGACAGCAGCGTGTCGATGAAGATCTCGTAGGAGGCCTGCCCTTCGGCGGCCCAGCCCGCGCGGTCCTGCGACGGGTCGGGAAGCTGCTTGGGATAGAAGCCCCCCTTGGCGCCGGTCGGCACGATCACGGCGTTCTTGACGCGCTGCGCCTTCATCAGGCCGAGGATCTCGGTACGGTAGTCGTCGCGCCGGTCGGACCAGCGCAAGCCTCCGCGCGCCACCGGACCGGCCCGCAAGTGAATGCCCTCGACACGGCGAGAATAGACGAAGATCTCGCGCCAGGGCAGCGGCTTGGGCAGGCCCGGCACTTTTGCGGAATCAAACTTGAACGCCAGTGCCACCTCTCCGGCGGGCGCAAAGGCATTGGTGCGCAGCATGGCCTCGACCAGATCGCGGTAGGCGCGCAGAAGCCGGTCGTCGTTGATCGCGTTCACACCGGCAAGGCCCGCGCGAATCGCTTCCTCGGCCTTCTCCCGTGCATCATTGCGGTCCTTGGCAAATGCCGGATCGTGCAGCGCCCGGAACAGGTCGATCAGGCCGAGCGTTACCGCGGGTGCGCCCTGCAGGGCATCGACCACCGTGGCGATGCGATAGTGCATGCCCGCCTGCCGCAAGTAGTGGAACCATGCCCGCAGCCAGTTCGCCTCTCGCTTGGACAGGCCAAGCCCCGGCACCAGCCGGTTGAAAGCATCGTTCTCGCTCGTGCCGTTGAGCACACCGCACAGGGTATCCTCGATCATCGGTGCAAGGCGCAGCACTTCGGCCGCGTCATGTCCCGCCGGAAGCGCCAGCGTGAAATCGTGGATGGTACCGATGCGCCCGCGTTCGAGCGAGGTGGGCATTTCCTCCAGCACCCGGAAGCCGAAGTTCTCCAGAGCCGGGACGGCGTCAGAGAGCGGAAGGCTCCCGTGCGCCTCGTAGATCTTGAGCCGCAGGCTGCCCTCCCGATCGCTGTCGTGCGCATACAGGCGCGCGTCGCGATGCGCCAGCGCATGCCCGGCATCGGCCGCTTCGCCGACCACGATCTTGCGCATGTGGCCGATATCGATGGCCGCTTCCAATGCACCGTAGTCGCTGCGGTATGAGAGCGGGAAGGCCTCCGCGTAGCGCGTCGCTGCAGCAGCGGCGCGGGTCGGCTCCATGGTCTGCACCAGCGCCGCTTCGACAGCCTCGGTCCACCCGCGCAGCATGACCTGCAGGCGGTGGTCGAGCTCAACCTCGTCGGGCTCATGCACGCCTTCGCGGATGTCCATGGTGAAGCGCAGCATCGCGAGATTTCCGGCCTCGACCTGCAAGCTCCAGTCAAGCGTCGGCGCCTGCGCCGCGGCTTCAAGCATCGACTGAATGCGCTTGCGCATTTCGGTCGAAACCATGTCGCGCGGCAGCCAGACGAAAGCGAAGAGGTGACGCATCAGCGGCGCACGGGCAAGCAGCAGGCGCGGGCGCGGACGGTCGACGAGGCCGATCATGGTCGTCGCCAGCCGCTCGACGTCATCGGAGCCCAGCCCCAGGACGAGATCGTGCGGCAGGCTGGTGAGCGCGTGTGTCAGCGCCTTGCCCGTATGGCTGACCGGATCGAGGCCCATTTGGGCCGCAAGATCGGCAAGCTGCCGGCGCAGCCGCGGCACCCGGTCGGGCGTCGCGGCCAGCGCTGCGCTGGCCCATACGCCCGCATGGACCGAGAGCGCCGTAACCACCGCCTGTTCGATCACCGGAATCAGGAACAGGTCCATCGGCACACGACGGTGCACCGTGCCCGTCTGATTGGCCTTGATCACCATCGGTGCGCGCACTGCCCCTGCAGCCAGTTCCGCATCGAACGCCGCGAACGCAAGAGCGAAGCTGGCATCGGACAGCAGTTCGTGCGTTCCGCGCCTGCAGATACCCAGACGCTGGGTCCGGCTGCCATCCCGCGTGCGGGTAACATGGCCGAGCTGGGTGATCATGCCATCGGCAAACCAGTGCAGAAGCGCCGCGCCTTCGTCATCGGTGACGGCATCGGCATCGGCGCGCATCGCCTTTACCATGCGCTGCCAGTCCGCCACCGCATAGCGCACATCAGCCAATGTCGATTCGATCGACCGAATGAGCTCGCGCCGCTGGCGGGCATCGACGCGCGGCGTTTCGATGTAGATCATCGATTCGCGCTGACTGCTCTCCGTCGGTGCATCGGGGATTGCCGTCAGCGTGCCTTTCACGTCCCGCTCGACCGAGAGCACCGGGTGCGCGAGCAGATCGATCACCAGACCGGCCTCGGCGATCGCGGCAGCCACCGAGTCGACCAGGAAGGGCATGTCGTCGTTGATCAGCACGATGCGCAGAACGCGGCGTTCCTCGCTGATGGAACCGAGTTCGATCACCGGTTCCCCTGGCTTACGCACTTTACCCGCTGCCAGCAGTGCACGAGCGGCTTCGTCAATCCAGGCCCCTTCGGCCGGGCCGTCGCCCGGCAGCAGCGATCCATGGATACGCCGCGCGATCGCGTCATGCAGCGCATCCTGCGCGCCCTTTCCGGGCCTCTTCTTGCCGGATTTCTGCCGGTTGCTCAGTTCGCCTGCACTCATTGCCTTCTCCGCGATCCTCTAAATCCGTCAGCACTTTGTTGGACGCTGCTTGTCTGGTTCGATCACCCTGCAGGATCGATTGAGCGATCCCGTCACCACAGCTTCACAGGTATCCCCTGAAGCGCGGACAAGGAAACAAAACCGCATACCTCGTGGTGGTTGCAACCGGGCGCCTCTTCAGGGCGTAAAGCCTGCAAGGCGATGTAACACAATTCCCAGATCGCGCAATATTTGTTCAACTTTGTGACATGCGCTCTGCCACCTGCCCCATTCGGAACGGGGTTCACACCGGATCATCGGCCAGCGACGCGGTGTCGCCATCAAGCCGAAGGCGCAGAAACGGCGCAAAGGTTCCGCCAAAATGCCTGCGCCCTTTGGGTTTTTCCCGTGCCTCGCGATCACGGATACCCCAGTAATCGACAAACGCTGCAACCGTGAGATCCGGCAAGACCCACCAGCTGTAAGCCTGAAACGGCTCGGCATCCGGATTGGCGAAAACCAGACCATGCCCGTTGAGCAGGCGCCATGGGCCGGCCATGCTGTCCGCGGCGGCCCCGTACAGGCCTGTCGGCGCCTCGACACCGGGCGTGAAGACGCCGGCCTGGGTCGACCAGAACAGATAGAGCAGACCGGCGTGCTCGACGATGTGCGGCCGCTCCAGCTCGTTGCATGTCCCGCAGGCATCGACGAGCGGTGCAAGCTTGCGAAATGTACCGTCCACCTCTCGCACTGCGCAACCGATCACGCCGTTGTGACGGCCCTGGTCCGCGGCGGAAGAGGCCGTGAAAAGCAGATACTCCCGTCCCGCTGCGCACTGATAGGTCGCAGGATCACGAAAGGCCTTGATCTGCCCAATCCGGCCCGTGGCCTCGTGCTTCGCCATGTAGTACCTGTCGAGAGGCCGGATGATCTCGACCGGCTCGCTCCAGCCGGCAAGTGCATCGTCATCCCCATCCAATGCGGCGGTGCTTGCAAAGATGCGCTGGTCGAACGAGATCTGTTCTTCCCCTCGCACGCCTGCCGCCGTGAAGAAGAGCGTAACCTGGCCATTGTCGACCTTCGCCGAACCGGACCACTCGCGACTTCCGGGAGTGAAGCCTTCGGTGAAAACCGGACCGAGGTGAACGAACCGCCCTCCCACACGATGAAAACCGTGGATACGGGCCACGTGGTGCCGCTCCTCCGGATCATCGTTTACAGGCGCAGCCAGCGCGAACCAGAACTCACCATCGCGCCAGGGCGCAGGATTGCCGCACGGCAGGGCCAGCGGCCAGGCGTCCCAGACATCAATCCCGCCGTCTAGCCGCACGACCTGCGCGGGAATCACGACCGGCGCCCTTACGCAATTCCCCGGATCCAGCAAGGCAAGATCGGAGCGGCGCCACAGCAAGGGATGCCGGGCATGACCGGTTGGAGAGGAAGCCGTCATGAGCCGCCAATTACAATCGTTTGAAAGTTTAAGAAAGTGAAAGATCCGGAAGCCGGGAATGGACTGTCCTACCCTCTCGCCAGGCTCTATACAGGGGGCGTGCGGGGGCAGCGATAAAAAGAACGCCCGCGCGGGAGAGCATACCGGATGTCAGAAGGGGCGAAGCCGCGCCTTGCGTTGTGGCGCATCATCGAAATGAACATGGGCTTTTTCGGGCTGCAGTACAGTTTCGGGCTGCAGCAGGCCAACATGGGCCCGATCTACGGCTTCCTTGGCGCGAACGAAGACACGATGCCGCTGCTCTGGCTGGCTGGCCCCGTCACGGGTCTTCTTGTCCAGCCAGTCATCGGCGCGATGAGCGACCGTACCTTGTCCCGCTTCGGACGGCGGACGCCCTATTTCCTGATAGGCGCAGTGCTCTGTTCACTCTGCCTGTTCGCCATGCCCTATTCTTCGGCCCTGTGGATGGCCGCGGCCCTGCTCTGGCTGCTCGACTCCGGCAACAACATAACCATGGAACCCTACCGGGCCTATGTCGCGGACAGGCTGCCGCCTTACCAGCGGCCAACCGGCTTCCTGACCCAGAGTGCCGCCACCGGCCTTGCCCAGACGTTGGCCTACCTCACCCCGTCGCTGCTGACGATGGTAATCGACCGCAACCTGCTGCACACGAACGGGGTTCCGCTGATCATCAGGACTGCCTTTCTTATCGGCGCCATTCTGTCGATTTCATCAATCGTTTATTCGGTGCTGCGGGTACCGGAACTGCCGCTGACATCCGAAGAACACGCCACGATCGTCCAAAGCCCGCTCACGCCGCGCGCCACGCTGCGCGAAATCGGCAGTGCCATCGTGGAAATGCCCCGGCCGGTGCGCCGGCTGGCCATTGCCATGCTTTGCCAGTGGTACGCGATGTTCGTGTACTGGCAGTTCATCGCGTTCGCACTCTCCCGCTCGCTCTACGGCACGCATGATACCGCGTCGCAGGGCTTCCGCGATGCTGCCCTGACAGCGCAGCAGCTGGGCGCGCTGTACAACTTCATCGCCTTCGCGGCAGCCCTTGCGCTGATCCCGATAGTGCGGCGCCTCGGTGCCAGGGCCGTACACGCAGGTTGCCTGGCCGCCTCTGGCGTTGCCATGCTGCTGATACCGGGCGCACCGTCCATCCTCGTGTTGATGCTGCTGATGACGGGGATCGGCCTCGGATGGGCCGGGATGATGGGCAACACCTATGTCATGCTGGCTGATTCGATTCCCCCCGAACGCAACGGCATATACATGGGGGTTTTCAACATTTTCATCGTTGTCCCGATGTTAATTGAAACGCTTTCCATGCCGGTAATGTACCGCCCCCTGCTGGGTGGAGACCCACGCAACGCGTTGATACTGGCTGGTGTCCTCATGCTCGCTGGTGCTGTCGCCACCCTCTTCGTGGACGCCGGACACCGTCCCGGCGGCGAAGATAGTAAACGGTACAAGTAACTTCCGCCCGACGTTTCAAGGTGTTAAGAGAGCCACGATGGCTAACGGGCAGGAAAACAGCGGGGATAGTGGCAACACTCCGGACACGTCCGGCGTGCCTGTTACCGTGCGCACCCTCGCCGATCTGGCGCGGCTCGCTGGCGTTTCCACCGGCACCGTTTCGCGGGCGCTCGCGGGAAAGGCGCTGGTCAACACCGAAACGCGAGAGCGCATTCAGGCGCTCGCGCGGGAACATGGTTTCCGCCCCAACCAGATGGCCAGCAAGCTGCGCTCCAAACGGACCGGCGTGGTTGGTATTGTCATTCCGCTGGGGCACGAAAAACGCCAGCATATTTCCGATCCCTTCTTCCTGACCCTGCTGGGCTGGCTGGCCGACGAATTGACCGAATCCGGCTATGACGTGATGCTCAGCCGCGCGCTGCCGGACGGCACCAGCGATTGGCTGGAGCGCGTGACCGGGTCCGGCATGGTCGATGGCGTGCTGCTGATCGGCCAATCGGACCAGTTCGAGGTCATCGAAGCCGTTGCCCGGCATTACCGGCCGCTTGTGGCCTGGGGTGCCTATAGCGAGGGACAGACACACTGTGCCGTTGGCACAGACAACATAGAGGGAGGCCGCATCGCGGCTGAGCACCTCATCGCTTCCGGCGCGCGCAAACTGGCATTCATGGGAGAAATCAAGGGCATCGAAATCGACGAGCGCTGGCGAGGAGCATCGGCCGCCGCGGCGAAAGCAGGCATTCCCATCGTGCACATCCCGATCAGCCTGGCCAGTGAAGAGATGGGCGCGCAGATCGCCGAGGCAGCAAAATCTGCCGACTTCACTATCGACGGCATCGTCGCCGCATCGGATCTGATCGCCATGAACGTGCTCCATTGCCTTCATGAAAAAGGCCGTGCCGTGCCGGGGGATGTGCAGGTCATCGGGTTCGATGACCTGCCGCTCGCCTCGCTCACCATGCCGCCGCTCACCACGATCCGGCAGGAAATCGGCAGTGGTGCAAAGGCCATGGTGGAAAGGCTCAGGGAACGCCTCGAAGGCGCTCCGGCAGGAAGCCTCAAAATGCCGCCGCGATTGGTGGTGCGCGAAACGACGAAGGCAGTCTGACGGGACGCGAACCGTGACTCTTTCCTGACCTGTGTGTAACCTCGGACGCGGCCCGAACGAACAATGCACAGTCAGCCACCGGGAGAGTCTGTGATGCCGATCCGCCCTGCCTATCTTGCCGCCCTCAGTCTGGCCGTGCTCGGCGTTGCCGGTGGCACCCTGTCCGCTGCAAGACCGGACGTGCCTGCGAATTTCCCCGAGCCACCGGCGCGCAAGGCCATTCCCGCAGGCAATCAGGTTGCCGTTCTGGCCGGCGGATGCTTCTGGGGCATGGAGGGTGTGTTTGAACACGTGAAGGGCGTGCAGTCGGTGGTGTCCGGATATGCAGGCGGTGCCAAAGCCGATGCGACCTACAGCAAGGTCTCGACGGAAACCACGGGTCACGCAGAGGCGGTACGGATCGTCTATGACCCTGCGAAAGTCAGCTATGGCACGTTGCTGAAGATCTACTTCTCGATCGCGCACGATCCGACGCAGGTGAACCGCCAGTTCCCGGACACTGGCCCCAGCTACCGCTCGGCCATTTTCCCGCAGACGGCCGAACAGCGCCGGATCGCCATTGGCTACATCGCGGCACTCGACAAGGCGGATGTTTTCAGCAAGCCCATAGCCACCAAACTGGAAGCAGGGTCATTCTTCCCGGCCGAAGCCTATCACCAGGATTTCATGCGCAAGAACCCCAACAACAGCTACACCAGCCGCTACGACAAGCCGAAGATCGCCGCGCTGAAGAAGCGCTATCCAGCGCTGTTCAAGGGTTAGAGCGCCAGCCCCGCAGCCCTTGCGCTGGCCCACGCCCACTGGAAGTTGTAACCACCCAGCCAGCCGGTGACGTCGACGGCCTCGCCGATGACGTAGAGGCCGGGCACCTTGCGCGCTTCCATCGTCTTGGACGAGAGGCCCGAAGTATCGATACCGCCGGCCGTCACTTCCGCCTTGGCGAAGCCTTCGGAGCCGTTCGGCACGAAAGGCCAGCGCGCCAGCTTTGCCTCGGCAGCACTGAGTGCCTTGTCGGACAGGTTGCCGAGTTCGCCTTCCAGGCCGAGCCGCTCGCACAGCGCTTCGGCGAGGCGATCGGGGAGGCCTTCGGAGAGCACCTTGCGCAGCCCTGCCTTGGGCCGCTCGCGCTTCGCCGCCTTGAGCCAGCCTTCCTCGCGACCGGGCAGGAACTGCGTGGTCACCGTATCCCCGCGCTGCCAGTAGCTGGAGACCTGCAGGATCGCCGGGCCCGATAGCCCGCGGTGGGTGAACAGCGTCGCCTCGCGGAAGGCCGCCTTCCCACACCGGGCGATCACTTCGGTGGAGACGCCCGACAGATCGCGGAACAGCGTATCGTCTGCGGGCAGCGTCAGCGGCACCAGCGCCGGGCGCGGCTGCACGACCTTAAGGCCGAACTGGCGCGCCAGATCATAAGCGAAGCCCGTGGCGCCCATTTTCGGGATGGAGGGGCCGCCCGTGGCGATGACCAGTGCGGGCGCCTGCACCGTTTGGTCTCCGAACGCGACACGATAGAGCCCGTCCGCGTGGTCCACACCGCGGATTGCCTCGCCGCACCGGAGATCCACGCCGCCCTTCGCGCACTCCTCCAGCAACATGGCAACGATCTGCTTTGCACTTTCATCGCAGAACAGCTGGCCCAGCGTCTTTTCGTGCCAGGCGATGCCATAGCTTTCGACCAGCGCGAGAAAATCTGCCGCAGTGTAACGGCTTAGCGCCGACTTGGCGAAATGCGGGTTCTGCGACAGGTAACGGTCAGGCGCGGTGTGCATATTGGTGAAATTGCACCGGCCGCCGCCGGAAATCAGGATCTTCTTGCCCGGCTGATCGGCATGATCGAGCAGCAGCACGCGGCGGCCTCTCTGCCCGGCCGTGGCGGCACAGAACAGCCCGGCAGCACCGGCGCCGAGCACGATGGCGTCGTAAGCTTCGTTCACGCGGGAACCAGTTCCAGCGCGAGCGCCTCGGCGACACGGATGCCGTCGACCGCCGCCGACAGGATGCCGCCCGCGTAACCCGCGCCCTCGCCAGCCGGGTAGAGCCCTCGTGTATTGAGGCTCTGGAAGTCCCGGCAACGGGTGAAGCGTACCGGTGAGGAAGTGCGCGTCTCCACCCCGGTCATCACAACGTCCGGGTGATCGTAGCCCGGCACCTGACGGCCGAACACCGGCAGCGCCTCACGGATGGATTCGATCACGAAATCGGGCAGGCACTGCTTCAGGTCGGTCAGGTGCACGCCGGGCTGGTAGCTGGGCGTCACATCGCCGAACGCGCTGGACGGCTTGTCAGCGAGGAAATCGCCGAGCTTCTGGCCCGGCGCCTTGTAGTTCGAACCACCCGCCTCGTAGGCCAGCTCCTCGAACTTGCGCTGCAGGGCAATGCCCGCGAGCGGATGGCCGGGAAAGTCGCGCTCGGGTGTGATGTCCACCACGAGGCCGGAGTTGGCATTGAACTCGGCGCGCGAATACTGGCTCATGCCGTTGGTGACGACGCGCCCTTCCTCGCTGGTGGCCGCAACCACGCGCCCGCCCGGGCACATGCAGAACGAATAGACCACGCGGCCATTGCTGCACTTGTGACTGATCGAATAGGCCGCAGCGCCCAGGATCTTGTTGCCCGCATTGGGGCCATAGCGCGCCTTGTCGATCCAGCTTTGCGGGTGCTCGATGCGCACACCGATGGCGAACGGCTTGGCCTCGACATGCACGCCGCGGTCATGAAGCACCTCGAACGTGTCGCGCGCCGAGTGGCCGACGGCCAAGATCACATGGCTGGCGGGCAGGAACTCGCCGGTCGAGAGGTGCAGGCCCTTGATGCGGCGCTCGCCGTCCGCTTCCTCGATATCGAAATCGTCGACGCGGGTGCCGAAGCGGTATTCGCCGCCCAGCTTCTCGATCGTCTCGCGCATCGACATCACCATGGTGACAAGGCGGAACGTGCCGATATGCGGATGAGCTTCGGTCAGGATGTCGTCCGGCGCACCGGCCTTGACGAACTCGGTCAGCACCTTGCGGCCAAGGTGGTGCGGGTCCTTGATGCGGCTGTAGAGCTTGCCGTCGGAAAACGTGCCCGCCCCGCCTTCGCCGAACTGCACGTTGCTTTCCGGATTGAGCACCGAGCGGCGCCACAGGCCCCAGGTATCCTTTGTGCGCTCGCGCACGGCCTTGCCGCGCTCGACGATGATCGGCTTGAAGCCCATCTGAGCCAGCACTAGCGCGGCCAGCAACCCGCAGGGCCCGGCACCGATCACCACCGGGCGCGAGCCATCGTAGTCTTCCGGCGCGCGGGTGACGAATTTGTAGGATGTATCCGGTGTAGGCCGCACGTGCTGATCACCGGCGAAACGGGCCAGCACCGCCGCCTCATCGCGAACAATGACGTCAAGCGAGTAGATCAGCTTGATCGCCGTCTTGCGCCGCGCGTCATTTCCGCGCCGGACCACCGTGAAGCGTTCGAGATCGCCGGGGGCCAGTTCCAGCCGCTCGCACACCGCGCGTTCGAGATCGGCGGGAGCGTGGTCCAGCGGCAGGGCAAGGTCGGTCAGGCGAAGCATCGCGCGCCTTTAGCGGGGAACGGCGAGAAGCGCCATTGCCTTGCAGTGCGCCCCTTCGTCATTCCCGCGCAGGCGGCGAACTCGCGCGCAAGGCCGGACGGCTCACTGTATATCGTCATTGCGAGGCCCGCAGCGACGCGAAGCAATCCAGAGCGCCGGGCACCGCCCTGGATTGCTTCGCGTCGCTCGCAATGACGAACGCGAGGGGGATGGCCGGATACAATCCGGCTTGCCGCCATGATGAACCGCAGCCCAGGATTCCAGCCTACGCGGGAATGACGAAGGTGTAAGACCCTCAGAACGCTTCGGTTTCCATCTCCATCATCGAGGCCTTGCCCGACTTGATCGCGAGAAACGCAGCGGTCGCCTGCGGCAGGATGCGGTCGAAGAAGAAGCGCGCCGTCGTGAGCTTCGCCTTGTAGAAACCGGCTTCCTCCGTGCCTTCGGCCAGCTTGCCCTGCGCGATCAGCGCGGCCTTGGCGAAGCAGTAGCCCATCGCGACAAGGCCTATGAGGCGCAGGTAATCAGTCGCGGCCGCGGCGGCTTCCTCGGGATCGGCCATGCCGTTCTGGGCAATGGTCGCGGTCGAGAGCTGCAGCGCGCCGAAGGCCTTTTCCAGCGCCTCGAACATCTTGCCGAGGTTTGCGTCTTCCTTGTGTGCTGCGATGAATTCGGAGACGGGGTGGAAGAACGAACGCAGGTTGCGGCCCATGTGCGCGGGCAGCTTGCGGCCGACGAGGTCGAGCGCCTGAATGCCGTTGGTGCCTTCGTAGATCATCGCAATGCGCGCATCGCGGGCGTACTGCTCAACGCCGCTTTCGGCGATGTAGCCGTGGCCACCGTAGCACTGCACCGAGAGGTTCGCAGATTCGAAGCCGAGATCGGTGAACAGCGCCTTCACCACCGGCGTCATCAGCGCGATGAAATCCTCGGCGCGTTGCTTCACTTCGGGATCGGTCGAAAACTTCTCGGCATCGAGCGCGCGGCTGACCCAGCCCGAAATCGCGCGGCAGCCTTCGTTGTAGGCGCGCATCGTCATCAGCATGCGGCGCACATCGGGATGGACGATGATCGGGTCCGCCGGGCCCGCCGGGTTCTTCACGCCTGACAGCGAGCGGCCCTGAAGGCGTTCCTTCGCGTACCACACGGCCGACTGATAGGCCGCCTCGCCCACGCCGAGGCCCTGCACGCCGACCGAGACGCGCTCGGTGTTCATCATCTTGAACATGGCCTCCATGCCCTTGTTCGGCGTGCCGACCAGCCAGCCGGTCGATTCGTCGAAATTGAGCTGGCAGGTCGCCGAGGCCTTGAGGCCCATCTTGTGCTCGATCGCGGCGACCGAAACGCCGTTGGCCGGGCCCGGCGTGCCGTCGTCCTTGGGCAGGTACTTGGGCACGAGGAACAGGCTGATGCCCTTCACCCCTTCCGGCGCATCGGGAAGCCGCGCGAGGACGAGGTGGATGATGTTCTCGGTGAGATCATGTTCGCCCGCCGAAATGAAGATTTTCGCGCCGCTGATCTTGCAGGAGCCATCCCCTTGCGGCACCGCCTTGGTGCGCAGCATGCCGAGGTCGGTGCCGCAATGCGGCTCGGTGAGGCACATCGTTCCAGACCATTCGCCCGAAACCATCTTCGGCAGGTAGAACTGCTTCAGCTCGTCGCTGGCATAGCCCTCGATCGCGGTGGTGCCGCCGTGGGTCAGGCCGGGATAGAGGCTGAACGAGAGGTTTGCCGAGCAGATCATCTCCTCGGTCATCTTGTTCACCTGCTCGGGCAGGCCCTGCCCGCCCCATTCGGGATCGCTGGCCAGCGCGCACCAGCCGCCTTCGCGGAACAGGTCGTAGGCTTCCTTGAAGCCCTTGGGCGTGCGCACTACGCCGTTTTCGAGCGTGCACCCCTCGATGTCGCCGCTGCGGTTCAAGGGCAGCAGCACTTCCTGCGCCACCTTGGCCGCTTCTTCCAGAATGGCATCGACGAGGTCGGGGGTGAACTCCTCCAGCGCCTCGAGATTGCCGAAGCCGTCGTCGGTGTGAAGCTCGTGGAGCACGAACTTCATGTCGCGCAAGGGTGCTTCATAGACCTGCATTTCTCACTCTCCTCGCGGGCGCCATCTGCCCTACATCTTCGTCATTGCGAACCCGAAGGGTGAAGCAATCCAGGGCGGTTTGCACCGGCTCTGGATTGCCGCGGGGCTTCGCCCCTCGCAATGACGATGATCAGGGTTCGATTACACTTGAGCCCGTATTCCTTTTCCAATCAGTTCCGCAGCGGCTTGCCGGTTTCGAGCATGTGCTCGACCCGGGCGATGGAGCGCGGTTCGCGCACCAGCCGCATGAACGTCTCGCGTTCCAGCTTCAGCAGTTCCTGCTCGGTGACCACATCGACCACGTCGGCATCGCCGCCGCTGAGCACCGTGGCCAGCGCGTCGGAAACAACCATGTCGTAATCGGTCGCCTTGCCCTGCTTGTGGAAGCCTTCCGCTGCCATGCCCATGGCCACGCGGCCACTGGGGCCGGGCAGCCTGAACTCGGGTGCTTCGGGCGGGGCGTAGCCGTCTACCAGCGAGAGCGCCTTCTGCTTGGCATCGTAGAGCAGGCGGTCGCGGTTCATGGTGATCCCGTCCTCAGGGCGCAGGAACAGCATTTCCTTGGCCTGCGCCGCCGACTTTGAGACCGTGGCGGTCGAGACGGTCTCGAACACCTTGGCCACGGCAGGCATCGGCCCGCGCGGCATCATCTTCACCTTGCGGGCGCGATCAAGCATTTCGCCATTGCCGCCCCAGCCCGGGATCAGGCCGACACCGCATTCGACAAGACCGGTGTAAAGCTCGGCATGGGCCTGGATGGCATCGCAGTGGAGCAGGATCTCGCACCCGCCGCCCACGGCCAAGCCCGCAGGCGCGCTGACCACCGGGAACGGCGCATACTTCAGCCCCTTGTAGGCCATCTGGCCGCCCGCCACGAGCTTCTCGATCTCACCCCAGGCGGCAATGTTGAGGCCGAACAAGGCAAGGCCAAGGTTCGCCCCGGCCGAGAAACTGTCGGCATCGGTATAGACCACCAGCGCCTTGTACTGCGCGGCCACCATCGGGATGGCCTGCACGATCAGCTTCATCACCTCGCCGTCGAGCGCGTTCATCTTGCCGGTGAATTCGAGGCAGACGACATCGTCACCCACGTCCCAGAGCGCCGCCGAGGCGTTCTTCAGGAGGGGCTTGGAAGCCAGCTTGATGTCGGCCAGCCGCATCACGCCTTCGGGGCGCACCACATCGTGGTATTCACCGTCGAGGCCGAGGAACTGGCGCTGGCCGTTCTCGATGCGGTAGAAGGTGCGGTCTCCCGCCACCTTCAGCATCTCAGGCACCGGCTTGCCTTCGGCTTCGAGACGCCCGGCCAGGTACTGCGCGCCAAGCTTGTCGATCATCTCGAACGGCCCGGCCTTCCAGTTGTAGCCAAGCTTCATCGCATCATCGATGGCCACCACGTCGGACGCAGCAGACGGCACCAGCGAAGCTGCATAGGCCAGCGTGCCGCCCAGGATGGCCCAAGCATAGGCGCCGATATCACCCTTGCTTTCGGCGAGCGCCTTGAGGTCACCCTTGGCAGCGGAGCCGCGCGGGCCGAGCGGCTTGATCGCCGGACGGTATTCGCCGCTCGCCAGATCGATGGCTTCCTTGCGGCGGCCCGCTTCCTTGTTGAGGCGGTAGAACCCGCCCTTGCCCTTGCGGCCGGTATAGCCATCGGCAATCATCTTGCCGATCAGCGGATGATCAATCGCGATCGCGTGATAGGAATCGTCCTTGGGCAAGGTCGACGTCAGGCTCGCCTGCAAGTGCGGCATCAGGTCGATGCCGACCAGATCGACAAGACCGAAAATGCCGGTCTTGGGCACACCCATCGGCGCCCCGGCAATGGCATCGGCCAGTTCGACACTGAGGCCCATGTCGAACGCCGCATTGAGGCCGAGCTGGATCCAGTACGTGCCGATGCGGTTGGCGATGAAGCCCGGGGTGTCCTTGGCATGGACCACCGTCTTGCCCATCGCGACATCGGCGAACCGTTCGACCTTCGCCGCCACGCCCGCATCCGTATCGGGACCGGTGACGATCTCCAGCAGCCGCATGTAGCGCGGCGGGTTGAAGAAGTGGGTGATCAGGAAATCGCGCTTGAAGGCGTCAGAACGCCCCTCGACAAGATTTGCCAGCGGGATCGTCGAGGTGTTCGACGAGACGGCAGTGCCGTCCTTCTTGAGCGCTTCCAGCTTGGCGTAGAGGCCCTGCTTGATGTCGAGCCGCTCGATCACCGCCTCGATCACCCAGTCGCATTCGGCGACCTTGTCGAGATGATCCTCGATATTGCCCGTCTCGACCAGCTTCGCGGCGGACGTGCTCATGAACGGGGCCGGATCGGTCTTGAGCATCTTCGCCACGGCGCCTTCGGCGATCGCGTTGCGATTGGTGGCGTCCCTGGGAACGATGTCGAGCAGCAGCACCGGCACCCCGGCATTGGCGACCTGCGCGGCGATCCCGGCACCCATGGTGCCGGCGCCGATCACGCAGACTTTCTTGATCGGCTGGCTCATTCTGCCGCCTCCAGAATCGTCGCGATGCCCTGCCCGCCGCCGATGCACTGGCTGGCGAGCGCGTACTTGCCGCCTTCACGCTTGAGCAGCGCAGCCGCCTTGCCGACGATGCGCGCACCGGTAGCGCCGAGCGGGTGGCCGATGGCGATCGCGCCGCCGTCGATGTTGGTCCTGGCCGGGTCGAGGCCCAGATCCTTGATGCAGGCCAGCGCCTGCGAAGCGAAGGCCTCGTTCAGTTCCACGACATCGAGATCGGCAGCCGTGATGCCCGCGCGCGCCATCGCCTTCTGGCTGGAGAGGATCGGGCCGAGGCCCATCGTCTCGGGCGCACAGCCGCTGATGCTCACCGCCTTGATGCGGGCGAGGATCGGCAGGTTGTTCCTGCGGGCATAGTCCTCGGTGGTGACAAGAACCGCGCTGGCGCCATCTGTCAGCGGCGAGGACGTGCCTGCGGTCACAGTGCCATTGGCATCAAAGGCGGGCTTGAGCCCTGCAAGGTCTTCGGCGGTCGTGCCGGGACGGATCGCACCGTCGTCGCTCACCATGCCGCCCTTGGTCTGGATGGGCACGATCTCGTCGGCGAACTTGCCCGCCTTGCGCGCGGCGGCGGCGCGCTTCTGGCTTTCCACCGCCATGGCTTCCTGCTCGGCGCGGCTGATCTGGTACTTGTTCGCGACGTTCTCCGCCGTCTCACCCATGCTCATGTACACGGCGGACTTCTTGGCCAGCTCCGGATTCGGCATCGGGTTGAAGCCCATCATCGGCACCCGGCTCATCGATTCGACGCCCGCGCAGATGAACGCCTCGCCCGCACCCAGAGCAATCTGGCCCATGGCATAGTGGATCGCGCTCATCGACGAGCCGCAGAAGCGGTTGACCGTCATCCCGCCCACCGAAATCGGCAGGTCTGCCAAGAGGCCGATCAGACGCGCGACATTAAGGCCCTGCTCCCCCTCGGGGAACGCACAGCCGACAATCAGGTCCTCGACCTCCGCGGAATTCACGCCGGTCTTGCCGATCAGCCCCCGAATCACCTGCGCAGCCAAGTCATCGGGACGGACCCGCGCCAGGGCGCCCTTGCTGGCAAGATGAAACGGGGAACGGGCGTGGCCCGCAATCACGACGCTTTGCATGCATTCTCTCCATCGACTGACGCGACGCGCGCCACTCTAGCGCCAGAACGGCGCCATTCTCAATTCTTCCCTATAGGTGCAATTCTTTCCCTATACGTCAAGCAAATTTTGGGTTAGGCATGCCGCATCGCCCCCCGGGTCCGGATGCGTCATCACGAGCGCATTGGCCGGGAAAAACAGGGGCATAGGTGAGAGGAACGGAAGGTCGCACATGAGGTTTTGGAAACACGCGGCAGTGGCGCTGCTTGCCACCGCTGCCTTTGGAAATCCGGCATTTGCCGACAGCCCCGACTCTGTTCTGGGCAAGTGGCAGACGCCGGTGCGGCACGGCGTGGTCGAGATCGCCCGGTGCGGCGAATCGGTCTGCGGCCGCCTGCTCGAATCGGACGGCATTCGCGCCGACGCGGACCTGCGCGACGTGAACAACAAGGACGCCGCCAAGCGCACCCGCAAGGTGAAAGGGCTGGCCATGCTTGGCGGCTTCGCCCGCGATGACGGAAAGTGGGCGGGGGGCTGGATCTACAACGCCGAGGACGGCGGCACCTACAAGGCCACGATCACCCCTGCCGGCCCGAACGCCCTGAAGCTCAAGGGCTGCATCGTCTGGCCACTCTGCAAGACACAAAACTGGACCCGATTGCCGTGACCGCGCGTTGCGCAACCAAGAATGACACTGGGAGATACCTGAAATGAAATCTGTCTACGCCCGCATCCTCCTTTCCGGCGCGGCCTCCGCCGCTGCCTTCAGCATCGCGGGAACTGCCCACGCGCAAGCCTTCTATCTGCAGGAACAATCCGTCCGCGCGCAGGGCCGCGCGTTTTCCGGTGAAGCGGCCGATACCGGCGTCGATTCGATCTGGTGGAACCCGGCCGCGATCGGCGGCATGGAAGGCGGCGAAGCCTCGATCCATGCCAGCGCCATCCTGCCGCGCGGCAAGGTCTCCGATCAGGGCACGGTCATCGTCCGTCCGGGCCAGGCCGCGGCATCTGTCGGCGGCAATCCGGTGGAAAAGAACCCGATCAGCAACGGCCTGCTGCCCTCCGGCGCCGTGGCCTACGGCTTCGGAAAAGTGGCATTCGGCCTTGCCGTGAGCGCACCCTACGCCTTCGAAACCGACTACGCTGCAGACAGCTGGGCGCGCTACACTGCGGACAAGACCAAGCTGCGCACGATCGACATTCAGCCGGCCGTCGCGGTCCAGCTGGCGCCGGGTCTCAATCTGGGCGCCGGGCTCAATATCGAGCACGCAGACGCCACGCTGAGCAATTACCTGCCCAATCTCTCGCCGCTGCTGGCCGATGGCCACCAGACGCTTTCGGGCAAGGGCTGGGACCTGGGCTGGTCGGCGGGCATGCAGTACCACACCGGCCCGGTCTCGTTCGGCCTGTCCTACAAGTCGAGCGTCAAGCACACGCTCAAGGGCTCGGTAGTGACTGAAGGCCTGCTGGGCCCGCTGGCTGCATCGAACGGCACGGTCAACACCCATGCCCACTTCGCCACGCCGTGGATGGCGATCGGCAGCGTCAGGTTCAAGGCGAACAATGAGCTCACGCTCAACGCGCAGGTTGTCCGTTATGGCTGGGCTAAATTCGATTCCATCCGCCTTGGCGATCCGCTAAACGTAGCGATTCCTGAGAACTATAAGAACAGCTGGAGTTACTCGGTGGGAGCCGATTATGCCGTAGACCCCAAGTGGACCGTGCGTGGCGGCGTTCAGTACGGTGGCACCCCGACGCGCAATGACGAACGTGACGCGCGCGTGCCGGATTCGAACCGCTGGAATTTCTCCGCCGGCACCAGCTATGCGGCCACCAGCCACATCACGGTCGATGCCGCGGCTTCGTACATTTCCTTCAAGGACGCTTCGATCGACCGCACCACCGCCGCCTATGCGGGCACGGCGGTGCAGACACCGATCCTGGTCGACGGCACGCTCACGGACGCATCCGCGCTGGTCTTTTCCCTCGGCGCGCGGGTGACGTTCTGATGAGCGGCGCGGCGTCGATCGGCGGCCATGATCGCCCGGCAGTTCCCTCCTCTCACGAGCCGGAAGAAATGCCGCCGATCGCGCCGCGCCTGCTCACCGACCTGCTCGACCATGCCGTGGAATTCCATGGCGAATGGCCGGCGGTCGACTTCATGGGCCGCAAGTGGACCTATGCCGAGATCGGCGATCTGGCGCGCAAGGCCGCGCGCGGGTTGCAGGATCTGGGCGTCACCAAGGGCACCCGCGTCGGACTGTGCCTGCCGAACACGCCCTATTACGTGGTCTGCTACTTCGCGATCCTGCGCATCGGCGCAGTCGTGGTGAACTTCAACCCGCTCTACACCGAACGCGAGATGGCGCATCTGGTGGAGGATTCGGGCGCCGAAGTGATCATCACCACTGATCTTGCGCTGTCGCTGCCCAAGATCGAGCCATTGGTGGGCAAGGATACGCTCAAGCGCGTGATCGTATGCCCCTTCGCCGATGCCTTGCCTTCGATGAAGCGGCGGGCGTTCCTGCTGTTCAAGCGGCGTGACGTCGTCCACGAGCCGCACGACCTGCGATATGTCCGATTCATGGACCTGATCGCACGCGATGCCGATCCCGAACCCGTCATCCGCGATCCGCACGATCTGGCCGTGCTGCAATATACCGGCGGCACTACCGGCGTGCCCAAGGGCGCCATGCTCAGCCACGCGAACCTGGCCGCGAACAGCGCGCAGATGATCGCCCATGTCGGCCACATGCCCGATCATCAGGAGCGCACGCTCGGCGTGTTGCCACTGTTCCATGTCTTCGCACTGACGACGGTGCTCAACTATTCGGTCGATACCGCGGCCGAGATGATCCTGCTGCCGCGCTTCGAGATGAAATCCTTCCTCGCCACCGCGAAGCGCACCAGGCCGACCCAGTTCTTCGGCGTCCCAACGCTCTACACCGCGCTCAACAAGGAGCACCTGCACGGCGAATTCGACAGCGTGCGCGTGTGCATTTCGGGCGGCGCCCCGATGCCGCTGGAAGTGCGCAAGGTGTTCGAGCAGAAGACCGGCGTGAATGTGGTCGAGGGCTATGGCCTGTCCGAAGCCAGCCCGATCATAGCCTGCAATCCGATCGACGGGCTGGTGAAGGACAACTCCTGCGGCCCCGCCTTTCCCGGCACCGCTCTCGAGATCCGCGATCCGGACGAGCCCAACCGCGTGTGCAAGACCGGCGAGAAAGGCGAAGTCTGCGCGCGCGGCCCGCAAGTCATGAAAGGCTACTGGAACCGGCCGGAGGCGACGGACAATACCTTCATCTACGGCGCGCTGCGCACCGGGGACATTGGCTATCTCGACGAAGACGGCTATCTCTTCCTTGTCGACAGGATCAAGGACATGATCCTGTGCGGGGGCTACAACGTCTATCCAAGGGTCATAGAGGAGGCTCTCTACGAGCATCCGATGGTGGCCGAGGCGGCAGTGATCGGCGTGCCGGACGCCTATCGCGGCCAGTCCCCGAAAGCGTTCGTGGTGCTGCACCAGGGGGACATACTGGATGAAGATACATTGAAAGCCTTCCTCAGCGAACGCCTGAACAAGATCGAGATGCCGGGGGCGATCGAATTCCGTACCAGCCTGCCCAAGACCATGGTCGGCAAGCTCTCCAAAAAGGACCTCGCCGAAGAGGAAGCGGCGCGCCGGGCGGCAGGCTCATGAGCCCCGCCAGCGCTGCCACCGCGGCAGAAAATCTGGAGATGCTGGGCATCCAGGAGGCGGCGAACCTGCTCGGTGTCACCATGCGGACCTTGCGCTTCTACGAGGACAAGGGGCTGATCGCCCCGCAGCGCGCGGGCACGACACGGATCTATTCCCGGCGCGAGATCGGCCGGATGCAGCTGATCCTGCGCGGCAAGCGGCTGGGCTTCAGCATCCGCGAGATCAAGGAGTTCCTCGACCTCTACGATGTCGATCCAGAGCACAACGAGCAGGTGCGCCAGCTGATCGCCAAGGTCGGTGAGCGCATCGGTGATTTGCGCAAGCAGCAGAAGGCGATCGAACAGACGCTGGGCGAACTGCTCTCGATCGAGCAGCAGGCGCGCGAGTGGCTGCAGGGCCAGAATAGCGGCGCGGATACGGTGATCGGCAAGAGCGGTGTCTGAAACGCTGGAGAGCGCAGTATCGAAACTGCGCGGCCTGCTCACCATCGAGGAACTCGATACCGATCTCTATCGCGGCGTGTCCCCGCCCAGTGGGCCGGGCCGCGTTTACGGCGGACAAGTGGTGGCTCAGGCGCTGGCCGCTGCCGCCCGGTCGATACCCGAAGACAAGCAGGCGCATTCGCTGCACTCCTATTTCCTGCGCCCGGGAGATTCCTCTCGGCCGATCATCTACCGCGTACTGCGCGATTTCGACGGCCGCAGCTTCGCCAACCGCCGGGTCGTGGCCATGCAGGACGGACGGCCGATCCTGAACCTTGCCGCCTCGTTCCACCTTTCCGAGCACGGCTACGCCCATGCCGCCCCGATGCCCGGTGTTATGCCACCCGAGGCTTGCCCCGAGCTTGCCGGTGCGCTCGCTGCCTCGGGTCAGCCGATCCCGTCCGCCATTCTGGAATGCCTCGCCGCGTACGATGTACGCCCCGGCCCTCGCGCGCCTGCCGGCCGGGACGGCGCAGGAATTCCGGAGCAGTACCTGTGGTTCCGCCTCGCCTGCCCGATGGAAGCTGATGCGGCGCTGGCGCGCGTGGTGCTCGCTTATGCCAGCGACTTCGCCCTGATCACGACCGCAGTGCTGCCGCACCCGGTCGTGTTTTTCTCGTCCCAGCTGCAAACTGCCAGCCTCGACCACACCATATGGTTCCACGCGACACCGCCAGTCGACGACTGGCTGCTCTATGTGATGGACAGTCCCTGGTCCGGCCATGCCCGCGGCTTTGCGCGCGGATCGATCTTCGACCGCACGGGCGCGCTGGTCGCCAGCGTCGCGCAGGAAGGACTGTGCCGTCCGGCGGGCGGCGCGAAAGCCTGACTTCGCCGCGCATTTTCGCGCTGCGACATTGACATTGCCGCAGCCCGCGACATCATCGCCCGCAGCCGTTCGATAGCGACGACGCGGACAACCGCGCGCACCCCCACCCTTCCGGTCCACGCTTTCCGCGGAGTACTTACCCCTATGAAGACCATGGCCTTTCGCCTGCTGGCCAGTGCTGCCCTGCTCCTCCCGCTTCAGGCTGCCCATGCCGCCAGTGACGGTTCGGGAGAACCGGCGTCCCCCGAAGTCGTCGCGCTGCAGCGGGACATGATCACGCTCGATACCCACCTCGACACGCCGGAAACGGTGGACCGGCCCGATGGCTGGTCGATCATGGACTGGCACGACGTGCGCAGCGACTACAGCCAGGTCGACCTGCCGCGCATGAAGGCAGGCGAGTTCGATGGCGGCTTCTGGGCGATCTATACGCCGCAGGGGCCGCTCGATGCCGAGCACTACGCCAAGGTTCGCGATTTCGCGGTGATGCGCGGCATGTC
Source organism: Novosphingobium album (ex Hu et al. 2023) (assembly GCF_022832385.1). GTDB lineage: Bacteria > Pseudomonadota > Alphaproteobacteria > Sphingomonadales > Sphingomonadaceae > Novosphingobium > Novosphingobium album. Next base: position 27,600 of record NZ_JALHLE010000014.1, read on the forward strand.
GATCCGGCTGATGGTCGCCTCGTACCCCGACCAGTTCGAGCTCGCGCTCAAGGCCGATGACGCCGCGCGCATCAATGCAGAGGGCAAGCGCATCGTCTACATGAGCATCGAGAATGCCTATCCGCTGGGCATGGACGTCTCGATGCTCAAGCTGTTCTACAAGATGGGCGTCCGCGAGACCGGCTTCGCCCATTTCCGCAACAACCAGTTCGCCGACAGTTCGACCGATCCCGATGGACCGAAGTGGCACGGCCTCAGTCCGCTGGGTCTGGAACTGCTGGCCGAGGCCAACAAGCTGGGCATGATCATCGACGGCTCGCATTCGAGCGACGAGGTGCTGGACCAGCTGATTGCCAAATCGACGACGCCGGTGGTGCTTTCGCACTCTGGCTGCAAGGCGATCTATGACAACCCGCGCAATGTCGATGACAACCGCTTGCGCGCATTGGCGGCGAAGGGCGGGGTCATCCAGATCAATAGCTATGGCGGCTATCTGCGCGCCCGGAAGCCCAACCCCGAGCGCGCTGCGGCCGCAAAGGCACTGTCCGCCGAAATGGGAGACGAGGCGAACATGACGGCGGAGCAGTATTCCGCCATGCTTGCCAAGCGGCGCGAGATCGACGCGAAATATCCCGAAACGGACAAGCCCACCTTCGACGACTTCATGAAGCACCTGCTCCATGCGCTACAAGTCGTTGGCCCCGATCATGTCGGCATCGGCATGGACTGGGACGGCGGCGGTGGCGTGGTCGGCCTCGAGGACGTGAGCGGGCTGCCCAAGATCACCGCCGCGCTGCTCAAGGCAGGCTACAGCAAGGATGACGTAGCCAAGATCTGGGGCGGCAATGTGCTGCGCGTCCTGCGGCAGGTCGAGGCGGCCGCCGATCCCAAGGCGGCTGAATAGGGAGTTGAAGGCCGCCCGGGCCGGAACGCGCGGGCCGCCTCTTGGGCCGGACATCTTGATCCGGTCACAAAGAGCCCGCACACTGCCAAGCAGATATGACCGCATCTCCCTCCCAGCCGGAATATCGTGGCCTCTCGCCGGCAGAGGCCGCTGAACGTCTCGCGGCCGACGGGCCGAACGAGCTCTCCAGCGGCAAGCAGCGTTCGATTTTCGGCATCATCGGGGGGGTTCTGCGCGAACCGATGCTGATGTTCCTGGTGGCGGCGGGGATCATCTACCTGCTCCTCGGCGAACCGAGCGACGCGCTGATCCTGCTCGCCTTTGCCGGGCTGACCGTGGTGATCGCGGTGGTGCAGGAAGCGCGTACAGAAAGGGCCATCGACGCGCTGCGCGACCTTTCGGTGCCGCATGCCATGGTGATCCGCAATGGCCAGCGCCAGACGATCCGCTCGCAGGACGTGGTGCGCGGCGACCTGCTGGTGGTGAGCGAAGGCGGGCGCGTGGCCGCCGATGGCTGGCTCGTGCAGGCCGACACCCTGCAAGCCGACGAGGCGATCCTGACGGGCGAATCCGTCGCAGTGACCAAGGCCCATCTGTCTGGCGAGGAACCAGCCGAACCGCCCCTGCCCGGTGGCGACGGCGTGCCCTATGCCTATTCGGGCACGCTGATAGTACGCGGCACCGGCCTCATTCGCGTTGCCGCGACGGGACCGCGAACACGCATAGGCGCGATCGGACAGTCGCTTGCGACGCTGACCGACGAAACCCCGCGCCTGACGCTGCAAACCCGCAGCCTCGTGCGCTGGTTCGCGGTGGGCGGCATCGGCGTCAGTGTGCTCGCCATCCTGCTCTATGGCTTCCTGCGCGGCAGCTGGCTCGACGCGCTGCTCTCGGGCGTCGCGCTCGCCATGTCGATGCTGCCCGAGGAACTGCCGGTCGTCCTCACGCTGTTCATGACAATGGGCGCACTGCGCATGTCGCGCTCGCGCGTGCTGGCCCGGCGCGGCACCGCGATCGAGACGCTGGGCGCAGCCACCGTGCTGTGCACCGACAAGACCGGCACGCTGACCCAGAACCGCATGGTCGTCGAGGAACTGCGGCTGCCGGATGGCGCCGCGTTCCGCTCGGCAGATGACGGCGTCGTGTTTCCCGAGGAATTCCTGGATCTGGCGCGCGCCGGCATCCTTGCCTGCCCCGAAGACCCGTTCGATCCCATGGAAAAGGCCTTCCACGAGTTGGACGCCGCCTTTCCGGGAGCCGCGCTCAAGGACCGGCAGGACGACGGCTGGACCCTGCACCGCCACTATCCACTGGATACCGACCTTCTCGCCATGTCCCACGTCTGGTCCAGCCAGGGCGAGGACGGAAAGATGGTCGCCGCGAAGGGCGCGCCCGAAGCCATCGCCAGCCTGTGCCATCTCGACGAAGCCGCAAGGCAGGAAATGGACGCCTCCGTTGCGGAGATGGCCTCGCGAGGGTTGCGCGTGCTCGGTGTCGCCCGCTCCTGCTGGGAAAACGGGACACTGCCCGACAACCAGCACGACTTCGACTTCACGTTCGCAGGCCTTGTCGGCCTGGCCGATCCTATCCGGGAAACGGTGCCCGAAGCCGTGCGCACACTGCAGAGCGCGGGCCTCAGGGTGGTGATGATCACCGGCGATTATCCCGCCACTGCCCGCGCCATCGCCGAAAAGGCCGGGATCGCCCCGGGCGAGACGATGAGCGGCGAGGACATCTCCCGGCTGAGCGACGAAGAGCTGGCCTCGCGCATCCATGCCGTCTCCGTCTTTGCGCGCGTCATGCCCGAGCAGAAGCTACGGATCGTCACCGCGCTCAAGGCAGCTGGCGAAGTGGTCGCCATGACCGGAGACGGGGTGAACGACGCGCCCTCGCTCAAGGCCGCGCATATCGGCGTCGCCATGGGCCAACGCGGCACCGATGTGGCGCGCGAGGCCTCTGCGATCGTGCTGCTCGACGACGATTTCCAGTCGATCGCCACCGCCGTGCGCCTTGGCCGCCGGATCTACGACAATATCCGCAAGGCCACCGAGTTCATCTTCGCGGTGCACATCCCGATCGGCGGGCTGGCGCTGACACCACTGCTCACCGGCTGGCCGATCATCCTGGGGCCGATCCATATCGCGCTGCTCGAGCTGGTGATCGACCCGATGTGCTCGCTCGCCTTCGAGGCCGAGCCCGAAGAGCCCGACATCATGGACCGCCCGCCGCGCGCGCCGGACAGCCCGCTGGTCTCGCGCGTGCTGCTGGGATGGTCGGCACTGCAGGGCATCGTCGCCCTCATCGGCCTGATCGCACTGGCAGGCTGGGCGCAGTTCACCAGCATGGACGACGCGCATTTCCGTTCGACCTGCTTTGCCGGGCTGATCTGCGCGGTGCTGGTGCTGATCATCGTGAACCGCTCGTTCCGCTCCGGGATCAGCATGCACCGTTCGGGGCACAACCTGACTTTCGCGGTGATCATGGCCTGCATCACGGTGATCTATGCGCTGCTGTTTCTGGTGCAGCCGGTGGCGGACCTCTTCCACTTCGCCGTGCTGAAAGGTGACGGAATTGCCGAAGTGGCGGCGATGACAGTGGTGATGGCGGTGATCCTGACGCTGGCAAAGCGGCGGTTCGCTAAGGCTATCGTGGGGTAGATGGCATGAATTTGGACTCCGGGCTTACGCTGCGTTAGACTGCTCTCGGAAACATTCCGGCTCCGTCCGGTCTGCAACAGGCAAATACTGCACCCCGCAAATCACAATGCCTGCAAGTTGGGGGAAGTCGAATGGCATTCGGAAAGACCGCGGCAATTTGCGCGTCCCTTTTTCTGTTCTGTCTGCCCGCAGGCGCGGCCGCCCAGGACGCGGCCGAGTCGGCGATCCTGCTTGGCGGAACGGGCGCAGGACAGGCAGGGGCGCAGCGCTCTCTGGGTTCAGCCATTGCCGGGAGCTTCGGTAACGCAGCCAGTACCGTGAGGTCGAGTTCAAGCCAGACCCAGGCTTCAGTCAGGCATGGTCATCAGAAAAGTCATGCGCCAATCAGTGTTTTGGGACGTGGCGACCCGCTCGAAGGCACAAATGTCCCAACTCACCACTTGAAAAACGGTGTTTCCATCAGAGTAAGCGGGGGACTGACGCCTCCCCCACAGGCCACCTGCACCAGCAATTGCCCGGATGAATAGAGGCTGCAGGCGGGGACGCAGGGCTGAACGGTCAAACCGCGGCCGGCGCCCGCTCAATGCCCGTGCAGGTAGATCGCATAGGAACTGAGCATGTACACTATCAACAGCGCCAGCCCGATCCAGCTGATCAGGCCGAAGAACCGGTTGCCCGGCCGGTAGAGCAGCGCAACGATCAGGATTCCGCCCATGATCGATCCGGCTATGGCAGTCACGGCATGCGCGGGCGAGACATCCACGAACAGCGAGCCACCGCGATAGGCCACGTCGTCGATGCCGATGACGAGGATGGCAAAGAGGTTGCTGCCCAGCAGGTTGCCGATGGCCATGTCGGCGGAACTGAGCCGCAAGGCAGTGATCGTCACCACCAGTTCGGGAATGGACGTCGCCGCCGCCACGAACAGGGTGCCGACGAACGAGGTCTTCCAGTGCATCGCCTCCGCCACGGCGAGGCCCGCAAAGGGCAGCCACGCCCCCGCAGCGCCGACCACGAGAGCGGCGAGGCAATAGCGTCCGACGGCGCGGCCGAGCGTCTGGCCGTCGATCACTTCAGCGGCCTGCGGCGCGGTTTCGCGCGGGCGCTGCTCGTAGTGGAAGGCCGCTCGCACGGCGATGAAGTAGAGCAGCATCAGCATTGGCGCATAGAGACTGACGTGGCCGATCCGGAAATCGAACCCTTCGCGCACCACGAGGATCAGCGCGCCGACGAAGCCGATCAGGATCACCCCGAAGCCCGCCGTCAGGATATGCCCCTGATCGACACGGCGCCACACCGGCTCATCGCGTGAAAGCGCATCGAGCACGACCAGCATGACAAGGTTGAACAGGCAGCTGCCCAACGCATCGCCGATCGCGATATTGGGCGCGTCGGCCAGTGCCACCGCGCTGATCCCGGTGTAGAGTTCCGGCAGCGAGGTCGCCGTGGCCAGCAGGATCAGCCCCACCCAGCCGCGCGACATGCCGGTCAGCCGGGCAATCATCTCAGCATTGCGGGTCAGCGCCGGTCCGGCAAAGCCGATCACGACGACGCAGACGAGGAACTGGAACCAGGCGAGAAACATAGGCAGCGCCTAGCCTACCCGACCCTGCATGCAAATCCCAGCGGACTTCGGACAGGAAAGGAACGGACCGCTTGCGGCCGGTCCGGATGCCGGTAACATCGCCGCAAAGGCCTCTGGCCGGAAAGAAAAGAGGTGGCAGGTGCGCATCGGATTTCTGGCAAAGCTCGCAGTGATCGCAACGGTTCTGACAGGCACTATGGCATCGGCGGATGACAACTGGACTTTGGTGATCCACGGCGGAGCCGGGGTCATCAAGCGCGAAAAGATGACGCCCGAGCGCGACGCTGCCGTGCGTGCAGCCTTGCACGAGGCGCTCGATGCGGGCAGCGCAGTGCTCGACAAGGGCGGAACGGCGCTGGATGCGGTCGAAGCCGCCATCCGCGTACTGGAGGACAATCCCAACTTCAACGCCGGACGCGGCGCGGTGTTCACTGCGGACGGGAAGAACGAACTCGATTCCTCTATCATGGATGGCGCCACGCGCCAGGCAGGCGCGGCCGCCGGCGTGACCATGACCCGCCACCCGATCAGCCTTGCCCGCGCGGTGATGGAAAAGAGCCCGCACGTGATGCTGGCCGGGGAAGGTGCGGACAGGTTCTCCAGCGACAACGGCCTCGAACAAGTCGATCCCTCGTGGTTCCGCACCGAGGAGCGCTGGCAGCAGTTACAGGCGTTCAAGGCGAAGCATCAGGCCGAGGGCGATTTCGAGCGCAGCGAGAAATACGGCACCGTCGGCGCTGTCGCGCGCGACAGCCACGGCAACCTGGCGGCGGGCACCTCAACCGGAGGCCTCACCGGCAAGCTCTACGGCCGCGTCGGCGACAGCCCGATCATCGGCGCTGGAACCTACGCCGACAACCGTGCCTGCGCTGTCTCGGCCACGGGCGCGGGCGAATACTACATCCGCGAAGGCGTCGCGCACGAGATCTGCGCGCGCATGCGGTTCCTTGGCGAAGGACCGCAGGCCGCAGCCGACAAGGTGCAGGAAGAAACGCTGGCACTGGGCGGCGATGGCGGCGTGATCGTGGTTTCCGCCGACGGCACTCCGGCCTTCTCGTTCAACACGCCCGGCATGTATCGCGGCGTGGCCCGCAAGGGCGCCGAGGCCAGGGTGGCCATTTACGGCGATGAGTGAGCGCACTGCCGGAAGGCGCGGCTGATGTGGGTTCTGGCCGGAATCGTGGTGATCGCGGCAGGCTTCATGCTGCGCTTCAATCCGCTGCTGGTGGTCGTCGCCTCGGCGCTGGTGACGGGGCTGGCGGCGGGGCTTGATCCCGGCACCGTGCTTTCGGCCTTCGGCAAGGCGTTCAACGACAACCGCTACATCACGATCATCTACATCGTCCTGCCGGTAATCGGCATCCTCGAACGCCACGGCCTGCAGGAGCGCGCACGCGACCTGATCGGGCGAATCCGGGGCGCGACGCTGGGACGGCTGTTGCTGGTCTACCTGCTGTTCCGGCAGGTCACCGCTGCGTTAGGCCTCACCTCGATCGCGGGCCCGGCGCAGACCGTGCGCCCGCTGATCGCGCCGATGGCCGAAGCCGCCGCCGAAACGCAGGCTCCGGGCGAGAGCGACCCCGAGCAGGCGAAGGCGCTCGCCGCCGCGACCGACAATGTCGGCCTGTTCTTCGGCGAGGACATCTTCATCGCCATCGGTTCGATCCTGCTGATGAAAGGCGTGCTGGAAGCTGACGGGATCGACCTGCCGCCACTGGCGCTGTCGGCCTGGGCGATCCCGACCGCCATCGCCGCCTTCGCAATCCACGGCACCCGTCTGCTGCTCGCCGACCGGCAGCTCAGGCGCAAGGCGCGCAAGCCTTGATCGGGCTGGGCTTTCTCTACCTCGTCGCGGGCGTCACCTTCGCGGCGTTCGCCGTACTGAGCGTGGCCGGGCGGCCCCGGCATCCCGGCAATGCCTTGTTCTACGCGCTTATCGCGGTCAGCTTCCTGCTGGGTGACAGGCTGGGTGATCTGGGCAACGGCGTGCTGGTGCTGGCGATCGTGCTGGTGGCGACGCTGGGCCGCATGGGATCACGCGAGAGGCCGCAGGAGCCCGTCGCGCCGCGCGGCTCCATGCTGTTCGTCCCAGCGCTGGTTATCCCGGTGACGGCACTGGCAGGCACGCTGCTGTTTTCAGAATTGCCCGGACTGGTCGATCCCAAACAGGCCACGCTGGTATCGCTGACGCTCGGCGTGATCCTGGCTCTGGCCATCTGCTACCTCTGGCTGCGCCCTGCCCCTGCCGAGCCGTTCCGGCAAGGCACGCGGCTGATGGACCATATCGGCTGGGCCGCGATCCTGCCGCAGATGCTGGCTAGCCTTGGCGCGGTCTTCGCGCTGGCAGGCATGGGCGGCGTGGTCGGTTCGCTGATCGGGCACGTCATTCCCGAAGGCAGCGTGCTGGGCGCGGTCACGGTCTATTGCTTCGGCATGGCGCTGTTCACCGTCATCATGGGCAATGCCTTCGCGGCCTTCCCGGTGATGCTGACGGCGATCGGCCTGCCACTGCTGATCCACACTTATGGCGGCGCACCTGCCCGCGTTGCCGCGATCGGGATGCTCGCGGGTTTCTGCGGCACGCTGATGACGCCGATGGCGGCCAACTTCAATCTCGTGCCTGCCGCCCTGCTCGAACTGCGCGACCGCTACGGTGTGATCCGCGCCCAGATCCCGACCGCGATTCCCTTGCTGATCTTCAATATCGTGCTGCTTTACTGGGTGATCTAGGCCGTAAACTCCTAAATGGCACCATCGAGGTTTGAGGCAAAATGGCTCAGCGCAAGGAGAGAAGGCACAGGAATATGCCGATATTTCCAGACTTTTCGACGCCTCGATGGCGCCATTTAGGAGTTTACGGCCTAATGCCTGCCCTCGATCCCGAAACCGCCGCCCGCTTTGCTGCCCTCACTCTCAGCCATCTGGGGCAGGAATACCCGCACAAGCTGGACCATGTGCTGGACGGCGATGCGGACGCCCTGCCCCCGCGCGTGCTGCATCCGATCTTCCATGGCAGCTTCGACTGGCACAGCTGCGTCCACGGCTGGTGGCAGGTGCTCACGCTGGCGCGGCTCTATCCGGACTTGCCCGAGGCCGCTGCCGTGCGCGCCCGCGCCGATGCCATGCTGACGCCGGAGCTGGTCGCCGCGGAATGCGCCTATCTCGACCGCCCGTCGTCTGCAGGGTTCGAGCGCCCTTACGGCTGGGGCTGGCTGCTGGCCCTGCATGGCGAGGCGATGCGCCACGTTGCCCCCTGGGGCCCTGCGCTGACGCCTCTCGCCGAAGCCTTCGCGCAGCGCTTCCGCACGTTCCTGCCCAAGCAGACTTACCCCATCCGTACCGGCACGCACTTCAACAGCGCCTTCGCACTCGCCCTCGCCCATGAATGGGCCGTGCAGTACGATCGCGCGCTGGCCACGCAGATCGCTGAAACCGCGCTCGGCTGGTTCGGCGCGGACCGTGGCTGTCAGGCGTGGGAGCCGGGCGGCGACGAGTTTCTCTCCTCCGCGCTCACCGAAGCCATGCTGATGAGCCGCCTGCTCGACAGTGCGGCCTTCACCGCATGGTTCGAGGCTTTCCTGCCCGATGCAGCACAGGGCCTGCCCGCCACGCTCTTCACCCCCGCGACCGTCTCGGACCGCAGCGACGGCAAGATCGCGCACCTCGACGGCCTCAACCTCAGCCGCGCATGGTGCTGGCGCGAAATCGCGGTTGCGCTTGGCGAAGCCCATCCCGTAGCGGCCCCGGCGCGCGCGGCGGCGGAGCGGCACATCGCTGCCAGCCTGCCGCACATCGCCGACGACTACATGGGCACCCACTGGCTCGCGAGCTTCGCCCTGCTGGCCTTGCTCTGACCTGTCAGGGAAAGATCAGCGCGCCTCGCCATCCGTGCGCCGGATGAAAGCGGCCACCTTGTCGTGCAGTTCATGCAGCGAAGGCAGGTGCGCGTAGACCATGTGCCCGGACTGATAGTAGCTATACTCGACATTGGCCTGCAGGTCCGCCGGAACGGGCAGGTGCCGCATCTCGAACACGCCTTCGAAATAGGGTGTCGAGACGTCGAAGTAGCCGCCGTTCACCATCACTTTCATGGTCGGGTTGTTCTTCATCGCCACGGCCAGATCGGGCAGCACGTTGGGCAGCGCGATCAGCGGCTTGCCCGCGCCGGGAGGCTGGTGCCGGTAGTCCCAGCTGCCATAGACGTCGATGTCAGGCTTGAATTCCTTACCCTCGCCATAATGCAGCGTGCTGCGCACATACTGGTTGAATGCAGCGATATAGGCCCCGCCGATCGCCGAGCCTTGCGGATCGTATTGCGCCACCTTGCTCAGCGGGTCCAGCGTCGCGCCTGTAAAGCGCGTGTCGAGCGTGCCGGTGGTCAGCCCCCGGTCCGCCAGCAGTTCCTTCTGGAAGGCGCCGTACTCGATCCGCAGGTTGGTCTTGAGCAGATAGTTCACCGGCAGCCCGGTGAACGCCGCCATCTTCGCGGCAATGCGCTGGCGTTCGGCCTCCGGCAGGGCATTGCCCTGCATCAGCGCCTGCGCATAGTCGCCGGTCGCAAAGCCTTCGACCTGCTTGAGCAGGGTTCCGAGATCATCGGGCCGCTCGGCCAGCTTGTGATGATACCAGGCCGTCGCCGCATAAGTCGGCAGCGCGACGATATAGGGCAGGTCCACCGAGGGATTGACCTGCGGGTCGTCGGGCATGAGGTCCCAGTTGAGGATGTCCGACAGCAGGATCACGCCATTGAGGTCGACCGACTGGTTCTGCAGCGCCAGCGCCAGCCCTGCCCCGCGCATTGTGCCGTAGCTTTCACCGAACAGGTACTTGGGCGAGTTCCAGCGGTTATACTTCGACAGAAACTGGCCGATAAACTGCGCGAAGGCATCGATGTCCTGATCGACGCCGTAGAAGGCCTTGTCCTTGTCCGGCCCGGCGATGCGGCTGAAGCCGGTGCCCGGCGCATCGATGAACACCAGATCGCTGGCATCGAGCAAGCTCGCATCGTTGTTGACCATGCCATAGGGCGCCGGAGGCGTATGGCTGTTGTCCGCCGTCTGGACGCGTACCGGCCCGAAAGCGCCCATATGCAGCCACACGGTCGAGGAACCCGGCCCGCCGTTGAACAGGAACGTGACCGGACGGCTGGCAGAAGGCGCACCGTCCTTGAAATAGGCGGTGTAGAACATCGAGGCCTCGGCCTTGCCCTTGGGCGCATCGTCATCGCCCGAGGTCTTGGCATCGAGCGCGTCGGTGTCCTCCCAGCCCTTGGCGTGGACCACCAGCGTCCCGGCGATGGCGTGAAAGCCAATGCGCGAACCGCCCACCGTGACCGAGCCTGCCGACTGGACCGACTCAGACTGGAACAGCGCCGTAGGGCCATCGTCCGGCGCCTCCGCTGCTATGGCCACCGCTGGCACGCAGGCGAGAGCGACGGCAAGAACGGGGAGCGGTCCGAAGCGCATGCACGTTTTCCTTGAAAGTCAGGCGGCTGCCGGATGGCAGCGCCAGTCAGAGAAGCTTAGTGCGTGATCTTGTGATCGCAAGGCAGTCCGGACTGCAGGCGCCACATCCCCATGCGCGGGGGTGCCCGAAGGCAATGATCAGTGCTTTTCAGAAACTGCCTGGTGCGGTCGAGAAGACTCGAACTTCCACGGGCTTTCGCCCACAACGACCTCAACGTTGCGCGTCTACCAATTCCGCCACGACCGCTAAATCAACGGGGCTGGATTTGCATCCGCCCCGTGGCAGGAGCGCGCCCTTAGCAAAGGGATTCGGAGGCCGCAAGCGAGTCGCGAACAATATTTTCGAGAATCTTCCTGCGCCTGCGGAAAACGCCCGGGCGCCGGGGCCATGGGCGTCAGTTCGGCTTCCAGCCAATCTCTGCCGCGTGGGCCGCCTTGGGAATGTCGGTCAGCGCTTCGTTGATGGTCACAGTCTCGCCCGGCGCCAGTTTGCGCTTGGGCGGAACCACTTCCTTTTCGTAGACAATGCGCTCGCGCTCGTCGCGCAGGACGACCAGCAACGAGGGCACGTACTGCGCCTCGCTGCCGATATTGCTGATGGTGCCGCTGACACTGAAGAACTCGGAGCCGTCGGGCAGAGGCTTGCGGTCCTGCCGGTTGCGCGGAAAATCGAGCTGCAGGTCCGGCTGCGCCTGCTGGAAAGTCGCGCGCGGCAGCGGCACCCAGTCGGGCAATCCGCTCCACGCAACCGCACCGGCAAGACCGAGCGTCACGACAGCGAAGATCCCGGCAGCATAGGTGCCGATCTTCGTCCAGTTGCGGCGCGGCCGGAACGGCGGTGCGAAGTCGAAACTCGACGCGCCCTCATCCGAGTAGGGCTTGTTGCCGGTATCGTCGTAAAAAGCCGCGGCCCGCTCGGCCCGGCGCGGCGCTCTCGACGGCAGCGGCGGCAGCGGGTCGACTTCCGGCTCCGCTTCCCGGCCGGGCGCGGCAACCGGCGAAACACCCTCTGCCGCAGGAGGCGGCGACGCCGTTCCGTGCAGTGGCGACGCAGCGGGCTGTGACGGGACGGCGCTGGCCTGAACCGATGTTGCCCCCTGAGCTTCCGCGAACAAAAGCTCCGGCCCTTCCTGGAACCAGCTGTGACGGCACTTCGCACAGCGAACCGTGCGGCCATCAACGCCGATGGCACTGTCCGGGACGGCATAACGCGTCGAGCAGGCAGGGCAGGCAATAATCATGATCTGCTCCATAAGCACGGTTAACTTGCATGCTACAAGCACTCGGCCTGTGGGTTCAGGGTCTAATGCCCTTTTTTCCACATTCATTGGCCGTTATAGCCCCTCGCATCGCCCGTTCGGACCCGGCGAAGGCAGAAACCGGAAGAATATGACCACGGACGGGGAAATCATCCACTTCGATAATGTCGGACTGCGCTACGGCACCGACCGGGAGGTGCTGAGCGATTTGTCGTTCACTCTGTTCCCAGGCCGGTTCTATTTCCTCACCGGCGCCAGCGGTGCAGGCAAGACCTCGCTGCTGCGGCTGCTCTACCTCGCCCAGCGCCCTTCGCGCGGGGCGATCCGCATGTTCGGCACCGATGCCATTACCGTGCCGAGGAGCCGCCTGCCGCAACTGCGCCGCCGGATCGGCGTGGTGTTCCAGGACTTCCGGCTGATCCCGCACTTATCGGCTTTCGACAATGTCGCTCTGCCCCTGCGCGTGGGCGGGCACCGCGAGGAAGACCTTACCGGCCCGGTCCGCGACATTCTCGACTGGGTCGGGCTATCCGACCGGATCGACGCCCGCCCGCCCACGCTTTCGGGCGGGGAGCAACAACGCGTTGCCATTGCCCGCGCGGTGATCGCCCGCCCGGCCATGCTGGTGGCCGACGAGCCGACCGGCAACGTCGACCCTGACATGGCATTCAAGCTCATCCGCCTGTTCGAGATGCTCAACCGGCAGGGCACCACGGTAGTGGTCGCCACGCACGATCTCGACCTGCTGCGCAAGGTGCCCGACAGCCTGATCATGCGGCTCGACCGCGGGCGCCTGTCCGATCCCACGGGCGCACTGCGCTATCCGCCGCGGAAGACGCTGTAGTGGTGCGCCGCCTGTTCAATGCCAGGGGTGCGGAGCTGATCCCGCAGGCGCGCATGTCGGGGCCGATGCCCTGGGTGATCGCGATCATGGTGGCGATGACGGTAATTGCCCTGGCTGCCGGCCTGGCGCTGGGCAATGCAGTGTCCTCCGCCAAGGCAGAGATCGAGGGCGGAGTCACGATCCAGATCCTGGAACCGCGCGCCGACATGCGCGCCGAGCAGGCCCGGCGCGCGGTTGATTCCATCAAGATGTTGCCCGGGATCTCGGGTTTCCGGCTGGTACCGCAGGCCGAACTGGACGCCCTGATCGAGCCCTGGCTTGGCACCGGCATCGGCACCGCGACAGGCTCCGCGATCCCGGTGCCTGCACTGATCGATGTGCGCCTGAAAGGTCCGGCGACGCCCAAGGCACTTTCAACCATCGAAACCGCGCTGAAACCGATCGCCCCGTCGGCAAGAGTCGATGCCCAGTCCAACTGGCTGAAGCCGGTGTTCGACGCGATGGTCTCGCTGCAGTTGCTGGCCATTGCCCTCGTCGCGCTGCTGGCACTCGCACTGACAGCGGCCGTGCTACTGGCGGCGCGCACCGCGCTGGGCGCCAACCGCGACACGATCGAGATCGTCCACCTGCTCGGTGGTACGGATACGCAGGTCGCCCGCGTGTTCCAGCGCTCGATCGGCTATGACGCGGCCGGTGGCGGTACGGTGGGGCTGGCTCTCGCTCTCGTGGTCATTCTCTCGCTCGGCCGCCGTTTTGCCGGGCTCGGTGCGGGCCTTGTCGATAACGGCGCACTGAACTGGAGCGACTGGCTGCTTCTGGCGGTGGTGCCGGTGCTGGCCACCCTGCTGGCGATGATTACCGCGCGCCTCACGGTTCTCCATGCCTTGCGCAAGATGCTATAGTACACACAAGGCCCTATACAGCTCTCCGTCATGTTTCGCCGCTTCTTCGCCTTTGCCCTGCTGATCTGGCTCTTCGGGTTCCTGTGGTTCGCCATCGCGCTGCCCCGGCCCCTGCCCGACGACGTCCACACCGATGCCGTGATCGTGCTGACAGGCAGCCAGGGCCGGATCGAGCATGCGGTGAACGTGCTCAAGGCCGGCAGCGCACCCCGCCTGCTGGTTTCCGGCGTCGACCGCGAAGTGAAGCCAAAGGAGTTCGCGGCCGAGTTCAGCGTGTCGCCCCGGCTGATGGCCTGCTGCATCACCCTGGGCTATCAGGCCTACGATACCCATTCGAACGCGATGGAGGCAGCCCAGTGGGTCAGCGAGCACCACGCCGGGTCGGTGCGGCTGGTGACGGCGGACTGGCACATGCGCCGCGCGATGCTCGAACTGGGCCGCGAAATGCCTGCCGACGTCCGCGTCGAGCGCGATGCGGTAGCCTCGCAACCGAGTTTTGGCGCGCTGTTCCTCGAATACCACAAGCTGCTGGCCCGCGCCGCGCTCAATCTGGCGGGACAGTGATGCGCGCATCGCCCGTACACGTGCTCCGAAGCCTCATGTTCTATGCCGTGTTCTACACCGGCACGGTGTTCTACGTACTGGCGGCAGTACTGGCTTCAAGGGTGAGCCAGCGCCTGCTCCACGCCATCGTGCGCGGCTGGTCGCACTATCACCGGTCCTGCGCGCGCTGGCTGCTGGGGATCCGGGTCGTGATCGAGGGCGAGATGCCGAACGAAGGCGTCCTCGTCGCGATCAAGCACGAAAGCTTCTTCGAGGCGATCGACCTGCCGATGCAGATGGACTGGCCCGCCCCGCTTCCCAAAATCGAACTGATCCGCATCCCTGGCTGGGGCTATGCGGCATTGCGCTATGGCATGGTCCCCATCGAGCGAGACGGCGGCGCGAAGACCTTGCGCAAGATGGTATCGCAGGCCCGCGGTTTTGCGGCGCAAGGTCGCCCGCTGGCGATTTTCCCCGAAGGCACCCGCGTGCCGCACGGCCACCCCGGCGCCCTGCAATCGGGCTTTGCCGGTCTCTACAAGCTGCTGAGCCTGCCGGTAGTGCCGGTGGCGGTAAACAGCGGCCCGCTCTACCACCGCCGCTGGAAGAAGCCCGGCACCATCACCGTACGCGTGGGCGAGCGCATCGAACCGGGCCTGCCGCGCGAGGAACTGGAAGCGCGCGTGCTGGAAGCGATAAATGCGCTGAACAGCTGATCCGCCTTACACCGAATCTACCGCGGCGACCGATACGGATTGCTCCAGCAGTTCGACCTCGCCATAGCTCGTCAGGAAGGCGACATCGGCGGCGTCACGCCCCACCCCGATCTTGGCGATGCTTTCGGGTGCGGACATGCCGGTGGCATCGACCATGTGCCATACCCCGTCGAGGAAAACTTCCGCCACGGCATGAAAATCCTGCGGCTCGACGCCGAGACCGTAGACGCTGGCGAAGCGTGCCGGGACAGCGCTGGCACGCGCCAGTGCGATCATCAGGTGAGCATAGTCGCGGCACACACCTGTTTGGCTGCGAAAGGTATCCGCGGCCGTGGTCATGGCATCGCTGGAACCCGGCTCGTAGCTTAGCGTCTGGCCGATCCAGTCGCGAATGGCCGCGATGCGCGCGCCGCCTGCGGTTCCGGCAAATTCGCCGTTCACGAAATCCTGGAACGTGTCGGCGGGACAATAGCGTGAGGCCATCAGGTAATCGACCGTCTCGCCCGGCAGCATGTGCGGCGGAGTGGCGGCGAGCGTGCCGACATCGGCAAGCAGCCGGTTCACCTCAACCGTCGCCCGGTAGTGCACGCTGAGCGGCTCGGAGACACGCAGCCAGATGCGGTCGCCGATACCCGACTGTCCCTGCACCCGGGCAAAATGCTCGCTGGGGGGCAAATCGATGTGGGCGTGCAGCACGGACTGTTCCGGAATGATCGCTGCTTCGATTTGCAGCAAGACATCGACGGGGCCGGATACGGCATATTCCAAACGGGTCTCGATCGAAATCGGCATCGGGAGTCTCACTTTCAGAGGCAGGTTTGCCGCCCCCAAACCGCGAAACGGCCAGAGGCTCCCGCTTTGTCTGCCAAATTTCGTTCAGTCGGGTGGCCAACCCGCCGGCGGCTGGCGCAACCGAACCGTTTTCCTACATGAGCAGAGCCTGTCACACTGCCCGCATGCCCCGATATGGCCATTTCCCGCTTGAACCCGCCTGCCGCCTTGTACCCGGCGCACTCGATTGCGCAGGACGCAAGGCTACACCTGCACGGGAGGTGACAGTCTATCCTCTGGACAGTGTAAACCGTGTCAACCTGAGTGTCACCTTGCACATAGTGCAAGCGAAGTCTCAGCCCTTCGCAGCGCCCTCGTGATCGCCGCGGCCGAAGTCTGGCCGCGAATCGTCCTGGCCTTCCTCGATGATCGAGCGCCGGATGGCGCGGGTGCGGGCGAAGTGGTCGAACAGCATGTCGCCGTCGCCCACCCGGATCGCGCGCTGGAGAGCGGTCAGGTCCTCGGTGAAGCGCTGGAGCATGGTGAGCACCGCCTCCTTGTTCGACAGGAACACATCGCGCCACATCGTCGGGTCGCTGGCGGCGATGCGGGTGAAGTCGCGGAAGCCGCCTGCCGAATACTTGATGACTTCGCCCTGCGTCACGTCTTCCAGATCGGACGCAGTGCCGACGATGGTATAAGCGATCAGGTGCGGCAGGTGGCTGGTCACCGCGAGCACCAGATCGTGGTGCTCCGGCGTCATGATCTCGACATTGGCACCGAGCGCTTCCCAGAATTCGACCAGCGCCGAAAGCTTGAGCAGGTCGGTCTGCACGGGCGGGGTGACGATGCACCAGCGGTTGCGGAACAGATGCGCAAAGCCCGCGTCCGGCCCCGAGTTCTCCGTGCCCGCCACCGGGTGCGCCGGAATTATGAGATGATCGGGCAGCGCCTCGCCCAGCGCCTTGGCGATCGCCTGCTTGCTGGAGCCGACATCGCTGACAAGCGCATGGGCCGGGATCACCTCGCGCAGCGGTGCCGCGGCTTCGCCCATCGCGCCCGGCGGCACGCAGAAGATCACCAGATCGGCATCGCGCACGGCATCCTCTGCGGTATCGAAGACCGCATGCACAAGCCCGCGCCCGGCGGCACGCGCGCGGTTTTCCGGCGAAAGGTCATAGCCCGTGGTCGCGATCCCCGGCAGGTACTCCTGCACGGCAAGGCCGATCGAGCCGCCCTGCAACCCCAGTCCGATAATCGCAACCCGCTCGAAACTCACTGCGCAGCCTCCGCCATTTCACGGATACCTTCTGCGATGGCATCCATGTCATGCGGATGACCAATGGTAATGCGCAGGCCATGCGGCAGGCCCTGATTGGGCAGCCAGCGCACGATGTAGCCACGCTCGGCCAGACCGTCGAATGCGGCCTCGGCGGTCAGCTTGCCTTCGAACAGCACCAGCACGAAATTCGCCTGACTCGGCAACGGGCGCAGGCCGTGATTGCTCAGCGCCACGATCTTCTCGACGAAGCGGGCGCGCTCGTCGCGGTTGTGGACGCGGCTGCGCTCGACAAAGGTCATGTCGTCCAGCGCGGCGGCAGCCATGGCCTGCCCGGTGCTGGAAATGTTGAACGGCCCGCGAATGCGGTTGAGCGTGTCGATGATCCCCGGCGCGCCGGTGCCCCAGCCGATCCGCTCACCGGCAAGGCCGAAGATCTTGGAAAACGTGCGCGTGACCAGCACGTTGTCGTGCGCTGCTGCCAGCGCCATGGCGCCATCCTCGTCCTCGGGCGCGACGTATTCGCCGTAAGCCTGATCAATCACCAGCAGCACGTCGGTGGGCAGCGCTGCGTGCAGCCGCACGATCTCGCCTTTGGGCAGGAACGAGCCGGTGGGGTTGTTCGGGTTGGCGACGAAGACCACGCGCGTCTTGTCCGTCACCAGCGCCAGCAGCGCATCGACATCTGTGCCGTAATCGGCATCGGGCGCCACCACCGGCGCCGCGCCGCAGCGGCGGGCGGCGATGTCGTAGACCGAAAAGCCGTAGCGCACGTAGATCACTTCGTCGCCGAGCCCCGCATAGCCCTGCGCGGCAAGGTTCAGCAGCTCGTCCGAGCCGGTGCCCATGACGATGCGCGCCGGATCGATCCCATGCAGATCGCCGAGCCGGGCACGCAGGTCCTTGCTGTCCGGGTCCGGGTAGAGCGCTGGTGCCTTCGCCTTGGCTGCAAGTGCGGCCTCGCTGGTACCAAGCGGGTTCTCATTCGCCGAAAGCTTGATCAGCGGCCGCCCGTCCTTGCCCGCCGACTTGCCGGGCACATAGGCATGGATCGCCGCGATCCAGGGCTTGGGAGTGGGGGCTTTGCTGCGGGTTCCGGTTTCGCTCATGACGGCGGGCCTTTAACGCAGCCCGCCGCCAAATAACAGCCGCGATTGACAGGAGAAGTGCCCTTCCCCACTTCACGAAATCACGATGACAACCGCCCCGATCCTGGACGAGAGCAAAGTGCTCGAACTGGCCGATCCGCTGCCGCTCGACGGCGGGCAGAGCCTGCCCGGCGTGCGCATCGCCTACGAGACACACGGCACACTCAACGAGGCCAGGAACAACGCGATCCTGATCTGCCACGCGCTGACCGGAGACCATCACGTCGTCTCGAACCATCCCAAGACCGGCAAGCCCGGCTGGTGGGTGCGCATGGTCGGCCCGGGCAAACCGATCGATACGGACAGGTTCCACGTGATCTGCGCCAATGTGATCGGATCGTGCATGGGCTCGACCGGCCCGGCCAGCCCCGCGCCCGACGGCGAGCCATGGGGCATGCGTTTTCCGGTCATCACCATCCGCGACATGGTGCGCGGACACATTGCCCTGCTCGATGCGCTCGGGATCGAGAGCCTGCACGCGGTGGTGGGCGGATCGATGGGCGGGATGCAGGTGCTCTCACTCGCCGCCAACTTCCCCGAGCGCACCCGCGCCGCGCTGGTAATCGCGTCGACCGCGCGCCACTCGGCCCAGAACATCGCGTTCCACGAGGTCGGGCGCCAAGCCATCATGGCCGATCCCGAATGGCGCGAGGGCAAATACTACGAACACGGCAAGGGCCCGGAAAAGGGCCTCGCGGTAGCCCGGATGGCCGCGCACATCACTTATCTCTCCGAAGAGGGCCTCACCGCCAAGTTCGGCCGCCGCCTGCAGGACCGCGCGGAAAAGACCTTCGGTTTCGACGCCGATTTCCAGATCGAAAGCTACCTGCGCTATCAGGGCCTCTCGTTCACCGACCGGTTCGACGCGAACTCCTATCTCTACATCACCCGCGCCATGGACTACTTCGATCTGGCCGAGGAGCACGGCGGACTGCTGGCCAATGCCTTCGCCCAATCGAAGGCGCGCTTCTGCCTCGTCAGCTTCGATACCGACTGGCTCTATCCCACCGCCGAATCGCGCAATGTCGTCCACGCCCTCAACGCAGCCGGGCTGCCGGTGAGCTTCGTCGAGCTGTCGGCACCGTTCGGGCACGACTCGTTCCTGCTCGACGTCCCTGCGCTCGACCGCGTCATCGAAGGGTTCCTGAAGCAATGACCGCGCTTCGCCCCGACCTCGCGGTCATCGCCGCCAATGTCGCATCCGGCTCCAGCCTGCTCGACGTCGGCTGCGGCGACGGCACGCTGATGGCTGCGCTGCGCGACCAGAAACACTGCGACGCGCGCGGTATGGAACTCGATCCGGCCAACGTCGGCACCTGCGTTGCCAGGGGCCTCGCGGTCATTCAGGGCGATGCCGACAAGGACCTCGCCTTCTATCCCGACAAGTCAGTCGACTACGCGATCTTGTCGCAGACGCTGCAGACGGCGATGCGCCCCGACATGGTGCTGGAAGACCTTCTGCGCATCGGCCGCAAGGCCTTCGTCAGCTTCCCCAACTTCGCGCACTGGCGCGTGCGCATGTCGCTGCTGTGGAACGGGCGGATGCCGGTAACCCGGCTGCTGCCGATCCCTTGGTACGAGACCCCCAACATCCACCACCTGACCATCAACGACTTCCGCGCGCTGGTGAAGGAGCGCGGGATCACCGTCGAAGGCCAGTGGTTTCTCTCTGGAGACGCGCGGTGCAGCGCGGCGGCGGCAAACTTCCGCGCCGAACACGCGGTTTTCCTGCTGTCGCGCAGTTAGCCCATCTGCAGGCCGAAATAGGCTCCCAGCTTGTTGCCGTCCGGATCGCGCAGGTAGGCCCCGAAAGCCCCGCGCGCCTGTGGCTTGGCCTCCGGCTGGCCCTCACTGCTGCCGCCATTGGCAAGGCCGGCCGTATGCCAGGCCTTCACCGCATCCTCGCTGTCCGCCTCCAAGATGATCGTACCGCCATTGGCGAAAGTGCAGGGCTGGCCGTCGCGTGCAGGGCCGAGCAGGAACTTCACACCGCCAAGGTCCCACATGACGATCGGATATTGCTCCGGCGTCGAGCACTCGGCAACGCCCAGCGCGCCAAACGTCGCATCGTAGAACGCCCGGGTCTTCGCAAGGTCGTTCGACCCCAGACGGATAGATTTCAGCAGCATGTTTTCGCC
Source organism: Novosphingobium album (ex Hu et al. 2023) (assembly GCF_022832385.1). Classification (GTDB taxonomy): domain Bacteria; phylum Pseudomonadota; class Alphaproteobacteria; order Sphingomonadales; family Sphingomonadaceae; genus Novosphingobium; species Novosphingobium album. The sequence continues at coordinate 47,811 of NZ_JALHLE010000014.1, forward strand.
TCTCCCTCATGGGCCCGTTGGCCCAATCATGGCGAACTTTCCGCTCCTGCGCCTCAGGGTCAACCACCCTCTCCCGCGTCGGGGCGATATGTCGCCCTGGCTGCCCGCAGGCACGCCTCGCCGACTTATCCACGCGTTTAGTCCTACCACCCGAGCCGCTGCGGGTGGACGGCCCGGCACCGCTTTGGCATCGCAATGCCATGTGGCACATATTCCAGTTCCCGCTCTGCCCCTACAGCCGCAAGGTCCGGCTGCTGATGGCCGAAAAGGGAATCGCCTACGAACTGCAGACGATCCGCCCCTGGGATGGCGAAGACCGGCTTTTCGCCATGAACCCGGCGGGACGCACCCCCGTGGTCAAGGAAACCGAGCGCAACATCACCCTGTCCGACAGCCGTGCGATCTGCGAATATTTCGAGGAAACTGTCGATCGCAGTCCGCTGATCAGCGGCACCGCGCAACAGCGCGCGGAGATCCGCCGCCTGATCGCCATGTTCGACGAGAACTTTTACAACGACGTCTCCGGCCCTCTGCTGCTCGAACGCATGAAGAAGCGGCTGGTCCTGCGCCAGTCGCCGGACGCGAAGGCGCTGCGCGAAGCAATGAAGCTCTCGCACGACTATCTCGACTACCTCGATTACCTGATCGACACCCGCCCCTGGCTGGCCGGGCCGACAATGACGCTGGCCGATCTGGCCGCCGCCGCGCAGATCTCGGTCGCGGACTATCTTGGCGGGCTCGACTGGTCGGGCCACGAGCAGTCGCGCGGCTGGTATCTCGTGATGAAGTCGCGCCCGTCCTTCCGCCCGCTATTGTCCGAGCGGATGGAGGTGATCCAGCCGCCCAGCCACTACGCCGAAGTGGACGCCTGACGCTCAGCGATAAGCGGGCGCCACCGGCGCCCGCTCGCCAATTCAGGCCGCGCTGGCGTTCTTCGCGCCGAAGCGCCCGTGCTTGCGGAACTGCGTCATCCAGCGGCTGAGAAACAAGCCCAGCGGACGCGGCGCCACGCCCAGATCGGCAATGCCCGGAACCGTGCCGCTGGCGACGCTGCCAGCCTTGAGCAGCTTGAACTGATCGCTGGTGATAGGCGCACCCGGCAGCCATCCGAACGCGGCAATCAGCCCCGACACCGCGTCCGGCAATACAACAAAGCTTCGCGCACGGCCTTCCGCGTCGGCAATACGCTGATTCAGTTCAAGCATCGTGAGAACTTCGGGACCGGCAACCTCATAGGTCTTGCCGCCATACACCGCCGGCTCGGACAGGGCATTGGCGATGGCTTCCGCAACGTCATCTACGAAAACCGGCTGCAGCTTCGCCTCGGGTGCAAAGACCGGCAGCACCGGCATCCGCGACATCAGGCCACCGAACATCATCAGGAACGAGTCGTCCGGGCCGAAAATCAGCGAAGGGCGCACGATCGTCGCTTCGGGAAACTCGGCGCACACGGCAGCTTCGCCTTCCGCCTTGGTGCGGGCATAGGCAACGTCGGACTGCGCATCGGCGCCAATCGCGGACACATGCACGAAGGCAGTGGCCCCGGCGGCCTTTGCAGCAGCTGCAATGAGGCTTGCGCCCTGCCCCTGCACCGCGTCGAGATTGCCCTCGAACGCGCCCACGAGGTTCACAACGGCGTCCGACCCTGCGAGCACCGCCGCCAGCGAATCGGGCTTCGTCACATCAACGCGCGCGAACTGCACCTGACCGAGATTGCCGAGCGTCTTGATCGCATAGGCTTTCTGCGGGTTGCGGCTGGCGACGCGCAGACGCACACCGCGCGCCAGCAGTTCCTGCGCCAGATGCCTGCCGACAAAGCCACTGCCGCCAAGGACAGTAACGGTCTTGCCTGCAAGGGAATCGGAGGGGCGTTGGCTCATGGTCAGATCGGTCCTTCGGTCAGCGGCACGAGCCTTTTCATCCCGCACCGCAGCACATGATTTTCGCCCCTGCCACAAGGCCGCACAGGGGGCAACCGCACAGTTGCGCGGCCTGCACCATCGTGCTTCACCGCCGCGCCCGCAAAGAAGAAAAAATCTTGCCCCCTTCCCCGTTGACAACCCCGCGCCGCCTGCGTAGAGGCGCGCTCCTACCCAGCGGGGAACGCGTTCCGCCTCCCCGCCCGTGCCCAGATGGCGGAATTGGTAGACGCACCGTCTTCAGGTGGCGGCGCTGGCAACGGCGTGGAGGTTCGAGTCCTCTTCTGGGCACCATTTGTTCTCCTGGCAACGTCCACTGACGTCCAGGAAGTGGCTGAAATCCGCCATTTTTTGTGTTATGATCGTCCAGTCAAATCCGGGCGTATCCGGTACCAACCAGGAACAATGAGGGTATTTCTGAGGGTACCGAAATCGCCTTTTTGAAGGGCGATACCCGCATGAACATGATCTGCCCCCTTCTGAGTGGCCCAAAATCTGTTTTAGATTTT
>NZ_JALHLE010000015.1 GCF_022832385.1 Novosphingobium album (ex Hu et al. 2023)
GAACGACTTCTCCAACCTCGGCGACACCTCAACCCTTGCAGATCCTTCCGTCGTCGATAACCTCATCCAGAACAGGCCGCAGCCGGCCCACGCGTGATGAGAGGCGTTTGACTGATACGATCCTGATTGCCGACGATCACCCGCTGTTCCGCCAGGCGCTTGTCCTGGCGGTGCAGAAGGTTCTTCCCACGGCGCACATACGCGAAGCAGGGACGCTTTCGGCAGCCGCTCATGTTGCGGTCGAGACTGAAGACCTGCGGCTGATCCTGCTCGACTTGAAGATGCCGGGCGCGGTGGGCTATTCGGGCATAGCGCTGCTGCATGCGGAGCGGCCCTCGGTTCCGATCCTCGTCGTTTCCAGTGCAGACGGTGCCAGCGCGGCGGAGGAAGCGCGCGCGTTTGGAGCAATTGGCTTTCTGCGCAAGGACAGCGATCTGGCGGTCATCGAAGCCGCGATCCGCGATGCCCTTGGTGGCAAGGCCTCCGTGTCGCAGGGCAGCGGCGAAGCGCAGATGGACACGATCCGGCGCGATGTCGCGAACCTTACACCGACCCAGCTCAAAGTGCTGCTGGCGGTGATCGAGGGGCAGCTCAACAAGCAGATTGCCCATTCGCTAGGCATCAGCGAGGCGACGGTGAAAGCGCACATGACCGCGATCATGCGAAAGCTCGACGTATCGAACCGCACGCAGGCGGCGCTGGTCGCCCGTTCGCTAGGGCTGGATCTGCGCCACTGACAGGCTGCCGAGGAACGTCTCGATCGCCGTGGCCGAGACGGGTTTGCCCAGCACTGTCACACCGATCGCGCCCGCCTTCTCGCGCAGCTCCGGGCCGTCCTCTGCGCTGATGATCACGGCAGGCAGACGGGGCGCTTCCTCGCGCATGGCGGCAATCAGGCTGATTCCATCCTCGCCGTTGTCGAGCCGGTAATCGGCCAGAACCGCGTCCACGCGGCGGCTGTAGGGCAGGGCATCGGCGATCGTCGATACACCGAAAGCCCGGTGTCCGAGGCGTTCGAGCAGGGCGATACTCGCTTCGACAATGCGAGGGTCGTTGTCTGCAACCAATATGTCCAGCGGTGATGGGGTGGCGGGGACGGCGGCGCGGACCGGCATTTCCCGTGTTTCGTCAGGCGCAGCAGACGTGGCGGGCAGCCAGAAACTGAACCGGCTGCCCTGGCCGGGCGTTGAACGCACTGTGATCCGGCCACCGAGCAGGCGCGCGATGCGGGTCGAGAGGGCGAGGCCCAGCCCGAGGCCTTCCGCTTCAACCGTTCCCAGCCGCGTGAATTCCCCAAAAATCGTGTCGATCTGACCAGCTTCGATGCCAACGCCAGTGTCGAACACGTCGATGCGCCAGCCGCTGCGCCGGCGCCGCACGCCGACAAGCACGCCGCCATGCTCGCAATAGCGCACGGCATTGGCGAGGAAGTTCTGGACGATCGAGCGCAGCAGGCCGGGGTCGGTGAAGACGTGGCCCGACAGCGGGCCTGTCCGCAGCTCCAGCCCCTTGCGCTCGGCCATCGGCCGGAAGCTCTCGATGAGGTCTGACAGGAACGGTTCCAGCGCCAGTACTTCGGGCCGCGGCTGCACGCCGCCGGAATCGAGCTTGCTGATATCCAGCAGCGCGCGCAGCAGGTCGTCTGCGGCGGAAATCGCATTCTGCACGCGCTCGACAAGCGGCAGCGTTTCCGCGGCGACATCGCGTTCGATCGCGGCGGTGAACAGGCGCGCGGCGTGGAGCGGCTGCAGCAGGTCGTGGCTGGCAGCGGCGAGGAAGCGGGTCTTCTCGCGGTCCGCTTCGGCGAGGCGCCGGTTGGCATCGCTCAGTTCCCGCGTGCGTTCGGCGACGCGCTGTTCGAGCGTTTCGAGAGTGCGGCGGAGCTCCTCGCGGACGCGGGCGTCTTCGGTGATGTCGGTAAAGCTCGTCACGTAGCCGCCGCCGGGCATCGGACCGCCGACGGTCTTGATCACGCGCCCGTTGGGGTCCTTGCGCTCGAAGCTGTGGTCGAGGCCCCGGCGGAAATGGTTCAGGCGCTTTTCGACGTGGAATTCGGGATCGCCGCTGCCGAAATCGCCGCGCAGGGCATTGTGGCGCAGGAGGTCTGCGATCGGGGCGCCGACCCGCAGCATCCCCGGCGGATAGTTGAACAGCGCTTCGTAGCGGCTGTTCCAGGCGACGACGTTCAGTTCGGCATCGATGACGCTGATGCCCGCGTCGAGGTTCTCGAACGTGGCGGCCAGAAGCTGGCGCGAAAAGCGCAGGCTGCGGCCGCCTTCGTCCAAAAGCCGTGCCACTTCGGGCAAGCGCATGGTGCCGCCTTCCAGCGCGGAATTGATCAGCGCGCGGGCGGAGGATACGCCGACCACGGTGGCGATCAGGCTTTCCGCCCGTTTCGCCGAGATCCGGTCGAGCGGCGTCCCTTCCTGCGCTTCGGGGAATTCCTCCTGGGCGCGTTCCTCGCCGACGAAGCTGGCGGTCAGCGCCACCAGATCGGCAAGGTCGGTCACCCGGTGCTGGCCGCGCCCGAAGCGGGGCAGGGCGGGCGCTTTCAGGCCCCGCGCGGCGATCAGGGCATAGACCGCGACATTCGACCCCAGGCTCCAGAACACGCCGTGGACCAGCGGTGTCGCCTTGCCGATGCCGAAAAGCTGCAGCGGATCGAACGGCGTATCGGCGAGCAGCGCCAGCCAGTGCGGCGGCAGGATCGGCGGCAGCGCCAGCGTGTAGATCCAGAACGCCAGCCCGGTGGCCAGACTGGCGCGCGCGGCGATCGTGTCGCAGCCGCTGCGGTAGGTGGCCATCAGCAGGTGCGGGGTGAACTGCGCCATCGCGCCGAAGGCGATGAGGCCGATCGAGGCCAGTGAGTTTTCCGAGGACACCAGCAGCGCCCAGACCAGCGCCAGCGCCATGATCGCGAAGATCGCCGCCTGCCGCACTCGCAGCATCCGGCGCCCCATCTGCCCCGACTGGCGCGCCAGCCCGCCTTTCATCACCGAGGGGAAGACGAGGTCGTTCGAGACCATCGTGGCGAGCGCCGTCGCATCGACGATCGCCATCGAGGCCGCCGCGCCCACGCCGCCGAGCAGCGCCATGGCCAGCACGAAGCCGCTGCCCGCGCTTTCGGGCAGCTGCAGCACATAGCGGTCGGGCGCGATCGCGGCGGGCAGCAGCGCGCTTCCGGCCAGCGCGATGGGCAGCACCAGCAGCGCCATCAGGGCGACATAGGCGGCCAGCCCGAAGCGCGCCCGCACGAAGTCCCCCGGCTCGCGCGCCTCGACCAGCCCCATGTAGAATTGCCGGGGCAGGGCAATGATCGCCATCGCGGAGATCAGCGTGATCACCGCGAAATCGAGCGAGAGGTGCGCCGGGCTGAACTGCTCGCCCACGGCGGCGAGTCCCCGCGCCACGCTGTGCGGCTCGGCGTTCAGCAGCAGGAACCCGGCCAGCACCGCGACCATGCCGAGCGCGAGGAGCTTGAACAGCGCATCGAGGCCGATCGCATAGACCAGCCCCTCTGCGCGCCCGGCCAGTTCGTAGCGGCGGGCGCCGAACAGCACCGCGAACAGCGCGAGCAGCAGCGCGGCGGCAATCATCACCGGCCCGGTGACCGCGCGGGCCGAGACGATCGACAGGGCGCTGCCGATCGAGCGCAGTTGCAGGGCGATGTAGGGGATCGAGCCGAGCAGCGCCGTCACCGTCACCAGCCGGGCGACGATCACGTCATGGCCGAAGCGGGCGGCGATGAAGTCCGATACGGTGGCGGCCTTCTCGGCGGCGACGGCCTGCGTCAGCCGCGCCAGAAAGCGCGGCGCGGCCATGAGCACGAGGATCGGCGCGGCATAGATCGGCAGGTAGTTCCACCCCTCGCGCGCGGCGGTGCCGACGGCGCCGTAGAACGTCCAGCTGGAGCAATAGACGCCCAGCGCCATGGTATAGGCCCAGCGCCGCAGCAGGGGGCGGTGCGCGAAAGCCTTGCGCCGGGTCTCGACCGTGGCGGCGATGGCGAAGAGGATCACCATCAGGGCCAGTGTCAGGATTGTCGATGAATATAACGGCATCCTGCGCGCCCAAAGCCTCCCCGCACGGACCTAGCAGCCCGGTGGCGGCGCGCAACTGCTGATCGCGTTGCGGTCGGGCTCGCGGGCCGTGCTGCAGGCGCCTTCCTTGCGTGACCGACGATGGGAAGAGCCGGTGCGAACATAACAGGCGGCGGCGTTGTAGGAAAATGCGTTTGGGCCGGACCCGGCCAGCGGTGCCGCTGGTCAGATGCGATGGAATGACCTCCAGGGGCCTTTCGCTGCCGCAGCGCTGGCCCAACCTGCAGCGACTAGCATCGCCTGCGGCTCTGCAAGTCTCGCTGCCCCTCACACAAGCGGGCGGGGAAATGCCGCCACGCCCTCCCGTTTGCGGGAGCGCCGGAAGGCTTGGGAACGAAGTGACCTAGCCGGACGGGGTGGGCCGGTATCAAGGTCGCGTTTGGGCCGGGTGCGGAATGTCCGGTTTCGGGTAGGAAGTACGGCAAAGGCTAGATTCTTAAAAGATGAGGTTTTGGTTATTTGGGTAGGGCATCGTTTTTCGTTGCTTCCAGCGTCGCATCCTGAGCTTCGATCCACTCTTCAAGCTGTTCAAATAGCTCGGCCCAAATCTGGTCGTATTCGTGTGTAAATATTTCAACACAGAGCATAACCTCATCCTCGAAGTTTGCTGCGTACATTTCTGACCAGCGATTTTTGAATAGCACCGTATCTCGTTCGTGATCGATTTCGGTGTAGCCCTTGCTCATCCCGCTATAATTTGGATGCGCGCTTTCCGAGAGTCGACCGTACATCTTCCTTATACCCTTGTACCGTTTGTCGCAGTCATCGAGAATTGTAAGGACGTTAATAGCAGATAGCGGTGTGCTGCCATCTTTCGAGCTGAGTAGCAGAACCTCCGTTTTCCTGCTGAACGCATGGAAACTCAGTGTGCCGTCAAGAACCTTCGTCATTTGCTGATTGAGGTAGATCAGCATCGCCAACGTCTCGAACGCGCTTCTCAGCAGTATGCGCGCGCCAAGGACATGGTCATGCTTTTGCAGCACGACGGCTTGATCAAGCAGATCGGTCATTCGCCAGTGGACGACTTCACGCAGTTGCATACTGCGATACGGTGCTTTCCATTTGTGAGCGGTCGGGTTGCGAAAATGCAGGCTGCCCAAGTCCAGCGCCTTGAAAAGGCATCCCTTTAAGGTCCCGATTGCTTTGTCGGCTGTCCGGAAAGCCCGCTTTCGGGTAGAAAGCAATGATTTCAGCCATCCCCGCAAGGTCCAGCCGGTCAAGGCTGGCCCGAAACCGCCCCCCGCCGGTCAATCACCCGTTCCACACGCCCGTCAAGCATCTCGATCTGGATGTCCGACACTTCCGCGATCCCCGGATCGTGCGTCACGCAGGCCACCGCGCGGCCCTGTTCGTGGGCCAGCGCGCGCAGGGTTTCCACCACGCGGGCGCTGTTGTGGCTGTCGAGATTGCCGGTGGGCTCGTCGCCGAGGATCAGGATGGGATCGTTGGCCAGAGCACGGGCGATGGCGACGCGCTGGCGTTCGCCGCCGGAGAGGCGGTCGGGCGTCTTGGTGTGCTTTTCCCCCAGCCCCACGCCCGCCAGCAGTTCCAGTGCGCGGGCGCGGGCTTCGGTGCTGCTCAGTCGGGCCAGCCGCTGCATCGGCAGCATGACGTTCTCCAGCGCGGTGAATTCGGGCAGCAGGAAGTGGAACTGGAACACGAAGCCGAACCGCGCCAGCCGGATCGCGGCACGCGCGTCGCCCGACAACTGGCTGACTTCGCGGCCCTCCACCAGCAGCTCGCCCGTGGTGGGCCGGTCGATCAGCCCGAGCAGGTAGAGCAGCGAGGACTTGCCGCAGCCCGAAGGCCCGACGATCGTGGTGAAGGCGCCGGGCTCTATGGTCAGGCTGACATCGCGCAGCAGCACGACCGGCGGATCGCCCGGCAGGGTGCGGCCCAGCCCGCGCGCCTCGATGATCGCGCTCATACCGCGCCCCGCAGGATATCGACCGGATCGACGCGCGAGGCCTTGCGCGAAGGCAGCCAGGCCGCGATGGCCCCCGCGAAGAACGAGGCGGCGGCGGCAATGGCGTATTGCCGGGGTGAACGATCGAGCGGGATATGTTCGGTCTCGCCGCCGATCGGGAACTCGAGCGAGCCCAGGATCGACATCAGCAGGTAGCCGAGCATCCAGCCCACCAGCACGCCGATCAGCGCGAGGATCAGCCCTTCGGCCACGAAGATGAACTGCAGGTCGCCTTCGGAAAAGCCGATCGAGCGCATGATCGCGATGTCGCGCTGCTTGTCCGACACGCTGTTGGAGACGACCGTGTAGATCCCGAAGCTCGCCACCAGCAGGATCGCGGAGACCACCGAATACATGATGACGTTGCGCGTCACGAGCAGCGAGAGGAAGTCGGCGGAGCGTTCCTGCCAGCTTTCCGCCTTGTAGCCGAATCGCGCCTCCAGCCGCTTTGCCACCGCGTCCGCTGCATAGGGATCGGCCAGCTTCACGCCGATCCGGTTGATGATGAAAGGCCGCCCCAGCAGCGACTGTGCCTCGCGCAGCAGGACATAGCCGACGCCCGAGGACAGCTGCGTCTGCCCCTTCTTGAACAGGCCGACCACGCGCATCGAACGCCCGCTGGAGGTGGAGGAAGTAGCAGCGAGGATGTCCCCCACCCGCACGCCCAGCCGCCGGGCCAGGTCCTCGCCGATGATGATACCGCCTTGCGTGGTTTCCAGATCGCGCAAATGGCCCACGCGCAGCTGTTCCTCGATCGTGCTGATCCGCGTCTCGATCTCGGGCTCGACACCGACCACGCTGATCGCCTCGTCATGCCCGCCGAGGCGCAGGGTGACGCCGCCGGTCAGGCTCGGCGAGGCGATCGCGCCCGGCACGGCATTGGCGGCGGCCATGATTGCCTGCCAGTCCTTGATCCCGCGCACTTCGGTGCGGACCTTGTAGCCGTGCAGGTCCACCGCCCCATCTGCATAGACCCGCGTACCGGGCTGCGGCGAGGGGCTGCGCAATTCGTCGGAAATGATGATGTGCGGCGCCGCGTCGATCAGCTGCTTGATGAAATCGTTCTGGCTGCCGACCATCAGCGCCGATACGGCGAGGAAGAACCCCACCCCCACCGCCACGCCGCTAACCGCTACGGCCGTCTGGCGGCGGCGGCGCGAGAGATGGCGCAGGGCGATGCCGATGAGAAACCCGATCCTGCCGATCATGTCCGGACCCGGGCGCCATCCTTCAACCCCTCCGGCGGGTTCACGATAACGCTGTCCCCCGCCTTGAGGCCGGAGACGATCTCGACCTTTTCGGTCCCGGTGATCCCGGTGCGCACGGGGATCTGCGCCGCGCGGCCATCGCGCACCACCCAGACCTTGCCGCCTGCCACCGCCCCGGCCGGCACCAGCAGCGCCTTGTCATGCTCGCGGGTGATCACGTTGATCTCCAGCGTCAGTCCGAACGGCAGGCTCGTCCCCGGATCGAGCCCGATGCGCACGCGGAAGGCGCGCTGGCTGGGATCGCCGCCGGGCGTGATCTCCCGCACCCGGCCCCGGATCACCTTGCCCGGCAAGGCATCGGTCGAGAGCAGCGCCACCTGCCCGGGATGGACGCGCACGATATCGCGCTCGTCCACCGTCGCGGTAATCCGCACCTGTGCCGGATCGCCGAGCTGCATCAGGGTCTTGCCGGGCACTGCCAGATCGCCCGGCTCGACATCGCGCTTGAGCACGACGCCGGAGATGCCCGCGCGCACCGTCATCTGGTCCAGCCGGGCCTCGAGCGCCGCCACCTGTGCGCGCGCCGCCTGTCCCGATGCGCGTGCGGTATCGTTGGCCGCCGCCGTCACCCAGCCCTGCCTGAAAAGCGTCGCCACTCGCCGCTCGTTGACAGTCTTGGCCTGCGCATCAGCGCGCGCCTGCGCCAGCAGCGCCTGCTGCTCGCTCGCATCGAGCCGCACCAGCGCCTGTCCTGCCACGACCCGGTCTCCCTCGCGCACCAGCACGGTCCCGACCGGCGCCGTCACCCGCGAGGATACGATGACGGGGTGTTCGGGTTCGACATAGCCGGTGGCATAGACGAGATCGGCCGCCGGGCCCTGCTCGACCTCGGCCACCGTCACTTTCGTGCCAGCCCCGCCGAACGTCCACAATAATCCCGCCACAACGGCAAAGGCAGCAAGAGCCAGCAGAACAACAACGGATTTGCGCATCAGTAGCCCTCAGCGTTCCAGCACGTAGCGCCCGGGCGCATCGTCCAGCGCCGGATAGCCCGCCTTGGCATTGCCCGGTTCGCGCGCCGGAACCGACTGGCCCGAATGGGCCAGCAGCCACTCGCTCCAGTCGGTCCACCATGAACCGGACGTCAGTGCCGCGATGGCCAGCCACGCGTCGGGATCGTGGTGGTTCTCGTCTTCGGGGCGGTCGAGCACGCGGTAGTGCCGGCGGTCCTCGCCTGGAGGCGAGACAACGCCCGCGTTATGCCCGCGGTTGGTCAGTACGAAGCGGATCTCACCATCGGTCAGCGTGTGGATCTTCCAGACGGAACGCCAGGGCGCGACGTGATCCGCCTCGGTCCCCACGACATAGAGCGGCGCGGTAATGTCTGTCATCGCCACCGTTGCCCCACCCGCCACATAGCGCTCGCGCGCCAGCGCATTCTCGAGGAACAGGCGGCGCAGGTACTGGCTGTGCATGGCATAGGGCATCCGCGTGCCGTCCGCGTTCCACGCCATCATGTCATTGGCCGAGGCGCGCTTGCCCATCAGGTATTCCTGCACTCCGCGCGACCAGATGAGGTCGGCCGAGCGCAGCATCTCGAACGCGCCGCCCATCTGGCGGCTATCGAGATAGCCCTGCTGCCACATCAGGTTTTCCAGATAGCGCACTTGCGCATCGTCGATGAACAGGCCGATCTCGCCCGGCTCGGTAAAGTCGGTCTGCGCCGCCAGCAGCGTGACCGATGCGAGCCGATTGTTGCCATCGCGCGCCATCGCCGCCGCCGCGATCGCAAGCAGGGTACCGCCGAGGCAATAGCCGCAGGCGTGGATGTGCTCGGCCCCGGTAATCGCCGAGACCGCATCCATCGCCCGCATCACCCCGTCACGGCGATAGTCCTCCATGCCGGTGTCGCGCATCTCGGGCCCCGGATTGCGCCAGGAGATCGTGAAGACGGTGAACCCCTGATCGACCAGATAGCGGATCATCGAGTTTTCCGGCGAGAGGTCGAGGATGTAGTATTTCATGATCCACGCGGGCACGATCAGGATCGGCTCGGCCCGCACCCGCTCGGTCGTGGGGGCATACTGGATCAGTTCGATCAGCTCGTTGCGGAACACCACCTTGCCCGGCGTCACCGCCATGTTGCGGCCGACTTCGAAATCCTCGCCAGTGTCTGACGCCTCGCGCCGCACCAGTCTCTGCCAGTCCTCCGCCCAGAGCTTCGCACCGTCGGCCAGACACTTGCCGCCGGTCTCGAGCATGCGCTGCTGGACCACCGGATTGGTCGCCGCGAAATTGGCCGGAGAGACGAGATCGAGCATCTGCCGCAGGCCAAAGCGCAGGATCGCCTCATGATGCGGCGACACCCCCGGACAATCGCGCACCGCCGCATCGACCCATTGCTGGGTGAGCAGGAAGCTCTGCTGCCACAGCCCGTAAGGCCAGGTATCCCACGCCGCATCGTCGAAGCGGTGATCGTGCGCCAGCGGGGCGATGCAACGCTCCGCCTTGCCGCCTCCGCCGAGCGCGCGGGTGGCATAGTCGCCCAGCCGCTGCGCCTTGCGCGCGCCCTTGGCCGAAAGCAGCAGCGAGCGGCCCGGTGAGCGCATGAAGTGCACCGCCCAGTCGGCATAGGCCGCCATGAGCGATTCCGGCGCAATGCCCATGGTCCACTGGGCGAGCGAGGCCCCGGCGATCCGGTCGAGCAGGTCGGCCACGCCCTCCATCGGATCGGGCGCGGTCTCGTCATCACAGGGACGGTGTGAAACGTGCTTGTCCATGGCGTCAGTCCATCCTCAGCCCGCCGTTCACCGACAGGGTGGAGCCGGTGATATAGCCTGCTTCCTCCGCCGCGAGAAACAGCACGCAGCGCGCGATTTCCGATGGCTCGCCGATCCGCCCCACGGGAATGCGCGCGACGATCCCTTCCATCACCTTTTCCGGCACGGCCCGCACCATTTCGGTGCCGACATAGCCCGGCGCGATGGCGTTGACGGTAATGCCGTGCCGCGCCCCTTCCAGAGCCAGCGCCTTGGTCAGCCCCAGCACGCCCGCCTTGGCCGCCGAGTAATTGGCCTGCCCGAACTGCCCGGCCTGCCCGTTGACCGACGAGAGTGAGATAATCCGCCCCCAGCCGCGTTCCTTCATGCCCGCCCAGACCGCGTGACTCATGGCAAAGCAGCTGTCGAGATCGTTGCGCACGACCTGCCGCCATTGCTCCGTGGTCATCTTCGCAAAGCTGGCGTCGCGCGTCACGCCCGCGTTGTTGACGAGAATATCGACTGGTCCGAGCGCGGCCGTGACTTGCGCAATGCCGGCCTCGCAGGCGGCATCGTCCGCCGCGTCCCACTCGAACGCGGGAATGCCGGTCGATTCCGAAAAGGCCTGCGCCTGCTTCGGATTACCGAGATAGGTCACGGCCACGCGATATCCGGCATCGCGGAACGCCTGCGCGGTAGCCGCGCCGATGCCGGTGGTTCCACCGGTAATGAGCACGACACGAGGGGTAGTGGTTTCGGACATTGGGCGGGGGGCTCCATTCCAGGCTGACAATGTGGCAACAGGTGCGCAGAGACGCGCTTGCGATTATTGGCCCGGATAGACGGCAATCCGATGACGCGATGTGATCGGGGTCAAGCGGCGCGGGAAAAATTGCCGTAGAATATGGTATCTTGCAAGCCAGACGCGGACGCCCCCAATGACAGAGCAGAGCACCCCGATGACCATGCACGCCATGCAGCTCGACGCCCCCGGCACCCTGCTCCATGCCGTCGAGCGCCCGCTTCCCCAGCCCGGCCCCGGCGAACTGCGCATCGCGATCACCGCCTGCGGCGTGTGCCGCACCGACCTGCACGTGGCGGACGGCGACATCCACGGCCTCCTGCCGATCATCCCCGGCCACGAGATCGTCGGCCGCGTCGAGGCGCTCGGCCCCGGCGTCACCGGTTTCGCGCCGGGCCAGCGCGTCGGCGTGCCCTGGCTCGGCCATACCTGCGGGACCTGCCCCTATTGCGCCAGCGACCGCGAGAACCTGTGCGACACCCCGCAGTTCACCGGCTTCACCCGCGACGGCGGCTTTGCGACGCATTGCCTGGCCGACGCGCATTTCTGCTTCGCCCTGCCCGATGCCTTTGACGACCTCCACGCCGCCCCGCTGCTCTGCGCCGGGCTGATCGGCTACCGTTCTTATCGCATGGCCGGAGACGCGCCGGTGCTCGGCCTCTACGGCTTCGGCGCGGCGGCGCACATCCTTGCCCAGTTGGCGGTGTGGCAGGGCCGCAAGGTCTTCGCCTTCACCCGCGAGGGCGACACCGCGGCACAGGCCTTCGCCCGCGAGATCGGCTGCGCCTGGGCGGGCGATTCCACCGCAATGCCGCCCGAACCGCTGGACGCCGCGATCCTCTTCGCGCCCGTCGGCGCGCTCGTCCCGCAGGCGCTGAAAGCGTTGAAGAAAGGCGGCCGCGTGGTCTGCGGCGGCATCCACATGTCCGACATCCCGTCCTTCCCCTACGCCGACCTGTGGGAGGAACGCTCGATTGTGTCCGTCGCCAACCTCACCCGGCAGGACGGCACCGAATTCCTCGCCCTCGCCGCGCAGGCGGGCATCCAGACGCACGTGACGCCGATGCCGCTGGCGCAGGCGAACGAGGCGCTGGAACGGCTGCGCAAGGGTGAGGTGGAAGGGGCGCTGGTACTGGTGTGTTAGGTGTGTGGCGGACGGCATCTAGGCGCCCGTTGCGGCCGTTCAGTTAGGCTGATCTGGAGGCTATATCGGTCGAACTCAGAGGAAGGGCTGCTTTTCAAGATTTTAACCGGGAAACCGCCTTTCCAGAAACGCCGACGTTGCGGTCATATGCCGTGAGCGGCTATCCGATTTTCATGACTTGGCGCGACACTCCAAATTATCGGAAAGCAGCGACGATTTCTGTCCTTGCTTCTGCATGCTTGCTTGCCGTTCGATTTTTGGTCCCCGATTGGCCTCTTGCACCATTCGCGATCCTAAATTGGTTGTGCTTCATGATCGCAGGATATTTGGCGTTTTTCCGTCCCTTTCGGTGGAGTGTCCTTTTTAAGCGGCCGGATCGCGTCAAAGCGAAGATCGTCAACTACACACTACTGGCCTTTACTGCTGCCGGATGGATTGCAGTAGGAAGTGGTGGGCGGCTTCTTTGACTACCATGTAGCGTCCGCTCCCCCCGACATTGCTGCCATTCCCAATATCTCGTAGCCACGCGGCCAGTGCAGGCGGACAATGGAGAACTGTGACATGAGGCCACGCTTCTTGGCTGCAATCGTTGGCTTGTTGTCCTTGTTCGGGTGCGCTGATCCGAGCGCACCGATAAAAACGCGGGCGGGAAAGCTGACCCAAGATCAAGTTGACGCAATTGTGCGCAAATGCGGCGGTCCCAAAAGCATGGCGATGATCAGGGGCGTTGAACTGGTCATTCATCCGACCCGCGACATCATGGCCAACGGCTGCGTATTGAAAGCCTTGCAAGCTACCGGCGAAACGAACCTCACGTCCGTTCACAACGAGATGCATCAGGCCCCCTGATTGGTCGCGTCACTTCGTCCGCTTCCCCCGACTTTTCCGTCATTCAGATCGCATCATCGGCTTGCCGAAGGCGGACAACCATTTAGCACTGTCCCACGAGCCGTCCCCGTGCCATGAAAAGCCGCTCTGATCCAAAGGACAAGGCGGTATTCATGGCGGACGGCGCGCGGGGACGGGAAGGTTCGGTGGCGGAACTCACGCTGCGCGGGGTGCTGCTGGGCGGGGTCATTACGCTGCTGTTCACCGCGGCCAATGTCTATCTGGGGCTCAAGGTCGGGCTGACCTTCGCCACCTCGATCCCGGCGGCGGTCATCTCGATGGCCATTCTGCGCGGTTTCAAGGATTCGACGATCTGGGAAAACAACATCGTCCAGACCGTGGCGAGCGCGGCGGGGACGCTGGCGGCGATCATCTTTGTGCTGCCGGGCCTCGTGATGATCGGCTGGTGGCAGGGCTTCCCCTACTGGACGACCGCCGCGATCACCGGGACGGGTGGCATTCTCGGCGTGCTGTTCTCGGTGCCGTTGCGCCGCGCGCTGGTGGTCGATACGCCGCTGCCCTATCCCGAGGGCAAGGCCGCGGCCGAAGTGCTGCGGGTCGGTTCGGGATCGCGCGAAGGGGCGGCGGAAAGTGCCAAGGGCCTTTCGGTGCTGGTCTGGAACGCGCTGGCGTCCGCCGGTTTCGCCATCCTGACCCAGACCCGCCTGGTCGCAGGCGAGGCAGCGGTGTGGTTCCGCGCCGGTTCGGGTGCGACCGGGATTTCCGGCGGGCTCTCCTTTGCGCTGCTGGGCGTGGGGCACCTCGTCGGCCTGTCGGTCGGCATGGCGATGTTCCTTGGCCTCGTGGTCGGCTGGTGGGTGCTGCTGCCGATCCTCACGGCGATGCACCCGATGCCGGGCGGGGCCGAGGCATGGGCCTACAGTGTGTTCAGCGCCAATGTCCGCTTTTTCGGTGCGGGCGTGATCGGCGTGGCGGCGGTGTGGACGCTGCTGAAGATTGCCGGGCCGGTGATCGGCGGCATCCGCTCGGCGATGGCCGCCAGCAAGGCGCGTCATTCGGGCGAGGCCCTCGCGCTGGAAGAGCAGGACCTGCCGATTTCCATCGTCTTTGCCGGTTCGCTGGCGATGCTGGTACCGATCGCAATCCTGCTGTGGAGCCTCGTTTCGGGCGGTCCGCTGGCCGGGTCGGAAATGATCCTGATCGCCGGAGCCCTCATTTTCGTCGTGGTCATCGGCCTGTTGATCGCGGCGGTGTGCGGGTACATGGCCGGGCTGATCGGCGCCTCAAACTCGCCGGTCTCCGGCATCGGCATCCTGTCGGTGGTAGCCGCGTCCCTGATGCTGGTGGGGCTGTTCGGGCGGGATCAGGATGCGCACACGACCGCGGCGCTGGTCGCCTACGCCCTGATCGTCACCGGGATCGTCTTCGGCGTTGCTACCGTCTCCAACGACAACCTGCAGGATCTCAAGACCGGCCAGCTTGTCGGCGCGACGCCATGGAAACAGCAGGTCGCGCTGGTGTTCGGCGTGGTGTTCGGCTCGCTGGTGATCCCGCCGGTGCTGGATCTGCTCAACACCGCGTTCGGCTTTGCCGGGGCGCCGGGGGCCGGGCCCAACGCGCTGCCCGCGCCGCAGGCGGCGCTGATCTCGGCGCTGGCCAAGGGTGTGCTCGGCGGCGATCTCAACTGGGCCATGATCGGCTGGGGCGCTCTGGCGGGCGTGGGCTTCGTCGTACTCGACGAGGTGCTCGGCCTGATGGGCCGCCTGCGCCTGCCGCCGCTCGGTGTCGGCATTGGCATCTACCTGCCGATGGTGGCGATCCTGCCGGTGGTCGCCGGTTCTGTGCTGGGGTGGCTGTACGACCGCTGGTGCGCGGGGCGCGCTGATCCGGAATTCGCGCAGCGCATGGGCGTGCTGACCGCGACGGGCATGATCGTGGGCGAGAGCCTGTGGGGCGTCACCTTCGCCGGGATCGTCGCGGCATCGGGCAGTGACAGTCCGCTCGTGCTCGTTGGTGAGGGTTTCGAGGGCTCCGCCCTGATGGGTGGTATCGTGCTGTTCGTTGCGCTGCTGTGGATGCTCTATCGCCGGACGCAGAAACTCGTCCTGACGGACTGAAGCTGCGCGGGGGTGAGCCCGGTGTTGGGCGAATGCGTACACGCATTGTCGCAGACGCTACATTGGCTTGCGTGGCAAAACCGCGGATTTCCGCCAATCGTCTTGCTGGCATGGTTCCTGCTTTGTGCAGTGCAAACAACTGCAGGAGACCTTCCATGGCCTACAAGATCATTGCTTCGCAGTGCACCGGGTGCAGCGCGTGCGAGTTCGAGTGCCCCAATGCGGCGATCTCGATGAAGGGTGACACTTTCATCATCGATCCCAACAAGTGCACCGAATGCGCGGGTGAATTCGACCACCCGCAGTGCGACACGGTCTGCCCAGTCCCCAAGACCTGCGTCCCGGCCTGATCCGTTTCAGCCGGGTGAACGGCCGATGGTGGACGATGACCTGGGCCTTCCGCTCGACTGGAAGGGCAAGCCGATCCGGTGCCGGGAATGCCAGCATCAGGCGATCAACGCGATGGGGCTTTGCGTCAAGGGCAAGGCCTGCATCCGGGATCGCCGGGCGCGGCGGGTGGAGCGGTTCCTGAAAGGAAACCCGGATCTGGCGGACCAGTATCTCGATCACCCGTACTTCGAAGTGAGGGCAGGGGCGGCGCGGTACGCCAACGTGTTCCGCCTGCCACCGCTGCTCAGCGATCCGGAACCCGAAGTGCGCGCCGTGGTGACACTGCGGCTGCCGGAGGACCGGATACGCCACATGATCCACGACGAGGACATTGACGTGCGCATTGCCGCTGCTTCGCGCCTGCAGGGGGCCGACCTGATGCCTGCGCTTCACGACGACGCCTACATGGTGCGCATCACCGCGGTGCGCCGCATGCCGGCCGAACTGCTGCCGCTGGTGCGCCACGATCCCGATCCCGAAGTGCGGGCCTGGGTGGCGCGGCGGATCGATCTCCGGGCCTTGCCGGACATGTGCTTCGACACGGATCCGCTTGTCCGTCGCGAAGTGGCAGAGCGCCTGCCGATGGATCAGTTGCGCCTGCTGGTGACCGACAGCGACCTGCGTGTCCGCTTCACCGTGGCGGAACGGATCGCCGAGGAGGAACTGGAGCCGCTGCTCGACGATCCGGAAGCCGCGATCCGCGAACTGGCGCGCGAGCGCATCGCGCAGGTGCCGCATCTGGCGCACCTGCTGGAATCCAAGGCGGTGCCGCTGCGCCTGCTCGAAACCGAAGAAGCGAACCCTGAACACCCGTCCAAGGAGCCAAGCCGATGAAAGTCATGATCCGCCGAGCCGAGGGCGTTCTGTCCGCCTATGTCCCCAAGAAGGATCTTGAGGAGCCTGTCGTCGAAACCGAACTGGAGACGCTCTGGGGCGGCTGGGTGAAGCTGGCCAACGGCTGGGTGCTCGAACTGCCCGAGATGGCCGCGGACACGCGTCTGCCGATCACTGTCGAGGCGCGCAAGCGCGCTACCGTCGAAGAGGAGGACTGATCATGGCTGACGTCCTTGAAAACCCGATGGTCCTGCTGGAGGAAGTCTCCGCCGGACTGAAGGCGGGGACCATGGTGCCCTATATCGGTCCCGGCGTTTCGGCGCTGCAGGAGCAGGCCGTGCCAATGGGACCCGAGGCGCTGGCGGCCTTCTTCGCTACCAAGACCACGCTGCCCAAGCGCGCACAGGGCAATCCCTGGGCCGCGGCACAGTATATCGAGAGCTACAAGTTCCGCGACACCGTGACGCTGTGGATGCAGGAAGCCTTCGCTGCCGCCGTGCCGCCCTCGGCGTTTCACGCCTGGATCGCGAGCCTGCCGCTGCCCCTGATCATCGACACCTGGTATGCCGGCGAGATGCGCGCCGCGCTGGCCGGGCGCAGCGACTGGGCCGAAGTGCAGGGCATCACCCGCGCCGGGATCGGCGAGGACCGCTGGTTCCGCTTCTACGATGCGGCGGGCAATGCGACCGATGCCGAGGTGGCCGCCAAGGCGAAGACCTTGCTCTACACGCCGCACGGCGGGGTCGTGCCGGATGGCAATTTCCTGATCTCTGATGCCGACTACGTCGAAGTTCTGACCGAAATCGACATCCAGACCCCGATCCCCGAGGAAGTGCGCCATCGCCGCACCGGCATGGGCTTTGTTTTCCTCGGCTGCCGTTTCCACGATCAGCTGCTGCGCACTTACGCCCGTCAGGTGATGAAGCGCTCCTCCGACCGCCATTACGCCGTCGTCGAACTGGACGCTCTGACCCGCAACGAACGGCGCTTCCTCGATGAGCAAGGCATCCAGGCGATAGACCTGCCGCTCGCCGAAGCGCTGGATCGCCTGATGGCCTGATCGTTTCCTCACGAGACCCGGTTCACCGTGCGACCGGAGTGGAACCCTGCGCCGCCCCCATTTCGATGTGGGCGGCGCCCTTTTTTTGCGTGTCATGCCGATGTCGCTTCTGTCGTGACCGCGACATTGGCGCGAACTGCATGAGACATTTGTGACATTGCGTGCTGCAGCGCGGCAAGGAATACCCCGGAATCCCTCATTTTCGCGGTTTGGCATGGTGTTTGCGACGCAGCATCCATCAGCAAATGCCGGCGGTAGCCCCCACCGCCGCGCGACAGACCGGGGAGTTTCCATGACCGAAGCTATGTTCGAGGACAGCCATTCGAATGGGTCCGACGATTCCGCCGTCGATATCGCAGATGTTATGCAGAAGATGGCCGAGCACAAAGGGTGCGGTACTGAAGGCGGCAGCGGCAAGGCCAGCTGCGGCAGCAGCGGCGGTCCCGAGGACATGCCGACCGAAATCTGGGAGAAGGTGAAGAACCACCCCTGCTATTCGGAAGAAGCGCACCACCACTACGCCCGCATGCACGTGGCCGTGGCGCCTGCCTGCAACATCCAGTGCAACTACTGCAACCGAAAGTACGACTGCGCGAACGAAAGCCGTCCCGGCGTCGTGTCCGAGCGTCTGACGCCCGAGCAGGCTTCGAAGAAGGTTCTCGCCGTCGCCTCGACCATCCCGCAGATGACCGTTCTGGGGATTGCCGGCCCGGGCGATCCGCTCGCCAACCCGGGCAAGACCTTCGAGACGTTCCGCCTCATCAGCGAGGTGGCGCCCGACATCAAGCTGTGCCTCTCGACCAACGGCCTCGCGCTGCCCGACTGGGTGGACGAGATCGCCAAGTACAAGGTCGACCACGTCACCATCACGATCAACATGATCGATCCCGAAGTGGGTCAGCACATCTATCCCTGGATCTTCTGGGAGAACAAGCGCCTGCAGGGCTATGAAGCCGCCAAGATCCTGACCGAGCGTCAGCTGCTGGGCCTCGAGATGCTCACCGAGCGCGGCATTCTCGCCAAGATCAACTCGGTGATGATCCCGGGCATCAATGACCGGCACCTGATCGAGGTCAACAAGGCGGTGAAGTCGCGCGGCGCCTTCCTGCACAACATCATGCCGCTGATCTCGGCGCCCGAACACGGCACCGTCTTCGGCCTCAATGGCCAGCGCGGCCCGACTGCACAGGAGCTGAAGGCTCTGCAGGACGACTGCGAAGGCGACATGAACATGATGCGCCACTGCCGCCAGTGCCGCGCCGACGCCGTCGGCCTGCTTGGCGAGGACCGTTCGGCGGAATTCACCACCGACAAGATCATGGCGATGGAAGTCAACTACGACTCCGCGGGCCGCAAGGCCTATCAGGAAGCCGTGGAGGCTGAACGCCAGGCCAAGGTCGCAGCCAAGAAGGACGAACTCGACGGTCTCGAACTGGCCGGCGACATGAAGCTGCTGGTTGCCGTCGCCACCAAGGGCCACGGCATCATCAACGAGCACTTCGGCCACGCCAAGGAGTTCCAGATCTACGAACTCTCGCAGACGGGCGCCAAGTTCGTCGGCCACCGCCGCGTCGATCTCTACTGCCAGGGCGGCTACGGCGAGGAAGACGCGCTCGACACCGTCATCAAGGCGATCAACGACTGCCACGCGGTCTTCGTCGCCAAGATCGGCGGCTGCCCGAAGAGCGATCTTCAGGCCGCCGGCATCGAGCCTGTCGACCAGTATGCGCACGAGTTCATCGAGAAGTCGGCGCTGGTCTGGTTCAAGGACTATCTGGCCAAGATCGAGGCGGGCGAAATCGTCCACTCCGATCGTGGTGACGCGGCCATCCGTCAGGGTGCGCTGCTCAGCCAGGCGAGCTGACGGTCATGGCCTACAAGATCGTCGGCAGCCAGTGCACCAATTGCACAGCCTGTGAGGCGCTGTGCCCCAACCTGGCGATCTCGGAGGCGAAGGGCACCTTCGTCATCGATCCCGCCAAGTGCACCGAGTGTATAGGTCATTTCGATACCCCGCAGTGTGTCGCCATCTGTCCGGTTGACGAAACCTGCGTGCTCGACACGGCCTATCCCCGGTACGTGGCGTGAGGCGGTAATGAACGGGCCGCTCTTCGAAGGCTTCGGCGGGGCATCGGACGCAGTAGAGCGTTCGATCCTTGCCAGCCCGCTGCTCGGCGGCGGGCTGCCCGCCGAAGCGCAGGCCCACCTCGACCGCGCGGCCGAGCGCTATCACCTCACCGACGTAGCCGAAACGCACTTGTTCCGGGCTGAGTCGATAGCGCCCGATCACGCCGCCGTGCTGATCGCGCTCTACCGGTTCTATTTCTACAAGGGCCGGCTGTCGGAAGCGCTCGATATTGCCCGCGTCTGCGTCGAGAAGGCGATGCGGCTCAACGTCCTGGGCGACGATTGGCGCCGGGTCAGGGCCGAAGATGCCACGTTTGGAGAGTGGGAAGCGCTCCTGCCGCGCTTCTTCCTCTTCAGCCTCAAGGGCTACGCCTACCTTTCGATGCGTCTCGGCAAGCTCGATGAAGGACGCGAGGCAGCGGAAAAGCTGCTCGAACTCGATCCCCGTGACCGGATCGGCGCCAAGGTGCTGATCGATGTCCTCGACCGGATGGAGGAGGAAGAAACCGATGAGTAATATCGTTCGCGACAGCGAAGTGGTTGAACTCAATGGCCCGCCGGCCTTTCGCTATGGCGAGAAGGTCAAGGCCAAGCGCATGGTCCGCAACGACGGCACCTATGCGGGCAAGGAGATCGGCGACCTGCTGGTCAAGAAAGGCGAGGAGGGTGTCGTCGTCTCGATCGGCACGTTCCTGCAGCAGTTCTACATCTACGGCGTCGAGTTCACCGAAAGCGGCAACCGCGTTGGCATGAAGCGGCGCGAATTGCTGCCGATCTGGACCGACGAAGAGGCAGATGAACTGCCTTGCGCGCTTCCAGGAGGGCGGACAGCATGATGTTCGACCTGCGCGAGCCGATCTATCAATGGGGCGAGCGAGTGATCGCCGCCGTCGATCTGGTCAATGACGGCAGTTATCCCGGCGTTCCCGAGGACGCCGTACTGGCGGCGACCGGTACGCCCGGCGAGATCGTCAATGTCGGACATCACGGAGACAGCAATACGCCCGTCTATCTGGTGGAATTCCTCACGCAGGCCGGAGACCTCGTGGTCGTCGGCTGCCTTGAGGAAGAGCTGGTCCGGCCCTGAGGGAGGAGAGGGATGTCCATCGCTTCCGCCCTGCGCCGCCGGCCAGCCGAACCGGTCCTGACGCGCCAGCCGAACGAATTCGACCTGATGCGCGTCAGCCGCTCGATCGAGCAGCGCGAGCGTTACAAGTACGTCACGCCGACAGTGCTAGCCGTGGCCGATGGCTATCTGGTCCGCAGCCCGTGCTGTTCGCGCAATATCGACCCCGAGGGAGGCGAGATCGACGTCGCGCTGCTCACCTGGGACGAGGCACGGCGCGAATGGTCTCTCTCGCGGCGCGATCACGAAGCGGAATGCTGGATCGAGGACGGCCGTTTTGCCCGGCTCGGCGAACTGCTGATGCGTCTCAACGCCGATCCGGCCCGGCAGTTCTGGCAGTGAAGGAGCGCTGACGTCATGGCCCTTGAAGCAGAAGCAATCGCCCGGATTGACGCCCTTGTCGCCGCGATCGGCAATGAGGCGGATGCAGGCAGCGTGGCCTATGCGCTGCAGCGCCTGTTGCCCGGCTTCACGCTTCGACAGTGCGATGCCTCCGACGTGCTGGAGGACCCGTTCCGCTCGGTAGGTCCCTGCGACATTCACATGCTCGATACCTCGAACCACTGCATCCGGGTGACGGACAATCCGGAAGAGGCAACGGGCATCCTTCTGGCAGCGAGGGTTCCGGCATGAGCGGCGAAGTTGTCTCGATCGCGACAGGCGGCCCGCTGCAGATCCCGCTCAGCGACCCGGATCTGACCCAGGAGGATCTGAACGCCATCAACGCCGTGCTGTGCGGCGACCGGCTGAACGACGGCCCGATTGCCGAGAAGCTCGAAAAGGCATTCGCCGCACATTGCGGGCGCTCGAAGGGCGTTGCCGTTTCGAGCGCGGCGATCGGCCTGCTGATCGCGCTCACCGCCAAGGGGATTGGCGAGGGGGACGAGGTGATCCTGTCCGCCCATGGCTTCCGGGAACTTGGCCATGCCGTGTTGCGCAGCGGCGCGACGCCGGTGTTTGCAGATATCGACTACTGGTCCGGCTGTCTCTCCGCCGAAAAGGCGGCCGCGAAGATCACGGAAAAGACCCGGGCCATCATTGCCGGCAATACCGCCGGGCATCCGGCCGAATGGCCCGCGTTCCGGGAACTGGCAGATGCGCATGGCCTGTTCCTGATCGAGGATTCGAGTGAGGCGATCGGCTCGCGGCACAAGGCGGGTATCGTCGGAAGCTTCGGCGATGTGGCGATCTTCGATTTTGCCCAGCCCGGCGTGATATGCTGCGGTGAGGGCGGCGTGATCGTTACCGATGACGCCACGCTCGCCGCGGCCATGCGCCGCTTGCGCTCGCGCTCTCTGGCGGATCGGTCGTCGGTCTCGATCGGCGTCGATGCGCCGTTCGGCGCAGGTATGGGCGAACTGATCGCCGCGCTGGCGTTCTCGCAACTGGAACGGCTCGATGTGCTGCTGGAACGGCGGCGCGGGGTGCAGGCCATGTACGACGGCTTCATGCAGAGCTTCGAGGGGATCAAGCCCCCTTACATCGCGCCCGAGATCGAGGAGGTTCACTGGTTCCTCTACGTCGTCCATCTCGGCACGCGTTTCAGCAAGTCCTCGCGCGATGCGATCCTGGAGGACATGCATACCGAGGCGATCGATGCCCACGCTTATTCCAGCCCGCTGCATCTCCAGCGCGCCTACCGCGAACTCGGCTGGAAGAAGGGTGATCTGTTCGTGACCGAGAAGGTCGCGGACCGCGCCGTTGCCCTGCCGTTTCACGCTCATCTTACCCCGGAACAGATCGCCTTCATGGTGGCGCGCATGAAAGACGCGTCCATCAACAGCGGTGCCGGGGCCGCCATTTACTGAAGCCAGGAAGACCACTGCCATGACCACGCTTACCATCATGCCATCCGGAAAGACCATGGACGCCCCCGAGGGTGTTTCGCTGCTCAAACTCATCAACGGTGTCGATCCTGCCGAGCACACCTGCTCGGACGCCTGCCATCTCTACGTGCTCGAAGGCCGCAAGGGCCTCTCGAAGATCACGGCCGAGGAAAACGGCAAGCTCGACATGATCGTCGGTGCCAGCTCGAAGTCGCGCTACGCCTGCAGTGCGACGATCCTCGGCACCGAGGACGTGACCGTCGAAGTCCTCACTTTCGTCTGAGGAGAACAGGCCATGCCGATGGACGCAGCCGAAATCGAAAGCCGCATCACTGCGGCCTTCCCCGATGCCAAGGTGCTGATGGTCGACATGGCCGGTGACGGCGATCACTGGGCGGCGCGGGTGACCTCCGCCGCCTTCGCAGGCAAGAGCCGCATCCAGCAGCACAAGATGGTCTATGCCGCGATCGGCACAGACGTGGGCGGCGAACTGCACGCGCTCGCGCTGCAGACCTTCGTTCCCGAAACCTGATTAAGGACTGCGATCATGAGCACCAGCGAACGGATCACGAAACTCGTTACCGAAAATGACATCGTCCTGTTCATGAAGGGCGTGCCGCAGGCGCCGCAGTGCGGCTTCTCGGCCTCCGTCGTGAAAGTCCTGACGGCGCTCGGCCAGCCCTTTGCCGCCGTCAACGTGCTGGAGGATCCCTTCATCCGCGAAGGCATCAAGGAATATTCCGACTGGCCGACGATCCCGCAGCTCTACATCAAGGGCGAATTCGTGGGCGGTGCCGACATCGTGCGCGAAATGTACGACAGCGGCGAGCTCCAGGGGCTGATCGCGCCGCAGGGAGCCGCCTGAGCATGGAGCTGCCCGAGGAACTGCCGCAGCTTTACAAACGGCACATCTTCGCCTGCGCCACGCAGCGCCCGCCGATGCATCCGCGCGGCAGCTGCGGGGCCAGCGGTGCCCAGCCACTCTGGGAAAAGCTAGGCAAGAAGATCGAGGAAGGCGGGCTGTCGGCCGACGTCGGCTTCACGCTGGCGGGCTGCATGGGTTTCTGCTCGGCAGGCCCCCTGATGGTCATCTATCCTGAAGGCGTCTGGTACCGGCCGCAGAAGGAAGAAGACATCGACACGATCTTCGAAAGCCATCTGAAGAACGACCAGCTTGCCGAAGACCTGGTCGTCGTCCTGTCCCGCTAGCGCGAGTATCCCCCCATGAGCACGTCCGATCGCATCCGCCAGCTTGTGACTGAAAACGAGATCGTCGTTTTCATGAAGGGCAATCCCGCCGCGCCGCAGTGCGGCTTTTCCGCCGGCGTGGTGAAAGTGCTCGACGCGATCGGGCGGCCCTACATCGGGTTGAACGTGCTGGAGGATCCGTTCCTGCGCGAAGGGATCAAGGAATATTCCGACTGGCCGACGCTGCCGCAGGTCTATGTGAAGGGCGAATTCATCGGCGGCTGCGACATCGTGCGCGACATGTTCGCCAATGGCGAGCTGCAGGCGATGTTCGCGGGCGAGAGCGCGTGACGATGGCCAGTGCCGTCCGCCTTTCCGCCTCCGGCTTCGCCGTTCCGGCTCCGCGCCGCCTGCGTACCAGCGCGCGCAACATGCTCGACGGGATCGTCACCGCCATCGTTCATGGCCCGGTGAATGCCGAAGTGGGCCTGCTGGTGAATGACTGTATCGTCATCGATGCGCTCGTTACCAATTCCTGCGTGACCGCGCTCGACCTGCATCCGGGCGGCCGCGCGGTCGCGCTGATCAACGCCAGCTTCATCACGCTGCTGGCGGATACGCCCGGCTTGAGGCTTTCGGCGCGCAATCTGATCGGCGGGACGGTGGTCGAAGTGACGGACAGCGCTGTCGAGAGCGAAGTGGTGCTCGACATCGGCGGCGGGCGCGAATTGGCCGCGATCGTGACCAGCCATTCGCGCCGGGAACTGAATCTCGTCCCCGGCGCGCAGACGCTGGCCTGCTTCAAGGCCTCGCACATCATCCTCGCCGCCGAATACTGACCGTTACGCTCTGGAAGGCGGGCTGGTCCGGTTCAGACGTGGCCGGTCGGAACTATTGGTCCCCTGTTGGCATCAAGCAACAATGCGCGCCAACCGTCACAGCGGTCCGGCCTTTCGACCGCCGCGCCAGGCAGGCATCCTCTCGAAGGAACGACGTCTCTTACAGACCGCCCAGCTGGATCAATTCGGCGCCGCCTGCACGGCCCAGGATGGTATCCACCTTCTGGCGTACCGCTTCGATCCGCAGAGGCTTGAGCAGGGCGCCGGCAGCTCCGGCCTTCAGCGCGGCCAGCCCCAGTTCCTCGTCTTCCTTGCCCGCAACGATCAGCACCCGGGCCGCCGGATAGCGCTCCGCGATTTCGGCGATCACTTCCACCCCGTGTGCCTTCAGGACGGACATGCCCAGAATGAGCACATCGGGCAGCAGCCAGTCCTGACCCTTTTCATAAGCTTCGGCGAGGGTGGTCAGTTCATGGGTCTCGATCTCGTCGTGCAGCATGAACTGCAATGCGGCGCGCGTGATCTCGTCTTCATCGACGACAAATATACGCCGCTGGTCGACGGCCTTGGAAGTTTCGACACCGATCTGCATGGGGCATCTCCATCAGTTGATTGCCTTTTGGGACAAGCAAGTCGCGCGCCAATCGTGTTGCGCCGCAAAAAGCGCCCATTGTGCGGAGCAAAATGATCGTGTCGCATGTGTCCTTTGCGACAAGTCCAGCCCGTTTGTTCGCTTTGTCACATGGTACGACATCGCCCGACATAATGGAAAAAACCGCGCAAAAGCGTCACTTTGCTGCGCCTGCGAGCGTTTGGCACGGGCATTGCACAATAGCCGGCACAGCGCGTTTCGACCCGCTGACCCGCCGCAGGAGAACATGGGCGACGGGGAGAGTCCGGAGAGGGAAACTGATCCGGAGAACCGCGAAGAACAGCTTAGGAGCATGCAATGTCACTTCGTCAAATCGCCTTCTACGGCAAGGGCGGCATCGGCAAGTCCACCACCTCGCAAAATACCCTCGCCGCGCTCGCCGATCTCGGCCAGCGCATTCTGATCGTCGGCTGCGACCCCAAGGCCGACTCCACCCGCCTGATGCTTCACGCCAAGGCCCAGGACACCATCCTCTCGCTCGCTGCCGAGGCCGGTTCGGTCGAGGACCTCGAGCTCGAGGACGTCATGAAGATCGGCTACAAGGACATCCGTTGCGTTGAATCGGGCGGTCCGGAGCCGGGCGTCGGCTGCGCTGGCCGTGGTGTTATCACCTCGATCAACTTCCTCGAAGAAAACGGTGCCTACGAAGACATCGACTACGTCTCTTACGACGTGCTCGGTGACGTGGTCTGCGGCGGTTTCGCCATGCCGATCCGCGAGAACAAGGCGCAGGAAATCTACATCGTCATGTCGGGTGAGATGATGGCCATGTACGCGGCCAACAACATCTCGAAGGGCATTCTCAAGTACGCCAATTCCGGCGGCGTGCGCCTTGGTGGGCTCGTCTGCAACGAGCGCCAGACCGACAAGGAACTGGAACTGGCTGAATCGCTGGCTGCAAAGCTCGGCACCAAGCTGATCCACTTCGTGCCGCGCGACAACATCGTGCAGCATGCCGAACTGCGCCGCATGACCGTGATCGAGTACGCACCCGACAGCCAGCAGGCTGCCGAGTACCGCACTCTGGCCGAGAAGATCCACAACAACTCGGGCAACGGCATCATCCCGACCCCGATCACGATGGATGAGCTCGAGGATCTCCTCATGGAGCACGGCATCATGAAGGCGATCGACGAAAGCCAGGTCGGCCTGACCGCCGCCGAAGCCTGATCCCAGGTTGCCGCAAGGCCCGTCCCCCGCTGCCCGCAACCCGGCGGGGGACGGTTCCCGGATCAAACCGGCCCGATAAAAAGCAGGAGTGCATCGAAATGAGCGTCTCGACCCCAACCGACATCGCAGAAGTCAAGGAACGCAACCGGGCGTTGATCCAGGAAGTCCTTGAAGTCTATCCGGCGAAGACCGCCAAGCGCCGCGCCAAGCACCTCAACGTCCACGAAGAGGGCAAGAGCGACTGCGGCGTGAAGTCCAACATCAAGTCCATCCCGGGCGTGATGACCATCCGCGGCTGTGCCTATGCCGGCTCGAAGGGCGTGGTCTGGGGCCCGATCAAGGACATGATCCACATCAGCCACGGTCCCGTCGGCTGCGGCCAGTACAGCTGGGCCGCCCGCCGCAACTACTACATCGGCACGACCGGCATCGACACCTTCGTGACGATGCAGTTCACCTCCGACTTCCAGGAAAAGGACATCGTCTTCGGCGGCGACAAGAAGCTCGCCAAGATCATGGACGAAATCGAGATGCTGTTCCCGCTGAACAAGGGCATCACCGTCCAGTCCGAATGCCCGATCGGCCTCATCGGCGACGACATCGAAGCCGTCTCCAAGATGAAGAGCAAGGAATACGACGGCAAGACCATCGTTCCGGTTCGTTGCGAAGGCTTCCGCGGCGTTTCGCAGTCGCTCGGCCACCACATCGCCAACGACGCCGTGCGTGACTGGGTCTTCGACAAGTGCGAAGACAAGGAACCGCTGTTCGAGCCCGGCCCGTATGACGTTGCCATCATCGGCGACTACAACATCGGCGGCGACGCCTGGTCCTCGCGCATCCTGCTTGAGGAAATGGGTCTTCGCGTCGTGGCGCAGTGGTCGGGCGACGGCTCGATCGCCGAACTGGAAGCAACGCCCAAGGCGAAGCTCAACGTTCTGCACTGCTACCGCTCGATGAACTACATCTCGCGTCACATGGAAGAGAAGTACGGTATTCCCTGGTGCGAATACAACTTCTTCGGCCCGACGAAGATCGAGGAATCGCTGCGCAAGATCGCCACGTACTTCGACGAGAGCATCCAGGAAGGCGCCGAGCGCGTCATCGCCAAGTACAAGCCGCTGATGGAAGCGGTGATCGCCAAGTACAAGCCGCGCCTCGAAGGC
Organism: Novosphingobium album (ex Hu et al. 2023); assembly: GCF_022832385.1. Lineage (GTDB taxonomy): Bacteria > Pseudomonadota > Alphaproteobacteria > Sphingomonadales > Sphingomonadaceae > Novosphingobium > Novosphingobium album. Next base: position 27,321 of record NZ_JALHLE010000015.1, read on the forward strand.
AAGAAGGTCATGCTCTACGTTGGCGGTCTGCGCCCGCGTCACGTGATCGGTGCCTATGAGGACCTCGGCATGGACGTGGTCGGCACCGGTTATGAATTCGGCCACAACGACGACTATCAGCGCACCGCCCAGCACTACGTCAAGGATGGCACGCTCATCTACGACGACGTGACCGGCTACGAGTTCGAGAAGTTCGTCGAGAAGATCCAGCCGGACCTCGTCGGTTCGGGCATCAAGGAAAAGTACGTCTTCCAGAAGATGGGCGTGCCGTTCCGCCAGATGCACTCCTGGGACTACTCGGGCCCCTACCACGGCTACGACGGCTTCGCGATCTTCGCTCGCGACATGGACATGGCGATCAACTCGCCCGTCTGGAAGATGGCCCCGACGCCCTGGAAGAAGGACGACGGCGACTACATGGCCATCGCGGCCGAGTAACCGGATCTCACCAACTCATTTTACAGGAGGCTTAGATGCCCCAGGACGCAGAAAAGGTTAAGGACCACTTCGAGCTGTTCCGCGGTGAGGAATACACCGACATGCTCGCCCGCAAGAAAGCGGAATTCGAGAACCCGCACCCCGCCGAAGAGGTGGCCCGGGTTCGCGAATGGGCCAAGACCGAAGAGTACAAGGAACTCAACTTCAGCCGCGAGGCTCTCACGGTCAACCCGGCCAAGGCGTGTCAGCCGCTCGGCGCCGTCTTCGCCGCGGTCGGCTTCGAGAGCACGCTGCCCTTCGTGCACGGCTCGCAGGGTTGCGTCGCTTACTACCGCTCGCACTTCTCGCGCCACTTCAAGGAGCCGACCTCGTGCGTCTCCTCGTCGATGACCGAGGACGCGGCGGTGTTCGGTGGCCTGAACAACATGGTCGATGGCCTCGCCAACGCCTACAACATGTACAAGCCCAAGATGATCGCGGTCTCCACCACCTGCATGGCGGAAGTCATCGGTGACGACCTCAACGCCTTCATCAAGACGGCGAAGGAAAAGGAATCGGTTCCGCAGGAATACGACGTTCCCTTCGCTCACACCCCGGCTTTTGTCGGCAGCCACATCACCGGCTACGACAACGCCATGAAGGGCATCCTCGAGCACTTCTGGGACGGCAAGGCCAAGACCGTCGAACCGATGGTCCGCGTTCCCAACGGGAAGATCAACTTCCTCAACGGGTTCGATGGCTACGCGGTGGGCAACCTGCGTGAAGTGAAGCGCATCTTCGAGATGATGAAGATCGACTACACGATCGTGGGCGACCAGTCGGACGTCTGGGATACCCCGACCGACGGCGAGTTCCGCATGTACGACGGCGGCACCACGCTGGAAGACGCGGCCAACGCGCTTCACGCCAAGGCCACCATCTCGATGCAGGAATACTGCACCGAGAAGACCCTGCCGTTCATCGCCAACCACGGCCAGGAAACGGTGGCGTTCAACCACCCGATCGGCGTCGAGGCGACCGACAGCTTCATCATGGAAGCGGCCCGCCTCGCCGGTGTCGAAATTCCGGAAGAGCTGGCCAAGGAACGTGGCCGTCTGGTCGACGCCATCGCCGACTCGAACGCCCACATCCACGGCAAGAAGTTCGCCATCTACGGCGATCCGGACCTTGCTTACGGTCTCGCCAAGTTCGTGATGGAACTGGGCGGCGAACCCACCGTGGTGCTCGCCACCAACGGCGGCAAGGCCTGGGCGGCCAAGATGGAAGCGCTCTTTGCGTCCTCGCCGTTCGGCGCGAACTGCAAGGCCTATCCGGGCAAGGACCTGTGGCACATGCGCTCGCTGCTGTTCACGGAGAAGCCGGACTTCATCATCGGCAACACCTACGGCAAGTACCTGGAGCGCGACACCGGCGTGCCGCTGATCCGGATCGGCTTCCCGATCTTCGACCGGCACCACAAGCACCGGTATCCGGTGTGGGGTTACCAGGGTGGCCTCAACGTCCTCGTGACGATCCTCGACCGGATCTTCGAGCACATGGACGCGACCACCAACGTGCCCGCCAAGACCGACTACAGCTACGACATCATTCGCTGATGTCACGGATTTCCCCCGCCATTCCGGCTTTCGCAAGGATGGCGGGGGAAGGTTTCAAGCGCGACCGGGGAGCTTTTTGATGAGCAGTGTGAACCAGACCATCCAGGAAGTGTTCAACGAACCCGGTTGCGCGAAGAACCAGGCCAAGTCGGAAAAAGAACGCAAGAAGGGCTGCACCAAGCAGCTCCAGCCCGGGGGCGCCGCCGGCGGCTGTGCCTTCGACGGAGCGAAGATCGCGCTCCAGCCCATCACGGACGTGGCTCACCTCGTCCACGGTCCCATCGCCTGCGAAGGCAATTCGTGGGACAACCGCGGTGCGAAGACCTCCGGGTCCTCGCTCTACCGCACCGGCTTCACCACCGACATGACCGAGACCGACATCGTCTTCGGCGGCGAGAAGCACCTGTTCAAGGCGATCAAGGAGATCGTCGACAAGTACGCCCCGCCTGCGGTCTTCGTCTATCAGACCTGCGTCCCGGCGATGATCGGCGATGACATCGAGGCTGTCTGCAAGGCCGCGACGGCCAAGTTCGATACGCCCTGCGTCCCTATCCTCTCGCCCGGTTTCGTCGGCCCCAAGAACCTCGGCAACAAGCTCGCGGGCGAAGCGATCCTCAAGCACGTGATCGGCACACAGGAGCCCGAGTACACCACGCCCTACGACATCAACATCATCGGCGAATACAACCTTGCCGGCGAACTGTGGCAGGTGAAGCCGCTGCTGGACGAGCTGGGCATCCGCATCCTGTCCTGCATCTCGGGCGATGCGAAATACAAGGAAGTCGCCTGGTCGCACCGCGCCAAGGCGTCGATGATGGTCTGCTCCAAGGCGATGATCAACGTCGCCCGCAAGATGGAGGAGCAGTACGACATCCCCTTCTTCGAAGGCTCGTTCTACGGCATCGGCGACATGTCCGACAGCTTGCGCGAGATTGCCCGCCTGCTCATCGAGCGCGGCGCCGATCCCGAGCTGATGGACCGCACCGAAGCCGTGATCGCCCGCGAGGAAGCCCGCGCCTGGGAAGCCATCGCGCCTTACGCCGCACGCCTCAAGGGCAAGAAGGTCCTGCTCATCACCGGCGGCGTGAAGTCGTGGTCGGTGGTCGCCGCGCTGCAGGAAGCGGGTATGGAAATCGTCGGCACCTCGGTCAAGAAATCGACCAAGGAAGACAAGGACAAGATCAAGAAGCTGATGGGTGACGATGCCCACATGTTCGACGATCTCACCCCGCGCGAAATGTACCGCAAGCTGAAGACCGCCGAGGCGGACATCATGCTCTCGGGCGGCCGCTCGCAGTTCATCGCGCTCAAGGCCTCGATGCCGTGGATGGACATCAACCAGGAACGCCACTGCGCCTTTGCCGGCTATCACGGCATGGTCGAGATGGTGAAGGAGATCGACCGCACGCTCTCCAACCCGATGTGGGAACAGGTGCGCAAGCCCGCGCCGTGGGAAACTCCGGGCCAGATCAGCTGGCAGGACAAGGCCATGGCCGAGGGCGAGGAAATTGCCGCTGCGATGACGCCCGAAGAGGTAGAGGCGGAACGCCGCGCCGAGGGGCTCTGCAAGTGCAAGGCGGTCAATGTGGGCATGATCGAGGATGCCATTCTCGCCGGGGCTGCCACCCGTGAGGCGGTTGCCATGGCGACGGGCGCCTCGACCGGCTGCGGCGCCTGCGGTGTGCTGATCGACGAGATCATCGAAGAGGGGCCTGCTGCCTCCAGCGTGGCGGAGGCGGCATAATGGCGCAGCTGGTCAAGAACCCGAAGGCCTGCACGGTCAACCCGCTCAAGATGAGCCAGCCGATCGGCGGGGCGCTCGCGTTCATGGGCATGCGCGGGGCCATGCCGCTGCTACATGGTTCGCAGGGCTGCACCAGTTTCGGTCTCGTGCTCTTCGTGCGCCATTTCCGCGAGGCGATCCCGCTGCAGACAACCGCGATGTCTGAAGTTGCCACCGTGCTGGGCGGCTTCGAGAATGTCGAGCAGGCGGTGCTCAACATCGTCAAGAAGACCAAGCCCGAGATCATCGGCATCTGCTCGACCGGCGTCACCGAAGTGAAGGGCGATGACCTCAAGGGCTTCGTGCGTACGATCCGCGACCGTCATCCCGAACTCGACGATGTCGCGATTGTCCAGTGTTCGACACCGGACTTTTCTGGCGCGTTCGAGGATGGCTGGGCCAAGGCGGCAACGGCGCTGATCGAGGAGATCGTGCCCGAAGCGACCGTGGCTAAGCGCGACATGAAGCGCGTCAATGTGCTGCCCGGCTGCCACCTGACGCCGGGCGATATCGATGAGCTGCGCGACATCATCGAGGCATTCGGGCTGGAACCGACGTTCGTGCCCGACCTGTCCGGCTCGCTCGACGGCCATATTCCCGAAGATTTCACCCCGACGACGCTGGGCGGCGCCGGATGTGAGGAGGTCCGCGCGCTGGGCCACGCAGGCTGGACCATCGCGGTCGGCGAACAGATGCGGTCCCCAGCAGAGGCGCTCGAACGACGCAGTAGTGTCCCCTATCGTCTGTTCGAGCGCCTCACGGGCCTTGCCGCCTGCGACGAGCTGATCCTGTTCCTCAGCGAGATTTCGGGCAAGCCGGTTCCCCGCAAGTACCGCCGCCAGCGCGGCCAGCTGGTCGATGCCATGCTCGACGGACACTTCCACATCGGCGGCCGCCGCTTCGCCATCGGCGCCGAACCGGACCTGCTTTTCGCGCTGGTCTCGACGCTGGCTGAAATGGGCGCGGAGATTTCCTCGGCGATCACCACCACGACTTCGCCGATGCTGGCCAAGCTGCCCTGCGAGACCGTGATGATCGGCGATCTCGAGGACCTCGAGACGGCTGCGGCGGATGCCGACATCCTGATGACCCACAGCCATGGGCGTCAGGCAGCGGAGCGTCTGCACATCCCGCATTTCCGCATCGGTATTCCGATGTTCGATACGCTGGGCGCCGGGCACCTCGTTACGGTCGGTTACCGCGGCACCCGCGACCTCATTTTCGCCATCGGCAACATGCTGATGCACCGCCATCACGAGCCGTCCCCCGATGACTGGCGCGATGCCTGGCCGGTGGCCCCCGCCGTTTCCCAAGAGCCCGAAAAGGAGCTTGTCCCATGAAAGTCGCCTTTGCCACGCAGGACCTGGAACGGATCGATGCCCACTTCGGTTGGGCCAAGAACCTCGCGATCTACGATCTGACACCCGAGGGCTGGTCGCTCGACAAGGTCGAGTCCTTCACCGGCGATCTCAAGGAAGACGGGGACGAAGACAAGCTGGCGCCCAAGCTCGAAGCGCTGCAGGGGGTTTCGATCCTCGTCGTGGCCGCGATCGGCGGTTCGGGGGCGGCGCGCGTCGTCGCGCAGAACATTCACCCGATGAAGGTGCCGGAGCCCGAACCGATCGAGGGGATGCTCGAAAAGCTGCGCCAGGTCATCAGCGGCACGCCGCCTCCGTGGCTGCGCAAGGTGCTGGCCAAGGGCGGCGAACGCCAGTTCGATCCTGAAGGGCTTGATTTCGAAGAAGAGGAAGCGTGAGATGACTGAAGCTGTCGTTGAAACCCCGGTCGTCGAAGGCTTCGCCGCCGCGCTGGTGCGCCAGGTCCGCGCGCAGGACACACACGGTCACTGGGAGCGCAAGAGCGACTACCAGCTGCTCGAACCCTATCTCATGGACAAGGAAAAGCGCCGGGCGATCCCGATCATCGGCGATCCCGATCCCGACACACTGTGGCGCCTCGAACTGTTCTATGGCGCGATGTGCCTGGAGATCGAGCGGCGCACCAAGCGCATGGTCCAGCCGATGATGAAGATGAGCCATGAGGGCTTCGGCCGTATGGTCCTGATTGCCGGGCGTCTGATCGTGCTCAACAAGCAGTTGCGCGATGCGCACCGCTTCGGTTTCGACAACCTCGAAAAGCTCAATGCCGAGGCCGAGAAGCTGATCGGGCAGGCTGTCGACATGATCGAGAAATTCCCGGCGGTCGCCGACTACTGAGGGAGATTTTCCAGATGTCCGATGTCGAGACTCTGAAGGCCGAAGTGAAGAAGCTGTCGGCCAAGGCGATGCAGGCGAAGATGGACCTGCATGACCTGTCGGAGGAACTTCCGGTGGGCGTTGAAAACGTGATGGCCACGGCCGAGCGGGTGCGCGACAGCTATGCCGCACTCAACGCCAAGCGCGCCGAACTCAAGGCGCTGGAGACTGCGGCATGAACGCGTTCACCACCCGTGGCGGGCGCGACTGGAAGCCCGAATATCTCCTCTCGATCGATCCGGAGGCCTGCATCGGCTGCGGCCGCTGCTTCAAGGTCTGCGGGCGCGATGTGATGACCCTGAAGGGCCTCAACGAAGACGGAGATATCGTCGAACTTGATGACGACGACGATGACGAAGACATCGAAAAGCGCGTGATGGCGATGAACGACGCCGATGCCTGCATCGGTTGCGGCGCCTGCGCCCGCGTTTGCCCGACAAATTGCCAGACACACGCATTGGCCGCTTGATAATAGACAAAGACGGGCGGGAAGTTTTGGGAGAGAGCCGGAGGCATATGATGACCGGATGAGGGGAATAGCGATGGGACGTGCGGAATCGATTTACGCGGAGCTTCTCTGGCAGGGCGGAAACGCGCATGTGCCGGCCTTCGACGTCCACATCGCATCCTGCATCCTCGCTCTCGCGCTGTTCGAATCCGAGATCGAGGGAACCAGCCTCGCAGATGCCACGGGCCTCGATGGCGAAGAACTGAACGAGCTGTGCCGGCAGGTTTTCCCGCATGTCTCGCTGCCAGAAGCAGGCGATCCGGTGGTGGCCAAGGAGGAGCAGGCGCTGCGGGACATCCTCTGGATGAACTGTTCGGAAGCCTCCGTTTTCGAACTCCTGCTCACCCGTCTGATCGCGCGGCGCTGCCAGCGGCCCAATCATCTCTGGCAGGACCTGGGGCTGGCCAACCGCACCGAACTGTCGATGCTGATGCAGCAGCACTTCCCGCGCCTTGCCATGAAGAACAATGCCGACATGAAATGGAAGAAGTTCTTCTACCGCATGATGTGCTCGTCTGAAGGCTTCCGTCTTTGCTCCGCACCGGTCTGCACCGAGTGCGACGATTTCGAGGCCTGTTTCGGGGCCGAAGACGGTGAGGCGCTGCTGGCGCGCATTGCCAATGGAAAGCCGGTTGCGGCGGCAACCGTCATGGAGGGCCGGGCATGAGCGGCTGCGATATCGGGCCTGCCGTTTTCTCCGGGGATGCAGCGGAGGCCGCGATCATGGCCATGGTCCGGCGCTTCTATGACCTCTGTTTCGAGGATGCCCTGCTCGGGCCGATGTTCCGGGCTGAGATCGATGACTTCGAGGAGCACTATGGTTTCGTCGCCGATTTCTGGTCGCATGCGCTGCTCGGCACCGATCGCTACAAGCGCGGCACGCCCTATGTCCATCACACCAAGCTGACCGTCGAGGAAACGCACTTCGACCGCTGGATGGCGGCGTTCGAGGAGGCGGTGAACGAAGAGCTTCCCGAAGAGCTGGCAGGCCCCGCGATGCAGCGGGCGCGGCACATGACCGAGAGCTTCAAGATGGGCATGCTGCCGCTGCCCACGCCGAAGACCCGTCCGATGGGAGCTCCGGCATGATGGCGGATGAACTCTTCGCGGTCTGCGCGCTGGAAGACATCCCCAACCGCCGCGCCATTCCGCTGGTCCTGGCCCGCCGGAACGGCGAGGGCGATGTCGTACCCTGGCCGATCTTCATCCTGCGCTGGGGCCGCAATGTGCGCGCCTTCGAAAACCGCTGCCCGCATCAGGATACGCATCTCGACTGGGACCGCGGCGAATTCCTCGATGGCGAGGGCACGCGCATCCAGTGCGGCAAGCACGGCGCGCTGTTCGATCTGGGCAGCGGCGAATGCGTGCAGGGGCCGTGTCTGGGCCAGCGGCTGACGGCGATCGACGTCGAGATCGACAGCGAGGGCGACATCTGTCTTTCGGGTGTCGCGCTGGTCGAGGACGACGATTTCGACAGCGGGCAGGGGGCGGAGTAGAACTGCGAGATTGGCGGGATACCAAGGCTCTTGGCGAGGAACCCATGGCCTCCATTTTCGTCATTGCGAGGAGGCGAAGCCGACGCGGCAATCCAGAGCGAGCGCCAACCGCCCTGGATTGCTTCGCCCTTCGGGCTCGCAATGACGAAGGCAGGGAAGGGCAGCTTGGTGCAAATCGGCCCTAAAACATGCTGTTCGGGATACGCCGACATTGCTGACGTTCGTCGATATCGATAAAGTGCGGCAATGAGCCGTAAGCCCCCCAAGACTCCGCAAGAGAAAAAGGCGCTGAGTTTGGCGCGTGACCGGAGCGGATATTTTTTCGGTAATAACAAAGCTGCCCGAAAAGCGGTTCCACTGAGAAAAGCTCTAGAAAGCCGTCGGATACGCCACAAGAACAACCAAGCGGTATCTCAGATCGAATACGTAGATGATGCAGCGGTCGATCTCATCGAGAGCTCTGCTAGGCATGATGTAGCTAGAAAGGGCGGTTGGAGAAAAGGTGCAAGCGAGCCGCTTGGAGAATGCATCAAACGAGGGCTCGAAGCGCGGCGGGAGCGAGTTGGACGTAAAAGCCGTTCTCGCCAGTTCATCACAAACGACTGATAGCCCCGACATTGCCGTCCTACCGCCAAGATGATCAACTGCCAGCAGCGGTCGAACATTCAGAGCAACGGCAGAATTTCAACATTTTAATCCGGAAGGAGCCATTCCGGACGCGCCGACATTGCAGTCATTCTTACGGCTGATATGCTCGTGATATGTTAGAACCCGCGCGAACCACAATTGACGCAATTCCTGGCAGTATTGTCGCATTTCTGGCTCCCTTGGCGCTTTGGGTAAACGCGGTTTGGGTCTCCCCATTCCTAAAGACAAAGCGTCATGGTTTGTCTGGCTTGGTTGCTCTGGCCGCTGGCTTGTTGATGTTCACTGCAGTGGAAGTCGATCCTGCGCATTTCATTGCTCCCTTTGTTCTCGCGTG
>NZ_JALHLE010000016.1 GCF_022832385.1 Novosphingobium album (ex Hu et al. 2023)
TCCGGAAGTCCAAAGAGGCGTAAGAAAGTCCGCTAGCCCCGACTATTCCGCCATTCGGCGAACCTTCTACCATTTCTGATAGCTGCCGCTCATCCGAGCCGGAATCTGCCGACCCCGCAAAGGTAGCGGTGAGCGTTCCTTAAGAAATGGACGGGCGCGCCGCTTGAGAGGGCCGGCGCGCCCGCTGGCCGTCAGACCGGACGGTTCTCGTTGCGGTTGCGCACGGGTTCCATCGTCGCCACGCCATCCTCGTAGCTGATCTCGGGGAAGGGCATGGCCGTTTCCGCGAGCGTATTGAGCACGAATTCGAGCTTCTGCGCGCCGTTCATCTTCTTCACGTCGTTCTTGTCGATCGAGGTGAGTTCGAGCGTTTCCTTCCACACCGTCGATTCATCGAGCGGCAGGATCTTCGCGGTGATGCCGCCGGGCAGGGCCACCGTGTACTTCTTCAGGAAGTCGATGTTGTTGACGAAGAAGACATAAGTGCCTTCGGGCACGAGGAAGTCGGCCAGTACTTCGCCGGCGTCCTTGAGCCAGGCGAAGTTATGCAGATAGCCGGCGAGAACCGGGATCTTGCCGGTGGCGCTGTCGGCGACGGCGAGGATCTGTTCGATCGAATATGCCGGCGGGCGGGCCTCGTCGGCGACCTGGTCCTGGAAGGCGAGGGCGATGTCGCCCCGGAAGCCGAAAGTGCCGGCCTTGGGCAGCGGTTCCTTGAGAACGGCGTTGAGCAACCGGTGCTGGCTGGCAAGCGTCCCGAAGGCGGTGTCCTCGAGCGCGACGGCGGTGAGTGTGGACATGGTTGTCTCCTGCTGGTGATGCGAGCGTGTGCTTTGCAAGAAGCGGGCCGTTTTGCCTTGTCCGGGGTGTCGGAGGGATCTGGGCAGGGCTTTGTCGGGATTGCCTTCCCGGCATTGTGTGCATTGCAACAAAAAGCCCACGCGCATTTGTGACAAAGCTGACACGTAAAACTGCGGGGTCTTGGGAATCCTGCCATTTCCTGAGTTGGCACGCTGCTTGCTGCACCAGCTTCCACCAAAACAAGATATGCCAGGAGCAGCGCCATGATCGTCCTGACTGATAGTGCCGTTCACGCAGTTCGCAGCGCCATTGACAAGGCGGAAGCATCGCCCGCCGGTCTGCGCATTCAGGTCGAGGCAGGCGGCTGTGCCGGCTACAAGTACATGATGGGCCTTGTCGGCACGCCCGACGACGGAGACGCAGTGGTCAGCAGCGGCGGAGTTTCGATCTTCGTCGATGAGGAAAGCCAGCCGCTGCTTGCCGGTACCACGATCGACTTCGTGGTCGCGCTCGAAGGCTCAGGCTTCACTTTCGACAACCCTAACGCAACGAACAATTGTTCGTGCGGCAAGTCATTTGGCTGACGGAGACCGGCAATGTGGGAATACAGCGAGAAGGTCAAAGACTACTTCTTCAACCCCAAGAACAGCGGGGTCCTTGAGGACGCGGACGGCATCGGCGATGTCGGTGCCATCAGCTGCGGTGACGCACTGCGCCTGATGATCAAGGTGGACCCGGTGACCCAGATCATCACCGACGCCCGCTTCCAGACGTTCGGCTGCGGTTCGGCCATCGCCAGCTCGTCGGCGCTGACCGAACTGATCATCGGCAAGACCATCGAAGAAGCGATGCAGATCTCCAACCAGGACATCGCGGACTTCCTCGGCGGCCTTCCGCCCGAGAAGATGCACTGTTCGGTCATGGGCTTCGAGGCGCTGCAGGCGGCCGTCGCCAACTACCGCGGCGAGGAATGGGTTGACGACCACGAGGAAGGCGCCCTGATCTGCAAGTGCTTCGGCATCGACGAGGGCATGATCGAGCGCACCGTGCGCGGCAACGGCCTGACCACGGTGGACGAGATCACCAACTACACCAAGGCGGGCGGCGGCTGCTCGACCTGTGCCGAAGGCATCGAGGGCGTGCTCGAACGCGTCAATGCCGAGATGGTAGCCGCGGGCGAGCTCGCTCCGGAGAAGGCCTTCGTGCCGGGCGTGGTCCCCCGGAAGGTCAAGGAGAAGAAGGTCGTCCGCAACGATACGGCTGCCAAGGCTCCGCTCACCACGCTGCAGAAGATCAAGATCATCGAGCAGACGCTCGAGGAGATTCGTCCTTCACTGCAGCGCGATGGCGGCGACTGCGAGCTCGTCGATGTCGATGGCAACCGGGTGATCGTGAAGCTCACCGGCGCCTGTGTTGGCTGCCACCTGTCGAGCGCCACGATCGAGGGCGTGCAGGCCCGCCTCGTCGAGGCGGTCGGCGTGCCGCTGATCGTGATCCCCGCCGCACCAGTTCACTGATGGCGTCCACTGTTGACCGGTAACTGACTGATCCAAGGAAAGGCCCCCACCATGGAACCCGCGCCCGTCTATCTCGACAACAATGCCACCACCCGTTGTGACCCCAAGGTCGTGGAGGCAATGATCCCGTTCTTTTCGGAACAGTTCGGCAATGCATCCTCGATGCATGCCTTTGGAGCCGAGGTAGGTGGCGCGCTGGCCAAGGCGCGGAAGCAGCTCCAGGCGCTGCTTGGCGCCGAATTCGATCACGAAATCATCTATACCTCGGGCGGCACCGAGGCGGACAACATGGCGATCATGTCCGCGCTTGAAACGCAGGGCGACCGTGACGAGGTGATCACCTCGGCGGTGGAACATCCGGCAGTGCTCAGCCTCGTTGCCCATCTCGAAAAGACCGGCCGCGCCAAGGTTCACATCATTCCCGTGGACTCCAAGGGCCGCCTCGACATGGAGGCTTACCGCAAGGCGCTCGGCCCCAAGACCGCGATTGCCTCGATCATGTGGGCGAATAACGAAACCGGCACGATCTTCCCGGTGGAGCAGCTCGCCGAACTGGCTCACCAGGCAGGTGCGTTGTTCCACACCGATGCGGTGCAGGCCGTCGGCAAGATCCCGATCAACCTGGCCGACAGCGAAATCGACATGCTTTCGCTGTCGGGTCACAAGCTGCACGGTCCCAAGGGCATCGGTGCGCTCTATGCCCGCAAGGGAACTCGCCTGCGTCCTCTGATCCGTGGCGGCCATCAGGAGCGCGGCCGCCGTGCGGGCACCGAGAACGCGCCTGCCATCATCGGCCTCGGCAAGGCTGCCGAACTGGCGATGGAGCACATGGCCGACGAACAGACCCGCGTGGCCGGGCTGCGTGACCGGCTCGAAAAGGGCCTGCTCCAGCAGATCGGCAACAGCTTCGTCACCGGTGATGCGGACAATCGTCTGCCCAACACCGCCAATGTCGCGTTCGAATATATCGAGGGCGAGGCGATCCTGCTGCTGATGAACCGCGAGGGCATTGCCGCCAGTTCGGGCTCCGCCTGCACCTCGGGCTCGCTTGAACCCAGCCACGTGCTGCGTGCGATGAACGTCCCTTACACGGCCGCACACGGGGCCATCCGGTTCTCGTTCAGCCGCGAGAATGGCGATGCCGATGTCGACCGGGTGCTTGAAGTGATGCCTGCAATCATCGGCAAGCTGCGCGAGATGTCGCCGTTCTGGCGCGAACGCGACAACCAGGCCTTCAACCCGACTTATGCCTGACCCAACCACCTGAAGAGGAACCGGACCATGCTCGCCTATCAGCCCCGTGTCATTGTCAACGACAGTACGCTGCGCGACGGCGAGCAGTCTCCGGGAGTGGCTTTCAGCCTCGACGAAAAGCTGGCGATCGCCGCGGCACTCGAAGCGGCCGGTGTCGACGAAATTGAGGCAGGCACCCCGGCGATGGGCGTCGAGGACATCGAGGCGATTTCCGCGATGTCCCAGCAGGCCCGCACCTCGCAGATCATCCCATGGTGCCGGGCAACCCGCGACGACGTCGATGCTGCCGCTCGGACCGGCGTCGAGCGCGTGCATCTCTCGGTTCCGGTTTCGGATCGCCAGATCCGCGCCAAGTTCGGCACCGGACGGGCGGACGTCCTTGCGCGGATTGAGGAAGTTGTCGGCTACGCTCTGGACCGGGGCCTGCGCGTCTCGATCGGCGGCGAGGACGCCAGCCGCGCCGATCTCGATTTCCTGAAGCGTGTCGTCGTCACCATCGAGGAAGCCGGCGGGCAACGCTTCCGTTTCGCCGATACGCTGGGCGTGCTCGATCCCTTTGGGACCTGCGACCTGTTCCGCGAACTGGCCCGCGAAACCGACATCGAGCTGGAATTCCACGGCCATGACGACCTCGGCCTCGCTACGGCCAATACCCTCGCGGCGGTGCGCGGCGGTGCGACCCATGTCAGCGTCTGCGTGCTGGGCCTGGGCGAGCGGGCGGGCAATGCCCCGCTCGAGGAAGTCGTGGCGGGCCTGGGCGAGACGCTGGGCTGCTCGACCGGCGTTGACTTTACGCAGCTTCCACAGCTTGCGGACATCGTGGCGCGCGCCGCATGCCGCACGATCCCGGAAAACAAGCCGATCGTCGGCTCAATGGTCTTCACGCACGAATCGGGTATCCACGTTTCCGGCCTGCTGCGCGACGCCGGCACGTACGAAGCGCTTGATCCGGCCCGTTTCGGGCGTGAGCGTCGTATCCTGCTGGGCCGTCATTCCGGCCGCGCGGCGGTGACGTCCAGCCTGCGTTCGATTGGGCTCGAGGCTGACCAGCAGCGGCTTGAACGCATCCTTGCCGATGTGCGTGCCCGCGCTCTCAGCACCAAGCAGCCGGTGGAACTGGCCGACCTGGCTCTGATCTATTGCCGCTCGGGCATGACGGAAGGGGCTGTGTGATGCCTTACTCGTCCCTCATCGATCAGGTCGTGCCCGCAACCCCGCCGCGCCGCCCCTCGCTGTTTGCGATGCTGCGTGAGGATATCAGGTGCGTGGCCGCGCGCGATCCGGCCGCCAACAACTGGCTTGAGGTCGTCCTGACCTACCCGGGCATTCACGCCATCGTCTGGCACCGTCTTGCCAACCGGCTGTGGCGGGCAAAGCTGCGCTTTCCCGCGCGCTTCCTCTCGTGGTTCGCACGGCTGCTGACCAATGTCGACATTCATCCGGCCGCGACCATTGGCCGCCGTTTCTTCATCGATCACGGAGCAGGCGTGGTGATCGGCGAGACAGCCGAGATCGGCGACGACGTGACGCTCTATCACGGTGTCACCCTCGGCGGTACGAGCTGGTCTCCCGGCAAGCGCCACCCCACGCTCGAAGACGGCGTGCTGGTCGGCTGTGGCGCCAAGATCCTGGGACCGATCACCGTGGGCAAGGGCGCGCGCGTCGGCGCCAACAGCGTGGTCGTCGACCCGGTTCCGCCCGCCATGACCGTGGTTGGCATTCCCGGCCGCATTGTCCGCGCCGCCTCGGACCGCCGCCGCGTTACCGGCCGGATCGATCTCGATCATCACCTCATGCCCGATCCTGTCGGCGAGGCGATTGCCGAATTGCTCGACCGGATCGACTTTCTCGAGATGCGGCTTGCTCATCGCGAAGGCCGGGAACCCACATGCACGGAGGATACCCATGAGCTTGCTTGACGATCTTCAGGGCCTGTCGAGCGCCGAGGATTTCTTCACCTTCCTCGATGTGCCGTACGAGCCTTCGGTGGTGCACGTGGCGCGGCTCCACATCCTGCGGCGCATGGGCCAGTACCTGCGCGGCAGTGAAGTCGAGGGCGCACTGGCAAGTGCCGACGATGCCGCGCTCATGTCGTTGTGCCGCGAGCATCTCACCCAGGCTTACGAGGATTTCGTCAAGTCCTCGCCGATCGAGGAGCGGCTGTTCAAGGTTCACAAGGAGGCCATCGAGCCCAAGCCGGAACCGAACCGCCCCTTCGTGCCGCTAACCGCCCTCTCGGGCCAGAACCTATCCGCAGGAGAGTGACCATGCATATCGTCGTATGCATCAAGCAGGTCCCCGACAGCGCGCAGATCCGTGTCCACCCGGTCACGAACACGATCATGCGCCAGGGCGTGCCGACCATCATCAACCCCTATGACCTGTTCGCGCTGGAAGAAGCGCTGCGGCTCAAGGATCGTTTTGGCGCCACGGTCACGGTGCTGACGATGGGCCCGCCGACTGCCGCGGAATCGCTGCGCAAGGCGCTGACTTTCGGTGCTGACCGTGCCGTCCTGCTGACCGACCGCTACTTCGCCGGTTCGGATACGCTGGCGACCAGCTACGCGCTGTCGATGGCGCTGCTGAAGGTGGCCGAGGAATTCGGCAAGCCGGAGATCATCTTCACCGGCAAGCAGACGATCGATGGTGATACCGCACAGGTCGGCCCCGGCATCGCCAAGCGTCTCGACTACAACCAGCTGACTTACATCGCCCGCATCGTCGAGACCGATACCGATGCCGGCACGATCAAGGTCGAACGCCGCGCCGAAGGCGGGCTGCAGGTGCTGGAATCGAAACTGCCGGTGCTCATCACCATGCTGGAGGCGAGCAACGAGATGCGCCGCGGCTCGATCGAGAACGCGCTGATCGCCGCTCGCGCCGAGGTCGTCACCTGGAATGCTGCCGCTGTCGGCATCGAGGACCTGACAAAGTGCGGCCTGCGCGGTTCGCCGACGATCGTGAAGAAGGTCTTCGCGCCGACGGCCCGCACCGACAAGGCCGAAATCGTCGAGGTTGACGGCAAGGTCGACGCCAAGGCCGCAGCGCTGGTCGAAGCGATTTTCGCCAAAGCACCGGCGGTCGAGCAGGACCTGCTCGAACACGCCGCACACCACTACGTCTGAAAGGAGCGTATATCATGGCCGAAGAAAACAAGCCCGCTCCGGCAGCCGGCGGCAGCCGCGCCAACACGAAGAAGGAACTGCCCGAGCACTTCAAGGCGTACAAGCACGTCTGGGTGGCGGTCGAGATTGAGCATGGCCAGGTCCATTCGGTCTCGTTCGAGCTGCTGGGCGAAGGGCGCAAGCTGGCCGACAAGCGCGGCGTAGAACTGGCCGCCGTCGTCATGGGTGACGACCGCGCCAGCCTCGACGCTGCAGCGGTCGCGTGTTTCGAATACGGTGCGGACTGCGTTTATCTCGCGCAGGACCCGGCGCTGAAGCACTATCGCAACGAGACCTCGACCAAGGTTCTCACCGACATCGTCAACACCTACCAACCCGAGATCCTGCTGCTCGGCGCGACCAATCTCGGCCGCGATCTGGCGGGTTCGGTGGCGACCACGCTGCAGACCGGTCTCACCGCCGACTGCACCGAGCTGGCGATCGACGATGAAGGCTCGCTGGCGGCTACTCGCCCGACCTTTGGCGGATCGCTGCTCTGCACGATCTTCACGCTCAACTACCGCCCGCAGATGGCGACCGTGCGCCCGCGCGTTCTCGCCATGCCGGACCGCGAAGAGGGCCGCACCGGCCGGATCGTCGAGTTCGATCCCAAGCTGGTCGAGGACGACGTGATCACAAAGGTGCTCGACTTCATTGCCGACCGCGATACCGACAAGGCCAACCTGCCTTATGCCGATATCGTCGTGGCTGGCGGGCTTGGCCTTGGTTCGGCCGAGAACTTCCAGCTGGTCAAGGAACTGGCCGAAGTGCTCGGCGCCGAATACGGCGGCTCGCGTCCGCTGGTGCAGAAGGGCTGGATCACGTCCGACCGGCAGATCGGCCAGACCGGCAAGACCATCCGGCCCAAGCTTTACATCGCCGCGGGCATTTCGGGCGCGATCCAGCACCGTGTCGGCGTCGAGGGCGCTGACGTAATTGTCGCCATCAACACCGATCCCAATGCGCCGATCTTCGAATTCGCGCACCTGGGCATCGTCGCCGATGCCGTCACCCTGCTGCCTGCGCTGACCGACGCCTTCGCGGCGCGGCTGCGTGTCAACCGTCTCGCAAGCTGAGGAGGAACCCATGGGAGAATTCAACAAGCCGTTCGACGCCATCGTCGTAGGGGCAGGTCCCTCCGGCAATGCTTGCGCTTACATGATGGCCAAGGAAGGCCTCAATGTCCTGCAGATCGAGCGCGGCGAGTACGCGGGGTCGAAGAACGTGCAGGGCGCGATCCTCTATGCTGACGCACTCGAAAAGATCATCCCGGAATTCCGTGACGAAGCGCCGCTGGAACGGCACGTGATCGAGCAGCGCATGTGGATGATGGACGACAAGTCGCACTCCGGCATGCATTACCGTTCGGACGACTTCAACGAGGAGAAGCCCAACCGCTACACGATCCTGCGCGCGCAGTTCGACAAGTGGTTCTCCTCCAAGGTGAAGGAAGCGGGGGCGCTGGTTCTCTACGAGACCACCGTGACCGAACTGGTCAAGGATCTCTCGGGCAAGGTGATCGGTGTTCGCACCGACCGCCAGGGCTCGCCGATCATGGCCAATGTCGTGATCCTGGCCGAAGGCGTGAACGGGCTGGTCGGACAGCGCTCGGGCCTGCGTAATGAAGTCTCGCCAGACAGCGTCGCGCTGGCGGTGAAGGAAATGCACTTCCTGCCGCGCGAGACGATCGAGGCCCGCTTCAACCTTTCCGGCAACGAAGGCGTGGTGATCGAGGCCATGGGCACGATTACCAAGGGCATGACCGGCACCGGCTTCCTCTACACCAACGAGGAATCGATCTCGGTCGGCATTGGTTGCATCGTCTCGGACTTCGCGGAAACCAACGTGACGCCGAATGAACTGCTCGAGGCGTTCAAGAACCACCCCTCGATCAAGCCGCTGCTGGCGGACTCGGAGTGCAAGGAATACGCCGCGCACCTCATTCCCGAGGGCGGTTACAAGGCGATCCCGCAGCTCACCGGCGCGGGCTGGATTGTCGTCGGTGACGCGGGCCAGTTCGTCAACGCGGTGCACCGCGAAGGCTCGAACCTCGCCATGACGACCGGCCGCATCGCCGCCGAAACGGTCGTTTCGCTCACCCGCAAGCGCGAGGAGATGACCGCCGCGAACCTTGCCGAGTACGAGAAGCGCCTTGGCCAGTCCTTCGTCATGAAGGACCTGAAGAAGTACAAGGGCATTCCCGAGCTGTTGCACAAGAACAAGGGCAACTTCTTCGGCACTTACCCCAAGCTGATCAGTTCGGCGATGCAGACCTGGTTCCGCGTCGACGGGATCGACAAGATCTCCAAGGAAAAGGCGATTTTTCGCAATTTCCGTGAGACCCGTACGCTGTGGGGGATGATGGGCGACGCCTTCAAGATGGTTCGCGCCTGGCGGTAATTTCGAAATACAACACGACAATACGAGGAGCAGGCAGATGAGTGACGTAATGGCGGCGCCCCGCGCCAAGGTTGAAGAGAAGCTGTTCCAGAACCGCTATCTGGTCGATGCGGGCCGCCCGCACATCAAGGTCAAGCCGCACACGACGCCTTCGGCCAGCCTGATGTCGATGGTGACGCTGTGCCCGGCCGGCTGCTACTCGCAGACCGAAGGTGGTCAGGTCGAGGTTGCCGCCGATGGTTGCCTCGAATGCGGCACCTGCCGGATCGTGACCCGCAAGACGGGCGAGGTTGAATGGAACTATCCGCGCGGTGGTTTCGGCGTGCTCTACAAGTTTGGTTAAATTCGGACATTTCCGAAATTAATTTTGCGAGCCTTTATCAATTGCGAGGAAAGGCATTCATTGCTTGTCGAATCGGCGGAAATCTGAGACTTTTCCACTCTAGAGTCCGAATCCCGACAAACCGATCGGGAGTATCGATAAGGACCAGTGGAGAAGATGTCCTGACGGCAGAAAGGTTTCCGTCATGGACAGTCAGGTGATCAGCCCTTCGAACGCGCTACCGCCGGGATCTTACGTGAATACCTATAGTCGGCAACCGAGCCATACGCGGGCCGACATGGCGCTGCGCGGGGTATATGAAATTTCCAAGGTGCTCGCGGTACCCGGGCGGCTGGAAACGACACTCGCGAATGTATTGACGCTGCTGTCGAGCTTCCTTGATATGCGCCATGGCCTCGTCACCCTGCTCGACGAGGAGGGGACACCGGTCAATGTCGTCGGCATTGGCTGGCGTGAGGAACGGGCAGGGGCCTGGTTCGGGCGCATTCCCGAGCAGGCGGTGGACCGCATCTTCACGACCGGCATGCCTGTCGTCGTCCAGAACATGCAGAAGAGCTCGCTTTTTCCCGGCTGGAGCTCCGATGGGATGAAGCCGGAGGAGAGCCGCGTTTCCTTTATCGGCGTGCCGATCAAGGACCGCAACGACGTGGTGGGCACGCTCACGATCGAGCAGATCTGGGATGAAAGCACAACGTATCATGCCGCGGATGAGGACGTGCGCTTCCTCACCATGGTCGCGAACCTGATCGGCCAGACCATTCGCCTGCTTGAAATGGTTCAGCGCGATCGCGAGCGGCTGATGGAACAGCAGCGCATCCTCGAAAAGGAGCTGATCCGCGACAATCCCCCTCCGACCGGCAACGGCAAAAAGGGCAAGGCGAGTGCCATCGGCATCGTCGGATCGAGCCCGGCGCTGCAGAACGCTCTCCAGCAGATCAAGCGTGTCGCCCGCAGTCATTCCGCCGTGCTGCTGCGCGGCGAGTCCGGCACCGGCAAGGAACTGTTCGCGCGGGCCACGCACGATTTCTCGCCACGCGCCAAGAAGCCGTTCATCAAGCTGAACTGCGCGGCGCTGCCGGAATCGGTCCTCGAATCCGAACTGTTCGGGCATGAAAAGGGCGCGTTCACCGGTGCCGTGGCCCAGCGCAAGGGCCGTTTCGAACTGGCCGATGGCGGCACCCTGTTCCTCGACGAGATCGGCGACACCACGTCGGCTTTCCAGGTCAAGCTGCTGCGCGTGCTGCAGGAAGGCGAATTCGAGCGCGTCGGCGGCACGCAGACGATCAAGGTCGATGTCCGCCTCGTCTGCGCGACCAACCGCAATCTGGAGGAGATGGTCGCCAAGGGCGAGTTCCGCGCCGATCTCTACTACCGCATCAACGTGGTCTCGGTGCGGCTTCCCGCGCTGCGCGACCGTCGGGAGGATATTCCCCAGCTCGCGCGTGAGTTCCTGCGCCGTTTCGACGAGGAGCATCACACCGAGCACCAGCTTTCGCCCTCGGCGGTCCGCGTGCTGGAAAGCTGCTATTTCCCCGGCAATGTGCGCGAACTGGAAAACTGCATCCGCCGCACCGCCACGCTGGCGCATGAGGATCGCATCGGCGAGGCCGACTTTGCCTGCCGCAACGATGAATGCCTCTCGGCGACGCTGTGGAAGTCCGCTGTTTCGGCGCCATTCCCGATCGTTCAGCCGCGTTCTGCGGCTCCTGTCCTGCCCGAGCGGGAGGAGATGGATCCCGCGGACGTGATGGATCGCGATGCACCGGAAGATGAACCTGCCGACAACGTCAAGGTCGGGCAGCGCGAACTGCTCAAGGCGCTGGAGTCGACCGGCTGGGTGCAGGCCAAGGCCGCCCGCGTGCTGGGCCTGACGCCGCGCCAGATAGGCTATGCGATCCGCAAGTACGGGATTGAAGTACGCAAGTTCTAGGAGAGTAACGCTCTCGTCTGCTTTGCTCCGGGCATTGCTGCCTTCAGGCGGAAACCCGCGTGATCCAGCCCTGATCGAGCCAGCGGGCCAGCATCGTGCCGGCCAGTTGCAGGGCGGGTTCTTCTCCCAGCAGGTGCACGAGAAGTTCGCAGGCATCGGCATAGTTTGCCCCGGTCTGCATCGCAGCCAGCGCCCGGGCTTCGGGGGCGCTTACCATCGTGAACGTCGAGCAAAGGCCTCCGCGCCAGACAATGCAGCCCTGCGCTTCGGACAGGGGTGCGAGCTCGCGGGCTGCATCGATGCTTTCGTCTCCGCCCAGTAACGGCCAGAGCCTGAGGCAGTCGTGCTCGACCAGCCGCACGGCAAGACCGGGCACGAAGGCAAGCCGCAAGTCCTGCCAGGCCTGTGCGCCGAAAGCTGCCGTCGCTGCCGTGAGGGCTGGCCTGTCGAGCGTATCGGCATCGGCTGCGGTAAAGGCGACCTGCATGGCCCATTCGATCCATCCCAGTTCGGCGACATCCAGGTCGCGGGGGAACAGCGCTTCCAGCGTCCGGTCAAAATGCAGTCCGGCGTCGTCGAGCGTCCAGCTTGCCGGCGGATGGGTGATGAGGTGATGCGCCGCGGCGGCCTGAAACGCCTCTTCCCCGGCAAGGCGGGCGGTTCGCGGATAAGTCTCGCGCAGGGCATCGATCAGCCGGGCGCGGTAAGCGTTGCGGTAGATCTCGTAGCCAGCCCGCTCGCGTGCCTGCCAGTGCTCGGGCAGCAGGGCATCGTTCGCCAACAGGCCCTGAATGAATCCGCTTTGCTGTTCGGCGAGAGTCATGCTGCTGCTGCCCGGTTCACCCCGGCGGCGATGCTGCGGGCCGTGGCCAGTTCGGCCAGCAGGTCCGCGAGCGGTGGAATGGCGTCATCGCGTTCGATCATCACGGCGGCGGGGCCGGTGCGGGCGAGCGCAAGCTCCAGCAGGTCCCAGACGCCGGCGCAGACCGCGCGGTCGTGCGTGTCGATGGCGATTTCGCCCGGGGTGTGCCCGGCAAGATGGATCTGGCGCACGCGCTCCAGCGGCAAGCCGCCGAGATAGTCGTGCGCGCTGAAGCCGTGGTTATGGGCGCTGACGTAGATGTTGTTCACATCGAGCAACAGATAGCAGCCGGTCCGCTGCGCCACTTCGGAGAGGAATTCCCACTCGGTCATCTCGTTTTCGGGAAAGCTGAGATAGCTCGACGGGTTTTCGAGCAGCAGAGGCCGCTGCAAGATGTCCTGTGCGATCATCATGTTGGTGCAGATCACGTCGAGCGCTTCGGCCGTGTAGGGCAGTGGGAGCAGGTCATGGCTGTTGTGCGCGCTGCTGCGCGTCCAGCACAAGTGGTCCGAGACCCAGAGCGGCTCTATCCGGTCCGCGAGTGCCTTCAGCCGGGTGAGATAGTCCCGGTCCACGCCATGCGCCGAACCCGGCGAGAGCGAAACGCCGTGCAGCGCCACTTCGTGCCTGCACCGCACCGTGTCGAGCACGGCGAGCGGCTTGCCGCCATCGACCATGAAATTCTCGGAAATGACTTCGACGAAGTCGACGTCCACGTCTCCGCCCAGAAAGTCAGGATAGTGGGGGCGGCGCAGGCCCAGTCCAAATCCTGCGAAGGGCTCGATGTGCGTCATGGTGCGGTTCCGGTGAGGAAGTTTCAGAAGGTGGCGGCCCGGTCCCGCGAGGGGGCGGGGGGAACGTGGAGCCGGGCCGCCGGGGCGTGAGCGATCAGCCGATGTCGCCGATCGTGCCGCCCTTGGACAGGCAGGCGCCCGCGGCCATGGCCTTGAAGCCCTCACCCTTGCAGGAATTCATGCCCTTGCATTCATGTTGCGTGGTCTTGCAGTCGGCGTGGCCCTTGCAGGCGTTCACGCCATAGCAGTGCACCATGTCGTCCGAGCCGAGCGCGGCACCGGTGCTGCCAGCGGGCGCGGCGGCGGCAAAGGCGGTGGCGGACGAGAGGGCAAGGGTTCCGGCGAGGGCCGCGAAGGCGGTCTTGTGCGCAATCTGCATCGGTATTCTCCTGACGTTGTTTGCCCGAATGGCATGGCGTCATTCGCCGAGGTGTCTGGCGGGGTTACAGGGCGGTGAAAATTTTGCGGGCTGTAACCGGCGCGGCAGACACGCCGAATGACGGGATGATCCCCGGCGAGTGCCGGGTCACCATCAGGAGATTTCGATGCAGAACCGTTCGATTGCCGCTCTGGCGGGTGCCGTCCTGTCCGGCGCGCTTGCTGGCGTTATCACCGCGCCGCCCGCCGCCGCGGCGGACAAGCCGGCCATGGAAAAGTGCTATGGCGTGGCCAAGGCCGGGTATAACGATTGCGCGGCCGGGCCGGGTACCAGTTGCGCAGGCACGTCGGCGCGCGATTATCAGGGCAATGCCTGGAAGCTGGTCAAGAAGGGTACCTGCACCTCGATCAGGACGCCCGTGGGCGCCGGTTCGCTGACGCCGGTCGAGCGCTGATCCGCAGGGGGAGGAGCGGGACAATGCGGCGCGTGCCGGCATTCTGGCAAAGGATCACAGGCTTCATGCAAAGCCCGGCAATCGAAGGCGTGGCGCTGCTGTTCGTCCGCGTGGCGCTGGCGGGCGTGTTCTGGCGCTCGGGACAGAGCAAGGTCGAGGTAGGCACCTGGCTGCATGTCAGCGATGCGACTTACTACCTGTTCGAAAACGACTATGCCGCCGTCCCGCTTCCTGCGCACCTTGCCGCGCAGATGGCCGTGGCCTGCGAGCATCTGTTCCCGCTCCTGCTCGTCGCCGGGGCGTTGACCCGGGTTTCCGCGCTGGCGCTGCTGGGGATGACCATGGTGATCCAGATTTTCGTGTTTCCCGAAGCCTGGTGGAGCGTGCATATCCTGTGGGTGGCGCTGGCTCTCATGCTGATCGTGCGCGGGGGCGGGCTCATATCGCTCGACAGATTAGGCTCAAGGATGATGCCGCGATGACCGGGGACGAGGCGACCATGGCGCGGCTGATGCGCGCGGCGCAGGCGGGCGACCGGCAGGCCTATGCGGTGCTGCTGGATCAGGCGGCCAAGTGGCTGCGGCGCTATTTCCGCAAGCGCATCGCCCTCGAAAAGCTCGACGATCTGGTGCAGGAGGTGCTGCTTTCGGTCCACGCCAAGCGCTCGACCTACGATCCCGCGCGCCCGTTCTATCCCTGGCTGGCGGCGATTGCCCGCTACCGCTGGGTAGACCAGCTGCGCGTGGAGTACCGCACGCAAACGCAGGAACTGCTGGAAGACACCGCCAGCGAGGAGAGCGGCGAGGAACCGGTGATGGCGCGCGTCAGTCTGGAGCGATTGTTCGACCACTTGCCCCCGGCGCAGGCCGAGGCCATCGAGCTGGTGAAGATAGAGGGGTGTTCGGTCGCCGAAGCCTCCGAGCGGACAGGGCAGAGCCCGTCGCTCGTCAAAGTGAATATCCATCGCGGCATCCGCAAACTGGCCGCGATCATCGAGAAGGCAAGCTGACCCATGGACGACGCAACCCGGGCCCTGATCGACCGGATCACCACCGACACTGCGCCGGTGCGCCCGCTGCGCAAGGGCAGGGGGCTGGCACTGGCCGGGCTGGCTTTCATGGTGACGCTCGTCGCCGTGCTGTTCGTGTTGGGTGCCCGGCACGGACTGATGACCGGGCAGTTTTCGGTCTATTTTCTGGTGGTGAACGGGCTGCTGCTGGTGCTCGGCCTGTCGTGCGTGACGACGGTGGTGGCGATGGCCTCGCCGCAAGTCGGCGCAGGGCACGAGGGCCCGAAATGGGCGATCGCGATGGTGGGCGTGCTGCCGGCCGCGGCGGTGCTCTCCGCCACCGCGCCGGACGGCGTGGGCCTCATGCATGTGGAGGGTGTGCATTGCATGTACCTGGGGCTTGCCGCCTCGGTGCTGATTGCTGCGGCGCTGTTCGTCTGGTTGCGCCGTGGCGCGCCGGTGTCGCAGCGGCTGGCCGGGTTCTACCTCGGCGTAGGCGCGGGCGCGCTGGGCTCGGTCGCAAACGGCATGGCCTGCCCGAACGACACGATCGCGCACCTCGGCATCTGGCACGTGGCGCCGGTGGTGATCGGAGCGCTGGTAGGGCGCTATGGCATTGCGCGGTGGTTGCGGTGGTAGAGGGCGGTTGCAGCCGTTGCGGAGGCCCACCCCGCTACGCCCGCCCGTTTGCGGGAGGGCCGGAAGGTTTGGCAATGCAGTGACCTAACCGGACGGGGTGGGCCGGCATCAAGGTCTCGCGTGGGGCGCAATGCAGTCGCACCCCATCCCTTAAATCCGCCGCTTCTCCAGCTTGCGCGCTAGGGTCCGCCTATGCAGCCCCAGCCGCCGCGCGGCTTCGGAGATGTTGAAATCGCATTCGACCAGGGTGCTGTGGATGTATTCCCATTCCAGCGTCTTGATCGAGCTCTTGCGGCCGTCGACGGGCACGTCCGGGTCGCCCTGGGTGCTGGCGAAGGCGGCTTCGATGTCGTCGGTGTTGGAGGGCTTGGCGAGGTAGTGGGCGGCACCCAGCTTGATCGCCTCGACGGCGGTGGCGATACTGGCGTAGCCGGTGAGGACCACGATGTGCGTGTCCGGCCGCATGGCATGGAGCGACTGTACCACCGCCAGCCCGGAATCGGCGCCGAGCTTGAGGTCCACCACCGCGTAGTCGAAGTCGGTGGCTTTCGCCTTCGCCTCGGCCTGCTGCGCGGAAGCGGCGGAGGAGACCACATAGCCGCGCCGCTCGAACGAACGGCGCAGGGTGCGGGCGAAGGCCTCGTCGTCCTCGGCGATGAGCAGGGTGCGGCCGGGTTCGCTCGTGTCCCTGTCGTTCATGCGGGGCTCTCCTTCGTATAGGCCAGCGACGCCAGCGGCAGGGTGAGCCTGACCGTCGCGCCGCGCGGCTGGCGGTTCTCGACCGCGACCTTCCCGCCCAGCTTGCGCACCACGTTGAAGACGAGGAACAGCCCAAGGCCGCCGCCGTCGCGCCCCTTGGTCGAGGCATAAGGCTGGCCCACGCGGGGCAGCAGGTCAGGTGCGAAGCCGGGACCTTCGTCGCTGACGGCTATCAGCAGATCGTCGTTCTCGCGCGCGATTTCAAGGATCACGCGCTCGGGCGAGACTTCCTGCGCATTGTCGATCACATTGCCGATCACCTGCCGCAGCCCGGGATCGGCGACGATCGCGACGTCCGCCCCGAAGCGGTCGATGAAGCGCAGTTCGCCATCGGTGCGCGATTGCCAGTCGGCGGCGATATCGCCGAACAGGGCGCGCACGCTGGAGACACTGGGGTTCTCCCCGCGCATGTCGCCTGCCGACATCAGGATGCCGCTGACGATGGTCTTGCAGCGGTCAAGCTGGGTGCGCATGTCGGTGAGGTCTTCGCTGAGTTCGGTGTCGGCGGCGATGGCGGGCAGGTGAGACCAGTCACCGAGGATCACCGAGATCGAGGACAGCGGCGTGCCCAGTTCGTGCGCGGCGCCCGAGGCAAGCAGGCCCATGCGGATGATGTGGTCTTCCTCAGTGGCCTGCTGGCGCATCTCTTCCAGCGCCTTGTCGCTTTCGCGCCGGTTGCGGTCGAGCCGGACGACGAAGAACACCAGCAGCACGGCGGCGAGGACGAAGCAGAACAGGCTGCCGAGCTGGTAGAGGTGGAACTGGTGCGCGGCGTGGCGCGCGGGCAGGTCCAGCGGGACATAGACGAATGTCACCAGCAGCATGGACAGGCAGGCGAGCAGGGCAATGGCCCAGCTCCAGCGCGGATCGAGAATGACCGCGCCGATCACGATCTGCAGCAGGAACAGGAAGGTGAAGGGATTGGTCGCGCCGCCGCTGTGGTAAAGCTGCCAGCACAATGCGACGACATCGATCACCAGGGCATTGAACAGCTCACCCTGCGAGAAGTGCTCGCGCCGCTGCAGCAGGCTGGCAGTGGCGAGATTGATCAGGATGAGCAGCAGCGGCGCCATCAGCAGCGGCATCAGCGGCAGCTTGACCTCGAGGATCTGCGCCACCGCGACGATCGTCGCGAGCTGGCCGAACACCGCAATCCAGCGCAGCTGCATCAGCAGCAGCACATTGCGCCAGCTTTCGCTGCGCGAGGGGGGGACGGGGTCGATCAGGCGTATCATGCCTGATCCCTATGCCCTGCGGCGCCACACAACGCCAATACCGACTGCCGAAAGCAGGGCCATGGCGAACCATGTGAGGGCGTATTGCAGGTGGTTGTCGGGGAATTGGATGACCGTCAGGCCGGGGACGGGCGCGGGCTTTCCGGACGCGGGCGCGGAAGCGGTCTCGGTCTGGGCGTCGATGAAGACCGGGGCAGCGGGGCCGGTGTGTCTGGCTTGCGAGAGGGCTGCCAGATCGCGCGAGTACCAGCGATCATCCTGCGGGCGGTTGGACTGGAGCAGGCTGCCGCCCGGTTCAGTGGGGCGCACGAGGCCGGTTACACTGACGAAGTCTGAGGGCGTGGTCTTGCTCGCCTGAGGCACTGTCGTGCCCGCGGGGAGGAAGCCGCGGTTGATCCAGACGGTGCGGCCGTCCGTCATGTGCAGCGGGGTCATGGCCCAGTAGCCGGTGCCGAGATCGGTGGCCGCTCGCACGAGGGCCGTCTGCGATGCAGCGTAAGTGCCGGTCACTTTTACACGCAGGTAGTCGAGCGTGCCCGGTGCGGCCGAGGCCAGCCGCGCGGTGGGGGGCAGGGCGGCTGGCGCAGCATGGACCCGCGCATCGACGCGGGCGATCAGGTCGTGCTTCCAGTGCAGGCGCTTCACTTGCCACACGCCCAGCGCCACGAAAGCGGCCAGTGCAAAAAGCAACAGCAGGGTCAGCCCCCAGGGCCGCCCTGCTGCAGTGGTGTCTTGTGCCCCGGTGGGCGCGTTCAGGGGAGTTGTCCCATGTCGTGGCTCGTCATCGGCATCATGTTGTGGTTGAGGTGATACATCACCCACAGCGAGCCGGACAGCGCGATCACCACCAGGATGATGGTGAAGATCAGCGCCATGACCGTCCAGCCGTTCTCCGACTTGGTGTTCATGTGCAGGAAGTAGATCATGTGAACCACGATCTGCACCACGGCGAAGGCCATGATGACGAGAGCGGTCGCCTGCTTGTCGGCAATCGCGCCGCTCATCACCAGCCAGAACGGGATGGCGGTGAGGACGACCGAGAGGATGAAGCCGATCACATAGTCGCGCAGCGAACCGTGGCTTTCGCCGTGCCCGTCGTGGTCATGCCCGTGATCATGACCATGGCTGTGGTCGTGGGCGGCGTGGTGGTTGGCAGCGCTCATCGCAGCATCCCCATGAGATAGACGAAGGTGAAGACGCCGATCCAGATGACGTCGAGGAAGTGCCAGAACAGCGACAGGCACATGAGGCGGCGCTTGTTGGCCTGGATCAGGCCCTTGCGGGTGATCTGCGTCACCAGCGTGAACAGCCAGATCAGGCCGAAGGTGACGTGAAGGCCGTGGGTGCCCACCAGCGAGAAGAACGCGGTGAGGAAGCCCGAACGCATCGGCGTGGCGCCCTCATGGATCAGGTGCGCGAACTCATAGAGTTCGATCCCGAGGAAGCAGGCGCCGAACACGGCGGTGATCAGCAGCCAGCTGATCGTCGCGCCCTTCCGGTTCTTCGCCATGGCCAGCATGGCAAAGCCGTAGGTGATCGAGGAGAACAGCAGCATCGCCGTGTTCAGCGCGACCAGCGGCAGCTCGAACAGGTCCTTGGGGCTCGGCCCTGCCGCGTAGTTGCCGCCCAGCACGCCATAGGCCGCGAACAGCATCGCGAAGATGAGGCAGTCGCTCATCAGGTAGATCCAGAAGCCCAGCATGGTGCTGGCGCCTTCGGGATGGTGGTGCGGTTCCAGCTCGTAGAACGCGGCGGTGAGCTGCTCGGGGCTGGCGGTAGGCTTGGTCATGGTATCCATGGTGGTGGCATTCATGGCTCAGGCTCCCGCAGGCGCGAGCTGGCGCAGGGCCGTCGCTTCGGTCGCGGTCACTTCATCGGCGGGGATGTAGTAGTCGCGGTTGTAGTTGAAGGTATGGAAGATGGCGTAGCCGATCAGACCGGCGAAGGTCAGGCCGCCCAGCCACCAGATGTGCCAGATCATCGCGAAGCCGAAAACCGTGGCGATGCCGCCCAGGACGATACCGGCTTCGGTGTTCCTGGGCATGTGGATCGCCTTGAAGTTGCCGGCCGGACGCGGCGCACCGCAACGCTTCATGTCGTCCCAGGCATCGATGTCATGGACGACCGGGGTGAACGCGAAGTTGTAGGCGGGCGGCGGCGAGGTGGTCGACCACTCGAGCGTGCGGCCGCCCCAGGGGTCGCCGTCGCACGCCAGTTCCTTGCGCTTCCAGATCGAGTAGCCGACCTGGACCACGAAGGCGCCGATGCCCAGCGCGATCAGGGCCGCGCCGAAGGCGGCGATCATGAACCAGATCTGCAGGCTCGGATCGTCGAACACGCGCATGCGGCGGGTCACGCCCATCAGGCCGAGCACGTAGAGCGGCATGAAGGCGAACCAGAAGCCGATCGCC
Source organism: Novosphingobium album (ex Hu et al. 2023) (assembly GCF_022832385.1). Taxonomy (GTDB): domain Bacteria; phylum Pseudomonadota; class Alphaproteobacteria; order Sphingomonadales; family Sphingomonadaceae; genus Novosphingobium; species Novosphingobium album. The sequence goes on from NZ_JALHLE010000016.1 coordinate 19,952, forward strand.
CAGCTCCAGAAGCTCAGCTTGCCCCAGCCTTCGTGCAGCTTGAAGCCGAAGGCCTTGGGCCACCAGAAGTTGATGCCCGCGAACACGCCGAACACGACACCGCCGATGATCACGTTGTGGAAGTGCGCGATCAGGAACAGCGAGTTGTGGAGGACGAAGTCCGCCGGGGGAACCGCGAGCAGCACGCCGGTCATGCCGCCGACCACGAAGGTCAGCATGAAGGCGATCGTCCACATCATCGGCAGCTCGAAGCGGATGCGGCCGCGGTACATGGTGAACAGCCAGTTGAACAGCTTCGCGCCGGTCGGGATCGAGATCACCATCGTGGTGATGCCGAAGAACGAGTTGACGCTCGCGCCCGAACCCATCGTGAAGAAGTGGTGCAGCCACACGATGTACGAGAGGATGGTGATGACCAGCGTCGCGTAGACCATCGAGCTGTAGCCGAACAGGCGCTTGCCGCAGAAGGTCGAGGTCACTTCGGAGAAGATGCCGAAGCAGGGCAGGATCAGGATGTAGACCTCGGGGTGGCCCCAGATCCAGATCAGGTTCACGTACATCATGGCGCTGCCGCCGAAGTCGTTCGTGAAGAAGTTGAAGCCCAGGTAGCGGTCAGCCGTCAGCATGCACAGCACCGCGGTCAGCACCGGGAAGGCGGCGACGATCAGGATGTTGGTGCACAGTGCGGTCCAGGTGAAGACCGGCATCTTCATCATGGTCATGCCCGGTGCGCGCATCTTCACGATCGTGCAGATCAGGTTGACGCCCGATAGCAAAGTGCCGACGCCCGCGATCTGCAGGGCCCATATCCAGTAGTCGACACCGACCCATGGACTGTAGGCGATGCCCGACAGCGGCGGATAGGCCAGCCAGCCGGTCTGGCCGAATTCGCCGATGAACAGCGACATCATTACCAGCACCGCGCCCGAGGCGGTCATCCAGAAGCTGAAGTTGTTGAGGAACGGGAAGCTGACGTCGCGCGCGCCGATCTGCAGCGGAACGACGTAGTTCATGAACCCGGTCACGAAAGGCATCGCCGCGAAGAAGATCATGATCACGCCGTGGGCAGTGAAGACCTGATCGAAGTGATGCGCGTTGAGGTAGCCTTCCGAGCCGTTGAAGGCCCAGGCCTGCTGCAGGCGCATCATCACCGCGTCGGCAAAGCCGCGCACGAACATCACGAGGCCCAGCACCATGTACATGATGCCGATCTTCTTGTGATCGACGCTGGTGAACCACTCCTTCCAGAGATAGCCCCAGACCTTGAACCAGGTCAGCGCGGCGACGAGGGCGATGCCGCCCAGCGCCACGGCGGCGAATGTGGCCCAGACGATGGGCTCCTGCGGGATCGCATCCCACCACAGACGGCCCAGCAAGGGGCTCCAATGATTGTGAACTACGGTTTCCATGCTGGTCAGTTCCGGGAAGTCAGGTGGGAATGCGCCGCGTGCTCTTCGGCCTTGTCAAAGGCGATGGCGTTGGGGGCGAAAGACTGCGGGGCCGTAAGGCCGGCGCCGCTCAGCGACTTCAGGTCGGCGGGGGCCTTGACGGTATTGTCGGGAGCGGTGCCGGGCTTCTGCTCGCACAGCGCACGCACCCAGGCGAGTTCGCGGCGCGTTTCGGCGTCGGGGTTGGCATTGGCAGCGGCTGAAGCGGCGCGGCCATGCTTGTCGTAGGAGAGCATCGAGACGTTGCGGATCCCGGCCTTGCCGAGGCCGCCGCGCGCGTCGATCGCCATCATCTCGCTCATGCACATCTTGCCCGGTTCGACGCACATGTCGAGGATCTTGCCGTAGAGGTCTGGCGAGACCGAGGCGTACTGCGCCGCGGGCACGTTCTCGCTCGGCTTTTCGAGTTCGAGGTAGGTGGCAGCGTCCAGCGCTCCCGCGCTATCCTTGCCGCCCGCCTTCACGCTGTCCGCCCACCTGGCGAAATCGGCTTCGGTAACCGAGCGGGTCTTGAAGCGCATGCCGGAGAAGCCCGCGCCCGAATAGTTGGCCGAGAAGCCCACGAAATCGTCGCCGGTCTTGTTCATCACCGCGTTGAGGCGGGTCTGCATACCCGGCATCGCGTAGATCTGTCCGGCCATGGCGGGCACGTAGAACGAGTTCATCACGCTGGAGGCGGTGATCTTGAAATCGAGCGGGCGGCCTGCGGGCACGACCAGTTCGTTGACCGTGGCAATGCCTTGTTCGGGGTAGATGAACAGCCATTTCCAGTCGAGCGCGACGACGTCCACCTCAAGCGGCCTGGCATCCTTCGCAACCGCCTTATCCGGGGCGATGCGGCCGATCGTGCGGTAGGGATCGAGCAGGTGCGTGCCCACCCAGGTCAGCGCGCCGAGGCAGATGATGATCAGCAGCGGCGCGGCCCAGATGACCAGTTCGAGCTGGGTCGAATGATCCCAGTCCGGCTGATAGTCGGCGTCCTTGTTCGAGGCGCGGTATTTCCACGCGAAGAACACCGTCAGGGCCATGACGGGAACGATGATGATCAGCATCAGCACGGTCGACATGACGACGAGGTCGCCCTGCTGCTGTGCGACATCACCGGCCGGCTTGAGCACGACCGTGTTGCAGGCGGACAAGGCTCCCGTCAGCGACAGGGCAGCCAGGACTCGGGCCAATACGGAGGTTTGGCGCGGCTTTGGGCGGGAATCGGATAGGCGCATGCGGTGCCGGTAGGCCCGTGCTGCGAATGCGAACATAGGACATTTTGTCCAATCCCCTTGATCGCGATCAATGACGATAGGGCCACCATGTGACGTCGGGTGCATGTGCGCCCGGCCAGATGATTCGTCCGTTTCCGGCGCGCTTTCCGGCGTGGGGGCGGACCCGATTATGAAGGCCGCGAAATCAAGATGAGCACTGTCCCCCAGAGCCGCGAAGCCCTTGGCTTGCCGATCTTCAAGGAACATCACAAGGTGTCCCCGGCCGAGATCGCGATCGGCGTCATCATCGGCCGTACGTCGGAATTCTTCGACTTCTTCGTCTATGCCATCGCCTCGGTGCTGGTGTTCCCGAAGCTGTTCTTCCCCTTCGTCGATGCGCTGACCGGCACGCTCTATTCCTTCGCGATCTTCTCGCTGGCGTTCATTGCCCGCCCGCTGGGATCGCTGATGTTCATGGCGATCGACCGCGCCTACGGCCGCGGCACCAAGCTGACGATCGCGCTGTTCATGCTCGGCGGCTCGACGGCGGCCATCGCCTTCCTGCCGGCCTATGCCGATGCGGGCATGACGTCTGTCTGGCTGCTGGCGCTGCTGCGGCTGGGGCAGGGCTTTGCCCTCGGCGGGACCTGGGATGGCCTTGCCTCGCTGCTCGCGCTCAATGCCCCCGAGGAAAAGCGCGGCTGGTACGCGATGATCCCGCAGCTCGGCGCGCCGTTCGGCCTGATCGTCGCCAGCCTGCTGTTCGCCTACATGGTGACTTCGCTTTCGGCCGCGGACTTCCTCGACTGGGGCTGGCGCTATCCCTTCTTCGTAGCCTTCGCGATCAACGTGGTGGCACTCTTCGCGCGCCTGCGCATCGTCGTGACCGAGGAGTTCGAGCACCTGTTCGCCAGCCGCGACCTGCAGGCCGTCAGCGTTTCCTCGACCATCCGCACCGAGTGGAAGACCATCGTGATCGGCGCCTTCGCGCCGCTCGCCAGCTTCGCGCTGTTCCACATGGTGACGGTGTTCCCGCTCTCGTGGGTCTATCTCTTCACCCGTGAGACGCCGGTCACCTTCCTGCTGATCGAGGCGACGGCTGCCGCGTTCGGCGTGGTCGCGGTGATCGCGTCGGGCCGTCTGGCCGACCACTTCGGCCGCCGCCGCCTGCTGGGCGGCTGCGCGGTAGGCATCGCCGTGTTCTCCGGTTTTGCACCGCAGCTGCTCGATGCCGGCACCGTGGGCGAGATCGTGTTCATGGTCTTCGGCTTCATCCTGCTCGGCCTCGCGTTCGGCCAGTCCTCGGGTGTCGTCGCCTCGGGCTTCGCCACCGAGCATCGCTACACCGGTTCGGCCTTCACCAGCGACTTGTCCTGGCTGGTGGGTGCCGCCTTTGCACCGCTGGCCGCGCTGCTGCTGTCGGTGAATTTCGGCCTGCTTGCCTCGGGCGCCTACCTGCTCTCGGGCGCGCTGGCGACGCTGGTGGCGCTCTGGCTCAACACCGGGCTGGCCGGTAACAAGTAAGCTTCAGATTATCCTGTCCGCATGAAGGCATGTGGACAGGATAATCATAAATGGAACATAATGGGAACATTGAAGTGATTCGCGTGATGTTCCCTTATGACCCGGAGCCCGGCCTCTAACTCTCTTTCCGCATCTCCCGGCCCGTCCGGGGAGGATTTTCCGTGGCCCGCGCCCGGCCATCTGCATGAGGTTCATGCCGATGCGGCGGCGCTGGCGGTGACACTGGCGTTCGCTCTTGCCGCGACAGGCCGGGCCGATGCGAGGCCGATCCTGCTGGCCCGCTGCCCGCGCCGGGCGGCGCTGCCGGTGCGGATCCATGGCGAGGGGCTCATCGGGCTCGGCATCGATCCGGGGCGACTGATCCTGGTCGAGGCGAAGGACGATGCCGCGCTGCTGCAGGCCGGGCTCGATGCGGCGCGCTGTGCGGGGCTGGCGGCGGTCGTGCTGGAAACCTGGGGTGCCTTGCCGCGCTACGATCTGACCGCCAGCCGCCGTCTGGTACTGGCGGCCGAGAAGTCTGGCGTGCCGGTGATCGTGCTGCGGGGCGGTGCCGCGCCGCGCACCAGTGCCGCGCACAGCCGTTGGATTGTCCGGCCTGCGCCATCGGTGCCCTGGCTGGCCAATGCGCCGGGATGGCCCGCCTGCGAGGTGGAGCTGTCGCGGCGGCGGGGTGGTCCTTCGGGTCTGCGCTGGCGGCTGGAATGGAACGAAGGGGGGATTGCGGGCACGAACGGAGGTTTCCATGCAAGGCGCATCGATACCGCGCCGCTATCTGGCGCTGTGGTTCCCGTGGTTCCCGTGCGAGCGGGTGCGGAAGGCGGAGGGGCAGAGGGAGGAGCAGGCGTCATCCGCGCCTTTGGTGCTCGCCGCGCGGAGTGGCAATGCCCTGCGCCTGACGGCTCTGGACGCGCAGGCCAGCAAGCTGGGCCTGAGCGTGGGGATGACGCTGGCGGATGCACGGGCGCGCTGTCCCGATCTGATGAGCTTGCCGCATGACACCGAAGCCGATGCCCGCGAACTGGAGCGGCTGACTGCGCGGATGCAGCGTTTTACCCCGATGGCGGCCCCCGATCCGCCCGATGGGATCATGCTCGATATCACCGCCTGCGCGCACCTGTTTGGTGGCGAGACCGCACTGGCGTGCACGGCTGCGGTCGAGGCGGGCTACACCGCGCGCCACGCCTTCGCCGCCCACGCCGCGGCGGCGCGGGCATTGGCGCGGTACGGGGAGCTATCCCCTCCTTCGTCATTGCGAGGCCGTAGGCCGAAGCAATCCAGGGTGGTTTGCGCCGACTCTGGATTGCCGCGCGGCTTCGCCGCTCGCAATGACGATGGTGAGGAGATCGCGGAGGAGGCGCTGCACGCCCGCATCCACGCGCTCCCCATCGCCGCGCTGGAACTGCCAGAAGATGCGCAATCCGGCCTGCGCCGCGCGGGGCTCGTCACTCTGGGCGATCTTGCCGCGCGGCCGATGGCGGCGCTGGCCGCGCGTTTCGGTGGGGACATGGTGGCACGGCTGCGCGCGGTGCTGGGCGAGCAGGACAGCCCGATGGTGCCGCAGCGCCGTGCCGAACCGTTACGTGCGAGCGTACGGTTCGCCGAGCCGGTCGCCCGTACCGAGTTCGTGCTCGATGTGATCGAGGATCTGCTGGCCGGTCTCTGCCGCCAGATGGAGGTGCGCCATCTCGGCGGGCGGCGCTTCACTGTCCGGCTGGAGCGCACCGACGGCGCCCGGCGGCAGCTCACGGTCGAAACCAGTGTGCCCAGCCGCGATCCGGCGCGGATCATCCGTCTGTTCCGCGAGCGGATCGAGGGGCTCGCCGACCCGCTCGATCCCGGCTTCGGCTTCGATGCCATGGCCCTGGCCGTGACCCGCAGCGAGCCGTTGCATCCGGCGCAACCCGCGATGGATGGCGAGGGGGGCGTGGCGGCGGAAGGCATCGCCGTGCTGATCGACCGGCTGACGACGCGTTTCGGGCGCGACGGCGTGCTGCGCACGGGGCCGTGCGACACGCATATCCCGGAAATCGCGCAGCGGGTGCTGCCCGCGATGCAGGTGGGTCCCGCAGCATGGCCGGACCTGGGCGAGGGCCAGCCGCGCCCCCTGTTCCTGCTCGATCCGCCCCAGCCGGTCACGGCCATGGCCGGTGTGCCCGATGGCCCGCCGCAGCGGCTGCGCTGGCGCGGCCACCTCCACGAAGTTGTTCGCGCCGAGGGGCCAGAGCGGATCGCCGCCGAATGGTGGCGCAAGGCGGAGGGCCATGTGGCGGGCGGGGCCGGGCTCACCCGCGATTACTACCGCATCGAGGACGAGACCGGCGCGCGCTACTGGGTGTTCCGCCACGGCCTCTACGAGGAAACCGGTGAGCCGCGCTGGTACATGCACGGCCTGTTCGCATGAACGTGATCGAGCCTGTCGCGGCCAGTGCCTACAGCTTCCTGCGCGGCGCCTCGCACCCCGGCGAGATGGTGGCGCGCGCCCATGCGCTGGGCATGGCGGGCATCGGCATTGCCGACCGCAACACCGTGGCGGGCGTGGTGCGCGCGCATGTCGCGTGGAAACAGCCCGGCGTGCGCGAGAGCGGCTTTCGCCTGCTCACCGGCGCGCGGCTGGTCTTTGCCGACGGTACGCCGGATATCGCAGCCTATCCCGTCGACCGCGCCGGGTGGGGGCGCCTCACGCGGCTCCTCACACTGGGCAACCGGCGCGCGGAGAAGGGCGATTGCTTGCTCCACCTGCCCGACCTGCTCGGTCATGCCGAAGGACTGGTGCTGATCGCCATGGATGGTTCGCCGGACCTGCTGGGCGCGCTGAAGGAGGCCGCGCGGCATCTGTGGCTGGCCGCCACGATGCCGCGCGGCGGGCGCGATGCGCGCGAACTGGCGCGGCGCAGGGCACTGTCGTCCGAAACCGGCGTGCCGCTCATTGCCAGCAACGATCCGCTCTATGCCGGGCCGGAGTGCCGGGCGCTGCACGACGTGATGACCTGCATCCGCGAGGGCACCAACGTGCAGGCCGCCGGGCGCAAGCTCGCCGCCAATGCCGAACGCTACCTCAAGCCCCCCGCCGAGATGGCGCGCCTCTTCGCCCGCTGTCCCGAGGCGCTCGCGGCGGGGGCGGACCTGCTTTCCGCGATCCGCTTCACGCTCGACGATCTGCGCTACGAGTATCCGCACGAGCCGGTCCCTCCCGGCCATACGCCGCAGGGCTGGCTCGAACATCTGGTGGAGCAGGGCGGACGGACCCGCTTCCCCGATGGCCTGCCGGACCAGTACCGCCGCACGCTGGCGGAGGAATACCGCCTCATCCGCGAGCGGAACTACGCGCCCTATTTCCTCACCGTGCACGATATCGTCGCCTATGCCCGCTCGCTCGATCCGCCGATCCTGTGCCAGGGGCGCGGCAGCGCGGCCAATTCGCTGGTGTGCTATTTCCTCGGCGTCACCCCGATCGATCCGGTGCAGGAGCAATTACTGTTCTCCCGCTTCCTGTCCGATGCGCGCGACGAGCCGCCCGACATCGATGTCGATTTCGAGCACGAGCGGCGGGAGGAAGTGATCCAGTACATCTACCGCCGCTATGGCCGCGAGCATGCGGGGATCGCTGCCACCGTGATCCACTACCGCCAGCGCAGCGCGATCCGCGAAGTGGGCAAGGCGCTGGGGATGACGGACGATGTGACGGCGCGCCTCTCGGGCACGATCTGGGGCAGTTATGGGGGGCGGGACGAACTGCCCGAGACGCGCCTGAACGAGGCGGGTTTCGATCCCGCCAATCCCGAACTCGCCCGGCTGCGCGATCTGGTGGGGAGCTTGCTCGAATTTCCCCGGCACCTCTCGCAGCACGTCGGCGGCTTCGTGCTCACCGAAGGGCGGCTGGACGAGATGGTGCCGATCCACAACGCGGCGATGCCCGATCGCACTTTCATCGAATGGGACAAGGACGACATCGACGCGCTCGGGCTGATGAAGGTCGACGTGCTGGCGCTCGGCATGCTCACCTGCATCCGCAAGAGCTTCGACCTGATGCGCGAGCACGGATTGGGCGACCATGTGCTGGCCACCGTCCCGCGTGAGGATGCAGCGACCTACCGGATGCTCCAGAAGGCCGACAGCATGGGCACCTTTCAGGTCGAGAGCCGGGCGCAGATGTCGATGCTGCCGAGGATGAAGCCGAAGGAGCTTTACGATCTGGTGATCCAGGTCGCGATCGTGCGGCCGGGGCCGATTCAGGGTGGCATGGTCCACCCCTACCTGCGCCGCCGCAATGGCGAGGAGCCGGTGGAATTCCCTGGCCCGCCGGACAGTCCCGATGAGCTGCGCGCGGTGCTGGGGCGCACGCTGGGGGTGCCGCTGTTTCAGGAACAGGCGATGAAACTGGCGATCGTCGCGGCCGAATTCACCCCGGTGGAGGCCGACGGGCTGCGCCGGGCCATGGCGACGTTTCGTCGCCACGGCACCATGCCCCGCTATCAGGAAATGCTGGTCGAAGGCATGGTCCGGCGCGGCTACCAGCGCGATTTCGCCGAGCGCTGCTTCGAGCAGATCAAGGGCTTCGGCGACTATGGCTTTCCCGAAAGCCACGCGCAGGCCTTCGCCTGGCTGGCTTATGTTTCCAGCTGGCTGAAATGCCATTACCCGGCGGTGTTCACTGGCGCGCTGCTCAACAGCCAGCCGATGGGCTTCTACGCGCCCTCGCAGCTGGTGCAGGACGCCCGCGCGCATGGGGTGGAAGTGCGCCCGATCGATGTGGGGGCGAGCCAGTGGGACAGCACGCTGGAAGGTGAGCGCATCTTGCGTCTCGGCCTGCGCCAGATCGGGGGCTTCCGAGCGGAATGGGCGGAGCGTTTGCAGCAGGCCCGCGCGGCACGGGCCTTCGCGGACATTCAGGACCTCGCCACCCGCGCGGATCTGCCTGCTCGGGCGATGGCGCTGCTGGCCGATGCCGATGCGCTCGGCTCGCTGGGGCAGGGGCGCCGCGACGCGGGCTGGGAAGTGCGCCGCCTGCCGCCGAAACAGCTCTCGCTGTTCGCGGCGATGGAGGCTCCCGAACTCGGCGCCGAGCCCGATGCCGCGCTGCCGGCGATGCCGCTGTCTGAGGAAGTCGTCGCCGATTACCAGACGCACCGCCTGTCGCTGAAAGGCCACCCGATGCAGTTCCTGCGGGCACGGCTGACGGGCGAGGGCGTGCTGAGCTGCGCCGGGGTCAACGCCGCGAAGGACGGCGCGCGGGTGCGCTGCGCAGGCGTAGTGCTGGTGCGCCAGCGGCCGGGCAAGGGCAATGCCGTGTTCATCACCATCGAGGACGAGACCGGCGTGGTCAACGCGCTGCTCTGGGCCCGCGATTTCGAACAGCAGCGCCGTCCGGTCATGGCCGCCCGGCTGGCCGAGATCGCGGGAGAGGTCCAGCGCAGCAAGGAAGGCGTGGTGCACCTGATGGCAAAGCGGGTGACCGACCGCTCGGCCCTGCTGGCGCGGCTGGACGGGACATTGCCCGCCGACCTCAAGGACGAGCGTCCCCCGGCAGCACCCCGTTCACGCCATCCGCGCAACGTGCGGATTTTGCCGCGATCGCGGGATTTTCATTAGGAGGGAGGCGCAACTTGTCCAGCCAGTCTCACGTTCGCACCGCGCCCGCCAGTTCGATCAATTCCTCGGTGATCTGCTCCTGCCGCAACCGGCGTGAGGTGGCGGTCAGTTCGTCGAGTTTGCGGGCGACGTTTTCGCGCGCGGCGATCATCGCGCGCATGCGGGCGTCGTTCTCGGCGGCGTAGGACAGGGTCACTGCCTCGCAGAGCTGGGCGAAGACATATTCGTCGGTCAGCCGCGCCAGCAGCAGCGGCGCGGGCAGGTGCACCAGCGGAGGCTGGGCGAGATTGGCGGGCGGGAAGCGCGCGAAGTCGAAGGGGATCACGGTCTGCGCCGCCACCCGGTAAGGCGCAGTATGGGTATCGTCGGGCCGGGCGCTGACCACCACGACGCGGCTGACCGTCCCTTCCTGAAGCCGGGCGAAGAGGCGGTCGGCAAGGCGGTTGGCGAGCGCCGCAAGCTGATCGGCATGGCCCGCCATGGCGAGGCAGTCGACCGGCTCCAGCCCGCGCTCGCGCGCAGCGCCCACGCCGCGGCTGCCGGCGATGAGCAGGTCCATCCGCTCCGTGCCGAGGGTCTCGGCGAGCGCCTGCACTTCGTCCAGGACATGGGTGTTGAAGGCGCCGACGAAGCCCTGCTCGGCGCAGAGTGCGAGGACCAGCACGCGGCCCCCCACGCCCTCGCCGCCGCCGGGCGCGGTACCGTCATCGGAATAGAGCGCCAGCGCCTGCGCAATGGCGCTGCCGATGGTCTGGGCATATTCGCGGATGCCCGCCAGCCGCGCATTGGCCTCGCTGCTGCGCACGGCGGCGATGCCGCGCATGGCGGAGATCACCGAGGAGAGCTGGCGAACGCTGTCGATCCGGGCTTCGACATCGCTCAGCCGCTCAGCCATGGGCGGACCCTGCCAAAGGACCTCCAACAAGCGAGCGGACGACATTCGCCATCCGCGCCAGCGCGGCTTCATCGAGCGTCTGGCTGGCCTCGACCACCGCAACCAGATCGCTTGCCGCCGCATCGAGCGCAGGACCGATCCGGGCGCGCAGGCCGGCGATGGCCTCTGCCGGGATCGCATCGAGCACGCCGGCATCAAGCGCGGCCAGCAAGGCCACTTCGTCGGCCTGCCGCATCGGGCTGAAACGGGGCTGGGCGAGCACGGCGCGGATGCGCTCGCCGCGCGTCAGCGTCGCCTTAAAGCGCGGGTCGGAGACGCCGCCAAGGCGCGTGAACATCTCCAGTTCGAGGAACTGCGCATAGTCGAGCCTGATCCGCCCCGAGACCTGCCGCAGCGCCCGCTTCTGCGCCTTGCCGCCGACACGGCTGACCGAAAGCCCGACATCGACCGCGGGGCGCTGGTTGGCGGCGAACAGGCGGCTGTCGAGCACGATCTGGCCGTCGGTGATCGAAATCAGGTTGGTGGGGATATAGGCCGAAAGGTTGCCCGCGTCGGTTTCGGCAATCGGCAGCGCGGTGAGCGATCCGCCGCCCAGCTCGGGCGAGAGGCGCGCTGCGCGTTCGAGCAGGCGGGCGTGGAGGTAGAAGATATCGCCCGGATAGGCCTCGCGCCCCGGCGGCTCGCGGGTGAGCAGTGCCAGCTCGCGGTGGGTGGCCGCATGGCGGGTGAGATCGTCGATCACGATCAGCGCGTGCTGGCCCTTGTCGCGGAAATACTCGGCCATGGTGAAGCCCGCGAAAGGCGCGAGCCATTGCAGCCCCGGCGCCTCTGCAGCCGAGGCCACGACGAAGATGCAGCGTTCAGGCGCGCCGTGGGCCTTCACCGCCTCGATAGCCCGGTCGATCGCGCTCGCCCGCTGGCCCACCGCGACATAGACGCAAAAGAGGTCCGAATTCTTCTGGTTGATGATCGCATCGAGCGCGACCGAAGTCTTGCCGGTGGCGCGGTCGCCGATGATCAGTTCGCGCTGGCCGCGCCCGAGCGCGAAGAGGGCATCGACCACCAGCACGCCGGTCTCGACCGGCTGCGAGACCAGATCGCGCTCGATGATCGCGGGAGCCGGGCGCTCGACTGGCAGGCGGGCGGTCTCGACAATCGGATCGCCCCCGTCGAGCGGACGGCCGAGCGGGTCGACCACGCGGCCGAGCAGCCCTTCGCCCACCGGCACGCGCACCACTTCGCCGGTGCCCGAGACGCGCATCCCCGCCTCGATCCCGGCGGCATTGTCGAGAATGACCGCGCTGATCGCATCGGCATCGAGCGTGAGCGCCAGCCCCATCTCGCCACCCGCGAAACGCAGTTGTTCGTTGAGGCGGACATTGGGCAGGCCGGAGATGCGGGCAATGCCATCGGCCACTTCCTCCACCACGCCGAAGGTCTCGGCATGGGGCGTGAGGTCGATGTCCCTGAGACGCTCGCGCCCCTGCTCCAGCCAGCGTGTACCGAGGTCTTCCGGGAAGGCCGCGTCATCCATCCGGGTTATCCAGCTTTGCGGTCACGCGGTCGAGATCCGCGCGCAGGTTGACGTCGAGCACGGCCATGCCGCCGCTCAGCCGCAGCCCCGCGATCAGGGCGGGATCGGCGTCGAAAGTCAGAGATGCCTCATGCCCCAGCGCCCGGCTGATCGCCTCGTGCGCGGCGGCCTTGTCTTGGTCGCCGAGCGGACGGGCGCTGAGCAGATGCGCGGACTCGGCCGATGTGGCGAGCGCTTCGCGCGTCGTTTCGGGCAGCGCGGACAGGGCCTGTCCCAGTTCGGGCAGGAACGCGGAGAGCGGCAGCTTCGCGCCCGGCCCTTCGAGCAGGCGCGCGGCCATGTCGGCGGCGAGTTCGTTGGCATGGCGGGCCATCTGCGCCTCGGCCTGCCCGCGTGCATGGGTGATCGCCATTTCGGCATCGGCGCGCTGGCGCTGCACCTCGGCATGGGCGGCCTCGACCAGCTTGGCGCGCTGGCCTTCGGCTTCCTTGCGCGCGGCGTCTAGCGCCGCTTCGCGCGCGGCAATCGTGCGGTCACGCTCGGCCTCGGCGTCGCGGATCGCGGCTTCCGCCTTGTCCTGCGCGGCCTTGGCATCGTCGAGCAGGGCATTCGCCGCCGCCTGCCGGTCGGCCACGACTTTCGCCATGGGGCGGAAGAAGAACCGCCCCAGAAGCCAGAGCAGCACCACCAGATTGATGGTCTGCAGGCCGATCGTCCACCAGTCGATGCGCATGGAGAGTGCGCCCCCGCCTTACTTCACGAAGGGATTGGCGAAGAGCACCAAGAGCGCAACCACCAGGCAGTAGATCGCCATGGTTTCGATCATGGCCAGGCCCACGAAGAGCGTGCGCGAGATCGTGCCCGCCGATTCCGGCTGCCGGGCAATGGCATCGAGCGCGGCGGCGACGGCGCGCCCTTCGCCAAGCCCCGGCCCCAGCGCACCGAAAGACACGGCGATGGCCGCCGAGAGCACGCTGATTTCTTCAACTGTCATGAAGCACTCCGTTCAGGGGAACCGGCGTCGCGGCCTTCGCTGACCGCGGCGCCGATGAAGACGCAGCCAAGAATGGCAAAGATATAGGCCTGCACCGCGCCCGTCAGCAGATCGAGCGCCATCAGCGGGATCGGCACCAGCAGCCCGGCGAGCGAGAGCATGATGCCGATCACGAAGACGCCGCTCATCACATTGCCGAACAGGCGGATGATCAGGCTGAACGTGCGGGTGATCTGCTCGACCAAGTTGAGCGGGATCATGATCCATGTCGGCTCGGCGAAAGTCTTGAGGTAGCCCACCAGCCCGTTCGAACGCACGCCGTGGTAGATCGTCGCGACGAAGACCAAGAGCGCGAGCGCCGCATCCGTTTCCAGATGCGCGGTCGGCGGCTCGACGCCGGGCAGCGCGCCGGACCAGTTGGCGATCAGCACGAAGAGGAAGATCGTGCCGATCAACACCCGGTAAGGCGCGGGATCGGACTGCACGACATCGCGGATCTGGTCGTCGAGGGCGCCGGTGATGAGTTCCGCCACGGCCTGCACCTTGCCCGGCCGCTGTGTGAGGCTGCGCTTCAGCAGGAGCGCGCCGAGCACCATCAAGGCCATGATCGCCCAGGTCGCGACGACCGGCTGGGTCACGGGCACCGGGCCGATGTGGAATACGGGCTCGACGACGAGCGGCGAGTTCATGGCTCCCTCCGTGTGCGGCGCAGCACCACGGCGCGGGCAATGACGATGCCCAGCGCGCCTGCCAGCAGGGGGATGGCCCCCAGCTTTACCAGTCCGAACAGCACCGCCACCATGACCGCCATGCGCAGGAAGTGCACCGTCAGCGCGCGGGTCGTGCGCCCGGCCAGATAGTCTTCGCTGACCGAGGCCAGCGTGCCGAAGTGCACGAAGCCCAGCACGAGTCCGAGCAGCAGCGCGCCGGTGGCTTCAAGCCAGACCAAGGGTTCGAGCCCCATCATATCCCCCGGTGCATCCAGCGCCATGCCAGCACGAACCCGATCACTGCCCCCACCATCAGCGCCGGTGCCGAAAAGAAGATGCCGGTGCCGAAATGATGATCGAGCCAGCGCCCCACGACCAGCATCGCGAGGATCGGCAGAACTACCATCCAGCCAAGCACACCGATCTGCCCGAAACGCCTGCCAAGCGAAGGCTCCGGATCGGCGCGCCCGGCCTTCTCCCGCTCCGATGCACGGCGTGCGGCTTCGGCCATGGGGTCAAGATCGGCGGTCATGACTGGTACTCTGCCAGAATTTCGCTGAGCCCGTCATCGCCATTGCGCATCAGGTAGCGCATGAGCTGGCGCACGGCGCGCGCGTGCACTTGCGCCTGCTTGACGCGGGCGCAGCGCTCGGCCTCTTCCTCGCCGGCTCGCGCCGCCTCGATTTCCGCTTCCAGGGCATGGAGATCGTCGCCGAGCAGCGCCTTGCGGCAAGCGATGGCAACGTGGTAGCCGCCGCTGACCGTCAGCACCCCGCCACGCACCGCGCAGTAATGCCGCACGCCCTCTTCATCCTCCCAGCGCACCAGCGAGGACGGCAGCACTGTCAGCAGATCGGCATGACCGGGCAGCACGCCGAAACTGCCGGATTCGTCCATCGCCCGCATCTTGCACGCGGCTCCGTTGACCACCTCGGTCTCGGGCGTTGCAATGGTGAGATGCAGCGTCCGGGTCATGCGGTGACGGTGCCCCCGGCTGCCTGTTCCTTGGCGCGCGCCTCCTCCAGCGTCCCGACCATGAACAGCGAACTTTCGCGCCAGCTATCGCATTCGCCCTCAAGGATCGCGCGGCACCCGGCGATGGTATCCTCGGGCTTCACCGACTTGCCGGGTGTGCCGGTAAACGCCTCGGTGACCATGAAAGGCTGGGTGAGGAAGCGCTGCAGGCGGCGCGCGCGTTCGACGATGCGGCGGTCCTCTACGCCGAGTTCCTCGATTCCGAGCAGCGAGACGACGTCCTGCAATTCACGGTAGTGCTCGATCGTGCGGCGCACTTCGGTGGCAACCCGCACGTGCTCCTCGCCCAGAACGGCGGGATCGAGGAGCACCGAAGTCGACGCGATCGGATCGATCGCCGGATACATGCCCTCGGCCGCCATCGCGCGCGAGAGCACGATCATCGAATCCACGTGGCCTGCGATGGTGGTGACGGCGGGATCGGTGAAATCGTCGGCAGGCACGTAGACCGCCTGAATCGCGGTGATCGCCGCACCGCCGACTGAAGCGATCCGCTCCTGCAGGCTGGCCACTTCGCTCGCCAGCGTCGGCTGGTAGCCGACACGCGACGGCAGGCGGCCGAGCAGACCCGAGACTTCGGCGCCCGCCTGAACGAAGCGGAAGATGTTGTCCATCAGCAGCAGCACGTTCTGGTGCTTGGCGTCGCGGAAGTACTCGGCGATCGTCAGCGCCGTCATCGGCACCCGCCAGCGCGCGCCGGGCGGCTCGTTCATCTGGCCATAGACCAGCACCGTGCGGTCCAGCACGCCGGATTCGCCCATGTCGAGCAGCATCTCGTGCCCCTCGCGCGAGCGCTCGCCCACGCCCGCGAAGACCGAAATGCCCTGATATCCGGTGACCATGGCCTGGATCAGTTCCATCACCAGCACCGTCTTGCCGACGCCCGCGCCGCCGAACATTGCCGCCTTGCCGCCGCGCGAAAGCGGCGTGAGCAGGTCGATCACCTTGATGCCGGTGGTGAAGGTATCGATCGAGCCGGTCTGCTCCGAGAGTGCGGGCGGCGCGCGGTGGATCGGCCAGCGCGGTACGTCATCGGGCAACGGCGCGCCCTTGTCGCCCAGTGCGCCAGAAACGGTCAGCAGCCGCCCGAGTACCGCATCGCCGACAGGTGTCGTCAGCGATGTGCCCATGCGCTGTGCGGCATCCCCGCGGCGCAGGCCCGCCGTCGGCTCCAGCGCAATGGCGCGGACGGTTCCGGTATCGAGATGCGCCTGCACTTCGGCCAGGATCGTGGAGCCGCCGGGCTGTCCGATCGTGATGGCCTCGTCGATGGCGGGCAACCCGCCTTCGGAAAAGGCGATATCGACCACGGCGCCGCGAACGGCGGCCACTGTACCCAGGGCATGGCTTTGATCGAGTTCGGTAGAAGTCACCGGCGAGTCCCGTTGTCCAAAGGATGGTCGGCGCTTGGGCGCAGCCTGTCAACAGGATGAAATGTCCCATCCATCCGAATGAAACCATGGCATTTTCGAATTCCCGCTCTTTCGCTTCGGCGGACAATCGGGTTACAAATCATTCGCGTGTCAGCATGGTGACAGAGACCCGGCGCTAGGCTCTTTTCTTGCAGCCTTTACCGATGGGGCTCGCTTCTGCGGGCCGTGGCCTTTTGATTGAGCGGAGTTTGCCCCTTGCGCCGAATTTTCCTCCTTGCCGGTTCCGCCTGTCTGGCACTGGCTTCCGTCACCGGCGCGTTGCCTGCCCTGTCTCCCGCGACAGCCAAGGCGCCAGCCGCAGCCGAGGCCTCCACGCAGTCCGGCTTTGCCCGCCATGTCATGGTCGCCGCTGCCAATCCGCTGGCAACGCAGACTGGTGTGGACGTGCTCAAAAAGGGCGGCTCGGCCATCGATGCGGCCGTGGCGATCCAGGCCGTTCTGGGACTTGTCGAGCCGCAAAGCTCCGGCCTCGGCGGCGGCTCGTTCATGATCTACTACGACGCAAAGACGCATAAGGTCACCGCCTATGACGGGCGCGAGAAGGCGCCGATGGGGGCGACCAACCGCCTTTTCGTCGACGATAGCGGCAAGCCGATCCCGTTCTTCGACGCGGTGCTGGGGGGCATTTCGACCGGCGTGCCCGGCGCCATCGCCATGCTCGACATGGCGCATCACGACCATGGCAAGCTGCCCTGGGCCGATCTGTTCAAGCCTGCGGAAAAGCTGGCATCGGACGGTTTCATCGTCAGTCCGCGCCTTGCCGGGATGATCACGCTCAAGCAGGCGCCGCAACCTTCCGCGCCCGATGCCAGGCGCTATTTCACCAAGCCGGACGGTACCCCTTATGCCGCAGGCGATCTGCTCAGGAACCCGGCCTATGCCCGCACCCTTCAGCTTATCGCAAAGTACGGTGCCTCGGGCCTGCTGACCGGGCCGGTCGCACAGGACATCGTCAATCGCGTGCATGAAGGTCCCCGGCCCAGCACGCTGACGCTGGCCGACCTCGCCGCCTACCGTCCGGTCAAGCGGGACGCGCTGTGCGCGCCGTATCTCACTTATGTCGTCTGCACTCCGCCGGCGCCTTCGGGCGGGCCGGGCCTGCAGATCGCACTGGGCATCCTCGGCCAGACTGACATCGCGAAACGCGGGCCGGGCGATGCCACGGCCTGGTACGAGTTCGCGCAGGCCAGCCGTCTCGCCTATGCCGACCGTGACCGCTACGTGGGTGACCCGGCGTTCGTGAAAGTGCCGGTCGAAGGCCTGCTCGACCCCGCCTACCTCAAGACGCGCGCTGCCCTGATCGGCGAAAAGGCCGGACCAGTGACCTTCGGCATGCCCGAAGGTGCCCCCGAAGTCGGGCCGGACGCCACCGCGGAACCGGGCGGCACCAGCCACTTCGTGATCGTCGATGCGCAGGGCAATGTCGTCTCGATGACGACCACGGTCGAAAGCATCTTCGGTTCGGGCCGCATGGTCGACGGGTTCTTCCTCAACAACCAGCTGACCGATTTCTCGTTCTCCCCCAACGACAGCGACGGAACGCCCGCCGCCAATGCCCCCGCGCCCGGCAAGCGCCCGCGTTCGAGCATGGCGCCCGCCATCGTGCTGACGCCCGGCGGCAAGTTCGTCGCGGCTGCGGGATCGCCGGGTGGTTCCGCGATTCAGGCCTATAATCTCAAGGTCCTGGTGGCGCTGCTGGGCTGGAAGATGAGCCCGCAGGACGCCGTGTCGCTCCCCAATCTCGTGGCCAAGGGCGACCGCTACGGCGCCGATCTGTTCCCCGAGCCGATCATGCAGGCGCTGGCAGAGCGTGGCATGCCGCTTTCGACGGCGCGTGGCGAGAACTCCGGGTTGCAGGCGATCATCGTCAAGAACGGCGGGTACGAAGGCGGCGCCGATCCCCGCCGCGAAGGCACTGCGCGAGGGTTCTAGACCCACCCCCGTACCACCTGCCGGGCAAGATCGGCAACGGTCCGCGCGGCCGGCGAACGCGTGCGCCCGGCGAGCGTGATGATGCAGATACGGCTCTTGGCAAGCGCCAGGCCTTCGACATTCAGCGCTATCAGGCGGCCATTAGCGAGATCGTCCTCCACAAACGCCGGAGCTGTCGTCCAGGTGCAATCAGAGTGCAGGACGGTTTCCCGCAGAACATAGTAGTTGTCGCATATGAACGTCCCGGCGTCGGCCTTGCCCATGTTCAACCGGACCGGGCGGGCCGCCGGATAAGCTGCGAGGTCTTCGGGCGTTACCCGGTCCTTCCGGGCCAGCGGGTGACCGGCTCTAGCCACATGAGCCAGGTCGAGAAAGGCGATTTCCTCGATGGCGATGCCGTGGGCGTCCGCCAATTGCCAGTCATTGCCGATGATCATTTCAATGGAATCGTCGTAAAGGCTGGCCAGCAGATCCACCGGAGACTTGATGACAGTCGCGATTTCCAGATTGGGACTCGATGACAGCAGACTGCCGCTCAGGCGCGGCAGCAACAGACTGGCCACCAGCGGCCCGATCCCGAACGCAACCCTTCCTGCAGCTCCCTGCGCATAGAGCTGCAAATTGCGCGTCAATTCATCCGCGCTGCGGAGCAGCGACCGCGCTTCTGCCACCACGAATTCCCCGGCCGGCGTGATGGTCACACCCCCGCGCCCGCGATCGAACAGTTTGAGACCGTGCCGGTTTTCGAAGGCTGCTATACTCCGGCTGAGTGCAGGCTGGGTAATGTTTTGCTGCTCGGCCGCGCGCGAGAAGCTCAGCGTGTCGGCGACAGCAACGATGTGGCGAAGGCGGGCAATGTCCATTGCATGCGCGTACAGCATGAAATGATAACTTCATATGCATTGGACGTCATGTTTCTACGCCTTATCCTGCGCCCGACCAAATGGGAGAGGATTTTCACATGGCTAAGCAGGCATTCCGGCGGTTGAAACTCGCCGCGACCGGACTCGCAATCGGCACTTGCGCCCCAGCGATGGCGCAGGCCGACCGCACTGTCCTGCCCATCCCGCGCGCGCCGTTCACCGGCAAGATCGCCGACAGTGTCCTGGATTCGACGCCCGCTCCTTCCGCCCCGGTCCGTGCACCGCAGGGGGCGCCCAATGTGCTGTTGTTCATGTCGGACGACGTCGGCTTTGCCATGTCGAGCGCATTTGGCGGCCCGGTGTCTACCCCCAATTTCGACCGGCTGGCCCAGACCGGCGAGCGCTTCAACCGCTTCAACACCACGGGCATCTGCTCACCCAGCCGCGCCGCGCTGCTGACCGGGCGCAACCACCACAATGCCGGGGTGGGCTGGCTGAGCGACTTGTCGTCTGGCTTCCCCGGCTATAACGGCCGTGTGCAGCCCGATACCGCGACGATCGCGCAGATCCTGCGGCTCAATGGCTACAACACCGCGATGTTCGGCAAGCATCACAACGTTCCTGCTCAGGACCGCAGCGAAGCCGGCCCGTTCGATGCGTGGCCGACCGGGCTTGGCTTCGAATACTTCTACGGCTTCCCCAATGGTGACAGCGACCAGTACTCGCCCGAACTCTATCGTGGCATCTCCCGTGTCGATCCGGACGAGGGCAAGGGCAAGATGCTCGACGAGCGCCTTGCCGACGACATGATCCGCTGGATCCACAACCAGAAGGCGGGTGCCCCGAACAAGCCGTTCCTGGCCTATCTCTCACCGGGTTCGGCACACGCCCCGCATCAGGTGCCACCCGAATGGATTGCCCGTTTCAAGGGCAAGTTCGACATGGGCTGGGACCAGATGCGCGTCGAGAGCTGGCGCCGTCAGCTGGCCATGGGGATCATCCCCAAGGGCACCAGGCTGACGCCCCGCCCGGCGGATATCCCGGCCTGGAATTCGCTGACGCCGCAGGAAAAGGCCTATCATGCGCGCACCATGGAAGTGGCCGCTGCCATGCTCGCGTTTCAGGACGCCCAGCTGGGCCGCGTGCTCGACGAACTGCAACGCATGGGCCAGCTCGACAACACGCTGATCGCCGTAGTCCTGGGCGACAACGGCGCGAGCGGGGAAGCAGGACCTCCGGGCACGATCAACGAATTGCGCGGCATGGACCGTATTCCCGAACGCAAGGAATGGATGCTCGCCAATATCGACAAGCTTGGCGGGCCGGAGACGTACGGCAACTATGCCGTCGGCTGGGCCTGGGCGATGAACACCCCGTTCCGATGGGTGAAGCAATATGCCGATATGCTGGGCGGTATCCGCAACGGCATGATCGTGAACTGGGCCGGCCACGTGGCCAAGCCGGGTTCGATCTGCGGCGAATTCTCGCACCTGATCGACATTACCCCTACCATTCTCGATGCGGCCGGCCTGCCCGCACCGAAGGAAGTGCTGGGCACCATGCAGAAGCCGATGGATGGCGAGAGCCTGCTGCCTGCCCTGCAGTCTTGCCCGGCGGAAAAGCCGCGCACCCAGTACTTCGAGATCACCGGTAAGATGGGGCTTTACCACGACGGCTGGTTCCTCAGCGGCGAAGATGGCCGCCCCTCGTGGGAAAACCTGGGGCCGGGCGGGCCGAACCCCACGGTCACCTGGACGCTCTACGACCTCAGCAAGGACTTCTCGCAGTCCACCGATGTCTCGGCCAAGTACCCGGACAAGCTGGAAGCGATGAAGGCGCTGTTCCACAGCGAAGGCGAGAAGAACGACGTCTTCCCGATCGACCACCGCTTCGGCATGGCGCGGGCGATGTCGCTGATGCAGCCAGATCCGCGCAAGCACTTCGATTTCTGGGGCAAGGACGTGTCGATCCCGGCCATCGGCAGCGGCCCGACGCTGATGGCACGGCCCTTCACGCTCAAGGCCGATCTCAAGCTCGACAGCGCGCAAGCCTCGGGCGCGGTTGTCTCGCTTGGCAGCAAGTTCGGCGGCTGGAGCCTCTATCTCGACAAGGGCCACCCCGCCTTCGTCTGGGCGCGCTCGACCGATCCGCAGGAAACCTTCAAGGCCGTCTCGGACAAGACCCTGCCGCAGGGGGTGTCGACACTGACCATGCAGTTCCAGACAAAGCAGCCCGGCGGACCGGCAAAGATCGTGCTGAGCGCGGGCGGCGAGGAATATGCGCAGCTCGACGTGCCGGTGAACTACTTCTCACCGTCCGGCAATGGCGAGTCGCTGGACATTGGCCGCGACTTGGGTGTGCCGGTTACCAAGTACGTCACACCGCACGGCATGATCGAAGGCGACGTGCCGCACGTGACGGTCGACTATCCCTGATACCTGGGGTCGCAGCTTCCACCGGGGAGAGCGGTACAGCCGGATCGAAAGGTCCGGCTGTACCGCCATGCGACAGTCCGTCAGCCCGCCTGAACCTGTTTGATCCAGTCTGCGAGATTGTAGTGGTTAGAAACCCGTCCGATCTTGCCGTCCGTGATCTCGAAGAAGGCGCCCACACGCAAGTGATAGGTCTGCCCCTTCGCGGCTGGCAGCCCCTCGTCGGATTCCAGATAGCGGCCGTCGAGCATGAATTCCGCTGACGCGTGCGAGCCGTCCCCGTTCGCCATGACCTGCGGATCGAGCACCTGCTCGGCGTAGCAGCGGTTCATGTGTGCGAGGAATTCAGCGAACAGCGCCTTGCCCTTGCGCGGCGCGCCCTGACTTGGCTCATGCACCACATCATCGGCCAGCAGCGCAAGCATACCCTCCGCATCGCCGCGGTTGAAGGCAGCATAGTAGGACCGGATCAGGTCCAGTGTTTCGGCAACGCTCATGTCGTGATCCCTCAGGCCTTCAACCGCTCCGCGTGCCAGGCGACGTGCCCGGCCATGAACGTCGAGATGAAGTAGTAGGAGTGGTCGTAGCCCTCCTGCATCCGGATCGTCGCGGGCTGGCCAGCATTTTCGCAGGCCTCCACCAGAAGCTGCGTCTTGAGCTGCTCTTCCAGGAAGCCGTCTGCGCTGCCCTGATCGACCAGCAGGTCCGGCACGCGCGCACCATCCGCGATCAGCGCGCAGGCATCGTATTCGCGCCAGGCCGCACGGTCCGCGCCGATATAGCCCGTCAGCGCCTTGTCGCCCCAGGGGCAGGCCAGCGGTGAGACGATCGGCGAAAACGCGCTCACCGAACGAAACCGCCCGGCATTGCGCAAGCCGATCGTCAGCGCGCCATGGCCGCCCATCGAGTGCCCGGTGATCCCTTGCCGCGCCATCTCGGCAGGAAACTGCGCGGCGATCAGCGCGGGCAGCTCCGTCTCGATGTAGGAGCGCATCCGGAAGTTCTTCGCCCACGGCGCCTCAGTCGCATCGACATAGAAGCCCGCGCCCTTGCCGAAGTCATAGCCTTCATCGTCGGGCACGTCCTCGCCGCGCGGACTGGTGTCCGGCGCGACGAAGATCAGGCCGTGCTCCGCGCAGGCCGCGCGGAACTCGCCCTTTTCGGTGACATTGGCATGAGTACAGGTGAGGCCCGAAAGGTACCACAGCACCGGCAGCTTCGCGCCTTCGGCATGGTCGGGCACGAAGACGGAGAAAGTCATCTCCGTCCCCGTCTCCGCCGAGACATGCTTGTGAACGCCCTGCGTCCCGCCGTGACTGCGGTTGAGCGACACCGTTTCCATGGTCATGCCATCCGGGGTCATGCGATCAGGCGGCAGCCATGTGCCACAGGCACAGCTTGTTGCCATCCGGATCGCGCAGGTAGGCGCCGTAGCTGCCGGGGAACGCATCGCGCGGTCCGGGCGCACCGTCGCAGGTGCCGCCATTGGCAAGACCCGCCGCATGGGCGGCATCGACCGCCGCGGGGCCCGAGGCTGCGAGGCCGATCGTGCCGCCGTTGGCAAACGTCGCCGGCTCGCCATTGGCAGGCGTGCCCACCGCGAAAACGCCATTCGGCGACATGTAGATGACGCGGGCGCCGGTCGGCAGCATCATGCCCTCGGCATGGCCTAGCGCGGTCATCACGCCATCGTAGAACTTCTGGGCCTGGGCCACGTCATTGGTGCCGACGAAAATGTGGGTAAACATGGTGCTGGAATTCCTCAGTAGACAACAACCGAGCGGATCGACTTGCCCGCGTGCATCAGATCGAACGCGGTGTTGATTTCTTCAAGCCCCATCACGTGCGTGATCATCGGGTCGATCTGGATCTTGCCGGTCATGTACATGTCCACGATCTTGGGTACATCCGTGCGGCCCTTGGCGCCGCCGAACGCCGTGCCGCGCCAGTTGCGGCCCGTCACCAGCTGGAACGGACGGGTGGAAATCTCCTTGCCCGCCTCGGCCACGCCGATGATGATCGAGGTGCCCCAACCGCGGTGGCACGCTTCCAGCGCGGTGCGCATCACTTCGGTATTGCCGGTGGCATCGAAGGTATAATCGGCGCCGCCATCGGTCATCAGCACGATCTTGGCCACCACGTCCTCGCGGCTCATGCCCTTCGAGTTGAGGAAGTCGGTCATGCCGAACTTGCGGCCCCATTCCTCGCGGTCACCGTTGATGTCGACGCCGATGATCTTGTTGGCACCGGCAAGGCGCGCGCCCTGGATCACGTTGAGGCCGATGCCGCCGAGGCCGAAGACGACCACATTATCGCCCACCTGCACCTTGGCGGTGTTCACCACCGCGCCCACGCCGGTGGTGACGCCGCAGCCGATGTAGCACGAGGTCTGGAACGGCGCGTCCTCGCGGATCTTGGCGACGGCGATCTCGGGCAGCACGGTGAAGTTCGAGAAGGTCGAGCAGCCCATGTAGTGGAAGATCGTCTGCCCCTTGTAGCTGAAACGGCTGGTGCCGTCGGGCATCAGCCCCTGCCCCTGCGTCGCGCGGATCGCGGTGCACAGGTTGGTCTTGCCCGACAGGCACGACTTACACTGGCGGCATTCGGGGGTGTAGAGCGGGATCACGTGATCGTCCGGCTTCACCGAGGTCACGCCCGGCCCCACCTCGCGCACGATGCCCGCGCCTTCGTGGCCCAGGATCGAGGGGAAGATGCCCTCCGAATCGAACCCGTCCAGCGTATAGGCATCGGTGTGGCAGATGCCCGTCGCCATGATTTCGACCAGAACCTCGCCCTCCTTGGGACCTTCCAGATCGACTTCGACGATTTCGAGCGGCTTCTTGGCTTCGAAAGCTACGGCGGCGCGGGTCTTCATGGGGAAACTCCTGTTTATCGCGGCCTGTCTATCGCGCCGTGACTGTTGTGATAAAGCCGGAAAATCGCAACTCATTATGTCAGCTGAGGGATAATCTATGAGCTCCTGGGACGGGATCGACGAATTCGTCGCGATCGCCACGGCAGGCACCTTTCGCGGCGGCGCCTCCGCGCTGGCCGTTTCCACCACCCACATGAGCCGCGCGATCGTGCGGCTGGAAGCGCGGCTGCAGACGCAGCTGTTCCACCGCACCACCCGTTCGGTGCGGCTGACCGACACCGGCCGGGTATTCCTCGAACATTGCCAGCGCATGCTGATGGAACGCGAAGAGGCCTTTGCGCTCGTCAACGAGACCGGCGAGCCGCAAGGCGAACTGCGCCTCACTTGCTCCACCGCGATGGGCGAGCGTTTCATCGCCCCGATCCTGCGCCGCTTCGCCCGCACCTATCCCCGGTTGCAAGTCAATATCGACCTCACGAACCGCGTCGTCGATCTGGTGGCCGAAGGTTACGACCTTGCGGTGCGCACCGGCCACTTGCCCGACTCCCGCCTGATCGGCACCCGCATCGCCAGCCGCTCGCTGGTGACCTGCGCCAGTCCCGACTATCTCGCCCGGCGCGGAAGCCCGCGCACCGTGGATGATCTCGGCTCGCAAGACCTGCTTGTGGGCAATGCCGGCACCTGGCACTTCCGGGTGGACGGCAAAGCCCGGTCTTACCGCCCGCACAGCCGCTGGCGCTGCAACAGCGGCAGCGCGGTGCTGGAAGCCGCGCTTGACGGCATGGGGGTTTGCCAGCTTCCCGGCTTCTACGTGCGGCAGACACTGGCGGAGGGTACGCTGGTGCCGCTGCTCACCGATCTCCAGCCCGCCGACGAACCGATCTGGGCCGTCTATCCGCAGCGGCGGCACCTGCAGCCAAAGATCTCGGAATTGGTGAGCGTGCTGCGCAAGGAACTGCCGGCGATGCTGGGGATGGGTGGGAAGGTTTGAAGCTCAGCCCCCTAGAACGTCTCCCGGTCCAGCTCCCGCAAATCGAGTTCCGCGCACAGCGCCGCCCGTGCCGCTACCACATCCCGCCACAAGGCCGGGCTGTGCAGCTCCTCCACCGCAATCTCCTCCGGCCAGTACTGGCGCACCATTGCCTCGATCCGCTCCAGCTTTTCAGGCGTGGCGATAAAGCGCGGGTCGACGGTCGCGGGATCGGCCACCACGCGCAGGCGCAGGCAGGCGGGGCCGCCGCCGTTGGCCATGGACTCGCGCAGGTCATGGACGAAGAGGTGGCGGATCGGGCCATTGCCTGCGACGTGCGCCTGCAGCCATGTCCACACCGGGGCGTTCTCCTGCGCCTCGCCGGGGAGCACCAGCGCGGTTTCACCCGAAGGCAGCGTCACCAGTTGCGCGTTGAACAGGTAGGACGTGATCGCGTCCTCCAGGCTCACCGCGCTGGCGGGCACTTCGACGATCTCCACTTCGGGCAGCTTGGCGCGCAGCTCGGCATAGAGCCCCTCGCGATCGGCGAAGGCCAGTTCGTGGGCGAACAGCACCCGCTCGTTGGCGACGGCGACCACGTCGTTGTGAAAGGCCCCGGCGGCAATCGCCTCGGCCGATTGCTGCGCAAAGATCGTGCGCGCCGGGTCGAGCCCGTGGACGCGGGCGACGGCTTCGCTCGCCTCGCGGTGCTGGCGCGCGGGGAAGGGGCCGCCGCTCTCGCCATAGACGAAGACCTCGATCCCCGGCGCATCGTGGCTGGCGCACAACCGCATGTGGTTGGCTGCGCCCTCGTCGCCGAACGGGGGCGGCACCGGGGCGTGGACCACGAAATGCGCGGCGTCGGCAAAGGCCAGTTGCAGCTGTACAAGCGTCTCGCGCCATTCGTGGCTGCGGTGCGGCATCGTCACCAGATTGGCAACGGTAAGGTGGCAGCGCCCGTCGATGCAATCGGCGGCGGGCGAGACCGTCGCGGCATTGGCCGCCCACATTGACGAGGCCGACAGCGCATTGGCGCGAAGGTTGGTGCTGGCCCCCGCCACCGAGGTGCCGAGCTGGCGCAGCCACCCCTCGTCGGGCCGGCGTTGAGGCAGGAAGAACCCCTGCGGCAGCCCCCGCTCCAGATTGGCGCGCATCTTCGCCAGCCCCTGCACCGCCGCATCGCGCGGGCGCGAGACTTTTCCGAAATTGCGCGTGGACGCGAGATTGCCGAGGCTCAGCCCCGCGTAGTTGTGGCTGGGGCCGACGATGCCGTCGAAGTTTATTTCGGTGATCATGAACGGTGCCTCAGGCCGGAGCGTAAGTGATGGTATCGCCGACGCCAATGTCCAGCAGCCCGGCCGCCTGTTCGTCAAGCGTCACGCCGTCGCCGCTCTCGCGCACGCAGCCCAGGCAGGCGCGGAAATCGGCGAGGCGGCCGCACGAGATGAGGTGAGTGGGGCCTTCGTCCGCGCAAGGAACCAGCGCCGTCACCGTGGCGTCCTTCGCCTCGCGGACCGTCTTGATGCGGTCGGTTTCGGCCATCATCGAGGGGCCGCCGTCGAAGATGTCGATGTAGTTCTGGAAGCGGAAGCCCTCGTTCTCCAGCATCCGCATCGCCGGTCGGCCGGAGAAGTGCGGCTGGCCCATCACTTGCCGCGCGCCTTCGGAAAGAAGGGCGGTGTAGATCGGGTGCTTGGGCATGAGGTCGGCGATGAACTGGTTGCCGTGCCTGGCGTTGAACTCGTCGGCATCGCGAAAGCTCATGTCGAAGAAGCGGCCGGCAAGGCCATCCCAGAACGGCGAGTTGCCCGCATCGTCGATCGCGCCGCGCAGTTCGGCCAGCGTGCGATCGGCGAAGCGGCCGCGGTGGGCGCGGATGAACAGGTAGCGGCTGCGCGCCAGCAGCTTGCCGGTGCCCGCCGAGCGCTCGGTGGGATCGAGGTAGAGCCCGCCCACTTCGCTCGATCCGTCGAGATCGGTGCACAGCGTCAGCATCTCGGCGCGGAAGGTGCGGTCGAGCTCCTTGGAATGCTGCGTGATGCGGCCGATGCGGTAGGAATAGAACGGCAGCTCGGTGCCCACCTGCGACATGATCTGGCAGGTGCCGCGCACCTTGCCGGTCTCGGTGTCCTCGAGGATGAAGACGTAGAGGTCGTTGTTCAGCGTGTCATCGGGCCGGGCGAAGGCCATGGCAGCGCGGTGCAGCTTGGCCTGCAGCGTCGGCTTGTCGGGCGGCAGGTTGGTGAAGCCGCCGCCGGTGCCCTTGGCCATGCGGTAGAGCGCTTCGAGGTCCTTTTCGCGGGCGGTCCTGAGGAGAAACGTCATAGCGCGGTACCTTGCCTGTCGAGACGGTGCATGACCAGTGCCGTCAGCCGGGCGCGGGCATCGAGCGAGCTGGCGAGCAGGAATTCGTCGGGCGAGTGGATCGCCCCGCCGAGCGCGCCCATGGTGTCGAGCACGGGCACGCCGCAGGCCGCGATGTTGTTGCCGTCGCACACCCCGCCGGTGTCCTTCCAGCGCATCGCCTGGCCGAGATCGGCGGCAGCCTGCGAGACGAGGCCATAGAGCGCCTCGGTCTCCGCGCTGATGGGCTTGGGCGGGCGCGAGACGCCGCCGGTGAGGTGGATCGAGACGTCATGCGCGGCGGCGACGGCGGCGATGGCGTCGTCGATCAGGGCGCGCGCGACTTCGGCCAGTTCCGGCGTGCGCGGGCGCAGGTTGAAGTGGAGGATCGCGAGGTCCGGCACGGTGTTGTTGGGCGCGCCGCCCTCGATCCGGGCGGGGTTGACCGACAGTCCTTCGCGCCGCCCCGCTGCCAGTTTTAGCGCGAGGTCTCCCGCTGCGACTATGGCGTTGCGTCCGTCTTCGGGATTGCGGCCGGCGTGGGCGGACTTGCCGTGGATCACGGCGGCATAGTTGCCCGATCCGGGCCGGGCGCGGGCCATGGAGCCGTCGGGCAGGGCGGGCTCATAGGTGAGCGCCGCGATCTTGCCGCGCGCCAGCTCAGCGATCAGCGGGGCCGAGGAGAGCGAACCGGTCTCCTCGTCGCTGTTGATGAGCACATCGTAGCCGAGCGAGGGACCGGACTGCTCATAGGCGGCGAGGCCTGCGAGCATCAGGGAAAGGCCGCCCTTCATGTCGGCGGTGCCGGGGCCGTGGAGGGTGTCCTCGTCGAGCCAGTCGCAGGTCTGGAACGGATGCTCCTTCGCATAAACCGTGTCCATGTGGCCGGTGAGGATCACCCGGCGGTTCGCCTGCGGGCGCACAGAAAGAACCAGATGGCGGCCATGGACGACAGGGCGCATGTGACCTTCGCGATCGACTTTCTCGACCGGAACCGGGTCGATCAGCCGTACCTTGCCGGGCAGCGCGGTGAAGGCATCGGCGAGTTTCTCTGCCATCGCAGCCAGCCCGTCGAGATTGGCAGTGCCGCTGTTGATCGCGGCCCATTCCAGCGTGCGTTCGAGGATCGGCGCGCGCTCAACCGGGGCGAGCAGGTCCCGTTCTTCGGAAGTAAGGCGACTCATGTGCGCAGCTTTCCGGCCAAGGCGCCGGTGTTGCCTGCCGCGCTCGCCGCCTCGAAGCTCGCGACCGGATAGGCGCAGTAGTCGGCAGCGTAGTAGGCGCTTGGGCGGTGGTTGCCGCTGTCGCCGAGGCCGCCGAAGGGCATCGAGCCTGCCGCGCCGGTGGTTGGCCGGTTGCGGTTGACCACGCCTGCACGGCATTCATGGATGAAGCGCTGCCACAGCGCGTCATCGCCGCTGATCAGCCCTGCGGAAAGGCCGAAGCGGGTGTGGTTGGCAGCGGCCAGCGCCGCATCGAAATCGGCGACGCGGCGGACCTGCAGCACGGGGGCGAAGATCTCCTCGTCGGGCACGCCGACGCCGGTCACATCGAGCAGGGCGGGCGTGACGAAAGCGCCGCTGCGGCCTTCGATGCCCTCGAAGGGGCGGATGACTTTCGCGCCATGTCCGATAAGTCCGGCCACGCGGTCCTTGGCGGCGGCAGCGGCGGCATCGGAGATCAGCGGGCCGAAATAGGGCTCGGGCGTCTCGTCCCAGGCGCCGATGATGAGCTTTCCGGCCAGATCATCGACGGCGGCCACCAATGCCTTGCCGAAATCATTGTCCGGCACGATCAGCCGCCGCGAACAGGAGCAGCGCTGGCCAGTGGTGACGAAGGCGGACTGGACGACAATCGAGGCCGCCTCGTTCACATCGCCGTCCCACGCCACCAGCGGGTTGTTGCCGCCCAGTTCGAGCGCGAGAATTACGTCGGGACGGTCGGCGAAAATGCGGCGGAAATGCGCGCCCGCACCCGCCGATCCGGTGAACAGCAAGCCATCGATCGGGCCGGAGACGAGCGCCTCGCCAGCCTCGCGCGCGCCCTGCAGGATCTGGAACACGCCATCGGGCAGGCCTGCCTCGGCCCAGCATTCGGCCATGGCCGCGCCGGTAGCGGGCGTCATTTCACTTGGCTTGAACACCACCGTGTTGCCCGCGAGCAGAGCCGGGACGATGTGGCCGTTGGGCAAGTGACCGGGGAAGTTGAACGGGCCAAGCACCACCATCACCCCGTGCGGGCGGTGGCGCAGCACGGCCTGTCCGAAAGGCATGTCGGTTTGTTTCTCGCCCGCGCGTTCGGCCTGCGCGGTGATCGAGATGCCGACCTTGCCGATCATCGATCCCACTTCGGCCAAACCTTCCCAGCGCGGCTTGCCGGTCTCGCGGCTGATCGTTTCAGCGAGCGCGTCCTTGCGGGCTTCGAGCGCGGCCCTGAAGCGTTGCACGGCCTCGACACGGGCCTCCACCGGCAGCGCGGCCCAGCCGGGGAACGCGGCGCGCGCGCGGTGCAGCGCGGCGCTGACGGCGTCCTGACCGGCCGTTTCGCCTTCCCAGACGAGATCGCCGGTCGCGGGGTCGAAGGATTGCAGCATGGTCAAGGTATCCTCGCGTCG
The DNA here is from genome assembly GCF_022832385.1 of Novosphingobium album (ex Hu et al. 2023). GTDB lineage: Bacteria > Pseudomonadota > Alphaproteobacteria > Sphingomonadales > Sphingomonadaceae > Novosphingobium > Novosphingobium album. Next base: position 50,345 of record NZ_JALHLE010000016.1, read on the forward strand.
AAGCAGGCGGGACCGGGCCGGTTCGTGTGCCTGCGGCCGCACAGCCACGCCATTTTCATTATTCAATTATTGCGTGAGAGTGGAACATAAGAAGTGATTGCGGGGAAGTCCATGCGCTGTCCGCAGATGGGCGGGATAACCTTTTGCCCGGCCCGCGACGCCCCCGCGATTGGATCGCGCGTGCTCTGGACAGGTCAGCGTGTTCGCGCTTCGATGTGCCGGAAAACAGCCTCTTCGGGAGCAGGAACAGAACATGGCGATCAGCACGGGTTTCATCGGGATCGGCAGTCAGGGCGGGCCAATGGCGCACCGAATGCTGCTGCAGTTTCCGCTCACGGTCTGGGCGCGCCGCCCGGAAATGACGGCCGAATTCGCCGAGAAGGGCGCGTCAGTCGCGCCCAGTGTCGAGGAACTGGGCGCGGCCTGCGATCACGTGGGCCTGTGCGTGGTCAACGATGCCGACGTGCTGGAGATCTGCGGGCGGCTGGTTCCCGCGATGAAGCCGGGCAGCCTGCTGGCGCTGCATTCCACGATCCTGCCCGAAACCGCCGCTAGTGTGGAGGTGCTCTGCACGCAGCATGGCGTCCTGATGGTCGATGCCCCGGTCAGCGGCGGCGCACCGGGGGCGCAGGCAGGCACGATGACGGTGATGTGCGGCGGTTCGCAGGAGGCCTTCGATCAGGCCAAACCCGTGTTCGAAAGCTTCGGCAAGCTGATCGTGCTGCTGGGTGAGGCGGGCGCCGGTCAGAAGGCCAAGATCGTCAACAACACGCTGATGGCCGCCAACATGGGCCTCGCGCAGGCGGCGCTGCAGGCGGGCGAGATGCTGGGCGTCGACCGCAAGGCGCTCGCCGAGCTGGTCAACGCCAGCTCGGGCAAGAGCTTCGGCTTCGAAGTCTATGCCCGCATACCCGAGCCGCGCGCGTTCGAACACGGCGCGAAGATGCTGCTCAAGGACACCAACCTGCTCGCCGCGATCCTGCCGGACAGCGCGGACGCGGCGGTGCTGGAGAGCACGGCGAAGTCGTTTCTTTTGCTGGCGGCGGAGTAAGGGATTTTCCCTTTTCCGCCGTCGAAAGGCAGCCGCCGGTGGGACACTCCGACTGGATGGAGACGGGTGAACGCACCGGCGGCGGCTCAACTTCGGAGCCGCGGCTATTTCACGCGGCTTGCGACCCGAGTGGAGACTTTGAACGGCAGTATGGTGTGTCAACTTATTGCTAAGCGCAACGCTAAATACGGTACCGTAACAAAATTACGGAAATTGCCCCGCGTGTGGCTGTAGCCCGTCCGCCACCCCGGGATGCCAGCCGCTCTGCGCCAGAATGGCATCAGGGTCTTCCAGTTTAAGCAGTACGCGAAGGGCCGCCCGCTTGTTTTTGGCCTTCTGGTAGTAGGCCTTTGCTATGCGGTATCCGACCCAATAGCCCAGATCGCCCGGATGATCGGGTTCGCCCGGGCCGTTGTAGAGCCAGGCGGAAAGATCGGTATTCCCCTTGTCCCGAAGGAATTTCTGCTCGATCTCCTGCTCGCGGCCCTTTGTCCACACCGCGAGATGCGTGTTGCTCACACTGCCGGATGTCAGCCACGCCATAAGTTCTGCCACGCCTTCGATCAGCGATTGCCGAAGTACGGTCGTCGGAATTGTGTCGTCGTCGAGCTCGGGCGGCTGCTGGATGTGTCCGTATTCATGCGCAATCAGGTGCAACAGGCGGTCAGAGAGATCGCTCTCCATCCAGTCGGAACGGCAGGCCACTTCCAACCCGATCAGGACACCCGACTTGCCGGTCGTCCCCCCGATGTTGTCGCGGCCGATTAGAATGGTCACCGGCGGGAATGTCGCGTCGGGATCAAGCTTGGCCAGCTTGTGAAAGACGCGTTCAAGTCTGGCTGCCACTGAGGGTAGGACGTCCAGGCAGTGGCGTGCATGGTCATAGACCTGCCGGTCCTGGGCTATGGTCCTGGCCAGTGCTTCGCCCGAGATGATCCGGTGTGGCACGAACTGGCGCACACCATCGGTGCCGCCGTCGATATAATCCCGTTGAAGGACTTCCGCGGAAGGTTCGCCCTTGGCGGCGTCGTAGATTGCGTAGAACCTTTCGACGTCGCTGGTATGAACTTCTGCCGTCCGGTGCGTGCTTGCCAATGCTTTCCCTCCGGGGGTGGAAAGCATAGCAAGCACCGCTACTGCACCAAGACAATCCAGCCTACCCGTGCGCCCCGAACTCATTCGCCAGCGCCGTGGTGATCCGCAGCGACAGGCCATAGCAGCGCGCAATCGGGTCGATGTAGTCCTTGTGGATCTGGGCATAGCCCGCCGCGCTCGAGTCCGGATAGTCGCTTGGCTCGTCGATGGCGAAGTCGCTGATCGAGGGGAAGTGGACCGGGAAGGCGCGGCGCAGCTGGGCGAGGCCGTCGTCGACGCGCAGGCTGAAGAACATCTCCAGCACGTCGTCGCGGCTGATGTCGTTGGCGCGGCTGAAGGGCGGGACCATCACCGCGCGCAGGAACATGTGCTTGAACAGCGCGATGCGCAGCGCCTGCAGCGCGCCGAGGCTGCGGCGCGTGTGTTCGCGGTCCTTCGGCGGGGTCTCGTCGGGGATCAGGTCGAGCAGCTTGTGCAGCTTCATCGCGTCGACCCGCAGCCGCGAGGCGAGGCGGCGGAACACGCCGGTGCGGTCGTCCTTGGTGAGGTATTCGGCCAGCTTCAGGCAGGCGTCCGAAATGTGCTGCTCGTGACCGCGATAGGGGCGGCTGGCCCAGTAGGCCGAGTTGAACAGCTCGCCATAGGCCGCCACCGTCTTGATCGAGGCGAGCGCATTGGCCGCGCGCACCAGCCGCACGAGCTGGCGCCCGCGCGCGCTTTCGGTCAGCATCTCGGCGATTTCCTCGCGGTTGCCGTCGGACGCGGTGCCCATGCCGGCAATCACGTTCACCGGATAGCCGAGCTGCTGGAGGATCGCGTTGTGCGGGATCGCGCGGATCTGGCGCAGGCTCATGGTGCGGTCGGCGGCAAGGTCCGACTGGCGGCGCGACTTGCGGCTGCCGGTATCGTTGAGCAGGCCAAGGCCGAAGGCGGTGATCGCCCGGCTGTAGGTGGCGCTTTCGAGGTGCTCGTGCTGCACCCGGCGGATCGCGCGGTAGAAGTCGAGGCTGAGGTCGGTGCGGCGGTAGAACACGTCGGTCGGCGCGCTGGTGTCCGCGCCCCACAGCGGCTTTTCGGCCATGCGGGTAAGCGTGGCGAGCGCCAGTTCGTCCGAGCCGAACCAGATGTAACCGTCGCCGCCCTGGAACGAGACTTCGGGCTCCAGCCGGATCCCGGCGCGCAGGAAGCGGCGCCGTGCCCAGGGCGGCATCTGCCACTCGAAGCGGTCGCCGATGCTGGAGGGATGGCAGCCGCGGCCCATGGATTCGCCGCCGGTGTTGAAGATCAGCGCGGCGACGTCGGTTAACCCGTTGACGGCCATGGCCTCGGCCAGCCGGCCGTGCAGACGCTCGATGGCAAGCGCGGCCGGGATCTGGCCGACGAAGCGGCCCGCGTCGGAAAATCCGGTCTGGATCGACACGCGCCCGCGCTTCTTGGCGTATTCGCGATAGGCCGGTTCGGAGAGCACCGCGTCGAGGAAGCGGCCGCCGTGTTCGAGGGCGCTCTCGGTCTCGAACAGGGGCGAGACGTCGACCTTGTCCTCGATCCCGAACATCTTGGCGAAATAGAGCGCGGCGAGAATCGTGGTCGGTTGCTCGCACTCGGCAACCAGCATGCGGATCGGCGCGTCGGCGTCGATGTGGCCGAGGATCTGCGCCATGGCGAGGAACTGGCGCACGGCGGTGCTGTTCTCGATGGCGAGCGCGGCGAAGTTGGACTTGAGCGGTTTCACTTCGGCCAGCAGTTCGCGCATCTTCACCAGCGCGGCCTGGCTGGCGAGGCTGAGCTTGCCGTCGGGATCGATGCGGCGGCGGATCGCGTTCTGGAGCTGCGACGAATTCACGCGGAAGTGAATCCAGCCCATGCCGAGGCCATCGGCGCGCATGGCGGCGGCAGTGACGAGCAGCTTGCAGGCCACTTCCTGTCCGGCGTGGCGCGCCTCTTCTTCGAGTTCGGCGATGATGCCGGAGAGGCTGGTGAGCTTGTCCGGATGTTCCGCCGTCAGCGTATTGGCGGCTTCGGACAAGGCTTCCGGGGCCGTGAGGTCCTTGCTGAAATTGGCCACCATCTGCGCGGTATGCTCTGCCGCGCGGGCCAGCTTGCCGGCAATTTCGGGTTCGAGGTCTGCAAGGCTTTCGGCATAGCTGGACAGGCGCTGCGCCTTTTCCTGCAGGCGGTAGCGGATCGAGGTGGACCAGCCGATGTCGGTGCGGCCGTCCATGTCGTAGCCGACCCAGCTGGCGAATCGCACCGGCATCGGCTGCAGGTTCCTCCAGCGCTTGGGCCAGCGGGTGGCGGCAATGTCGAACAGGCGGGCGCAGATGCGGTCGCGCGCCTTCTGGCCGTTGGCGATGGCGGCCATGGCCTTGTCGTGCTCGTAGTCGAGCGTGATCGTGTCACGCCCCGTGGGGGCCACGCAGACGGAGGCCTCGCTATGGTCGCCGGTGGAGGCAGACTGCGCGACGGCTTCGGTCTGGGCGCTCGACAGAAGGAACGTCGGGTGCGCGGTGAAGACGACATGTGCGGCGGGGCGCTGCCAGCGCACGGCGAACTGGGTGAAGTCCTCCTCGTCCGCAGCCGCATCGAGCCGGGCGTCGTTTTCGGCGAGCGGGATGGTTTCGAGCACGCGGTCAAGCCTTGCGGCGCGGGTGCGCAGGCTGTCGCACTCCATCTCGGCGACGAGCGCCTCGATCTGGTCCAGGCTCATCTCGCCGTTTTCCAGCTCGCGCGAGAGCTCGATGCCGAGCTGGAAGACCGGATTGTAGAGCGGCGTCTGCGCAGTCAGCTTGTGCAGTTCCTGCAGACGGGCGTTGAGGTCCGCGACGGTGGTGAGCGCCGGGCCGGTCATCGTGCGAGCCCCGCCGCAGCGCGGGCCGCCGCCTCGATTTTGGCCACATCGGGCGGACCCTTGGGCACCATCCAGCTGCCGCCGACGCAAAGCACGGCCTCGAGCGCGAGCCAGTCCGGGGCATTGTCCATGGTCACGCCGCCGGTCGGGCAGAACTTGGCGGCCGCGAGCGGGGCCGAGATCGCCTTGAGCGCGGGCGGGCCGCCTGCTGCCATCGCCGGAAAGAACTTGAGCCGGTCGAACCCGAGTTCGAGTGCGTACATCACGTCGCTGGCATTGGCGGTGCCGGGCAGGAAAGGAATGCCGGACCTGGCAGCCGCTTCGCCCAGCTTCGGCGTGAGGCCGGGGGAGACGATGAACTCGGCGCCCGCGTCGATCGACTTGGCCAGATCGTCCGGAGTGAGCACGGTGCCCGCGCCAACCACGGCGCCGGGAACCTGCTTCATCATCTTGATCGCCTCGATCGCGCATTCGGTACGCAGCGTCACTTCGAGCGCGGGCAGGCCGCCTGCGACCAGTGCCTCGGCAATCGGCAGGGCGTGTTCAATCTCCTCGATTACCAGTACCGGGATGACCGGGGCTAGAAGCATGACCTTTTCGACGGCGGCGGATGAGGTGATCATTTCGGCAAGTGCTCCCTTGCGAAGGCTGCAGCGGCGCCGAACAGGCCGGGCTGCGGATGAGTGATGAGCTTGACGGGAAGAGTGGCCATCATGCCGGCGAAGCGGCCCTTGGCGCAGAATCTATCGGAAAAGCCGGACTTGAGGATGGTTTCGCGGATGCGGTAGCCAAGCCCTCCTGCGATCACGACGCCGCTGGCGCCGTGCGCGAGGGCATAGTCACCCGCTGCCGCCCCGAGTGACAGGCAGAAGCGGTCGACGGCGGCCGCTGCCAGAGGGTCTTCGCCCGACGTGCCGGCAGTCCAGATCTCGACGTCGCTCTTCTCGACGATGGCCTTGTGTTCCATCGCCGCGAGCGTTGCGTAGATATCGACGATCGCCGGGCCGGAGACGACGCGTTCGACCGAGACGCGGGTGTGGCGCTTGCGCAGCCGGGCGAGGATGGCGTCATCGATCAGGTCGAGCGGGGCGAAATCGATGTGGCCGCCTTCGGTCGCCTGTACGTGGTAGCTGCCTTTCCCGTCACGCCACAGATGGGCCACGCCAAGGCCAGTGCCGGGGCCAAGAACGCTGATCGTGCCGGAGGAGGGCAGCGGTGTGCCGGGCGGGCCAGCCAGATCGACGAACTCGCTTTCGGGCGCGCGGGCCACGGCGTGGGCGACGGCAGCGAAGTCGTTGACGATAGTGTGGCGGGTGGCGCCCAGCTTCTCCGCGATCAGCGCCGGGCGGATGATCCAGGGGTTGTTTGTGAACTTGATGATCTCGCCGCCGACCGGCCCGGCGACGGACATGGCGACGGCCGGGGGCAGGGTGCCTCCGTTCATGTGCTGAAATGCCTGCCAGGCGAGCTGGAAGCTGCCGTGGTCCCTGGTGTGCAGCGTCGCCGGTTCGCCCAGCGTGATCGTGCCGTCCGGCGCCACGCTGGCGAGGGCAAAGCGTGCGTGAGTGCCGCCGATGTCGACGGCCACGAGGTCAGTCATGTCACTCTCCGGTTGCCGGATCTGTCCGGTCTTTTCGATGGTAGCCGTGCCGCTCACAGCCCCGCCACCTCCAGCATCGCCGAACCGCCCTGTTCCGCGCCGCCCGCGCTCAGGCGGAACATCGCGAAAAGTTCGCGGCCCATGCCGATTTCGGCGGCGGGCGCCGGGGCCGGTTCGCGCGATGACAGGTCGGCCGTGGTCGAAAGCGAGCCATCCTCGGCGGAGAGGCGCACCACGTCGCCGTCGCGCAGATAGGCGAGCGGGCCGGGCTTGCCGTCCTTCGCTAGCGCTTCGGGGGTAACGTGGATCGCCGCCGGGACCTTGCCCGAGGCGCCCGACATGCGCCCGTCGGTGACGAGCGCGACCTTGAACCCGCGATCCTGCAGCACGCCGAGTGGCGGGGTCAGCTTGTGCAGTTCGGGCATGCCGTTGGCGCGCGGGCCCTGGAAGCGGACGACGACCACAACGTCCTTGTCGAGCTCGCCCGCCTTGAAGGCTTGGCTGACCGCTTCCTGCGTGTCGAACACGCGGCAAGGCGCCTCGATCGTCCAGCGTTCCTTGTCGACCGCGCTGGTCTTGAAGGTGCCGCGCCCGATATTGCCCGAGACGAGCCGCATGCCGCCATCGGGCTGGAACGGATCGGAGACCGGGCGCAGCATCGTGTCGTCGCCGGTTTCGGCAGGTGCCGGGGTCCAGGCAAGCACATCGTCCATCATCATGGGCTCGCATGCATAGTCGCTCATGCCGCCTGCGGCGACGGTCAGGATGTCCGCGTGGGCAAGGCCGGAGCCGAGCAGTTCCTTCACCACCCAGGCCATGCCGCCCGCCGCGTGGAAGTGGTTCACGTCGCCCGAGCCATTGGGATAGACGCGGGTGATCAACGGGATCGCGGCGGAGAGTTCGTCGAAGTCTTCCCAGTCGATGATCACACCGGCAGCGCGGGCCATGGCGGGCAGGTGGATCGCGTGGTTGGTCGAGCCGCCGGTGGCGAGCAGCCCGATAATGGCATTGACGATGGCCTTCTCGTCCACGACCTCGGCCATCGGGCGGTAGTCATTGCCCTTCTTGGTCATCCCCGCGAGCCGGTGTACGGCGGCGCGGGTGAGCGCCTGCCGCAAGGGCGTGCTGGGCGGAACGAAGGCGGCGCCCGGCACGTGCAGGCCCATCATCTCCATCATCATCTGGTTGGAGTTGGCCGTGCCGTAGAAAGTGCAGGTGCCCGGCGCGTGGTAGCTGGCGCTCTCGCTGGCGAGCAGTTCCTCACGCCCCACCTTGCCTTCGGCGTAGAGCTGGCGGGTCTTCTGCTTTTCCTTGTTGGAAATGCCGCTCGGCATCGGGCCGGAGGGGATGAATACCGCGGGCAGGTGCCCGAAGCGCAGCGCGCCCATGACGAGCCCGGGCACGATCTTGTCGCAGATGCCCAGCAGCGCCATGCCGTCGAACATCGCATGGCTGAGCGCGACGGCGGTGGACAGGGCAATGGTGTCGCGGCTGAACAGTGAGAGTTCCATGCCGTCGAAGCCCTGCGTCACGCCGTCGCACATGGCGGGCACGCCGCCCGCGACTTGCGCCGTTGCCCCGACTTCGCGGGCGAAGAGCTTCATCTGCTCGGGGTAGCGGCCATAGGGCTGATGGGCGCTCAGCATGTCGTTGTAGGCAGTGACCACGCCGAGATTGATCGCGCCGCCGGTGGCGATGGCGGGCTTGTCCTCGCCCGAGGCGGCAAAGCCGTGGGCGAGGTTGGAGCACGAGAGGAAACTGCGGTCCGAATGACGGTCGCGCTCGCGCGCGACCATGTCGAGATAGCGCGAACGGCTGGGCTTCGAACGCTCGATGATGCGATCGGTCACGCGCGCGACGACGGGGTTGAGAGGGCTCATGGGCTTCTCCTGATCTTTATTGGCCGGTCCGCATGGGCTGCGGAGACGCCGCTGGCGGGCGCCTTGTCTCCGGGTTCAATCCAAACTCTTCGTGCCGGACAAACTTGTCCTGACGGGACGGGGCCTATTCGTGCCAGGTCACGCCATCGCGCTCTGCAAGCGCGATGGCGGCCGACGGGCCCCAGCTTCCGGCTGTATAAGTCTTGGGTTCGAGCTGCTGTTCCTCCCAGCCGGCACGGATCGCATCGATCCATTCCCACTGGGCCTCCACTTCGTCACGGCGCACGAACAGGGTCTGGTCGCCCTCGATCAGGTCGAGCAGCAGGCGTTCGTAGGCGATGCGCCGCTGCGGCCCGGCGAAGGCGTCCGCCATCGAGATTTCGAGCGGGATCGAGCGCAGGGCAATGCCGTCGCGGTCGAGCCCGGGAACCTTGGCCATCAGCGAGAGCGTGATGTTCTCGCTGGGCTGGATGCCGATGACCAGCCGGTTGGGCGCCATCTTCGCACTGCGGCCCGGAAAGATCGAGTGCGGGACGGAGCGGAACTGGACGATGATCTCGGTCGTGCGGCGCGGCAGGCGCTTGCCTGTGCGCAGGTAGAACGGCACGCCCTGCCAGCGCCAGTTGTCGATATGCGCCTTGATCGCGACGAAGGTCTCGGTGTCCGAATCCTTACCGAGCTCGTCGTCATAGCCCGGTACCGCCTGACCGCCGATGGCGCCGGCGCGATACTGGCCGGTGACGGTTTCGCCAGTCTTCACCGGACGCAGCGAGCGCAGGACTTTCACCTTCTCGTCGCGCACGTTGGTCGCGTCATAGGAAACGGGAGGTTCCATGGCGACAAGCGCGAGCAGCTGGAGCATGTGGTTCTGCACCATGTCGCGCAGCGCGCCGGAATCGTCATAGTAGGCGACGCGCGATTCGAGCCCGACGGTTTCGGACACGGTGATCTGCACGTGATCGATGTGCGCGGCGTTCCACAGCGGCTCGAACATCAGGTTGGCAAAGCGTAGCGCCAGCAGGTTCTGGACGGTTTCCTTGCCGAGGTAATGGTCGATCCGGTAGATTCGATCTTCCGGGAAGGCACCGGAAACGGCGTCGTTGATCACCTTGCTGGAGGCCAGATTGATGCCGAGCGGTTTTTCGAGGCCGATGCGGACCCGGTCACCGGCAAGGCCGCTGCTGGCCAGGCCGCGAATGGTGGGCTCGAACAGGCTCGGCGCAGTCGAAAGGAAGATCGAGAGACCCTCCTTGGGCGTCCCGACCTTGCTGGCGAGGGCATCGAAACCTGACGGGTTGTTCGCGTCCAGCGACTGGTAGCTCAACCGGTTGAGGAACGTGGCCATGCCGCCGCGGCGGTTGGCCGGAAGGAATTGCTCGAGCGATTCGCGCGCGAAGTTGCGGAAGCCCTGATCGTCGAGGTCGGAGCGTGCCGTGCCGATGATCTCGATCTGGGGGTCCAGCAATCCCTCGGCGTCGAGAGCGCAAAGCGAAGGCAGGAGCATCCTGCGGGAGAGATCGCCCGTGGCGCCGAAGAGGAGCAAGCGATCGGAAGTGAATTTCGTCACGAAAACCTTTCCATCGGGAAAGCCGCGCTCCTCCTCGCGGCCTTGTGAATGCGCGATCCTTCCGGGTTATGACAGGCCCTTCCGGTTCTCGCGGATGCAGCATAACCGCAGTGTGGACAGTTGACCAGCGGGCAAGAGCACTTGCGGACCTGTCATCTTGCTGGAAGGCCCGGGTTTCCGCCCCGGACGCGATTTATGAATTCGATTGCGTAATTGTCATTGCCACCAGACTGTCTCTTTCAAATAGTAGGGGCGCTCTTTCGCACGCGGCAACCGCGTGGCGAGAGGATGTATGGAAAGGGGTAACTGCCGCATGACCGTCGAGGGTGTTCACCTCCTCGAGCAACTGCAGACGCCGGCGCTCGTCGTGGCGCGCGGGCAGGTGCGGTTTGCCAACAGCGCGGCTCTGGGGTTGCTGGGCGCGCATATCGTGGGGCAGGACGTGCGCATTGCCATCCGCGATCCCAAGGCCGTGGCGGCGATCCTCAGCGATAGCGGCGGCACAGCGCAAGTGACCGGGCTGTCGACTGGAGGCTCGGTCTGGGAAGTGGACTGCCGCGTGCTCAGCCCAACCGAGCGGCTGGTCAGCCTCTATGATCTTTCCGAAAGGGTCAGCGTCGCCAAGTCGCATGCGGACTTCGTGGCCAATGCCAGCCATGAACTGCGCACGCCGTTGGCCAATGTGCTGGGCTATGTCGAAACGCTGATGAACCCCAAGGCGGGCGGGGACGAGGGAGTGCGCAACCGCTTCCTCGGCACGATCCGCCATGAAGCGCAGCGGATGCAGGCGCTGATCGCCGATCTCATGTCGCTTTCGCGGATCGAGGCGGTGAAGCACGAGGTGCCGTCAGATCGAATCGATCTGGTCGCGCTGGCGCACGAAGTCGCCGGGGAGTTCCGCAACGGCGGGCAGGTTACGGTTACCGCCAACTGCGCTGATGCCGTGATCGCGGGTGACCGGGGGCAGCTTTCGCAAGTGCTGCGCAACCTGATCGACAATTCGCGCAAATACGGCAAGCCAGACGGGACCGTGACGGTCTCGGTCGAAGCGGCGAAAACCGGCTGGGTACTGGTCTCGGTCCGCGACGAGGGGGACGGCATCCCCCCCGAACACCTTCCGCGCATTACCGAGCGGTTCTACCGCGCCGACACCAGTCGCAGCCGCGCGGCCGGGGGCACCGGGTTGGGGTTGTCGATCGTCAAGCACATCGTCGAGCGTCATCGCGGACGTTTCGACATTGAAAGCCGGTCCGGTCAGGGTACCGTTGCCTCGATGATGCTGCCCCTGCGCACCGAAGGCTGAACGGCCTTCGGTGCGGGGCTGACCTAGAAATCGAGTTCGAAGCGGGTGCCGAGGACATGCGCGTCGTAATCGGTCCGGCCGGAGGGCAGCGCTTTGGCGCCGTCATATTGCAGCAGCGCGTAATTGAGATTGAAGCGCAGGTACTGGATCGGCGACCAGATCAGGGCCGCGATATAGCCATTCAGCTTGCCGCCGGAGATATCCTTGTCGTCGAGATCGAGGTAGTCGTACCGCAGGTTGATCTGGATCGAGCCGATGCCGCCGTCGCCCATCGGGCGGGCCGGGGCCTTGCCTGAAAAGATGCCCGCCTTGTACCCGCGCGAATCCCCTTTGGTGAGGAAGTAACCCAGTTCGGCATAGCCGCCGCGGAACGTGACGGCAGGCAGCCCGGTGCGGCCGGCACGCAGCGCATGGACCTCGGCCGCGCCATGCCAGCGCCCGGCGATACCCGCCAGTTCGAGGCCGTAATGCACTTCCTGATCCACCTGCATTGAGGGCGTTCCGATCAGGCGCGTATTGGTGGAATGCGCATAGGGGCGCTGGCGGTACCGCGTCGTCCCGTCGGCGAGGCGGCCCATCCGGCGCCAGTGGGCCGATGCGCCGAAATGCAACTGGATGTCATCCACCTTCGGCGCGTAGACGAGGCGCCCGTCGATTCCGTAGCTGTTGTTCTCGTCGCCGCCGGAGGTTCCATCGCTGTCATTGGCAAGTGCGCCGATGTCGTCCGTGAAGATGCCCAGCTGGGCGAGCATGGCGCCGCGCTGATATTGCGCTGAAAGCCCAAGCCGGCGCTCGAAGCCGAAGGCATCGGTGAATGCGGCACGCTCCATCACGCTGCCGGTGGTGTCGCCGGTCAGTTCGTCGAGCGACTGGAAGGAGTTGTGGTTGCCTAGCGTGACCAGCCACCCGGCCCTGTCATAGGTCACGAAAGTGTCGACGAGATCGACGGTATTGTCGGAAAGTTCCAGTTCCAGCTTGTAGCCGAAGCCTGCTCCAAGGCTGCCTTCGCCGCCCAGACGGATGCGGCGCATCTCGTTCGAGAAGCCGAGGCCTTCGTCGGCGAGGGCCTTCGGGGCGGAAACGTAGTTGGCATCGGCCTGGATGCGGCCCTTCACCTTGAAAGCCTTGTCACCTTCGGTGAAGCGGGGAGAACCTTTCCAGCCGATCTTTGTTTCCGGCTGCGGTGCAGCAGCAGCAGCAGCAGCTGGCGGGGCGGGAGCCGGCTGAGATGCGGCGGCTGCAACAGGAGGTGGCGTTCCAGTGTTGTCAGGCGCCAGGCCGAGGGTGCGCTCGAGACGTGCCAGCCGCGCACGAAGCTCTCGTATCTCGGCGCGCATGGCCTCTGCTTCCGCATCCGGCACGCTTTGCGCAAGTGCCGGGACCGGTTGCAGCAGCGCTGCGGCAACGGCTGTTCCGGAAAGGGTTCGGTACATGAAAATGACTCCGCAATCTGGCGTTGAGCTCAAGAGCGGCGCGGCGAATATGTCGGTTGAATGACGGAAAAAAGACAGTCGTCGCGGCGGGGCCGTCCGGGACTGCCCGGGAGGGGCAAATATGGCGCTCAGGGGACTCCCTGATAGCGTCATAGTCACCGGCTACAGACATTATACGTTACCTGGGAGACAACCTTTGTTGTACTGGGGTAGGACGAAACTGACGTATTTCTGCCGTTCTTTGGCGCCAGAAACACTACGTCACAAAAGCGTAACATCATGGTCATAGAGGCGTCGCCGTTGTGTAACTGAACGTTCACGAAAGGACCTGGACGTGAAAAATATTTTGGGGCCGTCAGCACTGGCTGTCGTAGTTTCGCTTGGCTGGGCCCTGCCGACACCGGCAAGCGCTGCCGATACCGCTTCGATCCAGCAGGAACTCGCAGCGATGCGCGCCCAGATGCAGGCGATGGCGCAGCGAATCGATTCGCTTGAGGACGAACTGGCAGCGGCGAAGGCCGAAGCCGCCTCTGCCACGCAGGTCGCCGAAAATGCGACGCAGGCCGCCGTTGCGGCCAAGGCCGCTGCTGAAAAGCCTTCTCCGGTGAAGATTGCGTTCAAGGGGGCTCCGCAGATCAGCACGGACGATGGCTGGAGCTTCAAGCCGCGCGGCCGCATGCAGCTGGACATCGGCGGTGTGGACGGGCCCTCGGGCCTGACCTCCAGCCAGCAGGCGCACCTTGGCACCAGCGCCGAGTTCCGCCGAATCTACCTGGGCTTCGATGGCTCGATGCCGGGCGGCTTCGGCTACCGCGTGGAGATCAACGTCGCCAACTCCGACGTGTCGATCAACGACATGTACATGACCTACAAGGCCAGCCGGAACGTCAACCTGACGCTGGGCAACCAGAAGCCCAACTGGGGTCTGGAGGAAATGACCTCCGACCTGTTCACCAGCTTCATGGAGCGCAACAGTTTCTCGCAGGCGTTCGGTTTCGAGCGCCGCGTCGGCCTGAACGCCGAATACAACGGCAAGGGCGTTGTGGCGCAACTGGGCGTCTTTACCGACGATCCCAACACGCTGGGCAGCGATACCTACAAGTCGTGGAGCGTCGATGGCCGTTTGGTCGCGATGCCCAAGGTCGCGGGCGGCACGCTGCATCTGGGCGGCTCGGCGCACTTCCGCAAGCTCAACGACGCGATCCCTACGGTCACCTATCAGGCGCGCCCGTTCCTGCACACGACCGATCTGCGTTTCGTCAAGGCGGGCATCACCGATGCGACGGAAGAGCGCGGTCTCGGGCTTGAGGCGGCCTATATCAACGGCCGTTTCCACGCGACGGCGGAAAGCTTCTGGCAGACCGTCCGCCGCACCGGGTTCAAGGACCCGACCTTCAATGGCGGCTATGCGGAAGTTGGCTACATGCTGACCGATGACACGACCGCCTACAAGAACGGCACCTATGACCGCATCAAGCCCAGGCATGGCCTGGACAAGGGCGGCATGGGCGCGATCCAGGTGAATGCCCGCTACGACTGGCTGGACCTGACCGACGCCGGCATCCTGGGCGGCCACCAGCAGACCGCGGGCATTTCTGCGCTGTGGGTGCCGACCGACTACGTTCGTTTCATCCTCAACTATGGCCATGTCTGGGTGAAGGACGCACCCGTCACCGCCGATGGCGATGCCAGCTACGGCGCCGATGCCCTGGGCATGCGCGCGCAATTCGACTTCTGATCCCATTGCGGCGCGGCCAGGGCATCGCCTCGGCCGCGCTTGCAACCCGGCAACCCTGCGCCTAGAGCAAGCCAACCTTGCGATCGCGAATCCCGTGGGGATTCCCTGTCGCGGAATGACGCAGGAATTGGCCGAAAACCCAGCATTTTTCAGCAAATTTCAGGAATGGCACACAATGTCACTTCTTGGTCATAGAAGTGTCATTGTATCCCAATAGGGGCGTTCCAGAATTAAGCCCAAGGGGTAAGTCTATGCGTTCGACCAACACCATCATCTTTGCTGCCGTTTCCGTGCTTGCGCTTAGCGCTTGTGGCGGGTCGGGCGGTTCCGCTTCCGGCGCGCGCGATTACGTGACCGCCGTCGGCTCCTCGACCGTCTATCCGTTCGCGACCGCGGTCGCCGAGACCTTCGCCAAGGAAGGCCACAAGTCCCCCGTGATCGAATCGACCGGCACGGGTGCGGGCATGAAGCTGTTCTGCGCCGGCGTTGGCGCCCAGCACCCCGACATCGAAGACGCCTCGCGCCGCATGAAGAAGTCGGAATACGAACTCTGCCAGAAGAATGGCGTGACCGAGGTCGTCGAGGTCCAGGTCGGCATCGACGGCATCGCTTTCGCGGAAGACAAGAAGGGCCCCGGCTTCGAGCTGACTCCCACCGACATCTACAAGGCGCTGGCCGCCAATCCGTTCGGCAAGCCCAATACCTCCAAGACCTGGAAGGATGTGAATCCGTCGCTGCCGGCAGAACCGATCCTGGTCTATGGCCCGCCGTCGACCTCGGGCACGCGTGACGCGCTCAAGGAGCTCATCATGGAAGCGGGCTGCAAGAGCGATCCGGCCATGGACAAGCTCAAGGATGCCGACAAGGACAAGTACGAGGCGACCTGCCACGACATCCGTGAAGACGGCCCCTATGTCGATGCCGGCGAGAACGACAACCTGATCGTTCAGAAGCTGTCGCAGAACCCCAAGGCGATCGGCATCTTTGGCTATTCCTATCTTGAAGAGAACATCAACACGCTGAACGGCATCGCGCTTTCGGGCGTGAAACCGACCTACGACGCCATCGCCGACTTCAGCTATCCGGGCGCGCGTCCGCTCTACATCTACATCAAGAAGCAGCATCTTGGCCCGATCAAGGACCTCAAGGCCTATGCCGATGCATGGACCAAGGCATGGGGCCCCGACGGCTACCTCAAGCCCAAGGGCATGATCGTCGCCACCGACGATGTGCGCCAGAAGAATGCTGAAATCATCGCCAACATGACGCCGCTCGACCCGAGCGTGCTGAAGTAAGGCCGGGACGCAAGACAAGGTAACAAGGGGCAGCACGGCCAGTTATGATTCTTACAGGAGTACTCCTGGCCGTGATCGGCCTGGGCTTCGTCGGCTGGTTTGCCGCGCGGGGCCGGGCCCGGTTGCTCTATACTGGCCGGGGATCGATGCATTCGATGCCCGGCTATCATGGCTGGCACATGGCGCTGTGGATTCTTGTCCCGGCGCTGCTGGCCTGGGCGGCATGGTCGGCGATCATGCCGGGCCTGGTGGACGGGGCGGTACTGGCCGATCCCATAGCCGCGCAGCTTCCCGATGGGGACATGCACCGGGCCTCGATCCTCGCTGACGCCCGCAACATGGCTGCCAATCCCGACGCCGTGGCGTTCGATCCGCTGGCGCAGGAACTGGCCGTGCCGATGCGGGCCGCGCAATCACGCTTCGGCATGATCGGCGGCATTCTGGTCCTGATCGTGGCACTGGCCGGCGGCGGCTATGGCTTTACCCGCGTTCGTGCCGGCTTTCCGGCGCGCACCCATGTCGAGCGCGCGGTGCTGGCGCTACTGCTGATCGCCTCACTGATGGCGATCCTGACGACGTTCGGCATCGTCGCCTCGCTGCTGTTCGAAGCCGGGCTGTTCTTCAAGGACGTCTCGCCGATCGCGTTTCTCACCGGCACCCACTGGGCACCGGGCAATGCGCGCGGCGTCGATATCGACGGTAACTTCGGCGCGGTCCCGCTGTTCTGGGGCACGATCTACATTGGCGCGATCATCGCCATGCTGGTGGCGATTCCGCTTGGCCTGATGAGCGCGATCTACCTCACGCAATATGCGTCCAGTTCGATCCGCAAGTGGGTCAAGCCGATCCTCGAGATCCTCGCGGGCATCCCCACCGTGGTCTACGGCTACTTCGCCGCGCTGACGGTGGCCCCGCTGATCCGCGACACCGCGGCCTCGCTCGGTGTCGCCAACCCCTCGACCGAAAGCGCGCTGGCCGCGGGCCTCGTCATGGGCGTGATGATCATTCCCTTCGTCTCCTCGATGGCAGACGACGCGCTCGCCGCCGTCCCGCGCGCGATGAGCGACGGTTCGCTGGCGCTGGGCGCGACCCGGTCGGAAACGATCAAGAAGGTGCTGCTGCCCGCCGCGCTGCCCGGCATCGTCGCGGGTGTGATGCTGGCAATCAGCCGTGCCATCGGCGAGACCATGATCGTGGTCATGGCCGCGGGCGCTGCGGCGCGTCTTTCCGCCAACCCGCTCGCATCGATGACGACGGTGACCTACCAGATCGTCCAGATGCTGACCGGTGACCAGGAGTTCAACAGCCCCAAGACGCTGTCCGCCTTCGCGCTGGGTCTGGTGCTCTTCGTCGTCACCCTGATCCTCAACATCATCGCCCTGCGCGTCGTGAAACGGTTCCGCGAAGCTTATGAGTAACTCCACTTTCAACTCGCCGGAGTTCAACAAGCGGCTGGCCCGGCGCCACGCGGCAGAGCGCCGCTTCAAGCTGATCGGGCTTGGTGCCATCGTGATCAGCCTCGCCTTCCTGGCGCTGCTGCTGTTCATCATGATGCGCAACGGCCTGGGTGGCCTGAACTGGGATTTCCTCTCGGGTTCGGACTCCACTGATCCGCATGTCGCGGGCATCTGGGGCGCGGCCAAGGGCTCGATCCTGACGATGCTGGTGACGCTGCTGCTCTCGTTCCCGATGGGCGTGCTCGCTGCGATCTACCTTGAGGAATTCGCGCCGCGTTCGCGCTGGATCGAGCTGGTCGAAGTCTCGATCAACAACCTGGCCGCGGTGCCTTCGATCATCTTCGGCCTGCTGGGTCTTGCCGTCTTCATCAACACGCTGGGCATGCCGCGCTCCTCGCCGCTGGTCGGCGGCCTCACGCTGGCACTGATGACGATGCCGGTGATCGTCATTTCAGGCCGCAACGCGATCAAGGCGGTGCCGCCCTCGATCCGCGACGCCGCGCTGGCGGTGGGCGCGTCCAAGGTGCAGGCGGTGTTCCACCACGTGCTGCCGCTCGCGCTGCCGGGCATCCTCACTGGCACTATCATCGGCATGGCCCGCGCACTGGGTGAAACCGCGCCGCTGCTGATGATCGGCATGCGTGCCTTCATCGTCACGCCTCCGGACGGGATCACAGCTCCCTCCAGCGTGCTGCCGATGCAGATCTTCCTGTGGTCTGACGAAATCGACAAGGCTTTCGTCCAGAACACTTCCGCCGCCATCATCGTCCTGCTGGTCTTCCTGCTGGTGATGAATGGCCTCGCGATCTACCTTCGAAACAAGTTCGAAGTGCGCTGGTAGGGACATGAACGAAACCAAGCTTATCGCCCGCAACGTCGACGTTTTCTATGGCCCCAAGAAGGCCATCGACAATGTTTCGATCGATATCGACAACGGCATCGTCACGGCCTTCATCGGCCCGTCGGGCTGCGGCAAGTCGACCTTCCTGCGTTCCTTGAACCGCATGAACGACACGATCGCCGGTGCCCGCGTGACCGGCGAGATCCTGCTCGACGGCGAAAATATCTATGCGCCCACCATGGACCCGGTCGCCCTGCGTGCGCGCGTCGGCATGGTGTTCCAGAAGCCGAACCCGTTTCCGAAGTCGATCTACGAGAACATCGCCTATGGCCCGCGCATCCACGGCCTGGCGAACTCGAAGGCCGAGATGGACGCGGTGATCGAAAGCTCGCTGACCAAGGCGGGCCTTTGGGACGAGGTTAAGGACCGCCTGACCGACGCCGGCACTGCGCTTTCGGGCGGCCAGCAGCAGCGCCTGTGCATTGCCCGCGCGATTGCCGTCAGCCCCGAAGTGATCCTGATGGACGAGCCCTGTTCGGCGCTCGATCCCATCGCGACCGCCAAGATCGAGGAACTGATCGACGAGCTGAAGGAAAACTACGCGATCGTCATCGTTACCCACTCGATGCAGCAGGCCGCCCGCGTGTCGCAGCGCACGGCCTTTTTCCACCTTGGCAACCTCGTGGAGTATGGTGAGACCAGCGAAATCTTCACCAATCCGCGCGAAGAAAAGACCAAGGACTACATTACCGGCCGCTACGGCTGAGAAGGAACACGCCATGGTAGATCATACCGTCAAGGCATTCGATTCAGAGATCGGCCAGCTTCGCGGCCTCGTCGCCGAAATGGGCGGGCTGGCCGAAGTCGCCATCCGCGATGCCATCACTGCGCTCGTCCAGCATGACGAGGACCTTGCCAGGCAGGTGGTCGCCGCCGATGCACGGCTCGATGCGCTGGAAGCAGAAGTGGACCGTCTTGCCGTCCGCACCATCGCCCTGCGCGCGCCGATGGCCGACGATCTGCGCGACGTAATCGCCGCGCTCAAGATCTCCGGCGTGGTCGAGCGTATCGGCGACTACGCCAAGAACATCGCCAAGCGCGTCTCGGCACTCGAGGGCCGCTACAAGATCGAGCCGGTCACGCTGGTGCCGACGATGGCCGAGATCGCCGAGAGCATGGTGCGCGATGTCCTCAACGCCTATGGCTCGCGCGATGCGACGCTGGCGGTAGAGGTGATCCGCCGCGACCAGAAGCTGGACCAGTTCTACAACACGCTGTTCCGCTCGCTGGTGACCCACATGATGGAGAACCCGGCGACGATCACCAGCGCCGCCCAGTTGCTCTTCATCGCCCGCAACCTGGAACGCATCGGCGACCACGCGACCAACGTCGCCGAGATGGTCTACTATGCCGCCACGGGCGAATACTGCACCGAGCGCGACAGCCAGACCGATGATACGGGATTGAGCGCATGAACCCGACCGTTCTTGTCGTCGAGGACGACACCGCCCTGTGCGAACTTCTCACCTGGAACCTCAGCGCCGAAGGCTATGAGGTGCGCTCCACCGCCGACGGCGAAGAAGCCTTGCTGATGGTGCGCGAGCAGACGCCCGACGCCATCGTGCTCGACTGGATGATCGAGCAGGTACCCGGCATCGAGGTCTGCCGCCAGCTGCGCAAGGACAAGGAAACCGCGCAGGTTCCGATCATCATGCTGACCGCGCGCGGCGAGGAAGAGGACATGATCCGCGGCCTCAAGACCGGCGCGGACGACTACGTGACCAAGCCGTTCTCCCCGCGCGAACTGATGGCCCGCATCGAGGCGCTGCTGCGCCGCTCGCGCCCCTCGCTGGCCGGCTCTGTGCTGCAGTGGGGCGACATCGAACTCGACGCCACCAGCCACCGCGTGCGCCGTGGCGGCGAGCCGCTGCATCTCGGCCCGACCGAGTTCCGCCTGCTGCGCTACTTCATGGAACGCCCGAACCGCGTCGTCTCGCGTCAGCAGATCCTCGACGGCGTCTGGGGCATGGACTCGGACATCGACGAACGCACCGTGGACGTCCACATCCGCCGCCTGCGCAAGGCGATCAACCGCTCAGGCGACACCGACCCCATCCGCACCGTGCGTGCCGCGGGTTACGCGATGGACGTGAACTGAGGCGCGCATTGGCCCACGTCCGCTCGTCCTGAGCTTGTCGAAGGACACCGGAGCAGCGCTTGTTCGACACCCCCTTCGGGCTGGCTGCTTGCAGCAGCCGCTCAGGACAGGCTGCGACAAGCTCAGGGTGAGCGGTGAATGGGGCTGTGTACAGCGAGTGCGGTACTGATCGCTCCCGCGCCTTGCCGGGCAGCCCGGCCGAACTAATGTCGCCCCCACGCAACGTGGGACAGGCGCATGACTGGCAAACTCGGCTTCGGCTACCTCTACGATTTCCGCAATCCGGCCCAATGGCAGCGCGCGCCCGAGGCGCTCTACAGCGAAATCCTCGATACCGTCGCGGAAACCGAGGCTCTTGGCTTCGACGGCGCCTGGGTGCCCGAGCATCACCTGGCTGACGATGGCTACATCTCCTCGCCGCTGGTCGCGCTTGCAGCCATCGCCGCACGAACCAGCCGTTTGCGGCTCGGCTCGGGCATTGCGCTGGGCCCGCTCTATGAACCGCTGCGCTTTGCCGAGGATTGCGCGGTGCTCGATGCGCTGTCCGGCGGCCGCCTCGCGATGGGGCTCGCGATCGGCTACCGCGCCCGCGAATATGCCGCCCACGGCCTCGATTTCACCAAGCGCGGCGCCCGCTTCGACGAGTTCCTGCACGTGGTGCGCCGCCTTTGGGATGGCGAGACGGTCAATTTCGAGGGCAGGTTCTTCAACCTGAAAGGGGCAAAGGTCCGTCCGCTCTCCAGCCGTGGCCAGATCCCGCTCTACATCGGCGGCTTTGCGCCCAGGGCGATGGAGCGTGTGGCGAAATATGGCGACGGGTACTTCGGCAACGCCGATATCTGGCCGCTCTACAGGGAGAAGCTGGAAGAGCAGGGCAAGGACCCGGCGCAGGCGAAGATCTGGATTCAGGGCCTGATGATGGTCGTCGCGCACGACAAGCAGGCCGCGCTGGATGAACTCGCGCCCTACTATCACCACGTCAACAACGCCTATGGCGAATGGATGAGCGAGGACGTGGTCGAGGGAAAGGGGGCCATCGGTGTAGAGAACGCCGCGATCAAGCCGATGGACCTCGATACCTTCAAGGCCAGCGGCATCCTGCAGATCCTGACGCCCGAAGAGGCCATCGCCTATTTCAACCGCCTGCTGGAAAAGGCGCCGGTGGAGCATTTCACGATGATGATGCCCCCCGGGCTTCCGGCGGAGCGCTTCTTCGCCTATGCGCAGACATTCGCAAGGGAAGTGATCCCGGCATTCCGGTGAGGGCGAATTGGCAAGCGGCGCGGAAGACAAGGTGACAGGCGAAGACCGGCGCGGGGGCAGCCCGCAGTCGGTGACTCGCGTGATCCGTCTGCTTGAAGCGCTGTGCGCAAGCAACGAGGCGGTTTCGCTGGCCGATCTCAGCCGCCGCCTCGCCACGCCCAAGAGCAGCCTTGCCGCGCTGCTGCGCGGGCTGGCGGACGAGGATCTGGTGGTTTCGACCGACGGCGCCTGGCGGCTCGGCCCCGGCGCCTTCGGCCTCGGCAGCGCGTTGACCGAGGCGCGGCGGCGGCTGCACAGCTCGGACCTGATCCGCGAAGGCATGCGCCGCCTGTGCGAGCGGACCGGCGAGACCGTGCTGCTCATGGTGGGCGACCACGAAGGCGACATGGTCACGTACGTCGATCTGGTCGAAAGCCGCAATGTCGTGCGCTATTCGGTCGCGATCGGCGACCGGCGGCCGTTTTACGCGACAGCGGGCGGCCGCGCCCTGCTGGCGACCTGCTCGCCCGAAGCGGTCACGTCCTACCTCAAGCGTGTCGCGCTCGAACGCATGGCGCGCAGCACGGAAATCAAGCCCGCCGCACTGGCGCAGGCAGTCGAACAGGCGCGGCAGGATGGCTATGCACAGACCGTCGATCAGGCGGCGGACGGCGTCACCGGCACCGCCAGCGTGATCCGCGACGCGGCGGGCGGCGTGGTCGGCGCGCTCGTGGTGGCCGCCCCCAGCGAACGCGCGCAGGGCCGTCTGGACGAACTGGCGCGTCTGGTAGTGGATGAGGCGGCAGCGATTTCGCGGAGTCTGGGGTTCCGGTAGGGCAAAAGGGCAGACTGTATGACTGCTAATTGGTGATTTCGCCCAATAGCAGACGTTCCGGATACGATGACAAAGCTGACATGACACCGTCGTTCAAGTCCTTCACAACTCGATCTATTACGGCCGTTGAGGCTTCTCCGTGGAGAGCGTTTGTTGAAACTTCTCGTGACAATAGATGACTGGATTAGGGACTGGACATTCAAATCCGAAGAAGGTCGCAGGAGGTGGTCGGCCTTTAATGGACTGAAAAGCAAGGGATTCTGGAAGTTTGTTGTCTTCTGCTTGGGTCCTTTGTCGTTTATATCGTTAATAATTGAGAGCTTCTTCGGAAAAGGTGCATCCAGTAGCTTCGTGCTTGTTGTCGTAGTGCCGCTCTCGCTACTTCTTTTTTCGAGGATGCGCGCTCATCGGGAAATGTTCAATTCGAACGCTGAACAGTAGCAGAGTGAGATTGAGCGTTACCAAGGAAGGGCAGTTCCCCCCGACTTTCCTGCCTTTGATCTATTTGTCGGGACCTCCTGCAAAGCGGCCTGCCGCTCAGCTACCCATCGCCAGCATCCGCTGCAAACTCCCCCCAAACCCGCGCAAGGCCCACAAGTGCAGGAAATTGGTCGAGACGAGCAGGAAGCCCTCGACCACCTTGTCGCGCCGCAAGAGCGGGTCGAACGGCCCTTGCGCATGGCCGATATCGGGCATCCGGGCGGTGATCAGCGCGGGCAGGTCCATCATCAGCGCGAGGCCGGTGATCGCCAGCGACAGGTCGAAATGCAGGTCGAGCAGTCCAGCGGTGAGATCTGGGCCGCCGTGCGCGGCGAGCTCGCTCCGGTAGTGGTCGAGCAGGCCGTCCAGTTCCGCTTGCAGGAACCGGATGGGCGAGGCGGAGAGGCCGCCCCACAGGCCGGTCGCCAGGTTCATCGGCCGCACCATGCCCCAGTCGAGCAGTCCGCAGTGCAGCGTCCCGCCGGACTCGCGCCAGAACCATGCGTTGTCGATATTGGCGTTCCAGTGGCACAGGGCGACAAAGCGGGGATCGGCGTGGAAGAACCGGCGCACGGCGCCTTCGTGCTGCAGAATGGCCAGCGCTTCGGCTTCGAGCCGGGCGGGGAAGGCCGGATCAGTCAGGGTTTCGGGGAAGAGCTGTGGATGCTGCGCGAGGAACGTGCCCAGCGCTGCGACCTTGGCGCGCAATTCCTCTGGGCCATAGGCGATGGGCAGATCGGCCTGCGCTGCCTCGCGGTCGTAAGGGAACAGTGCCTCCACCTCCGGTGAAAGCGCGCCCCGGTGCTGCGCCGCCGCCAGCCGGGCCTGTGCGGAAACCAGCACGCGGTAGTATGCGAGCGGATCGGGCAGCAGGTGGTCCATGCACTTCTCGTGCAGCGGCTCGATTGCCCCTTCGCCGAAGGCGATCCGTTCGGTGATCAGCAGGCCGGTGCCGCTTTTCGCCTCGAAATCGCCGAAAACCGCGCGGGGCACGGCGAGTGGGAAGGCGGGCAGGCGCGAGAGCGCGGCGAGGCGCACTTCGCCGTCGAGCTCGGCGCGGCGGCGGTCGCGGAAGGGATCGGCGAAATCGCGCGAGAACTTGGCGAAGAGGCGGCGCGGCAGGCCTGCCTCTGCGCGCGCATAGGTCACATCCAGCAGCGCCTTCTGGCCCGAATTGCCGCCCGCGAAGATTTCGAACCGGTCGGCCGAGACCACCCGGTTGTCCGCCGACAGCGTGCCGTAGGCCTGCATCGCGCGGGTCAGGAACTGTTCGGGCGCGGCGCGCAGGTCCTCCGCACTGGCGGGCATCAGGATACCGGTGGTGTCTCCGGTGGCGGTCCGGTTCATTCCACCTCGAACACCAGCAGCACGTTGCCCGGCATCTTCGAGACGAAGCCATAGCCGGACGAGACGATGAGCTGGCCGTGATCGGCGATGGGCGCCGCGCCGCCGCTCATGGCGCCGCCTTTCGCGGGCACGCCGTTCACGGTGGTGAAGTCCCGCGCCACGTCGAACTGCCAGAGCTGCTCGCCCGTCGCGGCGTCGAGAATGCGCATGTAGCCGTCATCGCCCCCGGCCAGCACCATGTCGGGGGTGACCGTGAAGGCGCCGCTGTTGCCGGGCAGGCAGAGCGGGCGGCCCTCGCAGACCTTGTCCGGCGCGGGTGCGTCCCACAGTGTCCTGCCCGTTGCAAGGTCGAGCGCGTGGATACCCGGCGCGGGCGGGAAGGGGCGTTGCACGAAGTCGGGCATGTCGCTGATGCCGACATAGACCCGGCCGCTGTCAGCCGCGAGCCCGAAGTGGACGCCGCCTGCCATGCCGCCGCGCCCGACCTGCCGCTTCCACGCCAGCTTGCCCGTTTGCGCATCGACGGCCCAGGCAATGCCGGACTTCTGCCCGCCAAGCACATAATCGCGCCCGTCCTTGCCGGTGGCGAGGATCGGTAGGGCGCCGAAGTCGAAGTCGGGCCCGGCATCTTCGGGGCAATTGTCCGGATCGGGAGTGACGCAATCGACGTTCCAGGCATCGCCCGAGAGCGCCTGGAAGTGCCATTTGAGCGCGCCCGTCCCGAGGTCCATCGCCACGAGTGCATCGGAAAGTTCAGTGGCGGGATGGGTGTAGTTGTCGCCCGTGGCCACGATCAGGTTGCCGCGCTTCGGATCGATCGCGATCCCGGCCCAGACAGGCACGCCCGAGGGGCCGAGAAACTTTCCGCCGTCCTGCGGTTCCGGTTCGCCGACAAGCCATGTCCGCCTCTTCTCCGCGCCGGTGCGGGCATCGAGCGCCAGCACCGACCCGCGGAACGAGCAGCACTTGTATCCGGGACTTGCGGCGGCGGCCTCTTCCAGCGAGGAAACTGGCACGTAGAGCGTATCGCCGTAGAGCGCCGGGGCAGCGGTGATGACGGTGGCGGGATGCTCGTCGACATGGACTTTCCACACCAGCTTGCCGGTGAAGGCCTCGACAGCATAGGCATTGCCCGTCCAGTCGCCGAAATAGGCCAGCGGCACGGCCTTGGCGTCATCCGCCTGCCACGGGGAGAGAACGATGGCAGTGCGCACTTCCGAGCCCGCGTTGAAGGTCCAGCGGGTGCAGCCGGTCGCGCGGTCGAGCGCATAGACCTTGCCGCCCTGACTGCCAACGAACACGGCCCCGCCGCCCAGCGCCGGTTGCGAACGAGCACGGTTGGCGAGGGGGAAGCCGAAGGCCCATTTCAGCTTGAGCTTGCCAAGGTCCGCCTTGCCGATTCCGGCCTGCGCGGTGGAGACTGAATGGGTAGCGGCGAGATCGAGCCCGGCGCCGGCAAAGGCGGGTACCTGCTTGCGGTCGAACAGGGCGTGATCGGGCGTGCAGGGCGGCGGTTCGGGCAACGCGGCCTCGGCCGTGCCCAGCGCGCGGCCGGAGAGGTGCTCGGCTACTTGTACCTTCTGCTCGGTGCTCAGGGTGGAACCCTGCGCCTTCATAGCGCCGTCCGTCAGCGCTGCGACAATGGCATCGGGCGTCATGTAGCTGAGCAGCACGCGGGCAGGGGCACGTCCCGCGCCGGTGTCGTGACAGGCGGCACAAGTGCTTCGGTAGATCGCCCCTCCTTCAGGGAACAGGTCGTGCGCCGAAGCCACGCCGGGGGTGTTCTCCACGGTCTTGTCCGAGGCGGTTGCGGTGAAAGGTCCAGCGACCGCGAGGAGAGTTGCCAGAAGCCCAAAGACCAGGGCAACAAGCCGTGGCGGGCGCAACGCGTGGTGCGGCTCCATGAAAATTCCCTCTCCCGAATCCTTGTCCGGGTGATGGAACAGCAATTGGCGCGGGTGGTCAAACGCCAGGCAGCAGGTAAACCGCCTACGCGGCGCTTTTCAGCGCCGTGTCCTGCTCACTCACCGCGGCGGCGATGGCGCACAGGAACTGGTCGGTGGCGCGTTCCCACGAATAGAGCGCACCCATCGCCGCAGCATGAACGCGTTCAACGCACAAGGCGGCGGTGATGGCATTCTCGAGGCTTTCGTCGATGGCGCCGCCGGGGTGGGGCAGCCGCGTCTCGACGCCGCAACCGTCGGCGCCAAGGATGTCGATGGGGCCGGTCACCGGGTAGGCCGCGACCGGCGTTCCGCAGGCCAGTGCCTCGATCACGACGAGGCCGAAAGTGTCGGTCAGGCTAGGGAACACGAAACAGTCGGCGGCGCGATAGGCCGAGGCGAGTTCCTCGCCGGCCAGCGCGCCGAGGAACAGCACGTCGGGATAGCGGCGCTTCAGGCTCTCCAGCGCGGGGCCGTCCCCCACCACGACCTTGCTGCCGGGCACATCGGCGGACAGGAAGGCTTCGAGGTTCTTTTCCGGCGCGACACGGCCAACGTTGAGCAGGACCGGGCCGGGCAGGGCAGCCATCGCCGGGTGACGGGCGCCGTCAGGCTTGAAGAGGCTATGGTCGATACCCCGGCTCCACGGCCGGGTATGGCCGATGCCGCGCGTGGCCAGTTCATCCGCGAGGCTCTGGGTGGACACCAGCACGGCACTGCTCGGCGCGTGGAAGCGCTGCAGGATCGGCCAGAAGTATTCGGCGGAAAGGCCGGTGCGCACCGCCGCATATTCGGGAAAACGGGTGTGGAACGCGGAGGTGAACGGCACCCCGCGCGAAAGGCACCAGCCCCGTGCCGCCCAGCCGATCGGGCCTTCGGTGGCGATATGGACGATCTCCGGCGCGGCCCTGTCGAGCATGCGGCGCACGCCGAAGCGGGGCGCCATGGCCAGCCGGATCGAAGCATAGCCCGGCATGGGCACGGTCAGGAAGCGGTCGGGGGTGATCGTCTCGACACTGTGCCCGCGCGCGCGCAGTTCATCGAGCGTGGCGGACAGCGAGCGGACGACGCCGTTGACCTGGGGCAGCCAGGCGTCGGTCGCCAGCGCCAGTTTCACGCGCCGGCCTCCGCAGCAGTGACTGGAGCACCCAGTTCGCTGACTGTCATGTCGCTGGCGTGGCCGCCGGTCTCGGCAACCCAGTCGATGATCGCGATCTGACCTTCGAAGTCCTCGGTCAGCGCCGTGCAGCTTTCGACCCAGTCGCCGTCGTTATAGTAGGTGATGCCGCCGAACTGGCGGATCTCGGCGCAGTGGATGTGGCCGCAGACGACGCCGTCGAACCCGCGGCTGACCGCTTCGGCGGCGACCGCTTCCTCGTAGCTGCACACGTACTGGACGGCGTTCTTCACCTTCTTCTTCATGTAGGCGGAGAGTGACCAGTAGGGCATGTGCAGGCGGCGGCGCACGGCGTTGAAGGCGATATTGGCGCGCAGCAGCATGCCGTAGGCCTTGTCGCCCAGGAACGCGAGCCACTTGTGGTAGAGCACGACGCCGTCGAAGGCATCGCCATGCGTGACCAGCAGCTTGCGGCCGTCAACCGTTTCGTGGACCGCCTCCAGCGCCAGTTCGACCCCGCCGAAAGTCAGGCCGGCATAGTCGCGCAGCATCTCGTCATGGTTGCCCGCGATGAACACCACCCGCGTGCCGCGATGCGCCATCTTGAGGATGCGGCGGACCACTTCGTTGTGGGCGTCGGGCCAGTACCAGCCCTTGCGCAGGCGCCAGCCGTCGACAATGTCGCCAACGAGGTAGAGCGTCTCGCACTGGACCGAGCGCAGGAAATCGACCAGCAGCGCGGCGTTGCAGCCGCGCGTGCCGAGATGGATGTCGGAAATCCAGATCGTGCGGTACTTGCGCTTGGGGCGGAAGCCCTTGGGATCGGGAATGTCCAGCCACGCCGGAATGCCGGTTGCCGGCCGGGTGTACTGATCGAGAAGAGTGTCCACTTCGGTTCGCATCGCTCGGTTGCCCCCGGTTGCTAGCGAAGTTTGTCATGGCAGAACGGCGTTGCGCAGCCGTGACGGTTGCGGGTCAGTTCCGTGACAATCCACATGGATTGCAGTTGTTTTGCAGTTTTCACACTTACGTCACCAATACGTCACCCGTTCGTCATAATCGACGGGCAGACAGCCGCCGTGTTAACCGGGCAGGGGCGATGCGGCGGATCGATATATTGCTGGCGAGCGAGCTTTCCGGGGGCCTTGCGGCTTTCCGGCATGACGAGTTTGACGTCGTTCTTCATCGCTGGACCGACTTTGCCGAATTGCCCCTGATCGAGGGGGCGCTCTGGATCTTCATCGACTGGGTCCTGCCCGAAATGTCCGGGCTGGAACTGTGCCGGCGCCTGCGTGCGGACCCTCTCACGGCCCATGCGCATGTGACCATGGTGCTCGAGGAAGACAATCTGGAAGATCGCAAGCGCGCGCTGCGCATGGGGGCGGACGACTACATGGTCGGCCCGCTCACCCGTACGGCGCTTCTCGACCGGGTGCTGGGCGCCAGCATCGGCGATCAGGACAGCACGGGCATCCGCGTCGTCGCGCAGGGTGATCTGACGGTCGATGTTGCGGCGTTCCAGGCGCGCTGGCAGGGCAAGCCGATCTCGCTGATGCCGAACGAACTGCGCCTGCTGCGCTACTTCATCGAGCATCCGGGCCGTGTGTTCAGCCGCGGTCAGCTCATATCCGCGCTCGGCAAGCAGGAGCCGCCGGTGGACGAGCGCACCGTGGATGTGTGGATCGGGCGTCTGCGGCGTGCGCTGAAGAGCGCGGGCGCGGGCAATCCGCTGCGCACCGTGCGTTCGCTGGGCTATGTCTTCGATACGGTCTAGGCGGCCGGAAGACTGAATCCCCCGGCCGCCTGCGCACTGTTTACCGTGTTCTGTGTAAACCCGTTCGCGTTCAGAATTCCGACCAGTCTTCGCTGGGGTCGGATTTGAGCGCGAGATTGCCGTCGAAGGCGGGCGGTGGCGGTGCCTTGCGGGTGGCCGGGCGCGGCGTGCTCACCGGTTTGGGCGCGCTGAGTTTCTGAACCGGCGCAGCGCTGCTGCTGAAGCGGAACTGGCCGACGACCAGCGAAAGCTCGCGGGCTTCGTCCGACAGCGATCGCGTCGCGGCGCTGGCTTCCTCGACCATCGCGGCGTTCTGCTGGGTGACCTGATCGAGCTCGCCCATCGCGGCGTTGACCTGTGTGAGGCTGGCGGCCTGACTTTGCGAGCTTTCGGCGATCCCCGAGATCTGCGCATTGACCTCGCCAATGCGGGCAACGATCTTGGAGAGCAGGGCCCCGGTCTCGCCGACCAGCTTGACGCCGCTTTCGACCTGCTCCGACGATGCCGTGATCAGCGCGCTGATGTCCTTTGCGGCATCGGCCGAACGCTGGGCGAGGGCGCGCACCTCGTTGGCGACCACGGCGAAGCCCTTGCCGGCATCGCCGGCGCGTGCCGCTTCCACGCCGGCATTGAGCGCCAGCAGGTTGGTCTGGAACGCGATCCCGTCGATGACGCCGATGATCTGACGGATTTCCTGCGCCGAATGTTCGATCGCGCCCATGGCATGGACCGCGCGGTCGACGACTTCGCCGCCTTCGGTGGCTTCGCGGTGGGCATTGGAAATCGAGTGCTGGGCACCGACCGCGGCGGTTGCGGATTCGTTGACACCCTGCGTCACCTGATTCATCGCGGCCGTCGTTTCCTCGAGGCTGGCGGCCTGCTGTTCGTTGCGGCGCGACAGGTCGTCGGACGCGGTATGGATTTCCGAGGCTCCCGTCAGCACGGCGCTCGCCGTGCGCTGGACGGTGGAAATCGTGTCGGTGAGCGATGTCACGGCGCGGTTGAAATCCTGACGCAGTGCTTCGTATTCGCCCGGGAAGACTTCGCGGATCTCGCAGTCGAGGCGGTTGCCGGACAAGGACTTGAGCGCTTCGCCGAGACGGTTGACGACGACTTTCTGGCTCTCGGCGTTCTTTTCCACCTGAACCGCATTGTCGCGGAATGCGGACATGGCCTTGGTCATGCGGCCGACGCAGTCCTCGTAGTCGGTATACTGCACTTCGCTGCGGGTATCCCCGGCTGCGAGGGCTTCCATGCGCACGACGGTGTTGACGTAGGGAGTGCAGATCCGCTCTCCGGAAATGAGCACGGTCGCGAAGATGGCAGCGCAGGCTGCACCAGCCATGGCGATGAGGGCAACTCCAGGCAGCGTTCCGCTCACGGCCATCACCGTGGTGGCAAGACATACAAGGCCCAGTCCGGTGTGGACAATCAGCAGAGCCTTGAATTTCTCGCGGATAGGGGCCTTCTTTTCGAACCAGTCTAGCATGTGTCGATCCTTGTTGGGGAAGCTGCGACGGTTGCATATGGCTGGAAGCCGTGCGCCGAAGTCCTTGGGCAATCTGTCAAGTTAAACAATTGCCACGACCTAGTAGCTTGTGATTGAAAGTATTGGATGATTTTTGGTCTACGCAATTTTGCGTAAACGTCTGGTGGAAATCGCTCAAAAATCCACCTGATGGCCTTGCGCTTGAAGGGACGTCGAAAAATGGTGGGTTGAGCGGTGAATTGTGTCGGACGTCATCGTTTCCAGTGGCTGCTCCAAAGAGCTTAATTGGGAATAATACTTTTATCCGATATCCGTATTTGTCTGCAGCAGCAGTGGGGCTGCAGCACCCGATCTGGCATTTTGTTAAACCCGCGCGCCTTGTGCCTTGAGAAACGCCATGCTGCCTTCAATGCGCGCGTCTATCGGTGGTTGCAGACCTGATCCTGCACCGTTCAGCCGTGACGTGAGTTCGGTGAACTGCCGGGGGCGCGCAACTTCACCGGCCCGGTACAGGGCTACGAGGTAGCGCTTTCCCAGCCACCGCTCGGCCACGAGGCTTGTCGCGAAGATTGAGGCGGCCGGATCGGCAACGCGCGCCAGCTGCCGCGTGATGGCCTCGACGTCTTCAAACAGGTGGAGCATGCCCGGGCACAGAACGCTGCCGAACGCCTGATCCCGGAAAGGCAGTGCGGTGAGGTCAGCCTGAACGAGAACCACCTGATCGGGCACGCGCCCGGCCAGTTTGACCAGTCTGCCCCGTGCAGCTCGCAACATGTCCGTGGAAAGATCGACGAGAACGGTCGGGCGACGCGCGACGGCGTGAACGGAAGCGGTCGAAACCAGCGTCCCGCAGCCTGCGTCGAGTAATGGCCCCGTTCCCGAATTCGCAGCCTCGGCTGCGAAGGCCGTGTAGGAAGCAGGCGACGTGCCCCAGGCAAGGTGATTGTAGATCCGGCTGCCGATCAGGTGGTCGTAAAGTCGGGCGCGTCCGTCATATGGCTGCGATACGGTATCGGTCGGCATGACGGACCAGATGCCGTCCTCGATCAGGCGCGCCGTCCGGCCGGCGGCCAGAAGGTCTTCGAGAAAGTTCGGAGCCGTCATGGGGGGAGGCCTATCAGTTCGTGCGCCTTGGGCAAGCCATGGTCTCTGCTTCCTTTGCGGCAATCGCCGTCAGATCCAGCCTGCCGTCTGCGCCAGCAGCCACAGGCCAATTGCAAGAAAGAGAAGCGCCGCGATCATGCGCACGGTGGCCAGCGGCACACGCCGAATGATTTCGTGGCCGAGGAACACGGCCGGTACGTTGGCGATCATCATGCCCAGCGTGGTGCCGGTCATCACCGGGATCACGCTCTGGAAGCGGGCGCCCAGTGCGATCGTGGCGAGTTGGGTCTTGTCGCCCATCTCGACGACAAAGAAAGCAATGGTCGTGGCCAGGAACGGGCCGAACCGGTGGGGCTTTGCTTCCTCGTCCTCGTCGAATTTGTCCGGGATCAGCGTCCAGCCGGCCATCAGGATGAAGCTCGCGGCGACGAGATAGCGGAACCACAACCCGTCGAGGAAGGCCGAGGCCTGCTCTCCTGCCAGCGCAGCGAGGAAGTGGTTCGCGAGCGTTGCTACCAGAATGCCTGCAATGATCGGCCAGGGGCGGCGGAAGCGGGTGGCCAGCACGATCGCAAGCAACTGGGTCTTGTCGCCGATCTCGGCGAGAGCGACCACGGCGGTAGAGGTGATGAGGGCTTCCAAGCAGGTTCTCCGGGCCGGGCGGGCAGTACGCAACAACGCATACGGTGCCCGCCCGGCCGGACGGAACCGCAAGCGCCATTGGTCTCGCCCGAACGGTGGCCCGTCCTTCCGTGCGCCATGGCCTCTCGGCCAAGTATGTTGACGACGGGTTCCGCCGGGGACGGGCGGATGGCTACTCCCCAGATGACTGCGGACTGCCTAGGCGATGTACGCCTTTCAGGGAAGACGAAAAAAAGCCCGGTCGCATTGCTGCGACCGGGCCGTTCAGGTGCCGTCGGAAGGGCAGGGGCCTTCCGGTGAGAAACGGATCAGAACTTGATCGAGGCCGAGGCCGAGAACATGCGGCCGAGGTCATAGGTGTTGTAGTTGACCTTGCCGTCGTCGAACTTCTGGTATTCGAAGTGGCCACGGCCGGTCAGGTTGCGGCCTTCCAGCTTGAGCTCGATTTCCTTGTCGCCGATCATGAAGCCCTGGCGGATCACCACGTCGATGGTCAGACCGGGGTATTCGAAGATGTCGGGCTGGCCCGAGTTGGCAAGACCGCGGCTGACCGCGCGCTTGCTGGCGTAGTTGAGCAGGATCGTCTGCTGCGACAGGCTCTCGGTGTCTTCCAGGCCGATCTGCACGTTGGCGATGTGTTCGGACTGGCCGGTGAGCGGTGCACCATCGACGAAGTAGTCGGTGGCCAGCGACGTGCCGGTACCCGCGCCGTAGACGCGAACGGTATCGTTCTCGCCCACTTTGATCTTCGACTTGGTGTAGGTGTAGTTGCCGATCAGGACGAGCCTGCGGTTCTCGAAGAACTTGCCGCCCATGCCATCGAGGTAGACGTACTTCTGCAGTTCGACCTCGGCGCCGTAGAGGTTCGCGGTCGGTGCGTTGGCATAGGACGTGACGAAGGTTTCCGTTCCGGTCAGGAAGGATTCGATCGGCTTGTCGATCTTCTTGAAGAACGCACCGAGCGAAACCCGCTGATCACGCGCGAAGTACCATTCGAAACGGGCTTCGGCGTTGGTCAGCTTGCTGTCTTCCAGATACGGGTTGCCCTGGTAGGTGCGGTTGGTGTCCGGATCGTAGAACGGTTGGTACAGCAGTTCGCGGAACTGCGGGCGGGCAATGGTCTTGGAACCGTTGAGGCGAACCTGCATGCCGGGTTCGATCTCGTAGGTCAGCGTCACCGCCGGCAGGAAGTACTCGTTCTTGAGGTCGGTCGCCTTCGTCGGGTCTGCGCCGATCGGGCGCAGGATCGTCGATTCCTTGGCATATTCCCAGCGCACGCCGGCATCGATCGACAGCTTGTCGGTCAGCTGGCCATCGGCCTTGGCGTAGAACGCGTGGTTGAGCAGGCGGGAATCGAAGAGGGCCGTACCGGCGTCGGGTTCACGCAGTTCCAGCGTGTAGTTGACGTCGTAGTCCGACAGGTACCACGTGCCCGGCTGCAGCAGGACATCGAGCCGCAGCAGGCCGAAGTTCGAGATCTGCGTCGCGTCGCCGCTGGCATAGATCGCGAAGGACCGGCGCGAGTTGGTGCGGGTGTTGATCTGATAGGCATAGCCCACCGTGCCCGACCATGCCGAACTGAAGTTGTGCGTGACGTCGGCGCCGGCCGACCACACGTCTTCGTTCAGCCGCGAGAAGGAGACCGTGGTCGGGTCCTGGTTGCCGTTGCCGAGGCGGTTGACGAAGTCAGCGCCGTAGTCGTCGGATTCCACGTTCGTGCGCAGGTATTCCGCCTCGATCTCGAACGGCGCGAGGCGCTTCGAGTTCGCATAACCGGCGCGCACATCGATCTTGGTGTCGTCGGCCGGCTTGAACTCGCCCACGAACTGGGTGTCGATCAGCTGACGCTCATACCAGCCGGTCGACTGGCGCATGTAGTCGGCCTGCAGGTTGTTCTCGCGCTTGCCGAGGCTGAGGCCGGTGTGCTTGACGGTGTCGTGGATGTAGACGTTGGTCCAGCGGATCTGGTTGTCGCCCCATTCGAGGCCCAGGCCGAGCAGGCCATTGCCGACAATGCGGTTGTCGGTGTTGATGGCGTTGAAGTTCTCGAACAGCTGGTCCGCGGCAGCCGTGGTGCCCTGTGCACGCTGGCGGATGATGTCGCGGGTCTGCGTCGTGTTCGAATATCCGGCCGCGGCAATGACGCCGAGCGTGGCCCCGCCCAGATCGAACGAGGTGCCCGCCGTCAGGTTGCCGGAAAAGTTCGGCTGGGTCTTGTTGACCTTCTGGATCACGGCGTTGCGGCCGTTGACCAGATAGCCGCCGAGTTCCTTGGCCTGATCGCTGGTGGGATCGATGACGGTGTTGCTGTTGAAGTAATCCTGCAGCACCGAGGGGATGTTGCGGTTGCCGTTATCCCAGCCCGTCCAGTCGGTCTTGCTGCCGTAGTAGGTGTAGCTGAGCTTGTCGGTGGTTTCGGTGTCCCAGGTGAAGCCGCCGCCGATTTCGAGGAAGCTCTCGTCCGGGATGGCCTGGGTGGTGAGGTTGATCACACCGCCGCCGAATTCACCGGGGAAGTTCACCGAGTAGCTCTTCTGGACAAGCGAAGAGGCGACGATGCTGGTCGGGAACAGGTCGAGCGGGACCACGCGCTTGAGCGGTTCGGGGCTGGGCAGCGGCGAGCCGTTGAGCAGCGCCAGCGAATAGCGGTCGCCAAGACCGCGAACATAGACGTAGCCGTTGCCGACAACCGACAGGCCGGTCACGCGGCCCAGGGCGCCTGCGATGTCGCCTTCGCCGGTGCGCGCGATTTCCTCGGAGGACAGGACCGAGATGACTTCCGGCGCGGTCTTCTGGATGTTGCGGTTGCGCTGACCGGTAACGATGATGGCACCGCCCGGCACCGAAATATCGGGAGCCGTCTGCTCTTCGGCGGTTTCGTCCGCAGGGGACGATGCCTGGGTGTCTTCATCGCTCGAAGCGGTCGGCGGTGTGCTTTCCTGTGCCCAAGCCACGGACGGCGTCAGGATCGAGGTGGAAAGCAGCAGCAGCGATACAAGCCGCGGCTTGGTCATTGGATGTCCCCCTGGAACAAGTACATGAAGCGAATGAGGGGGCGGCCGAAATGGACCGCCCCCTCTGTCGTTTTTTATTGGGCGGCCGGATCAGGTGGTCGGCAGAGCCGTGCAGCTCTCACCCGAACCGAAGTCGGCCGTGGCGTTGTCGCAGGTCCAGCCGGTGTACCAGGTGTCCGACGAACCGCTGACGGCGCCGATGTAGCTCACCGCGTCGAAGTACGAAGAGATGGTCTGGATGCTGGCGTAGGCAGTGACGCCGCTCTCGTTGGTGCCGTTCACGAAGGTGCTGGTAAGCGTCGAGGTGAACGAGGTGTTGTTGTTCGTTCCCGCAGCGAAAGCATCGGCGGCCGGCGTGGCGCTGGCGTAGGTGCCGGTGTTCAGGAACTTCGTCGAATTGCAGGTCAGGACCGTCGAGTGGACCGTGAGGGTCGCCGGGACGGTGCCCGAGCCGTTCATGCGGACGCATTCGTTGTTCGGCGTGTTGATGATGCCGTTGATCCAGGTGATGTCCGAGTTGCCGCGGATCATGACCGAAGCCTGGTCGTTCGATTCGTTGTTCGAGCTGACGCTGGGCTGCACGCCGGTGAAGTTAGCGAGCGTGGTGACCTGACGCGGCGTGTCGGTTTCGGCGCCGTTCGAGTCGATTTCCATCAGGGCGTCGCCGCCGCCGTCGCGCTGCAGCAGCAGGACGTACTGGAAGAAGCCCTGCAGGCCGGTGTCGAGGTCGATGCTGTCGTCGTCGGCGTTGACCGCGATGTAGTGCTTGAACTGGACCTTGCCGCCGAAGAATTCAGCGCCGTCGTCCGAGCTGTTGACCGACTGGAAGTAGTCGAGTGTGGTGCCCGAGCCGATGCCCTCGGCGGTCAGCGACTGCAGTTCCTTGCCGTTGCTGAGCACGTAGCCCGAGTAACGGATCTGCACGTACTTCATGCTGCCGGCGTTGTAGGCGTTGTCCTGGCCACCGAACACGGCCTTGTTGACCGAACCTTCGGTGTCGCGCTCGCAGGTGCCGGCAGCGGTCGAACCGTAGTTGCAGTCGGTCACGATGCCGCGGCCGAGCAGCACGACGCCGCCCCACTGGCCCTGCGACGAATCGTCGTTCGAACCGCGCACGTTGTCGGCGCTGGTGAAGATGATCGGCTTGGTGGCGGTGCCTTCGGCGTCGATCTTGTTGCCGCGGTTGACCGCGAGCCAGGCGGGTTCGGAGCCGTTTTCGCCATAGAGTATCACGCCCGGGTCGATCGAGAGCGTGACGTTGGTGTCGGCCGACAGGACCTTGCTGCTGCAGCTTGCGGTCGTGGTGGTGAACGTCGCCGTCGAGGTCGGGGCGGTGAAGCCGCCGTCGCAGCCGACGTCAACGCGGCCATGGAGGCGGTACAGCAGGCCATCGACCTTGGGCAGGGTGGTGTTGGCGTCGATCAGGGCCGGCAGCGTGCAGACGCGCCAGGTGCCTTCAGGGCCGCTGATGGTGCCGTCGTTGCTGAGCTGGGTGGTCGCGCCGATGGCCGGGCAGTCGGAAGCCGCGGTGACGGTGGTCGACGTCGGGGTCGGGGTCGGCGTGGGAGTCGGAGTCGGGTTGTTGATGGTGATGCTGCCAGCGCCCGGCGACGAGATATCGTCAGCACCGCAGCCAGCGAGAGCGAGAGCGCTGCAGCCAACGAGCAGCAGACCGGAAATTTTCTTCACGTTGATTCCCCCGTGTTCGAGTCGCGGACGAGGCGGCGATTCCGCCCTCGTTGCAGGCCGCCTCTAGGCGGAGGGGGTGACGGTTTGTTGGCAATACGGTGACAGTAATATTCATTTATACGACTGAAATATGACGATCGTCCGACAGGGGAAAATCGGCCGGTCACGACTCACCGGTTTCTGCGCGATTCACAGTTTAATTGCACTTTTATGACACTTGCGTCATTTTGTTGCGAAATCGCACCCGGGGGCAGAAGATGCCCTGCAATCGATAGTCAGTTACGGGAGAATAGACATGCCCCTTACCGCTCTGATGACCGCCGCGCTCCTGGGTCAGTCGGCCTTCTCGCTCGCGGTCGAAGCTCCGCCCGCCGACAAGGTGCAGGACGTGGCCTATGAGGAACTCGCCAGCGGCCGTTCGGAAGCGGCGTTGCACAAGCTGGAGGCGAGCGATGCCGTGCGAACCGGTGATCCCGCCGCATTGATCAATCTCGGCGCAGCCTATGCCGGCGAGGGGCAGACGGCCAAGGCGATTGCCACCTACCGGACCGCGATCGCGAGCCGTGACCGCTACGATCTTGAACTCGCCGACGGCTCATGGATGGATTCCCGCCTGGCGGCGCGCACCGCGCTCAGCCGGTTGCTTGTCTCGACGGCGCAGGCTTCGCGCTGAGCGGTCTGCCCGCGCTGGGGGCAATCGGGGTGGCGAGGTTCCCGCTTCATGCCTCGGGTCGCATGCTTTAATAATACGGGAGCTGTTGCGGGATGAGGGCGCCGGCTGGAACCGGCGCCCTCTGCGCGTTTCGGCGGCAGCGCAAAAAATTCCTGCAACATGTGTGTAAGGTTGGCCGTGTTATCGTCACATACTTGTCATTAGTATGGCGCAATGGGCGCTCATACGGAGGGTATGGTGATTCGATACGTTGAGATTTCGCGCCGCAAGCTTGGTGGCGTTTTTGGCGCTTTTGCAGGCATTTTTGCGGCTCTGGCCCCGGTTGGTGCCCACGCGCAGGCCGTGGTCAATGATCCGGCCGGCAGCGGTCCGATCGTGGCCGCGCTCGGCTGGCTGCAGGGCACGCTGCTTGGTAATGTAGCGACTGCCGTGGCCGTCATGGCGGTGGCCGCCGTCGGCTTCATGATGCTGACGGGCCGCATGAACTGGCGCTTTGGCGCCACTGTCATCATCGGCGTGTTCATCCTGTTCGGCGCCGGTGCGATCGTTTCGGGCATTCAGCAGGCGGCGGTAGGCTGATGGCGCTCGCCCGCTATCCGGTGCACCGCGCACTCACGCGGCCGCAGATGTTCGCGGGCGTGACCTACAGCTTCTTCATCATCAACGCCGCGGTAACGACAGAAATTTTCCTGATCACAAAAAGTTTCTGGGCATTGCCTGCTGCGGCGGCGATACATGGTATCGGCTATCTCGCCTGCTTGCGGGAGCCGCGCGTGTTCGACCTGTGGATCGCCAAGGTCAGCAAGTGCCCGCGTGTTGCCAACTGGCAGCGCTGGGGCTGCAACAGCTACGCGCCCTGAGCGGAAGCGCGGAAGGGGAGTTATGAGCAAGAGCAAGAAATCGCCGCTGAAGGGCTGGGGCGCCAAGGAAGTCCTCGTTGGCGACCGGCTGCCTTATGCGGCACTGGTGGACGAGAACGTCCTCCTGCTGCGCGACGGTTCGGTGATGCTCTCGCTGATGGTGCCGGGGGTCGCGTTCGAGACGGCCGACACTGACGAACTCAACGCACACGTCGCCACGCGCGAAGTGCTGCTGCGCTCGACGCTAGATTCGCGTTTCGTGCTCTATCATCACGTGATCCGCCGCCGCGTGGAAATCGAGATGGAAGGCCATTTCGAGGATCCGCTGGCCGCGCATATCGATGCGCGCTGGCGGGCGCGCACCGGCTCGGGCGCACTGTTCGTCAACGACCAGTTCATTACGCTGGTGCGCCGTCCCGCGCGCGGCAAGGCAGGCTGGGCGGACAAGTTCTCGCGCATGATGAAGAACAAGGGCCAGGCTCCGGCCGAGGCCGATGCCGCCGACGTGCGTGCGCTGCGCGCGGCGGCCAATGCGATGGTCGCTTCGCTGGGGGCCTACGGAGCCCGCCTGCTGGGCGATTATGAAGGTCAGGCAGGCACTTGTTCCGAAGTGCTCGAGCTGCTGAGCGCGCTCTACAACGGCGAGATGCGCCCGGTGCGCCGCCCGTCCGAAGAGACCGACATCGGCCACATGCTGGCTTACCGCCGCGTCAATTTCGGCATGGATGCGATGGAACTGCGCGGCGCTGACGGGCGCGGCACGGTCGGTTCGATCGTGAGCCTCAAGGACTATCCCGATTCGACCGGTCCGGGCCTCACCGACGCACTGCTGCGCCTGCCGTGCGAGCTGGTGCTGACCGAGACTTATGCGCCCAGCGACCGCCAGATCGCGCGCGAACGCATCGACCTAGCCATCCGCCGCCTGCGCTCGGCGGACGAGGAAGCCGTGGCCGAACGCCGCGAAATGAGTGCTGCACGCGATGCGCTGGGCACCGGCTCGGTCGGTTTCGGCGACCATCACCTTTCGGTGCTGGTGCGCGCCGAATCGCTCGAATCGCTCGACGAGGTGACTGCCTCCTGTGCCGCCGCTCTGGCCGATGCCGGTGCCGTCGCGGTGCGCGAGGACGTCAATCTGGAGCCGGCGTTCTGGGGCCAGATGCCCGGCAACGAGAGCTTCATCGTGCGCCGCGCGCTGATTTCCAGCGCCAACATGGCCTGTTTCGGCTCGCTCCACGGCTTCGCGATGGGGCAGGCGAGCGGCAATCACTGGGGCGACGCGGTCACGCTGCTGTCCACCACCAGCTCGACGCCGTTCTTCTTCAACTTCCACCAGGGTGACCTTGGTAATTTCACCGTCATCGGTCCGTCAGGTTCCGGTAAGACGGTGGTCATGAACTTCCTTGCCGCGCAGGCGCAGAAGTTCGCCCCGCGCACGATCCTGTTCGACAAGGATCGCGGCACCGAAGTGTTCCTGCGCGGAATTGGCGGCCGCTACAGCCGCATCGCCGCGGGTCATCCGACGGGCTTCAATCCCCTTGCCCTGCCGGATACCGCGGCGAACCGCGCCTTCCTGCGTGATTGGCTGGGCGTGCTGCTCGAAGCCAGGGGCCCCGAGGAGCTGGCCACGATCGCCGGTGCCGTCGATGCGGCCTATCACAACGATCCGTCGCTGCGCCGCCTCTCGCATTTTCGCGAACTGCTGGCGGGTGCCCGCCGTCCCGAGCCGGGCGATCTCGCCTCGCGTCTGGACGCGTGGATTCAGGGCGGCGAGCACGGCTGGCTGTTCGACAACCAGATCGACCAGCTTGATCTTTCGGCCCGCGTGCTCGGCTTTGACATGACCGCGCTGCTCGAAAGCCCGCGCCTTCGCACGCCGGTCATGATGTACCTGTTCCACCGCATCGACGAGCGGCTGGACGGCGAACCGACGATGATCCTGATCGACGAGGGCTGGAAGGCGCTCGACGACGAGGTCTTCGCCGCACGCATCCGCGACTGGCTCAAGACGCTGCGCAAGCGCAATGCCCTGGTCGGCTTCGCCACCCAGTCCGCCCGCGACGCGCTCGACAGCAAGATTGCCACCGCGCTGGTCGAACAGACCGCGACGATGCTGTTCATGCCCAATGCCCGCGCGCGCTACGAGGATTACTGCGAAGGCTTCGGCCTGACCCAGCACGAGCTGGACGTGATCCGCACGCTGCCTGCGCATTCGCGCTGCTTCCTGATCCGCCAGTCCGATGCCTCGGTGGTAGTCCGGCTCGACCTTTCGGGAATGCCCGAGGTGCTCACCGTCCTGTCGGGCCGCGAAAGCACGGTGCGCAAGCTCGACCAGCTGCGTGAGCGTTACGGCGACGAGCCTTCGGTCTGGTATCCGGTGCTCACCGGCCTGCAGTGGCCGGGCGATGCCGAAGACGGCAATCTCTGGATCGAGGCGGCCGAGTAAGCGGTATGTCGAGCGCCTGCGATCAGCTTACCGAAGTCGCTTCCGCCGGGGTCGCCCCGGCGCTGCGCGCGGTCGACTGTGTGGCCAACGAGATGGCCGCCAGCGCTTTCGGCCGCCTGTTCGGCGCGGGCGGCGCGATGGGGCCGGTGCTGACCATTGTGCTCACGCTCTACATCGCCTTCTTCGCCTATTCGCTGTTGACCGGCCGCTCGACGCTCGGCGTTTCGGCGCTGACGCCGCGCATGTTGCGCGTGGGCGTGGTGCTGACGTTCGCGACCAGCTGGCTGGCCTACCAGAACGTCGTGTGGAACCTTGCGCTCGGCGGGCCGGACTGGATCGCCGGGCTGCTGATGGGCGTGAAGGGCTCTGCGACCACGATTTTCGGCGACCGCATCGACATCGTCTTTGCCGCGATTTCGGACATTGCCACGAATGGCAGCGGGCAGGGTGGCGGTGACGCTGCCAAGGCGGCCACCAGCGCTGCCGGGATGCTCACCCCCGAAACGATCATGTGGATGGGCGCGCTGCTGCTGCTGCTGGGCACTGTCGGTGTGCTGCTGACGGCGCGCATTGCGCTCGCCGTGCTGCTGGCGATCGGGCCGATCTTCATCATCATGGGACTGTTCGACGGCACTCGCGGGCTGACTGCGGGCTGGCTGCGCGGCGTTGCCATGACTGCCGTCACGCCGCTGTTCGTGGTGCTGGGCGGCGGCATTACGCTCGAACTGCTGGTACCGATCATCTCGGGCCTCGTGCAAAGCGCGGCCCTGGGCGAGATCGACGGGCGCGCCGCCATGGCGTTCTTCCTCGTCGCTGCCGTGCACGTCGCGCTGATGGTCATGGTGGTCAAGGTGGCTGCGACGATGGTCGCTGGCTGGCGCGTGTTCGGGCTGGCCGGCGAAGAGCGCGGCACGCGCGGCGGGCAGGTGACGGCGGCTCCTGCCGTTTCCACTTTTGCGCCCGCACCGGCTCCGGCCGCCATGCAGGGGCGGGCTTCGGGCATCGCCAGCGCTGGCGCCACGGCCATGGCCGAAGCACCCCAGCATGGTGGCGGCTCCGACACGCGCGGCAGTGATCGCCGCACGGTGGTGACCCACGTCTCTGGCGGAGGCCTTGAGCCGATGCGTTCAAGCGACAACACCTCGCGCACGCGCGGGATCGGCAGCCGCTTCCGCGGCGCCTCGAACGATACCGGCCGCATGCCGGCCAAGGAGAAGATACAATGACCCGCGCCCTGGCATCGCGCGCTGCGCTGCTCGCGCCCGTTCTGTTCGCACTCGCCGTTCCGGCTCACGCCGAGGACACGCGCCTCGTCGCGCATGCCTACAGCGACAACGAGGTGGTGCGCATCGACGGCAAGGCCGGCATTCAGGCGGCGATCGAGTTCGGCGACGGCGAATCGATCGAGAACGTCGCGGTCGGCGATTCCCAGGCCTGGCAGATCACGCCCAACAAGCGCGCGGACATGCTGTTCGTGAAGCCGCTGGAAGCGACTGCGCGCACCAACATGACGGTAGTGACCAACCGCCACACCTATTTCTTCGATCTGGTCGCCTCGCCCAAGGCGAAGCCGCTCTACATGCTGCGCTTCACCTACAAGGACGAGCCGCGCGAGGCACCGGTTCCGGGGGCAGCCATGGCCGGTCTCAACCCGGCCGAGCAGGCGCTGGCCACAGGCGATCCGATGGGCATGCCGGCCGATCCGGCCAGCCTGAACTTCGCGTGGAAGCGTTCGGGCTCGGACAAGCTGCTGCCAGCGCGCATCTATGACGATGGCAATTCCACTTATCTCGTCTGGCCCGAGAAGTCGTCGGTCCCGGCGATCCTCGTCGAGAACGAGAAGGGCGAGGAAGGTCCGGTGAACTATGCGGTGCACGATTCCACGATCGTGCTGCCAGATGTGCCCGGCAAGATCATCCTGCGTTCGGGCAAGGCCAGCGCCGTGCTCGAGAATACCCGGCCCGTTTCCGCCGCGCCCGGTGCGGCGATGGCCGCGAACACGTCCGCTTCATCGACGGCAAAGGGGAACTAAGACATGGCGCCCAATTCTTCCCTGCGTGAACGCATCTCGCCCGAAGGGGCCACCGATCCGCGCGATGGCGAAGGCGCACAGGTCATCGATCTGGCGACCCGCAATGTCCTGCCGCAGGTCTCGCAGCGCAAGCGCGGGGACGGGCTGGGCATGGCTGCCGGTGTCCTGATCATCGCGGCCCTCGGCGGCCTGACCCTGTGGTCGATGGATGCCGCGCGCAACGGGATGGCCAATCCTGACGCCAACCCCGCGCCGCAGCCCGCAGCGCCCGCACCGGCGGCTGCCGTTCCGGCGCCCGAGCAGAAACCCGCCGTTGCCCCGGCTTCGCTGCCTGCACCCGCGCCGGCCCCGGTTCTCGCCGCACCGCCCGCAGCCAACACCGCGCCGGCCGCAAACCCCTATGCCAGCCCGACGGTTGTCTTTGATGTGGGCACCGGTGGCGCGCCGGCGGCCGTGGCGGGCCCTGCTGGCGAAGCCAAG
Source organism: Novosphingobium album (ex Hu et al. 2023) (assembly GCF_022832385.1). Classification (GTDB taxonomy): domain Bacteria; phylum Pseudomonadota; class Alphaproteobacteria; order Sphingomonadales; family Sphingomonadaceae; genus Novosphingobium; species Novosphingobium album. The sequence continues at coordinate 93,775 of NZ_JALHLE010000016.1, forward strand.
GGCGGCAATGCCAACGAGGATTTCGCTGCGCGCCTTTCGGGCACCGGCACGACCGCAACGGCGGCCAGCTCGTTCGATCCGGCCACCACGGTGACACAGGGCACGCTGATCCCCGCGGTTCTGGAAACCGCGATCGACACCGACGTGCCGGGCTATGTCCGTGCGATCGTGTCCACCGACGTCCGCAGCTTCGATGGCCGCAACGTGCTGGTCCCGCGCTCCTCGCGTCTGATCGGGCAGTACAAGAGCGGGCTCACCGCCGGACAGAAGCGTGCCTACGTGATCTGGACCCGCCTTATCCGTCCGGACGGCGTCTCGGTAAACCTCGGCTCGCCCGCGATTGCCTTTGGCGGCGAAACCGGTCTGGAAGGCAAGGTCAACAGCCACTTCTTCGAGCGGTTCGGTTCGGCCATGCTGCTTTCCGTGGTCGGCGGGTTGTCGACCCTCGCGACGAGCGGCGCCAGCGTAGTGGTTGCGGGCGGCGGGCAGTCGGCGGCTGCCGCGGCGATCCAGAACAATTCCAGCGTGGGGCCGACGATCCGCGTCCGTCAGGGGCAGCCGATCCGCGTGTTCACCGCCAAGGATCTCGATTTCAGCCAGGTCCAGTGACGTATCATGGCGGACGTTCTCATCTTGCAGCCGGAGCGTGCTTCGGGGGCCATGCCCGTGTCTGAATCAGGCCCGGAAGCGCAGTCGCCGCGCAGCGTCTATCTCGATGCCTATCTGGCGCCGCTGCGCCCCTGGCTCGACCGCGAGACGGTGACCGAAATCCTCGTCAACCGGCCGGGCGAAGTGTGGATCGAGGATGCCGCGCATCCGGGTATGCAGCGCGTCATGCTGCCGGAGATGGACAATCGCCTGCTGCAGCGCCTTGCCGAGCAGGTCGCGCGCATCAGCCATCAGGGCATCAACCGCGAGCATCCGCTGCTCTCGGCGACGCTCCCGGCCTATGGTGGCCAGAGTGGCGCCCGTATCCAGCTCGTCGGCCCGCCCGCCACGCGCGCCAACTGGGCCATGGCGATCCGCCGCCACCGTCTGCTCGAACTGCCGCTCGACGCCTATGACCGCGGCCCGATCACGCCCCCACGCGAAGAACCTGCGCCCGATGCGATGGCCGAGCCGATCGCGTTCCTGCGCGATGCCATCCGCCGCCGCCGCACGATCCTGATCTCGGGTGGCACCTCGACGGGCAAGACCACCTTCCTCAACGCGATGCTGTCGGAAATCCCCTCGCACGAACGCGTCGTGCTGGTGGAGGACACGGCCGAACTGCACTTGCCCGGCGCCAACGGCGTGGGCCTGATCGCGGTGAAGGGCGAACTGGGCGAGGCCAAGGTTTCCGCCAACGACCTGCTGCAGGCTGCGCTACGCCTGAGGCCCGACCGCATCGTGCTGGGCGAGCTGCGCGGTACCGAGACCGTGAGCTTCCTGCGCGCGATCAACACCGGCCACCCCGGCTCGTTCTCGACCGTCCACGCCAACACCCCGCGCGGCGCGCTGGAGCAGATCGCGCTGATGTCGATGCAGACCGGCATTGGCCTCACTCGTGCCGAGACGCTGGAATATGCCGCTTCGGTGATCGATATCGTCGTGCAGCTCGACCGTCAGGACGGCAAGCGCGGTATCAGCCAGATCGCGGAGAGCAAAACTCTGGTTGGTTGAAGCGCCTCGCGCCGGTCGTCAGACGGCGGCTAGTGCACCTTCGGGCGTTTCGACCACGGCTTCCAGTTTCAGCCAGTCCGCAAGGGCCTTGAGGTCCTTGGCATTGCCCGAACCGAATAGCGGTTCGGCCAGCGCGTCCAGCGAGAGCACCAGATTGCCCTCGCGGATCGCAAGCGCAGTGGCAGCGATCCCGGACTCGGCAGTGGCCGTGAGGCGGCGGCACAGCCGCACCGCAAGGCCCCAGCCAATCGCGCGGTCGAGGTCGGCCTTGCTGGCAAGCCGGTTGAACTCGGGCGGAACCTGGGTCAGGCCCGAATTGGCGAAGACCGTCATGGCCATCATCGCCCGGCCATGCATGTCCAGCCCGATCCAGCGCTTGCGCAGTGCCCAGGTCAGTGCCTCTTCGGTGCGCAGGTTGGGCTCGGTGCGCATGGTGGCTAGTGCCAGCAGCGTCGCGGCTTGCCGCACTTCGCCGTCCTGCGACTCGTCGAGGCAGACGGGCGTGGTCCAGCGAACGACGCGCATGGCATCGTCGGACGAGACCCTGGCACCCATGGCAAAGCCGGCGACACTGGCCAGCATCGGACTTTCCTGCCGGATCTTTTCGGGAAGCTGGCTGTGCAGCAGCCCCTCGCGCAGGCCCCATGAGGAAAACACGAGATGCGAAGGGTGCAGGTTCGAGATCAGCTGCGCCATCAGAGCGGCGGCATCGGGCAGGGTGGCGAGGCGCGCGTTGGAAATACGCGGGTCCGGATTGTCGATCTTGCCCTTGGCGAAGATCCGGGCGATCCGCAGGGCTTCGCTGCCGGGCAGCTCGAATCCGTGCGGATCGTCAACCGGCCAGTCGAGCACGCGCATCGCCTGCAGCGCGACGGCGCGCCAGGACCCGCCGACAATGTAGAGCGGCTGACCGCGCCCCTTGTCCCAGGCCTGTTCCTTGAGGCCCAAGCGCACGGTGGTCGCGAATTTCTGGGCTCCGGCGGTGCGCATGTCGGGCAGGCGCAGGGTGCCGAAGGGCAGGGTGATGCCGCCATCAAGCACTTCTCCGCCTTCGGGGCCGCCGATTTCGACCAGTTCGAGGCTGCCGCCGCCCAGATCCGCCGCCACGCCGCGCGCATGCGGGAAGGCTGAGATCACGCCGGTGGCGCTGGTGCGGGCCTCCTCCTCGCCAGAGAGCAGGCGGGGGGAGAGACCGAAGCCGCGCACGGCTTCGAGGAATTCCGGGCCGTTGCTGGCATCGCGCGCGGCCGCCGTCGCCACGCATTCGACATTGTGGACCTTGAGCAGCTGCAGCACCCCTGCAAAGCGGGCGAGCGCGGAAAGCGCGGTGCGCATGGACTTTTCGGAGATCGCCCCGGTCTTGCCGAGATCGCGCCCGAGGCGCGCATTGACCTTCTCGTTCAGGATCACCACCGGCGCGCGGGGCGGCCCGTTGTAGACCACGAGGCGCACCGTGTTCGACCCGATGTCGATGATGGCGCGTTTCTCGGTCGAGTGGCTGATGCCGATCATGCAGTCAGACGAATCGTATAGCCCGGCAATTCGGGCGGCCCAAGGCGCCCTATGTCAGATGTTGCCGCGTCTTAGCGAGAGCTTTGGCACTTTTCGTCCACTGGCAATTGCCGCGCCTCGGCCCGAAAGCGACGGATTAGTCATGAAATAGCGGTGGAGGTTGAAAGGATTTTCCACCTTTCCGACGCGCTCGTAGCTGCCGTCAGGGCCCAGAATCCAGCTCTGTTCGGTGTCGAGCAGGTTTGCCATCATGACCTGATCGAGCACCTGATCATGGACGGTCTTGTTACGCATCGGCACCAGGACCTCGACCCGCCGATCGAGGTTGCGGCTCATGCCGTCGGCCGAAGTCAGGAAAACCTTGGCGCGACGGTTGGGCAGGTGGCCGCCGTTGGCGAAGACCCAGATCCGGCAATGTTCGAGGAAGCGGCCAATGACCGATTTGACCGAGATGTTCTCGGACAGGCCGGCGATGCCCGGCCGCAGGCAGCAGATGCCGCGCACGACGAGGATGATTTCCACTCCGGCCTGGCTGGCTTCGTAGAGCTTGTCGATCAGCTGCGGATCGGTCAGCGAATTCATCTTGGCCCAGATCGCCGTGGGCTTGCCGTCCCTGGCACTGGCGATTTCGGCGTCGATGCACTCGTCCAGCTTCGCGCGCAGGCCGATCGGCGAGATCGCCAGCACTTCGGTGCGCTTGGGCTCGACATAGCCGGTGATGAAGTTGAACAGCCGCACTGCGTCACGCCCCGCCGCAGGATCTGCCGTGAAATAGGAAAGGTCGGTGTAAACGCGCGCCGTGATCGGGTGGTAGTTGCCGGTGCCGAAGTGGCAGTAGGTCCGGTTTCCATCGCCTTCGCGGCGGACCACCATCGAGACCTTGGCGTGGGTCTTCCAGTCGACGAAGCCATAGATTACCTGCACGCCCGCGCGTTCGAGCTGGCTGGCCCAGAGCAGGTTCTGCTCCTCGTCGAAACGGGCCTTGAGCTCGACCACGGCGGTCACCGACTTGCCCGCTTCCGCCGCCTTGATGAGGGCGGAGATGATCGCCGATTGCTTGCCTGCGCGGTAGAGCGTCTGCTTGATGGCGATCACGTCCGGATCGCGCGCGGCCTGGCGCAGGAAATCGATCACCACCTCGAAGCTCTCGTAGGGGTGCTGGATCACGATGTCCTTTTCGCGAATGGCCGCGAAGATATCACCGTCATGTTCCAGAATGCGTTCGGGATAGCGGGGCGAATACGGTTCGAACTTCAGTTCGGGCCTGTCCTCGTCGCACAGAGAGGAGAGGCCGGTAAAGCCGATCAGGCCATCGGTCTTGAGAATCAGGGCCTTGTCGAGCCCGAGCTGGGTGCGCAGCAGTTCCTCGGCCGCCGGGTCGAACTTGCCCTGCAACTGCAGCACGATCACGAGGCCGCGGCGGCGGCGCTGGATCGCGGTGCGGTAGTAGCGCACCAGATCCTCGGCATCTTCCTCGATCTCGATGTCGCTGTCGCGCAGGATGCGGAAGACGCCGTGGCCGTTGAGCTTGAAGCCGGGGAAGATCTGGCCGGCATTGCGGCAGATCAGGTCCTCGATCGAGATCCACGCCGCCTGCTCGCCGGGGAGGCGGATGAAGCGCGGCAGCGAGGACGGGATCAGCACCATTTCCATCACCGGCGCGTCGTCCGCCGTGCGAGTCAGCGAGAACAGCACGCCGATGCCCTGGTTGGCGACGAAGGGGAACGGGTGCGCGGGGTCGATCGCCTGCGGCGTGATCACCGCCATGATGTGTTCTTCGAAGTATTCGCGCAGCCAGCGTTCGCGCGCGGCATCGAGCTTTTCCTCGCCGATTACCGCAATTCCGGCATCGGCCAGTTCGTCCTTGAGGCCGGACCAGACCTTCTGTTGTATCTCGTCGAGCGCAAGCACCTTTTCATGCGTGGCCGACAGCGCCTGAGAGGGCGTCATGCCGTCGATCGAGATTTCCTCGACCTGGCTGCGCACTTGCCCGGCGAGGCCGGCGACGCGTACCATCAGGAACTCGTCGATGTTGCTGCCCGAGATGGAGAGGAAGCGCAGGCGTTCCAGAAGCGGGTAGTTCGGATTGGTCGCTTCGGCCAGAACGCGCTCGTTGAAGGCCAGCCAGCTCAGTTCGCGATTGAAATAGCGTTCGGGCAGAGTGGCGAGCTGCGATGTTTCGCAGGTTTCCGTGGCGTCCGATTCTTCGCGAATATCCAGCATGTTTCTCGTTTTCACAGGGAAGGCCCTTGCACGCAAGCATGACAATTGCGGGGCAGTGAGGACAAACTTGCCTGAATCTATCGAAATTGATCAAGTCGGGAAATGAACATCGTTGCAGCGCAGCATCGTTTGGCGCACACTCGCCCCTGATGATCAAGGCAGCCCTGCACCATCTCACCCGCTACCGCTACTCGAAGCGGATCAAGCTCGGCCCCCAGGTGATCCGGCTCCGCCCGGCACCGCACAGCCGGACGGCAGTGCCGAACTACTCGTTGAAGATCAGCCCGCCCGAGCATTTCCTGAACTGGCAGCAGGATCCGCACGGCAACTGGCTGGCGCGGGTGGTGTTCCCCGATCCGATCGACCACTTCTCGATCGAGGTGGACCTGCTGGCCGAGATGGCGGTGATCAACCCGTTCGACTTCTTCGTGGAGCCGGACGCGGAGGAATATCCCTTCACCTACTCGGAGGCGATGAAGGCAGACCTTGCAGCCTATTTCGAGCTGGAAGGGCAGGGGCCGCTGTTCGAGGAGCTGGTGGCCCAGCATGCCGATTATGAAGGGCGTACGGTCGATTTCCTCGTCGATATCAATTCCAGGCTCCAGCAGCGCATCAACTATGTGATCCGCATGGAGCAGGGCGTGATGACCCCGGAAGAGACGCTGACGGCGGGGATCGGTTCGTGCCGCGACTCCGCCTGGCTGCTGGTGCAGCTGCTGCGCCGCCTCGGTTTCGCAGCACGGTTCGTCTCCGGCTATTCGATCCAGCTGGTGGCCGACGTCATTCCCAAGGAAGGCCCGCAGGGCGTGCTCGAGGATGTGACGGACCTTCACGCCTGGGCCGAGGCCTACGTGCCGGGCGCGGGCTGGATCGCGCTCGATGCCACGTCGGGCATGTTCGCGGGTGAGGGGCACATCCCGCTCTGCGCCACGCCGCATTACCGCTCGGCCACGCCGATCGAGGGCATGGCCGAACCGGCCGAAGTCGATTTCCACTTCGAGATGGACGTCTCGCGCATTGCCGAGGCGGTGCGCATCACCAAGCCGTTCACCGACGAGCGCTGGGACAACCTGCTGGCACTGGGCGACCAGGTCGATGCGGACCTGACAGCAAATGCCGTCAATCTGACGATGGGCGGCGAGCCGACTTTCATTGCCGCCAGCGACTTTGAGGCGCCCGAATGGAATGCCGAGGCTGTCGGCCCGACCAAGGCGGCCTATGCCGACCAGCTGATCCGCCTGCTGCGTCAGAAGTTTGCCCCCGGCTCGCTGCTGCATCACGGTCAGGGCAAGTGGTATCCGGGCGAGACGCTGCCGCGCTGGGGCTATTCGATCTACTGGCGCAAGGATGGGCTGCCAATCTGGCAGGATGACAGCCTGCTGGCCGGCGAGAAACCGCTGGAAAAGGGCGGTGATCCCGATCCGGTGCCGAGCGTCGACGTCAAGAATGCGGCCCGACTGCTGCAGGCCGTGGCCGAGGGACTGGATGTCAGCCCCGAGTTCGTCCAGCCCGTCTATGAGGACAGGGGCGTGTGGATGTTGCGGGAGGATGAGCTGCCGGTGAATGTCACGCCGCTCGATCCCAGCATCGAGGACGAGGAAATGGCCCGCCGTTTCAAGCGTACTTATCGCCGCGGGATCGAAAAACCGGTCGGTTTCGTGTTGCCGGTGCAGCGCTGGAACGCCCGGGACGAGCGCGCGCCGCGCTGGCGCAGCGAACTCTGGCGCGTGCGCAAGGGCGTGTTGACTGTGGTTCCCGGCGATTCCGCGGTCGGCTATCGCCTGCCGCTCGGCTCCCTGCCCTATGTGGGACCGGCAAATTTCCCGTACATCCATCCGCGCGATACGGCTGAAGAGCGCGAGCCGCTCGCCGATTTTCGCAGTCAGGTGATCGAGCGCGGAACCCAGTCGCGCGAACGGCGCTCCGGCCAGCGTTTCGAACATGTGCCCGAACCGCACATGTTTCCGCAGCCCGCGGTCGAACAGGACATCATCGAAGGCGCTGTGCGCACGGCCATGACGGTCGAGCCGCGCGGCGACTATCTGGCGGTGTTCATTCCGCCGACCGAATGGCTGGAGGACTACCTCGAACTGGTCGCGGCCGTCGAAGTCGTGGCGGAGGAGCTCAAGCTGCCGGTCCGCATCGAGGGCTATCCGCCACCGCCCGATCCGCGCCTTACCGTGCTCAAGGTCACGCCCGATCCCGGTGTGATCGAAGTGAACATCCACCCCTCCACCTCCTGGCGAGAGACGGTGGAGATCACCGAAACGCTTTACGATTGCGCGCGCGAGGTGGGCCTGACCGCCGACAAGTTCATGGTCGACGGGCGCTCGATCGGCACTGGCGGGGGCAATCACATCGTGCTGGGCGGGCCGAGCCTGCTCGACAGCCCGTTCATCCGCCGTCCGGACCTGCTCAAGAGCTTCGTCATCTACTGGCAGCGGCATCCGTCGCTCAGTTACCTGTTCTCCGGGCTGTTCATCGGCCCGACCAGCCAGGCGCCGCGCATCGACGAGGCCCGCCACGATGCGCTCTACGAGCTTGAAGTGGCCCTTTCGCAGGTACCCGGGCCGCACCTGCAGCAACCTGCGCCCTGGGTGGTGGACCGGCTGTTCCGCAACCTGCTCGTCGATGTCACCGGGAACACCCACCGGACAGAGATCTGCATCGACAAGCTGTTCAGCCCCGATGGGCCGACCGGGCGGCTGGGCCTTGTCGAGTTCCGCGGTTTCGAGATGCCGCCGGATGGCAAGATGAGCCTTGCCCAGCAGTTGCTCCTGCGCGCGCTGGCCGCGTGGTTCTGGAAGGAGCCGCAGGACGGGCCGCTGGTGCGCTGGGGCACGCAATTGCATGACAAGTTCATGCTCGGCCACTTCGTCTGGGCCGATTTTCTCGACGTGCTCGCCGACTTGGGCCGGGCAGGCTACGACTTCGATCCCAAATGGTTCGAGGCGCAGCGCATGTTCCGGTTTCCCGTCCACGGTGAAGTCGAAGGCGGCGGCGTTTCATTGGAAATCAGCCACGCGCTGGAACCGTGGAATGTGCTGGGCGAGACCGGCGCGATCGGCGGTACCGTGCGCTATGTGGACAGTTCGACGGAGCGCCTGCAGGTGAGGGCATCGGGGCTTGTCCAGGGCCGCCACGTCATTACCTGCAACGGCCGCCGCGTGCCGCTGACCACGGTTGCTCCTGGAGAAGGCGTTGGCGGCGTGCGCTACAAGGCGTGGGCGCCGGCCGAGTGCCTGCACCCCATGCTGGCGTCCAACCCGCCGCTCACATTCGACATCTATGATCTGTGGAATGGCCGCTCGCTGGGTGGCTGCGTCTACCAGGTCGCGCACCCGGGCGGGCGCAGTTACGATACGGTGCCGGTCAACGACTATGAGGCAGAGGCCCGGCGCAAGGCGCGATTCTTCGACAACGGACACTCACCCGGTCCGCTGCCGGTGCCGCCGGTGGAGATGTCCGGCGAGTTCCCGTACACGCTCGACTTGCGCCGCCCGATTGGCCTAGTGTGAGGGTATGGCGAAAAAGCCGTCCGTCAGTACCGTGGAGCGCCCGGCGGGGTGGCTTGAAGGCTATCCCGTAGAGATTGCCGGGGGTGATCTCTACGGGGACGCCTCCGGGGCTGCGGCGGTGCGCTGGAAATCGGTCGCCGAAGGACTGGCGGCGAGTTCCGACGGCGATCTCGCCGCCCTGCAGGATGCCGCGAGCCGTCATGCACAGGATCTCGGGCTGGCATTCCGCGTCACCGGCGATGAGGACGAGCGCGGCTGGCCGATCACGGCCATGCCGCTCGTCATCAGTGCCGACGAATGGGCCACGGTAGAGCGGGGCCTGATCCAGCGGGCCACAATGTTCGAACAACTCGCTGCAGACGTTTACGGTGAGCAGCGGCTGGTGAAGGAAGGCCATCTTCCGGCAGCGGTGGTGGCGGGCAGCCCGTTCTTCGCGCGCAAGATGCTGGGCAATATTCCGCCACAGGGCAACTTTCTGCACGTCTATTCGGCCGATCTGGCCCGGGGACCGCGCGGGCAGTGGCGGGTGCTGCAGGATCGCGTGCGGATTGCCGCGGGCGTCGGTCACGCGCTCGAAAACCGCCTCACGATGCTGCGCGCGTCGGGCAGCGTTCTGGCCGACAATCGCGTCCGCCGCGTCAGCGAGTTCTTCGCGTTGATGCGCGACGGCATGGCGGCTGCCTGCGGCCGCGACCAGCCCCGCATCGCCCTGCTGACGCCGGGGCGTTTCAACCAGTCCTATGCCGAACAGGCGCATCTCGCTCGCTATCTGGGTTTTCCGCTCGTGGAGGGGCGGGATCTCTCGGTGATGGACAACCGCCTCTATGTCGGCACCATCGCCGGGCCGAAACGGGTCGATGCGGTCTGGCGCTGGATCAACACCACCTCGCTCGATCCGCTGTCGTTTGATTCCAAGTCCCAGCTGGGCGTCGCCAACCTGTTCGAGGCCTGGGCAGCGGGTGGGGTCGGGATGGTCAACTGGCCTGGGGCCGAGGTTCTGGAGACACCCGCCTTTGCCGCTTTCATGCCGCGGCTTTGCAAGGTCCTGCTGGGAGAGGAGCCCATGCTCCCGAATATCGCCACCTGGTGGTGCGGGCAGGTGGCCGAAAGCGCGACGGTGTCCGGACGCTTGGACGAGCTGGCGCTGCTGCCTGCCTTCGGGCTCCCGGTGGAGGGGCTGCAGACGCGTCAGCCGGTCGCAGGGGCCAGTCTGGAGCCGGACGAGCGTCAGAAATTGCTGGAGGCCATGCAGCGCAGGCCGATGGATTACTGCGGACAGGAAATTGTCCACCTTTCGACGACCCCGGCGGTCATCGATGGCGCCATCGTGCCGCGCCCTTTCACGGTGCGGGCCTTCGTCGCGCGCACGGCGGACGGGCAATGGTCGGTCATGCCCGGCGGGCTTGCGCGTCTCTCTTCCAGCAATGCCTTGCCGACCTCGCTGATGGGGGCGGGGGATCTTTCCGCCGATGTCTGGGTGGTGGATCAGAGACCGGCCGGGCCGGCCACGGCTGCGCGTGCGGTCGAGGAACCTGCGATTTCGCGCGGGGGCGGCATTCTGGCCAGTCAGGCGGCGGACAACCTGTTCTGGTTCGGCCGCTACAATGAACGTGCGGAGACGGTCGTGCGGATCGTGCGGACCCTGCTGGGCAGCACGATGGAAGGCGATATCGGCATCGACGGCGAGGGCGTGCGCGTCCGCGGCCTCGTCGACCTGCTTCTCGAGTTCAACGCGATCGCTCCGGCTACGGCCGGGAACCTTCCGGCGGCCGTGTGCGCCCGGGCACTTACCGAAACGCGCCTTCCTGGCGGCGTGGCGGCGCTCATGCGGCGACGGATGCAGACCGGGCTGGCGCTGCGCGAGCGGTTCGCCCGGGATTTCTGGCGGATCGTCAGCCGGCCGATGCCGTCAGTCGATGCCAGCCGGCCGCAAAGCATGCTGGCCAGCGCACGCTGGCTGACCGAGCATTTCAGCGCGCTGGCGGGACTCGTCTCGGAAGACATGGTGCGCTCGGCCGCCTGGCGATTCCTGCAGATCGGGCACCGGATCGAGCGGGGGCAGGCGATCTGCCGCATGGCGTCGAAATTGAGCGCTGAGGAAAGTTCGGCCCAGTCGCTGGGGATGCTGCTTGACCTGTGCGACAGCCAGATCATCTACCGCAGCCGGTACCTGACCGGCCCGATGACCAATCCGGTGCGCGATCTTGTCCTGCTCGATCCGGATAATCCGCGCGCGCTCAAGTATCAGGTCGCCCAGATCGTCGAGCATCTGAGCGCCTTGCCTAGTCTGCGCGACGACAACATTCCCGAGCCGCCCCTGCGTGCCGCGCGCGCGCTGGCGGGTGAACTGGAAGCCGTGCTGGCGCCGGAGATGACGCCCGAAAGGCTCGAGACGATCGAAAAGCAGCTTCAGCACCTGTCCGACGAGATTTCGGAGCGCTACTTCCTCAAGTTCGATCGCGAGGAAGCGGAAAAGAGAACGCGGCTGCTGTGATGCGCTACGCTGTCACCCATATGACCCGGCTTGAATACGCGGCGCCCGTGCGGCTCGCGAAGTTCAATGTACGCCTGCGCCCGGCGCGATGGCCCGGGCAGACCGTGAGTGACTACAAGCTCACGATCGATCCGCAGCCCGCGCAAGTGCACGAGGCGGATGGCGGGTACTATGTGAACGAGGCGCATTTCGGACTGCACGAGCCTATCACCCAGTTGCAGATCGAAAGCCGGTTCACGGTCGAGCGTGAAGCGCTGCCGTTCTTCATTGAGGAGGCTGACGGTCCGCATCTGGCCGACTTGCGCGAACGGGCGATGGCGATGCCCGATCTCTCCGACCTGGCGCCGGCATCCTACATCTTCGCGTCGCCGATCGCCGTGCCCGAACACGAGATCGCGATGTGGGCAGGCTCTTTCCTCGATGACGACATGCCGGTGATGGAGGCGGGGCGCGCGCTGATGCACGCGATTCACGAGGAATTCGCCTTCGATTCCGGCGCGACACAGACCGACACGCCGCCGATCCAGGCCTTTCGCAACCGCCATGGCGTGTGTCAGGACTTCAGCCACGTGATGATCATCGCGGCGCGGGCGCATGGCATTCCGGCGGCTTACGTCAGCGGTTATCTGCGCACGCTGCCGCCGCCAGGGCAGGAACGTCTGGTCGGAGCCGATGCCATGCACGCATGGGTCAACCTGTGGTGCGGCGACGAACTGGGCTGGGTTGGATTCGACCCGACCAATGCCGTGCTTGCCGATACCGATCACATCTTCATCGGCATGGGGCGTGACTATTCGGATGTCGCGCCGCTGGATGGCACTTTCCGGGGATCGTCGCGGCAGACGATGTTCTTCTCGGTAGACGTCGCGCCGCTGGACTGATCCTGCAGCGGGCTCAGGTGCGCAGGTCCCTGGTCCGTGCCGTCTCGCCGGGAAAGATGCCCGCAATTGCCATGACTGCGCCGAGGCGCGAGAGCGTTTCGAGCATGTCGCCGACGCTTTCCTCGGCAATGAGCAGGTCCAGCGTCTCGCGCGTGGCGACTGGACCGCGATCGCGCAGCGAGGTCACGAGTTCGAGAATGACCGCCTCGTGTTCCGACACATGCGGGCAGGACAGCGAGCAGAACGCGAAGGTTTCCAGCGCGTCGCGGTTGAACAGCAGCATCGTGCGATGGAAGGCCTGAAGACCGCCGATCATGCGCCACTTGGCGAACGCCGGTGCCAGCATCCGGGCAGGGCAGCGCTTGTGGCCGATGGCCGTAACCCACGCGCGCATGGACCAGACGAGGAAGCGGGCCCCCTCGTCGAGGGTGCTCAGGGGACGGTCGACATACTGGTACATGTCCGAATCTCCAAAGGGGTTGCAATTGAGAATGATTATCAATAGCTATTGATACGCGGCTTGGCCTTGCGGTCAAGCCCCTCCCGGGCCCGGCGCTTGTCATGGGGCGTCCGGTTCACTCCTGACCTTGGCCGGGGCGGCTTCTTGCCTTGCCCGCCCCGGCCCTGTTTTGGCGGCAGGACGGCGGTAGACCTGCAATAAATTCGGGAACCAAGCGGCTGGTAGCGCACTGTTAACTATCGTTGGTTAGCGTGCGTTGTTTCGCGGAGAGTCTGAACTGGACCGGATGTGCTGAAGTTCAAGGCGACAATACTTGAATTGATCGCCAAAGGCCTGCCTCTGGCAGAGGTCATGCACGGCATCTGTTTGCAGATAGAAGAGCGATTTCAGGGTGTTGTCTGCTCTGTCCTGATCCTGGATCGTAGCGGCACCCTTCATCCGCTGGCCGCGCCGAGCCTGCCGGAGGACTATTCGCAAAGCCTGGACAATCTGACGATCGGACCCAATGTCGGGTCTTGCGGAACGGCAGCCTATCTCGGCCAGCCGGTGGAAGTGCACGATATCGCCCGCGATCCGCGCTGGTCACCCTTTCCGGCTTTTCAGGAGGCGGCGCTGTCGCTGGGGCTGAGGGCCTGCTGGTCGTCGCCGCTGGTCGACGAGAAAAATACCGTTCTGGCCACGTTCGCGCTGTATTTCCGCGTACCGCGCGCACCGACCGGCGAGGAACGCGCGATCGTCGATGTCTGCCTGCACTTGTGCCATCTGGCCTTTGCCCGCCACCTGCGGGTGGCCGACCGCGAGCGGCGCGCCAATACCGATGCTCTGACGGATCTGCCAAATCAGGGCAGCTTCAGCCGGGCCATCGCCCATCTCGGCTGCGAAGAGCCGGGCGCGTGGGGCGTTCTCATGATCGACCTCGATAACCTCAAGACGGTCAACGATACTTTCAGCCATTCTGCGGGCGATCAGTTGTTGCAGGAGCTGGCTGCGCGATTGTCGCGTTTCGTGTTTCCGGACAGCGCGTTCCGCGTCGGCGGAGACGAATTCGCGGTTCTGATCAAGGATCCGGTGCGGCTGCAGGACATGCAGAAGACGGCCACCAGCCTGCTCGAAATCCTTTCCCGCCCCGTCGAGTGCGAGAAGTTCTCGCTTGTCGCCGAAGCCAGTATCGGCGGTGCAATCGTCGCCGGCGATGAAGCCGTGCCGGAAGACGTGCGCTACAAGGCCGATCTGGCACTGCATCATGCGAAGGAGAGCGGGCGCGGCGGGTACGTGCAGTTTGCCAAGGGTGTAGGCAAGCGCATGATTGCGCGTATTTCGTCAATCGAGAGCCTTGATGCCGCCTTGAAGGAAGGGCGCATAGAGGCATGGTATCAACCGGTCGTGCGGCTGGCGGACCGGCGTATTGTCGGCTTCGAGGCGCTGTCCCGGATGGTGTCGCCAGATGGCGAGATCATTTCCGCATCGGCCTTTGCCGAAGCCGCCGGCGACGTGCGTGTAGCCTCGGTCCTGACGCATCGGATGCTGTCGGCCGTGGCGGAAGACATGCGTGCCTGGAGCGCTCTGGGGATCGATTTCGGTTATGTCGCCGTCAACGTCACCGCCGTGGACCTGCGCGGGGGCCGGCTGGGGGAAACGCTGGACCGGCTTTTCCCCGATGAAAGGCTGATGAAACGCCTTATCCTCGAGGTGACGGAAAGAGTGTATATCGGTGAACGCGACAGGCTGGTGTGCGAGGCGTTGGCGCACCTGAGAAGGCGTGGTGTGTACATCGCGCTGGACGATTTCGGCACGGGCTTCGCTTCATTGACGCACTTGCTGGAACTGTCTGTCGATTTCATCAAGGTCGATCAGGCCTTCACCGCCCGGCTGCCTGACGATGATGTGAGCGGAACCATCATCGCCGGACTGGTCGCGATTGCCGGGAAACTGGGCGCATCCGTCACCGCCGAAGGTGTCGAGACGGATGCTCAGGCGGAAAAGCTGCTGGAACTGGGGTGCCAGGTGGGACAGGGCTTCCTGTTTTCGCGCGGTGTTCCTGCCGGCGAGGCGGCGCGCCTGCTCATGCGCCATGGCGCCTCGAACCCGCACGGTGTGCCGTTACCGGGAGGGCGGATTCCCGCCCCTCGGGAAGAGGCAGTTCTGCCCACGGAAGCTCCACGCCGCCGCTACACCCGAACCCGTGCTGCAGGCGAGACCGGATAGAAGCTGCAATCCACAGCTTCTAACTCGGTTGTGCACTGCATTATCCACAGGCTGGCGGCGCGGCCCCGAACCGTTACTCGGTGGTCTTGCCGTCGAAGTGCTCGTGCGCGGTGCTGGCCTCGGCGCAGGTCTTGTGCACCGTGCCGTCGACATGCTCAGGCGGGCCATAGATGGTGTAGAGCTTGAGCGGCTCCTTGCCCACGCTCACCACGTTGTGCAGCGCGCCGGCCGGCACGACGATGCCGTCATCTGCCTTCACCTTGTGCACCACGCCGTCGATCGAGACTTCGCCTTCGCCAGCTTCGATGCGGAAGAACTGGTCGATGTCGAGGTGCACCTCGGCGCCGATCTCGTCACCCGGCTCGATCGACATCAGCACCAGTTGCAGGTTCTGTCCGGTGTAGAGAACGCGGCGGAAGTCGACGTTCTCCTCGGTCAGCTTCTCGATGTCGTCGACGAATCCCTTCTTCATGCGGTCGGCCTTTCCAAGTGCGTGTCGGGGGGAGGATAGCGGGCCTGCGCCGGGCTGCAATTGATCTGGCGCAGGCCGATGCGATTCAGCGGTAGTCGAAGCCGCCTTTGGGCTTAATTTTCAGTGTGTTCTGCTGCATGGCTGTCATCAGGTAGGAGCCGGCGAGCATGGGCAGTTCGAGCATCTGCATCTCGTTGTAGGTCTTGGCCAGCGTGTCCCAGGTCGCGTCGGACATGCAGTAATCGGCCACAAGTTCTTCCATCGCCCGCAGCAGCGCGGCCTCGTGTTCGCTCCAGCCGGGGGCCGAGGAGCCTTCGATCACCCGCTCGATCTCTTCCGGGGTCACGCCGAAGGCTTTGCCGATATCGACGTGCTCGCTCCACTCAAACGGTGCGCGCGCCAGCAGGGAAATGCGCAGGATGGCCAGTTCGCGGTCCCGCAGCGGGATCGTGCCCCTTGCCGCCAGTTCGATGCCCAGCGTCATCTGTCCCTTGAACATGCCGGGGTGGCGCAGGGTGATCAGGCTGACATCGGGGAAAGGACGGTCGTCCGGGATATTGAAGGCGGCGCGGATCGCATCGATCTGTTCCTGCCCTTCGGGCGTGACTTCGTCGAGCCGCAGCGGTGCGTAGCGGGGGCCGTCGCCGACGATCTGTGCCATGCGGGCATCGGCGTCGAATTCGTGCTTTCCAGTGATCGGTTCAGCCATTGTCGGGTTCCAGAAGTGCGTTGGTTGATGCGGGTAAGGGGGTGATGCGGGTCAGGCAGCCGTCTCGCTGAACGGCGCCCAGGTTTCCATGTGCTTGAGATAACCGGCGAACTGCGCGCGGACGGCATCGAAATCGAGCCCGAACTTCGACGGATCGGGCTTGCTCATGCGCCCGGCGCTCTGGTTGCTTTCCCACCAGGCGCTCATGGCGTCCGCGAAGGCGGGAGAGACCTCCTGTCCCAGCCATGCGTAGAGACCGCGCACTTCGCCCAGCGGGTCGCGCTGCATCGCGCGGAAATGGATGTCGTAAAACCGGTCATCGTTGCCCCGCTCGCGGAAGGCGATGGCGCGGCGCATCCCTTCGGACCAGCAGCGCACGTTGAGTTCGCCGATGTAATGGTAATCGACGTGATCGGTGAATTTCTCGATGATGTCGGCATAGACGGTCGCGACCGAGAGCATCACGTCGGTGGGGTCGCGGTGCGTCATCACGAAGCGGGCATCGGGGAACGCGTTGTCGAGCGCGTCGAGATAGAGCAGGTGCGTGGGGGCCTTGAGCCGCCAGGGCTTCGACGGTTCGCCCCACTGCAGCAGCTTGAGCACGCGCTTTTCGTAGAGGTAGGTTTCGGTGTGGTCGGCCTCCAGCAGCCAGCCGGCATAGCTTGGCACTTGCGCAAAGGCCTGGAACATCTGGCTCTTGAAATCGAGCGCCATCAGATCCTGGCATTCCATCGCGCCGTCGATCCCGGTCGGCGTGCGCTTGCTGTCCTTGAGGCTCTCGTCGGCGGCGCTGGAGGCCCCGCGGCGCGGGTCCGGCCCCTCCACGGTCGAGGGCGGGGGGCAGGGCTGCGAGCTTTCCCATACGCGCAGATAGCGGATGTCCGGATCGCTGGAGAGCAGGAACGAAAGCGCCGTGGAGCCGGTGCGCGGCAAGCTGACGCCGAACAGCGGTTCGCGGATTTCCCCGTCGTCGATTTCCGGGTGGCGGCGGTACCAGTCTTCCACCATCAGGCGCTGGCGCAGATAGAGCAGGATGCGGTCGCGCAGGACATACTCGCCCGTCGCATTGAGCCGGGCCTCTGTATTGAGCGAGGTGACCAGTCGCTCCAGCCCTTCGCGGAAGCTGTCGCCGCCAAAATTTTCGAGGCCCGTATCACGCCGGGCCGTTTCGATCAGGTCGCTGTAGTTTTCCATCGGCTTCTACTCTCCCGGGCCGGATTTCCTGTCCGGTTGTTCCGGATCGCGGGAGCACTATGCGTGTTGAAAAGGCCGCGCGCCAACCGCCGCGGCGATGTTGCGGATCAGCCGCGTGCGGCGCGCGCCGCCGCGCCGCCCGCAAAAGGCGCGATGGCCAGCAGGACAAGGCTGGCCGCGCCCGTCAGGGCAAGCCCGCTTTCGCCGCCCATGCCGAGGCTGCCTGCGCCGAAGATCAGGATCGGCACCGCCATCGGGATTACCAGCAGTCCCGACAGCGCCGCACCGCCGCGCAGCCCGGCGGTCAGTGCCGCTACGGTCACGCCCAATGCGGCGAGGCCCGGCGTGCCTGCCAGCAGCCCGATCTCGACGATCCTCAGCGTGTTGCCGTCCAGCCCGAGCAGGGCGGCGGCGGGCAGGGCGGCGAGCATCAGCGGCGGGCCGAAGCTCAGCCAGTGGGCCAGCACGCGCACCGCGATCACCAGTTCCTCGGTAATGCCGCGCAGCGCCCACTGGTCGAACATACCCATTTCGATGTCGGGCTCCACCAGCCGGTCGAGCGGCAGGATCGCGGCGAGCAGGGCGGCAACCCAGATCACCCCGCCGCCGGTCCGTGCCAGCAGCGGCGCGTCGGGGCCGACCGCGAAGGGATAGAGCATCGCCACCGAGAGGAAGAACAGCACCGGCAGCACCGCGCCGCCGCCGCGCCCGCCCAGCAGCAGGCGCGTGAGGTCGCGGCGAAGCAGGGCCATGACGCGCCTGCTCATGCCGCGTACTCCGCCAGCGCAAGACGGCCCATGCCGGGCAGCGCGAACGGCTGGTGCGAGGCAACCAGCGCGATGCCGCCCGCCGCGCAATGTTCGGCGACCAGTGTTTCGGTCAATTCCACCGCATGGACGTCGAGCCCGTTGAGCGGCTCGTCGAGCAGCCACACGCTCGCCTTCTGTCCGATCAGCCGGGCGAGTGCGGCGCGCTTCTTCTGCCCGGTGGACAGGTACCGCACCGGCACGTCTAGCAGGTCCGAAAGGCCAAGGCGCGCCAGTTCGTTGTCCGCCGCGCCGTCGATATGCTGCCAGAATGCCAAAGCCTTGCCGAGCGGCTGGACCGGATCAAGCGCGTGCCGCTCGTCGATCAGGCCGATGGTGCCGTTGACCTCCACCGATCCGGCGAAGGCCGGCGCGAGACCGGCAACGATGCGCAGCAGGCTGGACTTGCCGATGCCGTTGTGCCCCGCGATCTGCAGGGCTTCTCCTGCCGCGAGGCGCAGCGAGAGGCGGCGGAACAGCACCCTGTCGCCGCGCCGGCACGCGAGATCGGTTACGGAAACGGCGGCCCCTTGCATCGACGGGTGCGATAGGGGAAACCGCAGGCACTGCCAAGGAGAGTGACATGGCCATCCCCCGCCTGACCGATGCCGAACGCGACGAAGCGCTGAAGGGCCTGCCCGGCTGGACGCTGAGCGAGGACGGTCTCGCCTTCGAAATCGAGCTGGAATTCGGCGATTTCAACGAGGCGTTCGGCTTCATGACGCGCGTTGCGCTCCATGCCGACAAGGCCGATCACCATCCCGAATGGTTCAATGTCTACAACAAGGTGCGCGTGAGGCTGACCACCCATGACGCGGGCGGGCTGAGCACGCGCGATGTGGCGATGGCGCAGTTCATCGACGGGATCGTGTGAGCGGGAGGGGTTGGGGGTGGGCTGTCTTAGCGCGCGCATTACCACCTGAACCCCGATGCCGCACATGCGAACAGATTATGAAATTTCTGTAACTTTTCATTTCTAATCGTATTCCCCGATTACTCTGACGAGCCTCTCCTGTTTCTCCTTCGTCAAGAAGCAGGTGTATCCCGGCGCCGGGCTGGAGGTAGCCCCTCGCAACAGGAGAGGTATGATGTTCAGGAAATCCCAGAGGCCTTTGACGACGCTGCTGCTTGGCACAGCCGTCGCGCTGATGGCCCCGCCGGCTATGGCACAGGATGCTGCGCCGATGGCAGCGGGCATGTCCAACAAGGACTGGTGGCCCAAGAGCCTCGACCTGGCCGCATTGCGCCAGCATGAGGCCCAGTCCAATCCCTACGGCTCGGACTATGACTACGCGAAGGAATTCGCATCGCTCGATCTGGATGCCGTGAAAGCCGATATCCGCAAGGTGCTCCACACCTCGCAGCCCTGGTGGCCGGCCGACTATGGCAACTACGGCCCCTTCTTCATCCGCATGGCATGGCACAGCGCCGGCACCTATCGCGTGGGTGACGGGCGTGGCGGTTCGGACGGCGGCGAGCAGCGCTTCGAGCCGCTGAACTCCTGGCCCGACAACGTCAGCCTCGACAAGGCGCGCCGCCTCGTCTGGCCGATCAAGCAGAAGTACGGGCGCAAGCTGTCCTGGGGTGACCTGATGGTCCTCGCCGGGAATGTCGCTCTGGAAGACATGGGCTTCACCACCGTCGGTTTCGCGGGCGGCCGCGTTGACGCCTGGCAGCCGGACCTTGTCTACTGGGGCCCGGAAATGAAGATGCTGGACGACAAGCGCCGCGACGGCAAGGGCAACCTCAAGGGCCCGCTGGCCGCCGTGCAGATGGGCCTCATCTACGTCAATCCGGAAGGCCCGAATGGCAACGGCGATCCGATCTCGGCCGCTGCCGACATCCGCCGCGCCTTCGGCAACATGGCGATGAACGACGAGGAAACCGCCGCGCTGATCGCGGGCGGCCACACCTTCGGCAAGGCGCACGGTGCGCACAAGCCCGAAGAATGCATGGAAGCCGATCCGGCCGCGGCCGGTCTCGAGCAGCAGGGCCTTGGTTGGAAGAACAACTGCGGCAAGGGCATGGCCGAGGACACCATCACCAGCGGCCTTGAAGGCGCATGGTCGGCGGCTCCGACGCAGTTCACCATGCAGTACGTGGACAACCTGATGAACTTCGACTGGGTCAAGACCAAGAGCCCGGCCGGCGCGACGCAGTGGATCCCGAGCGATCCGGCCGCCGCGAACCTCGTTCCCGACGCGCACGTTGAAGGCAAGTTCCACGCGCCGATCATGTTCACCACGGACATCGCGCTCAAGGAAGACCCGAAGTTCCGGGCCATTCTCGAAGGCTGGCGCAAGGACAACACCGCGTTCGCCAAGGCCTTTGCCCGCGCGTGGTTCAAGCTGACCCACCGCGATCTCGGCCCGCAGGGGCGCTATCTCGGCAAGGACATTCCGACCGAGACGTACGCCTGGCAGGACCCGCTCCCCAAGGCCACGTATGCGATGATCGACAGTGCCGATGCGTCGGCGCTCAAGTCGAAGATCCTGGCATCGGGCCTGACCGGCAGCGAACTGGTCCGCACCGCCTGGGCTTCGGCCTCGACCTTCCGCGGCACCGATATGCGCGGTGGTGCCAATGGCGCCCGCGTCCGCCTGCAGCCGCAAATGGACTGGGCCGTCAATGACAAGGCCGAACTGACCAAGGTGGTCGCCAAGCTTGAAGCTATCCGCAAGGACTTCAACAAGAGCGCTGCCGGGGGCAAGCAGGTCTCGCTCGCGGACCTGATCGTGCTGGGCGGCAATGCCGCGATCGAGCAGGCTGCAGCAAAGGGCGGCTACAAGGCCTCCGTGCCGTTCACGCCGGGCCGTGTCGATGCCACGCAGGCGCAGACCGACGTGACCTCGTTCGGCTATCTCGAGCCCAAGGCTGACGGTTTCCGCAACTACTACTCGTCGGCCTCCTATGAAGCGCCGGCGGCGGCACTGGTCGACAAGGCGGACATGCTGGGCCTTACCGTGCCGGAAATGACCGCGCTGGTGGGCGGCATGCGTGCCCTCAACGCCAATGCCGGCGGTTCGGCCAATGGCGTGTTCACCAGCCGTCCGGGAACGCTCTCGAACGACTTCTTCGTGAACCTGCTGTCGATGGACACCGTCTGGTCGAAGTCGGCCACGCCGGGCCTCTACGACGGCAAGGACCGGACGACCGGCGCTGCCAAGTGGAGGGCCACGCCGGTTGACCTGATCTTCGGGTCGAACTCGGAACTGCGTGCGGTTTCGGAAGTCTATGCGTCCGACGATGCGGGCCAGCTGTTCGCCGACGATTTCGTCGCGGCCTGGGCCAAGGTGATGAACGCCGACCGCTTCTGAGCATCGGACGTTCCTGAATGAAGCGGGGGCAGGCGGCCATGTCTGTGGCGGTCTGCCCCTGTTTTTGCGAAGTGTGCGAGGCAGGTTCATGCAAAAGTTCAATGCGGCCATACCGGGCCTTGCCTTGCTGTCGTTGATGGTCGTGATTTTTTCGGGTGCTTCGGCGGCCTTGGCCGGTACCCCCGATGCTCCCGCGGCGAGGCCGGCCGCATTTGCCGTCTGTGCGGCATGCCACTCTACCGAACCGGGCAAGACGATCGTCGGTCCGAGTCTTGCCGGTGTGGGGGGACGCAAGGCTGCCAGTCTGCCGGGCTATGCCTACAGCGAAGCGCTCCGGAACTCGGGGCTGGCCTGGAATGAAGCGACGCTCGACACGTGGCTGACGTCGCCGCAGAAAGCGGTGCCCGGCACGAAGATGCCCTTTGCGGGGATCGCCGATCCGGCGAAGCGCAAGGCCGTCGTCAATTACCTGATGACGCTCAAATAGCCCGGTGCGGCACGCCGCCTTTGGTCGTTAAAGCGCCGGGTTGTTGTAGCAGTGCCAGGTGAAGATCGCGGCCGAGCCCCGGTGCGGGCGCCATTGCTCGGCCAGCACGCGGGTTTCCTTCTCGCTGGGACGCGCATCGAGGCCCAGGATCTTGTGCAGGCCTGCCTGCACGGCAAGATCGCCGGCGGGCCAGATGTCCGGGCGGCCCTCCGCGAACAGCAGGTAGATTTCCGCCGACCAGCGCCCGATCCCCTTTATCTTTATCAGGTGGGCGATAGCTTCTTCATCATCCTGGGGCAGGGCATCGAGGTCCAGCGCACCAGCCGTGACCAGTTCGCATAGCGAACGAGCGTAACCTTGTTTCTGGCGGGAAAGGCCGCAGCCACGCAGAGCGTCGAAGTCCGCGGCGAGCAGGGCGTCCGGCGGCAGACCGTCGCCTAAAAGCGCCTCAAGCCTTGCCCAGACCGATGCCGCCGCCGCTACGCTGACCTGCTGTCCCACGATCGTGCGCAGCAGTGTCGTATAGCCGGTGGGGCGTATCCGCGGCTCTGGGTATCCGGCCACTTCGAGCGCGCGGGCCATGGCCGGTTCGGCCGCGGCGATGGCATCGAGACCCGAAATGAGTGCGTCAGCGGTCAAACCCATGTTTTCAGCTACCTTGCAAAAGCGGGTTGCAGGCTTTAGCAGCCTGCGGCAAAAGCACCTACCACTGCATTTGTGATACACAGTGTATCAAAGGGGATTCGTTAGCATGCCGCAGATCATCGTCGTCAATCAGTCGGGTGAAGAATCGAGCCTGGAGGCGGCTGAAGGCCGCACCCTGATGGAAGTCATCCGTGACGCAGGCTTCGACGAACTGCTGGCGCTGTGCGGCGGCTGCTGCTCGTGCGCGACCTGCCACGTCCACATCGCGCCGGACTTCATGGATAAGCTCCCGGAGATGAGCGAAGACGAGAACGACCTGCTCGACAGCTCGGACCATCGCAACGAATTCTCGCGCCTGTCGTGCCAGGTGCCGGTTACGGCGGCTCTTGAAGGCTGCAAGATCACCATCGCTCAGGAAGACTGAGTCTGTTTTCGGTAATCCACTTGAAGGGTGGATTTCCGGTTTCGGCACCGGCCCGCGCGCCCACCCGGCCTCCCATCAGCTACACTTGCGTGGAAGGCCGGATGGAGGCGTGGGCCAGTGCCGTTCATGGCGTGCCTGCAAGTTTGGCTTGGCAGGGGTAAGGTGCAATTCGTTTGCGCCTCGCCTCTGCCTTTCCTAATTTTCGCGGCATGACTGCACCGCAAGCAAAGCGTTCGACGCTCGATCTCATCGGCAACACTCCTCTGGTCCTGCTCAAGGGGCCGAGCGAGGCTGCAGGCTGCGAGATCTGGGGCAAGTGCGAATTCGCCAACCCCGGCGCCTCGGTGAAGGACCGGGCCGCGCTGTGGATCGTGCGCGATGCCGAGGCGAAGGGGCTGCTCCGGCCCGGCGGCACGATTGTCGAGGGCACCGCGGGAAATACGGGGATCGGCCTTGCGCTGGTCGCCAATGCGCTGGGCTACAAGACGGTCATCGTCATGCCCGAGACGCAGTCGCGCGAGAAGATGGACACGCTGCGCGCGCTCGGCGCTGAACTGGTGCTGGTCCCGGCGGCGCCGTTCTCGAACCCCGGCCACTTCGTCCACACCTCGCGCCGTCTGGCCGAGGAGACCGAAGGCGCGATCTGGGCGAACCAGTTCGACAATATCGCCAACCGCAAGGCCCACATCGAAAGCACCGCGCCCGAACTGTGGGAGCAGATGGAAGGCCGGATCGACGGCTTTACTTGTGCTGCAGGCACCGGCGGCACGATCGCCGGCACGGGTCTGGGCCTCAAGGCGTTTGACGAGAAGATCACGATCGCATTGACCGATCCGCACGGTGCGGCGCTCTACAACTACTACGCCCATGGTGAGCTGAAGGCGGAAGGCTCCTCCGTCGCCGAAGGCATCGGGCAGGGACGTATCACCGCCAATCTCGAAGGCGCGCCGATCGACACGCAGTTCCGCATTTCCGACGAGGAAGGCCTCGAATGGGTGCGCCGCCTGCTCTCCGAAGAGGGGCTGTGTCTGGGGCTGTCCTCGGGCATCAACGTCGCGGGCGCGGTGGCGCTCGGCAAGCAGCTTGGTCCCAAGGCGCGGGTGGCGACGATCCTGTGCGATACCGGCTTCCGCTATCTTTCCTCGCTCTATAATCCCGAGTGGCTCAAGGTGAAGGGGCTTCCGGTCTTCCCTTGGCTGGCAAGCTGATATAGAATCCTGTCGATGGCGGGACAGCATCCTCCCCAGATTACCTCGGGCCTGGTCGAACCGATCACCACTCCCCGGCACTATGCTGCGCCTGGTGCGCGAGAACTGCGCGCGCAGGCAGTGCACCGCCTGCAGGTTGGCCTGTTCGGGCTCTGTGCGATGCTGCTGCTGGTCGGCCTGGCCAACATCATCATGGACCGCGCCCGGCTGACTGATACCGAAGATCCGATTCACGACGTGATTGCAGTCGATGCCGTGCCGAAGAAGCCGGCGACTGACCCGCTCGCGGACATCGGCGTAGTCCCTGCGGTCGAGCCCAGTCCGACGCCCACGCCGACGGCGCGTCCCAACCCCATGGACAGCGCCGAAGCCAATCCGCTGCCGCAACCGTGATGGCGGAGCCTGCGGTTTTCCGTTCGGGAAAACCGGGGATGGCGCAGCGGGGGTAGCGCTTCGGGGAAAATTCGGGAAATCGGGGTTCGTTCCGGTCAAAACGCCTTGCGGTGCCGATGTGGCTGCCGGGCCGGGAATGTGCGGGACGCTCGGCAGGCGGCGTGCCCCTGCCTGGAAAGCAAGCTTTTCGGCCGCGTTGCGCAGTAACTGACGTTTCCGGCACTTTTCCGGTGAAAGGAGGAGGCAGGGGAGTCGGCGGGGATTTTCAATCCGGAATGGGGATTGTCGGGGACGGTCAGCCTGTTTCGAGTTTATTATTGAAAATAAATGATTTTATTCGGCTTTTGGCTCGCGAGGCAGGTCTTTGGATCTTGGGGTTAGGGGGGTATGGTACGCGCGTTGGTGGATAAATTCCGCCTGATCCCCATATTTCCCTTTAATCCCCGCATTTCCCGTTATATGAAAACAGTCAATCGGAATGGCTGAGTCTCGCCGTGTCTCGTGTGGATGCGGAACCCTGCCGCGTGGGTGTGCGGTTGGGGGAGGGCTTTGCTGTTCCCGAGACGAATACGTTTGGGGCGAAGCGGGATATCATGGCGGGGCAGCCGATCTTCTACAGCGGGCAGGGCTTTTCGCTTTTACGCGACAAGAACCGCTTCGTGCTGCCCAGCGCTCTTCGCGGCACCGTGCGCGAATCGAGCGGCAAGGACGTGCTGTGCCTCGCCAAGTTCCCCGAATGGAAGTGCCTCGTCGGCTTCGGCCTGTCCCGCGTCGCTGAATTCGAAGACGAACTCGACCGCGAACAGGCCCGTGCGGACGCCGCCGGGCGCCCGTTCAACCGCGTGAAGAAGGCCATGGCCCTCTACACCTTCCAGCAGGTGCCGTTCGACGGTTCCGGCCGCTTCGTCCTGCCCGAAGGCCTCGCCCGCCTCGCGAACATCCAGGACCAGCTCTACTTCCAGGGCGTCGGCCAGTTCATCACCATCTGGAATCCGGACGAGCTCTACAAGATGGGCGATGACGCCGAGTTGGAAGGCGCCATCGAAATCTGCCGCTCGGCCGCCGAGGCGGAACTGGCCAAGGCGAAGAAGAAATGAGCGCCCCCGGCATCCCGCATATCCCCGTGCTCGTTGAGGAGGTGATCGCCGCCCTGAACCCCCAGGGCGGCGATCTCATCGTCGATGCGACGCTGGGTGCGGGCGGCTACACCCGCCGCCTGCTCGATGCCGGTGCGACCGTGCACGCGTTCGATCGTGATCCCGACGCGATCGCGGCGATTCGGGCCAATCCCGTGCGCTGGCCCGAACTGGAAACCGTGCCGCCCCGGCTGGTCCTCCACCCGCGCCGCTTCTCGGAGATGGCCGAGGGCATGGCCGAGGCGGGGGTCGATGCGGTCGATGGCGTGGTCATGGATATCGGCGTGTCTTCGATGCAGCTCGATCAGGCCGAACGCGGCTTTGCCTTCGCTTCGGATGGCCCGCTCGACATGCGCATGAGCCAGGATGGTCCGTCTGCCGCCGACTTCGTCAATGAAGCGGATGAGGCGGACATCGCCGATGTGCTTTATCTCTACGGCGAAGAGCGCCAGTCGCGCCGCGTGGCTCGCGCGATCGTTGCGGCCCGTCCGATCGAGACGACCGGTGAACTGGCTCGCGTCGTGCGCAAGGCACTCGGCTACCGTCCCGGCGCGCCCAAGGATCCGGCGACGCGCAGCTTCCAGGCGATCCGCATCCACGTGAACGGCGAACTCGACGAGCTCGATGCCGGTCTGGCCGGTGCAGAGACGCTGCTTCGTCCCGGCGGACGGCTGGCCGTGGTGACCTTCCACAGCCTGGAGGACCGCAAGGTGAAGCACTTCCTGCGCGATGCCAGCACCGCAGGAAAGGCGACCTCGCGCCACTTGCCGCAGGTCGCTGCCGCGAACGCGCCCACTTTCGACAGCGTCGCCAAGGCTGTGCGCCCCGGCGAGGCCGAGCTGGCCGTCAATCCGCGATCCCGTTCCGCCACCTTGCGCAGCGCCGTGCGCACCGATGCCCCCGCCCGCAATGCCCATAGGAGTGCCGCATGAACCTTACCAGCGACCGTATCCGTTCGATCGGGTGGGCTTCGGTGCTGCTGGTCTGCGGCGCCATGACGATTGCGCTGACGCTGCGGGTCAACGCCGTGAAGAGCCAGGTCTACGACACCGAGAAGAAGATGGTCTGGGTGCAGCAGGACATCGATTTCTTGCAGACCGAGTTCCAGACCCGTTCGAACCAGCAGGCGCTCAGGCAGCTCAACGACCTCGAATTCGGCTACAAGGCGCCCGTGGCCGGGCAGTACATCGAGGGTGAGCGGCAACTGGCGGCGCTGGGCATGGCGGCAGGGCCGGGTGCACCGCAGCCGATTCGTTATGCCAATGCCGAAAAGCCGGTGTCGCAGGATACCGGATCCTCGCTGCTGGCCATGGTTTCGCCGGTCGCGGGAGCGACGGCGGCTGCCCTGTCCGAACCCGCACCCGCCACGGCGAAGGGGCGTGATCCCGAACGTGCCGAACTGGCGCGCGATGCCGCTGCGCTCGGCAAGCGTCTGGCTCGCATCGAAGTCGCGGAGGCAGGCCAGTAGTGAACGCCCTTGCCTATCCGACAGGGGCGATCCCGGTAGCGCGAGGCGCTGTGCCGACGGCAGCCGCTGCCGGGCGGCGCAAGATGGTGAACGTACGACAGCGCTCACTGCTGGTGGCCAAGCTGCGCTCGCTCTGGGTGCTCGGAGTCTTCGTGCTCGTCGGGCTCTGTGCGCTGGGCCGTATTACCTATCTCGGCGCGACTGGCGTAACCACGCACCGCGGCGAGCTGGGTGACGCGCTGATCCCGTCGCGCGGCGAGATCGTCGATCGCAATGGCGTGGTGCTGGCCCGCGATTTCCGTGTCTATTCGCTGTGGTTCAATCCCAAGGCGATGACCGAGGGGCCGCCGCTGATTCATACGCCCGAGGAAGTGACTAATGGCCTGCTGCGGATCTTCCCCGATCTGGACCGGCGCGAAGTGATCGCCCAGCTATCGTCGGGCAAGGCGGGCTATATCCGCAAGTCGATCCTTCCCGAAGAGGCCAATCGCGTTCACGCGCTGGGCGAACCGGCGCTGGAATATCCGCTGGAAGAGACCCGCTTCTATCCGCAAGGGTCGATGGCGGCCCACGTGCTCGGCTATGTCGATAGCGATGGCAAGGGCCACATCGGCATGGAGCAGGTCTACGAAAAGCAGCTCACCAGCATGGAGGGGCGCACCCACCCGGCCGTACTGTCGATCGATTTCCGGGTCCAGAGCGCGCTCGAGGACGAACTGGGCAAGGCCATGTCGCTCAGCCGTGCCAAGGGTGCGGGCGGTGTGGTGCTCGACGCCGAAACCGGTGAAGTGCTGGCGCTCGCCTCGCTTCCCGCCTTCGATCCCAACCACGTCAAGCCGGACGACATGATGGTCTCTCCTGCCGAGGCCAGGGAAGGGGAAGTCCCGCACGGCTTCAATCGCGTGACCAATCAGGTCTACGAGCTGGGCTCCACGTTCAAGCCGATCACGGTTGCTGCGGCGCTCGATGCCGGGACGGTCACCGACATGAGCCGCCGCTGGCCGGCAGCGCCTTTGCACGTCGGCCGTTTCACGATCCACGACGACCACAATTACGGTTCGACACTCAACGTGCCCGAAGCCCTCATCCATTCCTCGAACATCGTGATGTCCGAAGTGGCTGACGAAATGGGAGGCGAGCGGCTGAAGAAAACGATGGAAACGCTGGGCATGAACGAGCGCCCGACCATCGAACTGCCCGCGCGTGGTTTCCCGATCTGGCCGTCGGGCACCTGGCCGCGGCTGCGGACGATGACGGTCTCGTTCGGTCATGGCCTGGCAGTTACCCCGCTGCATCTGGCGACGGCTTATGCGGCGCTGGTCAACGGGGGCATCTGGCGTCCCGCGACGCTGGACAAGCTCGATCCTTCCGAAGTTCCGGCGGGGCGCCGCGTGTTCAGCGCGGCCGCGAGCGCCCGCATTCGCCAGTTGCTGCGGATGATCGTGGACTACGGCACCGGTCGCAAGGCGGACGCGCCGGGTTTCCGTATCGGCGGCAAGACCGGTTCGGCGGAAAAACCGGGCGTGGGCGGCTATCGTAAGCACGCGCTGATCACGACTTTCGCCGCAGCATTTCCTATGGATAAGCCGCGCTACGTTGTTGTCGCGATGATGGATGAGCCGCAAGGTACGGAGGCGACGTCGTTCCAGCGTACTGCGGCATGGAACGCGGCTCCCGCCGTGGGACGGCTGGTGCCGCGTATCGGCCCCTTGCTCGGCATCATGCCGGACGAGACGCGCGATATCGACATCTCCGACCTCAGGTCTCTGATACCGCAGGGAGACAGCGGCGAATGAAACTTTCCGCCCTTTGTGCGGCTGCAGGCCTTGCCCTCGATGGCAGCGACGCCAACGTGACGGGCTTTGCGATCGACCATCGCAAGGTGGCGCCGGGCACGGTGTTCGGCGCCTTTCGCGGGGCGAAGTTCAACGGCGAGGATTTCATTCCGGCCGCCGTCGGCGCAGGTGCCGTTGCCGTGGTTGCCGCTCCGGAGGCCAGGGTCGAAGGCGCGGTGCATTTCGCCGATGCCGAGCCGCGCCGCCTGTTCGCGCGGCTGGCCGCCCCCTTCTATACACCGGTGCCCGAGACGCTCGTTGCGGTGACCGGAACCAACGGGAAGACCTCCACGGTCGAACTGACCCGCCAGCTGTGGCGCATGGCCGGGCAGCGTGCGGCCTCGATCGGCACGCTGGGTGTGACCACCAGCGACGAGAGCGTCTCGACCGGGCTGACCACGCCGGACATCGTGACCTTCCTTGCCAACCTGACCGGGCTTGCCCGCGAAGGGGTGAGCCACGTTGCCTACGAGGCCTCCAGCCACGGCCTCTCGCAGTTCCGCATCGAAGGGCCGCGCGTGCGTGCCGGGGCCTTCACCAACCTCAGCCGCGATCATCTCGATTACCACGCGACGATGGACGACTATTTCGCCGCGAAGATGAGGCTGTTCGATGAAGTCGTCATGGACGGCGGCACGGCGGTGATCTGGGCGGACGATGCGTGGTCGGAGAAGGCCATCGCTCACGCAAGGGCGCGTGGTCTCAAGCTCTTCACGGTGGGTGCCAGGGGCGACGGCATAAGGCTTGTCGGGCGGACACCAACAGCGCTCGGCCAGAAGCTGGAAATCGAACACGAGGGCAAGGCGCGGGTGATCGACCTGCCACTGATCGGTGCCTATCAGGCGGCCAATGCGCTGGTCGCGGCCGGGCTGGTGCTGGCGACCGGCGGCGAGCCCGACGCGACGTTCGATGCCGTGAAGCGGCTCGTCACGGTGCGTGGGCGTATCGAGCGTGCGGCGATCTCGCCTGCCGGAGCGCCCATCTATGTCGATTACGCGCATACGCCCGACGCGCTGGAAGCCGCGATCGCGGCGCTGCGCCCGCATGTGACGGGCCGGCTCATCGCTGTGTTTGGCGCGGGCGGGGACCGCGATCAGGGCAAGCGACCGGAAATGGGCCGCGTCGCCGCCGAGGGCGCGGACGTGGCGATCGTCACCGACGATAATCCGCGCGGCGAGGAGCCGTCTGCCATCCGCGCAATGGTGCTGGCCGGCATGGGCGAAGGGGCAAGGGAAATCGGCGACCGGCGCGCGGCTATCGGCGCTGCAGTTGCCGAGGCCGGGGCCGGGGACGTGGTCCTGGTCGCCGGCAAGGGGCACGAACAGGGGCAAATCATCGGCAGCGGCGACAATGTTCGCGTGCTGCCATTCGACGATGTTACCGTGGCCAGGGAAATGGCTGGCACGCTGGGAGGTAAGTGACGATGAGCGCTGTTGCCCGCATTCTCGACTGGCCCGTGGACGCGGCCGAAGAGAATTCGCACGTCCTGTGGGATGCGATTTCCATCGCCCGCGCCGTCAAGGGCACGGCCAACGCGGATTTCACCGTTTCGGGCGTCGAGATCGACAGCCGCGACGTGCAGCCGGGAGACCTGTTCTTTGCCCTCAAGGGCGAGAGCATGGACGGCCACCGCTTCGTCGATATGGCCTTTGCCAAGGGCGCCGCCGCTGTCGTGGTGGACCGCCCCGTCGATGGCCCGCACGTGCTCGTCACCGATACTACGGAGGCGCTTGAACGCCTCGCCGCCGCCGCTCGCGCCCGTACCCGCGGGCCGGTGATCGGCGTGACCGGATCGGTCGGCAAGACCGGGGTGAAGGAGATGATCTTCACCGCGCTTGATCGTGCCAGCCGCGGCGATGCGCACCGCTCGGTCAAGAGCTACAACAACCACGTCGGCGTGCCGCTCAGCCTTGCCCGCACCCCCAGCCGCGCGCGTTTCGCAGTCTTCGAGATGGGCATGAACCACGCGGGCGAGATCGCCGCGCTGACCCGGCAGGTGCGTCCGCATGTGGCCGTGATCACCACGATCGCGCCAGCGCACATCGAGATGCTCGGCTCGGAAGAGGCGATCGCCGACGCCAAGGCGGAGATCTTTCAGGGCCTGGAATCGGGCGGCACTGCCATTATTCCTGCCGACAGCCCGCACTTCGAGCGGCTGCGCAAGGCTGCGCTGCGGTGCGGTGCGCATGTCGTCTCGTTCGGCAAGTCGGCCGATGCGGACGTGCGCCTGCTCGATACCGTCCCGGCCATCGGCGGCGGTTCGCTGGTGACGGTCGACATGGGAGACCGCCGCGTGTGCTACACGATCGCGGCACCGGGCGAGCACCACGTCGTCAATTCGCTGGCGGTCATGGCGGCGGTCCGCGCGGTGAAGGGCGATCTCGGCGCCGCCGGTGTCGCGCTCGCGGAAATGGGCG
Organism: Novosphingobium album (ex Hu et al. 2023); assembly: GCF_022832385.1. Lineage (GTDB taxonomy): Bacteria > Pseudomonadota > Alphaproteobacteria > Sphingomonadales > Sphingomonadaceae > Novosphingobium > Novosphingobium album. Next base: position 125,241 of record NZ_JALHLE010000016.1, read on the forward strand.
GGCTGCCCGGACGCGGTGCCCGCCTCGAGATCGACGTGCCGGGCGGTGAACCGGACGAGCAGGGCCTGCGCAAGGCGTTGCTGATCGACGAGAGCTACAACGCCAACCCGGCCTCTATGCGTGCCACGCTGGCGCAGCTTGGCCGCACGCCGGCGCGCCGCCGCATCGCCGTTCTGGGGGCGATGAAGGAACTGGGCAACCATGGCCCCGGCTACCACGCGGCGCTCGCGCCATCGATCCGCGAAGCGCATGTCGACTATGCGGTTCTGGTCGGCGAGGAGATGCTCGCATTGGCGGAGGAACTGGGGAAACCGGGCGACGCGGAGCTTGGCAAACCGGTGTCCTTCGCCCATTGCGCGAGTGTGGGGGAAGCTGTCGATGCCCTTCGTGCATTCGGGCTTGAACGGGATGACGCCATCCTGGTCAAGGGATCGAATTCGGTGGGGCTGGCTTCTCTCGTGACGGAGCTAAGCAAGCAGGAAGGGTAGGGGGGCGCCCCCGCAAGATGCTGTATCTCATCGCCGAGTGGTTTCATTTCGAAGGGTTCCTGAACCTCCTTCGCTATCAGTCGTTCCGCTCCGGCGCGGCGCTGATGACGGCTCTGATCATCGGGCTGCTGATCGGCCCCAGGTTCATCAGCATGTTGCGCGTGCGCCAGGGCAAGGGACAGCCGATCCGCGAGGACGGTCCGCAGACGCACCTCGCCAAGCGCGGCACGCCGACGATGGGCGGGCTGATGATCCTGACCGCGCTGGTCCTGTCCATGCTGCTGTTCATGGACATGGGCAATCCTTTCGTCTGGGCCTGTGTCGCGGTGACAGTCGGGTTCGGCGCGATCGGGTTCATGGATGACTACGACAAGGTGACCAAGCGCCACCATGCCGGCCTGTCGAGCAAGATCCGTCTGTTGCTCGAATTTATCGTTGCCGGCATCGCCGCATGGATCATCGTCAGCCAGCTCAATACCAACCTCTACGTGCCGTTCCTGTCGGGCCGCTACATCCCGCTGGGGCCGCTTTACTACGTCTTTGCCGCCTTCGTGATCGTGGGCGCAGGCAACGCGGTGAACCTCACCGACGGCCTCGACGGGCTGGCGACGATGCCGGTGATCATCGCGGCGGGTACCTTCGCAATCATCTGCTACCTCGCCGGCCGCGTCGACTACGCGACCTATCTCGGCATCCCGCACGTGCCGCGCGCGGGCGAACTGGCGATCTTCTGCGCCGGGATCATGGGGGCGGGACTGGCCTTCCTGTGGTTCAACGCGCCGCCTGCGGCCGTGTTCATGGGCGATACCGGCTCGCTCGCACTCGGCGGTGCGCTGGGTGCCATCGCGGTTTCCGCGCATCACGAGATCGTGCTGGCCATCGTCGGCGGCCTCTTCGTGCTCGAAGCGGTCTCGGTGATCATCCAGGTGTTCTGGTTCAAGCGCACCGGCCGCCGGGTGTTCCGCATGGCGCCGATCCACCACCATTTCGAACAGAAGGGCTGGAAGGAATCCACGGTCGTCATCCGGTTCTGGATCATCTCGATCGTCCTTGCGGTGATCGGCCTTTCCACGCTCAAGCTGCGATAGGAGGCCGCGCGCGTGATCGTCTCTCCCGCCTTTGCCGGAAAGCGTTACGCGGTCCTTGGTCTGGCCCGGTCGGGTCAGGCCGTGGTCTCCACGCTGGTGACGAGCGGAGCGCACGTGATGGCGTGGGACAGCCGCGACGAGCCGCGGCAGGGCCTGTGCGAATGGGTCGATTGCGGCAAGGTTGAGCTGGGCGATCCCACCACTGCGGATATTGCCGGGTATGATGGCATTGTCGTCTCGCCCGGCATTCCGCTGAACCGCCATCCCATCGCCGAGGCCGGGCAGCGGGCCGGGGTTCCGGTGATCGGCGATATCGAGCTGTTTGCGCTCGCCCGGCCGAGCCTGCCCGCGCACCGCGTCGTCGGCATTACCGGGACCAATGGCAAGTCGACAACGACCTCGCTGGTCCATCATATCCTGACGGTCGCCGGCGTGCCTGCGCGTGTGGGCGGCAATATCGGTGTTCCGGTGCTGAGCGACGATCCCTTGCCGGAAGGCGGGGTCTACGTGCTGGAACTGTCCAGCTACCAGATCGACCTGACCTTCAGCCTCGATTGCGAGGTTGCGGCACTGCTCAATATCACGCCCGATCATCTCGACCGCTACGAAGGCTTCGCGGGCTATGCGGCGTCTAAGGCGCGGCTGTTCGAGATGCAGGCCAAGGATCACCGCGCGGTGTTCGGCACGACCGACAAGGACACCCGCGCGATCGCCCGCATCGAGGCTGCTCGCCGCGAACCCGGCTTCGTGCGCATGGCCGGGGGAGAGGATTTCGCCAAGCTGCAGAAGGACTGGCCCTCGCTGCAGGGCCCGCACAATCTGCAGAACGCGGCTGTCGCCATCGCGATCGTCGAAGCCCTGGGGATCGGCAAGACGCAGTGGAAGAAGGCCTTGCGCAACTTCCGCGGACTGCCGCACCGCATGGAGCGGGTCGCCGAGGCGAACGGCGTCATCTACATCAACGATTCCAAGGCCACCAACCCGGCTTCGGCGGCGCCCGCCATTGCCGCGTTCCCGCCGACCGACCGGGGCAACGGGCCGGAGCCGCGCATCCACTGGATACTCGGCGGCCTGCCCAAGGGCGAGGATCTCGACGAGTGCGCGCCATACTTCGGCAATATCGCGGCGGCCTATACCATCGGCGATGCCGGGCCGCTGTTCGCAGACCTGCTTGCACCCTACACGCGCATCCACCGCTCGGAGATGATGGCAGAGGCAATCCGTCAGGCCATGGCCGAGGCGAAGCCCGGCGATATCGTCATGCTCTCGCCGGCCTGCGCCAGCTTCGATCAGTTCCGTGATTTCGAGGCACGCGGCAATGCCTTCCGCCAGATCGTGGAGGCCCTGCTGACCCCCGACGACGCAGTTGAGGGAGCAGGCTGATGGCGACACTGGCCCCGCTCCCGGGCACTGCCGCGAGCCGCTACAACCGCAACCGGCGCGGCCGGCTGGCGGTGTGGTGGCAGGAGATCGATCGCGGTACGCTGATCCTCGTGCTAATCCTCATGGCGATCGGGGCTGTCGCAGTGGCCGCCGGTTCTCCGGCGAGTGCGCGCAGGCTCTCCACCGCGCACGAGAGGCTGCCGGAGCTCTACTTCTTCTATCTCCACATGCGCTGGCAGGTGCTGGGGCTGGGGGCGATGTTCTGGGCTTCGAGCCTGACCAAGGACAGCGCGCGGCGTTTCGGAATCCTGATCGGTGCAGGGATGCTGGCCGCGCTCGTGCTGGTCCCGGTGATCGGTTCGGAAGTGAACGGTGCCAAGCGCTGGCTGCGGTTTGGTGTTTCGTTGCAGCCCTCCGAATTCCTCAAGTGCGGCTATCCTATCCTGCTGGCGTGGATCCTGTCATGGCGGGCACGTGACCCGCAGATTCCGGTGGTCGCGATCTGCTTCGTGCTCATGGCCTTCCTGTGTGCGCTACTCATGCTGCAGCCGGACTTCGGATCGACCATGCTGTTTTCGGGCGCTTTTCTGGTGCTCATCCTGCTTTCGGGGATCGACGTCAAACGGCTGGCGATGTTTTTCGGTATCGGCATCCTTGGCCTTGTCCTGATGTATTTCACCTATGACAACGGCCGGAACCGCATCGACAACTTCCTGTTCGGCGGCACCGCCTTCGATCAGGTCGACCTGGCCCAGCGCACCCTGCTCAACGGCGGCTGGACAGGGCTTGGCTTCTGGATGGGCACGCGCAAGATGGCGCTGCCCGAAGCGCATACGGACTATATCTTCTCGGTCATCGGCGAGGAATTCGGGCTTATCGCCTGCATGATCATCGTCGTGGTCTATCTGGCGATCCTGTTCCGGGTGATCATGCGGCTGGTTGACGAGGAAGACCTGTTCACGGTGCTTGCCGCTTCGGGCTTTGCCGCGCAGTTCGGCGGGCAGGCCTTCATCAATATCCTCGTCAACCTGCAGCTGTTCCCGTCGAAGGGCATGACCCTGCCGCTGATCAGCTATGGCGGTTCATCCACGGTTGCGATGTGTTTGTGCATGGGGCTGCTCTTGGCGATCACCCGCCGCAATCCGTTCATCCAGCGCGAGAAGTTTTCGCTGCGCGCTATTGGAGATACGCAATGACCTCGGTTTCCCGCCACTATGTGCTTGCCGCGGGCGGCACCGGCGGACACCTCATCCCGGCATTCGCGCTGGCCGCTGAACTGCATGAGCGCGGCCACCATGTCGCGCTGATCACCGACGAGCGCGGGGCGGCGATCCCGGGCAAGCCCGATTACCTGACCTCGCATGTGCTGCCGCCGGGCCGCATCGCGGGCAAGAATCCGCTGGGCTGGATCAAGGGCGCGAGGGGCATATTGCAGGGCCGCTCGATGGCGCTGCGCCTGTTCGACAGTTTCCGCCCCACTGCCGTTGTCGGCTTCGGGGGATATCCGGCGATGCCGACGATGCTGGCCGCACGCTCTGCCGGTCTGCCGATCGTCCTGCACGAGCAGAACGCGGTGCTGGGCCGGGTGAACCGCTATTTTGCGCGAAAGGTCGATGCCATCGCCACGTCATGCGGGCAGGTGGACCTGCTCGATCCGAAGCATGAAGACAAGGTCACGCTCGTCGGCAATCCGGTGCGCGCCGAAGTGCTCAGCCTGCGCGATGAGCCATTTCCCGAATTCACCGAGGACAGTCTTTTTCGCATTCTCGTGACCGGGGGCAGTCAGGGCGCCCGGGTGCTTTCGCAGGTGATCCCCGACGGGCTTGCGATGCTGCCGCCGACGTTGCGTTCGCGCCTGCAGGTCATCCAGCAGTGCCGCCCGGAAGATATCGAGGCGGTGCGCCAGCGCTATGCCGTGCATGGCATTCCCGCCGAACTGGCGACCTATTTCGAGGACATGGCGGAGCGTCTGGCCGGGGTGCACCTGTTCATCGGCCGTTCGGGGGCGTCGACGATCGCGGAACTGACAGCGGTCGGCCGTCCTGCGATCCTGATCCCGCTACCCTACGCGATGGACGATCACCAGTCTGCCAACACGCGCGAAATCGTCGCGGCAGGTGGCGCGCGGGTCATCCGCCAGCCTGCCGTCACCACCGAAGATCCGGATACCTATCGCGGAGACCGGCGCAACGCGCTGCTCAAGGAACAGGCGGACATCTTCCAGAAGATGGCCAAGGACGTTTGCCTGCAGATCCAGGCGATTGCCAAGAATCCGCAGACCCTCGGCAACGCGGCCCACGCGGCATGGAATTGCGGCTATCCCGATGCTGCGAGTGATCTGGCCGACCTTGTCGAAAGCTTCGGCGCCAGCCCGATCATGGACGTGATCCGGATGGAAAAAGCCGCGCCTGCAACTGGCGGCGAGGCACTGGCGATGGAGCCCGTGCAGTGATCCTTCGACAAGCTCAGGATGAGCGGCTCCTCATGTACCGTTTCCAAACACCGCTCATGCTGAGCCTGTCGAAGCATGGGTTCCCGCGCGGGGTGGCACAGTGAAGGGCGTCGGCACAGACATCGGGACGATCCATTTCGTCGGCATCGGCGGCATCGGCATGTCCGGCATTGCCGAAGTGATGCACAACCTCGGCTATTCGGTGCAGGGCTCCGACATTGCCGAAGGCTACGTGGTCGAGGGCCTGCGCGGGCGCGGGATCAAGGTTTCGATTGGCCATGCTGCTGAAAACGTGGAAGGCGCCGCGGTCGTCGTCACCTCCACTGCCGTGAAGCGCAACAACCCGGAAGTGGTCTATGCGCTCGAGCACCGCATCCCGGTGGTGCGCCGCGCGGAGATGCTCGCCGAGCTGATGCGGCTCAAGAACACTGTCGCGGTGGCCGGCACGCACGGCAAGACCACCACGACCTCGATGGTCGCGGCGCTGCTCGATGCAGGCGGGGTCGATCCGACCGTCATCAACGGCGGCATCATCAATGCCTATGGCTCCAACGCCCGCCTTGGCGAGAGCGACTGGATGGTGGTCGAGGCCGATGAAAGCGACGGCTCGTTCCTGCGGCTTGACGGCACGCTGGCCGTCGTCACCAACATCGATCCCGAGCACCTCGATCACTACGGCTCGTTCGACCGGGTCAAGGAAGCCTTCGTCGAATTCATCGAGAACGTCCCGTTCTACGGCGCGGCGATGCTGTGCATCGACCATCCCGAAGTGCAGGCGATCATCCCCAAGGTGCGCGACCGCCGCGTGGTGACGTACGGCTTTTCCGCGCAGGCGGACATTCGCGGCGAAAACGTCACCCCGGTTCCCGGCGGCAACCGCTTCGACGTGGCGCTGCGCCAGCGCGACGGCACTTTCCGCCGGATCGAGGGCATCGAACTGCCGATGCCCGGCCGCCACAACGTGCAGAACGCGCTGGCCGCCGTCGGCGTCGCGGTCGAGATGGGCTGCGACGATACCGTGATCCAGACCGGCTTTGGCAAGTTCGGCGGGGTCAAGCGCCGCTTCACCAAGGTCGGCGAAGTCGATGATGTCACGATCATCGACGATTACGGCCACCACCCGGTGGAAATCCGCGCCGTGCTCGCCGCTGCGCGCGAGGGCGTGAAAGGCCGGGTCATCGCCGTGGTCCAGCCGCACCGCTACACGCGCCTGCGCGACCACATGGATGACTTTCAGGGGGCGTTCAACGATGCCGACGTGGTCTATGCCTCGCCGGTCTATGCCGCCGGCGAACAGCCGATCGAGGGCATCGACAGCGAGCACATGGTCGAAGGCATGAAGGCGCGCGGGCACCGCTCGGCGCAAGTCATCGCCGGGCCGGACGCGCTCGCCGACGCGCTCGCGGCAACGGCGCAGCCTGGCGACATGGTTGTGTGCCTTGGCGCGGGCGACATCACCAAGTGGGCTGCGGGGCTCGCCGATGCCATCAAGGCGCGGAGGGCGGGGTGAACTCCTACGTTGCGCCTCGCACATGTGCTTCGACAAGCTCAGCACGAGCGGGGGTTTTTATGCTTTCCGTTTCCCAATCCGCTCATCCTGAGCTTGTCGAAGGATGATGGCCGTGGCGCAACCTGTTCTTCCTGCGGTTTCGGGCAAACTCACCCCCAACGCCCCGCTGGCCCCGCTCGTCTGGTTCAAGTCGGGCGGCGTGGCGGAGTGGCTGTTCGAGCCCAGGGACCTTGCCGACCTGCAGCAGTTCCTGAGCGGCCTCGACCCGGCCGTGCCGGTCATGGCGCTGGGCCTCGGCTCCAACATGATCGTGCGCGATGGCGGTGTGCCCGGCGTGGTCGTGCGTCTGGGCAAGGCCTTTGCAAAGGTGACGAAGACCGCTGACCTCACTCTCGAATGCGGCGGCGGGGCCTCGGGTATTCTGGTGTCCTCGACCGCGCGTGACAACGGCATTGCCGGCGTCGAGTTCCTGCGTTCGATCCCCGGCACGGTCGGCGGCTTCGTGCGCATGAACGGCGGCGCCTATGGCGGCGAGGTGAAGGACATTCTCGTCGACTGCGACGTGGTGCTGCGCTCGGGCGAGCTGGTCACGCTGCAGAACGCGGACCTCGGCTATACCTACCGCCATTCGCAGCTGCCCGAAGGCGCCGTAGTCGTCGCCGCGCGCTTCAGGGGGCGCCCCGGCGAACCCGAAGCCATTCAGGCCGAGATGGACCGCATCTCCGCCAGCCGCGAAGCCTCGCAGCCGCTGCGCAGCAAGACCGGCGGTTCGACCTTCAAGAACCCCGATGGCCACAAGGCGTGGGAACTGGTCGACAAGGCCGGATGCCGCGGCCTGCAACTGGGCGGTGCGCAGGTTTCGGAAAAACATACCAATTTCCTCATCAATACCGGCGTGGCCACCAGCGCGGACATCGAAGCGCTGGGCGAGGAAGTGCGCCGGCGGGTGAAGGATAATTCGGGCGTCACGCTCGAATGGGAAATTCAGCGCGTCGGCATGTTTGCCGGAGCGCCAGACCAAGAACGAGTAGGTAAAAAGTGACACTCCCCAAGCTCCATGTCGCAGTCCTGATGGGTGGATGGTCGAATGAACGGCCGGTCTCGCTGATGAGCGGGGAAGGCGTCGCCAAGGCTCTGGAAAGCAAGGGCCACAAGGTCACGCGCATCGACATGGGGCGCGACGTCGCGATCCGGCTTGCCGAGGTGAAGCCCGATGTCGTGTTCAATGCGCTCCACGGCGCGCCGGGCGAGGATGGCACGGTGCAGGGCATGATGGACCTGATGGGCCTCACCTACACGCATTCGGGGCTCGCCACGTCGGTCATCGCCATCGACAAGGAACTGACCAAGCAGGCGCTGGTGCCGCATGGCATTCCGATGCCGGGCGGGCGCGTGGTCAAGTCCGAGGAAATTTACGAGCGCGATCCGTTGCCGCGTCCTTATGTGCTCAAGCCCGTGAACGAGGGCTCGTCGGTGGGCGTCGCGATCGTGACGGCGGAAGGCAACTACGGCAATCCGATCGCGCGTGATGTGACGGGGCCGTGGCAGGAGTTCGACGAATTGCTGGCCGAGCCCTATATCCGCGGCCGCGAGCTGACGACCGCCGTGATCGGAGACCGCGCGCTGCTGGTCACCGAACTCAAGCCCAAGTCCGGCTTCTACGATTTCGATTCCAAGTACACCGATGGCATGACCGAGCACGTCTGCCCGGCGCAGATCCCTGACGAGATCACGCAGGCCTGCAAGGATCTCGCCCTGCGCGCGCATCAGTTGCTGGGTTGCAAGGGCACCAGCCGTTCGGACTTCCGCTGGGACGATACGCAGGGCGTCGAAGGGCTGTTCCTGCTCGAAACCAACACCCAGCCGGGCATGACGCCGCTCAGCCTCGTGCCCGAACAGGCGAAGGCCTGCGGCATGGACTATCCCGATCTGGTCGAAGAGATCATTGCCGAAGCATTGGCCGATGCTGAAAAGCGGAAGGGGGCCAGATGAGCACCACGATCCGGCGCAAGGCGCCGACCGCCCGCAAGGTCGCGGCCTCTCAGGGCAACAGGGCCAAGGTTCGTTCGGCGCGCGAGCAGACCGGCTCCGCGGTCGACAAGGTCATGGGCTGGCTGCCGTTTTCCGAAGAGCAGCTGCACCGGATCTTCCTGTTCGCGATTCTGGGCGGGGCGCTGGCGCTGGCCTGGATCATCGCCTCGATGGCGGGGCTGCCGGCGATGGCCGGCTACCAGCTTTCGCAGATCGCCGCCGAGTCCGGGTTCGAGGTGAAGCGCGTTGAAGTGCGCGGAGTGAAGCACCTCAATGAGCTGAAGGTCTATGAAAAGGCGCTGGCCGAGCGGGACCGGGCGATGCCGCTGGTCGATCTCGAAAGGCTGCGTCAGGAACTGCTGGCCCTGTCGTGGGTGCAGGATGCACGCGTGTCGCGCCAGCTTCCCGATACCCTTGTGGTCGACATCGTCGAGCGCACGCCGCACGCGGTGCTGCGCAAGGCGGACCGCTTCGTGCTGATCGACGACACCGGCCAGGAACTCGAAGTGATCAGCCGCAAGGATGCGGAAGGCAGGCTGATCGTGTCCGGTCCGGGCGCGGGCCAGCAGGTCGTGGAACTGTCGCACCTGCTTGAGGCCGCGCCCGCGCTGAAGCCGCGCGTGGCCGAGGCCGAGTGGATCGGCAACCGCCGCTGGAATCTCACCTTCCACACCGGTCAGGTGCTGGCGCTGCCCGAAGGCGACGCCGAATCGGCAAGTGCACTGGTCACCTTCGCACGGCTCGACGGCACCAACCGCCTGCTCGGCGGCAAGGTCACGGCTTTCGACATGCGCGCGAAGGACCGCATCTACATGCGCATCCCCGACGAGGAGGGCAAGGAGCTGGCCCTCAAGGCCGGTGCGGTGCCGCATACGGCGCAGGCGGACGCGGAATGAGGCAGGTTATGGGGAACACCATGGGGAGTGTTATGGAGCACGGCGCATAATGGCGGGTCCGCGCATCACCCGCGTGTTCGGCGCGGTCAACATCGGCTCGTTCCGGATTTCCGCGATTGTGGCGGGGATCAACGAGATGGGCGACATGGTCGTGCTCGGATCGGGCCACCGCGCCAGTCAGGGGATCAAGCGCGGCTATGTCACCGATATCGCCGCCGCCACCTATGCCGTGCGCGATGCCATCGACCGGGCCGAGAAGATGGCCGACACCGCCGTGCAGAAGGTCTGGATCGGCTGCTCCGGCGCGGGACTCGCCAGCCGCATCGACCAGTTCGATGCCGAGATCGGCGGGCGCCGGATCGAGCAGGAAGACATCGATCACCTGCTGGTATCTGCGCGCGACGTGATCCGGCCGGACGGGCGCATGGTGCTCCATGCCCAGCCCGCGCAGTACCGGCTGGACGGGGCGCACGGCGTCGCCAACCCCCGGGGGCTCCATGCGGAGCGGCTGGGGGTCGATATCCATGTGATGCTCGCCGATGGCGCACCGATCCGCAATTTGACCGAGGCGGTGCAGAGCGCGCACCTTGAAGTGGAGGCCGTTGTCGCCTCGCCGATCGCGGCGGGGCAGGCCTGTCTTTCGCCCGAGGAACGCGATCTCGGCGTTGCGCTGGTCGAGTTCGGGGCTGAAGTGACCAATGTGGCGGTCTATGAGCAGGGGATGCTCAAGGACATGGTGGCCATTCCGATGGGCTCGGCCGACATCACCGATGCCGTCGCCTCGGCCTTCGGCATCAGGCGCTTCCAGGCCGAACGGCTCAAGTGCGTCAATGGCTCGGCGATCACCAGCCCGCATGATCACCGCGAGATGATCCCGGTCTATGCCCCTGGCGAGGATGACAGCGGCCCGCGGGCCCGCCATGCCGATGACAAGAACCGGATCCCGCGGGCGGAACTGATCGGCGTCATCACCGGCCAGCTCGGCGTGATCACGGAAGAGGTCAACAAGGCGCTCAAGGTGATGCGCTTCAACAGCCAGCGCGGCCAGCAGGTGGTGTTTACCGGCGGCGGCGCGGAACTGGTGGGTCTGGCCGACTATGCCCAGGCGGCGATCGGCAAACCGGTGCGTGTCGGCCGCGTGCCGCATCTGGCAGGGCTTGCCGAAGCGCACGTGAAGCCCGGTTTCTCGACACTGGCGGGGCTGGTGCTGTATGCTGCGGCCGATCCCGTCGACATCCGTTCGATGGGGCGCCGCGCGCAGCGGACCGTGAAGCTGAGCGGGCTGGGAATGGCCGGGCGTGTCTATCACGCGCTCAAGGAATATTTCTGAACGGTGCGGGCCTCGCGCATGGCGGCGGGGCCAGCCGTGCAACAGGCGCGGTCACATGGTGCGCAAATGCCGTTAGCGGGCGGCATTCGCTGTGGACAAAGGTTTACCATGCTTTGCTTCGATGAGTCGAAGCGTGCAATCAGACTAGTCAAAGGTTTTTCTTCGCGCGCGCGAGTGCCAGGAGAGCAGAATGAGCATTAATATCGGACCGCCGGCAATCGATGAACTTCGTCCCCGCATCGTCGTGATCGGCGTGGGTGGCGCCGGCGGCAATGCGATCGCCAACATGATCGAAGCCCAGATCGAAGGTGTCGACTTCGTCGTCGCCAATACCGACGCGCAGGCGCTCAACAATTCGATCGCCGAAACGCGCGTGCAGCTCGGGCCCGACATCACGCAGGGTCTCGGCGCCGGTTCGCGCCCCGAGGTCGGCCGTGCCGCCGCCGAGGAGACGCTGGAAGAGCTCGACCGTCTGCTCGACGGCGTTCACATGGTCTTCATCGCCGCCGGCATGGGTGGCGGCACCGGCACCGGCGCTGCGCCGATCATCGCGGAGGCCGCGCGCGCCAAGGGCGTGCTGACCGTCGGTGTGGTGACCAAGCCGTTCCTGTTCGAAGGCACGCGCCGCATGCGTTCGGCCGATTCGGGTATCGAGGAGCTGCAGAAGCACGTCGATACGCTGATCGTCATCCCGAACCAGAACCTCTTCCTCGTCGCCAAGGCGGAGACCACCTTCAAGGAGGCCTTCCAGCTCGCCGACGAAGTGCTGCAGCAGGGTGTCCGTTCGATCACCGACCTCATGGTCATGCCGGGCCTCATCAACCTCGACTTCGCCGACGTGCGCTCGGTCATGGGCGAGATGGGCAAGGCGATGATGGGCACGGGCGAGGGTGAAGGCCCGAACCGCGCGCTGGAAGCGGCCGAACGCGCCATTGCCAATCCGCTGCTCGACGGGGTGTCGATGCAGGGCGCCAAGGGGGTGATCATCTCGATCATCGGCGGCGACGACATGAAGCTGCTTGAGGTTGACGAAGCCGCGAACCACATTCGCGAACTGGTCGACAGCGACGCGAACATCATCTGGGGTTCGGCCTTCAATCCCGACCTGCAGGGCAAGATCCGCGTCTCGGTGGTCGCCACCGGAATCGAGCAGACCGCGGAAATGGCCGAGGAGGCGTCGCGTCCGCTCAATCTCGGCGCCTCGCGCGGGCCGGTGCGTCCTGCCGTGCAGGCTCCCGCGCCGCAGCCCGTCGCCGAAGTGCCTGCGGCACCGCAGCCCGCACCGTACAGCGAGCCCGAGCCCGCGCCGGCCCCGGTTGCTGCCGTCCCGGAGCCCTACGAGCCTTCGGATGAACTCGAACTCGGCGCAAGCGACGAGTTCGAAGGCGGCGAAGAGCTGGACGATGCCACCTCGGGTAACTACGCGAGCCTTTCGGGGATGGGCGGATCGCGCAGCGAGCCGCTTGAACTCGGTGCTGAGGAAGAGGCGCCACCACCGCCTTTCGCCGCCCCGCCGGGCGGCCGTCAGGATGAGCTGCTGCTGGATGGCGGGCAGGCCGTTCCCGCCAGTCCGCCGCCGGAAGATTACTCCCAGCGACCCCGTCCGGCTGCGGGTGGGAGCACGCTGTTCGAGCGCATGACCAGTCTTTCCCGTCCCAAGCCGGTTGCCAGCGAGCAACCGTCTGAGGAAGAGGAAGACGACAACGGCTCGATCAGCATCCCGCGCTTCCTGGGCAGGCAGAACAACCAGTAGGCGGCCGCGCGGCGGATCGCGCCAAGGGGGAGACGAGCCGTTTCCCCGCATCCGCCGTGTTCGTCCGGGGTTCATCGGGCGGTGCGCATAGGGCGCTTGCAGCCGCGCTTTGGCTGTTGTCTGGCAAGGGTGTCTCGTATCTTGCGGGTGGAAGTGGTTTTGCGGTTACTGGCCGGAGCTGCCGTTGGCGTATCTGCCATCTGGTCTGCCGGTGTGCTCGCGCAGAGCGCGCCGGTGGTGTCGCAGCCGGTCGTTCAGGCGCTTCCAAATCCGGACCGGTCACGGCTCAGCGATGCGCTGACGAAGCTGGGCCGCAATCCGCGCGACGCCGATGCCCTTGTCGATGCCGGCGATGCGGCGCGCGGTCTGGGGGATCTGGACGCAGCGGCCGGCTTCTACCGCCGTGCTGACGAGATCATTCCCAACGATGCGCGCGTGAAGGCGGGGCTGGGTCGCACTTTTGTGCTGACCGGCGATCCGGTTTCGGCAATTCCCTATTTCGAGGCCGCGGCAAAGGCTGGCGCCGTGCCGGCGCAGATCGCGGATGACCGGGGTCTGGCCTACGACCTTGTCGGCGACAATGCGACCGCGCAGCGTTACTATGCCATGGCCATGCTGGCGAACGACAGCGATGACGTGCGGATGCGCCTCGCCATCAGCCAGGCGATCAGCGGCGATCAGAAGGCCGCGGAAGCCACGCTCATGCCGCTGTTGCGCAAGCAGGACAAACCCGGCTGGCGCGCCCGCGCCTTTACCCTTGCCATCGCCGGCGAAACCAAGCAGGCGGTCGACATTACCGAGACGATCCTGCCGCCGAAGCTGGCCGAAAGCGTGGCGCCCTACATGCGCTACATGCCGCGCCTGACCAAGGCGCAGCAGGCCGCGGCGGCCAATCTCGGCCGCTTTCCCCGCGCCTCTGAAATCGGTCAGGACGATCCGCGCCTTGCCGCTTACGCGCCGCGGCGCGTAGCCTCGGCGGATTCCGCGCTTGTGCCCAAGGGTGAGGCGCTGGATCGTGGCCGCAAGGGCGCGAAGACGGCAAAGGGCCAGACCGGCAAGGCCAGCGTGGCAAAGGCAGATGCGGAGAGCCGCAGGCCGGTGAGGGGCGCCGTTGCGGCGGCCGATCCCGACCGGACGCCCCCGCCCGAACCGAAGCCCGCGATCGAAAGCAGCGGGGAACTGCCTCCGCTTGCCGAGCGGAGGCCGATGCCTGTCGCGGCAGCTGCCGCGCCGCAGGAACGCAAGCCTTCGCCTGCCGCTCCGGCTGCGGTTCCCGCCATGAACCCGGCTCCGGTCCAGAAGCCGGCTCCCGTGCAAGCGGCGGCAAAGCCGCCTGCGCCCGGTTTCGATCTGGCGAACCTTCCTGCTGCGCCCGCAGCCGCCGCGCCGCCCGAGCCCTCCGCCCCG
>NZ_JALHLE010000017.1 GCF_022832385.1 Novosphingobium album (ex Hu et al. 2023)
GGGACGGCGAGCGCGCCGTGCTGCGGCAGGCGCTGGCCCGCTCGAACGGCAACGTCGCTGCTGCCGCCCGCCTGCTCGGCATCGGCCGCGCGACGATGTACCGCCGCATGGAACGCGCGGGCATGGCCGGCGGGGTGCACTAAGGGGCGCGGCCAGGACCAGGAACGGCCGCTGCGAAGCTCTGGTTGGAATAGGGGGGAGCCGTCGGCCGCTTCAGCACGTTGAACCCGAAATTGGCTTCCCTGTGGCACGCGTTGCACCCGGCTGTCAGGCTATCGAACGCCTTATCGAAGTTCGGGCGGTTTCTGGCCTTGATCGCCTTGTCGAGCGCATCAAGCGAACTGCTGACGAATTCCGGCACCATTTGCGTGAGCGGATAAGGCACGTTCCGATGATGCGGATGATAGAGCATTGCATCGTCAAAACCTTCTCTCAACTCGTCCAGTTCGTAGGCGGCCAGCGGCCAGTTTTCAGCCTTGCCAGCAAACCACAACTTGGCGTGACGCATCTGCGTTAGGCCCATGATCTCCCCGAGGCCGATCACATAGGGTGGCTGAGCCTTTGTCGCCTCTGGCGCCGGTTCCTGCAGCTTCTTTGAACAGGCTGTGGCGAAAATTGCGCAGGTGAGTGCCAGACTGGCGAGGATCCTGGCTTGCTTCTTTCTCACGATAATTGTCTCCCGCTTCCCGGTCCTCTCCGAGACGCCTTGCGCCGGTTCTGTCCGCAGTGAGCCGGGGGATGTCTCACCCCTGAGACAGTCTGCGCCGCGCACTTGCCTGCCCCCCTCCCTTCGCGGCACCGAATCGCGCATGCCAAGCTCTCGGAAAGGCGGGCACGAGGCCTGCCGCGAACGAGAGGATCAAGGCTCATGGATCAGATGGTAGCCGAACGCGCCAGCACGCTGCAGGCGCCCTTCGCCAAATCATACGACAACTTCATCGGCGGCCGCTGGGTGGCGCCGAAAGCCGGGCGCTATTTCGACAATGTCTCGCCGATCACCGGCAAGCCGGTCTGTCAGGTCGCGCGCTCGGATGCCGACGATATCGAACTGGCGCTCGATGCAGCCCATGCCGCAAGGGAGTCCTGGGGTCGCACCTCTCCTGCCGAGCGCTCGCTGATCCTCAACCGGATCGCCGATCGCATGGAGGAGAACCTGGGCAAGCTGGCGCTGGCCGAGACCTGGGATAACGGCAAGCCGATCCGCGAGACGACGGCAGCCGATATCCCGCTCGCCATTGACCACTTCCGCTACTTCGCGGGCTGCATCCGCTCGCAGGAAGGCTCGATCGGCGAGATCGACCACGAAACCATGGCCTATCACATCCACGAGCCGCTGGGCGTGGTCGGCCAGATCATCCCGTGGAACTTCCCGATCCTGATGGCCGCGTGGAAGCTCGCGCCGGCGCTGGCGGCGGGCAACTGCGTGGTGCTCAAGCCCGCCGAACAGACCCCGGCCTCGATCCTCGTGCTGATGGAACTGGTCGGCGACCTGCTGCCCGCGGGCGTGCTCAACGTGGTCAACGGCTTCGGGCTGGAGGCGGGCAAGCCGCTCGCCTCGTCGAAGCGGATCGCCAAGATTGCGTTCACCGGCGAGACCAGCACCGGCAAGCTGATCGCGGGCTATGCGTCCGAGAACCTGATCCCGGTGACGCTGGAACTGGGCGGCAAGAGTCCGAACATCTTCTTCGCCGACGTCTGCGCTGAGGATGACGACTTCCTCGACAAGGCGATCGAGGGCTTCGTGATGTTCGCGCTCAATCAGGGAGAGGTCTGCACCTGCCCCAGCCGCGCGCTGATCCAGGAATCGATCTACGACAGGTTCATGGAAAAGGCGCTGAAGCGCGTCGCCGCAATCCGGCAGGGCAGTCCGCTCGACATGGAGACCATGATCGGCGCTCAGGCCAGCGAGGAACAGCAGAACAAGATCCTCAGCTATCTCGACATCGGCCGCAACGAAGGGGCCGAAGTGCTCATCGGCGGCAAGGCGGCGAGCCTCGGTGGCGATCTGGCGGGCGGCTATTACATCGAGCCGACCGTGTTCAAGGGCCACAACAAGATGCGGATCTTCCAGGAGGAAATCTTCGGACCCGTCGTCTCCACCACAACCTTCAGGGACGCGGACGAAGCGCTGCACATCGCCAACGACACCCTGTTCGGCCTCGGCGCGGGCGTGTGGAGCCGTGACATCAATACCTGCTACCGCTTCGGCCGCGCCATCCAGGCCGGACGCGTGTGGACCAATTGCTACCATGCCTATCCCGCCCACGCGGCCTTCGGCGGCTACAAGCAATCGGGCATCGGCCGTGAGACGCACAAGATGATGCTCGATCACTACCAGCAGACCAAGAACCTGCTCGTCAGTTACAGCCCGAAGAAGCTCGGCTTCTTCTAGGATGGGCCGCCATTCCGTCCTGACGGCCTGCAAACGCCGATTTCCCGGACTTCCGGTGCTCACGTACGGAAAGTACGCTGCGCGCCGGGTCCCGGCAAATCACCGTTTTCGGCACGTCATGAACTGAATGGCAATCCATCCGGGGCTGCCTCACGCCCGGCGCGGGAGCACTCTCTCCCTCACTCCAGCCCGCGCCGGGCGTTTTCCCGCTCCGGTTGAAACACACCTTCCGCAAGGTCCGGCGTCCACCCCCAATTTGTCGCCGGACCGGGCTCTCCTTCTCGCAAGGGAAGGAGAGCCTTCTGTCTTTCAGGGGCGGCCCAAGGCCACTTTCAGCTTTGCGCCCAGCCCATGGGCCTTGCGCATGTCGGCCAGCATCCGGCCCCATTCATGGAGCGCGATGCGGACCGGATTGCGCGAATCCAGCTCGTGAACGAGGCCGTAGCGCAGGCGCCGCCCTTCCGGCTCGGCGCGGAAGGTACCGAACAGGCGGTCCCACACGATCAGCACGCCGCCGAAATTGCAGTCGAGGAATTCGGCCTCGCTGCCATGGTGCGCGCGGTGGTGCGAGGGTGTGTTGAACACCCATTCGAGCGGCCCCAGCCTGCCGATCACCTCGGTGTGGAGCGGAAACTGGTAGATCAGGTTGAGGCCCAGCAGCGTCACTACCACCAGCGGCGGAAAGCCCAGCAGGACCAGCGCGGCGAAGAACACCCAGCCCAGCGAGAAGAATTCCGTCCAGCCCAGCCGGATGGCGCTGGGCAGCACGTATTCGCGCGCAGAGTGATGGACCGCGTGCGTTGCCCACATCCAGCGCACGGTGTGGCTGAAGCGGTGGAACCAGTAGTAGGCGAACTCCACCGCAAGGAACCCCGTGGCCCATGTCCGTCCGTCGTCTGCCGGAAAGTGCAGCGGCGACACGCCTGCCAGAGCGAACAGGATCGCCCCGAGCAGCACGCCGGTGAGCGGGCGGAATACTGTCTGCCCCAGCGCCACGCCAAGGCTGGCGGCAGCCGCGCGACCATCATAGCCGAGCGCGCCGTGCCGCCGCCACAGGATCTCGCCCGCTACCAGCGCCAGCATGACGGCAAGGATCCAGGGATGCTGCATGGCAAGACGCATGGTCTGTCGTCCTTCAGTTGCGCACTGCCGCGAGGGCTGCCTTGAGTTCGGCCTGGCTTACGCGGTTGTCGTGGTTGGTGTCGGCCATGTCGAAGGCAGGTGTCGGGCCGGAGGTGAACTCGGCGCGGCTGATGCGTCCATCGTGGTTGCGGTCGTACGTGTCGCGCATCTGCGCCAGCTTCCCGCCGTTCCAGCGGTCGCGCAGGAAACGCGGCAGATCGTCCGCGCTGAAATAGCCATCGGAATTGCGGTCGAACCGCTGCCATTCGCCATTGCGGTAGGTCACCAGTTCGGCGCGAGTGACGGCGCCATCGCGATTGGCGTCGGCCTCCTGCATGCGTTCGATGGCCTGGCTGCCATCGAACTGGCGCCCGGCCATGGCCGGTGAGGCTGCCTGCGCGGTGAATGGCACCATTGCGACTAGCGCAATGCCGCGAAGGAGGGCGCGGAAAAGAGTCATGCGGGTGTCTCCGGGAAAAGCGGCACGGCCGGGCGTGCGGGGGGCGGGGAGAGATTCGCCCGGCCGTGCCTCAGGAGGGACTTCGGATCACGAAGTCCGGGTCGTCGGCAGGGTATCGTCAGCGGCAGGGGATCACGGCGCCGCTGGCATTGGTGCAGGTGCCGGTGTGGCTGACCTGCCCGTTGTCCACGGTGGTCGAGCCCGAATAGCTGTTGCCGGTGTAGGCATTGGTCGCGTTGGTCGAGCGCGAACCCGAAGTGGTGCCGTCGGCATTGCGGGTGAAGCCGCCCTGGGTGGACGCGCTGCCGTTCGCACCGCTGGTCGCGGCGGCGCCCTGATGGCTCACCGTGCCGTCGGGCGAAACCGATGTGCTCGAGGCCCGGGCGCCGCGGGCGCCGTTCGCGCCCACGAAGCCGCCACCGCTGGCGTGGGTTACGGTGCCGTCTTCAGCCACCATCGTGCCGCCGGCACGCCCGGCCACGCCGCGCTGTCCGGCGGTGGCTGCGGCATGGCCGTTGGTGCCACGGACCCGCACGGTGCCTTTGGCATCGGCGGTGGAGGTCAAGGCCAGCGCGGCGAGGACGGCAGCGGCGGTGAGTGTGGTGCGGAACTTCGTCATGATGCTTACTCCCTAATCAGGTGTCCGGTCTCAGGGTGTCCGGGGGACAGGAGCGTTTCTGGCGGGAGGTTGCATCACGGGAATGTCGCGCCAGGCCCAGGTTGTGGCAGAACGCGACAGCGGAGCCGCCGTGTCACGGTTTGTCACAGGTTGGCGGCTGGCCCGGGGGCAGTGGCAGTGGCAGGAAGCAGGGCATGAGCGAAAAACCCGCGCGAATCCTCGTCGTCGATGATGATCCCGAACTGCGCAGCCTGCTGCAGCGGTTCCTGTCCGAACATGGCTACGCCGTGCGCGCGGTGGACGGCGGCAAGGCGATGGACCTGGCGTTGCAGCGCGAACCGGCCGATGTCGTGGTGCTCGACCTGATGATGCCGGGCGAGGACGGGCTTGCCGTGTTGCGCCGTCTGCGCGCGGCGGGCGAGCAGGTGCCGGTCATCATGCTGACCGCGCGCGGCGATCCGGTGGACCGCGTGCTGGGGCTGGAAATGGGCGCGGATGATTATCTCGGCAAGCCCTTCCTCCCGCGCGAACTGGTGGCGCGCATCGCCGCGCTGCTGCGCCGGATTGGGCCCGAGCGGAGCGTGTCCGGCGACGAGACCGCCGGGATCGGGCCGTTCGAGGTGAACTTCTCGGCGATGACGGTCCACCGCGACGGGCAGGCGCTCACGCTGTCCTCGCGCGAGTTCGCGCTGTTCGCGGCACTCGCCCGCAGCCCCGGCCGGCCGCTCAGCCGCGCGCAGCTGATCGACAGGGCGCTTGGCCGCGATGCCGAAGTGACCGATCGCGCGATTGACGTGCAGGTGGCCCGCCTGCGCAAGGCGATCGGCGATGATGCCGCCGACCCGCGCTTCATCCGCACTGTCTGGGGTGTCGGCTATGTGCTGACGGCGGGTGGCGGTGAGGCCGGTCATGGCTAGGGGCGTTCCGAAGAGCCTGTTTCGCCGCAATGTCGCGCTGATGGTGGGCGTCGTGCTGGCCGGTCAGGTCATCGCGGGGCTCCTGGTGCTGGCCTTCGTGATCCGCCCCCAGATCGATCGCGTCGCCAATGTCAGTGCGAACATGATCGTGGCGCTGTCGCAAGTCCTCGAGGAAATGCCCGAACCGCGCCGCGCGGCGCTGATCGCGCGGATCGGGGAGGACGGCGACGTAGTGCTGCGCGAAGGCGATATCGAACCGGCCACGCGACCGCGCTTTCCCAATTTCATCGAGCGCCAGTTCATCAAGGCACTCTCGGAGCGGCTGTCGAACCATCCCGAACTCTCCTGGCGCACCGGCGACGGAAACCGGCTGTGGTTCCACATCCGGCTGGGTGGCGAAAACACCTGGGTCAGCGTGACCCCGCCGACGCGGCGCAGCGCGCTGTTCACCCTGTTCTATGCCTTTGCCGTGGCGTTTGTGGTTGCAGCCGTCTGCGGACTGCTGCTCCAGCGCCGGCTCGACGCGCCGCTGCGGCGGCTCGCGGCCGAGGTCGACGCCTATGGCCCGGACGATGCGAAGAAAGGACAGCCTTTGCCCGTGCTCGACATTTCGGGGCCGGAGGAAGTGGCCGCCGTCGCTCGCGCCTTCAACCGCATGACCGAACGCCTCGCGCGTGATGAGGCTGAGCGCTCGCTGATGCTCGGCGGAGTGAGCCATGACCTGCGCACGCCGCTTACCCGGCTGAGGTTGTGCCTCGAAATGATGCAGGGCGGTGATGCCGAACTGGAGGCGACCGCCACACGGCAGGTCGACCGGATCGAGGCCATGCTCGAACAGTTCCTCGATTTCGCGCGTGGCTTCGCGGACGAGCCGGTGCAGCCGTGCGATGTGCGCGCTCTTCTGGAAATGGTGGCGCGCGATGGCGATCCCGAAGGTGCGCCGGCGGTGGACGTTCCGGAGGGCCTGCGCGTGCCGCTGCGCAGCCACGCTGTCAGCCGGGCCGTGGGCAATCTCGTCGGCAATGCCCTGCGCCACGGGGCGAAGCCCGTAGCCGTTACCGCGCGGCAGGAGGGAGCGGTTCTGGAAATCATCGTCAGCGATGCGGGCGAAGGGTTCGACACCGCGCAAGCCCAGCAATTGCTCCGCCCCTTCGCGCGCGGCGACAGTGCGCGCGGCGGCGACGGAGCCGGGCTCGGTCTTGCCATCGCCGAACGGGTGGCGCTGGTGCATGGCGGTTCGCTCGGTTTCGAGCGGCGCGGCGGGCGGTTCTGCGCGGTGCTGCGGCTAGGCATCTGAGCGGGGCACCCGCGCGAAACGCATTCCAAGCGCGGCCTGATACGGTAAGGATGCGGCATGGATGAAGTTGATGCGATCGTTGTGGGGGCAGGCGTTGTCGGCCTTGCCGTGGCGCGGGCCCTGGCGCTGGCGGGCCGCGAGGTGATCATCCTCGAGCGCGAGCGGCAGTTCGGCATGGTCACCTCCTCGCGCAACAGCGGGGTAATCCACGCCGGACTCTATTACCCCGACGGCTCGCTGAAGGCGCAGCTCTGCGTCGAGGGGCGCCACCATCTCTATGACTTTTGCGAAAGGCGCGGTGTGCCCCACCGGCGTTGCGGCAAGCTGATCGTGGCCGCGAGCGAGGACGAATTTCCGGGGCTCGATGCGGTGATGGCGCGCGGCGCCGCTGCCGGGGTGGACGATCTGGTGCGCCTCACCCCGGACGAGGCCCGCGCGATCGAGCCCGCGCTGGCCTGCGCCGGGGCTGTCCATTCGCCCTCGACCGGCATTGTCGATCAGCACGAACTCATGCTGGCGCTGCTCGGCGAGGCCGAGGCGCATGGGGCCATGCTGGTGTGCGAGGCGCCGGTCGAGGCCATTGCCCAGGCCGGATCGCGCTGGGCGGTGCAAGTGGGCGAGACGCGGCTGGCCGCGCCGCTGCTCGTCAATGCCGCCGGGCTTGGCGCACAGGCGCTGGCGCGCACGATCGAAGTACTCGACCCGGCGCTGGTGCCGCCGCTGTACTACGCCAAGGGCTGCTATTTTGCGTACTCGGGCCGCGCGCCGTTCACGCGGCTGATCTATCCGGTGCCGGGACCGGCCAGCCTCGGCACGCATTTCACGCTGGACCTTGGCGGACAGGCGCGCTTTGGGCCGGACATCCATTGGGTCGACGAGATCGACTACACCGTCGATCCGGCGCTGAAGCCCGAATTCCTGGCCGCCGCCCGCCGGATCTGGCCCGCAGCCGAGGAAGAGCGCCTGCAGCCCGCTTACGCCGGTGTTCGCCCGAAGCTTGCGGGACCGGGGATGCCGACGGCCGATTTCGTGCTGCAGGGTGAGGAGGTGCACGGCCTGCCGGGGCTGATCAACCTGTTCGGAATTGAATCGCCGGGGCTTACGTCATCGCTGGCGATAGGCGCGCGGGTGGCCGCGATGGCGGGCTAGCGGGTCTGGACTGTGCCGCGGAGTTGGAGACAGCCCACCCCGCTGCGACTACGCTCGACTGACGGCTCGGCAAGTCTCGCGGCCCTCCCGCAAGCGGGTGGGCAGAATTTGCGCATCGTCGCTGCGTGGAGCTGATACTCCCCTCCCGCTTGCGAGAGGCGGCCGGGGGGGCGTCTCTAAGCTCGCATTCTCAGATTGTCCTACCCCTCCAGCAAATCCAGATAGGCCACCACATCGTTGTCGGTGGCAAGGAACAGGCCTTCCTGCACTTCTTCGGGCTGGCGTGCGGCGATGTCCATGGCTTCGGCGAGCGCACCATAGAACAGCGTCTCGGCCGCGCCGCCTTCGGGGCCGCCGTCGAGGTGGTAGAGCCGCACCGTCGCGTCGAGATAGGTGGTGCGCATCAGTCTTCGGTCCGGTCGCGCTTCGCGCCTTCGACGGTGCGGGTGATGCGGGTCACGTCCGCTTCGGTGGCCTTGCGTTCGGCTTTGGTCTGGCCGTGCAGTGCGCGGTTCTCCGCGGCCTGCATCTTGTCCGCCGCGCGGGCCCTGGCCTTGCGGGCCATCCTCAGGTTGACGATCTCGGCCATGATGGTTCCTTGGTGAGCGGCACCGGCCCTCGCCCCCACCCGGCCTCCCATGAGAATACCCTGTTGGGAGGCCGGGTGGGGG
>NZ_JALHLE010000018.1 GCF_022832385.1 Novosphingobium album (ex Hu et al. 2023)
TTGTCCGCCGCGCGGGCCCTGGCCTTGCGGGCCATCCTCAGGTTGACGATCTCGGCCATGATGGTTCCTTGGTGAGCGGCACCGGCCCTCGCCCCCACCCGGCCTCCCATGAGAATACCCTGTTGGGAGGCCGGGTGGGGGCGAGGGCCGGTGCCGTCATTCGGCGTGAGCCGAACAGACAAGTGATATTACGCTTCCACCGCCGCCGTTGTCACGCCGAGATCGGGCAGGCCGACCGAGCGCTTGCCCGAAAAGTCGGTGCGCACCACGATCAACCCGTCCTTTTCGAGGTAGTCGAGCAGGCGCTGCACGCGGCGCGGGCTGCTGGTGCCGTAGATCTTCGCGAGTTCCACGTCGTCGGGGCAGGGCTTGCCGTCCATCGCCGCGCGGGCGATCACGTAGAACGGCGCCAGGGCATCGTCGGGCACATGCTTGGCGAGGTTCTGCAGGTCGAACCAGCGCTCGTCGTCCGGGTCCTCGATCCCGGCGATGGCGGCGGCGAAGCCCCGGCGGAACATCGTCGCGTCGAGCCCGCGCACCGAAATGCCCTTCATGCGGCAGCGGATGGTGAAGTCCTGGAACAGCGTGGTGGCGGACTGGAACGTGCAGTCTTCTTCCTGCGCCATCGTGTTCATGATCTCGACCATGGCCGCGCGGTTCTCTTCCGGATCGGCCTCGGCGCGCTGGCGTTCGGCCTCGCGTTCGCGCGCCGGGCCGCCGGTGGGCTCGAGCATTTCGCTGGCGGCGATGCGCCGGGCGACCGATTCGGCATCCTCCACGCGCGGGGCCGGGCGCGGGAACTCGGGGCGCGAGGGTTCGACATGGAGATTGTCGTGCAGCAGCTCCCGCATGTCTTCGGTCGTAGCGGTGGGCAGAGGGACGAGGCCGGGCGTCACGGACTTGGCGCCCGTGCGCACTGCGCCGATGTTCACGGAGACCGGGCGGCGCGCGATGGCAGGGCCAAGGCCGAGGAACTGGCCGCGCGCGAGATCGCGGATCGCCTCGGCCTGACGGCGCTCCATGCCGAGCAGGTCCGCCGCGCGCACCATGTCGATGTCGAGGAAGGTGCGGCCCATCAGGAAGTTGCTGGCTTCCGCCGCGACGTTCTTGGCCAGCTTGGCGAGGCGCTGGGTGGCTATCACGCCGGCCAGCCCGCGCTTGCGGCCGCGGCACATCAGGTTGGTCATGGCCGCGAGGCTGACGCGGCGCGCTTCTTCCGACACTTCGCCGGCGGCGGCGGGCGCGAACATCTGCGCTTCGTCCACCACTACCAGCGCCGGATACCACTGCTCGCGCGGGGCATCGAACAGCGCGTTGAGGAACTGCGCGGCACACTTCATCTGCTGGTCGATTTCCAGCTCGTCAAGCGCGAGCACGACCGAGGCGCGGTGCTGGCGGATGCGCGCGCCAAGCCGGGTGATCTCGGCCTCGCCATAAGCGGCGCCGTCGATCACCACGTGGCCGAACTCCTCGGCGAGGCTGACGAAGTCCCCTTCGGGGTCGATCACGACCTGCTGGACGATCCCGGCGCTTTCTTCGAGCAGGCGGCGCAGCAGGTGCGACTTTCCGGACCCGGAATTGCCCTGCACCAGCAGGCGGGTCGCGAGAAGTTCCTTGATGTCGATCTCTATCGGCTCCCCGCGCGGGGTGTCGCCGATGACGATGGATGCGCTCACGCATCGCTCAGTGCCAAAACCGGGCGGGGAGGCGCAAGGCGCGCCCTCGCTTTTTCCATAGGCTGGCGCGTGGAACGGACGAAATACGTGGATGTTTCACGCGCCTGTCACATGATTGCGCAAACGATGCCGCATGGGAAATCAACTGGCAGCCTTGCCCGATAGCGCCTCCGCTCTGCGGATGGTCGTGCTGGCAGGGCAGAGCAAGGACGCGTCCGATCCGCTGGCCGAGCGATTTGGACAGAGCCACCGCAGCCTGATTCCGCTCGCCGGGCAGCCGATGATCGCGCATGTCCTGCGCACCGCCTCGCTGCACCCGATGGTCGAGAGTCTGGCGATCTGTATCGAGCGCGAGGCATTCGGGCCGGTCTGGGACGTGCTCACCCGCCTGCCCGGGCGCGGCACCGTCGCGCTGGTAGAGGCGCGCGCGAATCTGGCTGACAGCGTGCGAGACGCGGTGCAGGGCTGGGATGGCCCGGTGCTGGTGACGACGGCCGACCACGCCCTGCTGAGCGCGGAGGCCATAGACGCCATGGCGGCCGCGCTGGCAAAATCGGAGGCGGTGATCGCCCTTTCGCCGCGCGATTGCGTGGAGGCCGCGCACCGGTCGGCGCCGCACCGTTTCCTCTCGCTGCGCGATGGCGACTATGCCCCCTGCGATATCTATGGTCTGTCGGGCCCGCGCGCGATCGGCGCGGTCGAGGTGTTCCGCGGCAATGGCGGGTTCGACCGCAGCGGCGCGCGGATCCGCCGTGCGGCGGGCGTGCTCGGGCTGCTGATGATGCGCTGCGGGATGCTGACGCTCGCCGGGGCCGTTGAGTTGGCCTCGCGCCGCCTGGGCTTGCGGCTGGGCGTAGTCGTGCTGCGCGACGGCGGGCAGGCGATCGATGTCGATGATGACCGCAGTTACGCCGTCGTGCGCGACTTGCTCGAAAGCCGGGGATCGGCCGCTGCAGCGCCTGTCGCCCCGGATGCACGGCGCATCGCGGGCAGCAGCTGATCCGTAATCGGGGGTTCAGGTTCGAAGGAGCAGCTTCCCTTCTCGCAATGGGACGAGTCACGAAGGAGGATACCCCCAATGCGAATGCCCCCCCGCAAGTATCTGCTCGGCGCCGCCGCTTTGGCCGTCCTGGGCGCTGGAGTGGCCGAGGCCGCTACGGCAAAATTCCACACCATGAAACTGGATGCCCCGGACGGTTCGGTGGTCGAGGTGCATTACACCGGCGACGTTGCGCCCAAGGTCCAGGTCGTGCCTGCTGATCAAGTCATTATGCCGGTAGCGATGGCGCCGGTCATGGCTGACCCCTTCGCCGAAATGGCGCGCGTTTCCGCCACCATGGACGCGCAGATGCACGCGATGATGCAGCGTGCCGCGCTGCTCCAGCGGCAGGCGGCACAGATGCAGCAGGAAGCCGTTGCGCATGGCAGTGATGTGCAGGCCGCGCCGGGCTTCACCGTCGCGGGAGACATGCCCAAGGGCATGCACGTGACGTATTATTCGTCGTCGACCGATGCGAATGGCTGTACCCGCACGGTGTCCTACAGCTCGGATGGCTCGGGCGCGGCGCCGAAGCTGACCAAGGCGTCGTCGGATGCCTGCGATGCGGCGCAGCCCAAAATGACGGCGATTCCCGCCAAGGTGGAAAAGCCTGCGGCACAGCCCGTAGCGCCCGGTCAGAAAGTCTGACCCTTTGTGTCATCCCCGTGCTCCTGGGGATGACGGCCGAGGGGGCGGTGCCGTCTGCAGTCCGGCGCCGCCCCTTTCCCGTATCCGGTGTGAGGATCAGCCGCGGCCGTGCAGCACGCTTGCCGGGCTGATCCACAAGGTGCGCGGACGCCGGTGGGCGATCAGCCAGGCGCCGTTCTCGCGGCGCAGCTTGTCCACGTAGAAGCCGTTGTGGTCGAGCCCAGCCGCACTCGTTACCAGCCAGTAGGTGCGCGCCGTCGCGCTGTCCGGGCCGGTGAAATCGACATGGCAGGTCGTCAGGTGGTGGCTGATGAAGCCGGGCGTGCCGCCTGCGGGCTGAGGAATGACCGAGGGAGCCGTCATCCATGACAGGATGGCTTCACGCCCTGCAATCGTCTGGTTGTCCAGTTCCAGAATCCCGTCACGGGTAAAGCAGGCGGCGTAGTTTTCCGCCTTGCGCGCATCTCCCGCCTGCGTGCAGGCGGCAAGGCGCTGGTGGATCTCCGCCAGCGCCGATGCGTCTGTTCCGGTCACTTCAGGGTTTCGAGATAGTCGATGATGGCCTTGCGCTTGGCAGCGTCAGGCACGGTGATGACCATCTTGGTGCCGGGCACCATCTTCATCGGACCTTGCAGCCAGGTGTCCAGCTTCTCGCGGTCCCAGACGATCCCGGACTTCTTGAGCGCCGGGCTGAAGGCGTAGCTAGGCACCTCGCCGGCCGTGCTGCCGACAATACCATGCAGCGTCGGGCCGACGCCGTTCTTGCCCGGCTCCACCGAGTGGCATGCGCGGCACACCGCGAATGCGGCGGGGGCCGCTACGGCAGCGGCCGGGGCTGCGGCCGGGGCTGCGGGCGCGGCAGCAGGGGGCGCAGGGGGTGCGGCTGCGGGAGAAGCTGCCGGTTCGGTTGAGGCTGTTTCGGCAGGGGCCGGAACGGCGGCCTCCGGTGCCGGCGCTACTGTCGCGGGGACAGTGCTTTCGGGTGCCGCAGTGTCATCGTTCGCACCCGAACCGCCGCAAGCGGCCAGCAGGGCGATGGGGGCAATGACGGTCACACTTCTGAAATGCATATACCTTCTCTCTCGAACCCGAATTTCCAATTGGCACTGCAGCTACTGCAGATTGCCGAGTTAACGCAAATGCCGGATGGCAAAAAAGCGCAACGGGGCCGGGCGTAGAGCAGGCAGGCGCAACGATCCCGCCTGGCGGCGTGAATATCCGAATACCGGTGACCGGCCGTGCGAATCCGCTTTCGTGCGCGCAGCATTGCCCCTAGGGCTCGCGCGCCATGTCTGCCGCTGTCCTCCATCCTTTCCAAGCCGAATTGCGCGCGACCCTGCGGCTTGCCGGGCCGCTGGCGCTGGCGAACCTGTTGCAGATGGCGGTCTTTGCGACCGACGTGATGTTCGTGGCGCGGCTGGGACAACAGGCGCTTGCGGCATCGAGCCTCGCGGTGGCGCTGATTGCGGTGCTGATGATGGGCCTCAATGGTGTGACGGGCGCCTGCGCCCCGCTGATCGCGGCAGACATCGGGCGGCGCAGCAATGCCGTTCGCGAAGTGCGTCGGTCCACCCGGATGGCCTTGTGGCTGGCAGTGGCGCTGGGGCTGGCGGGGATCGGCCTGTGCCAGTTCGCGACCGGATTCATGCTCGCGACCGGCCAGGAGCCCGAACTGGCACGCGAAGGCGGCAAGTTTCTCGGCATCCTGTCGGTGGCGATGCTGCCGATGGCGGTGGCCAATGTCTTGCGTACGTTCGTCTCGGCGATGGGGCGGCCGGTGTTCGCGACGGTTATCACCGCGCTGTCGATTCTCGTGAACATCGCGGGCGACTACGCTCTGGTGTTCGGCCATTTCGGCGCTCCCCGGCTGGAGCTGACCGGCGCGGCCATCGCGAGCATCATCACGGCTTCGAGCACGGTGGTGGCTTATGTGGTGGCCATCCTCACCGACCGGCGGCTGCGCCGTTTCCATGTGTTCGGCCGCTGGTGGCGTCCCGAATGGCACCGGCTGCGCCGGATGCTGGTGCTGGGCCTGCCGATTTCCGGAACCCTGATTGCCGAGGGCGGTCTGTTCAGCGGCGCGGCTTTCGTAATGGGCCGTGTCGGCGAGGCGCAACTGGCGGCGCATACGGTGGCGCTGCAGATTGCCGCTTTCGCCTTCCAGGTGCCGTTCGGCATCGGCCAGGCGGCGACGATCCGCGTCGGCTATCACTACGGCGCGGGCAACCGCGAGGGCGTCGGCCACGCGGGCTGGGCCTCGATCGCGGTCGGCATGACATTCATGAGCGTGTCCGCACTAGCCATGTTTACCATGCCCCGGCTGATCCTCTCGGCCTACGTAGACGTTTCGGACCAGGCCAACGCGGCGATGGTGGGCTATGCGCTCAGCTATCTGTTCATCGCGGCGATCTTCCAGCTGACCGACGGGCTGCAGGCCGTGGCCGCCGGAGTGCTGCGCGGCATCCAGGATACACGGGTGCCGATGCTGATTGCCCTGACCGGTTACTGGCTGGCCGGCTTTGCGACGTCCGTCGCGCTGGGCCTGTTCACGCGGCTGGGGGGAGTCGGCGTCTGGATCGGACTCGCGGTGGGCCTGACGGTCGCGGCTGCCCTGCTGGTAGCGCGCTGGCACCGGCGCGGGCACTTCGCCGGGCTGGCCGCGGCCTGATTGTCCCGCTTTGGGACCGGTTCATCGCGAAGCCACCCTGCCTTGAAATTTTTTGCACGTGAAGCGCTTGACGGCTCCGGGGGGCAGGACCATATCCGCGCCCGTTGGCACTCTGGTCAATAGAGTGCCAATTACAGTTTTCTTACGTAGGATAAGGGAGAATCCCATGTCATTCCGTCCGCTGCACGACCGAGTTCTCGTGCGCCGCGTCGAGGCTGAAGAAAAGACGGCCGGCGGCATCATCATTCCCGATAGCGCCAAGGAAAAGCCTGCTGAAGGCGAGATCGTGGCTGCCGGCAACGGCGCCGTGGTCGACGGCAAGATTCAGGCGCTCGACGTCAAGATTGGCGATCGCGTGCTGTTCGGCAAGTGGTCCGGCACCGAAGTCAAGGTCGACGGTGAAGACCTGCTGATCATGAAGGAAAGCGACATTCTCGGCGTGATCGCCTGAGACCGATCGCTCTCATCTATCTGAAATCCTGAAAGGAATTATCCAATGGCAGCCAAGGACGTAAAGTTCTCGCGCGACGCTCGTGAGCGCATTCTCGCTGGCGTCGACACTCTCGCCAACGCCGTGAAGGTGACCCTCGGTCCCAAGGGCCGCAACGTCGTCATCGACAAGAGCTTCGGCGCTCCCCGCATCACCAAGGATGGCGTCACCGTCGCCAAGGAAATCGAACTCAAGGACAAGTTCGAGAATATGGGCGCCCAGATGCTGCGCGAAGTGGCCTCGAAGGCCAACGACGCAGCTGGCGACGGCACCACCACCGCCACCGTTCTGGCTCAGGCGATCGTGCGCGAAGGCATGACTGCCGTTGCCGCCGGCATGAACCCGATGGACCTCAAGCGCGGTATCGATCTGGCCGTCGCCAAGGTCGTCGAGAACATCCAGGGCCGTTCGAAGGACGTTTCGGGCACTGCGGAAATCGCTCAGGTCGGCATCATTTCGGCCAACGGTGACACCGAAGTCGGCGAGAAGATCGCCGAAGCCATGGAAAAGGTCGGCAAGGAAGGCGTCATCACCGTGGAAGAGGCCAAGGGCCTCGAATTCGAACTCGATGTCGTTGAAGGCATGCAGTTCGACCGCGGTTACCTCTCGCCCTACTTCGTCACCAACCCCGACAAGATGACGGTCGAGCTCGACAGCCCCTACATCCTGATCCACGAAAAGAAGCTCTCGAACCTGCAGTCGATGCTGCCGGTGCTCGAAGCCGTGGTGCAGTCGGGCCGTCCGCTCCTCATCATCGCCGAGGACATCGAGGGCGAGGCTCTGGCCACGCTCGTCGTCAACAAGCTGCGTGGTGGCCTGAAGGTTGCTGCCGTCAAGGCTCCGGGCTTCGGTGACCGCCGCAAGGCCATGCTGGGCGACATCGCCACGCTGACCGCCGGCGAGATGATCTCCGAAGACCTCGGCATCAAGCTTGAGAACGTGACCCTGAACATGCTTGGCGAAGCCAAGAAGGTCACCATCGACAAGGATAACACCACCATCGTCGATGGCTCCGGCTCGGCTGACGAGATCAAGGCCCGCGTCGAGCAGATCCGTGCGCAGATCGAAGTCACCACTTCGGACTACGACCGCGAGAAGCTGCAGGAGCGTCTGGCCAAGCTTGCTGGCGGCGTGGCCGTGATCAAGGTCGGCGGCGCTTCGGAAGTCGAAGTGAAGGAGCGCAAGGACCGCGTCGACGACGCGCTACATGCGACCCGCGCCGCGGTCGAGGAAGGCATCGTTCCGGGCGGCGGTACGGCGCTGCTCTACGCCACCAAGGCTCTCGAAGGCCTGAAGGGTGCCAACGACGACCAGACCAAGGGCATCGACATCATTCGCCGCGCGATCACCGCGCCGGTGAAGCAGATCGCCACGAACGCCGGCCACGACGGTGCGGTCGTCTCGGGCAACCTGCTGCGTGAGAACGACGAGACCCAGGGCTTCAACGCCGCGACCGACACCTACGAAAACCTCGTGGCTGCCGGCGTCATCGACCCGACCAAGGTCGTGCGCACTGCCCTGCAGGACGCGGCTTCGGTCGCCGGCCTGCTGATCACCACCGAAGCGGCGATCAGCGACAAGCCGGAAGACAAGGCGGCCATGCCGGCAATGCCCGACATGGGTGGCATGGGAGGCATGGGCGGCATGGGCGGCTTCTAAGCCACCCCATCGTCCAACTGACGGAATGCGAAGGGCCGGGGAGCGATCCCCGGCCCTTTTGCGTGACTGTCTCGGCGAGTGATTCGCAGAAACGGCCATCGCAGGTGAATTGCGCGCGCGATGTGTTTGAATCGGTCGGTTTCGGGAAACGAACGTGCGTTTTCCGGCAATTACCGCAAGTTCCCTGCAATTCATCGCGTGGCTCTGGCGTTTTGTCTCCGTGTCGTTAACTTCAACCGAATTCAAATGGGACTACATCAGGACTGCATGACCGGGGCAGATAACCTACTTTCGCGGTGCCGTGCCGGCACCAGGCGTTTCATCGGGCTAGCGGCTGTGACCATGGCTGCGGCTTCGCTGGCGGCGAGCCCCGCGCAGGCCGGGACGGCCGCGCCGATGGCACAGCCCACGCAGCAGGTCGTCGACGTCCAGAATTCCTTCGATTCGGTATTTGGTACCGAGTTGCGTGGTCCGCGCACCTATGCCTCGCCGCTGGGCCAGCGGCTCGCCAGCGTTGCCGAGGCTTCGCAGGGCCGCATCGGCGTTGCCGCACTCGATCTGGCGAGCGGTCGCGAGGTTGACGTACTGGGCGACCAGCGCTTCCCGATGGCCAGCACCAGCAAGGTTGCGATTGCCGCGGCGTTTCTAGAAGGCGTCGATCAGGGCAAATGGAGCCTGACCAGCGAATTTCCGATGATGATCCCGGTGCAGTCGGCGCCTTTTTCGACGGCCGTCGCCCCGGTTCGTCCCGGCGCCTACATGAGCGCAGGCAAGCTGCTCGATCTCATGCTCACCCGGTCCAACAACTATGCCACCGATGCTCTGCTCAAGGTCGTGGGCGGACCTGACGCGGTCAACGCCTGGGTGCGCCGTGCCGGAATCGAGGAGTGGCACATCGACCGTGACATTGCGACGCTGGTGCGTGACGATGGCGCCATCGATCCGGCGCAGGTGATCGACAAGCGCGACAGCGCCACGCCGCTTGCGATGGTCAAGCTGCTGAGCGGCATCTACCAGGGCAAGTGGCTGACCCCGTCAAGCCGCCAGACCCTGCTCGACACGATGAGCCGCTGCCTTACCGGCAAGCGCCGCATCCGCGCGGGCCTGCCGGAAGACGTGCAGGTGCTGCACAAGACCGGATCGCTGCACAACACCTCGAGCGATATCGGTATTATCGAGGCTCCGGATGGGCGCGTGTTTGCCGTCGCCATCTATGTCACTGGACAGGGCAGCCGCCCGAACCGTGAAGCGCGCATCGCCAGCATCGCCCGCACCATCTACAGCGGCTATCTGGCTGAGGGTCCGGCATACCGCCACACCGCCTCGCGCTGAACCGGTGCCTGCCACGCGGGCTCCTCTGATATACAGTCAGCCATGGAAAAAGCGCCCCGAATGGTTCCGGGGCGCTTTTTCCATGGAACGATGGGAAGGGCCGGTCCCGTGCGGTGGTGCGGTCTGACCGGCCTGGAGTCGTCAGTTGGTCTGCTGATTGCCGTCCGTGTGATCCGCCAGCTCGTTGGCGGCGTCGTTGGCGGCGGCCTGAGCAGCGTCAGCGGCGCTTTCGGCAGCGTCCTTCGCGTCGGCTGCTGCATCCGCCATCGCGTCACCTGCGTTGCTGGCGGCTGCTGCTGCGTCGTCGCTCGCGTCGTTTACCGCGTTGGCGGCATCGGTGGCCATGGCGCCCATGTCGTCAGCGGCCGATGACGCTGCAGCCTCGGTCGTGTCCTGCGTCTGCTGCGAGCAGGCGGCCAGCGAAAGGGCGCCGATGGCGGCGGTGGCGATAAGGATCTTGCGCATCTTTCAGTATTCCCTCGTTGCGAGTTGATCTGTCGGCGAAACGCCGCGTCAGCTTTCCAGCCTCGTAAACGGGCCGGGCGTGACGATTAATGATGTGGGACCGGCGTTTCAAGCATAGGGCACAGAACGCAGTGGACCGCGGGCAGTTCCCCGATTTTGTATTCTCCCGTGCTGACGGCCCGGTCCGGCGCTGCTAGGGCTGTCATCATGGAGCCCAAGCAGCATCTCTATCTCGTCGACGGTTCGGCCTATATCTTCCGCGCCTATCACCGCCTGCCGCCGTTGACCGATCCGGAAGGCACGCCGGTCGGCGCCGTTTATGGCTACACCACGATGCTTTGGAAGCTGGCCGACGATCTCCACAAGGCCGACGGGCCGACTCACCTTGCGGTGATCCTCGATGCCAGCGGCAAGTCGTTCCGCAACGAGATCTATGAGGACTACAAGGCCAACCGCCCGCCCCCGCCCGAGGATCTCAAGCCACAGTTCCCGCTGGTGCGCGATGCCACCCGCGCCTTTTCGCTGCCGTGCATCGAGGAGATGGGTTACGAGGCCGACGATCTGATCGCCTCCTATGCCCGTGCTGCGGCGCTGCAGGGGTGGAACGTGACGATCGTCTCGTCCGACAAGGACCTGATGCAGCTCGTCGGCACCTGCGAGCAGGGCGGCGGCAAGATCGACATGCTGGACACGATGAAGAACCAGCGGATCGACATTCCCGAAGTCGTCGAGAAGTTCGGCGTTCCGCCCGAAAAGGTGGGCGACGTGCTCGCGCTGATGGGCGACTCGGTCGACAACGTGCCCGGCGTCTTCGGTGTCGGCCCCAAGACCGCGACCAAGCTGATTCAGGACTACGGTGACTTGGAAAGTGCACTGGCGGCCGCGCCGGAAATGAAGAAGTCCAAGCTGCAGGAACGCCTGATCGAGCAGGCCGAGCAGGCGCGGCTGTCCAAGGTGCTGGTCACGCTCAAGGAAGATTGCGCGCTGCCGATGGCGCTGGACGAGCTGAAGCTCGACGCCATTCCGCCCGACCCACTTGCCGCGTTCCTCGGCAAGCATGGCTTCACCAGCCTGCTCAAGCGGCTCGATGGCGGGCGGGGCAGTCCCGAGCGGGCGACGCAGCTGCATCCGGCCAAGCCCGTCACGGCCGGCGCCGCACCGGGCGAGGGCGCGGCGCGCCAGCCGCTGCCCGAGATGCCGCCGGTGGATTATGCCGCCTATGAATGCGTGCAGACGGTCGAGGCGCTCGAACGCTGGATCACGCGCGCCCATGCCGCGCACCTGCTGGCGGTCGACACAGAGACTTCGGCGCTTGATGCGATGCGGGCGGACCTGACCGGCGTCAGCCTCGCGCTGGGCCCCAACGATGCCTGCTACATTCCGCTGGGCCACGGCGGGTCGGACATGTTCGCCGAAAAGCCCGAGCAGGTGCCGCTCGACACCGCCATCGCCCTGCTGAAGCCGCTGCTCGAAGACGATGCGGTGCTCAAGATCGGGCAGAACATCAAGTACGACCTCAACGTGCTGGCACGCTATGGCATCGCGGTTTCCCCGATCGACGACACCATGATCGAGAGCTTCTGCCTCGATGCAGGCCGTTCAATCGATGGCATCGGTGGCGGGCACGGGATGGACGAGCTTTCCGAACGGCATTTCGGCCACAAGCCGATGGCATTCAAGGATGTGTGCGGCACCGGCAAGAAGGCGATCCCCTTCGGCGAAGTCCCGCTCGACAAGGCCACGCAATACGCGGCCGAGGATGCGGACGTGACCTGGCGCCTCCATGCCGTGCTCAAGCCGCGTCTGGCCGAGGAAGGCGGCATGCGGATCTACGAGCGCGTCGACCGCCCGCTAATCCCCGTCGTCGCGCAGATGGAACGCCATGGTATCAAGGTGGACCGCGAACGGCTGGCGCACTTGTCCGGCGAATTCGCCGAGGCCATCGGCGCGCTCGAAGGTGAGATCCATGCGGTCGCCGGGCAGGAATTCACCATCGGCAGCCCCAAGCAGCTGGGTGAGATCCTGTTCGACAAGCTCGGCTACAAGGGCGGCAAGAAAGGCAAGTCGGGCCAGTATTCCACGGACCAGTCGGTGCTTGAACGGCTGGCGGTCGAAGGCGCGCCGGTTGCGAACAAGGTGCTCGAATGGCGTCAGCTGTCGAAGCTGCGGTCGACCTACACCGAGGCGCTGCAGGCGGCGATCAATCCCGATACCCGGCGCGTGCACACCAGCTACAGCCTTGTCGGCGCGCAGACGGGGCGGCTGTCGTCTACCGATCCCAACCTGCAGAACATCCCGGTCCGCACCGAGATCGGCCGCCAGATCCGCGAATGCTTCGTTGCCGAGTCCGGCAATGTCCTGCTCGCGGCCGACTATTCGCAGATCGAGCTGCGTCTTGCCGCGCACATGGCCGACGTGCCCAGTCTCAAGGAAGCCTTCGCCAACGGCGAGGACATCCACGCGCGCACCGCGACCGAGATGTTCGGCACGGTCGACCGCGACACGCGCGGGCGTGCCAAGACGATCAACTTCGCGATCCTCTACGGCATTTCCCGCTGGGGCCTCGCCGGCCGTCTGGGCGTCGAGGCGGACGAGGCGCAAGCGATGATCGACCGCTATTTCGAGCGCTTCCCGGGCATCCAGAAGTACATCGTCCACACCCTCGAGCAGGTGCGCGAGCGCGGCTATTCGGAAACGTTGTTCGGCCGCAAGACGTGGTTCCCGCGCATCAATTCGAAGAACGGGGCCGAACGACAGGGCAGCGAGCGCGCGGCGATCAACGCGCCGATCCAGGGCACCAGCGCCGACATCATCAAGCGCGCCATGGCACGCATGGGCCCCGCACTCGCCAATGCAGGGCTGGGGCACGTACGCATGCTGCTGCAGGTTCATGACGAACTCGTCTTCGAACTGCCCGAAGGCGACGTCGCGGCCGCTTCCCCCGTGATCGAGCGGGTCATGGCTGAAGCGGCACAGCCCGCCGTGACGCTGGACGTTCCGCTGGGGGTAGAGATCGGCTCCGGCCTCAGCTGGGGCGCGGCGCACTGACGAGCGGCATGGGACGCGGGCGCACAAAGGTCTATTTCGACGGTGGCTGCCGCCCCAATCCAGGCCCGGTCGAGGTGGCGGTGGTGGTGCGCGGGCAGGTCCATGTCTTCGACGATCTTGGCCATGGCACCAACAGCGACGCGGAATGGCTGGCGCTAATCCGGGCGCTGGAACTGGTGCAGGCGCAGGCGATTGCCGATGCTGAACTGATCGGCGATGCGCTGGAGGTGGTACGGCAGGCCAATGCTGCGCTTGCGGCGGGGCAGGCCGCGCCGGGTCACGCCCAAGCCTTCCTTACCCTTGCGGCGGCAGTTCGTCCCGCCCGCGTCCGCTGGATCAAACGCGCGCAGAACCTTGCCGGCATTGCGCTGGTCGCGCGCCATCCCCGGTAGTCCGAAATTTTCTTCGCACTTGCAACTGCTGCACTGCAGCATAGTTTGAAGGGAATGACCGATCTGCTGAGAATGCTGACCGGCGAATTGCCCAGCTGGCTGGAGCAGTCGCTGATCGCCGCTTGCGCCGCCGCCATTGCGGTCGCGCTGGCTCTGCTTGCGCATCATGTCCTGTTCCGGCTGCTCCGGCGCTTTGCCCGGGCCAGTTCGAGCGAGTCGGACAACCTCGTCGTAATGCGGCTGGTTCGGCCCACGCGCTGGGCGTTGATAGCATTGGCTCTGGTCATGGCCGCGCGCGAGACGCCTGCGCTCGACGCCGTGTGGGAACGCATCGGCAGCATCGTGATGCCGGCGCTGATCGGCTGGATGGCGGTGGCGATCCTGCAGGCCTTCGTCGAGGCCATGATCGTGCGCAACGACATCTCCATGGCCGACAACCGCCGCAACCGGCGACGGCGCACCCGGCTGGCGATCTTCGGGCGCATCGCGACGTTCCTGATCGTCTTCGTGACGGTGGGCCTGATGATGCTGTCGATTCCCGGCGTGCGCGACATCGGCGTGACGCTGGTGGCCTCGGCCGGACTGGCGGGGCTGGCGGTGGGCGCCGCGGCGCAGCCCGCGCTCAAGTCGCTGATCGCGGGCTTCCAGATGGCCCTGACCGAGCCGGTGGTGATCGGCGATGCGGTGATCATCGGCGGTGAATGGGGCTGGATCGAGGAAATCCGCACGACCTATGTCGTCGTGAAGGTCTGGGACGAGCGACGCCTTGTCGTGCCCACGGCCAAATTCCTCGACGAGATATTCCAGAACTGGACCAAGACCACTGCACAGCTTCTGGGTACCGTGCTGTTCTATGTCGATCCCACCACCAGGCTCGAGCCGATCCGTCAGAAATTCTACGAACTGGTCGAAGACAACGAGCGCTGGGACGGGCGGGTCAAGCACATGCAGGTCACCGAACTGACCCGCGATGCCATCGAAATCCGCTTCCTGATGACAGCGAAGGACTCGCCTACCCTGTTCGACCTGCGCTGCGACATTCGCGAGGCCTTGATCCAGTGGGTGGCCGAGGCGATGCCCGAAGCCATCGTGCGCAGCCGCATGCTGCCGATGGGGCCGCTCGACGTGAGCGGGATCGGACCGGTCTCGGGCGACGTCATGGCGCAAATGAACGGGCACGCCGCGGCTGCCACGGGTTGAATCTGGGCGGGGTGGCCATACGATAGGCGCCATGGCTGACTGGATCGAACAATTCACCGGGCGCCTGCCCGCTTGGGGCGAGCAACTCATGATCGCCGCTTTGGCTGCCGTGATCGGAATCGCCGTTGCCCTGATCGCCCATCGCGTGCTGTTCCGGATACTGCGCAAGGTGGTCAGCGGCAGCCAGAGTGAGACCGACGACATTCTGGTCAGGCGGCTCGCCCGGCCCGCGCGCTATGCCTTTGTCGCGCTGGGTGTCGCCTATGCCGCGCGCGAGACGGCTGTTTTGGACGTGGCCTGGCAAAAGGTGTCTGGCTTCGTCATGCCCTTCCTGCTCGGCTGGATTGTCCTCGCGCTGATGCGCAGTTTCGTCGAAGCGATGATGGTCCGCACGGACATTACCGTTGCCGACAACCGCAATGCCCGGCGGCGGCGCACGCGCCTTGCGATCCTCAGCCGCATTGGTACGTTCGTGATCGTGTTCATCACTGTCGCGCTCATGCTCTTCGCGATACCCGGAGTGCGCCAGATCGGCATTACCCTGATGGCCTCGGCCGGTCTTGCGGCCCTGGCTGTCGGCGCTGCCGCTCAACCGGCGCTCAAGGCGCTGATTGGTGGCTTCCAGATGGCCATGACCGAGCCGATCGCGATCGACGATGTCGTGATCATCGACGGCGAGTGGGGTCGGATCGAGGATATCCGCACAACTTATGTGATCGTGAAGATCTGGGACGAGAGGCGGCTGATCGTGCCGTCGAACAAGTTTCTCGAAAACACTTTCCAGAACTGGACCAAGCAGAGCGCGCAACTCACCGGCACGGTCATGCTCTATCTCGACCATGCTGCGGACGTGACGCCGGTGCGCGCCGAGTTCGAACGGCAGGTCACGGCCGATCCCCGCTGGGACAAGCGCGCGCAGGGCGTGCAGGTAACCGACATGTCAGATGACTCGATCGAAGTGCGCCTGCTGATGACGGCGCGCAATTCCGGCGATCTGTTCGACCTGCGCTGTGCCATGCGCGAAGGGATGCTTGCCTGGGTCCGCCGCGAAATGCCGGAGGCTCTCCGCCGTAACCGCACTTTGCCGACCGCGCCGGTGGAACTGGCGGCCAGCCCCTCGATGGCCGATGCGATCGCGGTCGCGGGCGAAGGCAAGCACACAGGATCGGGTTGAAAACGCTTTCGTTCGTGCGACTTGCCTCGCGAGCTGTATTTTGCCACCGCTGCCAATGATGGCTCGTTTCTTCTCCGCTTCGCGGCTTGCCCTTGCGGCCCTGTTCGTGGCGGCTGTTTCCGTAGCGCCTGCATCGGGCGCTGCGGCTCCGGTCTGCGGCTATCACGTCGTCAAGACGTACCCCCACGATGCCACGGCCTTCACTGAAGGCCTGTTCTATGCCGATGGTGCCTTGTTCGAGAGCACAGGCAAGCGCGGCGATTCGCGCATCTTCAGGCGCGCTCTGGCGGACACGGCTCCTCTGGTGGAAACCCGGATCGATCCTACGCTGTTCGGCGAAGGCATCGTGCTCTGGAAGGATCAGATCATCAGCCTCACCTGGCGCGACGGGCTGGGTTACCGTTGGGATGCCAAGACGCTGAAGCAGCTTGGCTATTTCTACTATGCGGGCGAAGGCTGGGCGATGACCATCCACGATGGCACGATCTATCAGAGCGACGGCTCCGCCAGCCTGCGCCTGCGCGATCCGGAAACGATGGCGCAGACCGGCACGCTGGCCGTCACCGACGACGGCAAGCCGGTGCGCAAGCTCAACGAGCTGGAATGGATCGGCGGCGAGATCTGGGCGAACGTCTGGCTGACCGATCGCATCGCACGGATCGATCCGGCGACGGGGCAGGTCAAGGCGTGGATCGATTTGAGCCGCCTCGGCGACGAGGCAGGCGCCAGCGACTATGACGCTGTCCTCAACGGCATCGCCTACGACCCGGAAGGCAAGCGCATTTTCGTGACGGGCAAGAACTGGACGAAACTGTTCGAGATCGTGCCCGATTGCGGGAAATGAGTTGATGCGGAAGGGTGCCGCCATCTTGCGGCACCCTTCGCGGCATCAGTCCCCGTGCTTCTTGTCGCGGGTGCTTTCGACCATGCCTGGTGTGATGAACCCGATCGGCGAGACTTCCATGGCGCGCTTCTTCAACTCGCCCTTCATCTTCGCGTATTCGGCTTCCATTTCCTCGGTCACGGTGGCGCGGCTGTCTTCGAGGGCATCCTCGAAATCGCCCATGGTCACCGAGTCCACCCCGGCACCGCGCTTGCGGATGGCGATCAGGCCGGCACGGCGGACCACGTCTTCCAGATCGGCGCCGGTGAAGCGCGCCGTGCGGTCGGCGATGGTGCCGAGCTGCACATCGTCGGCCAGCGGCATGGCCGAGGTGTGGATGCCGAGGATGTGTTCGCGCCCCGCCGTGTCGGGCGTGCCGACATAGACCAGCTCGTCGAAGCGGCCGGGGCGCAGCAGGGCCGGATCGACCAGCGCTGGCCGGTTGGTGGCGCCCACGAGCACGACCGACTGCAGTTCTTCCATGCCGTCCATTTCGGCGAGGATGGTGTTGACGACGCGGGCGGTCACTTGCGGTTCGCCCATGCCGCCGCCCATGCCGCGGGCAGGCACCAGGCTATCGATCTCGTCGATGAAGACCACGCAAGGTGCAACCTGACGAGCGCGGGCGAAAAGCTTCGCGATCTGCTGCTCGCTCTCCCCGTACCACTTGCTGAGCAGGTCTGACGACTTGATCGAGATGAAGTTCGCCTCGGCTTCCTTGGCGACGGCCTTGGCCAGCAGCGTCTTGCCGGTGCCCGGGGGGCCGTAGAGCAGGAAGCCCTTGGCGGCGCGGATGCCCAGCTTGTGGAAGGCCTCCGGGTTCTTCATCGGCAGTTCGATGCCTTCGCGCAGCGTGCGCTGCGCGTCGTCGAGCCCGCCGATATCGGCCCACCCGATGTTCGGTACCTGCACCATGACTTCGCGCATGGCCGAAGGCTGGACCCGCTTGAGCGCTTCGATGAAGTCCTCTCGCGTAACCGAGAGGCTTTCGAGCACTTCGGCCGGGATCGTGCGCGCTTCCAGATCGAGTTGTGGCATGATCCGGCGTACAGCCTCGATTGCGGCTTCGCGGGTGAGCGCGGCCAGGTCGGCGCCGACGAAGCCGTGGGTGGTGCGTGCCAGTTCCTTGAGGTCCACCTTGTCCCCCAGCGGCATCCCGCGGGTGTGGATGGCGAGAATTTCGCGGCGACCCGATTCGTCCGGCACGCCGATCACGATCTCGCGGTCGAAGCGGCCGGGGCGGCGCAGCGCTTCGTCGATGGCATCGGGGCGGTTGGTGGCGGCGATGACGACCACGTGGGCGCGGCTGTTGAGGCCGTCCATCAGCGTGAGGAGCTGCGCGACAAGGCGTTTTTCCGCCTCGCCGTGGACCTGATCGCGCTTGGGCGCGATCGAGTCGATCTCGTCGATGAAGACGATCGCGGGCGCGGCCTTGGTCGCTTCTTCGAAGACCTCCCGCAGGTGCTTCTCGCTCTCGCCATAGCCC
The DNA here is from genome assembly GCF_022832385.1 of Novosphingobium album (ex Hu et al. 2023). GTDB lineage: Bacteria > Pseudomonadota > Alphaproteobacteria > Sphingomonadales > Sphingomonadaceae > Novosphingobium > Novosphingobium album. The sequence continues at coordinate 18,161 of NZ_JALHLE010000018.1, forward strand.
GAACCCATGATCTCGGGGCCGTTGATCGAGAAGAAGTTGGCTTCGCTCTCGTTGGCGACGGCTTGCGCGAGGCGAGTCTTGCCGGTTCCCGGCGGACCATGGAGCAACACGCCCTTGGGCGGGGCGACGCCGAGGCGCGTGAACAACTCGGGATAGCGCAGCGGTAGCTCCACCATCTCGCGCAGCTGGCGGATGGTATCGCTCATGCCTCCGACGTCGTCGTAGTTGACGTCGCCGCGCGCATCCTGCGCTTCCTCGAAGGTCTCGCGCAGCTCGACTTCGGTATTCTCGTCGATATGGACGATGCCGCGCGGGGTCGTCGAGAGTACGTTGAGGCGGATCTGCGTCAGCGCATAGGCCGGCGCATTGAACATGCGGCGCAGTTGCGGGGGAATGTCAGCAACCTGCTGTTGGCCCGCTGTGGCCACGAGGTCGCCCTGCACCATCGGGCGGCCGAAGAAGTTGCGCTTGAGCGCGCCGGCGGGGCCCTGAAGGCGCATGTCCTTCTGCGCCGGCGCGAAGACCACGCGTTGTGCGGGGCGCGATTCGGCCTTGCAGACCGTGACGTGATCGCCCGAACCAACTTCGGCATTGCCGCGCTGGAGGCCGTCGAGGCGAATCAGTGAAAGCCCTTCGTCTTCCTCGAACGCGAGAACCGCGCGGGCCACCGTGACCGACTTGCCGGTGATTTCCAGAGTATCGCCTTCCATCGCACCGATGGCCGAGAGCGAAGCGCGAGAAAGGCGGGCAATGCCCTGGCCGCTTTCCTCCTGCCGCGCGGCAGCCACCTGCAGCTTCACCGTGCGCTGTTCCAGCTGGGTATCCCCGTCCGCCATGTCGTTCCTTTCCGGCCAATGGGCCTTGAACCGCGAAGCGGCTCCCGGCGCCTGTGCCATTAGGAACTAGGTATCAGCGATCGGGATTTCAAACGCTCGCACGGCATGCCGATGCGTAGGCCTTGGGAGCTTTGCGCTGGACAAGAAAAAGACCCGGTCGTTGCCGACCGGGCCGTGGAAGTTTTGGGAGAGGATGCCTGAAAGGCACTGTCTGTATGTCTCCCGGCCGGCATTTGTGCAAGTGCGAAATGTTGCTGAATGATTGCGAAAAATACAACTCCAGTTGCATGAAACCACATCGCTCAGACATTTTCCCACGAATACCCCGGAAATCCGTCCTTTCTGAAAGGCGATTCGAATTTACGATTGCATTCAAAGCAAGTGTGAGAAACAGACTTCCCAATACGGAAATCCGCGACCTGCTGCATTGCGCAATTTACTTAGCAAACTGAGTATTCGGTTGGGAAAACAGAAAGGTACGGACAGGCTTGCACCTGCCCGACACCTCAAGAGTGCTGGGCCGTCAGCGTAACCGTGGCTTCAATGGGCGAGAAGCAGCGCCGGCGCGTTCGCTTCGTCAAGGAAGTAGGCGGTCACGCCGCCGAACAGGAACTCGCGCATCCGGCTCTTGCCGTAGGCGCCCATCACCAGCAGTTCCGCGTGCGACTGGGCCACGGCGATGGCGAGTGTTTCCTCGGTCGACCCGCGCCTTTCGTGTTCCTCGTATTCCGCATGAATGCCGTGGCGCGAGAGGTAGCGCAGTGCGTCTGTGGCGGGAAAACCGCCGGGCTTTTCGATGACCGAGATGACTTTCACCATCTGGCAGCTGTCGAGCAACGGCACCGCGGCGCGCAGGGCCGAAGCGGCCTGTTCGCCGCCATCCCACGCAATGCAGGCACGGCGAACGGGCATTTCCAGCGTCTTGCTGTCGGGAAGGGCCAGAACCGGCGTGCGCGAGGCCAGCGCCAGTTCACCGGCAAGACCGCCCGAGCGGGACAGAACCACGAGATCGGCCAGCCGTGCGGCATTGGCCAGCGCGTTGACGGGATCGTCCTCGCTGCGCAGGATATCGAACGGCACGTCGTCGCGGGCCATGCGCGCTTCGAACTTGGCTGCTGCCTCGTCGTCTTCCTTGCGCGCTTCTTCCAGTGCGTCGGAAATCACGTAGCTGCCGCCCATAGGGTCCATCGCGATGTAGCGGGTCACCGGTGTATCGACCAGCACACTGAGGTGGCCGCTGAACCGGCGGGTAATATCGAGTGCCGTGTCGATCCGGGCATCACTGCCCGGTTTGCGATCGGCGTTGACGAGAATCGAGCGCATGATGTGTTTCTCCCTCTGATGCAGCGAAGGTAGCTCTTGGGCGCGCAATGGCCATGACAAAGATCAACCATCGCCATTGTATGGATATTTTGTGGGAGTCGCCCGCCCTTTTTCTGGATTCAATGCGGGGCAGTATCGATTTCCAGCCGGGCGGCGCGGGCGAACAGATCGAGGATCACCGGGTCGCGCTCGCGGCTGCGGATGGCGGCTTCGAAATGCACGGTGCGGCGCGGGCGAGGCAGCACTTCACGTAAAGTGCCGGCAGCCAGGTGTTCGCGCACCATCGTTTCCGGCAGCACGGCGGCGCCGGTGCCATTGGCTACGATCTCGATGAGCGTGCGCACATTGTTGCAGGTGTGAAGGGCGCGCGGTGTCAATTCCTCCGCTTCCAGCGTCGCCAGCGTCACGGCGTGGAGTGGTGAGTGATCAGGTAGCGACCAGACCGGCAAAGGTTGCGAAAAGCCGCCTGCTTCGGCAACCGCCGCGCCCGCCGCCCACACCAGCTCCACCGATCCGATCGGCGCGGTCCGCATGCCAGGGCTGGCGGCGGGCCCGGCGAGGAACACGATGTCGCGCGTTCCGGCGAGCAGCTGCTGCAGCAGCCGGGCTGTGAGGTCGAGTTCGATTTCCATCGTCACGCCGGGGCGTTCGCGCTCGATGGTCTGGATGAAGGCAGGCAGGCAGCTGGCCGCCGCGATCTCGCCCGAACCGATGCGCACCGCGCCGGTGGCACCGGCATAGTCGCTCGCTTCCAGCAGGACTTGTTCCAGCCCCCGGCACAGCGGTTCGCTCGCCTGCACCAGCCGCCGTCCGCGCGCGGTGAGCACCATGCGCCGTCCCTCGCGCTGGAACAGGGCAACGCCCAGCTGCTGCTCGATCTCGCGCACGCGTGCGGAAATGGCCGATTGCGTAGTATTCAGGCGCTGGGCCGCAGCGCCGAAAGTGCCGAGGCGGTCGATCCACATCAGTGTCTCGAGGTGGAAGAGCGCGATCCGTTTCATCGCTATTCCTTGTGAAATTCGATAAAAAATAATCGCTATTCGTAATCATAGGTTCTGTCTAGTTTCGCGCGGACATCCGGAAGGGAGACTCATGAACAAGCTCTATCCCAGTGCAGAGGCCGCGCTTGACGGCCTGCTCAAGGACGGCCTGCTGATTGCCAGCGGCGGCTTCGGCCTTTGCGGCATTCCCGAGCGCCTGCTCGACGCGGTGCGCGATTCGGGCGTGAAGGACCTGACCTTCGCCTCGAACAATGCCGGCATCGACAACGAAGGCATCGGCAAACTGCTGCGCACCAAGCAGGTGAAGAAGATGATTTCGTCCTACGTGGGCGAGAACAAGGAGTTCGAGCGCCAGTACCTTTCCGGCGAACTGGAAGTCGAGTTCTGCCCGCAGGGCACGCTTGCCGAGCGCATGCGCGCGGGCGGCGCGGGCATCCCGGGCTTCTACACCAAGACCGGCGTCGGCACCCAGATTGCCGAGAGCAAGGAAACCAGGGTGATGGAAGGCCGCAGCGGCCCCGAGGAATTCGTCCTCGAAAAGGGCATCTTCGCCGATCTCGCTTTAGTGAAGGCGTGGAAGGCGGACGAGAGCGGCAATGTGATCTTCCGCAAGACCGCGCGCAACTTCAACGTGCCCGCCGCCACGTGCGGCAAGGTCTGCGTGGTCGAAGTGGAAGAGATCGTGCCTACCGGCAGCCTCGATCCCGACGCGATCCACCTGCCCGGTGTCTATGTGCAGCGCCTCGTGATGGGCGCGCCCTACGACAAGAAGATCGAATTCGTGACGACCCGCGAAAGGGAGACCGTCTGATGCCCTGGAATCGCAATGAGATGGCCGCGCGCGCGGCGAAGGAACTGCAGGACGGGTTCTACGTGAACCTCGGCATCGGCATTCCGACGCTGGTGGCGAACTATGTGCCCGAGGGCATCACCGTGACGCTGCAGTCGGAAAACGGCATGCTCGGCATCGGGCCTTTCCCCTATGAGGGCGAGGAAGACGCCGACCTCATCAACGCGGGCAAGCAGACGGTCAGCGAACTGCCGCAGACCGCCTATTTCGATAGTGCTCAGAGTTTCGCGATGATCCGCGGCGGCCACATCGACCTTGCCGTGCTGGGCGCGATGGAGATTGCCGAGAACGGCGACATCGCCAACTGGATGATCCCGGGCAAGATGATCAAGGGCATGGGCGGCGCGATGGACCTCGTCGCCGGCGTCAAGAAGATCATCGTCGTCATGGAGCACACCTCCAAGGCCGGCGATCCCAAGTTCATCCCGGCCTGCACGCTGCCGCTTACCGGCAAGAACGTGGTCGACATGATCGTTACTGACCTCTGCGTGTTCCAGCGCCCCGATCACAACAGCCCGTTCAAGCTGGTCGAACTGGCGCCCGGCGTCACCGCCGAGGAAGTAGCGGCGAAGACGACGGCGCACTACGTGAGCTGACCTTTCGGCAGGCTCAGGGTGAGCGGGGGGCTGGTAATGGAACTCCGCTCGTGCTGAGCTTGTCGAAGCACGCTTCCGGCACCGGGCTGAAGCGGCGATCGCAAGGGAGGCGCCATGAAAATCCTGCTGACAGGCTCTTCCGGTTGGCTTGGCAGGCATCTGGTTCCGCTGCTGCAGTCGCGCGGGCATGAGGTTACCGGGCTCGATGTCGCGCCCGGCGAGTACACCCGTATCACCGGCTCGGTCGCGAACCGTGATCTCGTGTTCCAGGCGGTCGCGCATTACGGCATTGAGGCGATCATCCACGCGGGCGCGTTGCACCAGCCGGACATCGCCCGTTTCCCGCGCCAGGCCTTTATCGACGTCAATGTCAGCGGCACGCTCAACCTGCTCGAAGCGGCTGCCGAGGCGGGGCATTCGCGCTTTCTCTACACCTCCACCACGTCGCTGATGGTGCGCGCCGATGTCCGCGCCGGAGCGGGCGAGGCCGGGGCGTGGTGGATGGATGAAGACTTCGGCCCGCTGGAGCCGCGCAATATCTACGGCGTTACCAAGCTGGCGGCCGAGAACCTGTGCCGCCTGATGGCGCGCGAGAGCGGCATGGCCGTGGCGATCCTGCGCACCGGGCGCTTCTTTCCCGAGGACGATGACATCCTCGCCGTCCCCTCCGGCCCCAATCTCAAGGTCAACGAACTGCTCAACCGGCGGCTCACCGTGGGCGATGCGGCGCTGGCGCATCTCGCCGCGCTGGAACGGATCGAGGGGTGCGAGACCTTCGTGCTTTCGGCCCCGCCGCCGTTCGCGCGAGAGGATGCCGCCGCTCTTGCCCGCGACGCGCGCGCCGTGATCGCGCGGCGCTTTCCCGAGGCGGCAGCGCTCTATGACCGGCAGGGCTGGGTACTGCCCGAAAGGATCGAGCGGGTCTACGATCCGGCCAAGGCGGAGCGCTTGCTCGGCTGGCGGGCGCAGACGGACTTCGCCGCGGTTCTCAGGGCCTTGCGCGAGGGGACGGATCTGCCATTCGCGCACGATTCGGACTGGATCTCGCCGGTGCTCATGCGATCGTCCTGACGCTGCGGGCGGACTTGCCGCCGTCATGCGGCCGCCCCATACTCTCCTGCAAACAGCACGGGAGAATCCGAAAATGACCGACATCGCCGCCATTCCGCTGACCCGCATCGACGGCGCGTCCGACAGCCTTGCCGGGCACAAGGGCAATGTCCTGCTGGTCGTCAACGTCGCCAGCAAGTGCGGCCTCACCCCGCAGTACGAAGGGCTCGAAAAGCTCTACAACGAATACAAGGACAATGGCTTCGAGGTTCTGGGCTTTCCCGCCAACGACTTCGGCGCGCAGGAGCCGGGCACCCATGAAGAGATCATGGAGTTCTGTTCGGTCAACTACGGCGTGTCCTTCCCGCTCTTTGCCAAGGCCGATGTGACCGGCGAGGGCAAGCAGCCGCTCTATGCCGCGCTGACCGAAGCGCAGCCGGATAAGGTCGGGCCCTCGGCGGAATTTCGCGAGCGGCTCAAGGGTTATGGCATGACCCCGACCGAGGACCCCGAAGTGCTCTGGAACTTCGAGAAGTTCCTGATCGCCAGGGATGGCACGGTCGCGGGCCGCTTTGCGCCGGGCGTCGAGCCCGCCGCGCCCGAACTGGTCGGCGCGATCGAGGCCGAACTGGCGAAGTAAGCGTTCTCAGCCCTCGCCCGTCTCGACCGGACGGGCGGGGTCACAGATCCATTCGCTCCACGAACCCGGATAGATGCGGGGGCGCGGAAGGCCCGCAATCTCCATGGCTAGGGCGTTGTGGCAGGCTGAAACGCCTGATCCGCAGCTCAGGACGGCGGGTTTGCCGTCCAGCAGCGCAGTGAACGCGGCCGCAAGTTCGCTGGCGGGACGAAAACATCCGTCGGCCCCGACATTGTCGGCGAATGGGCGGTTGCGCGCGCCGGGTATGTGCCCGGCAACGGGATCGACCGGGTTCGGCTCACCGCGAAAACGCGCAGGCGCACGCGCATCGAGCACCTGGAATTCGGCGCTCCCGATATTGGTCAGGACTTGTGCCACCGTGACCGGCGCGGCGACAAGCGGTTCGTCTGCTTCGAAGTCGCCGGTCATGGCAGGGCCGGGCACGGCCGTTTCGAGCGGCAGGCCCGCCCGAACCCAGGCCGGTTTGCCACCGTCCAGCACCGCGACCTGTGCGTGGCCCAGCCAGCGCAGAAGCCACCATGCCCGTGAAGCCCACACGCCGCCGTCGCTGTCGTAGGCGACGACCTGCTGCCCCTTGCGCAGCCCCATCGAGCGTAGCCATGCAGCCAGAGCCACGCGCGCGGGTAGCGGATGGCGGCCATTGGTGCCGTCAGGCGGGCTCGCCAGATCGTCGTCGAGATGGGCATAGTGCGCACCGGGCAGGTGCCCTTGAGCATAGATTGCAGGGCCCTTGCCGGGATTGCCCAGTTCGAATTCGCAATCGAGCAGCAGCACATCGCGGCCCGACGCCAGCAGCGATTGCAGTTCGGGAACAGTGATCAGGGTTTCAAAGGACATGGGGCCGTCTCTGCCGGGTGCCGGGAAGTCGGCATTCTAAACCTTGAAGCTAGTGTCAGAATGCGCCGAAGCAAGCCTAAGCTTGTTGCTTGCAGAAGGGTGTGCGGCGTTCATCGATAACGTGGGCGGTGTGAATTCGGCAACCTTTTAAGGCCGGTCTGAATTTGGCTGGACAGTGCGGATTTCCTTGGGAAAGTCGCCGCAATCGGAACACAAGGTTACCGTCATGACCCCCCGTTCACTCTCGTTGCTAGCTGGCACTGCTGCATCGCTGGCGCTGGTTTCGTCCCCTTTACGTGCCGATGAGGGCATGTGGACTTTCGACAGCTTTCCCGCCGCAAAGATGAAGGCGGACTATGGCTGGGCACCCGATCAGGCCTGGCTGGACACCGTTCGCAATGCCGCAGTGCGTCTTACGGGCGGCTGCTCGGCCAGCTTCGTCTCGGGGCAGGGGCTGATCCTCACCAACCACCACTGCGTGGCCTCGTGCCTCTATGACAATTCGACCGGCGAAAACGACCTGCTCGATCACGGCTTCGTTGCGGCAGCGCTCAACGACGAGAAGAAGTGCCCCGGCCAGCAGGCCGAAGTGGTGACGAAGATCGCCGACGTCACCGCCGACGTGAAGAAGGCCATCGGCTCACTTACCGGTGAGGCGCTGACCAAGGCGCGCGACGCCCGGATCGCCGAGATCGAGGCCGCCAACTGCACCGACCGCGAAAAGACCCGCTGCCAGGTCGTCACCCTGTTCGGCGGCGGGCAGTACAAACTCTATACCTACCGCAAGTATTCCGACGTGCGGCTGGTCTGGGCCTCGGAAGACCGCGCCGCGACCTTCGGCGGCGATCCCGACAACTTCAATTTCCCGCGCTACGACCTCGATGGCGCCTTCCTGCGCGCATACGAGAACGGCAAGCCGGTCAAGACGCCGGACCACCTCAAGTGGAACCCCCGCTCGCCCGAGGAAGGCGAAGCCACGTTCGTTGTGGGCAATCCCGGCTCGACTTCGCGCCTTTTCACGCAGAGCCAGATGGCGTTCGAACGTGAAGTGCGCTTGCCGGTGATCGTTACCACCTATTCCGAACTGCGTGGCCGCCTGATCCGCGCGATGGAGGAAAGCCCCGATCATGAGCGCGAGGGGCTCGACATGCTCAACGGCGTGGAGAACAGCCTCAAGGTCTATATCGGCCGCATGAAGGCGCTGAACGATCCGGCGTTTACCGGCAAGCTCGCCGAGGCCGAGGCGGATCTCAAGGCCAAGAGCGCCGGCAACGCGGCGATCGGCGATCCCTGGGCGGAGATGGACAAGACCGTGCAGGCCTACCGTGCGCTCTACATGGCCTATCGCTTCATCAATCCGTCGGGTGAACTCTATGGTTATGCCCATACGCTGGTGATGGCGGCGGCCGAGCGTGCCAAGCCCAATGCCGAGCGCCTGCCCGGCTATACCGAAAGCGCCTTGCCGCTCACCGAAAAGCGCCTGCTCGATGCGGCGCCGGTCTATCCCTGGCTCGACGAGCTGCGGATGGAATGGAGCCTGTCTAAGGCGCGCGAATACCTCGGCGTCGATGATCCGGACAGCAAGCTGCTGCTCGGCAAGGAAAGCCCCGAGGTGCTGGCGCAGCGGCTGGTCTCCGGCACCAGGCTGGCCGATCCGGAATTCCGCAAGCAGCTTTGGGAAGGCGGCCTTGCCGCGATAGAGGCTTCGGACGATCCGATGATCGTCTATGCCCGCAAGCTGGAGGCGCGCCAGCGTGAGCTGGAGAAGCAAGTGGACGAGGCCTACTCCGGCCCGGCCACGGCGGCCGCCGCCAGGCTGACCGACGCGCGCTTCGCCGCTTATGGCGACACGCTCTATCCCGACGCGACCTTCACCCTGCGCATCAGCTACGGCAAAGTCGAAGGCTGGCCCGAGCGCGGCCAGCAGGTGCCGTTCGAGACGACCATCGGCGGCACCTTCGAGCGCGCGACCGGCGCCCCGCCATTCGATCTCGCCCGGGCCTTTGCCGCGAAGGAAGCGCAGATCGACAAGTCGGTGACGTTCAACTTCGTGACCACCAACGACATCATCGGCGGCAACTCGGGATCACCGGTGATCGACAAGGCAGGCACCGTGATCGGGGCTGCCTTCGACGGCAATATCCACTCGCTGGGCGGCAATTACGGCTACGACCCGGTGCTCAACCGTACCGTTGTGGTCTCGGCCGCCTCGCTGCAGGAAGCGCTGGAGACGATCTACCCCGCGCCGCGTCTGGTGAAGGAACTGTCGGTGAAATAAGCGCTGGTTCCGGACAAGGCTAAACAAAAAGGGCCGGGGTTATTCAAACCCCGGCCCTTTTTAAAACGGTGGCTGGCTTGGTCTCAGGCCAGCGCGGCCTTCAGCGCCTCGCCGAGGTCGGTGCGCTCCCACGGGAACAGGTCGCCTTCGGGCTTGCGGCCAAAGTGGCCATAGGCGGCCGTGGTGCCGTAGATTGGCTTGTTGAGGCCGAGGTGCATGCGGATCCCCCGCGGGGTCAGGCGCACGAGGCCGGGCAGGATTTTCTCCAGCTTCGCCTCGGTGGCACCGTTCTTTTCGGTTCCATGCAGGTCGACGTAGATCGACAGGGGCTCGGCCACGCCGATCGCGTAGGACAGCTGGATCGTGCAGCGGCGCGCGAGGCCGGCGGCGACCACGTTCTTGGCAAGATAGCGGGTGACGTATGCGGCCGAGCGGTCGACCTTCGTCGGGTCCTTGCCGGAGAAGGCGCCGCCGCCGTGCGGGCTGGCGCCGCCATAGGTGTCGACGATGATCTTGCGTCCGGTCAGACCCGCGTCGCCGTCCGGTCCCCCGATCTCGAAACGGCCGGTAGGGTTGATGTGATAGACCGTGTTTTCGGTCAGCAACTCGGCGGGAAGGACCTGTGCGATCACCGACTTCACATGGTCACGCAGTACGGCGTACTTGGCCTCGTCGCCTTCGCCGTTGTGGAAATAATAGTCCGGCGCGTGCTGGGTCGAAACCACGATGGCGGCTGCCTCGACGGGGCGCTCGTTCTCGTAGCGCAGCGTCACCTGACTCTTGGCGTCAGGCTCGAGGAAGGGAGCGGCGCCCGACTTGCGATCTTCAGCAAGGCGCTGGAGGATCTTGTGGCTGTAATCGAGCGTGGCCGGCATCAGGTCGGGCGTTTCGTCGGACGCATAGCCGAACATGATGCCCTGGTCGCCCGCGCCTTCGTCCTTGTTGCCCGAGGCATCGACGCCCTGCGCGATATGGGCCGACTGGCCATGCAGGCGGTTGATGAACTCGAAGGTTTCCCAGTGGAAACCGTCCTGCGCGTAGCCGATTGCCTTGACGACATCGCGCACGGTCTTCTCGATTTCCTCGAGCGCGCCCGGCGCCCATTCACCGTTTTCGTAGACGCCCTTGCAGCGGATTTCGCCGGCCAGGACTACCAGCTGGGTGGTCGTCAGCGTCTCGCAGGCGACACGCGCCTCGGGGTCCTTGGCAAGGAAAAGGTCGACGATCGCATCGGAAATCTGATCGGAGACCTTGTCGGGGTGGCCTTCCGAAACGCTTTCGGAAGTGAAGACGTAATCACTGCGCATGCATCACACCTGACATCAACATATAAAGAAATCTTTATGTCCGGTGTCCGATCTACCCGCGATGGCGATTCAGTGCAACCACGGAAAGGCACGCGAGGAACAAGATCCCGGCCAGAGCGAGCGGCAGCGCATTGCCATGGCGGGCGAAGGCGGTGGGCTCGTGCGGCGGTGGGATGCGTCCGTCGATGCGACCGGCCGTATGGTAGGCCACCGCGTTGCGTACGAGGCCGTCAGCGTCGATCACTGCGCTGATCCCGGTCGTGGTCGAGCGCAGGATCGGCAGGCCTTCCTCGATCGCACGCAGGCGAGCCTGCGCCAGATGCTGGGGTGGGCCCCATGTGCCGAACCAGCCGTCGTTCGAAGGGTTGTAGATGTAGTCGGGCCGGTTCAGCGGATCGACGACTTCGCCGCTGAAGACGATTTCGTAGCAGATCTGGATGCCTGCCTTGCCCCAGGTGCCGAAGTCGTAAGTGCGCGCGCCGGGGCCCGGCCAGAAATCGAGTGCACCGGCCACAAGACGCGAGGCGCCGAGTGGTTCGAGCAGCCAGCGCATCGGCAGGTACTCGCCGTAAGGAACGAGGTGCGCCTTGGAATAGCCGGCGAGGATACTGCCCCGGCCGTCAATGGCGGTGACGGAATTGCGTGCGGCTATGGCGTCGCCATCCTTCATCACGAGGTCTACCGCGCCGGTGAGCAGCAGGCCGTAGGGACCAATTACCCGGCCGATGCGCGCGCGGGCGATCTCAGGATCGGCAGCATAAGTATAGAGGCGATAGAGGTAGAGCGGATAGCCGTCGCGCAAGTAGTCACCGAGGCCCGATTCCGGCCAGAAGACCATGCGCTTCTGGCCTGGATCGCGCGACAGCGACAGACGCGCCATCTTCTGGAAACTGGCCTCGTACCAGCGCGGATCGTCGATGATCTCCTGCCGCAGGTCGGGCTGGATCAGGGTGAAGCGGACAGCACCTTCCTCGCGCCGGACCCACGGGTCGGACACAGTCATCAGTGTGCCCAGCGCGGCAGCAGCGGCCAGCACAGGGATGGCCCAGAGCCAGCGCTTCGCGCCTGCGGCGCGCGCGCCCGGCCGGGCGAACAGCCCCGGAACCCCGGCCAGCAGCACCAGCACGCCGGATAGCCCGTATGTGCCGATCCACGGCGTCAGCAGCGCGAGCCCGCGTGTCTGGAACTGGCCGAGAAGGGCGATCCCGAGAGGGTTCCAGGCAAAGCCTGTGAACACCCATGCGCGCATCCACTCGGTGATGATCCACGCTGATCCGAAAGCGAGCACGAAGGCGGAGAATGGCGTGCGGGCTCGGTCCGGCCGCGCCAGAAGCCAGGCCGCGAGCGTTGCCAGTGCCGGAAAGACAGCGAGGTAGAGCGAGAGCAGCGCGACTGCGATGGCGCCCAGCCACACCGGCATGTTCGCCTGATAGGTGAAAGCCGTTGCGATCCAGTTGTTGCCGAGCGTGAAATGCCCGAGGCCGAAGTACCAGCCGATCAGAAAGGCCCCGCGTCCCGTGCGCGCCCGCATCACGAGTTCGATCAGGAAGGCCACTGCCAATAGCGTGAGGGGCCAGAGCGAGAGGGGCTGAAACCCGCATGCGGCCAGCGCACCGCTGCCGGTGGCGGCAACGGCTACGGTGAGCCGGGGGCGCTCAAGGGTTTTGGGGATCTTGAGGAAGGGCATAGGGCGCCGGAGAGACTGCATCGGCGCCGGTTTGTAAGCTCGCCCGGCAGCGACGCAAGCGAAGTTGCGCGCGCCGGGCAAACTTGTCGTATTGTCAGCCGTTCACGGCTTCGAGCGAACCGTTCGCGTCGTCTGCCGGTGGTGCCGCCTTGCGGGTAGTCCGGCGGCGCTTGGGCTTTTCCCCGGCGGCCTCGTCACCAGCTGCGGGCTTTTCGGACGCCTTTGCAGAAATCGAGGGCGGTAGCGTGGCGGGGTCGAAATTGCCCGAGCCGGCTTCCTGATCCGATTCTCCGCCATCCGAGGCTTCACCATCGTCGTCGCGGGATTTGCGGCGCGGCTTGCGGGCCTTGGGTGCGCGGGTGCTGGTGCGGTTGTCGCGAACGAAGGGATTTTCGTCAGGTTCATAGATCGAGCGCGGCTCGGAACCCGTTTCATCCTGTCCGGTGTCAGTGGCTCCGGCGCTTTCGGGCTGCTCTTCTGACGATCCCCTGGCGCGGCTTTCGCGCTCGCCGCGCGGTGCACGGTCTTGATCGCCGTTGCCGCCCTGATGACCGCCTTGCTGGCTGCCGGAATGACCGTTGTCGCCGTAGGTGTCATCGTCAGAGCCGTAGTCGTCGCTGCTGTCCTGCTGCTGCCGGTCGTCGCGGCGCGGCTGGCGGGATTCTTCCTGGCGCTGCTTCTGGTCGGCAAGGACGCGGAAGTAGTGATCCGCGAACTGGAGGTAGTATTCCTCCTGGACACGGTCGCCGTTGAGGTGCGCGTCATGGGCGAGCTTCCGGTACTTCTCCAGCAGCTGCGGAGCATTGCCCCGCGCCCTGCTGTCGATGCGATTCATCTGCTGGCCGCCCTGCTGACGGTTATTGCCGCGGCCACGCCTGCGGTTATTACCACGATTGTTATTCAAGGATTACTTTCCTCAAAACCCCTGGCACGCGTCCGAACGCTGAGCCCGGACTGCCGTATGTCTATGATCACGGCTAACCCCCCGGCTGCCGAGACTTCCACATCTGCCTTGTCACGGCGCCCCGACCGCGACCGCATGCAAATAATGGAGGTGGACCGGGAATGGGAAGTTCCGTCCATTAACCGGTACCACTTAATCCTTAGGGTCTCCGGGGGCGGATTCCAAGCGAAAACTTACGCGGCCGCGCCATTATCAACCGAAAATGCGATGATTCTCGGGCGTCCGCCCAGGTCATGATGGATTGCGGCAGCCAGTCCGGCGGCTTCGCCGATGGCGCTGACCGCCTCCGCTTGCCGGTAGCCGATTTCGACCAGTGCCAGACCGGAAGCTGCCAGAAGGCCAGGCAACTGGGGGATCAGAATCCGATAGGCGTCGAGTCCTTCCGGCCCTGCGAAAAGCGCGCCGTGCGGCTCATGATCGCGCACGCCCGGTTCGAGCGACGCGTCGTCTTCGATGTAGGGCGGGTTGGCCAGGATCAGGCCGAAAGGCGCGCCAAGGCCCTCGGCCCAGCCCGGCTCGCCCCAGTCCCGCAGGTGGAATTGCGCACGGTGGTCCAGCCCGAGCTTTGCCGCGTTGCGCATCGCGACCGCCAGTGCCTCGCTGCTGCGGTCGATGGCGGTGCCACGGGATTCGGGAAAGAGGCTGAGCGCGGCGAGCAGCAGGGCGCCGGACCCGGTGCCGCAATCGAGGATGCTTGTCGGCGCCGTGCCATCAAAGGCTTCGCGGGCGGTCTCGATGGCGGTTTCTGAATCGGCGCGGGGGATGAGGACGGCCGAATCGACCTCGAATTCGAGGCCGTAGAACTCGGCCGTGCCGACGATGTAGGCCACGGGCTCGCCTGCAAGGTGCCGCGCGAGCAGGTCTTCGAACGCTTCGGGGGCAGGATCGCGCATGTGCCGCAGCAGCAGATCCGAACGGCGGCAACCGAGAGCGGCCGCCATCAGAACTTCGGCATCGAGGCGCGCGGTGGGATTGTCCGCCCCGAACATCTGCGCGGCTTCGCGCAGCCGCGCGCCGACAGTCAGGGTCACGAATCCATCGCCGCGAGGCGCTTGGCTTCGTCCTCGGCGATCAGCGCGTCGATCAGTTCGGCAAGACCCGGCCCCTCGAGCACTTCGGGCAGGCGGTGCAGGGTCAGGTTGATGCGGTGGTCGGTCACGCGCCCTTGCGGGAAGTTGTAGGTGCGGATGCGCTCGGAGCGATCGCCCGAACCGACCATGGCCTTGCGGGCCTCGGCTTCGGCGCCCTGCGCCTCGTCGCGCATCTTTTCGTAGAGGCGCGCGCGCAGGACCTGCATCGCCTTGGCCTTGTTCTTGTGCTGGCTGCGCTCGTCCTGACAGATCACCACAAGGCCGGACGGCAGGTGGGTGATGCGCACCGCCGAATCTGTGGTGTTGACGTGCTGCCCGCCCGCGCCCGATGCGCGGTAGATGTCGATCTTGAGGTCCTTGTCCTCGATCTGGACATCCACTTCGCTGGGTTCCGGCAGCACGGCCACGGTCGCGGCCGACGTGTGGATGCGCCCGCCCGATTCGGTCACCGGCACGCGCTGGACGCGGTGCACGCCGCTCTCGAACTTCAGCTTGGCGAAGACGCCGGTGCCCGCGACGTTGGCGACCACTTCCTTGAACCCGCCGAGGTCATTGGCATTGGCGGAGATCATCTCGACCTTCCAGCCCTGCTCGGCGGCATAGCGTTCGTACATGCGGTAGAGATCGGCTGCGAACAGCGCGGCTTCGTCACCGCCGGTGCCTGCGCGGATTTCGAGCATCGCCGGGCGCTGGTCCGCGGCGTCGCGCGGCAGCATGGCCACGGCGAGCTGGCGTTCGAGTTCGGGCAGCTCTTCCTTGATCCGCGCGATTTCCTCGGCCGCGAGCGCCCGCATCTCGGGATCGGGATCGTCGAGCTTCTGCAGGTTGGCCAGTTCGCTGCGCATGTCTGCGACTTCGCGGGCCACCTTCGCGACCGGTTCCAGCTCGGCGTAGTCACGGCTTGCCGCCACGAAGGCATCGCCTTCGAGCGTACCCGAGGCAAGACGCGCCTCCAGTTCGGAAAAGCGGTGCCCGATCTGGGCGAGGCGTTCGTCGGACAGGCTCACGACTGCAGCGACTGGATGACCTGCTCGACGGCAAGGTATTCGGCGGTGGGCTCTGCTGCGCGCAGGTTGGCGACGGGCACGCCGTCACGCATCACGAACGAGACGAGGACCTTGGCGCCCAGCTTCACCGCCTTGTCGAAGCGCTTGCGGGGCGAACCGGTGGCGATCATCTCGGCATCGATGCCCTGGTGGCGCAGTGCAGTAATGGTCTTCTGCGCGTAGCCCAGCGCGGCATCGTCCTCGACCGCGAAAATGCAGGTGAGCGCAGGTTCGCTCGAAATGCCCGCATCGGCGACCAGCATTGCCAGCCGCTCGATCCCAGCTGCCCAGCCGACTGCCGGCGTGTGCGGGCCGCCGAGCGCCTCCAGCAGACCGTCGTAGCGGCCGCCGCCGAGCACCGTGCCCTGTGCGCCGAGCCGGTCTGTTACAAATTCGAAAGCAGTGTGCCGGTAATAGTCGAGCCCACGCACAAGGGCCGGGGCACGGACGAAGTCCACCGAGGCAGCCTCGAGCCCTTGTGTCACCGCACCGAAGAAGTCCTGCGCTTCGGCCGACAGGAAGTCGTCGATCCTCGGCGCATCGGCCGTGAAGGGTTTGTCGCGCGGGTCCTTGGAATCGAGAATGCGCAGTGGATTGCGCTCCAGACGGTCCTGCGAGTCTTCGCTGAGTGCATCCTTGTGGTCGCGGAAGTACTCGATCAGCGCGGCGCGCCAGGCTTCGCGGCTCTCTGCATCACCGAGCGTGTTGAGCTGCAGCGTCACGCCTTCGGCAATGCCCAGTTCCTTGAGCAGCTGATCGGCCATGACCAGCAGTTCGACATCGGCCATCGGCTCGGCTGCGCCGATGATCTCGGCATCGATCTGGTGAAACTGGCGGTAGCGGCCCTTCTGCGGGCGCTCGTAGCGGAACAGCGGCCCGTGCGTCGCCACCTTGAGCGGGGCAAACTGCTTCCAGCCGTTGGTCAGATAGGCGCGGGCGATCCCGGCGGTGAACTCGGGGCGCAGGGTCAGCGATTCGCCGCCGCGGTCGTCGAACGAGTACATTTCCTTGGACACGACGTCGGTCGTCTCGCCCAGCGAACGGGAGAACACGGCGGTCTTCTCGAACACCGGCATCTCGGTGCGGCGGAAACGGTAGAGCTTGCGGACGCGCTCGAAGGTCTCGACGACGTGCGCGAAAGCCTCGGCATCGGCGCCGAAAATGTCCTGGGTTCCGCGAATGGCCTGTGGTGTACTGCTCATGACGCGCGCGCTTAGCCCGAATGCGCGCCGCGATAAAGTGGTCCCCTCGCATCGTTCCTATTGGATGGTTGCCAAATCCGGTAACGCCCGCATAGATACGCGTAATGAAATATCTTTCTGCGGTTGCGACGCTCTCTGCCCTCCTGTCCCTTGGCGCTTCGGCCATGGCGCAGGATCCCTCCCGAACCACACCGATGGCGCCCGCGCTGCCGCCAGCCATCCCGGCTGCGCAGGACGTGCCTTATCCGGGCACGATTGCGCTGCAGATCGATGCCAGCGACACCGGGCGCGGCGTGTACCGCGTGACCGAGCGTATTCCGGTAACACCCGGAACCGGCACGCTGACGCTGCTCCAGCCTGGCTGGCTGCCCGGCAATCACTCGGAAACAGGCCCCTATTCGCTGCTCGCCGATTTTCACTTCTATGCCGATGGCAAGGAAATTCCCTGGGTGCGCGATACCGTGGCGGTGAACGCATTCCACCTTTCGCTGCCGCAGGGCACGACGGAAGTGACTGCCAAATTCGCCCACACCTCGCCGGTGCGGACCAGTGAGGGCCGCATCACGATGACGCAGGAAATGCTCAACCTGCAGTGGGAGAAGATGAGCCTCTATCCTGCCGGCCATTACGTGCGCGGCATTCAGGTGAAGCCCACTGTCACATTCCCCAAGGGCTGGACGGTTTTTACCGCGCTCGACGGCATGGCGCGGCAGGCCGATACTGTCACCTGGACCGCGACCGACTACGAACGGCTGGTCGATTCGCCGATCTTCGCCGGTTTCCACGCCAAGCGCTGGGACCTTGGCCATGACGTGCATCTGGACGTCGTGGCAGATGAGCCCGAACAACTCGCCATAGAGCCTGAGCATCTCAAGACTTACCGCAACCTTGTCGATCAGGCGCTGCTGACCTTCGGCGCGCGGCACTTCGATCACTACGACTTCCTGCTGGCACTGACCGACCGCATGGGCGGCATCGGGCTTGAGCACCACCGTTCCAGCGAGAACCAGTACGAGCCCAATTCCTGGACCGACTGGGACAGCATGGACTGGGACCACAACGTGATCCCGCACGAGTTCACGCACAGCTGGAACGGGAAGTACCGCCGCCCGGCCGACCTGTGGACGCCGGACTACCAGCAGCCGATGCAGAACACGCTGTTGTGGGTCTATGAAGGCCAGACACAGTTCTGGGGTTACGTGCTGGCCGCGCGCTCGGGTGTGCAGAAGAAGGACACCGTGCTCGGCATGTTTGCCAGCGCAGTGGCCAAGTACGCCGAAGGCACGCCGGGCCGCGGCTGGCGCTCGGTGGAGGACACCACCGCTGCACCGCAGCTCGCCCGCCGCCGTCCGCTGCCCTATGTTTCGCTCACCCGCAGCGAGGACTACTACGTCGAAGGTGCGCTGACATGGCTGGAAGCCGATCAGATCATCCGCAAGGGCACCGGCGGCAGCAAAGGGCTCGACGATTTCGCCAGGGCCTTCTTTGGCGTGCGTGATGGCGACTGGGGTGAACTGACCTATGACTTCGACGAAGTCGTGCGCACGCTCAACGGCGTTTACGCATATGACTGGGCGAACTTCCTGCGCACCCGGCTCTATGAGACCAACCAGCCCGCACCGATGAACGGCGTGCGCATGGCCGGGTACAAGCTGGTGTGGAAGGAAGAGCCCAACGCTTTCGAAAAGGGTGTGTCCGATGCGCGCAAGACGCTGGACCTTACCTATTCGCTGGGCTTCTCGCTGAACAAGGACGGGGATGTCACGTCGGTGTTGTGGGATGGACCGGGCTACAATGCCGGGATCGTCAACGGCGTGAAGATCGTGGCCGTCAATGGCCGCTCCTATTCCAAGGCAGGCATGCAGAACGCGATCAGCGCCGCGAAGGCTCCATCGAAGCAGCCGGTCACCCTGCTGGTGAAGCGGGGTGAGCGCTACGATACCATCGCGATCGACTATTATGGCGGGCTGCGCTGGCCCTGGCTGGAGAGCGCGACACCGGGCAAGGATACCGGCCTGGACCGCCTGCTGGCGCCCCGGCGCAACTAAATTTCACGGGCACCAGAAGGCTGTTGCGGTGCAATAAAGTCAAGGCTAAGTCGCGCGCATCTTGATCCCATCGGCAACTATTCAATGCTTGCCAATAGAGAAGGACCATCATGCGCATCGACAAGATTCCCGTTGGCGATAACCCGCCGGAAAGCCTCAATGTTATCATCGAGGTTCCTGTCGGCGGCGAGCCGGTCAAGTACGAGTTCGACAAGGAATCGGGTGCCCTGTTCGTCGATCGCATCCTGCATACGCCGATGCGCTATCCGGCGAACTATGGCTTCGTGCCGCACACGCTCTCTCCCGACGGCGATCCGCTGGATGCACTGGTTGTCGCCCGCTCGCCGTTCATCCCGGGCTGCGTGATCCGCGCCCGTCCGATCGCGGTGCTCAATCTGGAAGACGAGCACGGCGGTGACGAAAAGTTGATCTGCGTGCCCGTGGATAGTACTTTCCCGTACTACTCCGACGTGAAGGAAAAGGACGATCTTCCGGAGATCGTCTTCAAGCAGATCGAGCACTTTTTCACCCACTATAAAGATCTTGAAAAGGAAAAGTGGGTACGTATCGGTACATGGGGCGGTGCGGACGATGCGCGCCAGATCGTTGTCGAGGCGATCGAGCGGTATCAGGCCACGAAAACCGCCTGATTCGGGTTACCTATCGATGAGGTCCACTCCCCCATGTGGATCGGGGGCCGGCGGTGAAAGTCGCCGGCCCCTTGTCAATTGACCCGGAAACATTGGCCGGAAGTCATTTGATCTGCCGCAGGGGGAGTGAGACCCGTCAGGTGACGACGCGGCCGCCGTTGACGCCGATCGTCTGGCCGGTGACATAGCCGCTGCGTTCGTCGCACAGCCAGGCACAGGCATTGGCAATATCGTCCGGCTCGCCCATGCGGCGCACGGGGATCGTCTGCAACAGCACTTCGGTCGGGATCTGGAACCGCTCGCGGTTGGCTTCGGACATGATCGTGCCCATCACCGAACCCGGCGGGATATTGTTCACGGTGATACCCCAGGGGCCGAATTCCTGCGCCATCGAGCGGGTCATCGTGACCACCGCGCCCTTCGACGAGCTGTAGGGGATCATGTTGATCGCCCCCGTCTGCGCGCTGGATGACGAGATGTTGACGATGCGGCCCCAGCCCGCGGCCTTCATGTCGGGCAGGCATTCCTGCGTCAGGATGAAGATGCCGCGCACGTTGACCGCGTAAATGAAGTCCCAGCGCTCGTCGGTCAGTTCCTCGAACGGCGTGAAGTCGGTGACCCCGGCATTGTTGACGAGGATCGAGACCGGGCCGAGCTGCTCGCGAACCTGCTCCAGCGCAGCCTTGACCGAGGCCCGGTTCGATACATCGGCGCCGACTGCAATCGCCGTGCCGCCCGCGTCCTTGATGACCTTGACGGTATCGGCGCAGCGCTCGGCGTCGAGGTCGAGCACGGCGACGGCCACGCCCTCTTTCGCGAGGCGCCTGGAACAGGCCGCGCCGATCCCGGCGGCGGCGCCGGTGACGATGGCAACTTTGTAGCTCATGGAAATGCTCTCCCGGTCACGTCAATTGAATGCCCAAGGGCTAGGCGACAATGCGGCCGTGAGAAAGACGGTATTTTGAACGCGTGTTCAGTCTTCGCCGGGGCGGGGTGCGCGCTCGAGAATGCCATCCACGAAACTGGTGATTGCAGCGAAGGTCTCCGCCGAACCGGGCAGATCCCGCCCGCGCACGACGGCGACGTGCTCCATACCGTCGAGCGCCACCAACCGGCTGTCTCGTCCCAGAGCATTCAGCCGCGCGTGGAAGCGCCACGAATCGTCCAGAAGGACCTCCCCGGTTCCCACGCTGATCAGGCAGGGCGGGTAGTCCTGCAGATCCCGGTCACCGGCAAAGACTGGTGAGGCAAGCGGGTGTTGCGGGTCGAATCCCTGAAGATAAAGGTCGGCTGCCACTCGCGCGGATTTGGTGCCGAACAGCGGATCGCTGGCGGCATTGGCGGCGAAACTGGGTGCGGTGACGGTAAGGTCCAGCCAGGGTGAGAGCAGCACGAGGCCGTCCACTCGCGAGGTGAGGCCTGCAGCCGTCATCAAACCGATGCTGGCGGCAAGTCCGGCGCCCGCGGAATCGCCCGAGACGATCAGCGGCGCCTCGTCCGCCTCCTCGCTCAGCGCCTGCAGCGCCTGCAGCGCCGCGAGCGCATCGTTGAGACCGCCGGGGAAGGGTGTCTCCGGCGAGAGCCGGTATTGCGGCACCACAATCGTCACACCGCATCGAGCCGCCAGTGCTTCGGCGAAAGGTCCCTCAAACTCGGGGCGCCCGATCCGGAAGCCGCCGCCGTGGAGTTGCAGCACATAGCCGCGCGGAGTCCCCGGCGGATCGAAGCGCAATGTGCGCAGGCCCGCCAGTTCGGTTTCCAACGGCGGCACCATGGTGGCGAACATGCCTGCGGCGATCCCCGCCGCCATCTGCGCGCGCCGCTCGGCCAGATCGGGCGGCGCCGGGTAGCCGGGCCGCTCGATAGAGAGTGCCAGTCCGGTCTTCAGCGTCATTCGGCCGCCTGCAGGGCTATGGCCTGTTCCAGCCCTTGAGCAGTGCGCTGCGCGCCCATCGCCTTGAGTTCAGGGATTACGTAGTCGCCCAGCAGGGTGATCGCTTCCAGCACCGCTTCCTGCGGCAGATAGCCGAAGTTGACGTAGCACAGCACCTGATCGACACCGGCGTCCTCGTACTTGAGGAACTTCTTCAGGCATTCCTCCGGCGTGCCGATGATCACCATGTCCTGCTCATCGAAGGAATGAATGTCGAAATCGCCATCGGCCTGCTTCTTGAGCAGGGGGAAGGCCTTTTCCTGCGCCTCCTTCGGCAGGTGCGCCATTTCCCACTTGAGGATGAAGGCCGCGCTTTCGCGGTACCACCACCACATCGAATCCCAGACACGGTTGGTCTCGAACTTGCTGCGGCTCTCGGTGCAGTGGACGAGCGTATAGACGCCGACCTTGTTGGTGTGGACGTGGCTGACCGGCACCGCGTTCTTCTGTTCCTCGCGGTAGATGTCGATCAGACCGGCCAGCTTTTCGAGCGGCTGCATGATCGAGAAGCACAGCAGGCCCAGGCCGTTTTGGCCGGCCATGCGAATCGTTTCCTCGGATGATGCCGCCATCCAGCAGGGCGGGTGCGGATACTGGTAGGGCTTGGGCGTCACCATACGCTTGGGGAACTGCAGGTACTCGGAGTCTTCCTCGTAGTATTCCTCGGCCCACATGCCCGACACGGTCTTGCAGGCCGCCAGCATCTTCTTCTTCGATTCGGCTGCATCGACGCCGAAAGCGATCTGCTCCATCGGCGTGGAACGGCCCATGCCCCACTCCGCACGGCCCCGGCTGAGCAGATCCACCGTCGCAACCTTTTCGGCGACGCGCACCGGGTGGATGAACTCGTGCGGCATCAGCGTGACGCCAAAGCCGAGGCGGATGTTCTCGGTGATCTGCGAGAGCGCGCCCAGCACCACGTCGTTGCAGGGCATGTGGCTGCGCCCTTCGCGGAAGTGGTGCTCGACCA
Organism: Novosphingobium album (ex Hu et al. 2023); assembly: GCF_022832385.1. Classification (GTDB taxonomy): domain Bacteria; phylum Pseudomonadota; class Alphaproteobacteria; order Sphingomonadales; family Sphingomonadaceae; genus Novosphingobium; species Novosphingobium album. Next base: position 40,491 of record NZ_JALHLE010000018.1, read on the forward strand.
GCCAGGCGGTGTGGAAGCCCTTCTTGTCGGCCAGCGCAATCTGCTCGATGCAGTTCCTGTAGGCCTGTCGCTCCTTGGTGCGCTGGCCCCAGGGGTGTTCGCCTTCCCAGGGCTTGGGGGCTTCGAATTCATAGAGAAGTCCGAGTTCCATGGTGTCAGGCCTCCTGCTTTTCGGCTTCGATCTGCTTGCGACTCTTGCGTGCGCCGGCGCAGAACTTGGTGGAAAGCGAGCGGTCGACCGTCAGGCTCTGGCCCGAGATGCCGCTAGCAAGGTCGGAGAGCAGGAAGACGATCGCGTTAGCCAGCTCTTCGGGTGGGCAGAAATTCTGTTCGCTGCCCTGCACGACGTTCTCGGACACGACGCGGGTTAGCACGCGTTCAGTCGCCACCGCGCCGGGCAGCACCGAATTGGCGCGGATGCCGAATTCGTGCCACTCGTTGGCCATGGTCCGGGTCAGTGCGGTGATCCCCGATTTTGCCGCACCATAGGGGCCGTGCCAGGGCGCCGAGGTCAGCGAGGAGACCGAGGAGACGTTGACGATGGCCCCGCGCTCCCCGCGATCGATCCAGGTCTTCGCGGCATCGCGGCATAGCGCGAAGATATAGCCGAGATTGAGCTGGAAGGTCTGCCAGAAGGCGTCGGTCGGCGTCTCGTCGAGCGGCATCCATTCGCCCTCGCGCGTGCCGCCCGCGACATTGGCAAGGCCGTCCAGTCCGCCGAAGGTGCCGAATATCTGCGCGATGACGCCTTCGCAGGCGGCCTTGTCCATGAGGTCGACCACCATCGGATGGATGGTGCCGCCCAGCGCTTCCACATCCTCAACAGTTGGCGCGATCAGCGCCGCATCCTTGTCGAGCGCGATAATCGTCGCGCCCGACCTTGCCAGTTGGCGGCACGTGGCGCCGCCGATCCCCCCGCGCGCGACGCCGCACACGAGGATGGTGCGACGGGTCAGGTCGATGGCTAGAGTCATGGCATTCTCTCCCCTTGCCCGCTCTTGCGGCGGGCCTCTGGTCAGATGTCGATGCGATAGAGTCTGGCCGCATTCCCACCGAGCACCTTGGCTATTTCCTCGTGCGTCAGGTCGCCGTAGCGGGTGTCGAGATTGTCGATCGGGTAGAGCCCGGTCGGGTGCGGGAAATCGGTTTCGAACAGCACGTTGTCGACGCCCACCTTGCGCACCATGTCGGCCGCGGCCTGGCCCTGCTCGAACCAGAAGCAGGCGAAGAAGTTGCTCTGGAAGTATTCGCTGGGCTTCTTCTCGAAGCTGCGTCCCTCTGCGATCTCGGTGAGCTGGTAGTCGAGCGCTTCCATCATGAAGGGCACCCAGCCGATCCCGCTTTCGACCGAGACGAACTTGAGGCCCCGGAACCGGTCGAGCAGGCCCGAATAGATCAGGTTGGCGACGACCTTGCCATTGTTGAAGAACAGCATTGCACCCGAAATGCCCGAGCGCAGGTCGCGCGTGAGCGAGGGCCAGCCCTGCTGGCCCATCCAGTCGATCGAGGTTTCCGAAGCGCCGATGTGGAAGTTCACCGGCAGCGCCATGTCCTCGCAGACTTCCCAGAGCGGATACCAGTGCTCATGGCCGAGATCGGGCAGGCGCTCTCCGCCCAGATCGACGAGGTGCGGGTCCGAATTGATGTTGACGCCGCGAAGGCCCATCGCCGCGCAGCGTTCGATTTCGGCGATGGCGAGTTTGACGTCCCACCAGGGCAGCAGCGCCATCGGGAAGAAGCGGCCATTCGATTCGGCCTGCATTTCCGCGACAGCATCGTTGTAGATCTTTACGCAGGACAGGCGCAGGTCGGCATCGACCTTGGCCGCCGCCTGTCCGCCGAAGCCGAGGATGTTGGGATAGACGATCTGGGCGTAGATGCCGGTCTCGTCCATCACCTGCAGGCGTTCCTTCAGGGAGGATGAGCCGGTGTGGACGTCCTCGAATTGCAGTTTCAGGAAATCGTCGAGCACGCGGACCTTGCCGCCGTCCTTGAGGATCGCGCTGTTGGGGTGAGCGCCGGTGCCGATCGACTTGTCGCCGTCGATCACCCAGCAGCGCTGTCCGTTCAGCATCTTCACCTGCGGCACGCGGTCTCGGATCGAGGCCGGGGCGCGGCTGGTCCACATGTCGTGGGGTTCGGTCAGGTGCGTGTCGGCGTCGATGACCTTGTAGGCGCTCTTCGCACCCGGCCGGTCGAGGCTGGCAGTGGCCATGGCAGGTTCTCCCGTGATTTGGTTCTTGGGAGGATTGGTCGCTCAGGTGCCGGGCCTTGGGAAGCCCCGCGTCTCCACCTGCCTTGCTCGATCGTCCACGCCTCACCGTGTCAGTCGCGGCGTCCCTGCGTGAAGAAGATCTTGTCCGAAGGGATTGTCCCGGTGGTGGTGGCCGGTTCGGCGGTATTCTCCGACGCCCGAACGGCCCGGCTACGCGCGCCGGCGAGCAGGGCGCGAAAGCGCGGCATGGGCACAGCTTCCTCGCGCACGGCGCGTGCCTCTTCGCGCATCTGGCTGGGGGTGATCCCGAAGTGGCGGCTGAAGCGGCGGCTGAACGCGGCTTCCGACCCATATCCCGCCATTTCGGCGATCTCGGCGACTTTCATCCGGCCCTGCCGCAGCAGGCTGGCGGCATGTTCCATGCGGCGTTCGGCGACCACTTCCATCGGGGCCTTGCCCACTGCCTGCGTGAAATGCGCTGCAAAGTTGGAGCGGCCCATGCCTACCGACCGGGCGAGCGATTCAACCGTCCATGCTTGCGCGGGGCTGGCGACGATCAACTGGAGCGCGTCCTCGATGGGATCGCGCGTCTCTGCGGACAGGATGCGGCGGCAGCCCGGATCGGCGCGCAGGGCCGCGATCAGCAGGGTTTCGGCGATCCGGGTCAGGAGCGCCGCCGATCCCGCGCCCATGCCCGACAGAGGCATGGCATCGGACTGGAACAAGGTGGTGCCCGTCCTCAGCAGCGAGGGCAGGGCGGCACGCGAAACGTCTCCGGGCCACTGTGCCTGCAGGCGCCCGCTCAGCACCCGCGCCGTGACGCGCGGACCGTCTCCGAAGGCCATGGCGGGCGGGACATCGCACCCGGCGGAACGGCGCAGGCCCTCGTGTGGCTGGGCTCTGGCACCCGGTGCGGTTCGCAACGCATGGGCTTCGCCCGAAAGCACCATGGCCACATCGCCCGGACCCAGTTCGGCCATGGCGCCACCGGTGCACGCCAGCCGCAACTCGCCATGGATGACGGCGTGGATGAACACGGCATCGCCTGGAGCCACGGCGCAACCGGCTTGCCCTGCGAAGTCGCCATAGACCCAGGTCTGGCCTGACAGGCGTACGTCGGCAAGCAGGTCCGAAAGGCTGCGCGAAACCGCTTTTGGGGGCTTGTCCGGCACCTGACGTATTACTCCCGTTATGCCGATCCTCTGGACGATCGATCATGAGGAGCCGAGAATATGGGATTGCCCCGGCTCGTCAATCCACGCATCAAGCGCTTGATTGGGAGAAGACAAACATTGCGGCAGATAGAACTTGCCATCGACGTCAGTGATGCCGTGGGACTGGGCATGCCAGCCCGGATCGCCGCGACCGTCGTCCTGCCCGAACCGGAGGCCCTGCCGGATCAGGCCGTGGTTTGCGTCGCGCTGCCGAGCAGCAGCTATGCGCGCGGCTATTACACCTGCGACTTGCCGGGCGCGGGCAGCGGGGCACAGGCAGCGTTTCATGTGGAGCGCGGCTGGATCGTCGCCGCGCTCGACTGGCTCGGCTGCGATGACGCCTCGGGCCTTGATCCCGAAGACCTCGGCTATGCCGCGCTGACCGCTGCCGCGCACGCAGCGCAGGCGGAAATCCTGTTGCGGCTGGAAAACGGCGTGCTGGCGCCCGGCTATCCGCCGGTGGGGCGGCCCTGCGTGATTGGTATCGGCCAGTCGCTGGGCGGCGGGCTGCTGATCTACCAGCAGGCCCGGCACGGCAGCTTCGACGGGATCGGCGTGCTGGGGTTCAGCGCGATCCGCTCGCATCCCGCGACTCCACCGGGTGGCGAGCCCGTCGTAGTAGCCTGGTATCCGCGCGATGCCGGGTTGGAGGAATGCCGCGAGCCGCTCAATGCGGCAGCCCTCTCGGGCTCGCAGTCGGCGCAGGAGCAGGCAGCGTGGGAAGCCGTGGCCTGGGGCTTCCACTACGACGACGTGCCTGCCGAGGTCGTCGAGCAGGACCTTGCCCATTACGAAGGCATCGCACGCGGGATCGACCCAGATGCGCCACTGCCGCCCTGGTATGCCCGCCGCACGCCTCAGCGCGCTGCCCGCTCGTCGCTGACGCCCGGTGTGGTGGCGTCGGAGGCAGCTTCGGTCACGGTGCCGGTGCTGGCGGCGATGGGCGTGCGTGATCTCGTGCCCGATCCGCGCAGCGAGCCGCGCGCCTTTGCCTCCGCGCGCAGCGTTGATCTCTTCGTCTGCCCGCGCATGGGGCACATGCACAACATGGCCGGAACCCGCGCTCTGCTGTGGGAGCGCATCCACCTGTTCGGCGAATGGTGCGCAGCGCTGAAAACTCAGGGGTGAGCATGCGCGGAAATCTGGCCTCCGGCCGCTCGAAATGTGCTATAGGAGTCACATCATAGTCGCATTTCAGACGACTCAATGCGTTGCTCATGGGGAGATGAGACAATGGCATACTGGAAACTCAAAGGGCGCGAACTCGCCAACTGCAATTGCGAATATGGCTGCAACTGCCAGTTCGGGGCACTGCCGGACAAGGGGCATTGCCAGGCTGTCTTCGGGATGGCGATCGACGACGGCTTTCACGGTGACACGGACCTTTCGGGCCTGAACATCGCCGCGGTGTTCCATTGGCCCGGGCCAATCCACGAGGGTCACGGTGAATGCGCGGCCTTTGTCGATGAACGTGCGAGCGAGGCGCAGCGCAATGCCCTGCTCACGATCATGACCGGCGGCGATACCGACCCGTTCGCGACCGTCTTCGCGGTTTTCGCCTCGACCATTGAAACGATGCACGAGCCCCGCTTTCTGCCCATCGAATTCGACGTTGATGTCGAGGGGCGGACCGGGAGGTTGCGCATCGAGGGTCACGTCGAGATGGATGGCGAACCGATCCGCAGCCGCGTCGACGGCAGCGAGATTCGCGCCCGGATCAATCTGCCGAACGGCTTCGAATATGAAATCGCGGAAATCGGTTCGGGGACCAGCCGTTCGTTCGTGCCGATGCAGCTCGATCATAGCGCAAGCTATGGCCAGTTCGCGCACCTGCATCTCGACAGCCACGGGGTCGTGCGCGCCTGATGGCGCCCGCGGAGGCGATACTCAGGCGGAATAGGGCCGTATCCATTGCCATGCTTGCCGTCCTGACACTGCTGGCATGGGCCTGGCTGTCGCTGGGAGCCGGGATGGGCATGGCGCCAGGGCTTTCCCTGCCAGCGCTCTTGCCGCATCATGCCGGCCAGCCAGCTGTCATGCCTGCCATGGAAATGGGCGGTATGCCGATACCGTCGCATGATCTCGCACCGTGGTGGACGGCATCGCGCTTACTTCTCACGTTTTCCATGTGGTGGGTGATGATGGTGGCGATGATGCTGCCATCCGCAGCACCGATGATCCTGCTTTACGCCCGGACTGCGGTTGCGGGCGGTGTCACGGTCTCCCCTGCGACCGGCAGTTTCCTTTCTGGCTACCTGCTGGTCTGGGGCCTTTTCTCGTTTGCAGTTGCTGCGCTGCAGATGCTGCTCGAACATGCGGGCTTGCTGGCCGGGATGGACATGGTGTCGGTCAGCCGTCCGTTCTCTGCAGCCGTGCTTGCCGCTGCGGGCCTGTACCAGCTCTCGCCGGTCAAGGAAGTGTGCCTTCGGCATTGCCGCAATCCCGCGCAGTTCCTGGCACTCCACTACCGGGCTGGCCGGAGAGGCGCGTTGCAGATGGGGCTGCGGCACGGGGCCTTCTGCGCCGGTTGCTGCTGGTTGCTGATGGCGCTGCTGTTCGTCGGCGGAGTGATGAACCTCGTCTGGATCGCGTTTCTGACGCTGCTCGTGGCGGCCGAAAAGATGCTACCCGTAGGCCGCTGGATTGCGGTTGCAGGGGGAATTCTCTGTCTTGTGGGGAGTGGCTATCTGTTTCTGGCCTGAGGGCCTAGGCCGCCGCACCCCACGTCTGCGCATAGGCATCCAGCTTTGCCAGATAGCCATCGCGCTGCTGCGCAGGAATCCACGCCGTCCCGAAGGCATTGCGCTCGATGCGGACGAGTTCTGCGGGTGTCAGCGCGCTGTCTTTCTGCGCGCGGATCAGCACTTCCGTGATGTATTCGCTGCCCATGTAGGCCGGATCGTCGGAATTGACAGAAACCTTGAGCCCGGCATCGAGCATTTCGCGCAGGGCATTGATCGGCTGCCCGTTCTCCATGACCTTGCCCGAGAACGTGGGGCAGACGGTGAAGGGAATGCCCAGGCTCTTCGCCAGCGCCACCAGTTCGGGGGACTGCACGATGTTGCCACCGTGGTCGATGCGCTCGGCCTTCAGGTCCAGCAGCGCGGTGCGGATGTGCTCGAGCGTGTTCTCCTGATTGACGTCGCAGTGCATCGTCACGTGGAGCCCCGCCGCGCGCGCCTTGGCGAAGTGCTCGGCGAACTTCTCGGGCGGATTGCCTTTTTCGTCCGAATCGAGCCCGACGCCCACCAGTTTGTCCTTGAAGGGCAGCGCGGCATCGAGTGCTTCCATGGCCGATTCGGCGCTGAGATCGCGCATGAAGCACAGGATCAGCTGAGACTGGATGCCCAGTGCCTTCGCCGCATCGCCGCGCGCGCGGGTGATGCCGCCGATCACCGCCCCGATCGGCACGCCGCGCTTGAGATGCTCCTGCGGGTCGAAGAACATCTCTGCATAGAGCACGTTCTGCGATGCGGCCTTGTTCAGGTAGCCAAAGGCCAGATCGTAGAAGTCCTGCTCGGTCAGCAGCACCTGCATCCCGTCGTAGTAGATCTTCAGGAAGCTCGGCAGGTCGTGGTAGATATAGCTGCGCTTCATCGCCTCGACATCGGCATAGGGCAGCTTCAGCCCGTTGCGCTGGGCCAGCGCGAACTTCATTTCCGCTTCCAGCGTGCCTTCCAGATGGACGTGGAATTCCGCCTTGGGCAGCCCGGCGATGAAACGGGCCATGGTGGCCTCGTCCGCAGGCGGGGTGGCCGCGCGGGCCCAGGCCGGAAGTGCGCCAGCCAGCGGCGCGGCCATTGCGGCGCGGATCAGCATTCTTCTGTCGAGCATGTGCGGTCCTCTGGCGCCGAAAGGACACCCCGGCGCGACAGGAACACTATCCCGCCCAGACCATGACGCTGTCCAACGGTGAAAAGTCTACAGACTGTTCCAAAAATTGCAGCAGTTTAGCCTTTTCTGGCCGCAGACTAGCAGTTTTCCGGCTTGCGGGACGCGCGCGGTCCCGGCATTGTGCTGCGATGCACAATGCTTCTGATGCCCTGGTTTCCCCTGAGCGCACGATAATCGAGGCGATTGCCCTCAAGCGTGCGATCAGTGCCCGCTATAACAGCGCAGAAATGCTGCTGGCCCCCCACCGCCTGTTTTCGCGGCATGGGGAACTGTTCCTCAGCGCTCTCAACTTGCGCAAGAACTGGCGTTCCGAAGAGGAACGGCGCCTTGGCCATTTCAAGCTCGATGGCCTGTCGGACACGGCGATTACCGAAGACGTCTTTGAACCGCTGCCCGCAGATGACAATGGCCTGCCGCGCGAAACCGATCAGGAAGTGTTCTCGATCTACTCCTGACGGGCGGAGCTAACCTGTTGCCGTTTCCGCTGGCTCCATGCCGTCGAGAGGGGTCTTGCGGCCCGGGCCGCCGCGCACCTGCACGGTCATTTCGCCCAGGCCTTCCATTGCCGCATGCATGACGTCCCCGGGTGCGACAGGCCCGGTTGAACGAGGCAGAGTGCCGGAGAAGATCACGTCACCGGGGTATAGCGTCATCACCGAGGCGGCATGTTCCACCAAGCCGGCAATGCCAAGCACGAGATTGGCGGTGGAATCGACCTGCCGGTCCTCGCCATTGACCTTGAGGCAGTAGGACAGGTTGTCCGGATCGGCGATCTCGTCGCGGGTGGTGAGCCAGGGCCCCATCACACCGTAAGTGTCGAAGCTCTTGCCGAAGCTGGGGAACTCGCTGCCCTGCATGGTCATGTCGAGGCCGATGCAGTACCCGGCGACGTAGTCGAGCGCCTCGCTGGCCGGGATCTCGGTGCCCTGCTTCCCGATGACGATGGCGATTTCCATTTCGTGGAAGGTGGTGCGCTCGGGCCAGCGCAGGGTGACGCCATCGGCGGGACCAGCGGCGGCGTTGGTCATCTTGAACAGCAGGCCCAGACGGCGGGGGTGGCCGCCCATTTCGAGCACGATCTTGTGATTGCCCGCCCCGCACAGGAACTTGCCCGGATTGGCGACGGGATTGCGGAGCAGGACTGAGGCCACGGGCACGTCGGGGGTCTTTTCGGCAAGGTCCTCCATCACCGGCCGCAGGCGTTCGAGATTCGTGATGAAGAGGTCGCCCGGCGGGTAGGGCCAGCGCACATCGGGCAGCATGTCGGCCACGGACGATACGTCGTGCACCCGGTTACCGCGCACCACGCCGATCTTCACCGGGCCGTCCGGCGTGTCCTGATAGCGGCAGATCTTCATGCGATGTCCTCTCCCTGTGTGTTTGGGAGAGACCATCGGCCTGCCGGACGCCGGCTGCAAGAACCGGCTGTCCGTCAGGACTGCCCGAGCGTCCAGCCGGACACTCCGAGTGTCAGGCGGGGTCGATGCCCATGCAGAGGTACTTCACCTCCATGTAGTCATCGAGGCCGTAGTGCGAGCCTTCGCGACCGAGGCCCGACTGCTTGACGCCGCCGAACGGCGCGACGGCGGTCGAGATCAGGCCGGTGTTGATGCCCACCATGCCCGCCTCGATCGCTTCGGCCACGCGCCACACGCGCGACAGATCCTTCGAGTAGAAGTAGCTGGCGAGGCCGAACTCGGTATCGTTGGCCATGCGGATGGCGTCGGCTTCCTCGGTGAAGCGGATCACGCCTGCGAGCGGGCCGAAAGTCTCCTCGCGCGCCAGTTTCATCTCGGGCGTCACGTTGGCAACGACGGTGGGGCAGAAATAGGTGCCGCCCAGCTCGCTGCGCTTGCCGCCTGCCAGCAGGGTGGCGCCGCCGCCCAGCGCGTCCTCAAGGTGTTCCTCGACCTTCTCGACCGCCTTTTCGTCGATCATCGCACCGATCTGCGAGCCCTCGTCCATCGAATAACCGACCTTCATCGCATTGACGCGCGCGGCGAGCTTGGTGACGAACTCGTCGTAGACGCCGTCCTGCACGTAGAAGCGGTTGGTGCAAACGCAGGTCTGCCCGCCATTGCGGAACTTGGAGATCATCGCGCCTTCGATCGCAGCATCGACGTCGGCATCGTCAAACACGAGGAACGGCGCGTTGCCGCCCAGTTCCATCGAACACTTCTTGATGGTCTCGGCGCACTCGCGCAGCAGGTCGCGGCCGATCTCGGTTGAACCGGTGAAGGTGACCTTGGCGACTTTCGGGTTGCGGGTGAGTTCTGAACCGATCTGGCCCGCGCTGCCGGTCACCACGTTGACCACGCCCGCCGGGATGCCCGCCATCTCGCACAGCTGGGCGATGGCAAGCGCCGAATAGGGGGTGGCCGAGGCCGGCTTGATCACGACGGTGCAGCCCGCGGCCAGTGCCGGGCCGAGCTTGCGGGTGATCATTGCGTTGGGGAAGTTCCACGGTGTGATCGCGGCGACGACGCCGACCGGCTGCTTCAGTACGACGATGCGCTTGTCGCCCTGATGGCTGGGGATCACGTCGCCATAGGCGCGCTTGCCCTCTTCGGCGAACCATTCGATGAAGCTGGCGCCATAGACGATCTCGCCCTTGCCCTCGGCGAATGGCTTGCCCTGTTCGCGGCTGAGCAGTTCGCCCAGTTCGTCCTGGTGCGCCATCATCAGGTCGAACAGCTTGCGCATCATCCCGGCACGTTCGCCGGCAGTCCTGGCGCGCCAGGCGGGAAGCGCGGCTTCGGCGGCGTCGATCGCGCGAGCCGTTTCGGCTGCGCCCATCTTCGGCACCGTGCCCAGAACCTTGCCCGTGCCGGGATCGACGACGTCGAACGCGGCTCCGGAATCGGCATCGCACCACTTGCCGTCGATGTAGCACTGCTGCTTGAGGAAGTCGGTGTAAGCCATGTCTCGCGGGTCCTCTTCTGATTCCTGCCCACCCATCCTTTGCGGGATAGCGGTTTCGGCGATTGGCATAGGGATGACCCCTTGCCGTGACAACTGCCCAACTAGGGTGAGCCGGTCTCTCCTGCATCCCCTGACAAGCGAGAGGTTCGCCGATTGACGTGTGGCCGCAGCTCGGCTAGTCTCCCATCCGAATAATAATTCACAATCCCGAATTAATTGAGGGAGAGGACCTCTGGATTACGCAGCCTATATTGACGGTGCCTTCGTCAAGGGCGAGGGGACGCGCTTCGTGGTCGAAAACCCGTCGGACGAATCAGTCGTGGCCGAAGTGCAGGGCGTCTCCGCCACACAGGCCGATGCGGCGATTGCCGCCGCGCGCCGGGCTTTCGATGACGGTGGCTGGTCCGGCCTCCCGATGAAGGAGCGCGCCGTTTACATGACGCGCTATGGCGAAGCGCTGCGCAAGCGTACCGACGTGCTCAGGGACTGTGCCGTTGCGGAAGCCGGGTGCCCCGTTTCGTCGATGGTGATGGGCGCGCAGGTTCATGCGCCGCTGCGCATGACCGACGAGATCATCGACCTGTTCCTGCGCCTGCCCGAGCATGAAGAAAACCCGCTGCCGATGCACGAGCGGGCGAATGCCTATTTCACCGTCCAGAGCCTGAAGCGCTGGACCCCGCTCGGCGTGGTCTCCGCGATCAGTGCCTACAACGTGCCGTTCTACACCGCCTTCTGGAAAGTCGTGCCCGCGCTGATGGCGGGGGATACCGTGATCCTGCGGCCCAATCCGCTGACGCCGATTTCCTCGATGGTCTTCGCCGAGGCCGCGGACGAGGCGGGCCTGCCCAAGGGCGTGCTCAATGTGATCGTCGAGCAAGGCCTTGAAGGCGGGCTTGCCATGACCACGGACGACCGCGTCGATATGGTCAGCTTCACCGGATCGTGCACCGTGGGTGCCAAGGTGGCCGAGCAGACCGCGCCCACGCTCAAGCGGCTGGTGCTCGAACTGGGCGGCAAGTCGGCACAGATCTACTTGCCCGATGCAGTGGGGCGGGCTGCGTCGGCTGCGTTTTCGGTCTGCACGGCGCACGCGGGGCAGGGCTGCGTGCTCGGCACGCGCGTCTTCGTGCCGGAAGAGAACAAGGCAGAGGTGCTCGACGGCATGGCGAAGATGCTCTCCGGCGTGAAGATCGGTCCGGCCAGCGATCCCGCAACCCAGCTTGGGCCGGTTATCAGCGCCGCCCAGCGCGACCGCTGCGAACACTTCACGAACGCGGCTGTCGCGGCGGGCGGCAAGGTCGTCTGCGGCGGCAAGCGGCCCGAAGGCCTGGACAAGGGGTACTATTGGGAACCCACCGTGCTCGACCTGCCCGACAACAGGAACCCCGCCGCGCAGGAGGAGATCTTCGGCCCGGTGATCGGGGTGATCGGCTACCGCGATCTCGACCATGCGGTGGAGATGGCCAATGACAGCAAGTTTGGCCTGTCCGGCTGGGTGCACGGGGCGGACAAGGTGAAGTCACTCGAAGTCGGCCTGAAGATCCGCAGCGGCGCGGTGAACGTCAACGGCGCGGTGATGTCGAGCTATGCCAGTGGCGGCGGGATCAAGATGAGCGGCATTGGCCGCGAGCGCGGCATCGAAGGCCTGCGCGAATTCCAGATGATGACCACGCTGAACATCGGCGGGTAACAACACAACAAGGGATGGGATGATGGAAGGACTGGTTCAGGGCAAAGTGGTGCTCATCACGGGCGCGGGCTCGGGTGTCGGGCGTGCAGCGTGCCTGCTGTTCAGCGAGCATGGCGCAAAGGTCGTCGCGGCTGACATCAATGGCGGCAACGCCGGGGAAACCGCGCAGGCAGTGCGCGGTGCGGGCGGCGAATGCGTTGCCGTGACCTGCAACGTGGCTGATCCGGCTTCGGTCGATGCCGCCGTGGCCAAGGCCGTGGACAGCTTCGGGCGGCTGGATGCGATCTACAACAACGCGGGCATCACCATTCTGCCGGTCCCGGGCAAAGGCATGAAATCGCTGGTCGATTGCGATCCCGAAGAGATGAAGCGGGTTGAGGACGTCAACATCAACGGCGTCATCTACGGCAGCCAGGCGGCGATCCGCCAGTTCGAGAAGCAGGGGACCGGCGGAACCATCGTGAGCACCGCGTCGGTGGCCGGCCTCATGGGCTATGGCGGCGTGCTTTATGGCACCACCAAGGGCGCGGTCGTGCAGTTCACCCGCGCGCTGGCCATCGAAGTCGCCGACAAGGGCATTCGCGTCAACGCGGTGTGTCCGGCGGGGATGCTCACCCACTATGCAGGGATGGACCCCGACAGCGAGCACCGCGACCGTATTCTGGAAGGCATGGGCAAGGCCCATCCGCTGGGCAAGGCGATCGACGCGCGCGACACGGCGGCGGCGGCGTTGTTCCTCTGCTCGGATCTCGCATCGAATATCACCGGCGTGAACCTGCCGGTCGACGGCGGTCTCTACGCGGGCCGCAAGATAGGAGGCTGAAGCCATGGCAAGCTGTCCGGTAACCGGGAAGAACTCGAACGCGCTCGCGTCGCTGATGAGCGACAACCCGCGCTATGCCGAAATGTTCGACGTCGACAAGGAAACCGCCAACAGCGGCGTGGACCTGACGCGCGATTATACCGATGACATGAACCGGCTGCGCGACAAGGCGCCGGTGCAGAAAGGCTCGCTGCGGGCGCTGCTGGGCGCGCAGGACATCGACCACAACGATGTCCCGCGCGATCAGTACACCTTCTTTTCCTACCGCGCCTGCGAGATCGGCTTCCGCGAGAACCAGCTGTTCTCCTCGGAAGGGTACAACGAAAGTCCGGGCGTGCGCACGGTCGGCACCACGATCCTGTCGATGATCGGCAAGCCGCACAAGCGCCTGCGTTCGGCCGCGCAGCCGCTGTTCAAGCGCCCCAAGGTGCTCGACTGGTGGAACAAGCGCTGGATCGGGGAGACGGTCGATGCCCTGCTCGACCGCCTGCTTGACGAGGACGCGGTCGATCTCAACACCGAGCTGTGCGCGCGGCTGCCGATGGCGATCGTCACGCGCGCGATCGGCCTCGAAGGCGAGGACGTGATCGAATTCCGCTACCAGCTCACCCGCGCCACTTTCGGCGCGGCGAAGCTGCCGCCCGAGGAAGCCGCGGCGTCGCGGGCGCTGGTCGACAAGACCCTGCGCGATCTCATCGCCGACAACGCGCGCCAGCCCGGCGACAACCTGATCGCGGGGCTGATCGCCGCCGAAATCGTCGACGAGGATACCGGCGACAAGCGCAGCCTGACCGAGGACGAGATTTTCGGTTACTGCAAGCTGGCGATCTTCGCGGGCGGCGGCACCACCTGGCGCCAGCTCGGCATCACCATCGATGCCCTGATGAACCACTACCAGTTCTGGGAAGCCTGCCGCGAGGACCGCAAGCTGATCGATCTCGCGGTCGAGGAATCGCTGCGCTGGCGCGCGACAGACCCGGTCTTCCCGCGCGTCTGCACGGCGGATACCGTGGTGGAGGGCGTGCCCGTGCCCGAAGGCGTGCGCGTGAACCTGTGCCTGGGCGCGGCGAACCACGATCCGACGGTGTTCAAGAACCCGGAAGCCTACGATATCTTCCGCAAGAAAGAGCATCACATGGGTTTCGGCTTCGGGCCGCACCGGTGCCTGGGCATGGATGTCGCCCGGCAGGAGATGATCGTCGCCATAAATGGCCTGATGGACCGCTTCCCGCACATGAAGCTCGACCCGGACAAGCCGAAGCCGGAATTCCGCGGCCTCGACCATCGCGGCATGTCGGCGGTCACGGTACGGCTCAAATGAACGGCACAATGAAGCAGGTCGTTCTGGCCGCCTACGCAAAAGGCAATCCCAAGCCCTCCGACTTCCGTATCGAGCAGGTGCCGGTTCCCGAAGCGGGCGACCGGGAAATCCTGCTCCGGACGCTCTACATTGCCGTCGATCCGCTGATCCGCTTTTCGCTCGATGAAAGCCTGTTGTCGGGTGCGAGCCGGATGGAGCTGGGCGCGGTGATGGTCGGTCCGGCGGTCTGCCAGGTCGTGGCGTCCAACCACCCTGACTACGCGCCCGGCGACTTCGTGGAAGGGCGCACGCCCTGGGCAGAGCAGGCTGTCGTTGCCCCCGACCAGTCGGACTATCGCGGGCCGCCGCGCAAGCTCGACCCGTCGCTGGCGCCCGTCTCGACCGCGCTTGGCGCGCTGGGCGGGCCGGGGCAGACCGCCTATGAAGGCGTGGTCAATGTCGGGCGGCTCAAGGCGGGCGAAACCATTGTCATTTCCGCCGCCGCCGGGGCGGTGGGATCGATGGCCGGGCAGATCGCCAAGGCACTGGGCGCCCGTGCGGTCGGCATTGCCGGAGGCGCGGCCAAGTGCCAGGCGCTGCTAGATCTCGGCTTCGATGCCGTGGCCGATTACAAGGCGCCCGATTTCGCAGACCAGCTCAAGGCGGCACTGCCCGAAGGCGCGGACGTCTATTTCGAGAATGTCGGCGGCGACGTGACCCTTGCCGTGCTGCCGCTGCTCAAGCGCGGGGCGCGGATGCCGATGTGCGGCTTCATCGCCTATTACGGTATCGGTATGGAAGGGCCAGGACCGGACCATCTGCCCGGCTTCTACCGCCACATCATGTCGAAGGGGCTCGAGATAAAGGGATTCGCCGGAATTTTTGCGGGCCAGAAGGGGCTCGACGATATCGCGGGCTGGATGAAAGAAGGCAAAATCCGCTTCCCCGAGTCCGTCGTCGAAGGCATTGACGCGGCTCCGCAGGCCTTCTCCAGTGTGTTTTCGGGGCATGACCACATTGGCAAGCTGTTGGTGCGTGTTGCACCGGACACTTGATTGACATTCGTCCAGGGGCCAGCTTGGCATGATGGATATCGAGACTCTGCCCCCGCCGCCGCGTTCCACGGCCAATCCGGCGCCGGTTCGTGCGGCCAATTCGGTGCGCCGCACTACCAGCATCGACGTGTCCTGGCCCGACGGGATCGATGGCCAGCGACTCTTCATTGGCGCCGCCCGCGACGTGCTGACCCCTGCCGGCGGCGGCGTGCCGCGCGTGGTTGCTCAGGGGGGCTATCGGGCGCGGCTCAAGGAAGACAAGACGATCACGGAGATCAGCACGGATCCCATCCACGAGGGCGTTCCGCAGCTGGTGGGCGCAAAGGCAGGCGGTCACTTGCGCATGCTGCTGGGCGAAGTGATGCCCGACCTGATCGCGCAGACCCATCCGCTCTATCTGGTGCTGGACGACTTGTCGGGCTCAGCGCTGGTTTCGGCCTTCGCCTGGTCGCAGTGGTATCCCGACTGGGCCGAGAAGATCCGTCAGCGCATTGGCGAGGAAGAGCACGCCAGACTGATGACCCAGCGCGTCAATGTCTGCTGGGGCCTGCAGGAAGGCCACAGCGGGGTGCAGCCCGGTGGGCCGCCGAAGAACGTTGCGGATGCCGACGCGGGCGATGTGCGCAATCCCGAGGACCCGCACGGCTGGCACGACCTGTCGGACAGCGAAGGCCCCGGCTTCCGCCGCGCGCGCCGCATTGACGTGGTGCGTGACGAGGCCGCGGGCGTCCTGCGAATCGACTCCGCCTTTCAGGACAGCGCCACGAAGCCCGATGGCGGACGCATCGCCATCCACGAATACCTGCTGCGCGCCACCGTCGATATCGACACGCTGGAAGTTCTCTCGATCGAGCCCGAGGCGCGCATTTTGCCGTTCTCCGAATGCCCGGGCGCGATTGCCAACACCCAGCGGCTGGTGGGCCGCAAGCTGCCTGACATTCGCGATGAAGTGTTGGCGCAGCTGCGCGGGCCGGAAGGCTGCACGCACCTCAACGACGCTCTGCGTGCACTGGCCGATGTGCCGGAACTGGCGGCGGAACTTCAGACGCAATAAACCCACCTCCAATCCCTCTCGCAAGCGGGAGGGGAGTGAGACTTGCCGAGCCGCAGGTGAGGCTAGTCGCGACGGGGTGGGCTTTTGCGCGCGCGTTCGCGCTCATTGCCGCAACCCCTTTTGACCGCCACGGCGCAAGGTCCGTGCAGCCCTTGCGCACCGACGCGCCATCTGAAAGGCCCGGCAAAGAACCAGAATTAGCCGGGGGAATGCGTTGACCAAGTCGGTCGTCACGCTCGATGACAAGTACACGCAGGGCTCGGGACAGGTCATGCTCTCGGCGCTGCAGGGCGTCGTGCGCCTGCTGCTCGATCAGGCCCGGCGCGACAAGGCGGCGGGGCTGAACACGGCCGGCTATGTCACCGGCTATCGCGGGTCGCCGATCACCACGCTCGATGCGCAGCTCTGGGCCCGCGAAAAGCTCCTCAAGGAGCACGACATCCGTTTCGAGCCCGGCCTCAACGAGGAACTGGCGGCGACCTCTGTGCGCGGGACGCAGCAGCTCGACTGGTACGGCAAGCCCCGCGTCGATGGCGTCTTCGCGCTCTGGTATGCCAAGGGCGTCGGCGTCGAGCGCGCGGGCGAGGCGATCAAGGCGGCGAATTTCGAAGGCACCCACCGGAACGGCGGCGCGCTGCTGCTGTGCGGTGATGACCACGCCGCCAAGTCCTCGCTGACCGCGCACCAGTCCGAACACGTGCTGGTGACGGCGATGACGCCGGTGCTCTATCCGGCGACGACCGACGAAATCCTGTCCTTCGGCCAGTACGGCTGGGCGCTCTCGCGCGTGAGCGGGCTCTACGTCGGCATTAAGACAGTGACCGACACGCTGGACCTGACGACGACAGTCACGTTGCCGGGCCACTCTTTCCCGATCGCGCTTCCCGATTTGTCCGAAGGCACCTCGCCCAATCTGCGGATCGCGATGTCGGCGCTGCAGCAGGAACAGGCGGTGATCGAGCAGCGTCTGCCGATCGTGCCGCTTTTCACCGCGCTCAATTCGATCGACCGCGTGAGCCACGACGCGCCCGACCGCAAGCTGACGGTGGTGAGTGCGGGCAAGGCCTGGCTCGATCTGTGTCAGGCGCTCGCCGATCTCGGGCTGGACGAAGAGAAATGCCGGGCCATCGGCCTGCGCGTGGTCAAGCTCGGCCTCGTCTGGCCGCTCGACGCCGCGTTCGTGCGGCAGGCCTGCGGCGGCAGCGTCGAAGTGCTGGTCGTCGAGGAAAAGCGCGCCTTCATCGAGGAGCAGATCGCGCGCCTGTTCTATGGCACCGCGAATGTCCCCGCGCTTTCGGGCAAGCACGCGCCGGACGGGGCCACGCTGCTGTCCGAAATCGGCGTGCTCGATCCCGGTTCGGTGCGCCGCGCGCTCGTCAGCCGGCTGTCGGCGCTGGGCATGCTCACGGATGAAGCGTCCGCGCGCGATGCGGCGCTGCGCGATCTGGAGGGCAGTGCCAAGGCGCTGGCGATCACCGCAATTCGCCCCGCCTATTTCTGCTCGGGCTGCCCGCACAACACCTCGACCGTGGTGCCCGAAGGTTCTGCGGCGATGGGGGCGACCGGGTGCCATGGCCTCGCCCATTACATGCCCGAGCGGCATACGATGCAGACCGTCTCGATGGGGCAGGAAGGCATGCCCTGGGTCGGCGCGCAGACCTATGTCGATACGCCGCACATGTTCCAGAACCTGGGTGACGGGACCTATACCCACTCCGGCCTGCTGACGATCCGCGCCGCGGTGGCGGCGAAGAGCAACGTCACCTTCAAGATCCTCTATAACGATGCCGTCGCGATGACGGGTGGCCAGCCCGCCGAAGGGGCGCTGACGGTCGAGCAGATCGTCAATGAGCTGGTGACCGAAGGTGTCTCGCCGGTGGTCCTGCTGAGCGAGGCCCCGGACCGTTTCCACGCGTCGAGCCTGCCGAAAGGCGTGCGGGTGCTGCACCGCGACGAGCTCGATGCCGTGCAGCGCGAACTGCGCGAGCTGAAGGGCACGACCGGCATCGTCTACGACCAGACCTGCGCCAACGAAAAGCGCCGCCGCCGCAAGAAGGGGCTCTATCCGGACCCCGACAAACGCCTCTGGATCAACCCGGCGGTGTGCGAGGGTTGCGGCGATTGCTCTGTGCAGTCGAACTGTCTCTCGGTGACGCCGATCAAGACCGAATTCGGCCGCAAGCGCGCGATCGACCAGTCGACCTGCAACAAGGACTTCTCCTGCATCAAGGGATTCTGCCCCAGCTTCGTCGAAGTTTCGGGCGCGGCGCTGGTGAAGCGCAGCTTCGACGATGCGGCACTGGCGCAGATGGCCGCGAAGTTGCCGGTGCCGCCGGTGCTCGACGTGTCGCAGGCGCCGCGCGCCATGCTTGTCACCGGCATCGGCGGCACCGGGGTGCTCACCGTCGGCGCGATTATCGCGATGGCGGCGCATCTGGAAGGCAAGGCCGCCAAGGTGCTCGACCAAACCGGCATGGCGCAGAAGGGCGGTGCAGTCACCAGCCATATCCGCATCGGCGCGGACACCGACGCGATCCCCTCGGCGCGGCTGGGTACCGGTCAGGCGGACGTGATCGTCGCCTGCGATCTTATTGTCGGATCGGGCCCTGACGTGCTGTCGCTGGCCCGGCCCGACACACAGGTGCTGGCGAACGAGGACGTCGTCCCCACCGGTGAATTCCAGCGCAACCGCAATCTGGACCTCACGGCGACGCGGTTCCTGTCGGCGATCAGCAAGCGCGTCGATCCGGCGAACATCGCCTCGCTGCGGGCGGGGGCTCTGGCGACGCGGCTGCTGGGGGATTCGATCTTCACCAACCTGATGATGGTGGGCTTTGCGGCGCAGAAGGGCCTGCTGCCGGTCGGCCTCGATTCGATCGAGGAAGCGGTGCGGCTCAATGGCGTGGCGGCAAAGGCGAACCTTGCTGCTCTCACGCTGGGACGGCTGGCGGCGGCAGGGGCAGACGATCTCTTCGCGCTCGCCGACGCCTCGACGGAAGGGCCCGCTGTTCCGCGCACCTATGCCGGGATCGTCGAAAGCCGCGTGCGGCGTCTGACGGCATGGCAGAACGAGGCCTATGCTGCGCAATATCGCGGCGTGCTCGATGCCCTGTCCTCGAAGCTGCAGGCGCGCGGCCTGGGCGGCTGCGAGGCCCTGATGGCGGAGATCGCGCGCGGGCTCGGCAAGCTCATGGCCTACAAGGACGAGTACGAGGTGGCCCGGCTCTACACCGATCCGGCCTTCCGCAAGGGGCTGGCCGATACTTTCGCAGGCGCGCCGAAACTGAAAGTCTATCTCGGCGGGGTGCCCGGCCTGAACTTGTTCAAGGATCACAAGACGGGCCGCCCGCGCAAGTTCGGGATGGGCTCGTGGATCTTCCCGGTCTTTGGGGTGCTGGCAAAGCTCAAGGGCCTGCGCGGCACGGCACTGGATGTGTTCGGTTACACCGCCGAACGCCGCATGGAACGTGCCCTGATCGGTGAATACCGGACGCTGGCGGAAGAGATCGTGGACAAGGTTACGCCTGAAACGATGCCGGTTGCGATCGAACTGGCAGCCGCCGCCGATCTCATCGCCGGGTATGGGCCAGTCAAGGATGCGGGCGTCGAGGCTTACCGTGCGCGGGTGGCGAATCTTTTGCCCCGGCTCTCCGAAGCACCGGTTCAGTCCGAACGCGTGGCGCAGCTGGCCTGACCGCAAGCCGTGCCGCCGGGGCGGTATGTGTGCGAGGCGGTTTGTTCCTGCCGGCAAATTGCCGCACGCTCGTGGCGTTCAGGGCGAGTCAGCATGATCGTTCGTGCGGGGAGAGACGATGGACAAGGCGCAGTTTGCAGAGCGGTATGGCCCATGGGCTCTGATTGCCGGAGCCTCGGAAGGGACGGGCGCTTCCTTCGCACGGCAGCTGGCCGAGAAGGGCCTTAACCTGATCCTCGTCGCACGTCGCGAAGGGCCGCTGGAACAGCTCGCGCTGGAACTGCGCGCCGCCCACGGCGTGGAATGCATCACCGCGTCGATCGATCTCTCTGCCGAAAATGCTGCGCAGCATTTGTTGCAGGAGGCCGGGGATCGCGAGGTCGGATTGCTGATTCTCAATGCTGGGGCCGATCCCAACGGTTCGATGTTCCTCGACAACGCGATCGCCAACTGGGATGCGCTCGCGATGCGCAATGTCATGACCGTGATGCGCGCAGTTCATGCTTTTGCTGCGTCGATGCGCGAACGCGGGAGGGGCGGGTTGATGGTGGTGGGCTCGGGCGCCTGCTACGGCGGGCTTCCCGGCATCGGCGTCTATGCCGCGACCAAGGCTTTCGACCTTGTGTTGTGCGAGGCGCTCTGGGCCGAACTGGAACCCTACGGCGTGGACGTGCTCAGCTACGTCATCGGCCGTACCGATACGCCCGCGCACCGCGAACTGATGGAAGCGCGGGGCATGTCGATCCCGGAGGGACTGGCCCATGCTGACGATGTCGCAAGGCTGGGGCTGGCACGTCTGCCGTTCGGTCCTGTCTGCAACTGGGGCGAAGCCGACGACGACGCGATGATGTCGGCCACCTCTGCCGCGCAGCGCCGTGAGCGTATTCGCGGCTTTGCCGCGATGGCTGCCGCCTATGCCGCAAAGGACTGACGTCATGACGGACACTTTCGAGCAGATCGCCGACAAGTTCGCAATCACCGAACAGCTCTATCGCTATTGCCGCAGTGTCGACCGGCTCGACGTGCCGCTCGGCCAGTCGGTGTTTCATGAGGATGCGACGGCCGACTACGGGCCGACAAGCTTTCGTGGAACGGGACACGGCGCGATCGAGTACATTTGCAAGGCTCACTTGCACATGCTGGCCCATTCGCATCAGGTGACCAACATTCTGATCGAACTCGACAGTGAACGGGCGGGCAGCGAGGCCTACGTCATGGCGACGCTGCGTATCGAGCAAGAGGGCAAGCTCAAGTTGATCGAGGTCTGGGCGCGCTATTGCGACCGTTGGTCGAAGCGTGACGGTGTCTGGCGCATCGATCATCGCGATACCGTGATCGATTATGATTCCGTCCGAGACGTGACGCCCATGAACCACCACGAATGGGCCACGCGCGATCCGCAAGATCCATCCTACACCGCTTTGGGAGCCAACCGGTGAAAGACATCAAGATTTCCGTTTCGTTCGACATGCGCTCGCCTGATTGGGCGGCACCAACGCCGAACCTCTACTGCGCCGCGACGCAGATGGCCGCGTTCGTTGATCGCATCGGTGCCGACCAGATCGGCTTGATGCAGCATCACGGATCCGACGACGGCTACCTGCCTCAGCCTTTCGTGTTGGCGGGCGGCATGGCGGCAGTGACCGAGCGCATCCGCTTCCTGCTCGGCGCAGTGATCCTGCCGCTGCACGATCCGGTTGAACTGGCCGAACAGATCGCGGTGCTCGACAACATGTCGGTCGGGCGGCTCAGCGTCATCTTCGGCGCGGGCTATGTGCCCGGCGAATTCGCGATGTTCGGCAAGTCGCTCAAGGACCGCGCGAAGCTCATGGACAGCGGGCTCGAGATCATGCTGCGCGCCTTGAAGGGCGAGCGGTTCGAATACGAAGGCCGCCCGATCTTCACCCGCCCGCTGCCGGTGCAGGAACCCGAGGATATTATCATGGTCGGCGGCGGTGTGGCCGCTTCGGCGAAACGCGCGGCGAAGTTCGGCGTCGGTTTCGGGCCGATGAAGGGCGAACTCGTCGATCTCTACCTGTCCGAATGCGAACGTCTCGGCCACAAACCGCGCCGGCACTTCCGCCCCCGGCCGGGCATGCCGATGGCGATCCACCTGTGCGAGGATCCGGATGCGGGCTGGGACGCCATCGCGCCGCACGCCGTCCATGTCATTACCGAATATGCCAAGTGGGCGGAGCAGGAAGGCGATGCGTCCAATTCGCCCTTCAAGGGCCTCACCGATCCCGCCGTGCTGCGTCATGCGGGGTTGTTCGCGGCCTGGACGCCGGAGATGCTGCTGGAGAAGGTGCGCGGCGTGGAAGGCGGCAATGTCGGTTTCCAGCCCCTGCTGGGAGGCCTCGCACCGGATGAGGGCTGGAAGAGCCTCAAGCTGCTGGAACAGGTCATGCCCGAGCTCAAGGCGATCATTTCGGGATGAAGGCTGCCGTCGTCGAGAACGGGCAGGTCCGCGTCCGGGAGCTGCCCGATCCCGAACCGGGCAAGGGGCAGGCGCTGGTGCGCACTCATTCCTGCGGACTGTGCGCGTCGGATGCGCATTTCCTCTCGGGCGGACAGAACGTGATCGAACTGTCGCGCAAGATGGGCGGGCCCTATGCCGCGTTGCACTACGAGCGTGCTTTCGTGCCCGGCCATGAATTCGTCGGCGAAGTGCTCGACTATGGTCCGGGCAGCCGCCGCAGCGTGAAGACAGGGCGGCGCTTCACGTCGGTGCCGATCATGCGGCAGGGCGGGACTCATGCGGTCGTCGGCTTCAGCCACGAGTGCCCCGGCGGCTGCGGCGAACTGATGCTGCTCGACGAGGATTTCCTGCTCGAGATCCCCGATGGCCTGCCTGACGATTACGCGGCAATGATCGAGCCGCTGGCGGTGGGGCTGGAGCACGCCCGGCGCGGGCGGCCGGACAAGGCCGATGCGGCGCTGGTGCTGGGGTGCGGGGCGATTGGCCTCGGCGTAATCGCGGGCCTGTCGATGATGGGCGTGGGCCCGATCGTTGCTGCCGATTTCCATGCCGACCGCCGCGAACTGGCGCTGAAGGCAGGCGCACACATCGCCATCGACCCGCGCGAAACCGATCCCTACGCCCCGTTGCCGCAATTCGACGGACGGCGCGTCAACCTGATCTACGAGAACGTTGGCGTGCCCGGCATGCTGCAGCAGATCATCGAGGCCGCACCGTTCGACGGGCGCATCGTCATGGGCGGCTACTGCATGGAACCGGAGCCGCTTTTCGTCTTCGCCGCGCAGAACAAGCGGCTCAACATCCAGTTCGCCGGCGGCGAGGAGCCGCAGGACATGGACCTCGCGCTGCGCAGCATTGCCGATGGCCGGATCGACGTGATGCCCTGGCTGGGCGGGCGCGTGGGGCTGGGCGGTGTGGCCGGGGCGATCGCCAACCTGTCGGGACCGGGCACGGCGGTGCGCACCGTGGTCGATCCGCGACTTCTGTAGTTCTCGAACCCCAAGTCCGCTCGTCCTGAGCTTGTCGAAGGACGCTCGCACAGCGCCCGGGTTCGACACCCTTCGACAAGCTCAGGGTGAGCGGTGGAGTTTGAGGGTCTGTACTCAGTCCGCCGTCACGCCCGCATCGATATTGATGCACGCGCCGTGGTACGACCGCGCCGCCGGGGTGGCGAGGAAGGTGACCGTTTCGGCCACGTCCCCGATCTCGCACAGCCCGCGCGGGGAGCCGATGCGGCCGATCAGTTCGTGGTCGCAATCGGCCAGCGCCGCCATGCCGCCGACGAGTCCGGTCATCATCCCGCCCGGCGCCACCGCGTTGATGCGGATCGGAGCCTTCATGTATTCCATGGCGAGCGCCCTGGTCATGTTTGTGAGGCCTGCCTTGGTGGCGCAGTAGGCGGCAAAATAGGCCTGCCCCTGAAAGGCCGCGCAGCTCGTCACGTTGACGATCGCGCCATGGCTTTCGAGCAGGTGCGGCAGGCTGGCGCGGATCAGGAAGAACGGGGCTTCCAGATTGACCTTCATGGTCAGGTCCCAGTTTTCGTCGGTGAACGTGTCGCTTGGCCCCGGCTTCATGACGCCGGCCACGTTGCAAAGCGCATCGAGCTGACCGAAGACCTTGACGGTCTCCTCCACCGCGCTGGCGCAATTGCTGCGCACCGACAGGTCGAGCGGCAGCACCAGCGCTTCGCCGCCTGCCGCGCGGATGGTCCTGGCTGCGTCTTCCAGACCAGCCTCGACGACATCGACCAGTGCTACTTTCGCACCTAGCCCGGCAAGCCTTTCGGTAGTGGCGCGGCCCAGCCCGGCAGCGGCGCCCGTGACGAGCGCGACCTTTCCGCTCATGTCCGAAGGTTGCAACGTCTCTCTCCTCGCATCTCTTGTCGCGCGCTTCATGCCTTGCCGTAGTGGCGGCGGACAAGGCCGATGAACGGGCTGGCGAGCGCCGGAGCGATATGCGCTTCGCTGGCGTGGAGCAGGCCCACGTCGCGGGTCAGTTCGAAGTCCTTCACCGGCACGAAGCGCACGGCGGGCTCGGCGAAGCATTCGGGCATCATGCCCACCCCGGCCCCGGCGCGCACGACCGCCAGCACACGTTCGTCGCTGGTGGTCTTGAGCACGAAGCGCGGGCGCACCCCGCGCGCGATGAAGAAGCGGTTGATCTCCGGCAGCGCCTCGCAGTGGCGGCGCAGCGCCATGCGGTCGCGCGCGAGCTGTTCGGCCATGACTTCGTCCTCGTCCGCCAGCGGGTGATCGAGGGGCAGGACCATCATGTAGCGCTCGCGCGCCAGCACCTCGGGGTGGAAGCGGGCATGCTGCGGGCGCACCACGGTCAGCGTCACGTCGATGCGGCCGCGTTCGAGCCGCTCGGTGATGTCGCGCTCGCTGCCGTCGAGGATCTCCAGCGCCTCGCCCGAGCCGAGCGCGCGGTGCTGCTGCAGCAGGTTCTCGATCATGGGCGTCGGGATTGTGCCGAGCACGCCGATGCGCAGCAGGGTGGGGTCGGAGACTTCGGAGAGCTCCACCAGCGCATGCTCGTATTCCGCCGCGATTCGCCTTGCGCGCACGAGGAAGCGGCTTCCGGCCGTCGTTAGCGCGACGCCCTGGCGATCCCTGTCGAACAGGCGGGCGCCCAGTTCGCGCTCCAGCTTGGCGATTCCGGCGGAAAGTGAGGGCTGGGTCACGCTCACCCGCTTGGCGGCGCGGCTGAAACTGCCGGTTTCGGCGACGGCGAGGAAATAGCGCAGCTGGTACTGATCGATCATAGAAACTGTCTATGGCGTACCGGCGAAACTTTCAATTTCCTCTGGTCGTTCCGCTTCGTTACATAGGCGCTGTAAATCGAAATCCCATGGGATGAGGCTGCGGCACAGTGCGGCCGGAAAGGAATTGAGGGCATGAGCGCGCCGGTGCTCCAGACCAATGTAAACCTCGACAGCCCCGAGGCGAAGGCGCGCGACGCGCATAACCGCGCGCTGGCGAAGGACCTGCACGACAAGGTCGCGCAGGCCGCGCTGGGCGGTAATGAGAAATCGCGCGAGCGCCACGTCAGCCGCGGCAAGCTGCTTCCGCGAGACCGCGTCGAGCGCCTGCTCGATCCGGGCTCGCCGCTGCTCGAACTGGGGCAACTGGCGGCCAATGGCCTTTATGGTGAGGATATTCCCGGCGCGGGCATGATCTCCGCGATCGGCCGCGTTTCGGGCCGCCAGTGCATGATCGTGTGCAACGATGCCACCGTGAAGGGCGGCACCTACTACCCGATGACGGTGAAGAAGCACCTGCGCGCGCAGGAGATCGCGGAAGAGAACAATCTGCCGTGCATCTACCTCGTCGACAGCGGCGGCGCCAACCTGCCGCACCAGGCCGAGGTCTTCCCGGACAAGGACCACTTCGGCCGCATCTTCTTCAATCAGGCGAACATGAGCGCGAAGGGCATTCCGCAGATCGCCTGCGTCATGGGCTCATGCACCGCGGGCGGCGCCTATGTGCCGGCGATGAGCGACGAGACCGTGATCGTGAAGGAGCAGGGCACGATCTTCCTCGCCGGGCCGCCGCTGGTGCAGGCCGCGACCGGCGAAGTGATCTCGGCCGAGGATCTGGGCGGCGGCGATCTGCACAGCCGCAAGTCGGGCGTGACCGATCACCTCGCCGATAGCGACGAGCATGCGCTTACCATCGTGCGTGATATCGTCTCACACCTCGGCCCAGTGCATCAGCACGGCTTGCCGCTGCAGGAACCGCGCGCGCCGAAGTACGATCCGGAAGAACTCTATTCGATCATCCCCGAGGACGTGCGCGCGCCCTACGACGTGCACGAAGTGATCGCCCGCGTGGTCGATGGCAGCGAGTTCCACGAGTTCAAGGCGCTCTACGGCAATACGCTGGTCTGCGGCTTTGCGCATATCCACGGCATGCCGGTGGCGATCCTTGCCAACAACGGGGTGCTGTTTTCGGAGAGCGCGCAGAAGGGCGCGCACTTCATCGAGCTCGCCTGCCAGCGCAAGATCCCGCTGCTGTTCCTCCAGAACATCTCGGGCTTCATGGTCGGCGGCAAGTACGAGGCCGAGGGCATCGCCAAGCACGGCGCTAAGCTGGTGACGGCGGTCGCCACCGCGACCGTGCCCAAGATCACCGTGCTGATCGGCGGCAGCTTCGGTGCGGGCAACTACGGCATGTGCGGCCGCGCCTATGACCCGCGCTTCCTCTTCACCTGGCCCAACGCCCGCATCTCGGTGATGGGCGGCGAACAGGCGGCCTCTGTGCTCGCCACGGTCCACCGCGACGCGGCCAAGTGGGACGAGCGCGAGGCCGAGGCCTTCAAGGCGCCGATCCGCCAGAAGTACGAGGACGAAGGCAACCCCTACTACGCCACCGCGCGCCTGTGGGACGACGGCGTGATCGACCCGGCGCAGACCCGCGACGTGCTGGGGCTGGCTCTGGCAGCGGCGCTAGAAGCACCGATTCCGGATCGTCCGCAGTTCGGCGTGTTCCGGATGTGATGTCCATGACACGGGAGCCGCAAGTGCCATCTAACAGCGGCATGCCGCGTTGGATGATTATCGCCTTCGCCGCGAAGCTGGTGCTCGTCGTGGCCATCGTCATTGCAGTAGTTTGGTGGGCAAACGCATGATCAAGTCTCTTCTTATCGCCAACCGTGGCGAAATCGCCTGCCGGGTTATCCGCACCGCGCGCAGCCTCGGCATCCGCACCATCGCCGTCTATTCCGATGCCGACGCCGAGGCGCTGCATGTGCGCGAGGCTGACGAGGCCGTGCATATCGGCCCGGCGCCGACGCGCGAGTCCTACCTTGTCGGCGAGAAGATCATTGCCGCCGCCAAAGCGACTGGCGCAGAGGCGATCCATCCCGGCTACGGCTTCCTTTCGGAGAATGCCGAGTTCGCGCAGGCGGTGATGGATGCCGGGATCGTCTGGGTCGGGCCCAATCCCTCCTCGATCACCGCGATGGGCCTCAAGGATGCGGCCAAGAAGCTGATGGCCGGGGCCGGGGTGCCGGTGACGCCGGGCTTCATGGGCGAGGACCAGTCGCCGGGCCTGCTGGCCGACGAGGCGGGCAAGATCGGTTATCCGGTGCTGATCAAGGCGGTCGCGGGCGGCGGCGGCAAGGGCATGCGCCTTGTCGAGAGCGAAGAGGACTTCGCCGACGCGCTCGCCTCGTGCAAGCGCGAGGCGGCCAGCTCGTTCGGCAACGACCACGTGCTGATCGAGAAGTACATCGCCTCGCCGCGCCACATCGAAGTGCAGGTCTTCGGCGACAAGCACGGCCATGTCGTCCACCTGTTCGAGCGCGATTGCTCGCTGCAGCGCCGTCACCAGAAGGTGATCGAGGAAGCCCCCGCGCCGGGCATGGATGTGGCAACCCGCGAAGCGCTTTGTGCGGCTGCGGTGCGTGCAGCAAAGGCGGTCGATTATGTCGGCGCGGGCACGATCGAATTCATCGCCGATGGCTCGGGCAAACTGGCGGCCGACAAGATCTGGTTCATGGAAATGAACACCCGCCTGCAGGTCGAGCACCCGGTCACCGAAGAGATCACCGGCGTCGATCTGGTCGAATGGCAGCTGCGTGTCGCCTCGGGCGAGCCGCTGCCGCTGAGCCAGGAAGACCTCACCATCGACGGTTGGGCCATGGAAGCGCGTCTCTATGCCGAGGACCCGGCCAAGGGCTTCCTGCCGAGCATCGGTACGCTGGAACTGCTGCAGTTCGGCGAGGCGGAAGGCGCCTATGGACGGGGACGCATCGACACGGGTGTCTATGAAGGCGCCGAAGTCTCGCCGCACTATGACCCCATGATCGCCAAGGTCATTGCCTGGGGTGAGGATCGTGACGAGGCGCGCGAGCGGCTGGGCGAAATGCTGCAGGACAGTGCGGTCTGGCCAGTGAAGACCAACGCATCGTTCCTGGTGAAGGCGCTCGAGCATCCGGACTTCGCGGCGGGCAAGGTCGATACCGGCCTGATCGGCCGCGACGGCGAAGCCATGAGTGAACCGCCGGTGCCTTCGGACGACGTGCTGCAGGCCGCCGCCGAGGCACTGGTGCCGTTGACGGACATGGCCGGCTTCCGCCTCAATGCTGCGCCCCGGCGTGCAGCATGGTTCCTGCTCGATGGCGAGAAGGTCGAGATCGCACTGACGGGCGAAGGCTCCGAAGAGCCTGCTACCGGCGTGCTGGTCACCGAACAGGGTCAGGCTTGGCTGCTCTCGCCCTGGCGTCACGACGCCGCGCATGGCGCTGCCGACGGCTCGGGTGCGATCATTGCGCCGATGCCGGGCAAGGTGATCTCGGTCGAGGTCGAGAAGGGCGATACGGTCACCAAGGGCCAGAAGCTGCTCACGCTCGAGGCGATGAAGATGGAGCACACGCTGACCGCGCCGTTCGATGGCACGGTGGCCGAACTCAATGCCAGCGCGGGGGCGCAGGTGCAGGTTGATGCGCTGCTGGTGAAGATCGAGGAAGCTGCCGAACAGGAGGCGTGAATGGAACGAGGGCCGGAGGCTTACGCGCACCATTATTCAGGCCGTTGCCACTGCGGCGATCTCCGCGTGGTGCTGCATAGCGACAAGGCAGCCGGGACGTTCACGCCGCGCGCCGACCAATGCGGCTTCTGCGTCCGGCACCGCGCGGTGGTGGTTTCCGATCCGGTCGGTCTCGTGGAACTGAGCGCGCCGCACGATCTGGAACCCTATCGCTTCGGTCTCGGCATCACCGACTTTTTCGTCTGCGGGCGCTGCGGCGTTTTCGTCGCGGCTGTGTGGCACAAGGATGGTGACACCTGGACAGTGGTGAACCTGCCCGCGCTGGACGATCGCAACAACTTTACCGCCGAGCCGGCACCGATGGATTTCGAGGGCGAGGACGTCGGCGAGCGTGAAACCAGACGCAAGCGGAACTGGACACCGGCGCGGCTGACATTGACGAGACAGGAGACGAATTGATGCCCGGACGGTTTTTCGACGAATGGCATGTGGGTGACAGGATCGTGCACCAGCCCAGCCGCACCGTTACCGAGACCGACAACCTGATGTTCTCGGCCATGACGCACAACATGCAGCCGCTTCACCTCGATGCCGAGGCGGCGAAAGCCAGCGAGTTTGGTCAGATCCTCGTGAACTCGACTTTCACGTTCAGCCTCGCGGTGGGCCTGTCGATCGCGGATACGACGGTGGGTACGCTGGTCGCCAATCTCGGGTTCGACAAGGTGGTGACGCCCAAGCCGACCTTCATCGGCGATACGCTTACCTGTTCGAGCGAAGTGGTCGAGATGCGCGAAAGCAAATCGCGCCCGACGCAGGGCATCGTCGTGTTCAGGCACGAGCTGACCAACCAGCGCGGCGAGACGGCGCTCTCGATGCTGCGCACGGTGCTGCTGAAGAAGAAGGGGGCTTAGGCCTCTTTCGCGGAGACGGCCCACCCCGCTGCGACTAACCGGACACTTCGGTCCGGCAAGTCTCGCTCCCCTCCCCCGTGCGGGAGGGGCTGAGGGTGGGCCTTCCCACCGATCGGTTGAGCTTTACCCCGACATCTGGTCGCTGAGCGACCGCGCGGCGTTCAGCAGGGCGTCCTTGAGGCGGGGCAGGGCCTCGCCGCGCATGGCCGAGCCGATGCCGATGGCGACGAGCGCGTGGCTGGGCTTGCCGCCTTCCTCGCGACCGCTCTTCCAGACCGGCGCGGCGATGACGGTGACGCCGGAGATATAGTGCCCGGCGTCGACGGCGATTCCCGTTTCGCGGGCCTCGGCCACTTGCGCTTTCCATTCCTCCCAGCTCGGCGCCTCGTCCCAGCGCAGCGTTTCGAAGCGCGGGCGCAGGTCTTCGTCGGAATAGTTTCCGAAGGCGGCAATGCAGCGGCCGGTGGCGGAGACCAGCGCCGGGAAACGGCTGCCGACCTGGGTCGATAGCTGGAATGCCTCGCCCGACTGCGACATGGCGGTCACGATAATGCGGTC
Organism: Novosphingobium album (ex Hu et al. 2023); assembly: GCF_022832385.1. GTDB lineage: Bacteria > Pseudomonadota > Alphaproteobacteria > Sphingomonadales > Sphingomonadaceae > Novosphingobium > Novosphingobium album. The sequence continues at coordinate 70,794 of NZ_JALHLE010000018.1, forward strand.
CAGTCCGAACATCTGCACGCCCAGCGTCGTCAGCCCGAATTCGCGGGCGATGCGGTCGAGGGCGGGCTGGGCGAGATCGCTGAACCTGTCGCGCCGCAGCCATTGCCGCGCCAGCGTCAGTACTCCGGCGTCGAGGGCATAGCGCTTGGTATCGGGATCGAAGGACACCAACTCTTCGGCCACCAGCGCGCGCAACACGTAGAGGCAGGTGCTGGGCACCAGCCCCAGTTCGCGGGCGATCGCCTGCACGCCCATCGGCGCACCGCGCTTGCCCAGCAGCCGCAATACCGCCGCCGCGCGCGAAATCGCGGGGGCCTTGCTGTCCTTGACGGAGGAGGTTCTTGTGTCTTGCATTCAATATATTGAATAGAGTTCAATATTTACAATAGCAAGCGAAATGTGCCAAAGGACTTCGCGAAGACGAGGACAGGGTGCGACTCGCTCACAGGAGCGCGCCTGCAACTGGGAGAGCCTCTGGTGAAGTTGACCGATTACACGAGCTATGCCGACGCACAGGCGCACGCCTCCTCGGCGGCGCTCTGGGAGCTGTTCGACGGCGACCGTGAGCATCTCAACATCGCGCACGAGTGCATCACGCGGCACGCCGACGGCTCGGACCGTCCGGCGGTGCGCATTGCCCATGCCGATGGTCACGATGAAATCCTGAGCTTCGACACGATTTCGGCAGGCGCCGCGCAGTTCGCGCACTGGCTCGATGCCGAGGGCGTGAAGCCGGGCGAGCGCATCGCCTTCATGCTCGAACCCTCGCTGCCTTTCTACGTGTGCCTGTTCGGCGCCATGCAGACCGGTGCGATCTCGGTGCCGCTGTTCACGCTGTTCGGCCCCGACGCGCTGCGCCTGCGCGTCGGCGACTGCAACCCCTCGATCCTGATCACCAATGCCGAGAAGGCGGAGCTCGCCCGCTCGGTCGCCAACGAGGATGGCACCCCGCGGGTCATCGTCGCGGACGAGGCGTTCCTCGCCTCGCTGAAGGATCTGCCGACCACCTACACGCCGAAGACCAAGGCCACCGACATGGCCGTCTTCCAGTATACCAGCGGAACCACGCGCGAACTGCCCGAGGCGGTCAAGCACTCGCACAAGACGCTCGTCACACTGATGTTCGCGGCGCTCTATGGCACCGGCATCCGTCCGGGCGACGAGTTCTTCTGCCCCTCCTCGCCTGCGTGGGGCCATGGCCTGTGGCACGGCACGCTGGCGCCGCTGGCTCTGGGCGTGACCACCGGCACATTCGCCGGGCGTTTCGATCCGGTCCGCCTGATGAAGGCGCTGGACGACTTCAGGATCACCAACATGTCGGCCGCCGCGACCCACTACCGCATGATGAAGAACAGCGGGAAGGGCGGCGATTTCAACTTCCATTTCAAGAAGCTGTCGTTCACCGGCGAGCCGATCGACCCGGCGACGCTCGAGTGGATCGACGAGTACTTCAAGGTCCCGGCCTGCTCGATGTACGGCACCACCGAAATCGGCGTTGTGCTGGTGAACTATCCGGGCGCAGAGGACTTCGTGGTGAAGCCCGGCTCGCTGGGCAAGCCGGTTCCCGGCCAGAAGCTGGAAGTCCACCGTCCCGACGGCACCGTGTGCGATCCGGGCGAGATCGGCGAACTGATGCTCTGGCGTGGTGGCGGCTGGATGACCACCAAGGACCGGGCGAAGTCGGACGAGGACGGCTACCTCTATCACTGCGGCCGCGCCGACGACGTGATCATCTCGGCGGGCTGGACGATGTCCGCCGTAGAGATCGAGAACACGATGCTGCGTCACGAGAACGTGATGGAGTGCGGCGTGATCGGCGTGCCTGACGAGAAGCGCGGTCAGGTCGTGAAGGCTTTCGTCGTCGCCAATTGCGAAGGCAGCGACGCGCTGACCAAGGAACTGCAGGACTTCACCCGCGAGCGGCTTGCCCAGCATGAATTCCCGCGCATTGTCGAATACGTTTCGGAATTGCCCAAGAACCCGGCGGGCAAGGTCCACCGCAAGAAGTTGCGCGATCTCGAAGCCGAGCGCGCGGCGGCGGCCGCCAACTGATTTTACCGAATTTTCAGGAGAGTAGAGAAATGTCAGCCAAATTCCCCAAGATCACCGAGGAAGGCCTCGACGATCTGCGCAGCCGCATCGGCGTGAAGATCGAAAACACCGTCGAGCCCTGGAACTACGAAGCCACCCGCGACGCCATCCGTCACTACGCGCACGGCATCGGCGACGATAACCCGCTGTGGTGCGATCCCGAGTACGCCGCGAAGACCAAGTACGGTTCTCTCGTGGCGCTGCCCTCGTTCCTGTTCACCACCAGCCGCATCGTTTCGGGCTACTGCGGTGGTCTCTCGGGCGTGCACGCGATGTGGGCCGGTGCCGACTGGACCTGGGAAAAGCCGGTCCTGCGCAACGATACCATCTCGGCTGTCGCCTACCTCAAGGATCTCGTCGAGCACCAGACCAAGTTCGCCGGCCGCTCGTTCCAGCAGATCTACCACGTCGACTTCTTCAACCAGCACGGCGACAAGGTTGCCGGCGCCGACAGCTGGGTGTTCCGCACCGACCGTGACGAGGCCCGCGAGCGCGGCACCAAGTACACCGAAGCGCGCGGCCGCGTTGAGCCCTTCACGCAGGAGCAGCTCGACGAGTTCTACGACATCTACGACAACGAGGAAGTGCGCGGCGCCGTTCCCCGTTACTGGGAAGACGTCAACGTTGGCGACCAGCTGCGTCCGATGATGAAGGGCCCGATGACCGTGACCGGCTTCATCTGCTACGCGCAGGGTTGGGGCGGCCTCTACATCCGCGCCAACAAGCTGGCCTACAAGATGCAGAAGGCGCACCCGGGCCTCGGCATCCGCAACCGCTTCAACGTGCCGGACTGCCCCGAGCGCGTGCACTGGGACGAAGCTTTCGCGCTCGAAGTCGGTGCCCCGGGCGCTTACGACTACGGACCAGAGCGTTGCTCGTGGCTGACTCACCACATGACCAACTGGATCGGCGACGACGGCTTCCTGCACAAGTCGAACTGCCAGATCCGCCGCCACAACCCGGACGGCGACGCCATGGTCCTGACCGGCGAAGTGACCCGCAAGTTCGAAGAGAACGGCAAGAAGTACGTCGAAGTGGCCCAGAAGGCGACCACCCACCGCGGCGAACTCTCGGCCTTCGGCACCTCGGTCGCGGAGCTGCCGACCAAGGGCTGATCGCGCGCCGGCGATGATGGCCGGCACCGGTAATGCGATTCCGGCCCGGGCCTTTACCAAAGGTTCGGGCCGTGTCGTAAGTGCCGGTTCAAACAGCGTGACAGGAGAGGTCCATGGAAGAGCAGAAGGTAGCAAAGCCGCAATTCGAAGCGAACGGCGACGTGCGCGTCCCGGCGTTTGTTTTGCCGGTTTCTCCGCTGCTCAGCGAACAGGCCGCAGCTTTCCAGCGTATGCGCGCGACGATGCCCGCCTTCGACGCAGCGGGCGAGGGGCTCGATGTCATCGCCCGGCGCGAGCAGATCAACACGTTCATGGCACCCCAGATAGAGCGGCTGCGGGGGATGTTCCCGGTGAACATCGACCGCACCGAAATCGGCGGTGTCGAAGTGCTCGACGTGACGCCCGCCGATGGCAGCCACGATCCCGATCGCGTGCTGATCAACCTGCACGGCGGGGCCTTTACCGTGGGTTGGGATGGCGTGGCGCTGGTCGAATCGATCCCGCTGGCCGTGCTGGCAGGCTACCGCGTGGTCAGCGTCAATTACCGCATGGCCCCGGAGCATAAGCATCCCGCTGGCGTCGAGGACGTCGCTGCGGTCTATGCCGAACTGCTCAAGACCAATGCTCCCGGCCGCATCGGCGTGTACGGCGGCTCGGCGGGCGGCGCGCTGACGGCGCAGGTGGCGGCTTGGCTGCCTGCACATGGATTGCCGCAGGCGGGCGCGGTCGGCATTTTCGGCGCGGGCGGCGTCCCGTTTCACGCGGGCGAATCCGCCTGGACCGCCGGTTACATCGATGGCTCGTTCCCGCCACCGCCCGCGGATGGCAGCGAACTGGAAGACATCACGCGCGGCTATTTCGAAAGCGTCGACGAACGCAATGACCCCAGCGCCTGGCCGGGCTATCACCTCGAAACGCTGGCAACATTCCCGCCCACGCTGATCATCACCGGCACCCGCGCGATGGACCTCAGCCCCGCGATCTTTACCAATTCCCAGCTGCTGAAGGCCGGCGTGCGCTCCACGCTGATCGTCGGCGAGAGCATGGGGCACTGCTATCACTATCAGGTCGCGCTGCCCGAAGGCCGGGATGCGGTGGACCAGATCATCGCCTTTTTCCGAGAGAACTTGAACTGAGCTTATGCCCGAGACTGAAAATCCTGTCTGGAAAGGCCCTCTCGCCGGCGTGCGCGTGCTGGATTTCACGCGCGTTCTGGCCGGACCCGCAGCGAGCCTTGCGCTCGCCGATCTGGGTGCCGAAGTGTTCAAGATCGAGCCGCCCGGCACGGGCGACGAGACCCGCACGTTCCCGCCGATCCGCGACGGGGAGAGCCACTATTACCTTGCCATCAACCGCGGCAAGAAATCGATCGTGGTCGATCTCAAGAGCGAGGAGGGGCTTGCTCTCGTCAAGGACCTCGCCGCGAAGTGCGATGTGCTGGTTGAGAATTACCGGCCCGGCGTAATGGACCGTCTCGGCCTCGGCTACGAGCCTCTCAAGGCCATCAACCCGCGCCTGATCTATTGCTCGATCTCGGGTTACGGGCAGACCGGCCCGCTCAAGGACCGGCCCAGTTTCGACATCGTGCTGCAGGCGATGAGCGGGGCGCTGTCGATGAACGGCGAACCCGATGGCCTGCCGATGAAGCTGGGTATTCCGCTTGGCGATCTGGTGGGCGGCATTAATGGCCCGATCGGTATCCTCTCCGCGCTCTACGAACGTGAGCGGACCGGGGTGGGGCGGCATATCGACGTCAGCCTGATGGACGGGCTGATGGGGATGCTCGGCTATATCGCGCAGCTGGCCTTCTTCACCGGGCAGGACCCGCAGCGGGTCGGTTCGCAGCACCCGAACCTCGTGCCTTACGGTATTTTCCCGGCCAGCGACGGCTCGATCGTGATCGCCTGTCTCACGCCCGCGTTCTGGGGCAAGGTGTGCCGGTCGATCGGACGTCCCGAACTTACGGACGATGCGCGTTACGACACGCTCGAGAAGCGTCGTGATGCGCGCGAGGAGGTCAATGCGATCGTCTCCGCATTCACGGAAAAGCACACGGTCGAAGAGATGGTAGAAATCTTCACCCGGCATGAAGTGCCGCACGCGCCGATCCTTGGTGTGACCGAGGCGCTGAGTCAGCCGCAGGCGGTGGCGCGTGAAATGGTGGTCGAGACCGTGCACGAAACGCTGGGACCGATCCCCATCGTCAACCGCTCGATCAAGTTCACTGACGCCGACCAGCCGGTGCCCGAGGCGCCGCCGGTGCTGGGCCAGCACACCGATGCGATCCTTGGCGAAGTGCTCGATCTTTCGCCCGAGCGGATTACGGCGCTGCGGGCCTCCGGAGTGATTGCATAATTGCCGTGATCGGTCTCAAGTCCCGTTCGTGTCGAGCGAAGTCGAGACACGCTGATCCTGCGCTGACGTGTCTCGACTTCGCTCGACACGGATGGACGGGCAGCCGGTAAGCATTTTACGAGAGGACCCAGCCATGCCCGACCTGCGTTTCGACAACCGCGTTGCGGTCATCACCGGCGGTGGGCGCGGGCTGGGTCGGGCCCATGCGCTGCTGCTGGCAAGCCGGGGCTGCAAGATCGTGGTCAACGATCCGGGCGTGTCGATGGCGGGCGATGACACCGACGAAGGCCCGGCAGAGGCGCTGGCGGCAGAGATCCGCGCGATGGGCGGTGAGGCCGTTGCCAACACCGACAGCGTCGCGACGCCCGAAGGCGGCAAGGCGATCATCCATTGCGCGCTCGATGCGTTCGGGCGTATCGATATCCTGATCCATTCGGCAGGCAATGTGCGGCGCGGCAAGCTGACCGAGCTGGCCTACGAGGACTTTACGGCCGTCCTCGATGTCCACCTGAAAGGCGCTTACCACGTCGTGCGCGAGGCTTTCCCGCACATGATGGCGCAGAACTACGGGCGCATTGTTCTGACCAGCTCGATCAACGGGCTCTATGGCAAGGCGGACAACGTCACGTATTCGATTTGCAAGGCCGGGTTCATGGGCCTGTCCAACACCGCCGCGATCGAGGGGCAGCACAACAACGTGAAGTCGAACCTTATCGTCCCGGCGGCGGTCACGCGCATGTCCGACGGGATCGACACCAGCAAGTTCCCGCCGATGACGCCCGAGCAGGTCGCGCCGATGGTCGGCTACCTGTGCCACGAGGACTGCGTGGCGAGCGGCGAAATGTACGTCGCCATGGGCGGACGTCTTGCCCGCGCCTGGGTGGCGGAGAATGCCGGTCTCTACCAGCCGGAGTGGTCGCTGGAACAGGTTGCCGCGCATATCGGCACGATCCGCAATGGCGGCGAGCAGCTTGCCTTCCCGCCCGTGCCGGACGGCCAGCTTGAGCACTTGCTCCACGGCTTCGGCATGATCCGCGCCGCGCAGGAAGGTTGAGGCGGCGGGCTCTCGCGCGCTCTATTCGATAACGTGCCAGGCCTGCGCGGGATTGTTGGCGTCGGTCTGCAGCCTCAGGTTACGGATGCCGAGCACCTCTTGCACGGCCACGGCCTCGCCGGGAAAGAGCGGATGGTTGATCTCGTCGAAGGCGAGGATGGCGCCCTTGGGCATGCGTGACAGGATTTTCTCCAGCACGTGCCGGGTCGGCGCGTAGACGTCGAAATCGAAGATGGCGAGCGCGATGATCGCGTGAGGATTGCGTTCCAGCCAGGGCTCGAAGGTCTCGGTGACGTCGCCGGGAACCAGCTCGAATTTCCGGACATCGGGAATGGGGGAGTAGGATTCCTGGGTGGCCAGGTGATCGGTCAGGGTGTCGAGGTAATCGTCCGGAACGGCAAAGTCGCCGGCTTCCCATCCGTTCGCGCGTTCCGCTTCGGTCAGTTCGCCGGTGAACCCCGCGAAGGTGTCGAAGCCCACGATCTTGCGCAGGTAGTTGTGCGGTTCGTGGATGCCGCGCAGATTCGTCAGCAGCGATAGCGAGGCGCCGAATTGCACGCCGAACTCGCAGATCATGCCCGATACGCCGAGGATCTGGCGATAGAGGTTGTCGTAGTAGAGAATGCGCGACAGCGTGATCCGGTCGGCGAACATGATCGTCTCGTGCATGTTCCAGCTGGAGACGGGAAAGTTCGGAGAGATCCGGTCTTTAAGATCACGCAGCTTTTGCTGCCTGCCGCGGTGGATGCCGCTTGAACCGGTCTTCTCTGAGGGTTCGTTTACGGCGGCACCAGCTTTGCTGTTCATGCTTGCGGACCCCTCACTGAAGGCATGGCAAAAAGGCAATCGAGGCGATTGTTTCTCGTGAACGTCGTATGCGGGACTTCTTGCCAGTCAATTAACCTTAAGCTCCGTCATGTTTGGCTGACTGGTTGGTACTGTTGCCGCTTTACCCCGCCCGCGCCTTTATCGCCGCCAGCATCGCTTCGGAAATGCGCGGCTTGCCGTAATCTCCGGCTGCCACTTCGGCGATCTTGTCACGGATGAAGCGGTCGGGATCGGCGGCGTGGCGAGCAAGAGTGGTCCAGGCCTCCTCGTGCGAGGGGATCAGAATCTTTCCTGCTTCCATGCCGTTTGCCAGCGTGCGGGCGCAGTCTTCGACAGTGATGAGATCGAGATCGCTGCCGGGGCCGCGCATTTCGAGGCCTTCGGTCCATGTCTTCATCGCGTCCATCACGCCGGTCATCACCGGGCCGGGGATCAGGCAGCTCACGCGGATGCCCAGGGGCTCGAGATAGAGCGCCAGCGATTCCGACAGCGCGATCACGCCGGCCTTGGCCGAGACATAGGGCATACGCGTTGCCGCGAAGGGATAGAGCCCGGCGAAGGAGGCGGTGTTGACGATGAAGCCCGATCCGCGCGCCAGCATTTTCGGCAGGAACACGGCATTGCTGCGTACCACCGGCATCAGATTGAGGTCGATGATGCGCTGCCACTCGGAAACCGGGATGTCTTCCGGGTTGCCGTGGAGAATGCCGCCGACGTTGTTCATCACGATGCCGACCGGACCGAAGGCCGCTTCGGCGGTCTCAGCAGTCTCGCGGATCGAGGCATCGCTGGTCACGTCGCAGCGCAGCGCCTTGGCCTGCCCGCCGCCTTCGAGGATCACTTGGGCGGTCTTTTCCGCTTCGGCTATGTCGATGTCGGCTACTGCCACGCGGGCGCCGCGCAGCGCGAATTCCTGCGCGACGGCTCGGCCGATGCCCTTGCCGCCGCCAAAGATGAGGGTGCTGCGTCCCGCGAAGACGTCTGTCATTCCCGCTCTCCCATATCCGGTCCGGGTGTCGTTACGGACCCGTCCCCGGACAGCAAGGGCAAGTGCGCACCGGGTCGGGGATCGTTACGGCGAGGCGCCGCGACGATCCTCTGTGGCGTCAGCGCGTGCCCGTCACCGGGAACGTGCCGAAGGGCCCGTTCGAATTGTCGCCCTGCAGTTCGCCGTCCTTCACGGTGAGATCATAGCTGATGGTGATCGGCATGGGCATCGAGGCCTTGCCCTCGATCCGGATACGACCATCCTTGAACCCGCCGGCAAGGTCCACGCTGCCTTGTTCCGCAGTGGCCTTGCCAGTGACGACGTTGCCGTCGACCTTCAGTTCCAGCACGGCCTTCTGCGGGCCCATCGGCGACTGGATCACGATATTCCACTTGCCCGGGAAATCTTGCGGCTTGGCCGTGCTCAATTTGGCGGCTTTGAGCTTTTCCTGCAGTGCCTTCTCCTCGGCCGGGGCCTGCTGGGCGCGGGTGCGCAGGAAGAAGCGCAGGTCTTCGAGATCCTTGTTGGAGATATTCGAGAACGGCGGCATGCCATTCAGCTTGAGGCCACCCTCCTTCACGACCATGCGGAAGGTATCGGCATCGGTGATGACCGGCGAATAGCGCAGGTCGGGCGCACTGCCGCCCGCGACCGCGTTCCAGCCGTGGCAGACCAGGCAGCCATTGTTCGCGAAGACCATGAACCCGGCCTGCGAGCGCTTGGCATCGGCCTTGAAGTCCGGGTCGGCAGGCGGCGTGCGCGCGGGCACCGCGAACGGCGGCAGCGAGTCCGTGCCGTCGAGCGTGAAGGTGAGCACCCGGCGCGGGAACCGGTAGTCGGTGCGGTAAGCGGCATTGCCAAGTGTCTGCATACCCGCGCCCTGGCCGCCTGCGCCGGTGATCACGGTGACGTACTGCTTGCCGTTCATGCGGTAGGTGATCGGCGCGCCGACGATCGGGCTTGCGGTCTTGAACGACCACAGTTCCTTGCCGGTCTGCGCGTCGCGCGCCACGAACTTGCCGTCCATCTGGCCCTGGAAGACCAGATCGCCCGCACTGGTCATGACGCCGCCCGGCCAGCTGCCCGGCAGCTCGACTTTCCATCGCTCGGTCTGCGTGACCGGGTCCCAGGCCTTGAGATAGCTTTTGTGCCCGCCGGGCAGCTCGACTTCGGGGATCAGCGTCACGCCCATGCCGGCGGCGATCTCCCCGCCGCCTTTCTGGCCTTCGCCGATCAGGGCGCCCATATCCTGCTCCGGAATATAGACCAGCCCGGTACCGGGGTTGTAAGCCTGCGGCATCCAGCTGTGGGCGCCGGTCGGCCCGGGCCACATCTCGAACAATCCGGGCTTGCCCTGATAACGCATACCCGGGTTCACGACCGGACGGCCCGTCTTCATGTCGATCTTGTCGGCCCAGGTCACCTTGCCGATCTTTCCGGGCTCGTTGATGAGTTTGCCGGTGGTCCGGTCGAGGACGTAGAAGAAGCCGTTCTTGGGTGCCTGCATCAGCACCTTGCGCTCCTTGCCGTCGATCTTGAGCGTGGCGAGCGTCATGTCCGTCGTCGCGGTGCAGTCCCACTGCTCGGCGGGGCAGACCTGATAGTGCCACTTGTAGGCGCCGGTATTGGCATCGACCGCCACGATCGAGGCGAGGAACAGGTTGTCGCCGCCGCCGGGGCTGCGCAGGTCCTGATTGTAGGGGAAGCCGTTGCCGACGCCCAGGTAGATCAGGCCCAGCTCGGGGTCGTAGCTGAAGGCGTTCCACATGGTGCCACCGCCGCCGCGCCGGCTGCCGTCTTCCTTCTTCCAGCCCGAAGGCCAGGTCTTGCGCATGACCTCCTCGGCCTTGCGGTTGACGGGGGTCACTTCATCGCCCGGAGTGGTGTAGAAGCGCCAGGCGCGCTTGCCGGTCTTTGCATCGTAGGCCGTGACGAAGCCGCGCGCGGGGCTGATGTCGGCGCCGCCGTAGCCGACGATCACCTTGCCGCCGAAGACGCGGACCGGGCCATTGTATTGCCGGGGCATTCCGTCAGCCGGGGGATCGAAGGCCTTCCATGCTTCTTTGCCCGTATTCGCGTCCAGTGCGGCCACATAGCCGTCGGTCGTGGCGAGGAACACGCGTCCCGCATCGTAGGCAATGCCCTTGTTGCCCCAGCCCAGCTGGAGCGATGACGTAGCGCGCTCACGCGTGCCGCCGTCGTATTCCCACAGCAGCTTGCCGGTCTCGGCATCGAAAGCACGGATGTGCGAGTGGCCGGTGGTGATGAACACCTTGCCCTCTGCCATCAGCGGGGTGGTGGGGGAGTAGCCCGGCTCAAGGTCGAAATGCCATGCCAGCTTGAGGCCTGCGACATTGTCTGCATCGATGTCATCGAGCGGGGAATAGTGCGTCTCGGAACCGGTACGGCCCCAGCTCGGCCATTCGTCGGGATCGGCGGTCATCAGTTCGGTGACCGGCTGCGCGGACTTGTGGCAGGCGCTGAGCGCGAGCGGCGCGATCGAGGCCAGGGCCGCTGCCAATACTAACTTCGCCGATGCTGCCTTCACGTTCTCATCTCCCGTCCGTTCCGTGCGCGCCGGGACTATCAGCCTGCCGGACGGAAGGGAATATCCTATTCATGGTGTATCATATCCGCGCCGTGGCGATTGGCGCGCGCGCCGAAACTGCAGCCGGGGGGGCGGAAAATTGTGCCGGATCATACCAATTACGACAATTTACGGCTTGAGAGGTTTGGCACATTCCTCTTGCATTACGCGCAACCGCTCAGACTTCAGGAACAGGATTTACTCATGCGCAAATGGCATCGCTGGCTCTCGGTTTTTTTCGGAGTTTTCATGCTCTGGATCGCGGTGACCGGCGTGCTCAGCCAGGTCGCGGTGCTGTGGCCGGGCGGTGCGCCCGATGCCGCCGCGCAGGCCGCCGCAACGCCACCGGCCGGTTTCGAATGCCCGGAGGGCTGGCGCTGTATGCCGCCGCGCGGCAATGCCGGGGGCATCCGTTCGCTGACCGGGCTGTTCCACCACCTGCACTCGGGCGAGACCTTCGGCCCCATTGGTACGGCCATCTCGGTCTTGTCGGGTCTGGCGCTGATCTTCTTCTCGATCTCCGGCCTCTGGCTCTATCTGCAGATGTGGCGCTTCCGCAAGGACCGCAGCCTGGCCCCGCGCTGGTTCTGGAAGTGACCGGAAGGGCGCGGCCCCGGGACCTGTCCTAGGGCTGCGCCCCCAGACCGAACGTCGCATCGCCGCGGCCCTGCAGCAGCACGCCTTCCTCGCCCACGCCATCGACGAGCGTGAGCGGAATGACGTCGCCGCCTTCGAACAGCACTTCGCCGTGCTCCACGGACGCGACCGTGCCGAGGCACGAGCCATCCGCCGCGATCACCTTCATGCCTTTGCGGATGGTTCCGGCCACGGTCGTCCAGACCTGCTCGCCCGGGTACATCTGACTCATCGTCCGTCCTTCCCTTTTTGGCGCCGCACTCTGACAAAACGTGTTGCGGTGGCGCGAGGTTCCCCGCGATTCGTGAAGTATATTGCCTACCAGCGCTTGCGTCCCCATATCTGGGGACCCGCAAGATATATGTAATCTTGGCTGTGGATTGGTGGCGTCGGTCACTCCTCTTGCGGGCAATTTTGGGTATCGTGAGATTTCGCATCCCGCACGGGACGCACCGAAATTCCTGCCCGGAGCCGCCAGAAGCGCCGGGTTTCCGCACCGAATCGCACACCGGAGTCCGCCCATGCCTCTTCTCGAAGCCCGCAAGACCTACAAGCCCTTCGAATATCCCTGGGCCTACGACTTCTGGAAGCGCCAGCAGCAGGTCCACTGGCTGCCCGAGGAGGTGCCGCTGGGCGAGGATTGCCGCGACTGGGCGCAGAAGATTTCCGAGCACGAGCGCAACCTGCTCACCCAGATCTTCCGCTTCTTCACGCAGGCCGACGTCGAGGTGCAGGACTGCTACCACGAGAAGTACGCGCGGGTCTTCAAGCCGACCGAGATCAAGATGATGCTCACCTCCTTCTCCAACATGGAGACGGTGCACATTGCCGCCTATTCGCACCTGCTCGACACCATCGGCATGCCTGAAAGTGAATACGGCATGTTCCTCGAGTACGAGGAACTGAAGGCCAAGCATGACTACATGCACACCTTCGGGGTCGACAGCGACGAGGATATCGCGCGCACGCTTGCCATGTTCGGCGGCTTCACCGAGGGTCTACAGCTGTTCGCCAGCTTTGCGATGCTGATGAATTTTCCGCGCTTCAACAAGATGAAGGGCATGGGCCAGATCGTCACCTGGTCGATCCGCGACGAGACGCTCCACTGCGAAGGCATCACCAAGCTGTTCCACACTTTCGTGAAGGAGCGCGGCTGCCTGACCAAGGCGGTGAAGGAAGACATCATCGACTGCTGCCAGAAGACCGTGCGTCTGGAGGACAACTTCATCGACCTTGCCTTCGAGATGGGCCCGGTGCCCGGCATGAGCGCCAAGGACATCAAGAAGTACATCCGCTACATCGCCGACTGGCGCCTGGGCCAGCTCGGCCTGCCCGCGATCTACATGGCCGAAGAGCACCCGCTGCCCTGGCTCACCCCGCTGCTCAACGGCGTGGAGCACGCCAACTTCTTCGAAACCCGCGCTACCGAATACTCGAAGGGCGCCACCCGCGGCGACTGGAATACCGTCTGGGCCAACTTCGATTCCCGCCGCAAGGCCAAGGCCAACGACGTGGACGAAGTGGACGACGGCAGCGAGCCGGACATGTTCGGAGGCACGCAGGCGGCGGAATAATCCGTACGATTACTGTTCTGTTGAGGCGTCGCTGTTCCCCTCCCGCAGGCGGGAGGGGTTGTGATGTCTTTCGGAGAGAGGTCGCGTAGCGGAAACCACCGCCCATCACAGGCGTTCCTGAAGTCATAATGCACCCGTTACCGGGAGACCGCTTGTGACCGTAAGGACCCTGTTCCCCGTTTTTATCGCCGCGCTGGGTATGGTGGTGCCTGCCATGGCGCAGGAAACGACCGACCCGGCGACGCCCTCCGCGCTGGCCAACCCCGATGTCGTGACCGTCCGCAACATCTCGCATGTCGAACTGTCGGCGGGGCTGCCGATCGTCGATGAGCGCGGCGTGTTGATCGGGACCATCAGGAAAGTCGCGGGCAATTCCGTAATCCTCACCGATGGTCGCGCCGAGTACCGGGTGCCGGTCACCCAGCTCTATGCCTATACGCAGGACGGCGCCGACCATTTCGCCAGCCGGCTTCCCAGGTCCGCGCTGCGACCGGACGGTTGAGCCATCGCGCCGGGTCGCGTCCCATCGCCCCGGCGCGCTTGCCGCCGCGCGCGGCCTTGGGCATTCTCCCGCCGCATAACAAGGGGGAGACCAAGGCCGTGCCGGAAACCAATCAGACGCTTGTCCTGCTGCCGATGCTGGCGGTCGTCGCGCTGACGTTCGTGGCGTTCATCAAGATGGCCGTGGCGCGCGCTGCTGCCGTGAAGGGCGGGCATGACCCGGCATTCTACCGCGCCCATCTCGGCGCGCCTGAGCCGGAGGCGGCCACGGCCGCAGCGCGCCACTGGGACAACCTGTTCGAACTGCCGACGCTGTTCTACGCGGGCTGCCTCACCGCTTTCGTGCTTGGTGCCGTGGGCACATGGACACTGGTTTTCGCCTGGGGTTTCGCGTTGTGCCGCCTGGCTCAGAGCGTCATACACATGACCTCGAACAACCCTGGTCCGCGTGGACTGGCGTTCTCGCTGGGGGCAGTGTTCATGTTGGCGCTGTGGCTAGACGTGGCTCTGTCGATCGTCGCGCGGCTCTAGTTTACAGCCCAGCTCTGTTCCATCGCCTCAACGGCGGCCTTCGATTCTCTTAGGCCCATGCCCGTGGCATCGCGCAGCAGCTTGATCGCCTCGATCTTGCGGCCCGCGGCGATCGCGCTTTCGATTTCGCTGCGCAGTGCCGGTCCTACTTCGTTCAGGGTGCGCACGGCGGTCGGGCCGGAGAGCGTGCGCGTTCCGTTCATGCCCCGACCGGCGATCCAGCCCAGCACAAACACCGTCAGGGCGGCAAGCACGATCACGGCCCAGCTTGCATTTGTCATGTTCCCTTCTCCCGTGCCTTTATGCCCCGGATCTGCGCAAGGTCGCCCCTGAGCACATCGAGTGCGTCCTGCTCCTTCTGGCCCAGGTCCCTGATGTCGAAATGGCGGATCAGCACTTCGAGTGCATCGGCGATGTGTCCGATCTGCTTGCCGTAACTGCCGACTTCGTCGAGGATCGCGCGTTCGGTTTCGGGGTACTTGGTTTCGCCGATGTTGACGTTGATCAGGCCGAACTGCCCGGTGTCGAGGTTCCAGGTCCACGGGTTGATCGCCTGCCACAGCCTGTCAGGTGCGAGCTGGACCTGGAATGGCCGCGCACCGGCCTGAGCATCGGCCTGAGCACCGGATTGCCGCGCCGTCGCCTCAGTCGGCATTCCGGTGCTCCCGAGTCAACGCTGCAACGACGCCGCGATGTCCGGACCGAAAGAGAATGAACGGATGTCCAAAGCCCATTGTCGTCCTGCCTTTCCGAAATGGACCTGCCGTTGCCCGTCGAACCGCCGTCCCTGGGGGGGGGGGAGGGACGGCGGCCGGCACAGCATGAGGCTGCACCTACGACGGGGCGCATGTCGAACCCGACAGTGGAATCAACAATGCCTTCCCGGCGATCCTTCTGTCTGGCTTCGAGAATCTTTCGAGCCATTATCACTTCGTTGGCTCTTGTTTCAAAATTAAATAAAATACATTTTCAATCAATAAAAATATCGATTGCTGCTGTAACATCAAATTTTCACAAATTCTGTTAGATGTATTGCAAAACTGCCACAAGACAAACATGGTAAATATACCAAGTTATATAAGTTAACTATCTATCTGTGCAAAGAATAAATTTCAATTTCCTGATTTTTCGCACACATAACAGATCCGGCACCTTTGCAGGCACCGTATGGCCGTCCACCAGCGCGTCCAGTCGTCAGATCGTCCAGGAACCGGGGTTGGGCATCGGCAGGTGCTTCTGTGCATTGAGGAGGGCGAGCACGCTGCGCACGATTACCAGGATCGCGACGGCTGCCATCAGCAGGAAACCTACCAGCACGATCATCAGCAGTATCCCCAGCGCCGTGCCCACGAGCGCGATCCAGAAGCTGTTGATATGATACTGGTAGTGCGAGATTTCCCAGTCCGCTCTGGGTTCCTCGCGCCAGACGAAGGCAAGTACCACGCCGATGATGCCGGTCAGCCCGCCCGTCACCCATGAAGCGAGATAGAGCAGGCTGATCACTGTCGGATTGTTGAATTCGAACCCCGAAGCCGGGGCCGGATTCGAGGGCTTGCGGTCGAGATCGTCCATGGCGGTCTCCCTGCCGGCCGTATGCCGTTAACCGGGATGTTGTCTGTTTTGCGGCCGATGCACAAGCGGCACGTGATGTGGCACGGCCGACGGGGTGCCGGTGTTAGGTGAGCGCCTTCATGCTTTGCGCCATGCCGGCCAGCGCCTCGCGGCGGGGCATGGTGCGCAGGCGCTCGAACATCTCGCGGTAGTGCGCGTGGGGGACGAACGTCGGCCCTTCACGGAGATTATCGAGTGCGAGCCGGGCGACTTCGGCAGCCGGTTGCAGATCGGCGATCCCCGCCATGTTGGCAGTGGCCTCGCTCTCGGTGGCGCCGGGGCACAGCGTCAGCACGTCGACGCCGGTGCCCTGCATTTCGCCCCAGAGCCCTTCGCCCAGCGAGACGACCAGCGCCTTGGAGGCCGAGTAAGCCGTCGAATAGGGGCAGCCAATCAGCCCTTCAACGGAAGCCGTGAACACGATGCCGCCTTTCCCGCGCGTCTTCAGGCGGGGGATGAAGCCGTGTGCCAGCTGCATCGGCGCATGACAGTTTACCGTCAGCATCCTGGCCATGGCCGAGGTGTCCTTGGTCTCGTAGGCACCCTTGATGTTGAAGCCGGCATTGCTGACGACAAGACCGATGTCGTCTCCTGCGGTTTCCTCCAGCAGCCGGGCCGGAGCGCCGGGATCGGACAAGTCGGCGCCGATCACGCGGGCGCGTACGCCGCAGGAACTGCGCAGCCGCCGCGCCAGTGCGTCGAGATGGCCGGTGCGGCGCGCGGTCAGCACCAGATCGAAGCCGCGCGCGGCCAGTTCTTCGGCGAAAGCGAGGCCGATGCCGGACGATGCGCCTGTCACCAGAGCGGCAGGTCCGTAGGTTTCGCGGAATTCCTCTGGCGTCATGACGCTCTCCGGCTAAGCTTGTCGGTTGTCAGGGGAGAGAAACACGATGCCGGAAGCGATTGTCCAGACACGCCAGGGGAAAATCGCGGGGACGCATCAGCAGGGCTGTCGGCGCTGGCTTGGCATTCCTTATGCCAGGGCGGAGCGCTTCGGCCTGCCGGAACCGGTGGCCCCCTGGACCGCCGAGCGGTCGGCAACGGCATTTGGCCGCCAGTGCTCGCAGCAGTTCGGCCGTAAGGTCCGCGCGGCCAGCGTCGAAGCCGAGGGGTTCGGCGAAGATTGTCTCTACCTCAATGTCTGGACACCCGACGGCGGCAAGGCGGAGCCGAAGCCGGTGATGGTCTGGATCCACGGAGGCGCCTTTGTCGCGGGTGGAGCGGACACATACGAGGGCTGGCAGCTGGCCTGCGAGGGCGACGTTGTTGTCGTGACCATCAACTACCGTCTCGGTGTGTTCGGGTTCGTCAATTTCGGCGAAGCGCTGGGTCTGCCCGCGATCCCCTCGAACCTCGGCCTGCGCGACCAGATCGCGGCGCTGGAATGGGTGCGGGACAACATCGCGGCCTTCGGCGGTGATCCGGAGAAGGTGACGATCTTCGGGGAATCGGCCGGGTCGATGTCGGTCTCGCTGCTCATGCTCTCGCCGCTTGCCCGAGGGCTCTTTCATGGCGCCATCATGCAGTCTGGCGCGGTCAGCCTGATTCACGACCGGGACCGGTCGATCAGCGACGCGCGCCGCTATGCCGAAGTGCTCGATCTCGACCAGTCCGGCTTTGAGAAGCTGCGCTCGCTCTCCACCATGGAGCTGCTGCAGGCGCAGGTCCGCGTTGGTGCCATGGTCGAGCCGGGCATTCCGGCCGCGCCCTGGTACGACGGCGATGTGCTGCCCGCCTCGCTGGCAGAGGCGCGTGCGCAGGAGATGGCGCCGGTGCCGCTTATCGCCGGCGCCACGCGCGAAGAGATCAGGCTGTTCCGCATCCTGCCGGGCAATATCCTGCCGACGAAACGGGCGGATCTCGAACACCTGATCCGCAAGCAATTGGACGGCGCACACGCCGAGCGTATCCTCGAACAGTATCCCCGGACCAAGGCGGGAGAGATTGCCCTCGGGACCGATCTCACGTTTCTGATGCCCACACGCAATTTCGCGACGCGCCATGCAGGCCGTCAGCCGACATGGTTCTACCGCTTCGACTATGCGAACCCGATCTTCGGTGCGGCGCATGCCATGGACCTTGGCGTATTCTGGCCGATGACGGGACTGCGCGCCCTGATCGTGCGGGGCGGGCCGAACACCGGCCGCCGCAAGGCGCTGGGTGAGCGGATGCGCCGCCACTGGGCCCATTTCGCGCACCACGGGACGCCGGGAAGCGACTGGCCGGGCCTGTCGGATGCCGGTCAGCACGTGCGTAGTTACGGGCTTGCTGACGAGATCCTCGACAACCCTGATGCCGTCCGCTTTGCGGCCTGGGCCGGTGCGGATGTGAAGTCGCGCATCGGGCTCTAGCGCCTGTCCCGGCCTGCGTCAGCCGAGGCTCAGGAACAGCCCTGCCAGCGCCGCGCTCATCAGGTTGGACAGGCTGCCCGCCGCCAGTGCGCGGATGCCCAGTTTTGCGATGACCGGGCGCTGGTTTGGCGCGAGGCCGCCCGTCACGGCCATCTGGATCGCAATCGACGAGAAGTTGGCGAAGCCGCACAGGGCGAAGGTCACGACGCCTACGGTGAGCGGAGAGAGGCCGGTGTCCTTGCCCAGTTCGATGAACGAAACGAACTCGTTGAGCACGATCTTGGTTCCGAACAGGCCGCCAGCCTGCATCGCCTCATGCCAGTCGGGCGCTGCCAGCAGGTAGAACACCGGCGCGAAGACATAGCCGAGCAGCGACTGGAAGGTGACGTCCTGAAATCCGAACAGTCCCGCGGCCCAGCCGACGATGCCATTGGCCAGCGCGATCAGCGCGACGAACGCGAGCACCATCGCGCCCACCGCGACCGCCAGTTTGACGCCGGTCTGTGCGCCCTGCGAGGCAGCCATGATCAGGTTGGCGGGCTGTTCCTCGTCATGCGCGAGCGGTTCGGGCTCGTCGATATGAATGCCCGGCAGGTGTGTCACGTCTGCGCGGTTGAGCGCGGCCGCGGCCATGCCGGCGGGCGGGATCGCGGCTTCATGGACGTTGCTCTCGTCCGGATGCGGTCCGCGCGGGTCGGGCATGATCATCTTGGCCATGAAGATGCCGCCGGGTGCCGACATGAACGCGGCGGCCACCAGGTAGTCGATGCGGATGCCCATCGAGGCATAGGCCGCGAGGATCGTGCCGGCCACGCCCGCCAGACCCACCGTCATCACGCAGAACAGCTGCGAGGGGTTGAGGCTGGCCAGATAAGGACGGATCACCAGCGGGCTTTCGCTCTGGCCGACGAAGATGTTAGAGGCCGCGCAGAGGCTTTCCACCTTGCTGATGCCGGTCACCTTTTCGAGCGCGCCGCCGATCCAGTGGATCACCAGAGGCATGATCTTCAGGTAATAGAGGATCGAGATCAGCGAGGCGAAGAAGATGATCACCGGCAGCGCCGAGATCGCGAAGCTGGTGCCGCCGATGGCGGGCGTCGCGATCGGGCCGAACAGGAAGTCGATCCCCGCATGGGCGTAACCGAGCAGGCTTTCCACGCCTGAAGCCGCGCCGCGCAGCATCCGATTGCCGAAGGGCACGTAGAGCACCAGCGCGGCGAGCCCCGCCTGCAGCGCGAAGGCCGCGCCGACCACGCGCAGCCGGATCGCCTTGCGGTCGCTGGAGAGGAGGAAGGCCGCAGCCATGATGAGAGCAATGCCGATCAGGCTGTAGGCGACATGCATCGAGGCGGAAGTCTTTCGTGAAATGCGGGGGAAGAATCGGGGGAACCTATCGAGCCCGGTGCGAGACGGCTAGTGCAATTGTCCTTGTGCGGTTAGACCTTGGGGATGGACCAACCCGCAGCTTCCGCGCCGAGCCCGGCCATCACCCGCTCCCTCTTCGTGTTCTCGCTGCTCTACGGCGGCCTTGTGGTGCTGGCCGGCGTGCTGGGCACCAAGCTGGCCTCGCTCGGGCACTGGCCGGTACTGGGTGATCTGGCGGTGGAATCGGGGATCTTCGCTTTCCTGCTGCTGGTCGTGCTGTCGAGCGCGGTCGCGGAACTGCATGGGCGCGATACCGCCAACCGGCTGGTGCGCTTCGGTTTCATACCGCTGATCGTCTCGATGACGCTGCTGACTTTCGTGATCCATGTCGTGCCGCCCGCGCCGTTCTGGAGCGATCAGGAGGCTTTCGCCCGCTTATTGGGGCAGGGCGCGCGGATGCAGTTTGCCGGGCTGATTTCCTACGGCGTGTCGCAGACGCTCAACGTTTACCTGTTCTCGAAGCTGGCGGGCGACAGGCTGGGGCATGAACGGAGCGGCCTGTTGCTGCTGCGCGCGTGGATCGCCAGCCTGTTGTCACAGGTGGTCGATACGGTGCTGTTCATCACCATTTCCTTCGCCGGACAGGACCTGCCGATCGTCTCGATCATGGAAGGGCAGATCATTTCCAAGCTGCTGCTCTCGACGATCATGGTGCCGCCGTTCATCTGGTTCTTCGTGAAGCTGGGCCGCAAGCTGGACGCGTAGTCCCGCCATCACGGCCTTCGGCTGCTCCTGTCAGCCGCCAACATGGAAAGTTTCCATTGCGCCGGCGGCATGAGGGGTGGTGCCAGCGCCGCCCGTCATCGGCCCAATCGCGCAAGTAGCCGGATCGAACGGTCCAAACGCGTACATCATTTGCGGATGGCCATCGGCACCGGTTGACTTAAAGCGCAGCACTGCTTCCATCGCTTCGCCTTCCTGCACTTTGGCGACGTTGAAATCCTCGAAATCGAAGCCCTGTGTTCCGGGCGGGAGCGCGGAAGTCACGCGCAATATCAGGTTCCGCAAAAAGGCGGCGTCCCTCGACTGGCAGATGTCGTTGGGCGCGGCACGGGTGAGATCGGCTTTGCCGATATGGAAGCCTGCTGGCGGCTGTGCCGGGGCGCTGTCATCCGGTCCACCGCATCCGGCAACCAGCAATACCGCCAGGGCTGTCCAACCTTTCATCGTGTCCTCCATAGCGCGTGCGTGGCCCCGCAGGGGTATCTGTCCGCGCGGGAAGTTGAAATAGGCCTTGAAAACCCCTTCAAATCCTCGCCGGGGGGGCTAAAGCGCAAATCATGCCGAATCCGCACGATCCCGCCCTCCTCGCCAAGGCCGAAACCCTCGTTGATGCGCTGCCGTACATGCAGCGATACGCCGGGCGCACCTTTGTGGTGAAATACGGCGGCCATGCGATGGGCGATCCCGAGCTGGCGCATGACTTTGCCGAGGACGTGGTGCTGCTCAAGGCCGTGGGCATAAATCCGGTGGTCGTCCACGGCGGCGGGCCGCAGATCGGGGCCATGCTCAAGAAGGCTGGGATCGAAAGCCAGTTCATCGATGGTCTGCGTGTGACTGACAAGGCTACGGCCGAAGTGGCCGAAATGGTCCTTTCAGGTGCGATCAACAAGGAGATCGTCGGCTGGATTGCCAAGGCTGGCGGCAAAGCCATGGGCATTTCCGGCAAGGACGGGAAGATGGTCACGGCTCGCAAGGTGCAGCGGACCAAAAAGGACCCGGACAGCCTGATCGAGCAGGTCGTCGATCTCGGCTTCGTGGGGGAGCCCGAGACTATCGACACTTCCGTGATCGAAACGATCTCGGCGGCCGGCATGATTCCGGTGATTGCACCGATTGCGCCCGGCGCCGATGGCGAGACCTACAATGTCAACGCCGATACCATGGCGGGCGCCATTGCCGCCGCTTTGGGCGCCGCCCGTCTGTTTCTGCTGACCGACGTGCACGGCGTGCTCGACAAGCAGGGCAACCTGCTCACTGATCTGCGTCCGGCCGATATCGAACGCCTTCAGGAGGACGGCACGATCTCCGGGGGCATGATTCCCAAGCTTGAAACCTGCGTTCATGCGGTCGAGGCCGGATGCGAGGCGGCTGTTGTGCTTGACGGGCGGGTATCGCATGCCATGTTGCTGGAAATATTTACGCAGGAAGGTGCTGGCACGTTGATCCGCGCGGGCCAGACGTCCATGTGAGGGGACCCCAAGGGCTGAAAGGTATCGCAATTTCCATGCGCACAAATGCTGCTGTCAGGGCCATGCTCGCCACCGCACTTTCGGGCAGCGTGCTGCCGCTGGCTGCGTGCAACAGCAATCCGCCTGCTGCCGAAGCAAGCGCGGATGCGACGGGAGATGCGACCGATGTGCTGATCGATGCGCCCGCTCCGCTGCCTTCGGTTGATGCGTCGGCTGCCGCCAGTGCCGGTATCGCCGCCGGGCTGGACATGGGCGCGCTGACCGAACGCCGCGATCCTGAGCGTGTGTTGCGCTACTACGCCAATGCCCTGCGCGTGGGAGACTGGGTCGATGCTGCCAGAGCCTGGAGCCTCGATGCGCAGATGACTCCGGAAAAGCTGAAAGGCGAATTCGGAGGCCAGACCAGCCCGAAGATAGCGGTCGGCAAGGGCGATACCGAAGGCGCTGCAGGTTCCCTGTACTACGAGGCGCCGATCGTGGTCGATTTTGCCGACGGGCGTCCTTCGAAGCGCGGCACGATCGTGCTGCGCCGCGTGAACGATGTGCCCGGCGCCAGCGAAGAGCAGCTCAACTGGCGCATTGAGCGCACCTCAACCTTGGTGCAATAGCCGCCTGCAAAGACCTTCGTCGGCGGCTATCGGCCCGTTACAGAGCGCGGCCTTGCCCCCCGGTGGCGGTCTCGGCTATCAGGCCGCCCATTCCATTTCCCCAGTGAAAGGCCCGACGCCCTATGCTTGGCGGTCTGTTCAACGCCCTCATCTACCTGCTGCAGGTCCTGCAGACCGTGATCCTGGTCTGGTTCATCCTGTCGCTGCTGATCAGCTTCAACGTGGTCAACCTGCACAACCAGTTCGTAGCCGCCCTGTGGCGCGGGCTGAATGCGATCCTCGACCCGCTGCTCAATCCCATTCGCAAGGTCATGCCCAATACCGGCGGTATCGACTTTTCGCCGATGGTGCTGATCATCGGCATCATGGTGATCGTGAAATTCATGGAGCCAATGGTCTACCGCTATGGCTGATATCATAGATGGCAAGGCCTTCGCCGAAGGTCTGCGCGCGCGCGTCGCCACGGTGGCGGCGGATTTCGAGGCACAGGCCGGCCGCAAGGCAGGTCTTGCCGTGGTGCTGGTGGGTGAAGACCCGGCCAGCCAGGTCTATGTGCGAAGCAAGGGCAAGCAGACCGTGGCCTGCGGCATGGCGAGCTTTGAATACAGGCTGCCGGTGGAAACGCCCGAAGCCGAGCTGCTGGCGCTGGTCGAAAAGCTGAATTGCGATCCGGCGGTGGATGGCATTCTCGTCCAGCTTCCGCTGCCTTCGCACATCAACGAGCAGAAGGTGATCGCTACGATCAACCCGGACAAGGACGTGGACGGGTTCCATGTCGTCAATGTCGGGCGTCTGGCGACCGGGCTGCCGGGCTTCGTGCCCTGCACGCCGCTGGGCTGCCTGATGCTGCTCAAGGACAAGCTGGGCTCGCTTTCGGGTTTCGAAGCGGTCGTCGTCGGCCGGTCGAACATTGTCGGCAAACCGATGGCGCAGATGCTCATCGCTGAAAGTTGCACGGTCACGGTGGCGCACAGCCGCACGAAGGACCTGCCTGCGGTCGTGCGCCGCGCCGACATCGTCGTGGTGGCCGTGGGCCGGGCCGAAATGGTCAAGGGCGACTGGCTCAAGCCCGGCGCGACCGTGATCGACGTCGGCATGAACCGCATTCCCGCGGCCGAGGATGGCAAGACGAAACTGGTGGGCGATGTCGATTTCGCCTCCGCCAGCGAAGTCGCCGGAGCGATCACCCCGGTGCCGGGCGGGGTCGGGCCGATGACGATTGCCGTTCTGCTGCGCAACACGATCGTATCCGCGCACCGCGCCGCCGGGCTTGAACTCGACGAGAGCGTTCTTTGATGCATCGGCGCGGTGCCGTTCTGATGCTGGCTGCCGTGGCGATGTCCCTCGCCGCGCCCGCCGGTGCGGAAAGGCACCGCCGGCCTGCAGGTGTGGGCACGGCCAATCCCAGTGCGCTCATCGCCGCCGAAATTGCCTTCGCCCGCATGGCGCGCGAGAAGGGGCAGTGGACGGCCTTTGACAAATTCGCCGATGACGAGGCCGTGATGTTCGTTCCGCAGCCTGTCATGGCTAAGGACTGGCTGAAGAGCCAGAAGGACCCTGCCCAGCCGGTCCAGTGGGAACCTTATCAGGTCTGGATGAGTTGCGATGGCACGCTCGGTGTCACCAAGGGGGAATGGCACCGGCCGGATGGTTCGGTGGGCTACTTCACGACCATCTGGAAGCAGCAAAAAAAGGGCGACTATCGCTGGGTGCTCGATCAGGGCGACACGCTGACACAGTCGCTGGAAAAGCCGGACTGGCTTTCGGCGGTAGTGGCCGATTGTCCCAAGCGGCGGGGTGGCCCGTCTTCCAGCAAAGCCGGGCAGGAACCCGAGCGTTTGCGCGAGGCTGGGATGGATGGCGGTGGCCAGTCCGATGACGGCACATTGACCTGGACCTATCACGTCACGGCAGGCAATGCCCGCACTCTTTCCGTGTCGCTGAGCAAGGGTGGGGAGATGACAGAAGTGCTGTCCTCGTCGGTTGCGGGTCAGGTGCAGTAACCGTGATGCTGGATCTTTTCCTTTCCGCTTTCGTCACCCTGTTCGTGGTGATCGATCCGCCAGGGTGCGCCCCGATCTATGCCGGGCTGTCTGCGGGTGCGAGCCGCCGCCAGGCCGTGGGCATGGCCGCGCGGGGCTGTGCGATCGCAGCTTTGATCCTTCTGGTCTTCGCATTGTTCGGCAAACAGCTGCTGGGTGCGCTGCATGTCGAGCTGGACGCCTTCCGCATCGCCGGGGGCATCATGCTGTTCATGATCGCGGTCGAGATGGTCTTCGAAAAGCGCACACAGCGCCGTGAGGAGCGCGCCGAGAAGATCATCGCCCAGCACGGCGATGCGCCCGAAGTGGAAGATGTCTCGATCTTCCCGATGGCGATGCCGATGCTGGCCGGCCCGGGTTCGATCGCCACGATCATGCTGCTGATGAGCCGCGCGCACGGGTTCGAGCAGACTGTCACCGTCCTTGCCGCGATGCTGTCGGTGATGGCGCTCAGCTTCGCAGCTCTCGCCTCTGCAGGGCCGCTTATGCGTGTGCTCGGGGACAAGGTGGAAGCAGTTATCACGCGCCTGCTCGGCGTGCTGCTGGCTGCTCTGGCGGCGCAATACGTGATCGACGGCGTGAAGTCCTCGTTGCTGGGATAAGCCCTAAGCGTTCGGCGAAGTTCGTTAACCACAATCGGCTAGTCCTGTCGCACGCAGAGCGAAAAGGGCCTATGGACTTGCCATGAGCGTGGTTTTGTTGACCGGAGCGACCGGTTTCGTCGGCCGGGCGATCCATCGCTATCTGCACCGGCGCGGGCATCAGGTACGTGTGACGGTGCGCTCCGGCAGTGCTGAACGGCTTGCCGCCCCGGTTTCCTTCGATGCCATGATCGAAACCGATGACATCTTCGCCCGCGACGCCCGATGGTGGGAGGATGCCTGCGAGGGCGTGGATGCGGTCATCCATGCCGCCTGGTATGTCGAGCACGGGCTCTATCCGAACGCGCCCGAGAATGCCGATTGTGTTCGCGGCAGCTTCGCGCTGGCGCAAGGCGCAGTGCAGGCGGGCGTCAATCATGTCATCGGCATCGGCACCTGCTGGGAATACCGCCTTCCGGGCGAGGCCCTGACGGTGGATTCCCCGCTCGACCCCGTGAATTTCTATGCGGCCTGCAAACTGTCGGCATACCACATGATGCGCGAATGGCTGGCGCTGCATGACACCCGCATTTCCTGGTGCCGCCTGTTCTACCTCCACGGTGAAGGCGAACATCCCGACCGGCTGGGCGCGTACTTGCACCGCCGCCTGGGCGCGGGCGAAACCGCTTCACTTTCGGCCGGAACACAGTTGCGTGATTTCCTCGACGTGCGCGATGCAGGGGCGATGATTGCCAGCGTCGTCGACAGCGGGCAGTGCGGGACAATCAACATCTGCTCGGGACAACCGGTAACGATCCGCGCATTCGCCGAAGCCATTGCCGACCGTTATGGCCGCCGGGACTTGCTGCAATTCGGCAGCCAGCCACTGCGTCCGTCCGACCCGCAAGCGGTCGTGGGCGTATGCAATCTGCAACGTGCGCCCGAGCTGCTGCAACCATGAAGGTGCTGCACATCTCTGCGCATCTCGGTGGCGGCGTGGGCAAGGCGCATTCCGCGATCTGCGCTGCGGACGTGCCCGGTGTGCAGCGGCACTACCTGTTGCTCGAAGAACCGCGCGACCGGCGCTATGCCGATGCGATCGCCGAGGCTGGCGCACAGGTGACGGTCGCACCCGATGTTGCGGCGGCACGGAAACTCGCTGCACAGGCAGACGTCGTGCAGATCGAGTGGTGGAATCACCCGCGTCTCTACGAATGCCTGTGCCGGTGGGACCTGCCGCCAAGCCGCTTGGTGATCTGGTCGCACATCTCGGGCCTGTCCGCGCCCTGCATTCCGGCGGGCTTGCTGACGGCACCGCACCGCTTCCTGTTTACCTCGGCCTGCTCGCTGGATGGGCCCGCCGTGAAGGCGCTACCGCCCAAAGCACGCGCCGGGCTGGGGGTGATCAACAGCGGGTTCGGGTTCACTGCCTCGCCACCGCCTTTTGCCTCGCGCGCCGGGTCGGTGGGGTATCTGGGCACGGTGGATTTCAGCAAGCTCAACCCGGACTTCTTCGAAGTCATCGATCGGGCGGAGCCAGGCGAGCCGGTTTCGGTCTGGGGGCAGGCCGATGCAGAAGGCGATGTATTGCGCCGGGCGGCGTCGATGCGGCATCCCGGTCTCGTCCGCTTCCACGGCCACGCCGCAGATCCCGAGGCTGCGCTGCGGCAGACGGGGATATTCCTCTACCTGCTTCAGCCCCATCATTTCGGCACGGCGGAAAACGCGCTGATCGAGGCGATGTCGCTTGGCTGCGTGCCGCTGGTTTTCGATAATCCCGCCGAACGCGCAATTGTCGAGCACGGCCGTACCGGGTTCGTGGAAACGGATACAGCGGCTGCGGCCGAACGGTTGCAGTGGATGCTGCGCCATCCGGCGGAACTCGAGGTGATGGGACGCGAGGCGGCCTCTGTCATGGCGGCGACCCGAACCGCCCGGAAGAGCGAGGAGGATTTCGCTGCGGTTTACGCCGAGGTGCTGGCGCTGCCGGAGCGAGAAGTGTCCTTCGACGCCATTCTGGGATCGACGCCTGCCGAATGGTTCCTGTCCACGCAGGATGGAGGAGTCGCAAACCACGGCTTTGCCGGTGCGGCGCGCAAAGGCACATTGGCGCATTTCGCGCACTGCTTTCCTGACGAACCGTCGTTTGAAGGGGCGTTCTACGGCACGAACCGCTAGTACTTCTTAAGATCGAATTAACTACGAGCGCGTACTCCTCTTCCCGGTCGGGCCGTCCGGGCGGGGAAACCCGGGCTGTCATCGTTTTTCACGCAGGGGCAGTGGAGCAAAGAACATGACGCCATTTCAGCACAATCTGCTGCCGGGCATTCTGCTTGCCTGCATGCCAAAAAGTGGCAGCTCGTCGCTTTCGAGGATGCTGGGCAATCTGGCAGGCGTGCGGGTCGCTTCGCTGGTGCCCGGATGGGACATCCGCGAGCAGGAGATCGATTTCAAAATTCTCGAGCACCAGTTGCTGCAGAACGCGAACCAGACTTTCGTCGCCCAGATGCATGTGGTGTGTTCGAGCACGACGCGTGGCTTCCTGACCGAAGGCGCTCTGTCCCCGCTGATCCAGACGCGCAATTTCCCGGACGCGATCGTTTCTGCGGCCGATCATCACCTCGTCGCCGGGCATCCCAGCGAACGCGTGCTGCTGCCGGAGGATTTCCTGAACTGGGATGACGACCGCCGCTACGACTACATGATTGCGTTCAAGCTGCCCTGGCACCTGAAGTTCTTCAAGTCGTGGATTCTCTATGAAGGCTTCCGCAATCGCTGGGTGCGCTACGAGGATTTCGCGCTCGACGCGCAGGCCACGCTCCGCTCGGCCGTTCGCGCGCTCGGCCTGAATGAGAACGATCCCTACATCGCCACGGTTGCGCAGGCACCAGAAGCGGGCGAGCGGGTGCGTTTCAACAAGGGCGTATCCGGGCGCGGGCGCCAGAACCTGACGCGCAAACAGCTCACACAGATCGAGGACATGGTCGCGCTGTTCGAGCTTCCATCCGAATATCTGGGCTACGTCCTTGAAGGTGAAGTGGAAGGCCTTGCCCTGCCAGCCTGATTCGGGCGGTTACACCAGCACGAACCGGGTCAGGTCCTGCTCCTCGAAGATGAAGCGGGGATCATAGCCGCGCGCCGCGAACTGCTGCGCCACTTCCGCCGATGCGGCAAGCACGGCCGTGGCCGCCGCTAGTGACGGTTCGTCATCGCCCGTATCGGCCGTCACCGCGATGTGCGCTCCCAGCCCCACCGTGCGCAGCAGTTCGGCCACGGCTTCCGCATCAAACGCATCGCTCAGCACCAGACGGCTGATCTCGGGCATGGCGCTGACGTTGAACGCCAATGTCTGCAGCGCCACCATGGCCGGAAACTGCGAGCGCAGTTCGGCGACGCTGGCATGATCGGCAAACCCGGCGATCGCCATGCGGGTGTAGAGCTCGTAGGCGCGGATATAGTCGTGCTTTGCCACCCAGAAACGGATCGCGACGGACATGCGCAGCGCCGTGAAGATGTGGCACATCCGGTCGTAGAGTGCGCGCGCTTCCTCGGCCTCGCTGAACCGGCCGCGCTGGGTGCCGAAATGCAGGAAGTATTCGAGGCCGCCGCGGTAGGTGTCCCACGAGGTCATGACTTCCTCATTGCCCGCCTGCTGGCGGCTGGGCGCGTGCTGGGAGAGGGTGACGGAGCGGTAGAACGGCTCCTTCAGGAAGGTCACGGCGCCGTCATCGAGGAAGTGCGCGAGAAAGGCGAAGGGCCAGAAGCAGAAATGGCGGGGCACGAACGCCGCCCGCGCATTGGCGAGCCGGTAGATCGCGATTTCCGGGAAGATGTGCTTCTGGAACAGGAATTCGAACACGCCCATGAAGTCCTGCCGTTCGAACTTCACATCGGCATCGACGTCGTAGAACTTGCGTTCGTCGACGTTGGCGACCTGATTGTAGAGATACCAGGGCGCATGGCAGGCGGTGACGTCGGGATTGGCGTCGAGATAGGCTACGACCTCGGCGATCCGGGGCAGGATCAGGAGGTCGTCGTCGCCCTGATAGATCATGTATTCGCCCGAGGCGTGCTGGATTGCGTTGGTGAGGTTGGGAGCGGCTCCGGCATTGGCCGGTGCTCGCAGGTAGAGGATTGGCAAGCCCTTGGCGATGAACTCCTGCACCACGTCCGGCGTGCCGTCGGTGGAAGCGTTGTCGGAAATCACGATTTCGTGGGTGAAGCTGAAATCCGCCTCCGCCAGACATTCCAGCGCCGTGCGCAGGTATGGCGCGCGGTTGTAGGTCGGGATGCAGATGCTGAGCTTAATCTGGGTCAACGGACCACCTCTTCCGTGAAATCGGGACAGGCCGCGTCGCGCTTGCCGATGACGGCAGGCGCGAAAGGCCAGGCAATGGCGAAAGCGGGGTCGTCCCATCGCACGCCGCGTGCCAGCTCGGGCGTGTAAGGCGCGGACATCTGGTAGAAGAGGGCGCAGTCGTCCTCCAGCGTCAGGAAGCCATGGGCGCAGCCGGTGGGGATGTAGAAGGCGTTGTGCCGCGCAGCGTCGAGTTCGACGGCGGCCCATTTCAGGTAGCTGGGTGAGTCCGGCCGCAAGTCCACCGCAACATCGAACACGCGCCCATGCGTAGCGCGCACCAGCTTGACCTCGGCGCCGGGTTCGGCCTGGAAGTGCAGTCCGCGCAGCGTGCCGCGCTGCCGGTTGGTGGAGACGTTGCACTGCGGGTATGTGGTCGCGAGGCCTTGTGCCGCGAACGTATCCGAGCAGAAGGTCCGGAAGAAGCTGCCGCGTTCGTCCGACAGGATCTCGGGTTCGACGATAAAGGCGCCGGCCACCTCGGTTGCCGTGAACTTCACGGGTAGACCGTCAGTTCCGGCACGGCGACGACGAAGCGGCCGCCCCACGAGCGGACTTCCGCCATGGATGCCATGACTTCTTCGCGGATGTTCCACGGCAGGATCAGAACATAGTCCGGCCGCGTTTCGGCGATCGTTTCGGGCGGCCGGATGGGCAGGTGGCTGCCGGGCAGGAAATGGCCCTGCTTGGCCGGGTTGCGGTCGACCACATAATCGATCCGGTCTGCACCCACGCCGCAGAAGTTGAGCAGGGTGTTGCCCTTGGCTGCCGCGCCGTAGGCGGCGACGGTCTTGCCCTCGCGGGCTGCCGTGTCGAGGAACGCCAGCAACCCTTCGCGCACCGGCGCGACCTTGCTCTGGAACGCGGCATAGGTTTCCGGCCGGTCGAACCCGGCAGCCTTTTCGTCAGCGCGGACTTTGGCGAGGCCGGGGCCTGTCGCATGGGCCTGCGAAGCGGTGCGGCAGGCCAGGATGCGCAGGCTGCCGCCGTGGGTGGGCAGTTCCTCGACGTCGAAGACCTTGAGGCCATGTGCGCCGAAGACCGTCTCCACTGCAAGCAGCGAGAGGTAGTAGAAGTGCTCGTGATAGACAGTGTCGAACTGCACGCCCTCGATCAGGCGCAGCAAGTGCGGGAACTCCACGCTGACGACGCCGTCGGGCTTGAGCACGGCCGCAAACCCGCCCACGAAATCGTTGATGTCCGGCACGTGGGCGAGCACGTTGTTGCCGATGACGAGGTCTGCCGAAAGGCCCCTTGCAACGAGGTTCTGCGCCGTCTCTCGCCCGAAGAAGCGGGCTTCGGTCGGCACGCCGATGGCGCGTGCGGCCTCGGCGACATTGGCGGCGGGTTCGATTCCCAGCACCGGCACGCCCGCCGCCACGAAGTGCTTGAGCAGGTAGCCGTCGTTGCTGGCCACTTCGATCACTTGCGAAGTGTCATCGAGCCCGAAACGCTCGCGCGCCATGACTGTGAAGCGCCTGGCGTGTTCCACCCAGCCATCGCTGAAGGAGGAGAAATAGGCGTAGTGGCTGAAAATGTCCTCGGGCGGCACGAAGCTGTCCGCCTGAACCAGCCAGCACTGCGGGCAGACGAAGGCGCGCAGCGGGTAGCTGGGCTCGGGTTTGGAAAGCTGCGCCTCGGTCAGGTACGAATTGGCGAGCGGGGTCGAGCCGAGATCGACGAAGGACTGCTCGGCCTGAGCGCCGCAGAACCGGCAGGGACGCGCACTCATGCCATCAGCTCCTCATAGGCGGCGATCTGGCGCAGGGTGAATTCGCGCATGTCCGCTCCCTCGCGATGGGCGTTGTACCAGCCCACGGTCCATTCGATGGTCTGCGCCCGGTTGAGGCAGGGGTGCCAGCCCAGCACTTCGCCTGCCAGCCCGGAATCCAGCGTCAGCATCGGCGCTTCGGCTTCCCATGTGCCGGCTGCTTGCGTCCATGCTGTTTCGAGGCCGAAGCCACGGCCCAGTTCCTCGGCCAGTTCGGCGACAGTGGCGAAGTCCTGTGCATCGGGCCCGAAGTTCAGCGCTTCGGGCAGGGCAGCCCCTTCGGCGAGCGCCTGCGCATAGGCGAGGTAGCCGCCGAGCGGTTCGAGCACGTGCTGCCAGGGGCGCACCGCCTGCGGATAACGCAGCTCCACTGGCGAGCCTTGTCCGAGCGCGCGGATGAAGTCGGGCACCAGCCGGTCCTGTGCCCAGTCGCCGCCGCCGATCACATTGCCTGCGCGCGCGGCGGCGAGCGAGACGCCGCGATCCCTCAGGAAGCTCTTGGCGTAGCTGCGGCAGACCAGTTCGGTGCAGGCCTTGGAGCTGCTGTAGGGATCGCTGCCGCCGAGCGGATCGTTCTCCACGAAGGCCCGGCCACTGCCGTCATTGGCATAGACCTTGTCCGAGGTGATCACGAGCACGGTGCGGACCGCAGGCGCCGCGCGCACCGCGTCGAGCACACTGACAGTGCCCATGACATTGGTCGAAAAGGTCTCCGCCGGATCGGCATAGGAAGGCCGCACCAGCGCCTGAGCGGCCATGTGGATGACCACGTCCGCGCCCGACTGCGCCAGTTGCATGGACAGCGCCTGCGTGTCGCGAATGTCGGTAATCTGGTGGCTGTCAGGCCAGGGCGCGGCCAGCGCGTAGAGGGAAGGCGTCGAGACCGGTGGCAGCGCCACTGCCGTCACTTGCGCGCCCAGCCGTTCCAGCCAGAGGCACAGCCAGGCGCCCTTGAAGCCGGTCTGCCCGGTGACGAAAACCCGCCGTTCCTGCCAGAAGTTTCTCAGCCCCATACCTTCCAGGGCGCCTTGCCGGAGTTCCACAGGTCTTCGAGCTGGACTCGCTCGCGCAGGGTATCCATCGGCTGCCAGAACCCGTCGTGCTCATAGGCGGCGAGCTGACGTGCAGCGCTGAGCTTCTGCAGAGGTTCGCCTTCCCACACCGTGGTGTCCCCGTCGATCAGGTCGAGGACCGAGGGTTCGAGCACGAAAAAGCCGCCGTTGATCCGCTGGTTGCTGCTGCTCGGCTTCTCGACGAACGACGTGACCTTGTTGTTGCGGATGTTGGCCACGCCGAAACGGCCGGGCGGCATCACCGCGCACATGGTCGCCTGCAGCCCGTGTTCCTTGTGAAAGGCGATTTCGGCTGTCAGGTCGATGTCGCCGAGACCATCGCCATAGGTCATGCAGAACGGTTCGTCGTCGAGATAGGGCGCGATGCGGCGGATGCGGCCGCCGGTCATCGACTGGATGCCGGTGTCTACTACGGTCACTTTCCAGTTCACCTGCTCGGCCCGGTGGTACTGGATCGTGCCGTTGGACAGGTCCACCGTGATGTCGTTGTGGTGGAGGAACAGGTTGGTGAAGTACTCCTTGATCATATAGCCCTTGTAACCGGCGCATATGATGAAGTCGGTGATGCCGTGGTGGGCATAGATGTTCATGATGTGCCAGAGGATCGGTTTTTCACCGATCTCGATCAGCGGCTTGGGCCGCGTGACCGTCTCTTCCGAGAGACGGGAACCCAGCCCGCCTGCCAGGATCACGGCTTTCACGAAAAGCGGCCCGTTGTCCGGGTCGGTTTGGGCCTTGCAGCACCCTGCATCTCAGCGGCAACCCCTGTCTTCGTCTATGTGATTGCCCGGCATGGCTTTCGTTCACCGGCCCGGCGACATGAACGGGGCGGGTATAAGCGCAACGATTCGCGGTGTGCAAGGCATTGCGGGACTTAGTGCCCGGCGAAAGAGGTCCTTCCCGGGTTGAGCCGGGAAGGACAGGTGTCAGCCACCCAGGGTGGGCGCGATTTCAGAAGAGGTTGGGCCGGAGCGGCACTGGTGTGGCGCGGATGTCGCCGCTCCGGCCATGCGGCTGGGGTGGCCGCAATGGGGTTAAGCGTCAGTCTTGCGGGATTACCCAGCGGATGGTGCCGGCATAGCTGCCCGGCACCTTCTGGCCGTCGGTGCCGGTCGCCGGATCGAACCGGGCGCGTTTGGCCAGGTTGCGGCAAGTGGCGGCGTCCAGCCCATCGTAGCCGCTCGACTGCACGATCGTGCAGTCGGTAACGCGGCCGCCGGTGTCGATGGCGAGACGGAAGCGGACGGTGCCAGTGTGTCCCAGCCGGATATCGGATGTGGGATAGTCATTCGTGGTCACCCACTGTGCCGCATCGTTGCGAGGCCTGGCTCCCTTCGGGGCAAGGGGGGGCGGTGGATCGCTGGGCGTGACGGCCGGGATGAAAATGAATTCGCCGCTGCCGCTTGCCGGTTCCATTTTTACAGGAGGTGTAAGCTCGACAATCGGGTCCGCGGCAACCGGGATCAGGGGGTCGGGGACTTTGGTGAAGTTGTCGCGGATGATGGTCCGTTCCGGCTGCGCCTCCGGCGTCTCGGTGGGCTTGGGAGGCAGCGGCTCCAGTGGGATCTGTGTGCCGCCCGTGTGCGGCGGGGCAGGATCCTTGATAAAGTGGACGGCAAAGCCATTGACCAGCGCCAGGGCGAGGCCGGCCTGGATCAGCGCAACTGTGCCCCCGGTCAGCGCCTTGCGGCCACTGCCGGAATTCCCATCGGCATAAGACATGGGCATCCTCTCCATTGCTGGCCGTATCCCTGCGGTTCACCGCAGGTCCGGCACTGTTCATGGCAGGAAGCGTAACACAACCATTTCAGTTGGGAATTATTTTTTACTAAACAAATCAAGTATATGGCAATACATGATTATAATAACTGTGCTTAATTTCAGGCGGACTCACGAATTTCTGCGGGCCGGGCAGTTACGCCTGAATTGACGCTGAATGAATAATTCCGTTGCAGTTGTGTAATCAGCGTGCGGCAGCGAGCGCTTTTTGTCTGCGCCGCTGCACCGAACTGCCAAGACCGATGGCCTCGCGGTATTTCGCGACAGTGCGGCGGGCCAGTTCGAAGCCTTTTTCCTTGAGCAGGTCTACCAGGGCATCGTCGGACAGGATCGCCTTGGGGTCTTCGGCGTCGATCAGTTGCTTGATCGCTGCCTTGACCGCTTCGGCCGAAGCCCCGCCCTCGCCGCCTGCCGAGGCGACGCCGGAGCTGAAGAAGTATTTCAGCTCGTAGGTGCCGCGCGGGCAGTTGAGGAACTTGTTCGAGGTGACGCGGCTCACCGTCGATTCATGCATACCGATCGCTTCGGCGACGGTACGCAGCGTCAGTGGTTTGAGGTGCGAGACACCGTGGCGGAAGAAGCCATCCTGTTGCTTCACCAGTTCGGTGGCGACCTTGAGGATGGTCTTCTGGCGCTGGTCGAGCGCCTTGATCAGCCAGTTGGCATCGGCGAGCTTTTCGGACAGCCAGGCGCGCGAGGTCTTGTCGTCGCAAGTACCCTTGAGTTCGACGTAATAGCCGCGATTGACGATCAGGCGCGGCAGTGTCGCCTGATTGAGCGCGATGTCCCAGCCGGCGTCGGCGCGCGGGGTAACGAGGATATCGGGTGTTACTGCACCGCTGGGCTCGCCGCCGAAGCGCAGACCCGGCTTGGGGTCATAACTGCGCAGCTCGGAGAGCATGTCCGCGAAGTCCTCATCGTCGACGCCGCACATGCGCTTGAGTCGCGCAAGTTCGCCGCGGCCGATCAGATCGAGGTTTTCGATCAGCTTGGCCATGCAGGGATCGTAACGGTTGGCTTCCCTGGCCTGCAGGGCGATACATTCGGACAGATTGCGCGCGCCCACGCCGGTGGGATCGAGTGACTGGACCACGGCCAGCCCCTGTTCCGCTTCGTCCTCATCGATGCCAAGATCTGCGGCAATTTCGGGGAGCGAGGCAGGAAGGTAGCCGGTCTCGTCGAGCAGGCCGGTGATATAGCGGGCGATACCAGCCAGCAGCGGATCGCTGGTCACTGCGCCGATCTGGGCTTCCAGGTGCTCGGACAACGTCTCGCCGCTTCCCGCGCGTTCGTCGATCCCCGGGCCTTCTTCACCGGACGGCCCGCGCAAATCGGCGCCCCAGCCTGCATCGTCTCCGCTGCGCTGGCCGTCGCCGGTGTCGCGGTCACGGTCGAGTGCGGTGGCGTCGATGTCGAGCGGCCGGTCGTCGGCGGCACGCCCTTCGCCGATAAGCTGGTCGACCGAGGAGCCTTCGAGCGAGGTGCGCCGGGCTTCATCGGGCATGTCGACGGATTCAGCGGCGGGCTCGGGAGCCTGTGCGCTCACGTCGAGCAGCGGATTGCCTTCCAGCGATTCGCCGATGAAGGTCTCGATCTCCAGATTGGACAGCGCCAGCAGCTTGATCGCCTGCTGGAGCTGCGGCGTCATTACCAGCGACTGGCTTTGCCGCAGATCGAGACGTGGCCCCAGCGCCATCGATCAATCCCCCCGCGTGGCTGGCCTCACAACGTGAAGCCCTCGCCGAGGTAGAGGCGCCGCACGTTCTCGTCAGCGACGAGTGCTTCAGGACTGCCCGCGAAGAGGACCTGGCCGCCGTAGATGATGCATGCACGATCGACGATATCGAGCGTTTCGCGCACGTTGTGATCGGTGATCAACACACCGATACCGCGTGTCTTGAGGTCGCGCACAAGTTCACGGATATCGGCGATCGAGAGCGGGTCGATGCCTGCGAACGGTTCGTCAAGCAGCATGATCGAGGGCTTGGCAGCCAGCGCGCGGGCAATCTCGCAGCGGCGGCGCTCGCCGCCCGAGAGCGCCATCGCCGGACTTGTGCGAAGCCGGGTGAGGCCGAACTCGTCGAGCAGGCGTTCCAGCTCCTCTTCGCGCACATCCCTGTCCGGCTCGACGAGTTCGAGCACGGCGCCGATGTTCTGCTCGACCGTCATGCCCCGGAAGATCGAGGTTTCCTGCGGCAGATAGCCCAGCCCAAGAATCGCGCGCCGGTACATCGGCAACCGGGTGACATCGATCCCGTCCATCAGGATGCGTCCCGAATCGGGACGGACGAGGCCCATGATCGAATAGAAGCAGGTGGTCTTGCCCGCGCCGTTGGGGCCGAGCAGGCCGAGCACCTCACCCTTGGCCACCGACAGCGAGATGTCGGTGAGCACGGCGCGCTTGTCGTAACTCTTGGCGATCGAAATGACTTCGAGCCCGCCCCGCTCGGCTAGCAATGCCGCAGCTGCGGCGGGGCCGCCGGCATGTTCGTGAGAAAGATCAGTCGTAACGGTCATCTCAAGAAGGTTTACGCAGCGTACATGGTGACGGCAACCCGGCATTTCCGATTGTGTGGCGGGATTGGCAAGTTTCGTGCATGAGTCGCAATTGCGACACAGTCAGGTTTTGTTCGCACTTGCAAAAAATCGAACCCGACTTGATCTTGATGCATTTCGATGGTCTATTCAGACATATCGGACGAGGGGAGTCGCCTGATGAACAACAGCACGAGTCGCGGTACATTGTCCCAAAACGCAGCGCTTGACGGCCAGGATATTCCCGTGGCCGACTGGCGCCGGAAGATGAGCGATCATATCGCTTATGCGCTGTTGGTCTACACGGCTCTGCAGATCTTCGTCACGATCGGCGCGCTCAAGGCGGGCGGCGGCTCGCTGCTGCCCTATCTCGCGCTGATTATCCTCGTCATTGCGATCATTCCGGCCTGCCGCCGTTTCGAATCGCGCTGGAACCACCTGACGGACGAGCAGGCGCACGATCCTTCGCTAGCGCCCTATTACAAGCGGGACCGGCTGATGCTCTGGGCCCTCGCCATCGGGCTGCCTTTTGCGCTGACCGGCCTGTTCAAGGTGCTCGCGCTCACCTTTACCTGACATCTTTCCGGGGCAACTCGCATTTGCCCTTCGCCCGTGTGGCGACTAGGGCTCGCATTCGTGCGCTCGAACCCGGGCGCGGACGGATGATCAGGGGGGTGCCTTTCACATGCTCAGTCCGGAACAGGCCAGCGACCGTGCGCAGGATCTGGTAGAACGCGCGCGCCGTGCCGGGGCAGATGCGGCCGATGTGGTTTATGGCGCCAATTCCTCGGAAGGTATCCAGATTCGCCTGGGGAAGCTCGAGGATGTCGAGCGTTCCGAGAGCGAACACATTTCGCTCCGTGTGTTCCTGGGCCAGCGATCCGCCAGCATCGGCTCGTCCGACATGTCGCCGCAGGCTCTTGATGAACTGGCTGCCCGTGCGATCGACATGGCGCGGGCCGCGCCGGAAGACCGCTATGCCGGTCTCGCGCCGGAGGAGTTGCTGAGCCATGGCCCCTGGCAGGATCTCGATGTGATCGATCCCTCCGAGCCGAGCCCGCAGGACTTGCGCGCGATGGCTGAAGAGGCCGAGGAGGCTGCCCGCGCAGTGGCAGGTATTACCAATTCGGATGGCGCTTCCGCCAGCTCCGGCTCGGGCGTGTTCGCGCTTGCGACCAGTCACGGCTTTACGGGTGGTTACGGTTCCACCAGCCATTCGCTCAGTGTCTCGGTGGTTGGTGGCGAAGGTGCGGCCAAGCAGCGCGACAATGCCTGGCGCTCGGCGCATCATGGCGCCGACCTGCCGCCCCCCGCTGAGATCGGCTCTCTGGCCGGAGAACGTACCGTGGCCCGCCTCGGTTCGGGCAAGATGAAGAGCGGCGCGATGCCGGTCGTTTTCGACCCGCGCGTGGCGGGCAGCCTGATCGGGCACCTGATCGGTGCCATGTCCGGCAGTTCCATTGCGCGCCGGTCGAGCTTCCTGCTCGACAAGCTGGGCGAGCAGATCTTCGCGCCGGGCATTGTGATCGTGGAGGACCCGCACACGCCGCGTGGCCTGCGTTCGCGCATGTTCGACGGTGAGGGGCTGGCGACGGTGAAGCGCGATCTCATTGCCGGTGGCAAAGTCACCGGCTGGCTCCTTGACAGCGCGTCGGCCCGCCAGCTCGGGATGACGCCTACGGGCCATGCTGCGCGCAGCGGTGGCGGGGCGCCGAGCGTGTCGGTCGGCAATGTCCATCTCGCGGCCGGAGAGCTATCGCCCGCGGAGTTGATGGCGGACATCAAGGATGGCGTGTACGTCACCGAACTGATCGGTCAGGGCGTGAACGGCGTGACCGGCGACTACAGCCGCGGCGCCACGGGCTTTCGCATCGTGAATGGCGAACTGGCGGGGCCGGTTGCGGAAATAACCGTCGCGGGCAATCTCCTTGCGATGTTCGCGCAGCTCACTCCGGCAAACGATCTGGAATGGTACCGCGCGATCAACGTGCCAACGGTGCGAGTTGATGGCATGACCGTCGCGGGCGACTGACGATCAGGGCAGGCTGATCCGGTAGGTGCGTGCCGCCGTGCCGCGGAACAGCATGTCCTTTTCGTCCTCGGAACAGCCTGCCGCGAGGCGTTTGAAGGCGTTCCAGATCGCCCCGTACGTGCCTGCGGCCCGGTCGGGCGGGAAATTGCTTTCGAACATGGCCCGGGCCGGGGAAAAGGCGGCGATGCAGCATTCCACGCGGGTGCGCCATGTCTCGGCAAGCTCTTCCGATGTGGCGTGGCCGGCCTGTGCGCCCATGGGGCCGTTGATGTCCATGCCCATGCCGCCCAGCTTGATCATCATATTGGGCCGCCGGGCGAGGTCGGTGATCGCCCTGGCCCATTCGGCAAAGACCTCGTCCTGCCGGTCCGCGTTGCGCCCGTGCATGACCGGGCTGCCCACATGGTCGAGCACGATGGTCAGGTCGGGCAAGGCATCGGCCAGTGCCGCCACATCGCCGATCTGGCCGTGCGTGCACCAGACATCGAGACTGAGGTCCATGTCCGAAAGCACGCGAGCACCTGCCCGGAACGCCGGATCGCGCAGGATCCGGTCGAGTGCCGGGTCGCAAGGCTGCCCGAACAGCGTTTCCGGACTGTAGACCGTGTTCATCCGGATGCCGCGAAAGCGCTCACCGGCCGCGGCCAGATGCGCTTCGAGGATGGGGCGGGCGGCGTCGCCCTTGCACAGATCGGCACTGCCGACAATGCGGTGGCACAGCCGGGCCGGGCCATAGAGACCGCTATCGCACATCGCGGCCATGCCGTTGGCGAATTCGGTTTCGCCGAGCGAGCGCAGGTCTTCCGGTCCATCGGTGCGGTACATCGTGTGGCATTCGACGAAGACCGAATGGGTGATGGCGTGGCCGCTCGCCGCGATGCAGGCCTGTACCTGATCGAACAGGAACAGCTGCATCTCCAGTGCCCGCGCGCCCCAGTGGCGGATATCCCAGAAGTGCAGGTGCGGATCGATGATCGGCCGTTCGGGCTCGATCGGGGCTTCCTCTTCCATCATCGTCCGTCCTCTCCCTGTCTTGTGCGGGGCGTTTGACGTCACCCTTAGTCGTCTTTCCGGCGCGCGTATCCCTCTGACATGAGCCGGTTGAGTTCGGGGCGGCTGGTGGTCTGAAGGTGGCGCTCGGTCTCGATGTCGATGTATTCTCCGATCGTCAGCGTTTCGGCCGAGACGCAATTGGCCTTCATCAGCCGCAGCGCCAGCGGATCGCGCGCTGCCAGTTGCCGGGCGAGCGCCAGCGTCTCGTCATGCAAGACCTCGTCCGCAAACAGCCGGTTGACCAGACCCATCGCCAGCGCTTCCTCACCGCCGAAACGGTCGGGGAAGAACAGCAGTTCGCGTGCCTTCGCGCCACCGAGCAGGCGATCGAGATTCCACGCCAAGCCCATGTCGCCCGAAACGCCGACATTGAGAAAGGCGGTCGAGAACCGCGCACGCGCGGTGGCGAAGCGCAAGTCGCACGATGTCGCCCAGCCCATGCCCGCACCTGCGCAGCCGCCGTCGATTGCGGCAATGGTCACCTGAGGCATCGTGTGGAGCAGGGTGGAGGCGTGATAGAACCCGGTCGTGACCGGTTCGTGTGTGCCGTCCGCGACGGGTGTCTCCTTAGAAGGTGCGATGTCGGCGCCCACACAGAAGTCGTTCCCGGCACCGCGCAGCACCAGCACGCGGGCATCGCTCTCGGAAACCTGCCGCACGGCCTCGTAGACCTCGCGGCACATGCCCACGGTCACGCCGTTGCGCCGTTCCGGTCGGTTCAGCGTGACGAGCGCAATACCCGCCTGTTGCTCGACCAGGACCGTGGGCGCCCCGCTCATTGCGGGTCTGACCAGACCGGCGCGCGCTTTTCGAACAGCGCCTTGCCGCCCTCGCGGGCGTCCGGCCCCATGAACATCGCGCGCACTTCGGGAAGCGCGAACATCTCGCGGTTCGAGGCTTCCATGCCGAGGTCGTAATAGGACTGCATCACTGCCTTGGTGGCGATGATCGAGGCGGGGGAGCAGGCGATGATCTCGTCCGCCCAGCGCCGGGCGCAGGCCAGCAGGTCCGCATCGGGCACCACTTCGGCGACCACGCCCCATTCGTGCGCTTGCGACGCAGGCACCTTGCGCGCGGTGAGCAACATGGCGTGGGCGCGCTTGGGGCCGAGTTCCTGCACGATGCGCTGGATGCCGCCACCGAGTGCTGCGAGGCCCACCTTGGGTTCGGTCAGGCCGAAGCTGGCGCTTTCGGCGGCCACGATCACGTCGCAGGCCAGCGCCGCCTCGAAGCCGCCGCCCATGGCGAAGCCATTTACCGCCGCGATTACAGGTTTGCGCCGATTGAAACGCCAGACGAGCCCTGCAAAGCCGGTTTCGGGCACCGGCATGCCCTTGAACGCGCGCGGATCTTCCTTGTTCGAAGGGGTGCGCAGATCGGCCCCGGCGGAAAAGGCCTTGTCGCCCGCGCCGGTGAGGATCGCTACCCATGATTGCGGATCGGCCTCGAACCGGTCGAATACTTCGCCCAGCTCGAAATTCGCTTCGCCGTGGAGGGCATTGCGCATTTCCGGACGGTTGATCGTCACGGTCATCACCTGGCCGTCCGTCTCGACCGTGCAGAACCGGGTTTCCATGCGCCTCTCTCCTCTCGCCAGCGTCTGCCGCCTGTTGAAACCTCTGCGTCAAGGGATCAAGATCGTGCGGCCATGAGACAAGTGTCTACCATCCTTTCCTTCGAAACTCCGGGCCGCGGCTTTACCGATATCACGCGGGCGATGGCCCGCTGGCTGACGGAAACCGGCCTCTCGGAAGGGCTGCTCACCTTGCTGTGCCGCCATACTTCGGCCTCGCTTGTGATTCAGGAGAACGCCGCGCGCGAAGTGCGTACTGATATGGCGGACTGGCTTGACCGGCTGGCGCCCGAGGGCCTGCACTATGCCCACGACGACGAAGGGCCGGACGACATGCCCGCGCATCTCAAGGCGACGCTCACGGGCGTGAACCTGCAGATCCCGGTGATCGGCGGGCGCATGGCGCTGGGCACCTGGCAGGGAATATACCTTGCCGAGCACCGGGCGATGCCGCACCGTCGCCAGATCGCCGTGCATGTGATCGGCGAATAGAACCGGGCCGCATCTGTAACCGCAGAAGAGCCTGGACCGAACATCAGGGAGAGAAGGAGCGGGCATGGACGTAGACACGGCGGAATTTGATCCGGGCTTCGATATTGCAGCGCGCGAGGCGCACGTTGTCGGTGCGGGCCCTCGCATCGAACCGGTGACACAGGACAATATTGACGATGCGTCCCGCGAACTGGTCCACGCGGTCCGCGCCGGCGCAGGTGCGCCACGCATGGACGATGTGCCCGAATACATGCGCACCATGCTCAAGCATCCGGACATTTTCCGCTGCCAGATGGAAATGGGCACGGCGCTCTTCAACGGACGGATTCCGCCGCGCGAGCGCGAGCTGGCTATTCTGCGGATCGGCTGGCTGTGCCGCGCGCCCTATGAATGGGGCCAGCATGTCGAGATCGCCTACCGCGTAGGTCTCGACCGTCAGGCGGTTGAACGCACGCGCACTGGTTCCACCGCGCCGGGCTGGACCGCACACGAAGCTGCGATCCTGCACGGGGTGGAGGAGCTACTCGAGGACATGGCCCTGTCCGATGAGACCTGGGATACCCTCGCCGAAAGCTGGGATGAGGCGCAGCTGATCGAATTTCCGATGATGGTGGGCCAGTACGTCGCCACCGCCTTTGTGCAGAACACGCTGCGCGTCCGGCTGGTGGACGACAATCCGGGACTGACACGGCTGTGAGCGAACAGGCCACCGGCGCGGCGCCGAAAGGCGGGGATGTGGTGAAACGCCACCGCTTCTCCACGCGCCTGTGGCACTGGATCAATGCCGTGACCCTGCTCGTCATGCTGATGAGCGGGCTGATGATCTTCAATGCGCACCCTCGCCTCTACTGGGGCGAGTACGGGGCGAACTACGATGCGCCCTGGCTGAAGATCAGTTCGGCCCGCGCCGGAGGCGAGGAGTACGGCTATCTCCAGATTGGCCGCGCACGGGTGACGACCACTGGCTTGCTTGGACTGTGGAAGGATCAGGACGGCCGCGTGCAGCGCCGGGCCTTTCCCTACTGGGTGACGATCCCTTCGCGCTACAGCCTTGCCGGTGCGCGCATCTGGCACCTCGCGTTCGCATGGGTGCTGGCGGTGGGGTTGTTGTTCTATCTGCTGTGGTCGCTGGTCAACCGGCACCTCCAGCGCGACATTCACATCACCCGCGCAGAGTGGCGGCCCTCTCACATCTGGCATGATGTGAAGGACCATGCCCGCCTGCGCTTTCCTACGGACGTTGCGGCGCTGCGCTACAACGTGCTGCAGAAGCTGGCCTATGCTGGTGTGCTGTTCGGCCTGCTGCCGCTGATGATCCTGACCGGCCTCGCGTTGTCGCCCGGCACCGATGCCTGGTTTCCGCTGGCGACGGAGATCTTCGGCGGGCGCCAGTCGGCGCGGTCGGTGCATTTCCTGTGCGCCTTCGCACTGGTGGCGTTCTTTCTCGTTCACATGGCCATGGTCGTGCTCGCCGGGCCCTTCAACGAAGTGCGCTCGATGATTACCGGGCGCTACCGCCTGCCGAAGGACAAGACTGCATGAGCCGCCTGATCCTCTCGCGCCGCACGCTGATCCGCGGCGGGGCCGCCGGAGCGGGCAGCATCATGCTCTCCGGCTGCGACAAGCTGTTCGAGAACCCCACCTTCCGCCATACGCTGGAAGGCGCGGAAGACCTGCACAAACTGACCCAGCGTGCGCTCGGCCGCCATGCGCTGGCGCGCGAGTTCAGCGAGGCGGACATGTCGCCGCAGTTCCGTGCCAACGGCAGCCGCGAAGTGGCCGACCCCGTCTATCGTCAGCATCTGGCACAAGGCTTTTCGCAATGGGCGCTGCGGGTGGAAGGGCTGGTGGACAAGCCGGTGACGCTGCCGCTGGACGTGCTCAGATCCATGCCGCAGCGCAAGCAGATCACGCGGCACGACTGCGTCGAGGGCTGGAGCGCGATCGGCCAGTGGACCGGGCCGCGCCTCGGTGCGATCCTCGATCTCGCCGGGCTCAAACCGCAGGCGAAGTACATCGTGTTCCACTGCGCCGACCTCTACCACGGCCGGCCCTATTACGAATCGATCGATCTGGTGGACGCCTTCCATCCGCAGACGCTCCTGGCCTGGTCGATGAACGGCAGGCCGCTGGAACAGGCCCACGGCGCACCGCTCCGCCTGCGTGTGGAGCGCCAGCTCGGCTACAAGCACGCCAAGTTCGTGACCCGGATCGAGGCAGTGGCCTCGCTCGGCGGCATCTATGGCGGCAAGGGCGGCTATTGGGAGGATAACGGCAGCTACGCCTGGTATGCCGGGATCTGACGTTCCCGCCGCGTAACCCATCAAAATTGATCTCGGACAAAGAAGTGATCCACACTGTATCGCTATGAGAATGCTGTTCCCGCAGCTGCTGGCGAATCAGCTCCGGGAAACAGTCTTTGAGAGGATCGCATCATGAACAGTGCTTTTTGGGATGGGCTGGCGGCAGGCTACCACTG
The DNA here is from genome assembly GCF_022832385.1 of Novosphingobium album (ex Hu et al. 2023). GTDB lineage: Bacteria > Pseudomonadota > Alphaproteobacteria > Sphingomonadales > Sphingomonadaceae > Novosphingobium > Novosphingobium album. The sequence continues at coordinate 115,008 of NZ_JALHLE010000018.1, forward strand.
GCAATTGTCGCTCATAACAGCAGTCGGCATTGCGGCGGTGACGTTTGCGGGAAAGCTGCTCGTGCAGCTGGTTCCCACGTTTCGCGCGGCGAAGAGGCTTAACCGCGAGACCTACGCCCAGAAAATGGAAAACCCGCGCTATGCCGCAAACCTGCGCTGGAATCGCAAGTGGGGCGTGTTCTACTGGGTGGTCATCTTCGCGGGCATCCTGCCCTTCTGCCTTACGGCAGAGGCGCAGCCGGTCTGGCAGGTCCTGCTCGACTGCTTCGTGATCCTGATGGTCTATGACTTCTTCTATTACCTCGTGCACCGCTTCCTGTTCCACGATGCCGGGTTCCTTGGCGGGCCGCTGATGTGGGTCCACGCCGTGCACCACCGCCAGCACAACCCCTGCCGCGAGGATTCGAGCTATATCCACCCGCTGGAAGTGGCGATGGGTCTGGGGCTCTACGTTGCGTGCATCTTCGTGCTGTCTCGTTTCATGGGCGATTTCCACGTCGCCACGATCGTGATCACCTGGGTCGCCTTCACCGAGATCAACCTGCACAACCATGACTTGTGGACGGTGGACCGCTTCCCCTTCAAGTATCTCAACACAATGTCGGCGATGCACCACAACCACCACGCGCGTTTCACCGGCGGCAACTTCGCGACGATCTCGCTGCTCTATGACTGGATGTTCGGCACGCTGGACTACGGGCAGGGCTACAAGGGTGCTGAATATGCGCCCAAGGCCAAGAAAGCGCCGGGAGGCGTCGGCGCCGCCTGACAGCTTGGACAGGCAGGTAAAGAGAAACCGGGGCCCGCAGGGCCCCGGTTTTGTTTCGCCTCCGTGCGTGGCGGTCAGGCGAGCTTGATATGCAGGTTGGCGAGCCCGCGGATGATGTAGCTCGGCTCGTATTCGATGGTGCGGGCACCGGCAGAGCCATGGCGCGCCTCGTCCAGAGTGATCGCGCTGCTGTGTTCCAGGAACCGGTCGAGGATCACGGCGACTTCCGCCCGCGCCAAGGGCGCGCCGGCGCAAGTATGGGCACCGCGCCCGAACGCGAGGTGTTCCTTGATCTTGGGGCGGCCGATGCGGAACTCGCCGGGATTGTCCCACCGGCGCGGATCGCGGTTGGCCGCTGACAGCGAGACGACCACGCGTTTGCCGGCGGGGAGCTCCATTTCCCCGATGCGGGTCTTGCGAGAGGCGATGCGGAACGTTGCCTTGGTCGAGCCTTCGATCCGCAGCACTTCCTCCAGGAATGGGCCGATGAGCGAACGGTCCTCGCGCAACTGCTGTTGGAGCGCCTGATCCTCGGCGAGGCGGCGCATTGAATTGCCGATCAGCTTGGCGCTGGTGTCCTGCCCGGCGGCGAACAGGAACATCGCGGTTTTGACCACTTCCATGGCATCGGGCGTCGTGCCGTCGGGGTAGGTGGCCAGCGCCATTTCCGTCATGACGTCATCCTGCGGCTGGGCGCGGCGCTCGGCGACGTAGCGGCCGAAGTACCCGGCCATGACCATCAGCGGGTGGACGCTCTGGCCTTCGTCACCGGCGTCCATGTTGCCCGGGGGCGGGGCGGAGTCGATGATCTGGCGGAAGGATTCGCGGTCGTCCGCCGGCACGCCCAGCAGGTCGGCAATGACCATGGTGACGAAGGGTGTGGCGACCTTGTTGACCAGTTCACAACCGCCCGCCGCGACCACTTCCCTGACCATGTCCTCCGCGTAGGCGCGCATGAAGGCCTCGTTGGCCTTGAGCCGCGAAGGCGTGAACAGCGGGTTGAGCAGTGAGCGCGCAGCCGCGTGCCGGTCTCCGTCGTAGGAGACCATCAGCTCCATCGGATTGCTCGGCGCCGAGGCCAATTGCGCGGTAATGTCATCGCCCTCGATCTCGAAGGGTAGCGCCACCAGCGGATCGGGGTTCAGCCAGGACGAGAAGTCGCGGGTGTTGAGCAGGACCTCGAGCGCCTCGGCAAATCCGGTTACGACCACCACGTCGCGGCTGCGCATCTGGTAGACCGGGCCATGGGCGCGGATCGTCTCGAAATAGTCGTAGGGGTCGAGAAGCACCGAGTGATCGGTGAAATAGTCTTTTTCCACGAGTTCCGCGGCACTTGCCATTTCAGGTCTCCCATTCTTCATGCCGCCGGGCCGACGGTTTAGTAGTGATATAGTGTGGATCATAAGTGAGGGCTGATATCCCGTCAAGCAAGGGCTGCTCTTTACGCCGCTGCAAACCTGCCCCACATGCTGAGGTCATGAGCACTTCCCCTGCACCTACGGCCGCCATCTCCATCCGCGATCTTGTCAAGCGCTATGCGCCGGCGGGTGAGGCCGAGGGAAAGCTGGCGTTGAACGGCGTTTCGTTTGACGTGCCGGAAGGCGGCATCTTCGGGCTGCTCGGCCCCAATGGCGCCGGTAAATCGACGCTGATCAACATTCTGGCCGGGCTCGTGCGCAAGTCCTCCGGCACGGCCGAGATCTGGGGGTTCGATATCGATCGCGACCAGCGCAATGCCAAGCGCTCGATCGGCATCGTGCCGCAGGAGATCGTCTTCGATCCTTTCTTCACGCCGTTCGAAGTGCTCGAGATCCAGGCCGGGCTCTATGGCATCGCCAAGCATCTGCGCCGGTCGGAGGAACTGCTGCGCGCGGTCCATCTGGGCGACAAGCGCAACGCCTATGCCCGCACTCTGTCAGGCGGGATGAAGCGGCGCCTGCTTATCGCCAAGGCGCTCGTCCACCAGCCGCCAGTCCTGGTGCTCGATGAACCGACCGCGGGCGTCGATGTCGAGCTGCGCCGCCAGCTCTGGGATCTCGTCACCGAGATGAACCGCGAAGGCGTGACGATCGTGCTCACCACGCACTACCTCGAGGAAGCCGAGGAGCTTTGCGACCGCATCGCCATCATCAACCACGGGCAGGTGATCGCCAACAAGCCGACGCGCGAACTGGTCGGCATGGCCCGCGAGAAAATCATCGCGCTCACGCTTGACCGCGAGGTAACCGAGCTGCCCAGCCATCCTGGCTTCCTCAAGTGCGAGAAGACCGGTGAACGGGAGCTGGAGATCACTTATGACAAGGATCGCAGCAATGCGGGTGAAATTCTCTCGGCGATTCAGGCGCAAGGATTCGCCATTGTGGATGTGACGACACGCGAAGCTGATCTGGAGGATGTCTTCGTGACGCTGACGAGTCAGGCGCGTAGCGCCGCCTGACATTGCGTTTCGGGTATGTCGTGCCGGAAAGGCACAAAATCTTGCAGCGACTGTCATGTCCCGGCAAGGAAGCGCGATGGAATCGCTAGCAAGCCCCGCCCGTACTTTCGATATTCTCGTGATCGGCTCAGGCGCGGCGGGACTTACCGCTGCGCTGGCTCTGGCCGAACAGCACAAGGTCGCGGTGCTGGCCAAGGGGACGCTCACGGGTGGTTCGACGGCGTGGGCGCAGGGCGGCATCGCGGCCGTGCTCGATCAGGGCGACACTTTCGAGGAACATGAGCGCGATACCATGATCGCGGGGGCCGGCCTCAACCGGCGTGAGACGGTCGATTTCGTCATCGAACGTGCCCCTCACGCGATCAACCGCCTGATGGATCTGGGTGTGCCGTTCAACATGGAGGGCAATGAACTCCACCTGACGCGTGAGGGCGGGCATTCGCACCGCCGTATCGTCCATGTGAACGACGCTACCGGCTGGGCGGTCCAACAGGCGCTGCTGCGTGCGGCGGAAGCCAATCCCAACATCACTCTGCTGCCTGGCCGTTCGTGCATCGACTTCATCACCGGCAAGCACGAGATGCGCTATTCGGCGTCAGGCAGGGTCTGGGGCGCCTATGCTCTCAATGAAGTGAGCGGCCACGTCGAGGCTTTCACTGCCCGTGCGACGGTGCTGGCGACTGGCGGCGCGGGCCGCGTCTATCAGTTCAGCACGGCGCCGCGCGGCGCTACCGGCGATGGCATCTCGATGGCCTGGCGTGCAGGTGCGCGGGTCTCCAACATGGAGATGATGCAGTTCCATCCGACCTGCCTCTACAATCTGGAGGTGAAGAACTTCCTCATCACTGAAGCCGTGCGGGGCGAGGGCGGTCGGCTGATCAATCCGCGCACTGGTAAGCGCTTCATGACCTTCTACGATCCCGAGCGGCTCGAACTGGCCCCGCGCGATGTGGTGGCACGCGCGATCGACTCCGAGATCAAGCGCTTCGGTCTCGACTGCGTCCATCTCGACATCAGCCACCAGCCGCCGGAATTCGTGCGCGAGCATTTCCCCACGATCTACGAGAAGCTGCTGACGCTCGGCATCGACATGACCAAGGAGCCGATCCCGGTTGTGCCCGCCCAGCACTACACCTGTGGCGGTGTGCTGATCGACCTTGATGGGCGCACTGATCTGCCCGGCCTCTATGCCGCTGGCGAATGCACTGAGAGTGGTCTTCACGGGGCCAACCGTCTGGCGTCCAATTCCTTGCTCGAATGCTTTGTGTTCGGCGATGCGGCGGCGGCGCATATCCTTGCAAACTGGGACAGTTTCGACGTGCCTCCGTCGGTCCGGCCCTGGGATGAAAGCCGCGTCACCGAACCGGACGAGGAAGTGGTCATCAAGCAGAACTGGACCGAGATTCGCCGTTTCATGTGGAACTACGTGGGCATCGTGCGAACGACCAAACGCCTGGAGCGCGCGATGCACCGCATCCAGTTGCTCAATACCGAGATCGAGGAATATTACCGTCACTTCCGCGTCTCGACTGACCTGATCGAGCTGCGCAACCTGCTGCAATCGGCTGAACTGATCGTGCGGTCCGCGCTCAAACGGCATGAGAGCCGGGGGTTGCACTACACGCTCGACTATCCGCAGACGGACGAGGTGCCGCTCGATACCGTGCTGGTGCCCTGAGCCCATCGCTCCCGCGTAGCAGTTGCGTGGCAGGTCGACAGCGGCCCGCAGGTGCCGCACTCTCCCCGGTACAAGGGAGAGAGGCAGAATGGCTATCAGGACAGCATTCGTCACCGGCTCGTCGCAGGGTATCGGCGCGGCCACGGCGCGCGCACTCGCGGCGGACGGATACCGTGTCATCGTCCACTACGGTGGCAATCGCGACAAGGCTGAGGCCGTCGTGGCGGAAATCAGGGGCGGTGGCGGCGGTGCGGAACTGGTGAGCGGTGACCTGTCTGATCCGCAAACCCCGGCGCGGCTCGCCGCCGAGGTCGCGGCACGCTGTCCTGATGGTCTGCAGGCGCTGGTGATGAATGCGGCGGTGATGCCGCCTTCGGACATCGGAGTGTGCAGCGAAGAGACCTTCGACCGCATTTTCACTGTAAACCTGCGCGCGCCGTTCTTCCTGCTGCAGGCGCTGTCGCCCACGCTGGCGGAAGGGGCGAGCGTGGTCTTCGTTTCCTCGCTCACCGCGCGGCGGGTGACGGGCGGCGTCGCGGCCTATGCAACGATGAAGGGCGGCATCGAAACGCTGGTGCGCCGCGCCGCGCACGAGTTCGGACCGCGCTGGATCCGGGTCAACGCGGTGGCGCCCGGCACCACCGCCACCGGCCCGATCGCCGCCTGGGCGGAAACGCCACAGGGCTTCGAGATCACCACGCGCGATCAGGCTTTGAAGCGTGTGGCGCAGCCCGAGGACATTGCCGGGCCGATCGCCTTCCTGTGCAGCGATGCCGCGCGCTGGATTACCGGGACAGTGATTCCGGTCGATGGCGGAGCACTGTTGTGAAGCGGTTGGAAGGGCGCATCGCGCTTGTCACGGGTTCATCGCGCGGGATCGGCGCGGCCATTGCGCGCAAGTTGGCATCCGAGGGCGCACGCGTGGTGATCCATGCGCGCAGCCAGCGTGATCGGGCCGATGCAGTCGCGGAGGTCATTCGTGCGGCGGGCGGCAGTGCCGATGTCGTGATGGGTGACCTTGCCACTGGCGAAACTGCGCTTGAGGTCGTGCGCGCGGCCCATGCCATCCATGGCGCGCTCGATGTGCTGGTGCTCAACGCGGGCGGTGGCAAGGGCGGGCTGGCGGCGGACATGCCGCTGGAGACTGTCGATGCAGTGCTGGCGCTCAATCTGCGCGCGACGATTCTGGCAGCATCCGAGTTTGCCCGGCTGACCGCGAGCGAAGCCGGGCGGATCGTCTTCATCTCTTCTGGCATGGCCACGCATCCCGCTCCGGGGGTCTCGATCGGGGCGGCCGCCAAGGCCGGGGCGGAGGCTTTCATGCGCAGTCTCGCGCAGGAGTTGGGCCCGCGCGGGATCACCTGCAATTCGGTGGCGCCGGGCTGCACGCGCACGGAGATGATCGCCGGGCAGTCTTGGCCCGATCAGGTCGTGCCCTGGACCGCACTGCGCCGTCTGGGCGAGCCGGAGGACATTGCCGAAGTCGTGGGCTTCCTCGCGTCGGACGAAGGGCGCTGGATTACCGGGCAGACGATTGCGGCCAATGGTGGTCTGGTCACCACGGCCGCCAATATCCTGGCGCGCGCCCAATAGAACCTGGGCTCAATAGAATCAGCCGCCGATGCCGAAGGTGCGGCCGAGGAAGATCAGCGCCATCGCGCCCAGGATCGAGGCGAGGCATCCGGCGCGGCTGAAATCCCGCTGGCCCCGGCTGGTCACGAGCCCGGCTGCCAGCGAGCCGCCGATGCCGAGCAGGATCGTGGCGACCCAGCCCATAGAGACGGCACCGGGATAGAAGAAGCGCGCCAGAATGCCGATGAACAGACCGCTGAATATGGCGCCAATGATGTTGAACATGGGGGCTTTGTTCCTCTCACGGGGTGGATTGCAGTGCCGGAGCGTAATGCGCCGTATGGGACGAAGGTTGCATGACCGGAGCCGCTTTGCCCATCCTGACTCGGCAGGCGTCGTTGAGGCATCGACCGATCGCGTCCGCGCGGCAGGGGCTTTGACCTGCATGTGACACTGCATGTGGCGTGGTATCCGGCTTGATGACCCCATATTGGCTATAACAGCCGCTTGACTCTGGCAAAAATGGACTCGGTTCGTCGCAAGCCCGATTCGGTTCACCGCCAATTTATGTGGAAAAATTTTTGCGCGCATTCATGCTTAAGGCACTTGCGCCGGTGACGGGAGCAGGACTTTCCACGCGTCGCGCGATCTGCCGGGCTGTCCACCCCTCGTGGTCAGCCCGGATTAACCCCGGCTTCACCCTCTTGCACCCGTTTGCAGAAAGAGCACTATGGGTTGTGGCGCGTCGCTCGCGGGGCCTCAAGACCTAGGAAATACCCGTGGACCTGAAATGGGGCTGCAGGAGATTCCCAAAGGTGGGGCAGGGATTTCGTGGCGGCGCGGCAGGGGTCGGGCAGGGACATTTTGTTCTCTTTTTGTGCTATTGGTGCTAGACGGGAAGCTTGCTTTCCGCCGACTCGCACCGGCACTGCCCGGCTGCTGCCTTTAGCTGTGAACCCGCCGCGAGGCGGTTTGATGACAGATTTTGACCGGCGGCTGATGCGGGGGGCGCAAGTGGATTTCAGGAACGGAAACGAAGGTCATGTGGCCAGTCTCGATCAGGGTCACGACGATGGAGATCAGATCGCGATGAGCGAACCCGAGACCCCGGCAAAGGCCGCGCCAAAGGAAAAGGAGACGGGCAAGGGCCCGGCAATCGCCATGGACAAGACCGACACGGCTACCGCCGACCTGCTGGCAGAGGCGCCGGTCAAGGCGCCGAAGAAGAGCGATTCCAAGGCGATCCACGATCGCCGCTTCACCATCACTACCGATGACAGCCGCGATGCGCTTCTTACCGATTTCGGCAAGGAGACGCTCGACGACCGCTACCTGCTGCCCGGCGAGAAGTACCAGGACCTGTTCGCCCGCGTGGCCGATGCCTATGCCGACGATCAGGAGCACGCCCAGCGGCTCTATGACTATATCTCGCGCCTGTGGTTCATGCCTGCGACCCCGGTCCTGTCGAATGGCGGCACCGGCCGGGGCCTGCCGATCTCGTGCTACCTGAACTCGGTCGACGACAGCCTCGAAGGCATTGTTGCCACCTGGAACGAGAACGTCTGGCTCGCCTCGCGCGGGGGCGGCATCGGCACCTACTGGGGCAGTGTGCGCGGCATCGGCGAACCGGTAGGCCTCAACGGCAAGACCAGCGGCATCATCCCCTTCGTGCGCGTGATGGACAGCCTTACGCTCGCGATCTCGCAGGGCTCGCTGCGCCGTGGTTCAGCCGCCTGCTACATCGACGTTTCGCACCCGGAGATCGAAGAGTTCCTCGAGATCCGCAAGCCTTCGGGCGACTTCAACCGCAAGGCGCTCAACCTGCACCATGGTGTGCTGCTCACCGACGAGTTCATGGAAGCGGTGCGTGACGGCGCCGAATTCGAACTGAAGAGCCCGCGCGACGGTTCGGTGCGTGGCAAGGTCGATGCCCGCTCGCTGTTCCAGAAGCTGGTCGAGGTTCGCCTCGCCACCGGTGAGCCCTACATCGTCTTCTCCGACACCGTGAACCGCATGATGCCCAAGCATCACCGCGATCTCGGCCTCAAGGTCTCGACTTCGAACCTGTGCTCGGAAATCACGCTGCCGACCGGCCGCGATCACCTCGGCAACGACCGCACGGCGGTGTGCTGCCTCTCGTCGCTCAACCTCGAGACCTGGGAAGAGTGGAAGGGCGACAAGCGTTTCATCGAGGACGTGCTGCGCTTCCTCGACAACGTGCTGCAGGACTACATCGACCGTGCGCCGGACGAGATGGCGCGCGCCAAGTATTCGGCCATGCGCGAGCGCTCGGTCGGCATGGGCGTGATGGGCTTCCACTCGTACCTGCAGAAGAAGGGCATCGCCTTCGAAAGCGCGATGGCCAAGGCGCTCAACATGCAGATGTTCCAGTACATCAACATGAAAGCCAACGAGGCCTCGATGCTGCTGGCCAATGAGCGCGGCCCCTGCCCGGATGCCGCTGACACCGGCGCGATGGAGCGTTTCAGCTGCAAGATGGCGATCGCGCCGACCGCGTCGATCTCGATCATCTGCGGCGGCACCTCGGCCTGCATCGAGCCGATCCCGGCGAACATCTACACCCACAAGACGCTTTCGGGCTCGTTCGTGGTGAAGAACCCCTACCTGCAGAAGCTGCTCGCCTCGAAGTCGAAGGATTCCACCAATGTGTGGAACTCGATCCTCGAGCACGGCGGTTCGGTCCAGCACCTCGACTTCCTCTCGCCGGAGGAAAAGGCGGTCTACAAGACCAGCTTCGAGATCGACCAGCGCTGGCTGCTCGAATTCGCCGCCGACCGCACGCCCTACATCGATCAGGCCCAGTCGCTGAATCTGTTCATCCCGGCCGACGTCGACAAGTGGGACCTGATGATGCTGCACTTCCAGGCCTGGGAGAAGGGCATCAAGTCGCTCTACTACCTGCGTTCCAAGTCGGTGCAGCGCGCGGGCTTCGCGGGCGCGGGCGGCGTGGAGGCGGACAACACCGCCGAGGCGCCCAAGTTCGAAATCGGCGAGACGACCGACTACGATGAGTGTCTCGCCTGCCAGTAAGGGGTTGCCAGTAAGTGGTCCGGTTCGCGCGCATCCTGCCCATGGGCCTGCTTTTGGTGCTGGCAGGATGCGCGCATCAGGTTTCGTCTGCCGTCGAACCGGAGGCGCCGGGCTTTTTGCTTGGCGTCTGGCACGGCTTCATCTTCCCGTTTGCATGGGTGGCGTCGTTGTTTACCGACGTCACGATCTACGCCGTGCCGAACAACGGCGGCTGGTACAATTTCGGCTATTTCATCGGGATCATGTTTCTGGGCGTCGGTGCCCATCGCGGCAAGCGCGTGGTCTATCGCGAGCGGGTGATCGAAATGAACGGGCCGATCATCGATCAGTAGAAAGAGGGCCGCCTGCCACCCCGCTCGCGCTGCCCTAGGTCCATGCTGTTGCGAAAAGGCGTGACGCTCAGGATATTCCCGGTTCCGGATCGTCGCTGGATTGGATCAGCCGCAGCTTTTCCTTCAAGTTGGTTCTGGACATTGCGATCACGTGGTCGACGCCCTCGATCGTGATTGCCAGCGTTCCATCTTCCGCGGTCGCGATAAAGCCCTTTTCCCTCAAATACCAAACGTGAAACTCGAAAAGCTCGTCCGGGCAGTTCAGGATTTCATGGACGTAATAACGTCCGACCCCGGCGTCGTGCGCCTGTTCCCGTCTTCTCTTGTAAAGAAAGAGGAGGATTTTTTCATGGGCCTCCGCATCGGAAAGAGGTGCTTTTTCATCGTCCGAAGAGGAAAAAACGAACCCGGTGACTTGGGTATAGACCAGATTGTAAGTTGCGCGTTCTTCGGGGTTCTTCAGCACCTTGTAAGCCCCGATCACTGCGGTGAACTTCACGACGTCCGGCACGTCGGCGTGGTCGGGATGGTATTTCTTGGCCAGCCCGTGGTAGGCAGTCTCAAGTGCTTTGGAAGTGCAATTCGGATCGACCTGCAAAATATCATAATAGTCGATAAATGGATCGCTACTGGCCATGGTGGGATCGCTCAAGTGGATTTGAATGAATTTATCTACCGTTTGTCATGGAGAATTCCAGCTCTGCGACTGAGCACTATCCCAAAATTTTGGAAGTATGGGCAGCACTGCGGAAGCCCGTTGATGGGGTACTGTGCTTAACTGGCCGAATAGCGGTACCGGATCGTATAACCGATATGGTCGGAGAGCATCGAACCGTCCGGCTCGGTGCCAAAGGGAATGTCCGCACCGGCCGGGATCAGGGTCTTCCCCATGGTGTCGAGCGTGAACTGCAAGTCGCGTCCGCGCCCTATGATCGTGGCGGCGTCAGCCGGGCGGGCGAGCGGGCGGGGGCCGCCGGCGAGCCATGTCTTCAGCGCGTCGGCTTCGCCCTGTCCGCCCAGTCGCGCGATCGCAGCGTCGAGCGCGGCGGTGCGGTCCGGGCGCTTGCCCCGGTTGAAGTCTCCGGCGATCACCACCGGCACGTCCGGGTTGCGGTTCGCGGCGATGAAATCGGCGAGGAATCTGGCCTGCCGCCGGTAGGCGTCGAGCGTCCGTGCAGCCGGGGCGTGCGAGGCGCCCTTGCTGTTGAAGTGCGTGCCCGCGACCATGACCTCACGACCGTCGGCCAGTTGCAGCGTGGCCATCAGCACACCCTTGGCGGCAAGGCAGTCGAAGCCCGCGCAGGCGCCGTAGGGAAAGGCCGCGCGCTTCACGTCGAGCACCGGCAGTTCGGAAAGGATCACGAGGCCGCTATCGACTGGGGTGCCTGCTGTCTCGCCCAGCATCCAGCTGCGCTCCATGCCCCTGGGCACGGCGCCGGTGCGCAGGTAGGGGCCTTCGACCACATAGGGATAGCCTGCGATCCGGCCGATTGCCTTGGCATCGTGCGAAAACGCTTCCTGCAGCACGACGACGGCGGGCGCACAGCCCCGCGCACGCAGCAATGACAGCCGCTCGCCAATGGCGTGGAGGGCTTCCGGTCCCTTCTTGGCCAGCGGCCAGGGCAGCCCCGCGACATTGTAGGTCATCACCGAAAAGTCGCCCTCGCGGCAGGCGGCTGGAGTCTCGTCCGGATCGGCGGCGTTGGTCAGAGCCATGTCTGGAGCGGGCAGCGGGTCAGCAAATGAGGCACCGCCGATCAGCGCAACGGCGCCGAGCAGGTACCGTAGGCGCTTGAAGCGAAAGCGGATCATGGCTGGGCTCCGATCCGGCTGGCAATCACGGTCCGCGTCGGGCGGTCGATCGTCCACAGCAGCGCGGGATCGCGCGGGTCGAAGTCGATCGCCTGACCGTGCGTGGTGAGCGGAATGGTGCCCTTGTGGACCAGTACCGATCCGGCTTCCGGCAAGTCGAGCACATAGACTTCGGGCCGGTCGTGTCCGCTGGCATAGAGATGCCCGCCCGGTCCCCAGCTCGCGCCCGAGGCGCTCTTCGGCGCGAAAAGGCCGAGCACATCTGCCGGGAAGGCCCAGCCGCGGTCGATGCGGAAATCCTCGTCGAGGCGCGCGAACAGGGTGTAGCGGTGGTCGCGGGTGGGCTCACCGCCCTTCACGCCCTGATCCGGTCCGTCGTAGTTGGCGAAGACCGCCCACCAGTGCCCGTCATGCCGGTTGACGACGGTCAGCGAACCGGGCGCCATGCCCAGGCTCACCGAATTGACGTGGGCCAGCGTTTCCGGGTCGAAGAACTCGATGGTGCTGAGCTGCGGCACGCCGGGATGGTTGGAGGCGGCGCAGACGAGCTGCCTTTCAGCCAGCGTGCAGCTGTTGATGTGCGGGTAGAGCGCCGGATCGCCGTGCCATTCGGCCACGCGCTTGCCGTCTGCGATCCGGTACCTGGCGATCGTGGCATTGTCGATCGCGTAGACAAAGGTTCCGTCCGACGCGACACCCTGCCGGGCCTCCGGTGCCTCGATACGATGAACCACCGGAGCCGGCTCCGCTGCCAGGAGCGGAGCGCTCAAGAGCGCCGCAAAGAACGTGCTTGTCCAACATGCGCGGCGTCCCCTCCGCGCGCGCGGTCCTTGTGAAAGTCTCGACATGTCGCCCCCTTTTGCGAAACTTGGGGCGCGCGTAGGCGCGGGCGGTTACACGGCGTGGTCACTTCAGTGACTACGCTGTCATAGACGCCGCGCCGGTTGCGGTTCCTCAGGTGAGGACGGTCCGTCCTTCCTGCCGCGCGAAGGGAATGCGACGCAGCACCATGGTGCGGTAACTCGGGGTCAGCACGGTATCGACGCCGACGAATGTCGCCATGCCGCGCTCGCGTTCGAATTCGACGCGAACGTAGCCCTGGTGCATGTTGTCGGTCCACGTGACTTCGGGAATGTGCTCCGCCCAGGCCCTGTCGAGCGCGCGCGAGGTTTCCGGGCCGAAGCCGCTGTCCACGAAGTCGCCGGGCGAGGAGATCCCGGCGGTGCCGAACTCGATGCCGGTCGGGCGGCCGGCATCGTCGGCAAGGCGGTTTGCCCAGAAGCTGTGGCTGTCGCCCGAGAGGAACACGAGGTCCCCGGCACCCGCCTTGCGCGAGAGCTCGTAGAGCCGCTCGCGTGCCCAGGGATAGCCGCCCCAGGCATCGGTGTAGTCGGGCAGATTGAAGTGTCCCTTCCACGCCACGGCGACGGCGGGATCGGCAGCGATCCTTGCCAGTTCTTCTTTCGACTTCGCTGCGGCCAGTCTGGCCGAGGGATCAGCCACGAGGCCGAGCTCGACCACGTCCGGCACGTCGACACGGGCGATCACCATCGGGCAGCCGATGACCCGCCAGGGCTGGCCTTGTTCGACCGATCGGGTGAGCGCGGCCGCAAGGTCTGCTTCGCATTCGGGCGAGAGGATCGGCCGGTCGGGCGCGCCAAGCACGTCTGTCTTGAAGCGCTGCGCTGAGGCGGCATCGACGATGCTTTCGGCATGGTCCATGTACTCGATCTGCTTCGCGCGGGCCGTGTGGCGCGTCTCGATCGTCTGCAGCGTGGCGAGGTCGCCGAAGCTGTAGCCGCGCCAGAACTGCATCCGGCTGCGCCCCTTGACCGCCAGCCATTCGGGCTCGCGCACAGGCATCCATTCGAAATAGGCGCGGATCGAGGCGGCGCGGCGCGTGGCCCAGTCGCCCTCGGTGCCGGGCTGGTGGTTCTGCGCGCCGCTCTTCCAGGGATTGTTGGCGCTTTCGTGATCGTCCCAGCAGGCGAGCAGGGTGTGGTTCGCGTGCATGGCTTGCGAGCCAGCATCGGTCTTGTACTGCGCGTGGCGAGTGCGATAGTCCGCGAGCGAGACGATCTCGTGCAGTGGCGCGTGGACGCGGCCGATCCTGTGGGCGACATCGGCACCCCAGCCGTCCTCGCCGCCATATTCGTAGATGTAGTCGCCGGTGTGTAGCACGAAATCGACATCGGCATCCCGCGCGATCGCGTCATAGGCGTTGAAGTAGCCGAAGGCGTAGTTCGAGCAGCTCGCCAGTGCGATGCCGAGCCGGTCCAGCCGCCCTTCGGGCAGCGTGCGCGCCCGGCCCAGCGGAGAGACCGTCTCGCCCACACGGAAGCGGTAGTAATAGACGCCGCCCGGTGCCAGCCCGTTGGCGAGGACCTTCACCGTGTGGTTGCGGCCTGGATCGGTGGCGAAGGGGCCTGACTTCAGCACTTGCGCGAAATCGGGCGTCCCGCTCAGCTCCCACGTGCCGGAGACCGCGCCTTCTGCCGTAACGCGGGTCCAGAGGACGACGCTCGCGGCATCGGGATCGCCGCTCGCAACGCCGTGACGGAACACGGGGTTCGTGGTCGCGGCCTGTGCGAGCAGCGCGGACGGCACAGTCAGGAATGCAGCGCTTCCAGCGATGCCGGCGAGCAGTGCGCGGCGGGAAACTTCAGCGGGGTGGAACGAGCGGGTCATGGTGTGCGGGTCCTTTTCGCAACCGGCGCGGAGCGGGCGTCGCGGATTTTCAACCGGGGGAACGGAAAAGGCGGGCCGGTTTTGGACACCGGCCCGCCTTTCCGAAACACTCCCCCATGAGTGTCAGTGATTACCGGTCAGAAGTCGGCGGTGGCCGTGAACACCATGGTGCGCGGCGCGCCGATCCAGGCATAGTTGCCCGAGATGCCGCCGAGGTAGTCCTCGTCGGTCAGGTTGTTGATCGTCAGGCCGAACTGCAGCGCCTTCAGGGCATCGCTCAGGGCCTCGCCCTTCACGTTGATATTGAGATCGGTGAGGACGTAGCTGTCAGCCTTCCAGCTGTTGTCCGCGTTGACGTAACGGTCGTCGGTGTACTTGGTGGTCAGACCCAGCGAGACCGGGCCGAGGCGGTAGTTGGCCGACAGCACGAACATGTTCTTGGGAATGCCGGCAACCCGGTTGCCCGGGGTCACACCCTGCTCGGCGTCGAGCGTGGTGTTGCCGGTGCCGCGGTACTTGGCGTCAATGAAGGTGTAGGCCGCGTAGAGGTTGAGATTGTCCATCGGACGGAAGTCGGCGAGCACTTCGAAGCCTTCGGAATCGATGCCGCCAGCGTTGAAGAACGTGCCATCACCCTCGCCGAGGTAGTCGTTGCCGGCAGCCGTGCTGTTCGACACGTAGATCACCTGGTTGGAAAACTTCGACTTGAACCAGGTTGCCGAGCCCCGGAACCAGCCATTCTCGAACCGCACGCCGGCTTCCCAGTTTTCGGCCGTCTCGGGCTTGATCTGGGAAAGGTCGGCGTTGTTGTATTCGAGGACGGAGTCGGTCAGCGCCTTGAAGTTCTCGGCATAGCCACCGAAAATGTTGAGGCCGTGAACCGGCTCGATCTGGACACCGCCAGAGAGCAGCACGTCCGACTTCGAGCTGATGCTGGTGTTCTCGGTGTCGCCGAACAGGTCGATGCGGTCGATGTGGTTGATGAACTGCTTGGCGCCGATGTTGGCGGTCACCGGGCCGACCTGTACGGTATCCTGAACGTACCACTTGAAGGTGTCCTGGGGATACTTGCGGCTGTACTGGGTCCAGTACGGGGTCGAGTAGTACTCGGGGCCGGATGTGGTGTCGATGACGGCGTGCCAGTCGCGCCATTCCTGACGATGGGTGTCTTCGTACCAGATGCCGCCGCGCAGGGTGTTTTCGGCTGCGCCGAGCTCCGCCTTCCAGGAGGCTTCGGCCGTGCCGCCGGTACGGTCCTTGCGGTAGTGGGTGTGACGGTAGGACTGCGCACCGATCGCACCGCTCGCATAGCAGGCGGGATCGTAAGCCGGATTGGTGGTGCCGCCGTAAGGATAGGTCAGTGCGCCGACGCAGCCGTCGGCCGGAGTCAGTGCAACGCCGCTGGCGTCGGTGAAGTAGATGATGCCGAGCGGCGAGCCGCCCTGAACGTTGCTGGTGCCGGTGAGTTCGCTTTCGGGATTGCCAGCGCCGTCGTCGGTCACGTTGACCACATACTGCGGGACCCAGTCACCGCGGCCTGCCATGTCGTGATAGTAGACCGAAGCATGCAGATCGAGGACGTTGCCGATCGTTGTGTCCGCCTTGAGGTAGGCGAAGAAGTTCTTGCGGATGGTCGACCACGCACGGCGATAGGCCTGATCCTGATAGGGCACGCCGGTCCAGCTGGTCGTAAGCCCGTCGTCATGCGGATAGGCGGTGTACTGCGCGGCCGAGTAGACCTGATCGTAGTTGTCTTCATGGGCGTAGTCGTAATCGACATAGCCGGTCAGCTTGACAGGGGTGTCGATGATGAACTTGCCTGCAAAGTTGTCGCGGTGGTTCTGCGCCGACCCGCCGATCCAGTCCGAGGCTTCCTGGTGCGAATAGGAGATCCAGGCCCTGGCAGTGTTGTTCAGGAACAGGCCGGTGTCGAAGCGGCCATAGTAACGGCTGGCATCGAAATCACCCAGCGAACCGGACAAGCGGACGCGCATCTCGTCGAGCGGGTCGGAGGTGACGAAGTTGAGTGTGCCGCCCAGCGCTTCGTTCGAGAGCGAGCCGATGTCGGCGGTGCCCTGCGAAACTTCCACGGTGCGGATGTTCGCGGTGTCGACGAAGCGGTTGGCCTTCGAGCCGCCGCCGTAATTCGAGCCGCCGTTCGGCATGCCGTCGATGGTGAGGCCGACCTGCTGCTGGTCGAGGTTGGTCTGGAAGCCGCGGATCGAGTAGGCGGTCGACCAGTCGTCGAAACCGAAGGCGTCACCTTCCTGCACCTGCACGCCGGGCAGGGTCCCGACGAGGTCGAGCACCGAGGCGACCGGCGGCTTGTCCGCGATCAGTTCCTCGCTCAGCGCCGAGTTGTTGTAGGTGGCGCGGGTGCCGGTGACGATGATGGCCTCGCCGTTCAGCGAGTCGGAAGCATCGGCCGCATCCGCCGCGTCGTCGGCAAGCGCAGGCGTTGCGGCGGCAATCGCGGCGAGGCATGTGCCGAGAATGGTGGCATTCCGGATAGTCTTAAGTCGCATGGTGTGACCCCCCTGTTTTGAGATTCGAATGGGGGGCATGTGATCTTCTTTTCTGACCGCATCTGGTCAGTTCAGCGGCAGTTTATGGTCATATTTTAGACGGTTATGTGTCATTGGATGGGCTTTGCGGTCGTGCTTTCCCTAGTCTGGAGCCATCTCGTCCACCGGTTCTTGAACCGGATGCAGACTGGTTCCAGGCTCACCAGCTGATGCGGGGATGTCTCCATCCGCCGGCCTGGGGGGGAAGCATGAGGGCCGTTCAAGCCGTGGCTTCCAGCAACTTTCAGCGTGTGCACTGTTTAGTCCACTTGAACCCTTAAACAGGAACCTGGGAAAACCATGGATTGTTCGATGCTACCCTGTTGGTGAAGCGGTATTAAATGTTAATTATTAGTTAACTTGATATCATAAATAAATAAGTTGAAATCTATTGAAAATAAAATCGATTTCATCGCAAAATTGTTTGTCTTATATTGCGTTGCACAACGTATATATACGGTGATATGCTCACCACGTGGAGTAATTTTAAATCTCCATTTTTGCTACTCAGCATTATGAAATCTTGAAATTCTGCTCCCGGAGGGAGAGGCGACTATGTTTAGAGCAATTCGTCGTGTGTTCTTGTGCACGCTGAATAGCCACAGTCCCGTTCGGCCAGCCGTGCGCTGGGATGGGTTCCACTATGTGGGCACATGTTCTGCGTGCGGCCGTGATATCCGGCGCTTGAGTCACAGGAAATGGAGACGTGACTGGTGGAAATTGGGTCAACATTACCACCCGGTCAATGCTGCTGGTGACCAAGGCGAGGCCGCATATCAGGAGGCGGCCAGACCCTCGCTCTAGCGGGTCCTTTCTATGGGGCTGTCTGGCCATTGCGGCTTGCCCCCTCGTCCAGTGCAACAAGTGCATGGTCTTGAAATTTCCGGAAAGTCCTGCGCAGCCCCTGCTCGCTGTGGAATCGGAGGCGGCGCATGTTCCCGGCCGCGGCTGATCCTCGAGAGGCAGAAACGGTGCAACACCGCATCATGACTGCATTTGATGGCACGCAGGGCTTGTGTTGCCTCGGGTCCTGCCCCGCGAGTGCAAAGAAAAATAGCCCGCGCGTTCGCTGGGCTTTTTTGCTTGTTTTCCAACAGGAAACTGGAGCGGGCGAAGGGATTCGAACCCTCGACCCCAACCTTGGCAAGGTTGTGCTCTACCCCTGAGCTACGCCCGCTCTGGCGCTGGGCGGGAGGTCATTCCCGCCGGGTGAGGCGCGCCACTAGCAGGGGCTTGGAGGGGCGGCAAGAGGAGAATCGCAATTTTTTTTGCAGACGCCCCCGCCATGGGGCAAAGGCAGGTGGTGGTGGGGCCTGTGGATGCTTTCGCCCTTCACAAACCGCCCCGGAAATCCGATCTAGGGGGCCGGTATTCAGGATATGGGAGCAAGACCTTGGCCAGCATGGGGCTCAATCTCGACGAGCAGAAGGCAGTAGACCGGTTCCGCAAGACGGTGGCGGAGCCTTCGATGACCCAACTGGTGGTTCTCGACTTCTGGGCCGAATGGTGCGGTCCGTGCAAGGCGCTCACACCCGTGCTCGAAAAGGTTGCCGCGGATTACGCGGACAAGGGTGTGGTCCTTGCCAAGGTCAATGTCGATGAAGAACAGTTCATTGCCTCGCAGTTCCAGGTGCGCTCGATTCCTACGGTCTATGCGATCTTCCAGGGGCAGCCGGTTGCCGATCTCACCAATGCGCGTACCGAATCGCAGCTCAAGCAGATGCTCGACCAACTCCTGGAAAAGCTGCCGGTGCAGCCGGCGGGAGCTGCGCCGAAACAGGATCTCGCGCCGCTGATCGCGATGGGCGAGGAGGCGCTGGCCGCAAACGACGGTGAGCGCGCCGCCAGCATTTTCATGCAGATCCTAGAGATGGCACCGGACAATGCCGAGGTGCTTTCGGGCCTGATTCGCGGTCTCGTCGCTGCCGGGCGGCTGGAAGAGGCCGAACACGTGCTGGGTAGCCTCGAGCCGGAAGTGGCGGCTGATCCGCATCTGGAACGGGCCCGAACCGCGCTCGAACTCGTGAAGGACAAGCCCGAAGACGGTGAACTGGCTGCACTGCAGGCTGCTGCTGCCGAGCGGCCCGGCGACATGGAGGCCCAACTGGCATACGCCAATGCCGCCTTCGCGGCAGGTGATCGCGATGCCGCCGCCGGCACGTTGCTTGCGATGGTCGCTGCCGACCGCGAATGGAACGAAGGCGCCGCGAAGGCCAAGCTGCTGCAGATCTTCGAAGCGGTCGGACTGGAGGACCCCTGGGTTTCGGCGACGCGCCGCAAGCTCTCGACGGTCCTGTTCGGCTGAACGCCCTTGACGCGGATCACCATCTTTCCCCTGCCCGGCGCGGTTCTCTATCCGGGATTGCAGTTGCCCCTGCATATCTTCGAACCGCGTTACCGGGCGATGGTGAGCGATGCCCTGGCGCGGGACCGGTTGATCGGCATGATTCAGCCGCAGCGGTCTCATGAGGGCGCGCCGCTCTATGCGATCGGTTGTCTGGGGCGCATCGGCGACGTCGAAGCACTGGAGGACGGCCGCTTTAACATCGTGCTGGAAGGGGAACGGCGTTTTCGTGTCTTGCGCGAACTCGATGTGACCACGCCGTTCCGGCAGGTCGAGGCCGAACTGCTTGAAGAGGATGAGGATGAAGTGCTCGCGCCGGTCGAACGGGCCAGCTTCGAGCGCGAAGCGCGCCGCTTCGCCGATGCGCAGGGCTATGCCGTCGACTGGGAGCAGGTCACCCGGCTCGACGACTACTCGCTGATAAACGGGGTCTCACAGATCGCGCCATTCGATCCCGCCGCCAAGCAGGCCTTGCTGGAAGCCCCCGGCATCTCCGCCCGCTGCGAGCTGCTGGTGCAACTCATGCAGTTTTTCCGCCGTACAAGCGACGACGACAAGGACGGAGCCACGTTGCAGTAGGCGGCAGCGGCCGGTCATGTTTCGGACAACAAAAAAGGCGGCACCTTCCGGAGCCGCCTTTTCCTGAATTTGCCTGAAGAGCGGTTCAGGGGCTGTCGGAGCCGTTCGACGCAGCGGTAAAAGCGACAACGCCGAGGGTTATGCCGCCCACGACACCGCCGACAATAATGAGGGGGGAAACGGCCGCTCCCTGGGCCTGCTTGTTGGTCTTGCCTGCCGCAGTGGACGTCTTGACGTTGCCCAGCTTTGCAAGCGACAGCGGAGCTGCCGAATTGGCTAGAACCGGCGTCGCGATCAGCGACGAAGCGGTTATTGCGGCCAGAAGTTTACCAAAGCGCATTAAGGAATTCCCCCTTGATTGAGTTCGAATCATTGATCGGGCAGCAGGATTTTTGCACTGCAACAGTGAAAAATTAGTTATCCCGCAAGTATTTGGAGCGTCTGAGGCGTGCCTGACGCGGAATGTGTCGCCCGGTTCCCGGCCAAGTTTCCCCGTCACTCCACTTCGAAGTGTTCGGGCGTCAGCCCGTCCAGCCGCCGCTGGTGCATGTGCTCAAGTGCAGTTTCCACGCGCCGGGTGTAGGGGGCCGTGTCGAACAGCGGCAGTGCTGCATGGCTGGCTGTGAGGCGTTCGCGCATCTGTGCGAGGCGTGCCGGATCGCGGGCAAGGAACAGGGCCAGCGCGGCATAGGCCTCTTCGCTGTCCACTGCCAGTTCGGGCAGGCCGGCGGCAGTGACAAGGCTCGCGGCGACGCGTGCGGCGAACTGTTTGCCGGCCAGCGTCAGCACTGGCAGGCCTGCCCACAGGGCATCGCTGGCGGTGGTGTGGGCATTGACCGTGAATGTGTCGAGGAACAGGTCGGCATGGACAAGGCGTCCCAGATGCTCGCCATGCGCGACTGCGGGGCTGAATACCAGCCGCGCCGGATCGACACCGCGGGCTTCGGCCTCCTGGCGCAGGTTGGCTTCGGCCCATTCGTTTGACCGCAGCAGCCACAACACGCTTCCCTCCACCTCGCGCAGCAGTCCCATCCAGATGTCCCATTCGCGGGGGGAGATCTTGTAGGTGTGGTTGAAACTGGCGAAGACGAAGCCCTGTTCGGGCAGGCCCCAGCCAGCGCGGCCCAGAGTATCGGGCACGATTTCACGCAAGTTGTCGTTGGCCTGATAGCAGTGGGCTAGGCGCACGACCTTTTCGCTGAACCATTGTTCGGCGCCATCGGGCATCGTCACGTGGTCGGCGATGAAATAGTCCATGCAGGGATGGCCGATGGTGCCGGGATAGCCCATGTAGCTGACCTGTACCGGCGCGAGGCGATGGCCGAACCAGCGCACGCGCGAGCCTCGGGTATAGCCCTTGAGGTCCACCGCGATGTCGAGGTTGTCGCCGCGGGCGAGAGCGACGACTTCCTCGTCACGCATCTTGCCGACTTCGACGAAGGCATCGACATGCTTGCGCAGTTCGATCCGGGCCGGATCGTCGTCGCGGATCGGGCCATAGCTGTAGAGCCGCACTTCGAAGCGGGACCGGTCGTGCTCCCGGAAGAAGCCCGACATGAGGTGCATCGTGGCATGATCGTAGAAGTCCGCTGAGAAATAGCCGATGCGGATGCGTCCATCAGCGGACGGCGCCGGGGCGGGCATGCTGGCGGACGTGGCCGCCGCGAACTGCACCTGCGCGCAGTGCAGCGAGCGGCGGTATTGTTGTGCCGGGTCATCGGCGAACGGCAGCGCGGAAAATGTCTGCTCGGCGCCTTCGGTCAGTACGAATTCACCGCGCTTGCTCCAGTCGCAGATATGCGCTTCGGCGTAGAGAGCCTGCAGCCGCGCCGTGGGGTTGGTGGGATCCAGGCCCAGGGCCGCGCGGAACGTGGTAATCGCATCCGGCAGGGCCTTCTTTTGCATCAGGGCCGTGCCCTTGTTGATCAGGGCCTGCCCGTTGCCGGGATTGACCGCGAGCGAGCGGTCGAACGCGCCGATGGCCTCGTCGAAGCGCTCGAGTGCGAGGAACTGGCCGCCCAGATTGTTGTGCGCGTCGCTGTGCGAAGGTTTGAGGCGTGCGGCATTGGCAAGGGAAGCGATCGCCTCCTCGTGATAGCCGGTCTTTGCCAGCAGGTTGCCGAGATTGTAGTGGGCCTCGACGTAGCCGGGATCGATGCGGATGGTCGCGGCGAAGTGTTCGGCGGCTTCCTCGTCGCGCTCGGCGATCTGCAACAGGTTGGCGAGGTTGTACTGCGCGTCGGCATAGTCGGGCTTGCGCGCGATCACGTCCCGGTAGATCGTCTCGGCCTCGTCCGGACGCTCCTGCTTGCGCAGCGAAATGGCCAAGTTGTTGTAGCTCGCCGGATGGTTCGGGTCCGCCTCGATCGCGCGGCGGAAGGCCTGTTCTGCGTCTGCGTAGTCGTTGAGCCCGAGCAGGGCAGCGCCGAGCAGGTTCTGTACCCCGTGAGAATGGGGGAAGGCGTCGGCCAGTACCTGGCCTTGCCGTGCTGCCTCGCTCATGCGGCCTGACTGGTATGCGGAGACCATGGCGTCGAATTGCTGCTGCGACGGATTGTTGTTCGCGGCTTCCAGCGCTTCCAGTCCCGCGCGGGCGCGGGGGTTGCGCGGGTGCTTGTCCAGTACCTTGCGATAGATTTCGCGCGCCGCGTCGGTTTCGCCCCGATTGGCCGCGCCTTTTGCCTTGATCAGGAGAGTTTCCAGTCCGCTCATCCCGCTTCCCCTTGCGTCATAGTGAGCCCATTACCGAATGGTTAAGGCAAACAGGGTTTATCAAGCGTGAGTGCTGGACCCGGAACTATACGTATTATGTGACGCTGGCCCCGCAAATACGCGTCTTGCCGGCTTTTACGCAGGGTTAACCATAAGCGGGCGATAGAACCGTCCCGGGCAGCCTGCCTGACGGGGACCTTTGGGTTATGGAAATGGGGCCGATCATGCCGATGGCCGGGGGCAGCGCGAAGCTGGCGCGATGGTGGCCGGTGCTCATTCTGCTCGCTGTCGTCCCGTTGCTCTATCCCGGTATACCCCCGCTAACAGACCTTCCGGGGCACATGGCACGTATCATGGTGCAGATGGACGGCGGGCGCACAGCCGACATCGCACGGTGGTACAGCTTCCAGTGGAACCTGATCCCCAACCTCGGCACCGATCTGCTGGCCTGGCTGATCGAACCTGTCCTGGGTCTCGAACCGGCGATGAAGGTGATCGTGATCCTCATCGTTGCGCTCCAGAGCGTGGGGTACCTTCTGCTGGCGCGCGCGGCGCATGGCCAGGTTACGGCAACCGCGCTGTTCGCACTGCCATTGACCTACGGATCCCCGTTGCAGCTCGGATTCCTGAACTTCTCGCTCGCGACGGCGCTGGCGACGCTCGGGCTGGCATTGTGGATCAGCCCGCGCATGGCCGTGCGCCCGCGGCTGCGCTATGCGATATTCAGCCTGATCGCATGCGCCGTGTGGATCAGCCATCTGGCGGGCTGGGCCATGCTTTGCGTCATGGTGGGATGCTGTGAACTGGCCGTCCGCTACGAACGGACGCAGCGCTTCTGGACGGCGCTGGCAGGAGGGTTCGCTGCGTGCTCTTGCCTGCTCCTTCCACAGGTGCTGAGCCTGCTGTGGCCGGCTGCCCCGGCGCACTTGCCGAGCTACGGGTTCTTCCGGCTTGCTGAAAAGCTCTATTTCCTGACCAGCGTCCTGGCCGATCGCTGGACGATGTTCGATGTCGCGGCAGCCTTCGTGCTGGTCGTGCTGATCCTGCTGACGTGGTGGTCGCGCAGCTTCGCCATGCACAAGGGGCTGGCATTGAGCGCCATCGCTCTGTTCGCGCTGTTGTGGCTGCTGCCCGGCAAGGTAATCGGGGCCCGTTTCGCAGACATGCGGCTGGTTCCCACGATATTTGCTCTCGCGATCATTGCCGTGCGGCCGAAGTTTTCCGGCCCTCCTCTGAAATGGCTCACCATCGCGGGGCTGGTCTTCTTCGGCGTCAGGCTCGCCGGGACCACCGCCAGCATGGCGTTGTGGGACAGGCAGTTCAAGCAGGAGCTGGCCGTGCTGGACAGCGTGCCGCGCGGATCGCAGCTCATCTCGTTCGATGCACTGCCTTGCCGCACATTCCTGCTGCAGGACCGCGTGCGCGACCTGCACTTCCCCAGCTTCGCGCTCACGCGACGCCATGCCTTTGCGAATGACCAGTTCGCCGTCACCGGCGGGCACCTGCTGGCCATTCACAATCCCGAGGCGATGCCCTTCGACCGCGATCCCTCGTCAATCGAGATCGGGGAGCCGTGCATGGGAGAAATTCCGGTCCTTGCCAGCGTGGCCAGGGTTTCCCCGGCAGTTCCTTACCTGTGGATCGTGTGGCACACGCCTGAACTGGTCGTGCCCGGCTGGCAGCCGGTGGCGCGCTCGGGTGTATCCGTCCTCTACCGCAGGCCTTCCGGCCGCAAGGCGGAATAGATCGTGCGCGTGGCTGTCGCTGCAGCCTGCCGCCCGTACAGGTAAAGTGATAATCCGGGCAGGCGCGAACCGCTTGGGCGGGATCGCGGCGCCGATGTTCCTTGTCAGCGGTACCGATCTGGTCATTGCATGCTGCAAAGCGGATATCATCGTGACGTCGGTCGGCGATCCTACCGTCAATGCGCCGCTGGCACAGGACCATGGCCTGCTGCATTTTCACGACGCGACGACGATTCGCTTCGCCGAAAAAGCCGCATCGGCCGGTGTGGACGGGATCGTCTGCATCGGAGCGCGCGGCGGCGGCCACGCAGGCACCTGCAGAACGGTAGTGCCTCAGTTGGAATTTTCAGCGTTGCGCTTCTTGATCCGTGCGCGTCATTGCGGTGTCTCAGCCCAGAGGATCATCATTATATTTCAGCGTATTTTCGCTGTTTATACGGCCCAGATTTCACTTTTTTGCGCGCCGATGGGCGCTGCCAACGCAAACTGCCTGCCAGGTGTGCCAGTGACTGAACCGGTCTTCATTGCCCGGCTTGAGCATCGCCGGGGCCATAACAGATCCTGACTTCAAATCGATTTTGGCCGGAACATCATCCCCGCCTGGTCGATCGCTGCCACGGCCGCTGCCATATCCGGCGTCTCGTCGGGGTCGTCGAAACCGAAGTAGTCGTTCTCGCCCAGCGCCTGAACGACGATGCCGTCACGCCGGGCCAGTACGTAAAGGTGATTATAGAAGACGCCATAGTTGACGCCCGGCTGGGGCAGCAGCCAGGCGATCTGCCCGCGCACCGGCACTATGCTCTCATCGCCGAACAAGGCCCGCGCCGCATAGCCGGTGCAATTGAGGATCGTTGTTTCCCGGATGTGCCGCAGATCCTTGACGCTCTCCAGTTCAGCATGAACGAAGCGTCCGCCGCTCGCTTCGAACTCCGCTTCGAGCTGCCGGCAATATTGCGCGACGTTGAAGGTCATCTGTGTGTTGCGGCGCGCATAGGGAATGGCGAATGGATTGTCCTCTGGCGCGACGTTTTGCATGTCCGGGACGAGATCGCCGGTAACATGATCCAGCTCGAGGAACCGTGGCCGCCCATCGGGAGTCGACGGTTTGTGCGGCCCGGGCGGCTCGTCGCTCAGGAACCAGCGGGGCGTCCATTCGACGGGACTGCCTGCAACACCCAGATAGCTCTGGTGCATGGCATAGCTCGCCCGCGCCACTTTCTCCCACCAGTCGCCGAAACCGGGCGCGACCTGATCTTCCATGCCGATGCGCGAGGACGGCGTCCACGACCCCGTCGCATAGCCCGAGCGGATCTGGGGAAAGCGCTCCTTGGTGTAGATGGTAACCTTCGCACCCATGCGCTGCGCCGTTATTGCGCTGGTGAGACCGATGGCCCCCGCGCCGATAACGGCAATGTCCCTTGCACCTGTTGCGATCGCCAGCGGTACCGCCTGCTGCGCCGACCCCCAGCTCAGCGACCAGCCGCTGCCGCCATGGCCATAGTGGTGCACTACGGTCTTGCCGCTTATCCTCTCGGCCTCGATCCGCGGGCCCGCGGCGCGGAACGGCCGCAAACAGACTGTGACGCGATACATACGGTCGCGCCGCGCATCGACGGGAATGAGCGGTTCGGGCAGCGCAAAGCGGCCCGTCTGCGCGCGCAAAACTGTTGGTCCGGCAAGCGCAGCAAGGCTGCCGCCAACGATCAGGCTACGCCTGTCGAGCATGATGTGTTCCCCCCGGATTTATGGTGATGCGCCGATCATGGCGCGCTCGCCATGGAATGCAAGTTTGGAGTTGCGGCGATGCAGCGCAGAGCCCCGGCCGACCTGCAATGGGGTACAGTGAAGCCATTTGGCTGAGAGGCGAGGCCGTGTCTGCCGGCCGCTCGGAACAATGGCAGGAACGCGTTCCGCTACTTCCATTCATCGCAAGATCATTTGGGCAGTGGCGTCAATGAAGGTTTGCGTTCGCCGGCTTTGCCTGATTTGCGCCGTTCCAGTGCGAGAAGCACAAGCACTGTGCCTGCCAAGGCCAGCGATGCATCGATCACAACCGAACTTGCGGGGTGGGCACTCGCAAGAGCGAAGTGCCCGACACCGGTAGCAAAAAGCCCGCAGCCAAGGGCCGCGCGCTGGCGCCGCAAGGTGGGTTCACCCGGCCGGACCGCTGCCAGCAGGCAACAGAGCATGAGTATCCCCCAGAATACCGGGACTAGCGGAGCCTGGGCACCTGCGAATGTGCGCAACCAATAGACGAGGACGATCGCCATAGGGCTGCCCCAGATGACTGCGCCCCACATCGCTTCGAGCCTTGGTGAAGGATAGCCGCGCGAGCGGCGCTTCATCAGCCAGAGAGTTGTGCCGGTGGAGATGACCGCGCACAGGGCAAGTCCGAAGACGAAATAGGCAAGCACGACCGGCGCGCCGCCGAAGGTGCCGAAGTGCAGTTTGTAGATCGAGGCGATCGCTTGCCTGCCGCTTGGTCCGTCGGAAAGGCCAACGTGCCCCAGATACTGCCCCTGACCGTCGAACAGATAGGTTTCACCGTAGATCAGGCGGCGGTCGTGGCTGGCGAGCACTTCTATGCGCTGGCCGGTGGTGCCGGGATCCTCGACGGTCACGTAGGTGACGCGATGCTGCGGTTGATGTTCTGCCATCCAGGCAAGAGCGCGATCGGCACGGGCCATGGGCGCCGGCCGGGTATCGGCCTTGGGTTCCGCGCCGAACAGCGGGGCATAAGAGGCCTCGAATTCGCCCTGATAGCGTTCCTGCGCGATACCGAGAAAGACCAGTTCTCCAAGGCCCAGGATCGCGCCGGTAAATCCAAGGACTGCAACGAAGGGAAGCAGCCAGACGCCGAAGCGATTGTGCAGGTCCGAGCGGCTCAGTTGCGGCCGTCCGCGCAACCGCATGCGGAAGGCGTCGCGAAAGATGCGCGGATGGGCCAGCACCCCTGTCACGGTCGCGCCGCAGAGCATTACTCCCAGCGTGCCGGTGGCCAGAAGCCCCCAGAACTGCGGCAGGTTCAGGTAATAATGGAGGAACAGGACGAATTCCGTCCAGACGTGCGCTTCCGGCGCGTCGTAGTTGCCGGATGCATCGACATAGGCCGCGCCATTGTCCGTGGTGATGACGACGCGCGGCAGGCCATCCGTCGGCAGGTGGATGAAGGCATGGGTGGTTGGCTTGCCCTGCCGCGCGACGATGCTTTCCAGAGCGTGTTGCGCAGCGATGGGGCTGATGGAAGGCATCTCTGCGGCGGCCGGTTCCTCCCAGCGCTGCAGATATTCCTGGAGAACGGCCAAGGCGCCGGACAAGCACACGAGATAGAGCGCTGCACTGATCAGCAGGCCGATCGCGGCATGGCCTGACAGGGCTCGCCTTACGAGTGCTCCGGCCCGTTTTATACCGTCAGCCATACGATGCTTCCCAGAATCAGAGCCGCGAGGGGCGCCATGGCCATTGCGGCCAGCCGGGTGCAGATCATCTGCCAGCTTGCTGCGGCAAGCCACAGCAACGGGCAGAGGAACAGCGCCAGTGCCGTGGTGTTGGCTTCGCTGATGCCTGCACGGAACAGGGCCCGCTGCACTGTCCATGCAAGCCACAGCGAAGCAGCAAGATCGAGCACCACGACAATCCCGAAGACGCCCAGACGACGGCAGGCATCTGGCCAGCTGACCGGTACGGGCGGAAGCGGAAGCGCAACCCTGTCCCGCGTCGTGCACCCTGGCGGAGGCGTGGTCAGCGCAGCGTGGGCCAGTACCAGCGAGGCGCTGGCCATGGTGGCTGTCGTGCCTGCCGCGAGGCCCCAGGCCCCTTCACCGGACATCAGCGTGATGGCGGCAGAGGCCATGGCCACCCATGCCATAATCACGGGCGGGCGCCTGTATTGCCATCCGTATCGCAGCAGCCATGGTCCGGACGCGCACAACAGCAATGCACCGGTGAGGGCGAGCACGGTCATGGTCAGAAGTTTACGCCGATCGTGCCGCTGACCGTGCGGGGCGCCCCGTAATAGGCCTGATCCCATTGCAGACTGGACCAGTACTTCACGTTGGTCACGTTATCGGCGTTCAGCGACAGAGATACATTCTTGAGTACTTGGTAGCGGGCCATCAGATCGACGATGGCGTAGCCCTTCTGCCTCACCACGGCGTCTTCGCCATCGGCGGTGAAGGCCTCGAAAACGTGATGGATCTTGCTCTGGTAGCGCGCGGATACGCCCATGCGCAGCTTGTCAAACGAGGGCGGAGAATAGATCGCGCTGACTCTCACCGTGTGGCGCGGGATGAAGGTGCGCGCGGCATTGCCTTCATCGTCCTCGATATGCGCATAGGCGTAGCCGCCCGTGAGCTGCAGGCCCGGCATGGCTTCACCCGCGATATCAACCTCGACGCCCTTCGATGCGGCATCGACGCCTTCGTAGAGGGTCTGGCCCAGCGTCGCGTCAAATCCGAGCGATTCGGCTACATTCTTCTGATTGGTCTTGAACAGCGCGATGCCCGCGGTCAGCTTGCCGCTGTTCCATTCGCCTTTGAGACCGGCTTCGAATGTATTTCCTTCGAGAGGGTCGAGGACCGAGCCGTTCTGGTCCAGGTAGACTTGCGGACTGAAGATCGTGGCATAGCTGGCATAAGCGGTAAGGTTGCCGGTCAGGTCGAAGGTCAGGCCAGCAAAGGGAAGGAATTTGGTGCGGTCGAAGGCGTAAGGTGTGCTGTAGGAGGTGCCGGTGCGCTCGGCGTGGGTCACGTTTCCGCCGAGCATGACCTTGACCGGATCGGCCAGTGACAGACGCAGGAGGCCATAAGCGCTCGTGATCCTGGTGGTGTAGTCGGCGCGCAGTGAGTAGGCGCTCCAGTCCGGGTACGGGAACGTGCCTGAAAATGCCGTGCTGCCGGGAAGCGAAACGCCGATCGCGCTGGCGTCTGTCGCCTCGCTTTCGGTCAGATCGGACCGGCCGTAGTTTACCCCCAGAACCACGTCGTGCTCACGCCCGGCAAGGCGCAGCTTGCCGGTCACGTGGGCATCGATCGTCGTCTCGCGCAGGCTGTCGAGATAGGCTCCGGGATAGGAATAGAGGCCAAGACCGGTTTCCTGATCCTGTGCACCATAGACATAGAACAGCTTGGCGTCCTGATCGCGTGCCCGGCGCAGGACCGAGACCTTGGCTTGCCAGCCGCCGCCGAAATCATGGACTATGTCGGAAAAGAAGTTGCGGTCGATCGTATCCCAGCGCGACCACGGCTGCGCGGTATTGGCAGAGCGCGAATAGCTGGTGGTCGAGCCATCGGCATAGAGGAATGGCAGCGCGCCCCAGCTTGCGCCGCGCGGATCGGTCTCCTGCCAGGAATAGCCTGCGGTAAGAACCGTGTCCGGGCCAAGGTCTGCGGCGGCGGCACCGTAAAGGGTCAGGCGCGAGCTGTGGTAGTAGTCGAGATGAGAGTCCCCGCTGTCATAGGCGCCCACGAAGCGTGTGCGGATGCTGCCGTCGCTGGTGAGCGGGGTGTTGACGTCTACATCGCCGCGGATGTGATCGAACGAGCCGTAGCTCAGCGTGGCATAACCGCCAAGTTCAGTGGTTGGCCGCTTTCGGACGAAGTTGATGGCGGCGGAGGGATTGCCGGTCATCGACAGCAGACCGGTGGCACCGCGCACCACTTCCACCCGGTCGAACAGGGCGGTGTCGATCTGTCCGGTCTGGAGGCCATAGCTGAGCGGCTGGCCGATACCGTCGAACTGGAAGTTGACGATGTCGAATCCGCGGGCGTTGTAGTAGGTGCGGTCCGTTTCCGAGCTTTCGACGTTCACGCCGGTCGTCTGGCGCAGGATGTCATCCACGGTATCGAGTTGAAAGTCCTCGATCTGGGCGCGGGTCACGATGCTCACGGCCTGCGGTGTCTCGCGCAGGGAAAGGTCGAGGCGCGCTGTCGAGCCTTGACCCTTGATCACGTAGTCGTCGGGAATGGCGCCAGTAACGACGATCTCGCCATTCCGGAGTTGAGGTCCTGAATCTGCAGCATGGGCTGCGCCAACTGCAAACTCCCCGGCCAGTAGTGCCACTGCTGCCATGGAGCCGCGCCGCAACAGGACAGGGCGCCAATTCCTCGGAAGCGAAGTGGGCTGGGCTAAGTGCATTGACGGCTCCTATGATGCTAACGCGAATCACTCGCAATAATAGTGCTCTCATAAGGGCGTCGAACCTTATCAATCAATAGAGGGGTGGCATTTTCCGGAATTCGGCAGTGTCTGAAATGGAAACGGGCTCGTCCGCAGACCCGGGTGAGACCCTGCCCGGGCCGAAGGCAAATGTGTTGCCCTCGTCATGGGGCGACCCAAGTTCCGATGTTGGCTTTTCCGCGTGCTTTCGCGCGCTCAGGCTTTTCCTGGAGCGGCTTGTTCGCTGCGATTCAATGCTCAACGGAAGACGCGTGGCCTACCGCTTTCGGCAAGCGGGACGGACACGCTGAACAGCCGCCATGCGGCGCCAGCGCTCACATGTTGCTGTCCGCCGGTTACCAGCCCCCGCCAAGAGCGAGAAAAACTGCGATCTGCCGGTCGACCAGTTCGGACTGAGCGGCAGCGTAGTTCACCTGTGCTGTTGCAAGTGCGCCTTGCGCGCTCAGCAATGAAAGAAAATCGCTTCGGCCGAAGTGGAAGAGTTTGCCGGCCTGGTCCGCCGAGACTTGTGCGCTGGCGGCAGCCCTGCGCAGCGCCTCGGTTCTTTCGCGGCCGCGGGCGTAGGTTTCCAGTGCAACTTCGGTGCCGCGCAGGGCTTCCAGCACCACGCTGTCGAAATGGGCGAGATCGGCCTCGGTCTGCGCGTTGGCCGCATCGATCCGGGCCTTGATTACGGGACGGTTGGGAAAGCTCCAGCTCAGTAGCGGGCCAAGGCTGAAACCGAAGCTGTGCGAGGACCCGATGTCCGCCAATTGACCGCCGTTGACGAGGCCACCACCAATGCTCACCTGGGGATAGAGGTCGGCCATGGCGACGCCGATGCGGGCCGTGGAGGCAGCCAGCGTGCGTTCGGCTTGACGGATGCCGGGGCGCCGCCGGATCAGCGCGGTACCGTCTCCCACCGGCATTGGCAGTGGCAGGCGCGGCAATGTTGCGCAGTCCTCCACATCGTGCGGATAGTCGGCAGGTGGACGGCCAAGCAGTGCAGCGAGCAGGTACAGCCCGTTACGGCGCGCTGCCATGAGTGCGGGCAGGCTGGCCTTGCTCGTCTCCACAGCGGTGCCGGCGCGGCTGACGTCGAACGCGGTGCCGCGTCCGCCTTTCTGAAGGCGCTGCGTGGCGTCCAGCGTTTCCTGCTGGAGTACGATGACCTTTTCGACCGTGGCGATCTGGTAATTGGCCGCGCAGACGCCGGCATAGGCTCGCGCTGTGGAGGCGGCGACGCTGATGCGCACGGCATCGCGTGCAGCCGCCACCGCATCCCGGTCCGCTTCGCTCGCTTCGATGGCGCGACGCAATTTGCCCTTGAGGTCGAGTGGATAGGACAAGCTCAGGCCGAGGCCGTAGGTTATCACGCCCGGCAGGTTCGTACCGGCCGAATCCGTCGAATAGTCGCGTTCGATGCCGGCGTCGGCGTGGGCAGTGGTCGAAAGCGAGCGCTGCCCCGCGGCTTCCCGCACCAATGCATCCGCACGGCGCAAGTTGGCGTCGGCCTCACGCAAGTCGGCATTGGCCGAAAGGGCCTGTCCGATCAACGCGTCGAGCCGGGGGTCCTCGTAGAGATGCCACCAGCGGTCGGGCAGCGCCTCGCTCTCAAAGGCCGGGCCCTGGGCGGAGAGGAACCGGCCCTGTGCGGACGGCGCGCGGGCTGCGGCATCCTTTTGCAGAACATAGTCCGGACCGGCGGCGGCGCACCCGGAGAGCGTTAGTGCCAATGCCAGTGTCGCGACCGGCAGCAGAGACGGGGCACGCATCACCGGGCCTTCTCCTTCGACTGCGCGCTCTTCGCCGCTTCGGCATCGACTGTCACGGTCGCAGTGCGACCCGGGATCAGGCGCACGCCCTGAGGCACGTCCGTCAGCTTCACGCGCACCGGGATACGCTGGGCAAGACGAACCCACGAAAAGGTCGCTTCGACATCGGGCAGGAGATTGCCCGAGGTGCCGCGGGAATCGTCATTGATGCCGGCCGCGATGCTTTCCACCCGGCCATGCAGGGCCTGGTCTTCGCCCATCAGCTTGACGGTCACGGGCGCGCCCACGTGGATCAGCGGCAGTTTGGTTTCCTCGAAATAGCCTTCGACACGCAGCGAGGCGGTATCGACAAGCGCCATCGCCTGGTTTCCGGCGGCAAGGTAATCGCCCGGATGCAGGTCGAGGTTGGTAACGGTTCCATCGACGGAGGCGCGCACTTGCGTACGCTTCAGGTTGAGCAGTGCCCCATCGAGGGCACTGCGCGTTTCCGCCAGTGCAGCCTCCGCCGTGGAGACCCGCGCCTCGTCCTGTTCGCGGGTTTCGGCGGCAACCAGATCGCCCAATGCGCGGTCGCGGCCAGCCTCGCGGCGGGCTTGTCCCAGCGTAGCCCTGGCGCTTGCGACTGCGGCGCGAGCCTGCTCCACCGCCAGTGTGTAGCGCGGCCTGTCCAGTACGAAGAGAAGATCGCCTGCCTTCACGGTCTGGTTGTCATGCACTGCGACGGACGTGACGAGGCCGGAAATGTCCGGCGTCACGCGCACGATGTCGGCGCGCACCCGACCGTCGCGCGTCCAGGGACGGTGTTCGTAGTGGTTCCACATCCAGACCGCCACGGCAGTGGCAATGAGCACAATGACGATCGTGGCGGCGCTGCGGTCGAAGCGGGCAAGAATGTTCTTCATGGGGCGAAACCGAAATGAGGGGCGAGGAAGGCAACGGCACCGAAAACGATGACGTAAAGCGCCAGGTCGACAAGCGCGCGGTAGGCGACGAAACGGTAAAGGCCGACGCGGTCGGCCAGCCGCATCAACAGCAAGGTGCAGACCGAGGCGATCACGCCGAAGACAAGCAGTGTCGGCAGGAAAACGCCGTGGATCGCGAATTCTCCGTTCATGACGGGTCTCCGGGGCTGGCCGGACTGCCCGTGAACGGTGCGGCATCGGCGAAAAGGGTGCGACGCAAAGTGACGAGCGGCAAGATGGCCTGGCGCCTGAATATTGCCCGCGCATCGCCGTTGAACCGGCGCAACGCGGCATCGATGCCGGCAAGCAGCTCTGGATCGGGCGGCGGTGGTTTGTGCGGGACCAGGCGCCGGTAGTATTCCCCGACTGCCGCGAGCACGCGCGTTACCGCCTCTTGCCTTGCGGGATCGATCCCGTTGCGCAGCACGCGCAGTTCACCGATGGCAACTCCGATGCGCAAGTCCCGCAGGATATCGTAGAGCGGCTCGCCGGCAAGTTTCCCGGTGGCGGCAAGGCGCGGACCGAGCAAGGCATGCCGGTCCAGCATGCGGGAGATCCAGGCCTGCACATTGGGCGGATCCCAGCGGTTGCTGCGTTCGGCAAGATCCTGCCAGCCCGCTCGCAAGGTTCGCGCGATGGCATGTTCGATACCCGCCGTTTGCAGAATCCGGATCATGATCCCCGCAAACAGGATCGCGGCCAGCGTGGCGATCTGGCTGTTCAGGAAGGTGGCGAAATTGGCGGGAATGCCGGGGCCAAGATCAGTTCCGTACTTTTCCGAGATAATGAAGGGACCGCCCACGCCCAGAAGTGCAGGAAGCGCAATGCCGATATAGCGCGGCACACTCAGCAAGGCCCCCAGGATCAGCAGGACGGGGGCAAGGGACAGGGCCATTTCGGGAAAGCCATCGAGCTCTGGCAAGATGACGAAACCGTAGAGCGTGCCCAGCAGCATCGCGATCACGGAGCCCTTGAAGAACCCGACGACCGGTGGCAGCGAATTGTCCATCGCTGCAAAGAGTGCGGGAAAGACCGACGCGAGCATGACGAACGTGCCGCCTTCCGGCCAGCCGCTGAAGTACCACAATGTGCAGCCGATGATCACCGTCAGCGCCGCTCCGGCCGCGCCGCGCAGCGCGCCGCTGGTGTCGCGATGCAGCGGCCGCTCGCCGATCGCGGTGAGGAGTCCGGGGATGCGCGGCGAGACGGGGCGACGGTCTTGTGTTGCCAACTGGGCTTTCAGGACCCGGCAGTCGACATGTGCCTCGATCAGGCTGTTCAGGCGGGCGAGCAGGCTCATGTGCAGCAGGGCGGACCAGCCGCTGTCCGCATCTATTTCCGGTTCCAGCGCGGCGCATTTGGCGGTCAGGGCTGCGCCTGTCTCCTCAATGCGCACCAGATCATCGTCCAGCCTATCCACCCATTCGCGCGCCTCGTGAAGTAGCTGGACGGTGCTTTCCGGCAATCTGTCGTGCGCGCGCAAGGCGGCGATCCGGTCGGCAATGGCCGCGCCCAGCGGCATCAGCTTGGCCAGTTCGTGCTCGAGCGCCCTGACCACGGAAATCCGTGGTGCGGGGCCACCAGTGTCGAAAGGCAAGTGAACGGAAAGCTGGTGCAGTTCGGTGACGTCCTGTGCCAGCCGGCGCCGTTCCGCGTCGACGCCGGGACGGGGCTCGAGCCCGAGCGTTTCGTGGCTCCAGATTTCGGCATCGCGCACGATCCCCTGCGTCCGGGACCGCAGAAACCGGGTCACGGAGTTGGGCAGCACGACCCCGTGCACCAGCGCGGAGCAGATGATGCCTATGGCGATTTCCTGCACGCGCAGGGCCGCCACGTCGAAGATATGCGCGGGCGCATCGACAATCGGCCATACGATCAGGCCTGCCGTGTATCCGGCCAGAACGAACATGTACGAGGTCGGCGTCCGGTCGAGCAGCGACAGGAACACGCACAGACCCAGCCACCCGGCCATGACCGCTGTCATGACCACCGGGCTCTGGATGACCGGCGGGATGGCAAAAACCACGAAGGCTGCCCCTGCAACCGAACCGATAAGCCGGAAAATCGCGCCCGAAACAACGGCGCCTGCCAGCGGTCCCGAGACGATATAGGCCGTCAGGAAAGCCCAATAAGGTCGTTCCAGCCCGATCGAAAACGCGACGAACGTCGCCAGCATGGCCGCCGCATAGCACTTGAGGCTGAACACGGCGGCGTCGATCCCCCATCGCTGCATCATGGGCGGGGGCACTTTTCGGCAATGCGGGCAGCGACACGTTCGAGAACATTCAGCGTCGTCTGCAGGTCCTCACTGCTCACGTCATGCAGCAATTCGTGACGCAGTTCGATCAGGCGGGTATCGATCAGCCGTGCCAGCCGCCTGCCGTCGGCGGTCAGCCGCAGGGCTTTTGCGCGCCCGTCTCCGGGGTCGGCCTCACGGCAGACGAGACCGACCCTTTCCAGGTGCTGGAGAGTGCGCACAAGCGAGGCTTCGGTGATGCCGATCTCTCTTGCCAGATCGGACTGGCGCACGCCGTCACCAAGTCGTTCAAGGTGCAGCAAAGCATACCCGGTGGAGTTCGATATCTCCAAAGAGGCCAGGACGCGATCCGCCAGCTGCCGCCATGATCGTGCCAGGCCAAGGATTTGCCCTGGCAGGGCATCATAGAGGGAATCGCGATCTGGCATAAGTAATTAGTTAGCGTGCTAACTATATATCGCAAGGCAATGTCAGTTGCGTTTTTCGACGCAAAGATCCCCCGGAACGCAACCGTTCAGGCGGAGCGGCGGTTGGCAATGATTCCCGCGATCCGCTTCCCTCGCCGGCTGGCGGCTGAATGTGAACTCGGGTGAACGCTCGCGGCCTGACTAGCGCTAAATACCATGGATTTTTTGGGGGTACGTCCAGACAGAAACGAACGTTGCTGAACCGGAAATTGGAGTGGGTGAAGGGGATTTAATTCCGCTATTTTTATAACGTTATATCAATGGGTTGTAAAATCCAACTACAGCTAAAAGGCCCCCCGGCCAATCCCCGGAATCTTTTGGCTGTAGTTGGATTGCCGCGGACTGGGATGGCTATGATTCGGATGGAGCCGTGATCTCATGGGAAGATAACCAGAAGTCTGTCGAGATGAAAAAGCACTTCTCACTGCCATAGCCCCTGCTTGACGGTCCGGTTCCATTTCCTGCAAGCGCCCTTCGTTCACGAACCTGGCGGAATGCAAGGGGGGCTGGCTTTGGGACACTCCGGAGCGGCAGGTTACAGTCACACAAATTGAATAGCGGACATTGGGCTGAGTCGGTGTCGGCTTCTGAGTCCGACCCTTAGTGGACGCTCGCGGTCACATTTCGTCATTCCGAAAACGGCCATATTTTCCGCTGTGCCTTCCGAATGCCTCGAGCAATCCTCGGCTAGCTGGTCGGCTGCTTTACGATGGCCGGTGGTAGCCATTGGCCGGTCTGAATACTATCGTCAGGCCCGTAGAGGCGCATCATCAAATAGAATTTGCTCTCGGGAGCCGGCAGCCAGAGAGCGCCAGCGTCCCTTGGCCGGCCGCTCGAGATGACGATGTCCCGCAATGTGCCATCTGCCCGGGCCAGTTCAGGGGTGCGGTTACCGACAGAGTAGCGGTCGACCGGATTGGCAACCATGGTTCCTGAGTCGTCATACAGCGT
This sequence comes from Novosphingobium album (ex Hu et al. 2023), assembly GCF_022832385.1. Lineage (GTDB taxonomy): Bacteria > Pseudomonadota > Alphaproteobacteria > Sphingomonadales > Sphingomonadaceae > Novosphingobium > Novosphingobium album. Next base: position 151,859 of record NZ_JALHLE010000018.1, read on the forward strand.
GATCGACCAGAAATAGCGGACCGGCGGTGGCGCATCGAAGTGGATGCGGTAGCGACTGTGACCGTCCAGGGGAACGCCATCGGCGGACGTGCGCGCAATCGGGTAGATGGCCTCTTCCGGTACCGTCACGAATATCTGGTCCTTGGCGATGGCGGCGCGAAGCAGCCAGTCGGTGCCGAAGCGCGGACCGGACAGGTTGACGCTCCACCCCCCCGTCAAAATCCCGAAGCCTTGCGCCGCATGCGTGGCGATTTCCTCGCCATCGATCATGCCCTGTTCGATGGCCCTGCCGCGTATTTCCGCAGGCCATTGATCCGCTTGAGCGGCCTTCAGCAGTGGAGCGAGACGCAACGCCATGGCGTGATCCTGTGGCGACAAGTCCATGTCCGCGATGGCCACAGCGAGCTGACGTAAAAATGCGCGCCCGTCATTTCCGGCAGGCCATTGGCGCTGGACGGGAGGATCGCCGACGGGTTCAAGCGTTCCATCGGCACGGTAGCGCTGTACGGTTATGGCATCCTGCAACGCGTGAACCTTTGGCAGGTCATCGGCGGAACGGATCAAGGTTCTGCCCCAGAGGTGAAGATACCGATCGCCGCTGCTGATTTCGATCATGCCGACAGGAATTGGTCCCTGATAGTCTGCCGCATGCAGGAACAGTTGGGGCAGCTTCGGTCCATGCGTTCGGCTGCCATAGGATGCCGAGGTCGAACTGTCCGGGTGCGCTACCGAAAAGGTATAATAGCGGTCTCCGAAATTCGGCGTGGTAACGACGAAGGGCCCGCTTTGAAGGTCAAAGGTGGCGTTGCTGTATAGCGTATCGTTGTTGGGGCCGACGCCGGACTTGTTGACCGGATCGGCCAGCACCCGTCCGTGCCCGAAGCGGTTGAGCGCTGCGCCTGCCACTGAGGGGGGGCGGGAGGCAAGCGGATCGTCGGGCTTTGTGAAGAAGACCCGGATCTTGGCTGAATCGACAAAGGGCTTGCCCCAGATGTAGGCCATGACCGCCAGCGAATAGGGATCGCACGCATCCTTTGCGAAGATGGCCTCGTTGGTGGTTGCGCCGGCAAGCGATTGTGGTGGCCGGCCGCAGTTACCGGATGCAGGTGCCGATGCGAAACTCGGAGCTGCCAGTAACAGCCCTGCGAGCGTGAGAAGTGTAACCTTACGCATCATGGCTTCACCTTCTGGACGGCAGGCGGCAGCCATTTTCCTTCAATCAGGGCCGGTTCGGGGCCTTGTGCCCGGATGACGAGATAAAAGGGGCCGTCCGGCGCAGGCAGCCAGTTCAGGCTCTTGCCCTTCGGCCGTTCGTGCTGGATCGCAATCGGAATGGCACCGCTCCCCGTGCGAACCAGGCCGGGAGTCCGGTCATTGATGATGTAGCGCGCGATCGGGTTCGCGGACAGTTCGCGGGTTTTTGCATCGTAGAGCGTGAGCGACCAGAAGAAGCGCGCCGGCGGAGGCGGTGCGAACGTCAGACGGTAGTCGTGCTTCCCGCCGTCCAGCGGATCGCCATCGCCGTCGGCGAAGGTATTGAACGGGTAGTTCTCGATCGAAACATTGGCGCCCGTTCCCAGGGTGTTGATCGCTGCGCGGTAGAAGTAGTTATAGCCGTATGCTCCGGTATCGGCGGGCATTTTCCAGGTGGCGGCGGGGTATCCACTTAGCCGGCTCGAATTGTCCAGCGCCTCCAGTGCGGCCGCGTGGCCCGCCTTGATACCGGCCACAAGATCCGGGTCCGCGAAGGCCTTGTCGATCGCCTCCGGCCCCAATCCGACACCGATCGCGCGGTAACGATGAACGAGTGCCGTTTCCGTGACGGGATAGCCGGCATTGCGCACGATCCAGTCGAGCACGCGGAGGTACTGTTCAGCGCTCGAACCAGCAGGGGCGGGGAAAGACTCTTGCTGGCCATCCGGTTGTGACAGCGGCTGCAGCGTAAAACCGTTCTGGACCTGTCTGGCGCGCGCAGGGTTGCTCAAGTCCTTTGCTAGAACCCGCATGAGGATCCAGCAATAAGGCGTGGTTACGGTGAATTTCTCAACACCGTCGGGGAGGCTACCCTCCCAGCCCAGCGGAACAATCGCGTATTTGCCCGGGCCGAATCCACGCGTACGCGCGCTGATGTTCGATGAATTCCCATAGATGTCGAGGAAGTTGACCGTAAAGTAGGTCGTTCCTGCGTCGGGTACACTCAGAACTACTGGACCATGGCTGAGATCGAGCCAGGCATTCGAATAGAGCGTGTCCGCATTCGGCGTCTTGAAGGGAGCGTATCCTGGACGGGCCAGGTTGCGGTCATGGGCGAACCGGTTGAATCCCGTGAAGGACGCGTCGGCCGTGTCCAGCGCCTGCGAATACATCTGCGCGTATTCCAGCACGGCGCTCGTGCCGTAGATGGTGGCGTCATAGGCCAGGTTTCTGGCGTATGTCTCCCGGCTCGATCCCGGTGCGGGAAGCAGGTCCGGCCTTGTCGGCCAGGCAAACTGGTCTGCCTGAGAAGGCGCGTAAGCCTTTCGGGTGTCCGGCGACGCGTCCTGAGCGAGCCCGCCCGACGCGCTGGCGAGTCCCAATACGAGCGCACACGCCGTCAAACGTGGTCTGACCATGATTCGTTCCTTTCCCAAACGTCAATGAAGACATATATCTTAATTTGGGTCTAGAAGAACGAACGCGGCGAGCGCACCTCTTACTTCTGATAGCGTTCCATCAAGGTTCGGCTGGGCCGGGCCTCAAGCACAGCCACGGCCATGGTCAAGGCCTCGTCGGATACCAGATCGAGGTCCAGTCGGTGTTCGGCAAAGGTCAGCCCGGCCTCCCACTGCGTGACCAGATTCAGGAACAGAAGGGTGGCTGCGGTAAGGCGCATCAGGGCAACGTCCCGGTCGAGCCAGAACAACTCGCCATAGAAGCGCTCCATCAAATCGGCGAGTGCAGGTGCCGTCTGGGCACTGTCGCCAGGGTGGCCGATCCCGGACGCGCGAAAACGGGTAAGATATTCGGATGTGAAACGAATATAGGGACGGCGACCAGCTTCGTCCGTTATATCAAGTTGTGGAATAACAAGAATTTTCATGAGACTTTCCAGATCGGGCCTGCCGCCGCGCCGATCGAGATCGTCGAGCATCCGGCGCCGGACGGGCTCCATCTGGCCCACGCGCAGCGCGAGGATCGCGGAGACGAGTTCGGTCCGGTCCTTGAAGTGATAGTGGACGGCGCTGTTGTTATTCTGACCGGCTTCGATACGGATCTGGCGTAGCGATACGGCATCGATGCCGCGTTCGCCGAAAAGGCGTTCAGCGGCAAGAATGATCTTCTCGCGCGTGTCTGCGGCAGCGGCAGAGGTGTCTGTCTGCATTTTCGGCCCGATTCTCGAAGTCATGCTGTCCTTCCTAGGGGCTGAAGCGCCTTGACCACAAGTGCGCGCGCCATCTCCATCCTGATGTTTAGGACAGGTGGATTAATCCATGCGTCTTATTGTAGGCAATACAGCAGAGGAATGGCCGGCGGCAACCGCTGGCTGCAGTTTGGGAGTGGGTTTATGAGGAATCGTCGTGCGTTCCGGGCATTGATGCTCGCGACTTGTCCGCTGGCAGCCTTAACGGCCATGCCGGCATTCGCGCAGGAGAGTGATTCCGCGCAAGGCGCAGAGACCGGCGGTGTCGAGGAAATCGTCGTGACGGCGCGTAAGCGGCAGGAAACCTCACAGGACGTGCCGGTCGCGGTTACGGCAATCTCGGCAGCGCAGATTGATCGTTACGACCTGACGAGCATCGAAAAGGTTGCTGCCAGCATGGGCCAGCTCACCGTCGGACGCAACTCGACGGGTTCGGGTGCCCAGATCACGCTGCGTGGTATCGGTACGGCCCCCAGCTCCATCGGTATCGAACAGTCCGTCGCGGTGGTCGTGGACGGGGTCTACTATGGCCAGGGGCGGATCATCAACGAGGGCTTCTTCGATGCGAGCAGCATTGAGGTGCTGAAAGGGCCGCAGGCGCTCTTTTTCGGCAAGAACGCGACGGCCGGCGTCATCAACATCGCGACCAACGATCCGGGCAATGCATTCGAGGCCAGTCTTCGTACCGGCTACGAGTTCAAGTCCGGCACTGTTTATGGTGAGGGCGTTGTCTCTACGCCGATCAATGACACCACGGGCATCCGCGTGGCCGTCCGCGGCAGTTCGATGAGCGGCGGATACTTCCGCAACGAGGGCATGGAACTCCCCTATATCACCACCGACCGCACGGTGGATCCGGCACTGGTCACCAGCCATCTGCAGCCGGTAGGACCGGTCAAGGTGTCCGGCGAAAAGGAATTCATGGGGCGTGTGACCCTCAAGAGCGAACTGACCGACAGGCTCACTGCGACACTCAAGGCCTCGTATTCGCGCACGAAGGTCAACAATCCCGCCTCCAACCGCGTCGCCTATGAGTGCGATGGCGGCGATACCTGGTTCAACACGGCACTGTCCTGCGGCAAGCGTTTCGCGGTCTACAACAACGCGATGCCTTCGGACATCGCAGCCACCATTCCCGTGGCCGGCGATGGCAGCCAGTTCAACAAGTATACGTCATGGGGCGTGACAGGCACGCTGGAATACTCTGGTGAAGCGCTCACCGTCACGTCGGTCACGAATTTCCAGAAGAACCGCAATCGTCTGTTGGTCGATGGTGATTTCGGTTCGGCCACCGCCGGGGCGACATGGGCGGTTGAAGACTCGCGCTGGCGGGCCTTCAGCTCGGAACTGCGCGCGCTGACGAGCTTTCAGTTCCCGCTGAACGTGATGATTGGCGGACTCTTCCAGGACACGCGTCGCGACTTCGTTCAGTACGTCGTCAACGGGGGTGCCGACAATCCGGCTGTTGCCGATCCCAGCTACCGCTACGCCGGGTTCGTGAAGAACTCCTTCACCGATGGCAAGACGCTGGCGGTCTACGGCCAGGCAATCCTGAAGCCGGTGGAAAGCGTCGAGATCACCGGCGGCGTGCGTTACACGCACGAAACCAAGAAGAGCGAGTTCATCCAGCCTTATGCCTCGCTGGCGTTGTTCGCACCCGGCGTGCTGGTGAGTGCGGACCAGACGTTCAACAACTGGTCGCCGGAAGCGACGATCCGATGGAAGCCGGCGGAAGGCATCAACGTCTTCGCCTCCTACAAGACGGCATACAAGTCGGGCGGTTTTTCCAATAGTGGCATCAATTCCGTCCTTGCCAGCGTCGATAATTTCACGTTCGGCCCGGAGAAGGCGGAAGGTTTCGAAGGCGGCATCAAGACGACGCTTCTGGACCGACAGCTGCGCCTCAACCTGATCGGGTACACCTACCGCTACAAGAACCTCCAGATCGACTTCTTCGACAGCTCTGTGTTTGCGTTCAACACGATCAATGCCGGTTCTGTCCGCACCAAGGGACTGGAACTGGAAGTGCAGTACGCCCCTTATGCAGTGCCGGGCCTGTCAGTGCGCGGGACACTCAACTACAATCATGCGCGCTACGAGGACTTCCTGGCACCGTGTTATGCTGGCCAGACGATCGTGCAGGGCTGCTCGCTGCCCAATCGCTATCAGGACCTCAGCGGCACCGAAACCGCGATGGCACCGGCGTGGACGGGCACGTTCGGTGTCACCTACGAAACATCGGTCACCGATTCTGCAAAGCTGAACCTGTCCGTCGATACCAAGTACAGCGACAGCTATCTGCCTTCGGGCTTCGGTAATCCCTATTCGCGCCAGAGCAGCTACCTGTCCGTCGACGCTACCGCCAAGTTGTCCTTCGCGGACCACTGGGACCTGGCGCTGATCGGCAAGAACCTCACCAACCGCTTTGTTGCCACCGGCGTCGTCGATGGTCCCGGCACCGGTTCCGGCACGGGCACGGCTGCGGGCATTCACGCCGATCAGATTGGTCTGATCAGCCTTCCGCGCAGCGTGCAACTCCAATTGACCTGGCGTTACTAACCTCCCAGCGCCACAGCCTCTGGCCTGCTCGATCATTGGGTCGGGCAGGCCATTTCTTATGTCGATATTGCGACGCATCGCTGATTGATCCCTGGATGCGCCGCGATTTTGGTCGCCCCTCTGATCTGTGCGGCTATTGCGGGAACGACTGACCTTGGTTTGATTGGAATGGAATCCGCGCGAGCGGATGTTTCGCATTCTGGGCAACCACTAACCCGCGAGCGCTTCGATTGGTCCACCAGTTCCGATCTCGCCAAATGGACATCCCGCTAGTTCCCGCCGCTGTGAACTGTGGCTGCTTCTGGCTAGTTCGAAGTTGCTAAAAACGGCGGCCGGACGGTACCGGAAAGAGAGACCGTCGCCGTGAAGCCTGCAGCGATCTTAGACAAAACAACGTGCTTCGGTGAGGTCATGAGGATGTGATCTCGCTAGGTCGACACGCGGGACCTCGCGAATTTCGGGGACTCCGCCAATACCCCGTGTGACTGAAACGGGCCGGCAGCGGAATCCGAGGTTTCTCCATTAGACGCCTTCACAGATATCGAGAAAGGCGCGGATGCCGGCAGTGAAGTACTTGGCCTTGTGTGTCATGACGTAGAAGCGACGCTGCAACTCGAGTTCGGGGACCTTGATTTCGACGAGCCGCCGCCGCGAAATGAGAGGCTGCGCTGCCACGCGAGAGAAGCAACCAATCAGCGAACTGACGGCCACCATTTCGAGGATGGCCTCTATCTGCTGGTGCTCCATGCCGATGCGCCAGCGGCTCAAGTACAGCCGCATGGCAGTGGCGAGTGTCTGCCCGGTATCCGATCCCTTTTCCCTGACAACCCATCGCTCGGTCAGGACGTCATCGATGCCCCACGCCTGTCTCCCGCCCAACGGGTGCGATGATCCACACATTGGCATCAAACCCGGTGCAGGCTCTACTCGTAGCTGGTAGAGACTTCGGGCTCAGACCACGAGCTTCGTCGCGACGCCTCCTCGCATGAGCAAGGTCGACTGCCGGGTAAGCGCCAACGGCAAGTGCCTTCTCCCTGCCATGGATCCGGTACTTTACGCGCCACAGTTTGCTGCCTGTTGGCTTGACGAGCAAATACAGGCCCTGACTGTCGCCGACTTGTACGGATTGGACTTTGGTTTTGCGTTACGAATCGCGACGTCAGTTAGTGGCATTGCCGAGCCTTTCCCGCTTGAGGCCCCCACGGTGGGGGGCTCTTTGATCCAACCGGGAGAGCAAAGCCCCAAAAGATCCCCACTTTGACGTGGATGTCGCTGGAAACAGGTGGTCCAACCCGGACAAGAAGGGGCGAAAAGTCCCCGTTTTCTGCGGGCTTTATACGATAATATGGGTGATATTTGAAGGTGAAGGGAATCACGAAAAACCCCTAAAATCGCAGATTTCTAACATTTCTGGACGGGTAATTTCACAAGATACCCCCAACCATACCCCCAAATGCGCTTGCTTGGCGCATTTGGGGGCAGCTAGAGCGCCGCCCCGCTTGCCAACCCCAAGGGCGGTGCGGAGCAGAACCGGAAATCCGCTTCGGGCGCGTTTACCGGCCCGAGAATTGCCGATTAGACCCCAGACCCCACACCGTACGCGACAAAATACAGCCGCAAAGCCAGCAATTCCGGGCGTTTCGGCACATGGCAGCTTTTCAATCAAATTTGACTTGGCTGATAAAGCGCACGTCAAATTTGACTGAAATGCGTCAACTGCGCAGGAATTTCGCCATTGTGGTAGATCGCTACCACATTTTAGACCCGATTTGAAAACGATCCACTTCTCTTGAGGGCATGCATTGTCAGGGCGCGCTTCGCTGCTGGATCAAAGTCGTCACTCGCTCAAGATTTTGCTGTACTGTCTCTGCATTGCGGGTCGCACCCGATCCGCTGTACACCCACAATGCGGCATCATAGGCTTCCACCGCGCGGGCCAGCAGGGCAAGTCCGGCCTTGCCGCCCGTACGCTCGCCTTGCTTCTTAAGAACGTTGCCGAGGTTGTTCTGGATTCCGGCCCAACTATACGGACTTGTCGCTTTGGTATAGACCCGTAACGTGGCCTCTAAGGCCTCCTCCGCGCGGACAAGAAGGACGAGTCCCGCCTCGCCGTCTAAACGCGCGGCCTGGAACATGAGCACATTACCGAGATTGTTTTGAGTCTGAGCCCATTTAACTGGGCTAGTCGCTTCAGTGCGGACCCGCAGCGCGGCCTCTAAGACCTCCTCCGCGCGGACAAAGAGTGCTAGCCCCAATGCACCGTCCTTACGCTTGCCCTGATCCTTTAACGCAATCGCGAGGTTGTTCTGGGTCTCGGCCCATTCATCCGGACTTCCCGCTTCGGTTCTGACCCGCAACGCAGCTTCGAAGGCCTTTACTGAGCGGGCTAACAGCACCTCCACCACCTCGCCGCTGGCGCGCTGCGCTTGAACCCCAAACACATTGCCGAGGTTGTTCTGGATCGCGGCCCACTGATCCGGGCTTGCCGTTTCGGTATGAACCAGCAGCGCGGCCTCATAGGCTTCCTCTGATTTAGACAGTAACGCTAGCCCCATCTTGCCGCTGGTGCGATCTCCCTGCACCCCATGCACGTTACCGAGGTTGTTCTGGGTCACGGCCCACTCTTGGCTGAGTTTCGGGTACATCGGCAGGGCGCGGTCGCGATAGAGTGTGACGGCCCGCTCCAGCGCCTCAGGGGCACCAAATCTTACACCGTATTCGTATCGATCATTAGCTGCCGCGCTGATCTGTTCCCATTGCGCCTGCTTGCCTGCTACTTCCAGCCGGGCACGCATCTCTTCTCCCGCAG